>NZ_PKLA01000012.1:0-60045 GCF_002858875.1 Bacillus sp. UMB0728 | reverse complement strand
TTTAACAGTAAACATTCTAACCAGATTAACCTACGATGTTACGAGTAGGAGCTAGTTTCGTTCATGATAACTCGCGCTGCGCGCTGCGGGGTCTCAGCATTGTCGCTGCAATCCCGCAGGAGTCTACGTGCCTTGCACTGCAATGAACAGGTTTATTTAAACTTTGATGGCAGTTAGAACCGCTTTGGAAGAATTCAAGTATAATTTCCCCTCATCTTATCGCCTGCCTTTGTAAATAAATACTTCACAGAACAATTGGACAGATTGAATGACAGAAATGTGGGTGAAACATGGACTAGCACAGCCAAATAAAAAAAGCACCGGAATCCGGCGCTTAGGATGCACGAACAGTCATTTCTTCCGACTGTTTTAGCTTTTTATCATACATGATGGTTGTAAAGATGGAAATGACCAGCAGTCCGATCAATACGGAGAACAGCATGCCCATCCCATTTAAATCTACAAGGATTCCTCCAAGAAGCGGCCCGATCATCCGGCCGCCGGTCGCCGTACTGTTGACGATTCCCTGGTAGAAACCTTCCCGCCCTTTTGGGGCAAGATCATTGGCGATAGTCGGCACAGCCGGCCAAATGAGCATTTCACCGATTGTGAGAATGACCATGGAAGCAATGAATGCAGAGAATTGCTCAGCAGAAGCTGCCAGGGCAAATGAAACGATGAATATGATGATCCCGGTAATGATTTGTGTCTTCAGATTCTTGCCGATTTTTTTCAGAATTACATTTAAAAACGGCTGTCCAAGGACGATAAGTGCTCCATTGATGGTCCACAGCAGGCTGTATTGCTTCAGGGAAATATTGATTTCCTGTGTATAAGCCGCAATCGTGGACTGCCACTGGACATAGCCGACCCAGCACAACAGATAGCCGGCACAAAGGATCAATAATGCGTACAGCTTGGCATGGTTCTTGATCCTTTTGTTTTCTTTCAGGACAGATGTCTGGTTTCCGGAAATCGTCTGGATCCCTTTATACCCAAAGACAGCTATCAAAAGGAAAATGATATACATCAGTGCATTCGCAAGAAAAATCAATTGGAAGGAATATGAGGCGACAAGCCCTCCAAGAGCTGCTCCAACCGCGACACCCAGATTCTGAGCTACATAAATGGCGTTGAACGATTTCCTCCCGCCTTCCTTCCAGACCGAACCGGCCATGGCATACATGGATGGAAAAACAATCCCGGATCCGAATCCGATGACAGTCAGGAAGATCACATAATGCGGCCATCCATGCCAGATGGTAAGGCCTGTGAGAGCTAATACTGTAATGCCTATTCCAAGGAGGATTGATTTATATCCCCCGATTTTATCAAAAAGATATCCGCCGTATAAATTTCCGGCAACACTGGCTGCAGAATTGAGCATCAGCACAATCCCCGCAACCGACAGCGACTTGCCCAGATGGTCGTGAATGTAAATGGCATTAAGAGGCCACAAAAAAGAAGAGCCTGTTACATTCACCGCCATCCCTATAATTAAAAGCCAGAGGGCACGAGGCATGAAAAACGCTCCTTTGCTTAAATAATATTTCGAACACCAAAACAATTCTAGTGGTTTTTACCCTTCCCTGCAATAGAAAAGTTTCATGTTTTTTCGCCTAAACTTTCCAGGGATTGAATAAAAATAAACAGAAGAAAATATCGTCCTGCCCAGCAGCTGTTTTTCTCAATGGATAACAGGCGGAAAGCGTGTATAGCATGTGGGTTTATATTCATTTTCCATCTAAAAATAAAGGAGGAGTTTTCATGCCAAGGGCAGCCATCAGCGATTACCTTGAACTGTATTATGAGGATTCAGGAACCGGGACACCGGTCATTTTCATACATGGCGTCTGGATGAGCAGCGCTTTTTTCAGAAAGCAGCTCGGAAGGATTTCCGGGGCGAGAACCATTGCCGTCGATATGAGGGGGCATGGGAAATCAGGCAAGCCGCACTCCGGCCATACCATTTCTTCATATGCCAGGGATCTTCATGACTTTATGGAAAAGCTTGAGTTAAAAGATGTGGTCCTTGCCGGCTGGTCAATGGGAGCTTTTGTCGTCTGGGAGTATATTAAGCAGTTCGGGGAGGAACATCTTAAGGGAACGATCATCGTTGATGAACTGCCTTCTGATTTCAAGTGGCCTGATTTTCCAATGGGTGCGTTTGATATGCCTGCCCTTATCCATTTTATGCAGGAGATTCAAAATAACAGGCACGGGTTTGTGAGCGGATTCCTGCCGCTGATGTTCAAAAAAACCATTGCGGAAAGAGATTTTGAATGGATGATGGATGCTGTTACCGCAATGCCTGAATCGATCGCTTCAAGCATCTTGTTTGATCAATCAATCGTTGATTACCGTGCGCTCTATCCCACCCTGAAAAAGCCGTCCCTGCTCTGTTATGGACGGGAGGAAAAACTGATACCTGTCGCGGCTGGCCAATATATACAGGAGCACAGCACTGATTCTGAGCTGGTCATCTTTGAAGACAGCTGCCATTGCCCTTTCCTTGAAGAAGCTGATTTATTCAATCAAACGGTTGAAGGCTTCCTTGCCAGGCTGGGATAATAGGTGAAGCCGGCTCATTCTGGATGAGCCGGCTTCTTTTTATGAAAGCTGTTCAGGCTCAGGATGCTGCTTCGACTTGATGGGCTGGCTCCCGAGATTTTTTTCATATTTCTTTTTTGATTCTTTTACAGGATCATAATCCCTGCCAAGCTCAATATCCTGGTTATTGATGCCGTTTCTTGTCTTTTGTTCCGGATTATTCTGCTTTGAACGTTTTTTCATCATGCTTCCCCCTTAATGCCTGAGCAGTGTCATGCTGTTCTGAAGCTGCTGCAGCTGAAGCCTCATCCTGTGGAGCTGCTCCCGCTGCTGTGCATTGGCGCTGTGGGCAAGATCAGCCATATCATTGAAGGCAGCCTCAAGCCCCTGCATTGCATCTGTGTATTCATGATTATTGAAGTGTTCCTGCATGCTTGCCTGCTGGTACTGCTCGTTTGCATTTCTTATCGCATCTTCACACTGCTGAAGAAATTGTTCTACAGATTGACGGGTAGCCATCTTATACCCTCCTTATAAATCAGTGGAGAAGCTTTAAGCTTCCCTATTAGTGTGTTTCACGGGGACATTTCTATCACAGACATAAGGCGGGAAATCATGGCAGACCACTCCCATATCGAGCTGATTGGCAATTTTGCTCTGTTAAACAGTGCTGTTGAATTTGGGCTCATTCAGCTAGATAATTATCTGCCAGTTTTTCAGCACAGCTCAAAGGCATGTAAACTTTTGCCTCAGACGAATAGTCCAAAATCAATAAAGTAAATACCGCATGCCCCTTCAATTTAATTTATGGTAAAATCCATAATAGAAAAGCGGATGCCCCGCGTCCATTAAAGGAGGTGTCTGACATGAATCAGGCCAATCCTTTTTCATTTGCCTCAGACAATAAAAGATACCATACGTGGAATTACCATCTCCGCCAGGTTTTTGGCCATAAAGTCTTCAAAGTGGCTCTTGATGGAGGTTTTGACTGCCCGAACCGGGACGGTACACGTGCCTTTGGCGGCTGTACTTTCTGCAGTGCTGCCGGCTCAGGCGACTTTGCCGGCAACCGGGCTGATGATCTGGAAAACCAATTTAATGAAATTAAACAGAAGATGCATCATAAATGGAAAGATGGCAAGTATATGGCTTACTTCCAGGCCTTCACCAACACCCATGCACCTGTCGCAGTATTGAGGGAGCGCTACGAAAAGGTGCTTGCCCAGGAAGATGTTGTCGGCCTGTCGATAGCGACACGCCCGGACTGCCTTCCAGATGATGTTATCGAATACCTGGCTGAACTGAACGAAAGAACTTATCTATGGGTAGAGCTTGGCCTGCAGACAGTGCATGAGGGTACTGCCCGGCTGATCAACAGGGCGCATGATTATCAGTGCTATACTGACGGTGTCAGCAAACTCCGCAGGCATGGCATCCGCGTCTGTTCGCATATCATCAATGGCCTTCCGCTTGAAACGCCGGACATGATGATGGAGACGGCCCGTGAGGTGTCCAAGCTTGATGTTCAGGGAATAAAGATTCACCTTCTTCACCTCCTGAAAGGAACACCGATGGTCAAGCAGTATGAGAAAGGGATGCTTGAATTTCTCTCCCAGGAAGACTATGTCCGCCTCGTCTGCGATCAGCTTGAAATCCTTCCTCCAGAAATGATTATCCACCGGATAACGGGGGATGGACCGATCCATCTTATGATTGGCCCTATGTGGAGCGTCAATAAATGGGATGTCCTCAATTCCATTGATGCAGAGATGAAGCGCCGCGGCAGCTGGCAGGGAAAATATTATACACAGCCTTCTGAAACCGGTGCTTTACAGTAAGTCATGTCCGCATCAGCTGCACCGGAAACGATCGGTGCAGCCTGTTTTGTCTTAATAGCTTATACCTATAATACATACAGTTATGCAATTGGAGGTTTGTCATGAAACTTGAGAGAATTCTTCCCTATGCCCGGACCATCCTTGAGAAAGCGGTAAGTCCCGGGGATATTGTTGTAGACGCCACTCTTGGCAATGGCCATGATGCCCTTTACCTGGCCAATCTAGTCGGGCCGAATGGGCGGGTATATGGGTTTGACATCCAGGAACAGGCTATACATAATAGCAGAATCCGCTTATCCGGACATGGCATGGAAGAGCGCGCAACCCTTTTCCACAGCGGCCACGAACAGCTCCTGGAATGCATACCGCCTGTCCATCATAAGAAGATTGCTGCGGCCATCTTCAATCTGGGCTATCTGCCGGGAAGCGACAAAACTGTGGTTACCCGGCCGCGCACAACCATTTCTGCAATTGAACAGCTCCTGGAAGTCATGCCAGCAGAAGCTGTCATCGTCCTGGTGATCTACCATGGACATTTTGAAGGGGCGGTTGAAAGGGACTATCTCCTGCGATATGTTAAAACCATTGAGCAGGAGCGCGCTCATGTCCTGCAATACCAATTTATCAACCAGGCCAATAAACCGCCTTTTATTATAGCCATCGAAAAAAGATGAAAGCCTGCCGCTGTGCAGGCTTCTTTGTTTTAGCGCTGCAATGACGGGAGGAAAGACTTCGGGGTGCAGGCCGGGCAGGTTTTAATGCCTCTTTTATCCAATAAAAAAAGCGCTGACCTGGGACAGCGCTTTACAATGCAATTTTTAAAAAAGCAGCCTGGCTAATCCAGCGGGCACCCATTTTTGCACAGTCCGATAGGCCCTTCCATTCACATAAAAGAAATAGCTGACCGGACCGCCTGTTTTTATGATATGGCGGGCCAGGCGGCGCACATGCTTTTGCCTGCGCACTTTTTCATCGGAGAGATAAATGCCGAGCAGCCCCCTGTTGATGAGCCGGTGGAAGCTTTTGTGCGGCAGGCCTTCAATATGCTTATCCGCCTCGGCAATAAAGTGCTGCAATCGTGCAAAAAGCTGCTGTTCATCCTGATAATAGAAGCAGAAATTCAAATCTCCTCCCTCCAGGTCTTCCTCCTGGTCGATCAGGTAATCGAGGAGGATATGAAGTCCCTGGATATAAGGAAAATAGCCGCGGCGGATTTTTGCTGCATCCTCCTCGGCAAATTCATCAGACAGGGCGCAGGACACAAGACTGAAAATCCCGAGTGTAGAGCCTGAACAGGCTGAAAATTCATACCACTCCATTTCAGGAACAAGTCCTCTGTATTCTGCATGCCAATTTTGCAGCCTATTGACCCGTTCTTCGGGACAGACATGTTTATGGATCTGCAGATCGGAGTAATAGCGGCAAAGCTCCTTCAAATAAGAGCGGATGCTTTCATAATGCCTGCAGCCCCTCAGCATCCCCCGGCAGGCTCCGGTCAATTCTGCGAGATAACCGCCGTCCTCTTTCTCCTGCCGCTCCCGGTAGTAATCACCTGATCCCGGCTCCAGGGAAAGGGCATCTTCCATAGCCTCATGAAGGGCGGAGAAATCAGCAGGATCCTGGGAGGTGCTTCTGTCACAAAGATTGTCCAGATAATCGCTTACCGTCTGATAGGCGACAATGAACCGGACAGCCTCCTTATACCGGTCCTTGGCCAAAAGGGCCATGATGGCGCCTCCCTCGCAGTGGAAGGCTTTATGGCCGATGCTAGCCAGAGCCTGCTTTCTAAGCTCAGGATCAGGGATGTTCCCGGCCCTTTCCCTCCAGTACGCCAGCTCGCGGTGGACTTCAGGGATGATTTTTTTATATACCTTTGTCATTAAAGGGATTGGCATGGAAGGTACAGTCATTTCAACACCTCTTATACAAGGTAGCCGAGCGTTTTCAGCTGGCTGTCGACAAAGTCCTTGGCATACTCGAAAATTTCTTCCCGTTCCGGTTCATTGAAGATTTCATGATAGCATTTAGGCCATTCCTTGAACCTTTTTTCAGACAAGGGCGCCTGATTGAACCAGTTTTTAACCGTCGCTTTATTGACAATCTTGTCCTCCCCTCCCTGCATAACAAGCATGGGGATATCCTGTGTCTTTTCCTGATTTTCAAAAGCGAGCTTAATGGCATGGACCAGCTCCCTGTACCATCTGACAGACACCTTTGTCACATAAAGGCTGTCATTCAGATCTGCCTCCTGGACATCCTTGTTTCTTGTGGCCATTTCAATCGTCAGTCCGGAACTCATCCTGAGGCTCGGAGCCACTCTATTAAGTCCGTAAGATAAAAGATTCAGCATACCGGATGGCTTTTGAATGAGCCCTAGACATGGCGAGGACAAGATGATCCCTGCCAGATTCATCCGTTCTTCCTGAAGCAGCCTGATTGACGCCAGGCCTCCCATGCTGTGCCCCAGCAGAAATACCGGCAGTTCAAACTGATAGGCAGCCTGGATCCAGTCCTTAATCTCAAATATGTATTCATCAAAGGAGTCGATATGGCCTCTTCTTGATCTGGTTGTCATGCCCTGGCCGGGAAGATCGCCCATAATTACATGAAAACCGGATAAACGCCACATTTCGATAAGCCAGCCGTATCGGCGATGATGCTCCATAGCACCATGGACCATAACGATCACCGCTTTAGCTTCACCTTCAGCTTCCCATTTCCACATAGTCTTCCTCCTGTTAGTACACAAATTTTCTACTAGCATTATCCTATAATCTGAAGCTGTTTGCCAAATGGCAGCTTCGCCAGAAAGTACAATCTTCTGAAAAAAATGGCGGCTTGCTCCGACAAAAAATGATAAAATCTAACTATTACAACTAGGGAGTGTATAAAATGATCTACCCATATAAAGGGAAATTCCCCCGCATTTCGCCGACAGCGTATATCGCTGATTATGCGACCATCACCGGGGATGTTGAAATTGGCGACGAATCCAGCATCTGGTTCAATACGGTTATCCGCGGCGACGTAGCCCCGACAATCATCGGAAAAAAAGTAAATGTGCAGGACAATTCCGTCCTTCACCAAAGTCCTGGCAACCCGTTAATCATTGAAGATGAAGCGACCATCGGACACCAGGTCATCCTTCACAGCTGCATCATCCGCAAAAAAGCGCTGGTCGGCATGGGGTCTATCATCCTCGACAATGCCGAAATCGGGGAAGGCGCCTTTATCGGGGCCGGCAGCCTGGTAGCTCAAGGCAAGAAGATCCCGCCCAATACACTTGCATTCGGAAGGCCAGCAAAGGTAATCAGGGAACTGACAGAAGAGGATATTAAGGATATGGAACGGATCAGCCGCGAATATGCCGAAAAGGGCCAGTATTATAAGTCGCTCAAAGACTAGAAGGCGGCTGCATAACGGACAGGCTAGTTACTTTATAGTTACCCTATTGGAAAAAACTTATGCTTATCAGCCAAAAGCGGCTGAATGGGCTGGAACACGATAACACAAGGTGGTGCAAATGAATTATCTCTTTATTGTTATTCTATTGCTGCTGATCTTTTTTCTTTCTCTTCTTTTAAAAGCAAAGAAAGGAAAGCGTCTCTTCAGCCCTTTTATTCTATTTATCTTCATCGCTGTACTCCTTGCAGGGGCCATAGCCATTGACCATAATCAGCCAGGTTCGCCAGGCGGTATTGCAGACCGGATCAAGTCCTGGATCAAATCTCCTTTGACATCGGCGAGTTCCTTTTTGGACAAGACACTTGACCGGCCTATCATAAAAATCAAGGATGAGGTGCTGCTTGACGCCCCTGTTCTGCATCAGCTCCCTGAGCTTCCGCGGGGCTGCGAGGTTACTAGTCTCAGCATGCTGCTGCAGCATGCCGGGGTTCAGGCAGATAAAATGACGCTCGCAAAGGAAATAGAAAAAGAACCGACTCCCTACAAAAAGGAGAATGGCAAAGTATATTACGGCCATCCGAACGACGGCTTCATCGGTGACATGTATTCCCTTGATGGGCCAGGTCTTGGTGTATACCACAAGCCGGTCAAGGATCTGGCCGAAAAGTACCTGCCCGGCGAAATAATTGATTTGACCGGTTCTGATTTTACAGAGCTGAAAACGCATCTATCAGATGGACAGCCTGTCTGGGTGATTACGAACACGGCCTATCAGAAATTGGCTCCGGATTATTTTCAGACATGGGAGACGCCTAGCGGGCCGGTTAAGATCACTTATAAAGAGCATTCTGTCCTGATTACAGGATATGATTCTGGATACGTATATTTTAACGATCCGCTCACAGGAGAGAAAAATAAAAAAGCACCCATTGATGGCTTTGAAGAAGCCTGGGTGCAGATGGGAAGACAGGCAATTACCTATCTTTCCCGCTAGCCTTTCATAGGCTGAAAGGATGGTTCGCTGATCAGTTCCTTTTCAAATGAATATTTCTTTTCGACATACACATCATGCCAGAGCATAAACATGAGCACAGTCCAGATTTTCCTGCTGTTGTCTGCTTTATCCTGGCAGTGGTCTTCAAGAAGCTTCAGAATATAGTCTTTATTAAGCAAATGATCCGTGCTGCTTTCGCGGATTATTTTTTTTGCCCATCCGTTCATCTCGTCCTTCAGCCAGTGGCGGATCGGGACAGGGAAGCCAAGCTTTTTGCGGGTTAGCACATGGTCAGGCACAACGCCCTCCGCCGCTTTTCTCAAAATATATTTGGTCGTTCCATTGGCCGTTTTCAGGTTTGTCGGAATCCTTGAAGCTACATTGAATACCTCTTTATCAAGGAATGGCACGCGAAGCTCAAGGGAATGGGCCATGGTCATTTTATCAGCCTTCAATAGAATGTCGCCGCGCATCCAGGTGTGGATGTCGATATACTGCATACGGTCCACAGGATCATAGCCCTGGCTCTCCGCATATAAAGGCCTTGTGATATCTTTATAATCGATGCCGTTCTGGTAGACGCCAAGCAGCCTGCGCTTTTCTTCTTCAGTGAACATTTTTGCATTTCCGATATATCTTTCTTCCATCGGAGTCACGCCGCGTTCAATGAAGCTTTTGCCTTTCATGCCCTCAGGCATCATCCTGGCAATCAGCCTCAGGAAAGCTTTCCCGACCTGCGGTATTTTATTGAACATTTCAAGCGACTGGGGCTCACGGTAAATATTGTAGCCGCCGAACAGCTCATCCGCACCTTCGCCTGAAAGGACAACCGTTACATGCTTGCGTGCTTCACGGGCAACGAAATATAAAGGCACACATGCCGGATCTGCGAGCGGATCATCCATATGCCACATGATCCTCGGCAGTTCATCCATATACTCCTGCGGTGTGATCACATAGCTGATGTTTTCAACACCCAGCTTATCCGCTGTTTCTTTGGCTACATCAATTTCGCTGAATCCGTTCCGCTCAAAGCCGACAGAAAATGTTTTGATATTCGGATGGTATTGTTTTGCAATGGATGCAATGATGGAAGAATCGATGCCGCCGGACAGGAATGAACCAACCGGTACATCGCTTCGCATATGCATTTTAACAGAATCGAACAGGACGTCTTTTATTTCTTTCACAAATTCCGGCTCAGACTTTTGGACAGGCTGGAAGGAAGCTTTCCAATAGCGTTTGATGTCCATCGGAGAACCGATTTTCTTTGTGAAATAATGGCCCGGTTCAAGTTTATGGATGCCAGCGGACATTGTTTCCGGCTCCGGAACAAACTGGTAAGTCAAATAATGCTGAAGGGACTCATAGTTAAGGACGTCATTTTCCAGCGCCATCAGGATACTTTTCTTTTCAGAAGCAAAAAATGTTTTCCCATCATTTTCGAGGTAGAAGAAAGGCTTGATTCCGAAATGGTCTCTAGCCCCGTATAAGGACTGCTCCTGTTTATCCCAGATCACAAATGAGAACATGCCGCGGAGTTTTTCAACCGCTTTTTCCTTCAGGTGGCTGTATAGCGCGATGATTACTTCTGTATCTGAATTGGTCTCAAATGTAAGGCCTTCTTTTATGAGCTCTTCGCGAAGCTCCACATAGTTATAGACTTCGCCATTGAAAATGATCCAGTATCTCTCATTTTCATAGGTCAGCGGCTGATGGCCGCATTCGATGTCAATGATGCTCAGGCGGCGGAAGCCGAACTGGATATGTTCATCATTGTAATAGCCTGCATCATCAGGCCCCCTGTGGGTAATGATATTATTCATATTTTCAAACTGCTGCTTTTGCGCATCGTTCAGAACTTGCGCATTTTCATGGACACAGCCGATAAAACCGCACATTATGTAGTTCACCTTCTTCAATTTAGTCAAAATCCCATTCCGTCTGAAAAAAACAGCGGAAGGCATTCATGCCGGTGCAGTGTTTGCCCGGCCAGCCATAATCTGCCATATCACACATTAATCCCAAAAAACATACTCTCTAATACTACCACTAAACCTGAAAAAATGGCACTATCAACATGAAAAACAGGCAGGGGAAAAATTAGGCATTTACATGAATTATTCACAGATCAGCAGACCGTTAAACGCTCTATCCCCTTAGACGAAATATAAAAGCGGGAGCTGCATATTTCAGCACTCCCGCTTTTTTGTTCTTATAAGGATTATTTTCCAGCCTGCTGGCGCAGTGTATCTGCTTTGTCAGTGCGCTCCCAAGGAAGATCAACATCTGTACGGCCGAAATGTCCGTAAGCTGCAGTCTGCTTGTAGATAGGGCGGCGCAGGTTCAGCATATTGATGATGCCTGCCGGGCGAAGATCAAAGTTATCGCGGACAAGGTCGACAAGCGTATCTTCGCTCACAGTTCCTGTTCCGAATGTATCAACAGAAATGGAAACCGGCTGCGCTACCCCGATGGCGTAGGCAAGCTGCACTTCAACCTTATCAGCAAGGCCGGCAGCGACGATATTCTTCGCTACATAGCGGGCTGCATAAGCTGCTGAGCGGTCAACCTTTGTAGGATCCTTGCCGGAGAATGCGCCTCCGCCGTGGCGTGCATATCCGCCGTAAGTATCAACAATGATTTTGCGGCCAGTCAAACCTGCATCCCCTTGAGGTCCGCCGATAACAAAACGGCCAGTAGGGTTGATGAAGTATTTTGTATTTTCATCGATCAGTTCTTTTGGAACGACCGGATTGATGACATGTTCTTTCAGGTTGCGCTGGATTTGCTCCAGGCTGATTTCAGGATGGTGCTGTGTGGAGATGACAATGGTATCGATGCGTACCGGCTTGTCGTTCTCATCATACTCAACAGTCACCTGTGTCTTGCCATCCGGACGCAGATACGGAAGAATTTCTTCTTTGCGCACTTCTGTCAGGCGGCGTGATAATTTGTGCGCCAGGGAAATCGGAAGAGGCATAAGCTCTTTCGTTTCATTGCAGGCAAAGCCGAACATAAGGCCCTGGTCCCCTGCGCCGATCGCTTCGATTTCTTCATCTGACATTTGGCCTTCACGCGCTTCAAGCGCCTGGTCTACACCCATTGCAATGTCAGCTGACTGCTCATCAATGGAAGTCAAGACAGCACATGTTTCGGAATCAAAGCCGTATTTAGCACGGGTATAGCCGATATCCTTGATTGTTTCGCGGACAAGCTTAGGAATATCAACATATGTAGATGTTGTAATTTCACCTGCAACAAGGACTAACCCTGTTGTAACAGATGTTTCAGCAGCAACGCGGGCATTTGCGTCTTTTGCTAAGATAGCGTCTAAAATTGCATCAGAAATCTGGTCACAGATTTTATCCGGATGACCTTCAGTAACTGATTCAGAAGTAAACAAACGGCGTTTATTTGACATCTGATTTCCTCCTTATTTATAAGAATAGAGTGAGGTTCTTATCCGGCGCTACACCTTATTCTTCCCCTCGGATTGATACGGTACTCATTCCCTAAGTAGTATTGAATAAACATGGAGTTTTTATCCCGCTCTCGCGTATGCATTGCTTCACAATCTGCATAACCGGCTGGTTCCATCCCCCGGTACGTGCATTCTCAGGCAAGTGCTGAAAAGGCAGGTCACCGCCGATGCAGAAAACCGGTCAAAGGCATTATATATAAGCCAGGCACAATAGAAATTGTATGATTTTATCCTGTTAAATGCATAGCCCTTGTAAATCAGCTTTATGCAAAAACTTCCATAATATGCAATTAAAAGACATCCCTCAAAATGCAAAATAAAAAACCTTCCCAAAGTGAAAAGGTTGAAAGCAAAATGATTCGCGCCTTTCACTCTTATCGTTCAAGGAATCTTCCTTGCGTCAGGTTAGCACCTTTGCTAAAAACAGACCATTGCTGGCTGGTAATTTGAACCGTTATGCTCTTTTCAGCATATATCCGTTTTCAAAAGCATCATTAGCAGGTTGCTGGGTTTCATCGGGCCTGTCCCTCCACCAGCTCGGGATAAGAGAGTATCCGTTCAAGGTAAAATCATAACGTACAGATGTAGCGGCGTCAATCATTTTCTCCGCTATAGCAAGAAGAAATTCATCCTGCACCTGCAGAAAATCCGATATGGAAATTAATCACAGGGAACAGCTGCCGTCCTTGCATTTCTTCCTAAGCAGTTTGTGTCTGTTCCGTGCAATCCACCGGTATACCGGAACCCCGGCAGCAGATGCGAAAGGAAGGTGCATAAAGAGCCCGAGAACGAAGGTCAGGGGGAACAGCAGCAGCAGCCTTCTTACTGCATAGAAACCTTTCAGGACCTTTTTTTCAGGAGTTATAATATGAAGCTCTTTCCTCAGCTCCCTGCTGCTGAACTGAATTTCTCCATGCTCCTGTTCATATTTCTGGAGTGAAACCCAGTCTACCCTGTGGAGCAGGTCAAGCTTTTGGAAAGATTTTTTTGTCATCTGGCAAAGCTGGCAAGTATTGTCGTAAAGGGCCATCGTTTTCACATTACCATCTCCCGCCTGTAAAATCGTGCTTTTTATTAAATTTTACCATACCTTTCAATCAATATAGAAGCAGTGTAAACTTATATCTATATAATATATGTTTCATTATAAATAATGCCTCTTCTGCTTAGCTGCAGGAGTTTCCCCCGCCTTGGCAAGCCCCCTTAATTTCTGTTGTGCAAATAATATGCCGCAAAGTTCGGAAAGAATTTCTATCTTCTTGAACAATTTGTGACACCTTTCACATTCTATTGAATTACCCTTTAAAATTGCTTATGATGATAACAGATTGTGAACTATGTAACATATACACTATTATTATGTTATTAAACTTTCAGCCATTGAGAAAGGGGCTTATCCATGAAAAAGAAATATTCTTTGCTTTTAGGAATATTTACAATCATTACTATTCTATCAGGCTGTGAGCCGCTGATGGTGCTGGATCCCAAGGGGCCTCAGGCCGCCGTCCAGGCAAAAGACATCATCCTGTCAACGGCAATCATGTCTGTCATCGTCCTTGTGGTTTTTGCCATGCTTGCTTATATGCTCTATAAATACCGCTCTTCAAAGCAAAGCAAGGATTATGAACCGCCGCATATTAAAGGAAATCTTCTGGTCGAAGCGGTCTGTGTCGGTATCCCCGTCCTGATCGTCATCTTCCTATCGGTTGTATCCACACAAAGCAACTATAAAGTGGAATCAGCACCTACAGGATACGGCGACAAAGAGCCTTTAGTCGTATATGCATCATCTTCTAACTGGAAATGGCATTTCAGCTATCCAGAAGAAGATATCGAAACAGTCAACTATCTATATGTACCGACTGACCGCCCGCTTGAATTTAAGCTCTATTCATACGGACCGATCACAAGCTTCTGGATCCCTCAGCTTGGCGGACAAAAATATGCCATGGCTGATATGGTCAACACATTGCACCTGGGAGCAGATGAACCCGGTGAATATATGGGGCGCAATGCCAACTTTAACGGAAAAGGCTTTGCTGAAAATACATTCAATGTAACAGCCATGCCGCAGGAAGAGTTTGACCAATGGGTTGATGACGTGAAAGATACGGCTGAGCCTCTTACGGAAGAAAAATTCAATGAACTGCTTGAACCGGGGCATCTTGGACAGTCAACTTATACCGGAACACATCTTGATTTCATGCCCGCACCTGAAGGCGAGCATGGCGGCCATAACCATGGTTCCAGCTCTGACAGCCATGATGCTGACTCAGATCATGAACATATGGATATGGAAGAGGACGGATCTGGCGACAATGGCCACTCAGAACATGAAGGCCATTAATAAGAACAGACCCGCTACCCTAGAAAGGAGTTTAAAATCCTATGGAATTCTTTGAACGTTTTGCCATTCCGCATCCCAGCCCTGTAATCTATGCGTCAATGGTTGCTATAGGTTTAACGGTTATTGCCATCATTGCAGGCTTGACTTATTTTAAAAAATGGGGCTATCTGTGGAGAGAATGGCTGACAACAGTCGATCATAAACGGATTGGGATCATGTATCTGATTTCTGCCCTGCTCATGCTTTTCCGAGGCGGCGCAGATGCCATCATGATGCGTGCCCAGCTGGCTGTGCCGGACAATACCCTCCTTGACGCACAGCACTATAATGAAATTTTCACAACGCACGGAACAGTTATGATTCTGTTCATGGCAATGCCATTCATCATGGCTTTCATGAACTTTGTTGTGCCGCTTCAAATCGGGGCACGCGACGTTGCTTTCCCTAAACTTAATGCACTCAGCTTCTGGCTCTTCTTCATGGGTGCCATGCTGCTGAACATCTCATTCGTTATCGGCGGTTCGCCTGATGCCGGCTGGACTTCCTACTTCCCTCTTGCAGGGACTGAGTTCAGCGAATCAGTCGGAACCAACTATTATATGTTCTCACTGCAAATCGCTGGTTTGGGTACATTGATGACCGGTATCAATATGGTAACCACCATCCTCAGGATGCGTGCTCCTGGCATGACATTGATGAAAATGCCAATGTTCACATGGTCATCACTTGTTGCCAGCATCATTATCGTATTTGCTTTCCCTGTACTGACTGTTGCTCTTGCAATGGGATCTCTTGACAGATTATTTGCCACCAACTTCTTTACGACCAGCAATGGCGGTATGGATATGCTGTGGGCAAACTTCTTCTGGGTATGGGGACACCCTGAGGTATACATTCTGATACTTCCTGCTTTCGGTATATACAGCGAGATCATCTCAACGTTCGCACGCAGGAACCTTTATGGCTATAAATCAATGGTAGGATCCATGGTGATCATTTCACTCTTGTCCTTCCTTGTCTGGACCCACCACTTCTTTACAATGGGCCAGGGAGCTTTGACAAACAGTATTTTCTCTATTACAACCATGGCGATTGCCGTGCCGACCGGAGTTAAGATCTTCAACTGGCTCCTGACGCTCTGGAAAGGGAAAATTACGATTACGACGCCAATGCTTTATTCCCTTCTCTTCATCCCGATTTTCACAATCGGCGGGGTAACAGGTGTCATGCTCGGAATGTCGGCTGCAGATTACCAGTATCATAATACAATGTTCCTGGTTGCCCACTTCCATATGGTTATTATTCCGGGTGTAGTTTTCGCGATGCTTGCCGGTTTCCATTTCTACTGGCCGAAAATGTTCGGCTACATCCTGAACGAAAAGATCGGGAAGCTGACTGCATGGATTATCTCCATGAGTACACTCCTTGCTTTCATGCCGATGTTCTTCTCAGGATTGGACGGACAGGCGCGCCGCGCGTACACTTATTCTGAAGCTACTGGATACGGCATCTGGAATATGCTTTCCTTTATTGGAGCTGCAGGGCTTGCTGTCGGATTCGCCCTGATTGTATACAATGTGTATTACAGCACACGCTATGCTTCAAGAGATATCGGTTCAGATCCTTGGGATGCACGTTCCCTTGAGTGGGCGACAAACACACCGGTGCCGGTATATAACTTTGCCGTACTGCCTGAGGTGAAGACTTCTGAAGGCCTCTGGGATGCGAAGAAACACGGACACAACCTATTCCCTGGCAAATATGAAGAAATCCATATGCCGAATAACAGCGGCTTGCCATTTATCTTAAGCTGCATCTTCTTTGCATGGGGCTTCTCCTTCATCTTTGCTATGTGGATTCCAGTCATCATCACAACGATCGGCATCTTTGCCTGCATGGCAGTATGGTCGTTCCAAAAGGATTATGGCTACCATATCCCGGTTAAGGAAATCGAAAAAACTGAAAATGAAACTAATATGCGGGGTGCTAACTAATGAAAATAGATCACTCGCTGCCGCTTGAATTTAGTACTGAAGAAAATAAGACAAAGATATTGGGATTCTGGATTTTCCTTGGTGCGGAAATCATGCTTTTCGCAACACTCTTTGCCGGATATTTTACCTTGGTGGACAGGACCGGAAGCGGTCCGTCTGCCGGTGAAATCTTTGAGATCTCACCTGTTTTGATAGAGACATTTGTTCTTTTGACGAGCAGCTTTACGATCGGGCTGGCGATTCATGCCATGAGGCTCGGCAATAAAAAAGCGATGCTTGCATTCTTTGGGATTACCATCCTTCTTGGACTTGGATTCCTGAGTGTAGAAATATACGAGTTCATACACTATGTCCATATCGGTGCAGGACTTCAGACAAGCGCCTTTACAGCGATCCTGCTCACTACACTGGGGACTCACGGACTCCACGTTACGTTCGGGATTTTCTGGGGACTGGCAATCATGCTGCAGGTGAAAAAACGCGGATTGAATCCCCACACTGCCAATAAGTCATTCATCTTTTCACTGTATTGGCACTTCCTTGATGTTGTGTGGATCTTCATCTTCAGCTTCATTTACCTGAAAGGACTGATGTAAACAATGAGCGAATTATTTCCTCGCAAACAAGTGATGGGCTTTGTATTCTCACTAATCCTGACAGCAGTGGCCCTCATGGTTTACTTCTTTGACATGTCCTATGCAGTCGGGCTGACGATCCTTGTTATTACGGCATTCATACAGGCTGCACTGCAGCTGGTCGTATTCATGCACGCAGGAGAATCAGATGACAAAGGAACGATTTTCACCAATATTTATTATTCGATCTTTATAGCCCTGGTGACTGTGTTTGGTACATTGCTTACCATGATTTGGGGTTATATGTAAAACTAAAAGCGGAAGCGCCTTGCTTTAACCATAAAAAATAGGAGCGTCAAATGGCGCTCCTATTTTTTTTTGCCTTATAAATGAAGGCTGTTGATTTGCGTTCCAGGCACTTCGCTTTCCGCGGGGCGACGCTGAGCCTCCTCTTTGCTGTGCTCCTGTGGGGTCTCAGCATTGCCGCTGCAATCCCGCAGGACGTTGAATCCTCTTCCTCGATATTTCTTCGCACGAGAAAAATGCGCATGCATTTTATGAGGAGTCTACGTGCCTTGCACTCCAACCAACAGGTCTAATTAACTTTTTTGCAGGTTTGATTCCGGCATTTCATTAATCCATTACTGTACCTCAGAATAAAGATTGGCTCATTTCGTAAAGGGTCGTTGCTTATTCTTATAACCAAGAACAGTTTACATTTTGTGGTATTACTTTATGAGAGGCTTATTCGAATGATTGAGCAGTTTAGTGAAGGATTGGTTATAAAAATCTGGAAGTCTTCCCGTTACTTGAGTGGCCAGCAAGCCATAAAATAAGCGGAGATTTTCCGGTTAAGGGAAGCGAAGTTGCCCTTTTTCCTGTTTTTTGAGTTGATAGCCGGAATTTCTCCGTCTATTTGAGCTATTTTTAAAGCTTTTTAGAAATTAGGGGGAATTCATCCACTTATTTTACAACCTGTCACTGATTCCCACATTCAGGTCCGGGAAGGTCTGCTCTTTTGAACGCCCCCCGTATAAATGAGGACTGCTGATTTGCGTTCCAGGCACTTCGCTTTCCGCGGGGCGAAGTTGACCCTCATCGCGCTCCGCGCTGTGGGGTCTCAACATTTTCGCTGCAATCCCGCAGGGGTCTTCGTGCCTTCTCCAATCAACAGGCTTACTTAACTTTTTGTGCTTTTGGGTTCCGGCGATTTATTGCCATTACTATACCTAAGAGAGATAAGGAAATCAGAACATCAGATCTTAAGTGGCACCTAGAAATCAAAAAGGGGACTGAAAAGCTTTTTCAGTCCCCTTTTTCCTGCAAAATAAAAGGAGCGTCATCCGACGCTCCTATTTTTTGTGCTGTACTGTCAGTCTGCAGCCTTCTGTTTTTTCGAGCATTTCTTCTGTTGCTTTAAAGAAGATGCCCATGAGGAAAATGAAAACTGCTCCTATGACCATTCCGATTCCGATAGGAGTCAGTAAGCTGGAACCGTTTGCAAAAAATCCAGCCAGAAAAGTGAGAATTCCAGCTGCCAGGATGGCTCCGCCGATATTTTTGGTGAAGATTATAACCTTTTGATTGCTGTTCATGCTTATCGCTCCCCTTTTTTTCCTTATTATCCCTCTTCGTTCACCATATTGTCAATATATATACACGAAATATCCCTTGACTTTGTTATTTTTTTACCCTTAACAACAAAAAATTATGCAGCTTTCCTCTCAGAATAGGTGAATTGTTACAATTTCTTGTTAACACAAGGAAAAAAGTTAAATAGTATAGATTAATAATTTAAATGTGTTATACTATTTTTGAGATGTAATCACTTTCAAAAACAAATTGGCAAAGGAAGGTATTCATCAGATGAATTCTGTAAGCATCCCAAACGAACTCAGCACCCTATTGCAAGGCCAGAATATTCAAATGCAATTGTCTGTACCCCAGCTTGTGGAAAAAGTACTGAATAAACAGGAAGGCGTCCTGACGGCAACTGGTGCAATCTGCGCCACAACCGGAAAATATACCGGCCGGTCGCCAAAGGATAAATATATTGTTGAAGAAGCATCCGTGAAGGATAAGATCGACTGGGGACCAGTGAACCAGCCTATTTCCGAAGAGATCTTTTCCAGTCTTTATACTAAAGTGATCGATCATTTAAAAGATAAAGAAGAAGTTTACGTGTTTAAAGGTTTTGCAGGAGCCGACACAAAGCACAGGCTTCCTATTCAAGTAATCAATGAATATGCATGGCACAATCTTTTTGCCCATCAGCTTTTCATACGTCCTTCTGAAGAAGAGCTGCTCGAACATGAAGCTGCCTTCACTGTCATTTCCGCCCCTGATTTTAAAGCAGATCCGGCTATTGACGGGACACAGTCCGAGACGTTCATCATTGTATCCTTCGAGCGCAGGACTATATTGATTGGCGGCACGGAATATGCCGGGGAAATCAAGAAGTCGATATTCTCTATCATGAATTATGTCCTTCCGGAAAACGGCATCCTGTCTATGCACTGTTCGGCAAACGTCGGCACAGAAGGCGATGTGGCCCTTTTCTTCGGGCTGTCCGGAACAGGGAAAACGACACTTTCCGCTGATCCAAACCGCCGCCTGATCGGAGATGATGAGCACGGCTGGTCATCAACAGGAGTTTTCAATGTCGAGGGTGGATGCTATGCAAAATGCATCGGCCTGACACGCGAGAAGGAGCCGCAGATTTTTGACGCCATCCGCTTCGGATCTGTCCTGGAAAATGTCATCGTCAATCAGGAGTCACGCCTTCCGGATTATGACGATAATACATTGACTGAAAATACCCGTGCGGCCTATCCGCTCCAGGCTGTCGACAATATCGTCGATCCTAGCGTCGCCGGCCATCCGAATACGATTATTTTCCTGACGGCGGATGCGTTTGGGGTACTGCCTCCAATCTCCAAGCTTTCTAAAGAGCAGGCCATGTACCATTTCTTAAGCGGCTATACGTCAAAGCTTGCCGGAACTGAGCGCGGCATCACTTCCCCGCAGGCCACATTCTCAACCTGCTTCGGGTCACCGTTCCTGCCTTTGCCGGCAATGAGGTATGCTCAAATGCTCGGCGAGAAAATCAGCGAGCATAATGCCAACGTCTTCCTTGTCAATACAGGCTGGACAGGCGGGGAGTACGGAACAGGCAGCCGCATGAAGCTTGCCTACACACGCGCAATGGTTCAATCTGCTTTGATCGGTGAACTGAATCATGCTGAGACAGCAAAAGATGAAATCTTTGGCCTTGAGATTCCGCTTCACGTGCCTGGTGTTCCTGATGATGTCCTTCAGCCAGTAAAAACATGGGCAGATCCGGAAGCATATGCCGAAAAAGCAAAAGAGCTTGCCGCCCAATTCAGGGCCAATTTCAAAAAATTCACAGACGTACCGGCTGAAATCGAGGAAAAAGGCGGTCCTTCAGAGGCCTGACTATTGATTAAAGCTGATATTCTTTTAACAGTGAATAGGTAAAAGCAGCAAGCCGTGCCCGGAATCCTGGCACGGCTTGCTGTTCTATCCATATTTCTTTTGATGGGCTTTTTTTAGTTCCAGGTACTCCTGGTCCTCTCTGATCAGGTTCCATTTTTCCTTAAAAATACGTGCCGACTCCGCTTTTTCCTCATCAAGGGTCCTTTCCTTTACCTCCCCATCATCATCATACTTGCGTCCGCCTTTATAATTCGCATACCGCCTTGCACGCGTATAACCCATCTGAATGAATTTACGGCTCATGTCCATGCCGGGAAAATCTCCTTTTTTCTTATACTCCAAATAAAGCTGATAAATCTTTTCCGATGACTCCTTTGCAATCTCCGGCGTCCGGAAACGCCAATGGGGAAGAATTTCACTTTTATATGGTTCGACCAGCAGCACCCCCTGCTCCCCTCTCCCAACCCTGTATTTCTCCGGATTTTTGCGGAAATCGATCTGTTCAAAGTCCATTTTATAATCAAATGCCACTGTTATCATCTCCCTGCTTATCCATTCCTTTTCAGCCAGGCTTCAAAACAACATGCAGCAGTTTGCCCTCTTTTAGATTCTGTAATTGGATAGAAAGCTTAAAAATTCCCTCTGCTTTGAATGGCTGTACCGCATGATTGCATAGGCAGCTGCTTCCGGCAGCTGTATATTCCTGCACTCTACCTCCAATAGCCGTCCTTCCAGAAGCTCCCGCCTCACAGTCGACTCAGGCAGGAAAGATACACCAAGGCCTTCGGCTATAAAGCGCTTGGTTATATGCGTCTGCGACACCCGCATCATTTTCACGCGGGGATAACGAATCTTTACCGCCCTGCAAAGCTGGTCCCAATAGCCTGGGTGGTTATGTGTCAGAAGATAGGCAGACAAGAGAACCTCTTCTTCATCAAGGGGCGGGGCACTTTCCGAATCTCTCCCGTCATGTCCGGCGACAAGCATTACCCTGTCATTGTATAGAAGCTCTGATATCATTTGCGGGTCAGCGGCCGGAAGACATGAAAGGCCAATATCCACAACCCCCTTGCTGACAGCTCCTTCTATATCGGAAGAATCAGCGATGACGACTGAAATCTCGACCTCTGGATGCTGTTTTATATAGCTTTTCAGTACATATGGAAGGATGGTATCAGCAACAAGCGGGGAAATGGCAATATTCAGCGATGAAGTGAACCCCTGTGAAATGGACTGCAAATCTTCAAGGCTTTCCTGATGGACAGCCATCAGCTTCCGGCAGTGTTCCAGATATCTTCTGCCTTCTTCGGTCAGTTCCACCTTTCTGCCTCCCCGTTCAAAAAGAGATGCCCCGGTCTCTTTTTCCAGCTGCCTTATATGAACTGTAACAGTAGGCTGCGAGATATAAAGCAGGTCTGCCGCTCTCCGGAAGCTGCCAGTCTCTGCCGCTGCAATAAATGTTGTCACCCAGCTTAAATCCATAGCTCCACCCTTCCTGATTAATTTTCTTAATCATTTCAATTAAAAATAATTAATTTTCTTAATAATTAATATTTTATACAATGAAAGCAGATAAGGAAAGGAGAATGAGAATGATTGCTAAAGGATTAAAAGGAATCATTGCTGCTGAAACCTCCGTTGGCCATGTGGATGGATTGAAGGGACAGCTGATTTACCGGGGCTATGAAATCGGAGAACTGACCAGGAAGTGCTCTTTTGAAGAAGCAGCTTTCCTGCTTTGGCATGGCCGCCTGCCCGCCCGCGGGGAACTGGACGATTTGAAGACTGAACTCCACTCATTCAGGGCGATTCCTCCGCATGTGGCCAGCATTATAACAGCCATGCCCGTGTCTTTCAGCATGATGGACGTGTTAAGAACCGCTGTATCCTCACTAGGAGGAAGCCTGGAAAAGCCAGCAGTAAGGCAGGCTGTCCAGCTGACCGCTCTCATACCAGTGATGATCGCTTTCAGGAGCCGGCTGCTGGAAGGGAAGCAGCCGGTAGATCCTGAACCCTCTGTGGGCCATGCTGCCAATTATCTTTATATGCTGAAGGGACAAATCCCTGAAAAGGCCCATTCAGAGGCTTTGGAGACGTATCTGCTTCTTACAATGGAACATGGGATGAATGCTTCGACTTTTTCAGCAAGAGTGACTGCATCCACAGAATCAGACCTTATTTCAGCCATTACTTCAGCAATCGGCACAATGAAAGGCCCGCTTCACGGAGGGGCTCCATCAGGAGTGATAGAGCTGCTGGATGAAATAATGGAGCGGGGAGATGCAGAAGCTGTCATCAGGGAGAAATTGGAGCGGGGGGAAAAGCTGATGGGGTTTGGCCATCGCATATACAAAACGCTGGATCCGCGGGCAGCAGCATTAAAGGATAAGCTTCAGCAGTTTGCCGGCTATGATACATGGCTTGATATGGCGCTGGAAACGGAACAAACAGCATTGAGGCTTCTGGGGGAATATAAGCCGGGCCGGTCATTATATACAAATGTCGAATATTACGCAGCAGCCATCATGAAAGCCCTGAAGATGGATTCCTCCCTCTTTACACCTACATTCACTGCTGCCCGGATAGCAGGCTGGACAGCACACGTAATTGAACAGGCCGACAACAATGCGATCTTTCGTCCAGAGTCGCTGTATATCGGTCCGCTTCACTAATCTTTCCTCTTCGGCCGTTTACAAAAAATGAACAGGCCTCCATCACAGGGGCCTGCCTTTTTAGTTAGTCGAATTCAGTGCTACCAGCTGATAAGTGATGCGTGTTTTTCCATCTCGCATTTCAAGCTTCCTGATCAGGGCAGTTCCGCTTAGATCAGCTTCTTTTGTTTTGCGGACTTCTACGGGGATGTCCAGCGGATAAATCCTGTAGCCTTCTTTTTCAAGAGTAAAATAATTGTCTTCAAGCCTGGTTTCCCTGCCCTTTGTCACAATCATTGTATTTAATTCCAAAGGCATTCCCATAGGATATCTCTCCTTCATTCTCTAATCTACTCTTATAGTACAGTATTCAGCCTGTTTTTTCATCCATGCAGTTAAATCGGAAACCACCCTGCGGTTGACAGCCGGCGGGAAGTAGTGGGTATATTCGTTGAAATACCAGCTCTCGACCGGCTTCCCCAATGCCTTCAGCCGCTTTTCAAGCCTGTAGGCGTGCTCGACAGAAACATTGTGGTCCTTAGCTCCATGAATGATCAGCACGGGAGGCCCCATATCCTCAAGATGATAGAGGGGGGTCCTGCTTTCGTACCGTTCAGGATATTTAACCGGTGTTCCCCCAATTACCCGCTTCATCATTCTCCGCAAATCCTTCCTCTCCACATACGTCAATGCCATATCGCTGACTCCGCCCCATGTAACGACAGATGCCGCTTCAGGATGATGGATGGCTGCAAGGAGCGCCATGACTCCTCCCCTGGAAAAGCCAAAAATATGGACTTTATCTACACGGGGATGATTCTGAAGAAGGCGGAAGCCTGAAAATGCATCTTCCCTGTCTTCACCTGCAAAATCTTCATTCCCTTCCCCTCCCTGGTTTCCCCGGTAAAATGGCGCAAATACAATAAAACCTTCTGAAGCAAATTGGACAATCCGCCCCGGCCTGACTTTCCCCACATTTTTGATTCCGCCCCGCAAATAAAGGAATCCATCATATATCTCCCCATCCTTCGGCTCTGCCAGCAGGCCTTTAATCTTTAATCCCCCGGCTGTATAAGTGATAAGGCTCAATTCAATGGCAGGGTTTGGGGAAGGATAGCGCTGCCTGTCTATAATCATTTCTTCCATCAATTCTCATCTCCTTAACCCTGCAGAATAATAGGCACAAAGCCTTCCTTTAAATTTCCGTTCCTGGGCATTCACACATTTTTTGCCCAAATCATACGATAGCTTAGATAAGAACACACACCTTTACACACGGGAGGCAATAGCATGAAAAGAGCTTTAAAAATAGGTTTTTCTTTGCTGGCTGTATTTGTACTGCTGGTGCCGCTGGCGGCTTGCGGCAAAGACGAAGTCCAGACTGTCAGGATTGCGGAAGTTACCCGTTCCATCTTCTATGCTCCCCAATATGTTGCCATTGAAAAGGGATTTTTCAAAGAAGAAGGCCTTGATGTCAAACTGACAACCACCCCTGGCGGAGATAAAACGATGACAGCCCTTCTTTCGGATGGAGCAGATGTGGCGCTTGTCGGATCGGAAACCTCCATCTATGTATACGGCCAGGGCACAAATGATCCTGTCATCAATTTTGCGCAGCTGACACAGACAGATGGAACCTTCCTCGTATCCCGGGAAAAGATCGACGACTTTACATGGGATCAGCTGAAGGGGAAAACCTTCCTTGGCCAGCGCAAAGGCGGAATGCCTCAGATGGTAGGGGAGTTTGTATTGAAGAAGCATGGAATTGATCCCCAGGAAGATTTAAACCTGATCCAAAATGTAGATTATGCCAATATCGCTCCAGCCTTCGCTTCAGGCACAGGTGAATTCGTTCAGCTTTTCGAACCGACTGCCAGCGTGTTTGAAAAAGAAGGCAAAGGGCATATTGTCGCCTCCTTTGGCACAGAATCCGGTCATGTACCTTATACCACCTTTATGGCAAAAGAAAGCTATATGAAAGAAAACAGTGAAACGGTTGAGAAATTTGCCCGTGCAATCTATAAGGCACAGCAGTGGGTTGATTCGCATGAGCCCCAGGAAACAGCTGAAGTAATCCAGAAATATTTCGAGGACACTGACCTTGACATCATCGAAATGGTAGTGGACCGCTACAGAAGCCAAGGCTCGTTTGCAGCTGATCCTATATTGGATGAAGAGGAATGGAAAAACCTCCAGGATATTATGGATGAGGCCGGCGAACTTCCAAAACGGATTGATCATGAAACATTAGTTAATACAGAAATTGCCGAAAAAGTGATGAAGTAGGCAAGGCTCTGAATTTAAAGAAACGGAGGGTGAAAAAATGGACTTTCTCGAGATTGAACAGATCAATCATACTTATTTTACCAAAAACACTGCAAACACGGCCCTCTCTGATATTACCTTAAGCATTAAGGAAGGGGAATTTGTCTCCTTCCTTGGCCCAAGCGGCTGCGGAAAGACTACGCTTCTGTCCATTATAGCAGGCCTTATAGAACCCTCAGAGGGCAAGGTCTCTCTTGAGGGGCGCCCAGTCAATGTTTCTGAACGGAAGATCGGTTATATGCTCCAGCAGGACTATCTGTTCCCCTGGAAAACAATCGAGGAGAACATCTTGATCGGCTTAAAGCTTGCAGGAGAAGACACCGGAAGCAAAAGGGATTATGCTTTCAGCCTGCTTGCTGAAATGGGATTATCCGGTGTTGAAAAACAGTTCCCCAAACAGCTGTCGGGAGGCATGCGCCAGCGGGTGGCCCTGGTGCGCACCCTTGCTGCTGAACCAAAGCTGCTGATGCTCGACGAGCCCTTCTCCGCCCTTGACTATCAGACTAAACTGAAGCTTGAAGACCTTGTCTCAGGCACGCTGAAAGCTTTCGGAAAAACGGCCATCCTTGTGACACATGATATCGGCGAGGCCATTGCCATGAGCGATAGGATATTCATGTTTTCCCCTCGCCCCGGAAGGCTCCATAAAACCTTCCACATCCCGGATGAACTGCGGAATCTAAGCCCTTTTCAGGCCAGAAGCCATTCTTTATATTCTACATTGTTCCAGACTGTATGGAAGGAGATGGAGTCCCTTGAGTCAGAATAACAGGATTGAAGCCCTGCATCTTGAATACAAGAAGGGGCTGAGAAGCGAGAAAAGGCGGGTCCGCTTTTTTCAGCTGGTCATATTCGCTTTCTTTTTTGCCGGCTGGGAGATATTCAGCAGGAACGAATGGATCAATCCGCTGATTTTCAGCTCGCCATCAAAGGTATGGGAGCTGTTCCTGTCCAAGCTGAGCGACGGCTCTCTCCTGGCCAACCTCGGAATCACCCTTTCGGAAACTGTGTTCGGCTTTGTCCTGGGAACCTTCCTTGGCACATTGCTGGCTGCCATTCTCTGGTGGTCTCCTATCATCCAGAAAATACTGGATCCGTATCTTGTCATACTGAATGCCATGCCCAAGGTTGCTCTCGGGCCAATCCTGATTGTTGCCCTCGGTCCGAGCTTTACATCCATCGTCGCCATGGGCGCCATCATATCAGTCATTATTACAACCATAGTCGTTTATACATCCTTTAAGGAAGTGGATCCCAACTATCTGAAGGTGCTCCAGACCTTTGGCGCCACCAGGGCCCAATGCTTTAAGGAAGCCATCCTTCCAGCTTCCTTCCCTGTCATCATCTCCACATTGAAGGTCAATGTCGGCCTGTCCTGGGTCGGAGTGATTGTCGGAGAATTCCTGGTTTCTTCAAAAGGACTTGGCTATATGATCATTTACGGGTTCCAGGTATTCAACTTTACGCTTGTCATGCTGTCGCTCCTCATCATCGCTGTCTTTGCCACTATTATGTACCAGCTTGTGGATCTGCTCGAGAAAAAACTGATTAAAAGCTGAATGTTGCCATCCTGGTCGTTTCAATTTTCCCCTGCCCTTTAATGGGGCTGTTGATTTGCGTTCCAGGCACTTCGCTTTCCGCGGGGCGGCGCTGAGCCTCCTCGTCGCTGCCGCTCCTGTGGGGTCTCAGCCTTGCCGCTATCTCCCACAGGAGTCTACGTGCCTTCCACTCCAATCAACAAAGTTTTTTAAAAAAATTGGGTCAAGGTTGCAGTCTGCTTATATTTATTGGTAAAACGTTTATGTTAAAAACTAAAAAAATGAAGCGGGAAAGCACCGCAGCAGATACCGACTTGCCGGCTTGGGAGTACCCTCCGACCGCCAATTTTGATGCACTTGCCAATCGGAAGGCTGTTTCCCTTCAAAGCTGTCCTTCCACCATTTCAATGCTCCTTTTTACCACGTCATCCTTCATGATGAAGCTGAAGCGGCTGTCCATCCTCTCCGCCAGCAAATCCCCTTTAAATAGAACCGGTCCATCCGTCTCCAGATAAGAATCCTTTTTCTCCAGCTCTGCTGCATGCCCCCAGTAAATGGCCTTTACAAAAGACAGGCCATCCAGCTTTACCTCATATTCGCCGATAAACCGCAGATCATCAAGCAGGGCTCCTGTCTCTTCCCGGACCTCTCTCCTCGCTGCCTCTTCAATCGTTTCTCCCGCTTCACATTTTCCGCCCGGGAACTCCCAGCCCCTCTCCTGGTGATCCGTCAGAAGCCAGCTATCTTCATACCGGCATATGACAAGGACATGCTTTGCTTTTTCAAGGAATGATCCCTTCTGGAAAGACAGTCTGACAGTCCCCCCATTGTAATCTTTGAAAACTTCCATTCAAGTCCACTCCTGTTTTCCTTTTTCTCTATTATAGAAGAAGCTTTCAGCAGGAAACCACTTTCGCAGCGCATACAGGTAAATTTTTCATATAAAAACAGATTAAGCTCTTCCTAAATAGGGAAAGGACCTGTGAATCCATACAATTTTCCTATGAAACTCGCAGTGGATACATAAATATCCCTGTATAGGGCGTATTATAAAGGGAGGGAGCGTAATCAGGATATTTATATTTAGGCTTAATGGACCATATTAGGCAATTCTCGAAACTTTTCGGCAAACCGTCCGTAAAAAAGATAACAAATACTAACAGAGGAGTGTATATTTTGAAAAAAATTCTATCATTAGCAGCTAGCCTTATCCTTTTATTCATGCTGGCAGCATGCAACCAGACGGCTGCCCCTGTCAGTGAGAGCAATAACTCAGATGAAAATGGCACGGCTGCAGAAAATGGCGAAACAGCAGAGAATGAATCTGACCTTACGCTTGAGGAAGTTTTGGATAAAACGACAGAGGCTTCAGAAAACCTAAATAGCTTTTCGGTCGATATGACAATGGATCAGATGATCAGCGCCGGCCAGGAGGAAGAAAACATGAATATCAGCTCTGATATCCAGATGGATGTCGTTACAGAGCCAATGGCCTTTTACCAAAAAACGGCCATGTCCCAGGACCAGTCCGGTGAAACTTATGAGACTGAAAGCTATTTTACTGAAGAAGGCATGTTCATGTATGACCCTGCTGGAGAAACATGGATGAAGTTTCCCAAAGAAATGTCAGACCAGCTGATCCAAATGTCCGGTCAGCAGACAAATCCGGCTGAAGAATTAAAAAAGCTGCAGGAATTTACAGATGACTTCACATTTGAACAGGACGACAATCATTTCATTCTCAAACTGAAAGCATCAGGAGAAAAATTCACTGAACTTATGAAAGAAACAATGGCTGATACACTGCCGCCGGAAATGGCTGCTGATGAAGAAGTATTTAACAATATGAAGATTGAAAACGTCGATTACACCATTCTGGTTGATAAGGAAACTTTCTATCCTTCATCACTGAATATGGATATGACTATGGAAATGGCAGTTGAAGGGCAGACAGTCTCACTCAATCAAAAAATCGAGGGCAAATACTCAGACTACAACGAGGTAAAAGAAATCACAATCCCTCAAGAGGTTTTGGACACAGCAGTTGAAATGGAGATGTAAAATAGCAAACATAATCGGGGCGGGGAAAGATTTCCTTGCCCCTTTTTTGTATTTTATTGTGAAAAGTCTTTTTACCTGCATAGGGCATCGTGCGCTGAAGTTCAACTAAAAAAATCCTTCCTTTAATGGGGCTGTTGATTTGCGTTCCAGGCACTTCGCTTTCCGCGGGGCGGCGCTGAGCCTCCTCGTCGTACCTCCTGCGGGGTCTCAGCTTTGCCGCTGCAATCCCGCAGGAGTCTACGTGCCTTGCACTCCAATCAACAGGGCTTTGAAATAAATTGGGCAACTGTACCCCGCAGGCCAGACAGGAAAACAGATCCAATGAAAAGACTTGACTGTTAGAAATATATTCGTAAAGCACAGTAGTAACAAGATACTTCTTATACCTTCCTCATTCGCCTGAAACGAAGTATAGGAAACTTTTTTAATTTCTCCCCCCAAGAATACCCATCTCATCAATATGCTTCCTGGCTTCTTCATCCCCAAGCTCATAAATCATTTTGTATGCCCCGGCCAGGCCTTCATCATAGGCATCATTCTCCCGGTCATAATGATACTGGACATACGGAACATGGGCACGGAAGAAATTCTGCCAGTCAGTTGAGTGATTCTGGTCAAAATACTCCCTAAGCCTGGTGATTTCTTCGTCATTGGCCTCTATTTTAAAATTCCAGGGCGAACTGTCCGAACTCTGGGATATTTCTCCGCTGGCAACGCTTATATAATACACTTTCCTATTTTCCATCCTGGTCATCCCCTTTTTATTTCCTTCTTATCTTTGTTTCCCTCAAGGAAGGCAATTTTATTCTCGGGGAATACTTTTCATAATGAAGGGTATTTACTAAATATAATATAGAAAGACTGGCGGGCAGGATTTTTCCTGGCCGCCGCGAATATACATTAGCAATCCATCTTGAGGAGGTGTACCATATGAAAATTGTTGACGAGCTCTACGAATTGTACCGCGGAAAGCTGACAGGGGATGAGGAAGACATTGATATGCTTGCATTCGCTTTTCTTGAGGAAATGAGCTATGATGACCTTCTTTCCCTCCTGAAGGAAATGGATAAGCAGGAGCTTTACAGCCTGATGGGCCTTTATTTAATCGAAAGCCTGAAGGGCAAATTTGCCAATGAGGACTACGGCCAGGAAAGGCATCCGATATTTCCTCAGCGGAATATTCATTAAATTGATACATAAATAGAGAAAGGAAAAGCCAGTAGTATCATATATCCAGGCTGCTCCTTTCTCTTCTTTTTTTGCATACCAAAAAAGCATCCGGCAGCTGCCGGATGCTTTTTATCCTTATCCTAAGAATGCTTTGAACATCCAAATATGCTTTTTCAAGCTCTGCTTCACAGACAGCAGCATATCCGCTGTGCCCTCATCATTTGCCTCTTCAGCAATTTCGATGGCACTTTGCAGTTCATCCTCCATCTTGATGAAATCATTGCAGATGCTCCTGACCATATCCTCTTCTTTTTCAGAGCCTGACGCTTCTTCAACAGAAGCCATTTCAAGGCATTCCCTCATCGTAGCAACAGGGCTGCCTTCCAGGGCAAGCACCCTTTCAGCAAGAACATCGATATGTTCATTTGCCTCGTTGTACAGCTCCTCAAATTTTTCATGAAGGGTAAAGAAGTGGCGGCCCTTTATGTACCAGTGGTAATTATGGAGCTTTACATATAATACCGTCCAATTGGCCACCTGTTTATTAACTGCTTGTACTAATTGATTTGACATACTATCAACCTCCCTTCTTTATAGTACCCACCCTCCGTTTTTTAAAAACATGCTGCTGCTTTTTTTATGAAAACCCACCAGGCCAATGTTTCATGATAAAATACGAATATTGGAAAACCCGCGATTATCAGGCAATTTAAAGGGAAAAATACAGAAGCATGTGGGCAGCTGTTCTTCCCGTCTATTCAAAAGGAGGGAAATCATGTATATCATTTTAATTATCAGCATCATTATTGTTTTAGTCGTACTGCTCCTGAGTGTAGTCACAACCTCCAAGGCATATACGTATAAACATACCGTCGATCCAATTGAGAACAACCCCCACCTGAAAAATGAAGAGGGGGAAAATACAGAAGCAGAGCAAACAGAGACAGAAAACAAGGCTTAAACACCTATTCTAATTGCCATTTGAAACGGTGCATAAGCGGCCGGCACTATCCTATTATTGATGCCGGCCGTCAGACTACTGGATGCAAGCGGTTTTGCCTTAGCAGGGAGAGTGTTTTTCATGGATGTTTATTCGATATTTATCAGTCTGATTTTTGTGCTGAATGTGATTTTTGCCATCATTGTTATTTTCCTGGAGCGGAGGGACGCAGGAGGCACCTGGGCGTGGCTGATGGTCTTATTTTTCATACCGATTCTTGGTTTCATCATGTATTTCCTGTTTGGCCAGAACCTTGCGCGAAGGAAGATGTTTCAATGGGAGGACCGGGAAAAGGTCGGCATAGATGAAATGATCAGACAGCAGGTTCAATCAATTAAAAATCAATTGTTTTCCTTTCGCAATGAAACCATCAGGGACAGCTATGATTTGATCTATATGCATTTGATCAATAATGAAGCCGTCCTTACCCAGGATAACGAAGTTGAGATATTTACCGACGGAAGGAAGAAATTCGATTCTTTAATCGGCGATATAAAATCGGCACAGGATCATATCCATCTGCAGTATTATATTTTTAAAAAGGACAACCTCGGCAAAGGGCTTGTTTCCCTTTTAACCGAAAAAGCAAAAGAAGGAGTAAAGGTCAGGGTCCTGTATGATGAATTGGGCTCCAGAGGCGTGACTAAACGTTTCTTCAGGGAGCTGCGTGCAGCCGGAGGGGAAGTGGAAGCTTTCTTCCCGTCAAAGCTCCCTTTTATCAATATCAGGGTCAATTACCGCAACCACCGGAAGCTTGCCATCATAGACGGCAAGGTAGGCTATGTGGGAGGCTTTAATGTCGGAGATGAATATCTGGGACTGGATCCTTCCTTCGGCTATTGGAGGGATACCCACCTGAGGATTACCGGAGAGGCTGTCCACGCCATCCAGACAAGATTCATCCTTGACTGGAACCAGGCGTCACACCGCCATGATATCCATTATCATACCCGGTATTTTCCGGAAAGCGCCGGCAGCGGAAATATCGGGATCCAAATCGTCAACAGCGGTCCTGACTCAGAATGGGAACAGATTAAAAATGGCTATATCAAGATGATCAGCTCGGCTAAGGAGAGCATTATGATCCAGACGCCGTACTTCATCCCTGATGCGAGCCTGCTTGATGCACTTCGGATTGCTTCACTTTCTGGGGTAAAAGTAAAAATCATGATTCCGAATAAGCCGGACCATATGTTTGTCTATTGGGCAACTTACTCATACATCGGGGAAATGCTGAAAACCGGAGCAGAAATTTATATTTATGATAATGGTTTCATTCACGCCAAAACCATTGTGGTCGATGAAAAGATTTCTTCCGTCGGTACAGCCAACATAGATGTAAGAAGCTTCCGGCTGAATTTTGAGGTCAATGCCTTTATATATGATAAAGAGGTATCCGGCCAGCTTGCCGGCAAATTCCGTGATGATATTGAACTTTCCAGCCTGATGGATGCAGAGCGCTACAGCAAAAGAAGTTTTTACATCCGCCTTAAAGAATCCATATCGAGGCTGCTGTCGCCCATTTTATAATAGCTGACAGCAAAAAAACCGGCATTATGCCGGTTTTTGCGCACTGCGTTCTATTAAGCAAATACTTGCTTCAGATCTTCCTTGCTTTGATCCAGCCAGAAGCGCATAAGACGCTTTGCCCCTTCAAGGTCATGTAGCTTGGCCTGGCCGCACTGTTTTTCGTTTGCAGCCGGAATTTCAGTGATCTCAAGAGCATCCTTTAATGTATCTTCAAGCAAATCAATGATTTCTTCCACTGTCGGCTCCCCGCTGACAACAAGATAGTAGCCAGTCTGGCAGCCCATTGGAGAAATATCAATAATATCGAAATGATCGTATTTCTCTGCATGGGTACGGATATTAAAAGCAAGCAGATGTTCAAGCGTATGGATGGTGTCCGGCTTCATCGCCTGCTTGTTTGGCTGGCAGAAGCGGATATCGAATTTATTAACAACTCCGTCACTTCCCACTTTGTGGACACCGCAATGTCTTACATATGGAGCTTTAACGGCATTATGATCTAATTCAAAGCTTTCTACTGAAGGCATGTAATCACTCCTTATAAGTCTTAATTTCAATTATAACGCAAAAGCCGACTATTTTCATCAAATTAATATAGAATAAAATTCCCAGTCCGTTACCAGCATAACTATGCATGCAGATGGACTCTTATGATTCCAAAACAGTATAATCAATAATTATGATGTGGAAAGGATGAGGCAGTACATGCTTCAAAAGATGATGATCGGACTGATCCGTTTTTATCAGATTGCCATTTCGCCCCTTAAGCCGCCGTCCTGCCGTTTTTACCCGACCTGCTCCCATTATGGCCTGGAGGCCGTCAAAAGATTTGGCCCCTTTAAAGGGGGCTGGCTTGCTGTGCGCAGAATAACCAAATGCCACCCATTCCATCCTGGAGGCTTTGATCCTGTTCCTGAGAAAAACGAGAAATGACTATTGCCCGTACCCGTCAACCACCAGGTCCAGTTTTCCTGTTTCCGGATTGATGACAAGGCCATGGACCGGTACATCCTTCGGCATGAGCGGGTGCTTTTTGATCATATCGGCGCTGTGGGCGACACTTTCGCTTACGGAGCTGAATCCCTTAAGGAACTCTTCTACATTGATCCCTGAATATGCCAGCGTTTCAAAGGCAGACTCGTCCACGCCTCTCTTCTTCATTTCTTCAATCACAAGCTCCGGCTTGATGGCGCTCATTCCGCAGTCATGATGGCCGATGACGAAAACTTCGTCCGCCTGCAGCTGATAAACAGCCACCAGGATGCTTCGCATAATGCTGCCAAACGGATGGGCCACAAGCGCACCTGCATTCTTGATGATTTTGACATCCCCATTCGCAACATTGATGGCTTTTGGCAATAACTCAAGCAGCCTTGTGTCCATACATGTCAGGATCACCATCCGTTTATCGGGAAACTTTGTTGTTGCAAACTCCTCGTAACGCTTATTTTCAACGAAATCCTTGTTATGGTCTAATATTTGCTGTAACAGTTTCATAATATCCTCCTGTAGGCTTTATAATGATTCACTACCTTCTAGCATACATAATCCCGTTCTCTTAGACAAAATTTTTCCCTTGCTTTTCACAGAAAAATTTTGTAAGATTACTTAGTAAAATCGTAACGATTACGTATTATATAATCAACATTAAGAACATATGATCATGTATCACAATCAAATCGAAATAAATACGGTTTACTTATGAAAGGCGGTTATTATGAGAAAGTTAATCATGCTCCTCACCCTATTGCTGCCGGTCAGCCTTTTTCTGGCGGGCTGCGGGGACGGAAATGCAGACCAGGCGGAGGAAAATACAAAAAATCAGCTGAATGTGTATACAACGGTATATCCGCTCCAATATTTTGCGGAAAGAATTGGCGGCAGCTATGTAGATGCCCAAACCATCTATCCTCCGGGAGCTGACGAGCACACATTCGAACCCTCGCAAAAGGATATGATGGCTCTTGCCGATTCAGATCTGTTCATTTACATCGGCCTTGGCCTTGAAGGATTTGTGAGCAAAGCCGAAGGCACCCTCGAGAATGAGAATGTAACATTGCTGGCGGCAGGAGAAAATATTGATATGGCCGGTACAGAAGATGGGCACGCCCATGAAGAAGGAACAGAAGCGGAAGGCCATGAAGAAGACGGACACAGCCATGAAGATGACGGACACAGCCATGAAGATGATGGACACAATCATGGCGATGTTGATCCTCACGTATGGCTTGATCCTCTTTATGCTGCCGATCTGGCTGAAGCTATTAAAGATGAGCTGGCAGAGAAGATGCCGGAGCGCCAAAAGGAATTTGAAGAAAATTTCCAAAAGCTTGCCGCTGAACTGGATTCCCTCCACCATGAATTTAAGGAAACTATTGATTCTGCAAAACATAAAGAAATCATTGTCTCCCATGCAGCATACGGATACTGGGAGAAAAGATATGGTTTAGAGCAAATCAGTGTTTCAGGTCTCTCCACATCCAATGAACCAACACAGAAGGAATTGGAAAACATTATCAAAACAGCCAGGGAGCATGGCTTGAACTATATCTTTTTTGAACAGAATGTAAGCTCAAAACTGACGGAAATCGTCCAGAATGAAGTTGGCGCCAAATCGCTGCAGCTTCATAATTTGTCTGTGCTGACAGATGAAAATATCGATAATAAAGAAACCTACTTTACCCTGATGGAAAACAACCTGAAAGGGATAGAGAAAGCCTTGAATAATTAAGGATACAGCAGCAGGTAATATTCCTGCTGCTTTTTTATATGAGCGAAATTCACCTGTCATTTTCTTTCTGTTTTCAAGGAAATGTTTACATATTCCAGAATGAATCGCAGACACTATGTAAATGGAAGAATTGGCGAAAGGAAGATAAATATGAATGACTTGGTAATTGCGCGCTCTCTGTTTGGGACAACAATGGGTTTCCATATTATTTTCGCGACAATCGGCGTTGGGCTTCCGCTGATGATGCTGACAGCAGAGCTTATTTATCAGAAAACAAAGGACCATGACTATGTCATCATGGCAAAGCGCTGGACAAAAGCCTTTGCTGTCCTCCTCGGAGTCGGCATTCCGACAGGAACCATTGCGGGCGTTCAGCTCTCCCTGCTTTGGCCGGGCTTTATGGAAGTGATTGGGCGGGTCATGGCCCTTCCGTTCCAGATTGAGATTTATGCCTTTTTCATTGAAGCATTGTTTATGTCCATTTATGTCTATGCTGCTGAACGGATCCCTCCGTGGATGAGGATTTCGAGCCTTGTCCTCGTTGCACTCGGTGCATTTGCTTCTGCTGTCCTGATAACAAATGTCCATGCCTTTGAAGGGACACCGCAGGGCTTCAGGATTGAAAACGGAGAAATTGTAGACATTGATCCCTGGGCAGCCTTCTTCAATCCAAGCTTTCTCGTGACAGCAGGCCATGTGGCTGTTTCTGCCTATACAACAGGCGCCTTTGTAGTCGCGTCTGTGGCTGCTTTTAAGATGCTGCGCAATAAGTTCGGGACAAGGGTATATGATTTTCATAAAAAAGCACTCATGCTGAGCCTGATTGTCGGCGGCATTTTCTCATTGCTGACTGCCTTGAACGGCCATGCTTCCGCCCAGTATCTCCATGAGTACCAGCCGGAAAAACTCGCTGCCGCGGAGGGGCTTTTTGAGACGCAGTCACATGCCCCGCTTGCAGTCGGAGGCTTTACCGACCGGGAGACACAGGAGGTAAAATGGGGCATTGAAATTCCATGGGCGCTCAGCTTTCTGGCAGGAAACAGCTTTGACACAGTGGTCATCGGCCTGAACGATTTTCCGGAAGAATTGTGGCCGCCGCTTTTTGTCCATACGCTCTTCAATGGGATGGTGGCCATAGGCAGTCTGCTGATCCTCCTTTCCTTTGTAGCGTTTTTCTGGAATAAATTCTTAAAAAAAGACAGGTTCCCAAAAATATTTATGTGGGCGTTTGTGCTGTCCGGCCCTGCCGCTGTCCTCGGGATTGAATTCGGGTGGATTTTCGCCTGCACAGGCAGACAGCCCTGGACAATTTACCGGGTACTGTCAACTGAGGATTCGGTAACGACGGCCGGGAACCTTGGCATCTTATTTGTCCTTTTTGCTGCCGTTTATGTCATTCTCGGACTGACGGTTGTACTGGTGCTTCTGTATTATTTCAAAAGAAATACGGTACTCGACGATATCAACCGGACCAAGGAAAAGGGAGTCCCGCTGTATGGCTCCAATACATAAGGGGTGAGAAAGCATGTCAGATGCTCTATTAGCCATCACAATCCTGTGGGGATTTGTATTCATCTATGCTGTCATGGCAACGATGGATTTCGGCGCCGGCTTTTGGTCGATGGTCTATATGAAAAGGACCAAAACAAAGGCCACTAACATCGCCAACCGCTATCTTTCCCCGACATGGGAAGTGACGAACACTTTCATTGTGGCACTCGTCGTTGCAATATACAGCCTGTTTCCGGGCGCAGCTTACACATTGGGCACCGTGCTGCTTGTACCTGGGAGCATGATCCTTTTATTGCTGGCCATCCGAAGCGCATTTCTTGTGTTCTCGAACATTGCGAGTGACTATAAAAAGCCGCTCACCATCATATCCGGGATTTCGGGGATTCTGATTCCCGGCCTATTGATCAGTGTGCTGCCGATTACACACGGCGATTATATTGACTTTTCAGATGGCGGCCAGTCGCTTAATCTGGCCAAGCTTTTCACAAGCCAAAACGAGTATGCCTTTTTCGGCTTTGCCGTCAGCAGCACTCTGTTTCTTTCTTCTCTTCTTCTGGCCGATTATTCCAAGGCAGCGGATGAAATGGATGCTTACTATGTTTACCGCCGGGATGCCCTGATGATCGGGCCCGTATCGCTCTTAATGGGTGTTGTCATTATGCATACCCTCAGCCTTGAAGCTGCCTGGCTGTATAATAAAATGATCGAGGATATGCCCATTCTGATGCTGTCAGTAGGTTTATTTCTACTGGGAATCCTGGCGCTGCTCCTGCCTTCAGTTACAAAAAAAGGGACGAAAGGAATCCCAAGGCTTGCTGTCATCGCTGTCACACTGCAATATTTGGCAGCCAGTTTTGTTTACGGAAAGGCACATCTCCCATACATGGTCTATCCTGAGGTCACCATTGAATCAGGGTTTACAGACCCCAATTCATTCAGGGCCGTGTTTGCCACCTATATTGCAGGCTTTGCCATTCTTTTCCCGGGTTTTGTCTACTTCTGGAGCCTTTTTATGAAAGACAAACGCTACCTGAGGCAAAAGGGCAGCAAACAGCCGAACTAAAGCTTCCCTTTTTCTGTCACGTATTCCCACCAGCCGGGCAGCAAAAGCTAATGCTGTATCAAATACTTTAAGGAGTGAATACAGATGGCACAGGATGTACTATGTGAAGTAAACAACTGCACCTACTGGAAAAAAGGGAATAACTGCGGCGCCGACCAGATTTATGTTGTCAGCCATCATGGCGAACAGGCCGAGAACAGCCATGAAACGGACTGCAAAACCTTCAAGCCGCATGAATAGGAAATGTAAAACGCCAAGCCGGGAAATTTGTCCTGGCCTGGCTTTTAAATAGTCCATTCTCCTGTAACCAGCGCAGACAATTTCAGCTTGCCTTCTGCACTTTGCTGAAATACCAAGTACAGACTCCTCCAATCCATCCCTCCATATTTATCTGTTCCATTCTGATAAAACTCTACCGTTTTTGAATCAGGAAAGACTTCTTTAATATTATTCTTCGTGTTGCCTCTCTGCTGCACATCCCCCAATATGATCTGATCCGGCTCTGTAAATCCTTTATACCGGTCAAAATAAGCCTGCGGCACCGACCGGATGGGCTTGCCGCTTCCATCATGGTATCCCCACAAATATTCTTTTTCAATGCTGCTTAGATTCTCCATCTCTTCATTAGACAAGACGACTGCATCGCTTTCAATAAATTCGTATGGTGAAATCAACAGACCCTTCTCTTTAGAGACGTATTCTGAGATTGCGCCGTAGTTTTCATTTTCCAGCGCCTTCACAATGCTCTTTGCCATTTCTTCTGCCGATTGTTCAATTGGCTCATCATTTTTTTCATGCTCTTCTACCTGACCTTCCTTTCCGCCTTCTGGCTGCTGTCCATTTACATTCTCAGGACTGGCTGTTTCTTCCACGGCATCTGCTTCTTCCTTTGTACCATCCCCTGACCCGCCTTCTGAACATCCGGCTAAAAGGGCAGCAAGAAGAACAGCAGCAGTTAGTTTATGCACCATAGATTAACCTCCTTTCTGTTATCTATATTATTCTCATTCACTATGCCGGGTTATGGTAAACATGAGTTGTTTGAGGATAAAATGGGGAGCAGACTAAAGGAATTGGGGAGTGTATTAATATATAACCTTGCGGTGAATATTCCTTTATATTCAAAGTTCAATTCCTGATTTGTGGGAGTTCTATTTTTTAATATTTGCGTTAAACTGACCCGCCCTATAATCAAAATCTATAAAAGGGCAATCCCCGCCCAGCCAAAAAAGGGCGACTTCCCGGACCTGAATAAGGGAACCGGTGATAGGTTGAAAAATAAGCGGAAGAATTCCCCCTAAATTCAAAAAATCTCTAAAAATAGCTTAAATAGACGGAGAAATTACGGCTATCGGATCAAAAAACAGGAAAGTGGGCAACTTCGCTCACCATAACCGGAAATTCTCCGCTTATTTACACCCACCAGTGCCATATTAAGCATCCTAACCGGAAAATCTCCGCTTATTTTAAGGCTCTATGGTCACTCAAATAAGGATAAGACTTCCTTTTTTATCTTTCCATCCAATCAAAAAATCAACAACAGACCTTAACAGAGCCTTATATTTAAAACAGACACTGCTATTAAGCAAGTGCCTGTTTTTTGAGGTTTAAACGAATGACACAGCTTCTTTCTTCAATGTCACTTCCGCCAGCCTGCGCCTGTTTATTTCAAAGCCTATTCCCGGCCCCTCAGGAACATTTATAAAACCATCCTCCACAGTGACTCCGGGCGTGATGATATCTTGTTCCCAGTAGCGCTCAGAGCCTGATATGTCCCCTGGTATCTCAAAACCCGGCAGTGAAGCGAGAGCGATATTATGGGCCCTTGAAACGCCGAATTCAATCATGCCGCCGCACCATACCTGAATTCCATTCTGCAGGCAATAATCATGGATCTGCTTAGACTCTGATAATCCGCCGACCCGGCCGGGTTTAATATTGATCACTTTACAGCTGCCAAGCTCAGCTGCCTTCCTCGCATCACTGAAAGAGACAATGCTTTCATCCAGGCAGATCGGGGTGCTGATGCTTTTTTGCAGGACACTATGGTCGATAATATCATCATGGGCAAGCGGCTGTTCAATCATCAGCAGCCTGAATTCATCAAGTGCCTTCAGCCTGTCTTTATCCTTGAGCGTATAAGCGGAATTGGCATCGGCCATCAGGTCGATATCAGGATATTCTTTCCGGATAGCTGATAACAGCTGCAGATCATTTTCCGGACTGATTTTCACCTTGATGCGCCTGTAGCCTTGCTGAAGAAATCCTTCGATCTGCAGGAGACTTTCCTTTACGGTTTTTGCACCCACAGCGACACCAGAGCCAATCAGGCTTCTCGTTCCTCCCAGCAGAGAATGGAGCGGCTTTCCTTCCTGTTTGGCCTGGAGGTCCCATAATGCTGACTCCAGTCCCGCCTTTGCCATCTGGTTTCGCCTCACAGAGCTGAACAGGATGTGAGCATCTTCCGCCTTCAGGCCGGGATTCTCCTTCAGCAAAGGAATGAGAAAATCCTTGATGACATGATAGCATGTCCTGACAGTCTCTTCCGTGTACCAAGGAGAAGAAAAAGCAACCGCTTCTCCAAATCCGCTCAATCCGTCCCTGTCTATCAGCTCGATAATAATGGCTTCCCTGCTGCTGACGGTGCCAAGATGGGTGGAAAAAGGCTTTTTCAGCTGCATGCTGATCACATGCAATACAGCCTTTTTTATATTCATGATTCTTCTCCGCCCTTCCCCAGCATGGTGCGCAGCTCTCTTCGCAAAATTTTTCGCGATGCATTCCTCGGAATTTCTTCAACGAAATAGCAGGCTTTCGGTACTTTATACTTTGCCAGCTTTCCGAGGCAGAATTCCTCGATTTCTTGAGATGACAGTTCTGCACCATTCATGGTCTGGATGAAAGCAGCCGGCACTTCTCCCCAATCCGGGTCCTTCACACCGATGACACCTGCATCAGCAACTGCAGGATGTGAAGTGAGCACTCCCTCGATTTCTGCCGGGTATATATTTTCCCCGCCGGAAATGATCAAGTCGGATCTCCTGTCAAGTACATAAAGAAAACCTTCCTCATCAAGCATGCCGATATCTCCTGTGTAAAACCAGCCGTCCTTCATCGCCTTGGCCGTCTCCGCTTCCCTGTTCAAATATCCAGGTGTGACATTAGGTCCTTTAACGGCAATTTCACCAGCCTGGCCTCTTTCTGCTTCCCTGTCTCCCTCCATGATTCTCAGTTGGGAAGGAAATAACGGCTTCCCGGCCGAACCGAGCTTTGAGAAGCTGTATTCAGGAGCAAGTGTCACGATTTGGGATGAAGTTTCAGTCATGCCATAGCTTTGATAGACTGGCAGACCCTTTGCCGTGCATTTTTCGAGCAGATCGCGCGCAGCGGGTCCGCCGCCAAGAAGCATGCAGCGAAAATGAGATGGCAGTCCGTTATCTCCAATTGAAGCAGCAAGCCTTGAAAGCATTGTGCTGACGACAGACATGATCGTCACCTTTTTCTCCCGAATGTCCGTGATGATCTGCTCCTCGCTGAAAGATCCGTGCAGAACGACGGGGATTCCGTAGATCAGGCTTCTCATCAGGATGGAGTAGCCGCTGATATGGAATAAAGGGACGGCGCACAGCCAGCAGTCATCTTCCCTGACGCCAAGATTGAAGGCTGATCCCGAGGCACTCCACCAGTGGTTTCCATATGTCTGAAGAACTCCTTTCGGATGTCCGGTCGTCCCGGAGGTGTACATAATGGTGCACACTTGATCCAGCGAAACTTCCTCCACCGCCATAATGGCAGCTGAAGGCTGTTCAGCGAGCACCTCCTTCATCACCAAGCTGCAGCCATCCAGTGACAGCTCCCGGGCTTTATCTGTAAATGCTGCCTCTGTAATCAGAAGCGTAGCATTGGAATCTGCCAGCTGCCAGCCGATCTCCTCAGCAGTCAGCCGGTTATTCAGGATAACCGCTGTGGCTCCCAATAGCTGAAGGGCAAGCAGGATGAAGACAGAATCAGAATGATTTTTCAGGAGCACCCCGGTATATGAGCCCCTGACTGCCCCTGCACCAGCCAGCTTTCCGGCCACCTGGGAGGCTGCATCGTATAATTGTTTGAAAGTATAGGCATTTCCTTCAAAATAGAGGGCGTGCCTGTCCGGTGTTAAATCGGCTCTTTTCTTTAAAAATTGCGGGAGAAATTCACCCATTGGCTTCACCTTCCTTGCATATCCAGCGTTTTAAAATGCCATAGAAAAACAGCCTGATGGTTTGCCATCAAGCTGTTTTTATTATCCTATTAATCAAGGGAAACGCGGGAATTGCCCAAAGTCCGGCTTGCGCTTTTCTTTGAACGCATCGCGGCCTTCCTTCGCTTCATCTGTTGTATAGTAAAGAAGCGTAGCATCCCCGGCGAACTGCTGAATTCCAGCCAGTCCGTCTGTGTCTGCATTGAACGCTGCTTTCAGGAAGCGGATGGCTGTCGGGCTCTTCTCAAGGATTTCCTCGCACCACTGAATTGTTTCTTCTTCCACTTTTTCAAGCGGCACAACTGTATTGACAAGCCCCATATCAAGAGCTTCCTGTGCGCCGTATTGACGGCATAAGAACCAGATTTCGCGTGCTTTCTTATGGCCGACGATTCTTGCCAGATAGCCTGATCCGTACCCTGCATCAAAGCTTCCGACTTTAGGACCTGTCTGTCCGAAGACCGCATTATCAGCAGCAATAGTCAGGTCACATACGATATGAAGGACATGGCCTCCACCGATTGCATAGCCTTTTACCATCGCAATGACAGGCTTTGGAATGACACGGATAAGTCGCTGCAGATCCAGGACATTCAAGCGCGGGATTTCATCTTCGCCCACATATCCGCCGTGCCCGCGGACCTTTTGGTCGCCGCCGGAACAGAATGCTTTCTCCCCTGCACCAGTCAGGATGATAACACCTACGCTTGCATCATCGCGCGCATAAGCAAAAGCATCAATCAGCTCCATTACGGTTTTCGGACGGAAGGCATTATGTACTTCTGGCCTGTTAATTGTGATTTTAGCAATTCCGTTGTAAGTTTCGTATAAAATATCTTCATAATTGCGTCCAGCAATCCATTCTACAGTCATAACGGAATCCTCCTTTTTATAATTTCTGCAAAAACTCACTTACTATTGTACCAAACTTTTCTGGTTCTTCCACATGTATTGCATGTCCGGCTCCAAATACAGTCTCCCATTGGCATACTGGAATCAGCTTGGACATCCTTTCAGCCAGGGTGCAGAATTTTATATCCTCAGAGCCTGTGACCAGAAGGGTGTCTGCCTTTATATGCGGGAGCTTGCCCCACCAAGATGGCTGGGCCCCTGTCCCCATCCCCCTCAGGCTGAATTCAAGTCCTTCGGGGCTGTTCTGAAGCCGCTGCTCCCTGATCTGCATTTGGACATCAGCCGGCAGCATTTTCTGCGTTTTGAACAAAGGGATGTTTTCCCAGTAATCAACGAATGCTTCAATTCCGTTCTCTTTTATGTATTCCCCAAGCCGCTCATCCTGATTACGCCTATTCTTTCTTTCTTCAGCAGTCTCTAATCCAGGCGAAGCACTCTCAAGGATCAGCTTTCTGACTTTGCCGGGATATAGGGCGGCAAATGACAAAGCCAGACGCCCGCCCATTGAGTAGCCCAATAGATCGGCCTTTGGTATCTGCAGCGATTCCATCAGCTCATGGATCATCCGGGCAGCTGCAGTGACAGTATAGCTTTCTTCCGAAGCAGGCATAACAGTGTCTCCGTGTCCGGCGATATCTATGGATATGAGCATGTATTCTGATTTCCAGCAGGGAATGAATGGGTCCCAGGTGGAACGGTCGCCTGTGAACCCGTGAAGCAGGATTAGAGGAAAACCGCTGCCTTCTATTTCGACATGGTAGGAGCCTCCGCCGCTTACAAATTTCATTCTTATTCTCCTTTTAGGAACAGGTTTATTTCCCGGGAAACACGATTCCACAATTCTCGATGCTCAGCAAGGTTTTTGTCCCGGTTTGTCATTATTTCGGTTACCTTTAGGCTGTGATCACCATAGCCCTCTTTAATGGCACGCTCAAATTCTTCCCAAGTTTCAGCGCGGTCGTATTTCGCGCCGTAAAGCTTTGCCGCATGCTCAAAATCTAAATCCAAAGGCGTGCCAAAAAGGAGCTCAAAATTCTTTTTCTCGCCTGCCTGGGGCAGGAATGAGAATATACCGCCGCCATTGTTATTGATGAGCAGGATATGGACATTGATATTGTGGAGCTTTGAAGCAATCAGGCCATTAAGGTCATGGAAAAATGTCAAATCCCCCAGCACCAGATAAAGCGGCTGAGAATATAAGCCGGCACCCAGTGCAGTGGAAATGATTCCATCGATTCCGTTAGCACCCCTGTTGCCCATCGCGCGAATGCTTTTGTCATTATTATGGAAGAAGGTGTCGAGATCACGGATCGGCATGCTGTTTCCGACAAACAGTGTACTCTCATCAGGCAGTAGTTCTGCAAGCTGGAGGAACAGCTTCCCCTCGCTCATCTCTATAGCCGAGCCGGCCTCTGCAAGCACCAGCTTCGTTTTTTCATTAACCTCTTTCCATAGCGCACTATATTCGCCCCCAGGCTCCCTGCGACCAGCAAAGCTTTGTACCTTCTCACAAAAGAGGGCCTCACTGCAATAGACCATCTCTGAAGAAAGCAGGGACGGGTCACGCCAGCCTGCACCGCCATCGACAACAATTTGCCTGCTATCTTTGTTTTCCTTTAAGAATATGGTGAGTGCCTTTGAGACAGGCATCGATCCGAAGCGGATTACCACATCCGGATTCAGGGCTTCTTTCGCTGCATCTGTCCTCAGGAAGCTGTCATATCCGTCAATAACAAGCGCTTTATCATGCTTGCCGCTTCTCAGCTGTGAGAGCGGATCCGCTAAAATCGGAAAATCCAGCGTCTCTGCCAGCTTGACCACTTCAGCTGCAAAGCGGCTGTCTTCATGGGGTCCGCAAATGATGATGCCTTTTTGGAAGGATGAGAGGTCGTCTGCCATCTCTCTGAAAACAGAATCCGGAAGAGCAAGCTCCCCCTGCTGGATGGAAACAAAACCCTCAGGCCTTTCCCGGCTTTCGAACAGATTTTCATCGAGCTTAGGTATAAGGGGCTCGCGAAAAGGAAAGTTGAGGTGGACAGGGCCGGCAGGGGCCTTCACTGACTCTGCATATGCCCTGGCACATACTGTCCTGGCATATCTGATCATTTCATCTGAGCTCTCGGGCGGAGCCATTTCTGCAAACCATTTAACATGCCCGCCGTAAAGGTGGATCTGATCGATTGCCTGAGGTGCTCCTACATCCCTCAATTCATGAGGACGGTCTGCCGTCAGGACGACGAGCGGGACTCTCGAGATCTTTGCCTCAACAACAGCCGGAAAGTAATTCGCCGCGGCTGTCCCTGAAGTACAAAGCAGTGCAGCCGGTCTGCCTGATGCTTTGGCGATTCCGAGGGCAAAGAAGCCGGCCGAACGCTCATCGACGTGAATATGCACATTGAGTTCCGGATGTTCCGCCATAATCATGGCCATCGGCGTAGAACGGGATCCCGGGCTGACAACAACGTCCCGGACACCGGTTTTGGCCAGCTCCGAGACAAATGCAGCAATATAAGTTGTTAATGCTTCTTGATGATTCATTCTGTTAGTCCTCCCAGAGCTGACCGCATAGGACGGAATTTGATCTTGGTTTCCATGAATTCGCTCTCAGCGTTTGAACTCTCCACGATTCCGCATCCGGCAAATAAAGAAGCCTCATTTCCCTGAAGAAGGCCGGAACGAATCGATACAGCAAATTCTCCATTGCCGCTGTAATCAAGCCAGCCCAGCGGCCCCGCATAATAGCCCCGGTCAAGTTCCTCAATCTCTCTGATCATATCCACAGCTTCCTGCTTGGGCAGTCCGCCGAGTGCAGGGGTCGGATGAAGTTTGTCAACCAGCAGGAGCAATGAAGCTTCCTCTTTCGTCATCCCCTCCACTGGTGTGTACAAATGCTGGATATGCTTCATTTTCATTAGCCGGGGCTTTGAAGGAATTATAATCTCCTCGCAGGCTTCATCCATGGCCGTTTTTATCATTTCAACCACATACTGATGTTCTATGAGATTTTTTTCATCCGATAATAATGCCTCCCCAAGTGCCTGGTCATCCGCAGGAGTCTTTCCCCTCGGAATGCTCCCGGCAAGGCAGGTCGAATAAAGGCTTTTTCCTTTCTTTTTAACAAGCCGTTCAGGGGAAGCCCCGATAAAACAGTCCCCTTGGGATTCAAAAGCAAAGATAAAGCTTTCATTCTGTTCATTGTGAAGCTTGCCCAGTACCTGCTCCGCTTTTATTTTCCCGGAAAAAGAAAGCCGGAGTTCCCTTGCAAGCACCACTTTCTTAAGCTTTCCAGCCTTTAGATTTTCGACCGCTGAAGTGACTGAATCCATCCACTCCTGCGGGTGAATTTCCTCTTCAGAGATAAGCCTGCTTTCCTCCTCCTGAACAGATGCCCCAATCCCTTCGAGCAGGAGGCGCCTTTCTTCCCTGATTTTCTCAGCAAGCGACACATCATCATGTTTCGTGCAGACAACATTTGTCGTCAGGAATGTTTGTCCTCCAGTCTGCGTCAGCAAATACCTCGGAACATGAAAAAGAGAATCCGGATATTTGGACCATAATGCGGTCTTTTCCTTTTCCGGATCAAAAGAGAATCCCCCGAACAGGGCAGGGCCTGCAGCGGCGGCAGAGTATTCATTATATATGACTGCATTGCGGATAAAGCGCTTCCACTCTTTTTCTACATGAGAAAAACGGCCGGAAGCCATATCCGACTGAATAAGTTTGCATATTCCCAAACCGGCTAGGATGGTTTCATTCGAAGGATCTTTCCAGTAAAAGCGTTCACCAAAAAACGCCTGTCTTCCTGAAGCAAAAAATGATAATGGGTCAATATGGTCCAGTTTATGGACTTCACTGACAAGGATAGGCTCCGAAAAAGCCCCGGCCCTTTTAATTGCTTCCAGGATTCCTTCCTTAAGTTCCGTATCCTGTATCGTAACCAAGAAAATCCCTCCAATAACAGCTTTACCGCTGTTATTCTTTCGTTTTTCAGCTTATTTTAAGATACACCTCATGATTATATGATGTCAACAACATCGGCCTGAGGATGCATGTATCATCAATATTATAAAAGCCTGCTCTTCACGTTTTCCTTCCATATCCTATGTTTGGCAGCACGATGCCTGAAAAAAGGCGGAAAATCAGGTAATTCCCGCCTCGGCAGTATGCAAAAATCCATTGACACCCCATTGATCTTTGCTAAACTTGAGTATGTCAGGACATTTTTGACCTGCAGCTGATTTTAAGCTAAAATATAAAGGTTTGTTATACAAAGAATATATTAAGGGGAGAGTCAAAAATGCATCCACAAACGCATCCCGATCCTTCGCCTGCCATGAAATCGGGCGGATGGAGAGTCTGGTGGCAATTAACCAGGCCGCACACCTTGACGGCAGCTTTTGTGCCCGTCCTGCTGGGCACTGCTTTGGCAATAGATACAACAGATATCAGCTTCAGCCTTTTCTTGGCCATGCTCGTGGCCAGCCTTCTGATCCAGGCGGCTACGAATATGTTCAATGAATATTTTGACTTTAAGCGCGGCCTTGATACAGCTGAATCCATTGGGATTGGCGGCGCCATCGTGCGTGAAGGGATTAAACCTAAGACAGTGATTCAGCTTGCCTTTGCCCTTTACTTCATCGCGCTGCTCCTTGGCGTTTATATCTGCATGAACAGCAGCTGGTGGCTTGCCGCGGTAGGACTTGTCTGTATGGCAGCCGGCTATTTGTATACTGGAGGCCCTTTCCCGATTGCCTATACGCCATTCGGGGAAATTGTAGCAGGCTTCTTCATGGGTATGATGATCATCCTCATATCCTTCTTTATCCAGACAGGCACAGTTACCACGCTTAGTGTGATGATTTCAGTTCCTATTTTCATCCTCGTCGGACTGATTCTGATGGCCAACAATATCAGGGATCTGGATGGAGACAAGGAATTTGGCAGGAAGACCCTGGCAATTCTGCTCGGCAGGGACAAGGCAATATACTTCCTTGGGATCATGTTCACCATTTCTTATATATGGATATTCGTAATGATAGCTGCAGGCTATATCTCTCCGTGGCTGGCCATTGTCGCTCTCAGCATCCCAAAGGCTGTGAAGGCAACAAAGGGCTTCATCGGCAAAACAAAGCCGGCCCAAATGATGCCTGCCATGGTGGCTACCGCTCAGACGAACACCATTTTCGGTTTTCTGCTGTCTGTCGGCCTGTTTCTGGGATATCTGCTGTAAAAAATTGATATTATAGCCTTCTGCACTGTGCAGAGGGCTTTTTTTGCGGTCTTCCCGCCATGTTTCATTGGCTGAATAAAGGGTAATTTCTAAGCAAGGCAAATAGGCCTGCATGCAACTGTCTCTTTAGCCGGAAACGGCCTTTTATTCTAATAAATACTACTTATGGAACAGGATGTGGAACAATGATTACAAAGGATCAGATCAACGATTTGAAGTCTATGCTGGAAGAAGATAAGAAGACCATTGAAGAACAGCTGGACAGTGATACGAACAGCCGCTTTGACAATGAAAGCGCAAGGGATACAGTCGGTGAACTGTCGATGTACGATAACCACCCCGGTGATGCGGGCACTGAGCTTTTTGAAAGAGAGAAAGATCAGGCAATCGAAGAGCATCAGAACGAGGAATTGGATAAAGTGAACAAAGCCCTCCAGGCAATTGAGGATGGGACTTACGGAAAGTGCAGGGAGTGTGGAAAGGACCTTCCATTTGAAAGACTTGAGGCAGTCCCAACGGCTTTATATTGTGTTGACCATGCTCCTTCTCAGCATCCTGCATCAGACCGGCCTGCAGAGGAAGACGTGCTGAGTCCCAATCATGACAACCATTTTAATTTTGATGATTACAAAGACATTAATGATGAACAGGACAGCTTTGAACAGGCTGCCAGCTATGGCACCTCCGAAACACCGTCAGATTTCAACGGTCAGCATAAGGATTATAACAGTCTGTATGATACGGATCATAATGATGAAGGATTCACAGAAGAATATGAATCCTTCAGTGCGACTGATATAGAAGGGAAAAATCGAAGGGTTGTCCGCTCGGATACAGAAGAGCAATACCAGCAGGAATTGGAAGATGAAAATCTGGATGCGCCGTTCGGCAAGGTCCCTTATAAAAAAGGGGACAGCTATCTGGAGGATAAGGAAAACAAATGACAGCTGAAAAACGGCAAACAAAAGGCCTGTGGGTAACCAGGCCTTTTGCTTCGTCTGCAAAATTTATTTAGAATGGCTTGCTGCCGGCTGGATATGCCAAATTTCTTCGGCATATTCACGAATGGTCCGGTCGCTGGAGAAATGACCTGATGCGGCTATATTCATCAGGCTTTTCCGCAGCCAGCCAAGCCTGTCTCCATACGCATTAGCTGCCTGTTTCTGTATGGCTGCATAGGAATCGAAGTCGCGGAGGACAAAATATTGATCGTTATGCATCAGCAGCGAATCCGCGATGCTTTCAAATTCATCCCCGGCATAAGGGAAAAATCCATTGGTCAGCTGATTGATGATGGTGCTGATCCTTTTATCAAGATGATAATAGTCCATTGACCGGTATTCACCATTCTGCTGATAACGGAGAACTTCTTCGGCAGCCAGCCCGAAAATGAAAATATTCTCTTCCCCAACCCTCTCCAGTATCTCTACATTGGCGCCGTCCAGAGTACCGACGGTCAGTGCCCCATTCATCATAAATTTCATATTGCCCGTTCCTGATGCCTCCTTGCTGGCCGTGGAAATCTGTTCACTGATATCTGCAGCAGGGAAAATTTCTTCGGCAAGGGATACCCGGTAATTTTCAAGAAATACGACTTTAATCAGCTTATTCGCAGCCGGGTCATTATTCACTTTTTCAGCAACTGTATTGATGAGTTTGATGATCTTTTTCGCATAATAATAGCCTGGAGACGCCTTAGCACCGAATATGAAAGTCCGGGGCTGAATGTGGGAATCCCCCTCTTTTATCCTATTATACATATGCATAATATGAAGCACATTCAACAGCTGCCTTTTATAGGCATGAAGCCTCTTTACCTGGATATCAAAAATAGATGACGTATCAATGGAAAGGCCTGTCTGCTGCTTGACCCGGCGGGCAAGCCTTTGTTTATTTTCCTCTTTGATCAGCTCAAGCTCCAGGAGCATACTGCTGTCTTCAGCAAATTTGGCCATCTCTCCCAAGCGCTGGGGCTCCTTTATCCAGCCGGGACCGATGGCTTCTGAGATCAGGCCCGCAAGGCGGGGGTTGGAATTCAGCAGCCACCGTCTGTGTGTAATGCCATTGGTTTTATTGTTGAATTTTTCGGGATACAATTCGTAAAACTGTTTCATTTCTCTGTGTTTAAGAATTTCTGTATGAAGAGCCGCCACTCCATTGACACTGTGGCTTCCGGCAAGGGCCAGATGCGCCATTTTCACTTCTCCATCGGAGATGATGGCCATTGACCGGATCCGCTCCCAATCACCGGGGTACTTTTCCTCCAGCTTCAGGCAGAACCGCTTGTTGATTTCTTCCGCAATCATAAAGATTCTCGGAAGAAGAGGCTGAAATAGACGGATCGGCCATTTTTCCAATGCTTCGGAAAGCGTCGTATGATTTGTATAGGAAATGGTTGAAACCGTAATATCCCACGCTTCCTCCCAGGCCATCTTTTCTTCATCTACAAGAATTCTCATCAATTCCGGAATCGCAAGCACCGGATGGGTATCATTTATATGGATGCTGATAAACTGATTAAAATCCTTCATATTTCCATGCTGCTTTTTAAAGGACTCTATAATCGACCGGATACTCGCTGATACAAGAAAATACTGCTGCTTAAGACGGAGGATTTTCCCTTCATCATGTGTGTCATCCGGATACAGGAATTCCGAAATCAGCTCAGTTTCCCTTTTGTATTGCATAATATTTTTATGCTGAGGAAAAGGAGAAGGCTCTGCACTCCAGAGCCTCAATGTATTGACTGTCTCAGTTTGGTACCCTGCAACCGGCATATCATACGGAACCGCAGTAACCGTTTCACCAGGCAGATGCCTGAAAACCAGCCTGCCTTCCTCCTCGCTGCATTCCACTCTTCCCCAAAAAGGGATTTCCACTGCAGAATCAGCCTTTCTTATTTCCCAGACGTTTCCGTGCCTCAGCCACTGTTCCGGCAGCTCGACCTGATATCCGTCGACAATCTTCTGCTCAAAAAGCCCATGCTTATAGCGTATACCGCACCCATGCCCTGGCAGATCGAGCGATGCAAGGGAATCAAGGAAACAGGCCGCAAGCCTGCCAAGCCCCCCGTTCCCCAGGCCCGCATCGGGCTCTGACTCTTCAAGATCGCCCAGTTCAATGCCAAGGTCCTGCAGCCCCTCCTCAACGACTTTATGAATGCCGAGATTAAGCAGATTATTGCGCAGCAGCCGTCCAAGAAGGAATTCAATGGATAAATAATAGACCTGTTTTTGCTTGATCATCCTGCTGCGCTCATTTGTGTTGATCCAGTTCATACTGACATATTCCCTCACCATATGTCCGAGGGTCTGGTACTGATCGCGCTTCGTGCTGTCAGGAAAGCTTTTCCCGCTGGTCATTTCAAGCCTTGTCAAAAAGACCTCCTTGAACTCTTCCTTATCCGAAAACATCCTCTCACTCCCCTGAAACAAGCCCTTCGTAAAGCTTGCTGTACTTGAACGCAGACTGGGCCCAGCTGTAATCCAGGCTCATCGTCCTCTTGACCAGCTCTTTCCACTCTTCTTTCCGGCTATAATAGTAAATGGCCCGGTTAATGGTATAGAGCATATCGTGGGCATTAAAATTAGTAAAGGAGAAGCCGTTTCCTTCTCCTGCCTCCCCATTATATGAATGGACTGTATCGTTTAATCCCCCCGTCTCCCTGACAATCGGTAACGTCCCGTACCTCATGGCGATCAGCTGTCCGAGGCCGCATGGTTCAAACTTTGAAGGCATCAGGAATAAATCTGCGCCTGCGTATATTTTATGGGCCAAATCCTCATTAAAGCGTAGATACGCTCTCACCTTCTCCGGATATTCCTGCTCCATTCCGGCGAAGAATTGTTCAAATTCCTCTTCTCCGGTGCCAAGGACAATGAATTGTACCTCCGCTGACATCAGCTCTTGAAAGACACACTTTACAAGATCAAGGCCTTTTTGGCTTGTCAGTCTTGTAATCATTGCAATAATGGGTACTTCCGGGTGTTCCGGGAGGCCGGCCATCTTTTGAAGGCTGCGTTTATTTTTGCCTTTATTTGTTAATAGATTCACATTATACGGCGCAGCAATCATCGGATCATTTTCCGGATCATAAAAATCAGCATCAATCCCATTAAGTATGCCGGCCAGGTCACCGTCCCGCATCCTAAGCAGCCCATCAAGCTTCTCTCCATAATATTCATTCTGAATTTCAGCTTTATAGGTAGGACTGACGGTTGTTATTTTATCGGCAGATGTAAGGGCCGCCTTCATAAAATTGATGCAGCCATAAAATTCGAGCTGCTCTGCATTAAAACAAAACTCTTCAAGGCCAAATAAGTCACCTAGCGCCTCTTTTGGCATGATGCCCTGGAACTGAAGATTATGAATGGTAAATACGCTTTTTATAGAAGCATATTCCTTTATGTGTCTGTATTGGACACTCAGCAAGAAGGGGACCATGCCTGTATGCCAGTCATGGCAATGAATAATATCAGGATAGAAATCAAGCTCTCTCATGCTTTCCAGGACAGCCCTGCTGAAGTAAGCAAATCTTTCTCCATCATCAAAATATCCGTAAAGCTGGTCACGTAAAAAATAATACTCGTTATCGACAAAATAAAAAATGACACCGTCATGGACAAGCTCTTCGATTCCGCAGTACTGGTTTCGCCAGCCCACGGAAACGCTGAACTCCCTGACCTTTTTCATTTTCTTCTTATAAGTTTCCGGTATGCTCCCATACTTTGGCAGAATGATTCTTACGTCCGTTCCCAGCTTTTTCAATTCTTTCGGCAAGGAGCCTGCCACATCGGCAAGCCCCCCTGATTTAACGAATGGCACACATTCAGATACAGCGAATAAGACTTTCATGAATTCATCAGCGCCCCTTGTATAGTTCCTTTCCGGATTACGATTGGCTGCACAGGAGAACCTTCCATGACAGTCCCTGATTCAATTCTGACATCTTTGTCGATGATGACTGAATCCAATATACAGTTTTCTCCGATCTGGCATTTTTGCATAATGATGCAATTTTTCACAACTGATCCTTTTCCAATCCTGACAGCCCTGGAGATGATGCTGTTTTCAACCGTTCCCTCTATAAGGCATCCGTTTGCCACCATGCTGTTCTTCACCCCTGCGCCTTTCAGGTACCTCGCAGGCGGCTCATCCTTTACCTTCGTATAAACTGGCTGATCTTTACGGAACAGCTTGTTGAAGGTTTCGGGCTCAAGCATGCTCATGCTTGCCAGATAGTAGCTTTCAATCGAGTCGATCCTCGCAACATGCCCTGTATATTCGTACGCACAGACCTTATAAACATGGTTCAGGTCGGCTGCTATATCGCTCATACAGGAATAGCCTGTTTCATTTCTGTTTTCGATGAATTCGATCAGCTGGGAAGTTTTCACAAGATACATTTCAAGGGATTTTCCGTTATGCCTGAGTTCCGTAATGTCACATCCGGATTGGATATGCCTCTCAAGGGCCGGCCGAAAGTCCATATTAAGAACAGTGTAGCAATTTGCTATTAAAGAATATTCCTGATTGCTGCGGTAGAAATAATCAAGGTTGGCTGCAAAATGATTGAAGGAACCTACCCCCTGCCTAGGCCCATCAAGGAGCGGAGATGGAAAGAAAAAGAGGCCGTCTCTCTTTCTGTTCAAATCCCAGTTCTTTCCTGATCCAAGATGGTCCATCAGTGACCTGTATTGAAATTTCGGGAAAATGGCCACACTGGCAATCCCTGAATTCACCATGCTGGAGAGAACAAAATCTATCAACCGGTAGCGGCCTGCAAAGGGCACTGCCGCAAGAGAGCGGTGGACTATCAGTTCTTCCAATCCTTCATGGTAGGTTGTTGCATCTATAACGCCCAGCAATCTCTTATTCAACTATATCCCCTCCTGATTTATATTCCTATGAATGGATTTCCTTAATCATTTCCTCTGTCACAAGGATTATTTCACCCTCATTTTCATCATCTCTGATAACCGTTCCGTCCGGTATGTGCATATCAGAAGGAACAATTGCTCTTTCAATAAAGACATTTTTTCCGATGACAGCATTCGGCATAATGACCGACTCTTTTATAATTGAACCCGCTTTGACCTCTACTCCCTGAAAGAGGACCGTTTTATAAATTTCCCCCTCAATAACACAGCCTTCATTGATCATGGATTCATCCACTTCCGCCATCGGTGCGATATATTGCGGCGGATGGTTGGGGTTAACAGAATAGATCCTCCAGGAATAGTCATTCAGATCCAGCTGGCAATCGTCATCCAGCAAGTCCATATTGGCTTCCCAAAGACTTTGCACAGTCCCCACATCCTTCCAGTAACCGCTGAAAGGATAGGCATAGAGACTTTTGCGGTCATTCAGAAGCCTTGGAATAATATCCTTTCCGAAGTCATGTGAAGAGTCCTTATCCAGATCGTCCAGTTCCAGATACTCCTTAAGTACGTCCCATTTAAATATATAAATTCCCATCGAAGCCATATTATTTCTCGGATTCTCCGGCTTCTCATCAAACTCTGCAATGCTCAGATCATCGTTCGTATTCATGATTCCGAAGCGGCTGGCTTCCTCCCAGGGAACTTCTTTGACGGAAATGGTAGCATCAGCGTTCTTTTCAATGTGATAATCAAGCATCAGGTCATAATTCATTTTGTAGATATGATCACCTGACAGGATGAGCACATACTCAGGTTCATGCTGTTTAAGATAGTTTATATTTTGGAATATTGCGCTCGCAGTGCCTGTATACCACTTGACCTCTGAAGATTCGGCATATGGCGGCAAAACGGTTACCCCTCCGTTCATTCTGTCCAAATCCCAGGCGCTTCCTATGCCGATATAAGAATTAAGTACAAGAGGCTGATATTGGGTCAGGACCCCGACTGTATCAATCCCTGAATTTGTGCAATTGCTCAAGGTGAAATCAATGATCCTGTATTTGCCTCCAAATGGTACAGCTGGCTTTGCAAGATTCTCAGTCAGAGAGTTAAGCCTTGATCCTTTTCCCCCTGCCAGCAGCATGGCCACACATTTTGTCTTTGCCATTCCCTTTCCTCTCCTTTCTATGTTTAACAGGACGCAGAATAGTAATACCAAACGGCGGGATAGCCATTTGAATTGAATAAGGCCGGCCGTGGTATTCCAGTTCTTCTGTTTTGACTACTTTTTTGTTGATCCAGCCGGATCCCCCATATTCTTCCTTATCGCTGTTGAATATTTCCCTGTAGCTTCCGGCATGCGGGACTCCGATCCTGAAATTCCGATACGGGTCGGCTGTAAAGTTGCATACTGCAATGAGGTGTTCACCCTCGGCAGCACTAAAGCGGACGAAAGAGAAAATCGATTGTTCCCGGTTATCTGCATCAATCCACTCAAAGCCTTCCTGGACATGGTCCAGTTCAAATAGGGGCCTGGACCTCCTGTAAAGCCGTATCAAATCCTTTGTATACCTGTTTGCTTTCTGGTGCATTTCATAATCCATCAGATTCCAGTCAAGCTCTTCTGAATCTTTCCATTCTGAAAATTGGGCGATTTCAAAGCCCATAAACAGCAGTTTCTTACCTGGATGTGCCATCATATAGCCCAGGAGCAGCCGGAACTGGGCAAACTTTCTCCAATAATCTCCAGGCATTTTATTGAGGAGAGACTTCTTTCCATGTACAACTTCATCATGGGAGAGAGGCAATATAAAGTTTTCCTTGAAAGCGTATAAGAGTGAAAATGTAATATTGCCATGCTTTCCAGACCTCGCCTCTGGACTGGTTTCCATATATGCCAGTACGTCATTCATCCAGCCCATATTCCATTTGTAATGAAAGCCCAGGCCGCCATAATGGGCAGGAGAGGTCACCTGAGGGAGATTGGATGAATCTTCAGCTGCTAAAAAAATGGAGGGATCATATTGCCTGATAGTGCTGTTGAGCTTGCGGAGGAATTCAATTCCATACGGATTCTGATGCTGTTCATGGGAATTGGGCCAATAAATAATATTAGAAACTGCATCCATTCTGAACCCGTCTATATGATAGGTTTCCAGCCAGAATAATGCATTGGAGATTAAAAAGCTCTGCACTTCATTTCGGCCCAGGTCAAAGTTTGAAGTGCCCCATACATAATTCTCCCTATCCTTCTCGTTCTTATATTCAAAGAGATGGGTTCCGTCGAATTTATAGAGTCCATGGGCATCTTTGCAAAAGTGGCCGGGAACCCAGTCCAGGATGACACCGATGTTATGCTGGTGGCATTGATCGACAAAATACATGAAATCCTGCGGCTTCCCATACCGGCTGGTCGGAGAAAAATACCCTGTCCCCTGATAGCCCCAGGAGGCATCGAGCGGATGCTCGACAAGAGGGAGCAATTCTACATGTGTGAAACCATGTTCAAGGACATAAGGCACAATTTCATCCGCCAGCTCCCTGTAATTCAGCAGACTGTTGCCATTATTCCGTTTCCACGTTCCGGCATGCATTTCATAGATGACTGCCGGTTCTGCAAAGGTATTTTTCTTCATCCTTCCTTTCAGCCATGACTGGTCATTCCATTTATAGCCTTCAAGCGGCCATACAACTGAAGCTGTGCCTGGCCTTTTCTCTGAATAGAAGGCATATGGATCAGCTTTGTGCAGCCTGGTGCCTTCTTGTGTCAATATTTCATACTTATAGAGGCAGCCTGCCAAATCCTTCTCAATTACTATGTGCCATACCCCTTCATTATTCATTCTATGTAATTTGAAATCATCCCCATTCCAGCTGTTAAAGTCCCCTACAACCCTGACTTCCTTGGCGTTAGGAGCCCATACAGCGAACCTGGTTAGGGTCTTGCCATCTTCAAATATTACGTGGGCACCAAAAAGACGGTGGCTGTCAAAAAGGGTGCCTTCATGAAATAAATGCATCTGATAGTCGGTGGGTAACATCGTTTTCACAGCCATCCTTCTTTCCAACAGATTTTAGTTCATTGACATTCTTTTTTATATTCGTGTTCAATGTAAAAATACCTTGTAAAAATAAATTAAATTTTTCGATATTTTCTCTTATAATTCGATTATTTTTGTAAAATAGAAATGGTTCTAGCGGGAATTGCCTATAATAAGCATATGTTTTTATGAAGGGTGGAATGAAGATGGCAAATCAGGAAGAAGAATTTCTCCTGCGGGAGAGAGAGGCTGCTGAAGAAAAACTGCCGCTGTTCGGTCCTGCAGATGGAAAAATCCTGGCGACAGGAGATATGTTCCGGGGGCCTTATACAGGAGTTGTTTCGGATATAGATCTAAATAATCCGGGAAACCGGCTGCAAAACAATGAAGAGCTTCCAGATTAAGCATCAAGCAAATGCTTAAAAGAAAATAATGCATACAAAAAAGCTGCCAGCATGATGCTGACAGCTTTTTTGTATGACCCCTACGGGATTCGAACCCGTGTTACCGCCGTGAAAGGGCGGTGTCTTAACCGCTTGACCAAGGGGCCTTATGGCGGAGAAGGAGGGATTTGAACCCTCGCGCCGGTTGCCCGACCTACACCCTTAGCAGGGGCGCCTCTTCAGCCACTTGAGTACTTCCCCATAGATTGGCTCCGCAGGCAGGACTCGAACCTGCGACCGTTCGGTTAACAGCCGAATGCTCTACCACTGAGCTACTGCGGAATGGTGGGCCTAAATGGACTCGAACCATCGACCTCACGCTTATCAGGCGTGCGCTCTAACCAGCTGAGCTATAGGCCCACTTTGGAGCGGGTGATGGGAATCGAACCCACGAATGTCGGAACCACAATCCGATGCGTTAACCACTTCGCCACAATCGCCACTGTTCAATGCTATTAGATAAAATAATAAATGGTGGCTCAGGACGGAATCGAACCGCCGACACAAGGATTTTCAGTCCTTTGCTCTACCGACTGAGCTACTGAGCCACAATAAAATTCACTTCCTAAACCTTGTATGGTTTAAGTCCTTTGTTCATCAATTCTCACGGACTTCCTTACAGATTGCCGCAGAAGCTTTTCAGATAAGGTATCAAACTGCTCTACCGACTGAGCTGCTGAGCTATACTGGATATGGATTGTACAAGTGAAAATGGCGGTCCCGACGGGAATCGAACCCGCGATCTCCTGCGTGACAGGCAGGCATGTTAACCGCTACACCACGGGACCAGTATTGCGGGGGCAGGATTTGAACCTGCGACCTTCGGGTTATGAGCCCGACGAGCTACCGGACTGCTCCACCCCGCGACGATAAAAATCATTCAAAAATATAATGGAGGAGGTAGAGGGATTCGAACCCCCGCGCGGTGTTACCCGCCTGTCGGTTTTCAAGACCGATCCCTTCAGCCAGACTTGGGTATACCTCCATATTTCAAGTGAATGGTGGACCTTGTAGGACTCGAACCTACGACCGGACGGTTATGAGCCGTCTGCTCTAACCAGCTGAGCTAAAGGTCCTTAATTTGGTAGCGGCGGAGGGGATCGAACCCCCGACCTCACGGGTATGAACCGTACGCTCTAGCCAGCTGAGCTACACCGCCAAATCAAGTATTTTTTATAAGGTTATATGGTGGAGCCTAGCGGGATCGAACCGCTGACCTCCTGCGTGCAAAGCAGGCGCTCTCCCAGCTGAGCTAAGGCCCCATATAAATTTCAAATGGTCGGGAAGACAGGATTCGAACCTGCGACCCCTTGGTCCCAAACCAAGTGCTCTACCAAGCTGAGCTACTCCCCGTCATGTAAATGATAAGCGTCGAATCTCTTCAGTGCTTCCTTATTCACATCATCCTGCAATAGCAGTCAGGTGTTCACTCGTTGGCTTATATTCTGGCTTTCATTACATAAATAGTATGGCGCGCCCGAAAGGAGTCGAACCCATAACCTTCTGATCCGTAGTCAGACGCTCTATCCAATTGAGCTACGGGCGCATAGTTAAAATAAAATTAATGGTGCCGAGGACCGGAATCGAACCGGTACGGTAGTCACCTACCGCAGGATTTTAAGTCCTGTGCGTCTGCCAGTTCCGCCACCCCGGCAATCTCTGGAGCGGAAGACGGGATTCGAACCCGCGACCCCCACCTTGGCAAGGTGATGTTCTACCACTGAACTACTTCCGCATATAAAATTGGTGCGGGTGAAGGGAGTCGAACCCCCACGCCTTGCGGCGCCAGATCCTAAGTCTGGTGCGTCTGCCAATTCCGCCACACCCGCATAATTCATTACTAGAGATTGAATGGTGAGCCATGAAGGACTCGAACCTTCGACCCTCTGATTAAAAGTCAGATGCTCGACCCTCTGCTTGTAAGGCAGATGCTCTCCCAGCTGAGCTAATCCTCCATATTAAAGCCCGGCAGCGTCCTACTCTCACAGGAGGAGAACCTCCAACTACCATCGGCGCTGAGAAGCTTAACTTCCGTGTTCGGTATGGGAACGGGTGTGACCTTCTCGCTATCGC
>NZ_PKLA01000011.1:0-60702 GCF_002858875.1 Bacillus sp. UMB0728 | reverse complement strand
TCCGCTCGACTTGCATGTATTAGGCACGCCGCCAGCGTTCGTCCTGAGCCAGGATCAAACTCTCCATATAAGAGTAAGATTTAGCTCTGATAAAAAATTTAAGATTAACGTTGACGTTTTTGTTCGTTCAGTTTTCAAAGAACAATCTCAGTCGCTCTCTTGAAGCAACTATATTAGAATAACATTTTCTCGCAGCGTTTGTCAACAGCTTTTTTCAAGATTCAAGTTGAAAGCTTTTGCCGAAAACGACTGCTCACCTATATTAACATCGTTCCTCTATACACGTCAACACCAGAATAAATATTTTTATACATGAAATATATCCCATTTATAAAAGCCGGCTGCTATCCGCAGCCGGCTTTACATTTACTTCTATATTAATAGGAGCTTATTTCTTAATCGTAATAATATCTTCTTCTTTCAGATCGACGCTGCCAGTTTTGTTAATAACAACTGCCTCGCCTTCAGCCAAATTAGTAAATACAATCGGCGTCATAATGGATGGTGCATTTTCTTTTACAAAGTCCAGGTCGACCTTCAAGAGAGGCTGTCCTTTTTCCACTCTGTCATTTTCTTTAACGAGTGTTTCAAAGCCCTGACCTTTCAGGTTGACTGTATCGATGCCGACATGAATCAGAATTTCGCGGCCTGAATCTGAAAGAAGGCCAAGAGCATGCTTCGTTGGGAACAGATTGACGATCTTTCCGTCAACCGGAGAAACGATAGTACCCTCACTTGGAACGATCGCGAAGCCATCGCCCATCATTTTGCCGGAGAATACAGCATCAGGTACATCTGTAATCGGCTTGATTTCTCCTTTAATAGGAGAAACGAAAACATCTTCACCCTTATGCTCTGTCTGAAGCGCTTCTGGGTTTACTTCCTCAATTTGCTGCTCAACACCCTTTTCAGGAGCCTTTTCTGCCGGACGAGGTTTTTTGCCGGTCATGATATCTTTCATTTGGCCTTTAATCGTTTCAGATCTAGGACCGAAGATTGCTTGGATATTGTTCCCTACTTCAAGGACACCGGATGCCCCCAGTTTCTTCAAGCGGTTTTTATCTACATCTTTAATATCATTTACAGAAACACGCAGGCGCGTGATGCAAGCATCAAGATGAGAGATGTTTTCCTGTCCGCCCATTGCTTCAAGGATCTGGTACGGCAGATCTCCACCTTTATTCTCACCTTCAGCTACATCTTCCTCTTCTACATCTTCGCGTCCAGGTGTCTTAAGGTTGAACTTGCGGATCGCAAAACGGAAGCCGAAGTAGTAAATAACTGCAAAAACAATACCTACCGGGATGACAATCCATGCGTTTGTCTGAGGGTTGATCAGACCGAACAGGATATAATCAATCAATCCTCCGGAGAAGGTCATGCCAATTTTTACGTCTAATAGGTGCATTGTCATAAAGGACAATCCGGCGAAAATTGCATGGATACCGAAAAGTACAGGAGCAACGAATAGGAATGAGAATTCCAGCGGCTCAGTAATACCAGTCAGGAATGAAGTCAAAGCTGCTGAAGCCATCAGGCCTCCGACAATCGCTTTTCTTTCCGGACGGGCTTCATGGTAGATCGCCAAAGCAGCTGCCGGAAGACCGAACATCATGAACGGGAATTTACCAGTCATGAAAGTACCTGCCGATAGATCTTGGACACGGTCCTTAATTTCAGCCATGAAGATCCTTTGGTCGCCACGCACCAATTCACCTGCATTTGTTGTATATTGCCCGAACTCATACCAGAATGGTGAATAGAAAATATGGTGCAGTCCAAAAGGAATAAGAGAGCGTTCAATAACACCAAACACAAACGCTGATAATGTAAGGTTCGCGTGAACCATGTTTTGAGAAAAAGCATTAAGTGCAGATTGGATCGGAGGCCAGATGATAATCATCAAGAGCCCAAGGACTACTGCACTTGCAGCTGTCGCAATAGGTACAAAGCGCTTTCCTGCAAAGAATCCTAAGTAAGACGGAAGCTCAATTTCAAAGAACTTATTATACATGGATGCTGCGAGAATACCTACAATAATACCGCCGAACACACCCGTCTGGAGGGTTGGTATTCCCAGTACATTGGCATATTCCATACTTCCTTCAAGGTCTTTTGCTTCAATGCCCAATACAGTACCCATCGTTACATTCATAATGAGGTAACCGATGATGGCAGCCAGGGCAGCTACACCTTCCCCGCCTGCAAGGCCGACCGCAACGCCGACCGCAAATAAGAGGGCAAGGTTACTGAAGACTATATTACCGGCGTTTTCCATGACGGAAGCGACCATTTCCACTCCGCCATTTTCCAGGAATGGCGCTAAATCAAGCAGCGCAGGGTTTTGCAGAGCATTACCAAAGGCTAGCAGGATACCTGCAGCCGGAAGGAGCGCTACCGGGAGCATTAATGCCTTGCCGACTTTTTGCAAGACACCAAAAGCTTTTTTAAACATGTGAATTCCTCCTTTTTTTATAAGCTCATAAAGCGTTTCCAATACTGAGCACAATTAAGCAGAAAGCAAAAAAGGCATGAGGAAAAAATAACCGAAAAAAGCTGTACAGGTGTATATTACCCATAAAACTTGTTTTCAATTATCTAATCACTCATGCCTGATCGTATCAGTAACACGTAATTATGATATCTATTTGATTTTCTTTTGAAGCCTCTGCAGGTGCATCGTCAAATACACCGCTTCTGCATCAAAAACCTTTTTTCGCAATGCTTGCTGCATCACTTTAATGAGCTTCCAGGAAAGATTGTAACACACAGGATACTCTGACTTCAAGAGGTCTGCAATTTTTTCTGGCTCTTCCACCTGCTCGCCGGTATGGACCCTCTCGATTGTAAACCTTAGATGCCGGACAAGCCTCATATAATCAATGCTTTCTTTATCGATTTTTATATCAAGCTGCTCTTCAATCATATTAACCAGATGGGTCACAAGCTGCGAGTGCTGGTTAACCTCGGAAAGATTCCGGTTCATGACGGCACTGTGGATATGGAGGGCGATGAATCCAACTTCCCCTTCAGGCAGGTGGACCCCCGCCCTTTCTCCAATCAGCTGGACAACATCTCTAGCGACATCATACTCGAAAGGATACAGCGCTTTCGTTTCAATCAGGAAGGGATTGCGCATTTCCATGCCAATGGACAGCCTGCTGACAGCGAACATCAAGTGGTCGGTCAGCGCCACATGGATATGCTCATTCAATTCAGAGTTAGTCCGCTGCTTAATCAGTTCAAGAGAGGAAATAATAACATCCAGCAGTTCATTGTCCACATGCGGGAGAAGCTTGATATAGTTTTCCTGCTCTTTTTCATTCTTCAGGATAAAAAGCTTTTCTACTGAAGCTTCATCAATGAAATCACCTTTCTTATGGCTGAAGCCAATCCCCTTCCCTATGAGGACAACCTCGCCATGCTCCTGGTGATGGCCGATCAATACATTATTGTTTAGTGCCTTTTTCACTTCAAGCGTTTTCATATCCTCTTCCTCTTTTCAGTCTCCATCAAGTAGTTTCATGTTATAAAAGACAAAATCGGAAGTCAATAAAAAGAAAAGCGGAGGCGGCTGTTCACTAAGGAACGCAGGCTAAGTACGCCACGTCCTGTGGCAACGCCTGCATGACCCACTTCCTGTGGGCCTCAAGCATAAGACAAGCAGGACGGAAGGTTGTTCTTTAGCCTTCTGGCCTGATTGGCTTATGACTCGAGCACCTAGGAGCCGGAGCTGGACAAACAGAAAAGCGGAGGGCGCTTGCTCAGCCCCGACAAGCTTAAGACGAACAGAGCGAAAGGTTTGCTCTTTAACCTTTTGATCTGTTTGGCTTAAGACCTCGAGGGGCTAGCGTCCGGAGCTGGACAATAAGTAAGGAACGCAGGCTAAGTACGCCATGTCCTGTGGCAGCGCCTGCATGGCCCACTTCCTGTGGGCCTCAAGGATAAGACAATCCTATACACAAAAACAAAAAGAGCCCCCAGTATAAGGAGGCTCCCCAAATAATTATTTCAAGAAAATAAAGTATAGGACAAACACTGCAAACAGGAAGTACATGATCGGGTGGATCTCTTTAGCTTTGCCTTTTACGATCATGGTGATTGGGTAGAAGATAAAGCCGATTGCGATTCCGGTTGCAATGCTGTATGTGAGCGGCATGGCTATGATCGTCAGGAAGGCTGGAACAGCAATTTCGAATCTCTTCCAGTCAATCTGCCCAAGCGACGAGACCATCAGGACACCTACAATGATCAGAGCCGGAGCTGTAACTGGCGCTGTTATTACATCGAGCAGCGGGAAGAAGAACAGTGAAAGCAAGAAGAACGCAGCCGTCACAATTGCAGCGAATCCTGTCCTTGCTCCGGCAGCCACGCCAGCAGATGATTCAATATAAGATGTTGTTGTTGAAGTTCCTAGTATAGCTCCCGCTACAGTGGCACAAGAGTCAGCCAGCAGTCCTTTGCCTGCGCGCGGAAGGATATTCCCCTTCATGAGACCCGCCTGGTTAGCGACCGCGACGAGTGTTCCTGCTGTATCAAAGAAGTCAACGAACAGGAACGTCAGAATAACCACAAGCATTTCTGTCGAAAAGAATGAACTATCGCCAAATGCTGTAAAAGCAGCTCCGAATGTAGGCTCAAGGCTTGGTACAGCCCCTACAATACTTTCAGGAGCATTGATCAGTCCGAAAATCATACCGGCTATAGCAGTCACTGCCATCCCGATGAAGATACCGCCCTTGACGTTTTTTGTCATTAAGATGACCGTAATAATAATACCGAAGATGGCCAAAAGGACATTTCCGTCTGAAAGATCTCCAAGCCCGAGCAGGACAGCATCATCATTGACAATGATTCCGGCGTTCTGGAACCCGATAAAGGCGATGAACAGCCCGATTCCCGCTCCTACTGCAAACTTCAGTTCAGCAGGAATGGCATTGATTATTTTTTCCCTGATGCCTGAAAGCGTGAGAAGTATGAAAATCAGACCGGAAATGAGCACTCCGCCGAGTGCATGCTGCCAGGAGATTCCCATCGTCAATATGGCTGTATAGGCGAAAAACGCATTTAAGCCCATCCCCGGCGCAAGTCCGATCGGATATTTAGCAATCAGGCCCATCAAGATCGACCCGATGGCAGCAGCAAGGGCTGTCGCCACGAAGACTGCACCCTGATCCATCCTCATGCTGTCAGGAAGATCAGGAACCGACTGCAATGACAATGTGAGCGGGTTGACGGCCAGGATATAGGCCATTGATAAAAAGGTAGTTAATCCGCCAATGATTTCGCGGCGGTAATTCGTGCCAAGCTCTTCAAACTGGAAATACTTTTTCATTCTTTTCCCCCCTAGTGTAAAAACCAAATAAAAAACGCCCGCCGGTTTCCGGGAGCGTGACAACAGGTTCCTGCCTATAGGGGGAATTTATAATAAGTTCAGTAAAATGATCCCTATAAACATTTACCTCGTAGTCAAGCTATTTACGGCAGCTCGGTAGAAACTTTCAGGCCATATCCCTGATATTATACGACGTAATACGACATATTCAGTTCTTCTTCATTTTAGCAGGAGCGCTATTTTCAGTCAATAAAAAAAGCGAACATTTTTCATGTTCGCTTTTTTAATGTTCGTATTTTTATTCCCATTCAATTGTTGCAGGCGGCTTGCTTGTAATATCATATACAACACGGTTGATATGATCCACTTCATTGACGATTCGGGTGGATATGATCTCCAGCACATCCCATGGCACCCTTGCCCAGTCTGAAGTCATTCCATCAATAGAGGTTACGGCACGGATCCCGATTGTATAATCATAGGTACGGGCATCACCCATCACACCTACGCTGCGGATATCAGGAAGAACGGTAAAGTACTGCCAGATATCGCGGTCAAGACCTGCCTTCTTGATTTCGTCCCGTAAAATCGCGTCTGATTCACGAACAATTTCGAGCTTTTCATCTGAAATTTCTCCGAGTACACGGATTCCTAGACCTGGTCCAGGGAATGGCTGCCTCCATACCACTTCATCAGCGATACCAAGCTCAGTCCCCAATGCCCTGACTTCATCCTTGAATAAAGTATTCAAAGGCTCAATCAGCTTAAACTGCATATCCTCCGGCAATCCCCCGACATTATGATGGGACTTGATTGTCTGGGCAGTTGCCGTGCCGCTTTCAATAATATCGGTATACAAAGTTCCCTGTGCAAGGAACTCAATTCCTTCCAGCTTGGCCGCTTCATCATCAAACACATATATAAATTCGTTCCCGATGATTTTCCGTTTTTGTTCCGGATCGCTGACACCTTTCAGCTTGTTAAGGAAGCGGTCTTTTGCATCAACTTTAATAACGTTCATGTTGAAGCCCTCAGAGAAGGTCTTCATGACACTTTCGGCTTCTCCTTTCCGGAGCAGGCCATGGTCTACGAAAATACATGTCAGCTGATCACCGATCGCTTTATGGATAAGGACAGCGACAACAGAAGAATCCACCCCGCCGCTCAGTGCGCATAAAACCTTCTTATCGCCTACAGCCTGGCGGATTTTCTCTGTCTCGATTTCTATGAAGTTCTCCATTGACCATTCGCCTTTGCAGCCGCAGACGCCAAAGACAAAGTTCTTCAGTATATCGTTTCCGTATACAGAATGGCGGACTTCCGGGTGGAATTGAACCGCATAAAGCCCGCGCTCTTCATTGCTCATCGCAGCGATTGGGCAGGAAGGATTGATTCCATCAACAGAAAAACCTTCAGGTGCTTCTGTAACAAGGTCACCGTGGCTCATCCAGACTGTCTGCTCATTCGGAAGTCCGGCAAAAAGCTTGGACTCATGTTCGAGTGTCAGGACAGCCTTGCCATACTCTCTGTGCTTCGCGCGCTCAACTTTGCCTCCGAAATGCATAGTCATCAGCTGCATGCCGTAGCAGATGCCGAAAATAGGCAAGCCCAGCTCAAAAATTCTTTCATCGCAGCCGAAGGCATTTTCGCCGTATACACTGTTCGGGCCGCCGGAGAAAATGATGCCGCTAGGATTCATTTCCTTGATTTCTTCTGCTGTAATTGTATGGGGGTGAAGCTCACTGTATACCCCAAACTCGCGGATCCTTCTAGTTATCAGCTGATTGTACTGACTGCCAAAGTCTAGCACGACAATCATTTCCTGGTTTTGCAGTTCTGTTTTCCCCGTCAAATCTGTCCACCTCGGTTATGTTATTTTTTCTTATCCTGCTCTCCCGGCCCTTACTTTAACCGCAGTCCGAAACAGCAACTCTTATCTCATGCTCCATATATCCGGTTAATTTCGACCGGCTCTTGCCGCATGCCTGTCCAGCACCAGCCAAATCAAACAAAAAAAACCGGAACTCTCCTCCGCAAATACGCTGAAGGCAGAATTCCGGTTTTTAAGCATAAATGCCATAAAACGCTATATAGAATGACCTGCCTTCATAGTCAAGTCATTTAAGGTGACCTGGTAGAGACTTTCGAACCGTATTATCGAGGATATATGAAGGTGCATATTAAATTATGATTCTCGTGAACATTGTATCAACAGGTCATTTTTTTGGTCAAGCTATTGTCTTTTTAATTAAATTTTCCCACAATTCCCTGATTTCTTCCCAGCGTCCTTCTTCTTGGCTGCCTCTGTACAGAACCCGCTCATACTGGGCAGTAATCCTGCTCATTTCCTGTGTAGAGAAGAAATGATCGATATATGCAGCATATTCCCTCAGCGTCTGGTCCTGTTTCCTTTTCAGGCCATAGCGTTCAAGCTGTTTGAGCAGAGTCAGATACGCTGAAACAAAGCGGCCGTCCTTATTTTTCATCCGCCTGAACTTCCAGATGAAATAGACTGGAAGCCATTTGGACCTTTTCAGGTAAGCAGCCGCAGCCGCAGCGGCAAGAAGCAGTAAGATCAGAGACATCGCCTTCCAGGAGCCAGTCAAGAATTCCTTTGCCTTTACACCCAGGTCAGCCAGCGTAAAGGATGATGCCTTATCACTGTTTTCTTCCGGGGAATCTGGTGCAGCCGGCTCTTCTTCCGGCTGGGCCGCAGTTTCTGCCGTATCCGTTTCAGCAGTGTCTGGCGATTGAGTGTCATAGGAATACTGGATATTATTTGAAAAGCCCTGTGTCGGCTCAAAAGGAACCCAGCCAATTTCAGGGAAGTAAACCTCCACCCATGAATGAGCATTGTTATTCGTGACTTCAAAGGTCCTGCTTGTTTCACTTTCCCTTGCCTGATATTCTCCTTCTGTATAGCCTTTCACCCATCTGGCAGGGATACCGAGGCTTCGTACAAGAACAGCCATCGAGGAAGAGAAGTTATCGCAATAGCCCCTTTTTGTATCAAACAAGAATTGATCTACATAATCATCGCGGGCACCGGGAACGGCCACATCTGTCTGGTCATAAGCAAAGCCGGACATCCGGAAATAGCGTTCTATCTCCCTAGCCTTATTAAACCAGCTTGTTTCATTGGCCGTAATCTCCTCTGCCAGCTCTTTCACCCTTGCCGGAAGATTATTAGGCAGCTGGGTATACCTCTCAAGGAAACTGCCGTCCAGACTTTGGCCATCTCCGGACTCCTGGAGTGCAGAAACACTATATTTCGGCACCTCATAGCTCACACTGTATTCCTTCAGGGGAATCGGCTGGACAGCATAAACTTTTTCAATCGCCGGATCCAGTTCAAAGCTCACATCCCCTTTTGGCTGTATGCTCTCAACACCAAGCGGGTATACAATATGCGGAGATGATTGATACAAATAGACTGAACTTGTTTCCGGATTGGTTGTCATCCCTTCTCCAGAAAAAGAGGAAATCGGCACTTCGTCTTCCTCAGTGAACGGAATGCGCTCTTCCCCTTCTTCAGAAGCAAGCCATCCTTTGCCTGTATACACATCCTTCGTCTCAACCTTCCAGTAATGGCGCGATTTCACTTCAGTACGGAAAACAACCTTGTTGTCTCCGATAAAGGGTCCGCCAAGCCTGGAATCATCGACTCCATAGCCTACCCTCGCAACAGAACCGCCTGGTCCGTCCCCGCTGTTCTGTCCATATGATTTTATATACGGGACTGGATCGGGCCAAATAGGCGCTGCCTTGGGAGCGGCAAGGCCGACCGCCACACTCAGGGCAATCATCACCGCAAGAGGGGCCATCCATTTTCTCGAGAAAGTCCTCTTTTTTAAGATTGTCTCCCGCTCCATAAGCCTGTGGAATGTCAGGATCCCCATTACACCGAAACCGGCGATTACAGTACGGACAATGGCGCCGTCTGCCTGGTATGGAGTAAAGGTATCAAGCACAGTAATATAGGTCAATGTCATAAAAAAGAAAATAAAAATCTGCCTTCTATTGATCAGCCAATATTGAAGCAGATAGGTCATCAGCCAAATCAGCACAAAGAACAAAAGGCTTCTGAACAAGTCTGTGAGCTCCGGCCATTCGGCTGCCGACACAAAGGCCAGATTTTCTTTGATCTCCATGAAAAACGGCAGCACCCATTCCGGTGAAAAAAAAGCTCCCTCATAATAAAGATAATGCAGGGAATACAGGATATACAGGCATTTAACAAAGCCGCTGACCACCATATTCACGTGAAAATAATACATCACAAGGCCAAGAACAATGAACAAAATAAACACAAGTATGTTAGACGTATCTGTCAGCTGTTCAAGCGGGCGCATCCACTCCCACAGAAGCAGGAATCCGAACATATATAAAATGACAGAAGTGATGGTGTGCCTGTTCTCATCTGCCCTCATCCTCTATTCACCTCCGAAAAAGCCTCCGAAAATTGGCCTTCATGGACAAGCACGACCCTGACCCCGCGCGCGTTGGCAGAAGCCCTCAGCGCAATTTCCTCCTTGGCTGCGGCCTCACGCTCGTTTTTCAGCAGAAAAATGGTGACGGCATTTTTATGGGAAGCATAGAAGCTGGCCTTTTCCACTAGCCGCTTCGTCAGCTGAGCCGTGATCAGCATAAGCGAGACATTTTGCTGGGCAAGGAAATTCTCTGTTTCCAGCACCCGGTCAAAGGAAACCGGGCAGTCATCCTTCACTTTTGCGAGGTGATAAAAGAGCTGCTGCTGCTGCCCTTCCCCGCCTCTGACAGGAAATGCCGCCCTTTCCGTTCCCATCGTGATCAGGCCGGTCTGGGCGCCCTTGCGGAGGATGCCTCTGATGACCGAGGCTGTAAATGATACAATTCCCTCAAACCTTTCGTCAGGGGCGCAATCCATCATAATATACACATCATGAGATTTCCGCTGCTCAAATTCCTTTGTCATGATGTCATTCCGCCTGGCGGTCGCTTTCCAGTTGATCCAGGAAAACCGGTCTCCGGGCTGATATTCCCGAATTCCGACTGCCATGGAAGTATCCCTCTGGACCCGTTCCTTCGATGCAGTCATTCCCTGGTCATAATGGTTGTCTGCCGGCTTATAGATAAGCTCTTCATAAGCGGGATAAACCATGATCCGGCCCTCCGCCTCCACAAGCTTTTCCTTTTCAATCAAGCCAATTGGATCACCCGTTTTCAGGCGGATAGCCTCAAAGATATGCTCGCCGCGGGGCAGTCCATCCACTTCATACTCAAAAGAAACCTCCCGCTTGAACCAGGGAAACACAAAGGATTTTGCTTTATTCGCTTTTGCGGAAAAAGACAGCGCCTCATTCAGGCAGTCCTCGGCAATGAGAAAAAACAGCGGGAAAGAGTTGTCCCGCTTCAATGTTACTTTTACCTTAAGCTTTTCACCGGCATTATAATCAGTCTTTATAAGATCCCTTTCAGCACGGAAGGTGCCGACCGAATAAAAGGACAAAGCAAGCCCGTACAGGGCAAAAGGAAGGAAACTGTAAAATAGGAACCAGCTCACAAATCCGCCCTGGAACATTGCATAAGAAAATGTGATCAGAATGAGGAGAAATAATACGATCAGCTTCCAGACATTTTTGCCCAGATGTATCAGCTGCTTCATATTACTTCACAGCCCTTTGGACAGGGACCGGCACTCTTGCAATCACGCGGTCCACAACTTCCTCGGCAGATATGCCTTCAAATTTGGCCTCGCTCTTCAGGATGATTCGGTGTGCCAGCACAGCGGGGGCCAGGTATTGGATATCATCCGGTAGGACATAATCCCTGCCATACATGAAAGCGAAAGCCTGGGCCGACTTCATTAGCGCAATCGATCCGCGCGGGCTCGCTCCAAGATATACACTGCTATGGGTCCTTGTCCTGTTGGAGATATCAACTATATATCTCTTGATGGTTTCATTCACATGCACTTCTTTGATCTGCTGCTGAAGCTCCCTCAATTCTTCAAGGTCAATGACTGGTTCCAGCTCATCGATCGGCGGCACCTTCTGCGCACGGTTCAGCACTTCCATTTCTTCGGCGACTTCCGGATAGCCCATTTTCATTTTCAGCAGGAAACGGTCCAGCTGAGCTTCCGGCAGAGGGTATGTCCCTTCATATTCAATCGGGTTCTGGGTTGCCATGACAAAGAACGGCTTCTCCAGCCTGTGTGTCACCCCGTCAATGGTCACACTGCTCTCTTCCATCCCCTCAAGCAGGGCAGACTGAGTCTTAGGTGAAGTCCGGTTGATTTCATCAGCAAGGATGATATGCCCCATGATCGGCCCCGGACGAAACTGAAATTCCATCTCTTTTGGATTATATATAGAAACGCCTGTCACATCTGATGGAAGCAGATCGGGAGTAAACTGGATCCGGCGGAAGTTGGCGCCCACCGATTTGGCCAGCGCTCTTACCATCATTGTTTTTCCAACACCAGGGACATCCTCAAGCAGAACGTGCCCGCCTGCCAGCAGTGCCACAAGGCTGAGCTCAGCGACATTGCGCTTTCCGATCATAACCTTCTCGATATTATGCAAAATCCTTTCAGCCGCGGGATTCATTTGATCGCGCATCTATATCCCTCCTGTATTATGACTATTAAGCAGGCCAAAAGGCGCGTACTTAACATGAATTTCTCTTGAATTATGATACTAATAACTTATATTCGACAGATTCTATTAAAAACCTGTAAAAAATACGGACCTGGGAAAATATTAACGAAAGGCCAGCATATCTATTGTAGGTAATTTTCAAAAATATGTAAAATGGAAAGATTTCCGGCAGTGCCGGAAACGTTTAGGATTAGTGAGGAATTAGAGAATTCTATTTTTCAATTTATCTTCCCGCCCAAGGTGATTACATGCTTAATATTGTGCAATATCAGAAACTAATGAAAGCATGCCCGCAATAGGCTGGGCATGCTTTCACGTACAATTAATCAAACGTTTGATTAACGATTTTCCCTTAGCTTTTCCATCCGCTCAGCCCAGTCATTGATCTTTTGGTCGATCCTTTCCACTTCATCATCAATTTCCTGATGCTTGCTATTGATAATTTCTTCCTGAAGCCCTTCCAATACCTTTTCATGCTCTTCTGTCTTTTTAAGCAGCTCCTCTTCCATGGCGGCATCGATCAGTTCATTTTCCTTCAGGTTCGCAATGGCGTCCCGGATGCGCCCGGCCTCATTCCTGATGGCATATCCAAGCCCCATGCCCATCTGATCAATGTCCATCTTCTGGAATGAGACAGCAAATGTATTTTTGGGAGTAGACCACTTAACGCCAATTATGTCTATCAGCCCAGGCACCCACTCATTGGAGATGCTGCTGTTCAGCTGATCGGCATTGTCGGCGCCGATATATTCGCCCTTGCCTGCCTCAGCCACCTTCTTGAGCTGATCCTCTGCTTCCTTATCCACATTAAAGCCGATGATGTTCACCTTCCGGCTTTCATTGGTTTCAGCAAACAGCCTGGCTTCCTCCACCGGATTTCCGTCACAGGTTTCCGCTCCATCGCTGACTATATAAAGGGTAATATCACCCTCATAGTCCATGCTCGCCTCCCTTGCAGCCTTTATGGCGCTGGCCAGCGGAGTCCAGCCTTTCGCCTCTACCCCTTCAACAGCCTTGAAGAAAGACTCTTCGTTATATGACTGAAGCGGATAAACCTCATCAATCGTCGTACATGAAATCTGCTTGTCCTTGTCCTCCTGTGTGCCTGCATGCCCATACACATAAAGGGAAACATCATTTTCTTCGCCAATGGTCTTGGCAAAGCTTCTGACTGCACTCTTGGCAATTTCCATTTTCTGCTTGCCGTCTACGTCAAGCAGCATGCTGGAGCTGGCATCAAGGAGAAGAAGAGCCTTTCCGTCTTCCTGTTCTTCACCGGTTTCAGACTGTGCTGCCTGCTCCGGCTCAGGCAGGAGCGGTTCATCAAATTGCGGCTCATAGTCCATGATTCTGCCGATGGACTGCTGATAGGCACTGTTGCCAAGATAATAAAGCAGTGCCTTGAACATCATATCCGGATCATTCGTTTCCTTTGTGACCTTTTGCATGTGACCCTCAAAGTCCTCCCTGATCCCTGAAAGCGTATTGAAATCAGGCCAAAGCGCGGTTTCCTTTTCATAGCTGAAGTCCTTTGTTAAAAGGCCCGGCTCTGCATTCCGGAACTCTTCCACCGTAGAAGGAATCACAACCGTGCTGATTTCATCTGTGACTTCACTGCCTTCTTCTTCATTGTCCTTCCCGGCCTCTTTTTGATCAGCCGAACCGGCATCGGACCGGGCTGGTTCCGCCTTGTCCACTTTCTTTTCCCCAGAGCAGCCGGCCAGTACAAACAAGACGGCCAGCATCAGCAGCATGTATTTTTTCAGCATTCTTTACCCTCCCTGATCAAATTTCTTTTTCAAGTGTTATAGAATGTTCCTGCCTTTCCTGCGGAACCCTGAAGCCTAAGGCACCCGAGATGATATATAAAACACTTGGCACGAACATCAGAAAAATTGAAATCGGAAAGCTCAATACGCCAAATGCGATCATCAGCCCCCCAAATAGCTTGTGATTCATCCTGTTTACCAGACAGCCGACAATCAATGCCCCTGCCTGGATCATGAAAAATAATAGCGTGACAATAAAAATAATGCCTGCCGCCTGCTGATCGTCTGAGGCAGCTGCCACAAAAGCAACAAAAAAACCTAAAAATGAAAACAAAATGCCGATGATGCCGCCCACCAGCCCTAACACAAACTCCGCTGTCCTTTTCATTCAATCCAACTCCTATGATGATGCATTTAGTAAATGTATATGATTATTGCCTTCCATAATTTTACGTTTTTCATCCAGTTTCGTTCCTGGGCTTTTTGTCCTGTTTTATGAGTATGTTTTGGTGATTTTGACCTATCATACCGCCGCATAAAGCTGTATTTGCTGCCTCAAGCCAGGTCCCCCAGGAATGCTATTTCACCCTAAAGCATTTTCTCAATATCACCCCTGCTTCCATTAGCAGCATTAAACACCGCAACGATTCTGATTCTTGCCAAAAAAGCTTTTCCGTTTACTCTTTCCCCCTGATACCTCCCAGCTGTCCCATCTATTACAGCAACACCAAGGCAGCAGATGAAAAGCAAGCAAAAAAACAGCAGATTATATTTTTGCTCCTAAAATCAATCAGCCAGTTTTCAGATACTGTATAGGCATATATGCCAAAAGAAATGATAACGGCGAGAAAGAAGAAAAGATTGAATTTGGCAAGGGTTTTTTCTTGATAATATCAGCTCCCTTATGATTTATTGTTTTGTTTTGGATAATTTTTCTATTTTTTTAAAATCAAACTTATATTCCCTCTTACCTGCCGATTAAACATAAAAAAGAGTTCTCCACGGGAAAACTCTTACTTTACCTTATTCAGCTTATAGCAGCCCCATTGAAAGCCGCCACAAAAGAAAGAAAACTGCAATTGAAATGCCGGCATATACTGCTTTTTTACTTACCCTTTTCCCCTCATCCCTGAGAGAGGCCCCGCTTATGCCAGCAAGAATAAGTCCGATTGAAGCTAACACAACAAATGTGACAATCTGTTTGAAGTACTTTTGGGTATCAATCATCCAGTTTTTTCCTGGATTGTGCAGGCATAGATGATGAAGCCTCCGAGTACCACTACCGTGTAAATCGTTGCAATACGGGAAAGTGTTTTTTTGTTCATTGAATTCCCCCCTAAAAGCTCATACTATGCGCCAAAGGAGAAAGAGTACCGCGATGACCGCCCCAGTGCAGAGTGCTTTATTATTCAGCTTCCTGCCTTTCTCCCTTACACCGGCAGCATCGACTGATGCCAGGAATAGACCAACAAAACCAAGGACACCAAACAGCAATAATTCATAAAAATGCTCTTCCGTGTCGATAGACCCGCCTTCCTGAACAAAATAGGCATATATACAAAAGCTAACTAAGACCAATATGGTATATGACACAGATATAAAAGTGAAAGTCTTCTTTTTCACGATCCTCTCCCTCCCATCATGAGCTGTTGGATCTGGAGGCTTAAAAAAGGGAAGCTCCACAAGGAAGCTCCCATTTCTAATGATACAGCCAGACCAGGCTTTTCAAATAAAATAAACTGCGAGCCTCCAGACAACTAAGAAGATTGCTAAGGACACTCCTCCATAAACAGCCTTTTTACTGATATTGCTGCCTTTATCCCGTAAAGAAGCTATATCAATGGCGGCCAATATCGCTCCTATCAGGAAAAGAAAACCAAACAGCAGTAGGTCATATTTGTATTTTCCGATATCAATCTGACCATCCTCCTGTACCCTGTAATAGTATACGAGGAAGCTGGCAAAGAGCACCGCCACATAGGTATGTTTAATGATGTTGAGTGTTTTTTTCTTCACCCTATCACCTCAGGGGGATTCTACAAAATAGAAGCTGATTCCAGCTATACTTGCCTTACTTAAGGCTGTGGGAACAAGTGGCCCCATCTCTGTTTTAAAAGCTCAAGCAGGTAGTTTACCAGATTAGAAATTTTCTCTTTCACATCCGGAGTCTTCGGAAGCGGAGAAGGAATTTCTTCCCCTTTAGAGTCAGTGAAAAGAATATCTGAAGTGTCTATATGCTTGCCGACACTCCATTTTTTTACGTTTTCGGCGCCTCTGATTTCTGCTACTTTGTCGCTGTCGATGAGGACTTCTTTGACTTCGGTTCCTGTAAAGTCAACAATGCTGCCGTGGGCAGCCGATTTGATGATAACCTTAGTCTTCTTCAAACCTTCCCCTTTAAGAGTGGCGTTTTTCTTGATTGTGATGCCTTCTTTGATTTCAGAAGAAGCATCCATTATCACCAATGCATTTTTCTCGTTGACAGTAAGCTTTTTCGCTTTGTAGCCAACCAGATTATAGATTTTATCATATTCAGGCTCTTCCGGCTGTTCTGGTTCTTCCACTACTGCCGGCTTAAGTGATGTCTGAATCAGCACTGGATCATGGTCACTGGCACGGCCGTGTTCTTCCATGAATGCAGAGTTGATGTGGACGATGTCGACCTGTGTTCTGTCTGCCAGGTTATTGGATACAAGGATATGGTCCAGCACCTGGGCATTGCCCTGGTAAGAATAAGAATAGCGTTCTTCGGCAGGGACTTTTTCGATCATATTGGTCAGTTCCTGGCCTTTTAGTGCCTGCAGCGGGTTCGAGAATTCAAAATCGTTGAAGTCTCCAAGCAGGACGATATTGGCTTCAGGGTCATCTGCAAGTACGTCTTTTACAAAATCGTTCACAATGGCGGCAATCTTCATGCGCTGTACTTCACTTCCAAGGACTGGCGGCTGATTTTTGCCGAACAGCGGCTGGTCTCCGCCTTTGGAGTTAAAGTGGTTCGCAACGACAATCACCTTTTCTCCATTGAATTCGAACTGGGCTGCAAGCGGCTTACGGCTTGAGTCAAATGCCGGATCAGTCGGTTGAATACGGCCCGGGTTTAATGTAAGCTCGCCGTTTTCGAAGTCTACAGATTCAGTTGCTGTTCCTTTCGTGCCAGGTACCAGGGAGACGCGGTCTGCTTTATATAGGAAGCCGACGCGGATGTTTCCGCCTGGTGCTCCGCCGTCCTGGTTATTGACTGGAGCAATATCTGTATAAGAATACTCTGGTCCGCCGAGCTCTTTGATTTTGGCAATCAGCGTTTCGTAGCTTTGGCTGGCGTCTGTGTTGCCGCTGTCTGTCTGGCCGTCATTGTCCTGAACCTCAGTCAGGCCAACGATATCCGGCTGTTTCAGATTTTGGACGATGGCTTCTGCCAGTCTTGTCACTTTTTCATCATCTGTCTTGGTTGAAAAGTTTTCTACATTATAGGAAGCGATTGTGAGCTTGTCATCGACAGGTGTTATGTCTGTTTTTTCCCGCTCGTTATCACCTTCTACAAATTCCGGCAGGCTTGCTTTATCAACAGCAACCTTATAGCCGCTGAAGCCGTAGCTCACCACACCTGTGATGCTGCCGTTGAAGCGGTCGCCCATTTTGGCAACAAAGCTTTCGTCATTAATATCAAGCGTGATTCTTTCCGGATTAAAATCGTCTTTTGTAATGCGGAGGCCGCCTTCGTCTGTGTTTGTTGGGACAGATTCAGGAACTACTGTCAGCTCGCCGTATTTCTGCGGCGCGACAACTTTAGGGTTGTCCACCTGGATCAGCATGCCTTCCAGGCTTTCGAAAAAGTCAATCCCGTCTTCTTCAGGATCGAATACTGTCAATCCGTCATTATCAATGATTTCTGTCGGGATCTTGCGGTCTGCCCCGATGTTCACCGGCTCCGGAAGCTCCTGGCTGCCTGCAGCAGTGACAGTTGTGGCTGCGATCTCCGTTACCGGCAGATCATTCTGCAATCTGTCAGAGTAGCCTTCCATCACATATTCCTTCACCTGGCCGGATGCTTTGACAACATCGCCAAGCTTAACGCCGTGGGCTTTTTTATACACAAGGATACCTTCTGACGTTTTATCATCTTCATCAGGCTGGAGGTCCTGCATGTAAAAATTGTTGGAATCCAAGACTTTCACTACAATTCCTTCAATATCATTTACATTCTGGCCTTGATATGGAGAATAGTGGCCAGCTCCCTGGATATCATGGATGCGGACATTTTCTTTTTGAATGATATAATTCAGGACTGATGGCTTGCTAGTTTTCAAGCCTTCTTTTACACCAATGGCTTTAATGGTTGTATCTTTTGTAATCTCGATTGGTGTTTCATACAGCGTGCTGTCTTCAGTAGGCTCGGTGCCGTCAGTTGTATAGTAGATGGCGGCTCCTTCAGTGCCTGTTGAGAGTGTGACCTTGCCGCCTTCTTTGATCAGTCCTGGTGCCGGCGAGGAAACGATTGGCTGGACAGTCGAAGAATCAGCAATGATGTCCCCTGCGTTGCGCGGAATCAGCTGGTATACATCCCTGTAAGAGCCAAGGACTCCTGTAATAGAATCATAGGAAGTATTGATAGTAAGCAGTCCGGCTTCCTCAGGGCGGATCTGGAAGGACACGCCATTTTCATCAACAGCTGTGTAGTTGCCGTTGCTGAATGACTGGATTTCAATATTTTTCAGAGTCAGCAAAGTGGCTTCTTTGTCTTCTTTCAGGTCAGCAGCAGTTACTTCCTTTGCAGCTGGTATCTCTGCTTTATCCAAAACCTTTACATCGCTTGCTGCTACTTCAATCTCAAGGAGAGAATTGTAGTCTGTCAGTTTGCCGGAAGCCTTGACTACATCGCCCGGCTCTACATTCAGGCCATTCCCGTACAGCACGATGCCGCCGGTCTCATCCTGAATATAAGTGGCAGAGCCAAGGACAGCTGTCACTGTTCCTTCTGCAAAAACAGTAGTTTCAAGCGGAAGCGCTCTGACTTCGGAGATCGTCAGCTGCTCTGCAATCGTATAGTCGAATTGTGACACTTCGCTATTGTCCAACCCTTCGGCTGAAGCAAAAGCTTTAATGGTTGCTGGTTCATTAATCGTGATGGGGCTGCTGTAAACAGGACTGCTTGCGTCCGGCTCAGAGCCATCAAGGGTATAGTGGATCATTGCATTTTGTGTAGCTGTAGAGAGTGTTACTTCGGTGCCTGCAGGAACTGCGCCGGCTCCTGGTGAGGCAGTGACAGGTTTGACGGTTGTGGAGTCTTCTTCAATCATTGAAAAAGCGGTTGGGCTTTTCAGTCCTGGGACTGAGAAATAAGTTTCCAGTGAGCCTGTGATCTGGACTCTTTTGCCCAGGTTTTCGGGGTGGTCCACTAGGTTGAGCGCTGTGCGGATGCTGCCTGATGGAAGCTGCACCGGCAGGATTTTTGCCGGGTCTGTTTCAGAGGCGGAATCAGCGATGCCCAGGTTGGTGGCCGAAGTGAATGGGGCTTCCTGGTGATAGTTTGTCCCTGATATTGCCGTCCCGACAATATACCCTTCCACTGTTGCCGTGCCGGTATTGTTAGCAATGGCTTCCGCAACCGAAATAACATCGGCCGCTTTCGCAGTGGAGGATTGAAATGGAGAAACAAGGCTAAAGATTAGTGCAAAAATGAGTACAAGGCTGAACAATTGACGCTGTCGTATTCCCATCTTTTTGATCCTCTCCAGTATGAGTTTTTTAGCAGGATGCTTAAGTCCCGGACTGATAGCCCAAAAGGCTGAAGACATCCTATTCCATCTACTAGTAAATCACCCCGGAATTAGGGTTTCAATAATATATTGTAAATTTTGTGTAAATAGCGAAAAATGAGATTTTTGCACTAGGAACGAGGTGGGTAGAAGGTTGGGTGCTTCCCGGTGTCAGGCAGCCTCAAAAGACAATTCTCCCTCTTTTGTCCATGAAGGGTGCCTGGTACCATAAAAAGACACTTTACCCCTATTTGTCCACGGAGGGTGCCAGGTACAGATTTTTTGGCGCTTTTGTGACTCCCTGCTTTGATAATTCCCCTCATAACCAGTAGAATAGAGTCATCTATGGGGTAAGCGAGAAAGGCAATGGAGGCTTTGCGATGAGAGCACGCTATGAATTGAATGATATGAACCTGACATTGAGCAATGTCACGCTGAGGGACTCAGCTGAGAGCTATGTCCTGCTGAAGGCTGCCGATGAGTCCGGCAATGAAGTGACCATCAAGATTTCTCACGATCAGGCAGAGTATCTGGAAATGGAGTTCAAGGATCTTAACAGGCGCCGGCATGGGCACAGGCCAGCCGAGGCCCGCAGGCAGGATCCTGTTGAAGAACCAAAAGAAGACCCAGCGGAAGAAGAATACAATTTATTCAATATGGATCTGTTTCCGGACGAATAAGCAAAGAAACCCTCACAAAAGCCTTAATGGAGCAAGGTTTTTGTGAGGGTTTCTTATTATTGTAAGGCATTCTCTATCTACGGACCGTGCCTGACACCGCAAAAAAACATTTATTGCATATTGTTCATCTGCGGTGCCTGACACTCCTACTGCAGCCCCTCTATCTCCATCCCCCTTACCGGCAGGGAGCTTTCGCCTGTGTCGAGGTAGGTGACGTTTACTTTGTCGTTTTCCTCTAGATAGATGCTCATCGGGCTGTTTTCTGATGAGACGATATAGCTTTTTCCACTTTCGAGCAGGAAGTAGACGGTTGTGTAGTCGCCGGTTTTTTCTTTATAGACGCGTACGACTGTTCCGCTGATCTGTTTTTCTTCGGCCTTGGAGCTGCCGTTGACGCTTCCGCCGCCGCGCTGCAGGGCTGTTTTATAAAGCTTAAGCGCCTGATTTGGCGTATTGGCATAGGCGGAGATTTCCGGATTTGCCGCTGACACGATAAAGTAATTCTGCAGGAATCCGTTCGCATCCAGCACCGGCGTCAGCCAGCTGGCTTCTCCGTAGAAGTTATACAGAATCGGCATTTCGCCGCTCCATTTTTTCTCAATGAATTTCTTATCGATGATCTGCAGGTTCCCCTGCGAATCCATATAGGACTCTTCCAGATTCCCTGTGTAGAAGGTCGCTTCGCCCGTCCTTGAATTTGTCAAAGAGTAGCCAAGCATGCTGTCCACCCCTTCTTTTGGCGAGGTGAAATCTGTGAAGTAATACATATCTCCATTTTCATCGAAAATCGGGCTTACATTTGCCTCTGTCCCTTCATCAGAAGGCAGCTTCACTTCGGATTTTCCGAAGACACTGTTCCAGAAGCCCTGGACATAGTTTCCGTAATAGCTGTTCTGCAGGCTGACGGTTTCAGGCGATACCGCGCCATCGATGAAGTCAGGTGCATCTGCCAGCTTATACGACTTCATTTTACCGTTTTGCGGATCGACCACAACGATTCCCTCTGCATCAAAGCCATTCCTGGCAGAGATAAACTCTCCGTAGGTGCGGACATAATAAGGCTTTCCGTTATCATCCACTTCCAGCTGCACGTCACCGTTGAATATCCTCTTTGGATAGTTGTTCCGGATGTGCCGCTCTATGTTCTTGTTAAAATAAGACGAAGGCGTGTAGGTCATCTTTTCTTTCACAAACTTTGGATTGGCATTAGAATCCGTCGCACTGATGGTAAAATACCCCGGCGTTTCGTCACCCTTCATCCACTTGAAGAATCCGGAGAACTCCACTGGCGCAATATAGACATAGTCGCCGTTCACCTTCTGGATCTGCAGGCTGCCGAGCTCATAATAGCTCGTATCCGGCACCTGGCCAAATGCCTTTTTCATCTTATTGCGGGCAAATTTCGGCGGCACGCTCGCCGGTGTCTTTTCTTCATCAAAAGCTTCGATTTCCGTCTTTACATCCATCTTCGCTGATTCATACTTTTCATCTGCGTTAAAAACGAATGCGGTCAAAAGGTAAATTCCGGCCAGCAGGGATACCAGGAACACAATGCTTTTAACAAGACGCTCCTTCCCTGCCGCCAAAAAGGCGCCGACACCTGAAGCCAGGATCAGAACCAGCCACACGGATGAAAAATTCCGGTCCAGGTTGGTTAAATAATAAAAACCGAATGCGGCAATAATTGAAATGACCGCCGCCACTGTCATGCCAACGGGGCTGAAGCGGCTCTTCTCTTTTTTATCCTTTTTCCCGCTCCTGCCGCCTTGAAGCGGCACAAGCAGAACTGCTATCACCAGACCGATTATAATCGAAAATATAAAAATGCTTCCCATATGCTTCCCCTTTCAGGAGTTAGTATTTCTTGATGCATAGTATGTATACGGATGAGGGGCGAAGGGGTTTCGTTTTGTTGAGAAAAGGCGCAGCAGCACATTCACTTATTGAAATAATTCCTGATGATAGGCACGATTTTTTCCTTGAAGTCCTTCTTCCCCTGCACCTTCCTATTCAGCCTGAGCGATTCCCGGATATTTTCCTTATCAATCTCGAGTGGATTTCCATCAGGATCTCTTTCGAAGGTGGACATGGACTTTTCTAATTCTTTCTCATTGGTCTCCATTGCTGCTTTCAAGAGGCCTTTGAGCCTGGGAGCCTTCACTTTGCCTGAGGAGACCAACTCATAAATACGTTTATATGCCGGGGCCATTGTCCGCTCTCTCAGCCCGAAAGTGTACATAATAATACTGTACCTTTCAAACTCTTCCTCCATTTTCCGCAGAAAAGCCAGGTCAAAAAAGCCTCTTTCCCTCGTAATCTCCCTTTGATAGCCTCCTACTGTATACACAATGTCCCTGATTTGCGAAGACTCTTCTATAATCACCTTCGTTAATACAAGGATTTCCTCTATGGCAGCTTCCAACTCGGGGTCTTCCCGCACCAGCTCTCCTTTATGCTTGCCCAGCAGCTTCACCATTTGCTGATAAGGCTCCATATTCATATGCATCCTTGGAACAATGCCTGTAATAGTGTTATGCACCATGGTATTGTAGGAAATTAAATAGTAAGCAGCTTCCTCAACCTTTTCAGCCTCTGGCTCCCGGCCTGATGCGTCCAAAAGCAAATACCCTGTGATTTTGCCCAATAAAGTATTGTACACCGTCAAAAAGTAATACTCGTTCCCGTCAAAATAGGCAAAATCCCACATATCCCATTTTTCGAGGAACTTCTTGTGCTTCTTGATGGTTTGGATGTGCTGTTTTGTTGGTTTGACGTTGATCATTGGGGCACCTCCGGGTCTCTGGGGTTTGTGTCATGATGATAAATGATTATTAATCAGTAAACCTATATTTGTCTTTGAATTACTTCTAACAATTAGTGCGTTGCTCAATATTTTTAAAAATATAGCTTTTTCTGTAAGTTGCCATCATCTATAAAATCATAGCCATTTATGCTAAAATCCCTGCCTACTGGGCATTTTGCTTATATTTTTCCTCGAGTACCTTTATCGCTTCTCCAAAACTTTTTTCGTTCATGCTTTTCAGCTCGGTTTTAAAGGTTTCTATCTCCTCAGCAATCCAATTATGATACTCAGCATTTTTCTGGTCTAAATACTGATAAGAATCCTTATCCATTTTTCCATTCTGCTGAAGGATGGATAAGATCATGCCGATATCCACTTTTTCAAAAGTAGCATTATGTTCTTCTGTTGTAATATAGCTAAAGATATCAATACTATTTTGAAGCTGTTTGCGTTCCAGCTTTGTTTTGTTTTGGGTTTTCCAATCTTTCCATGTTTCGGTTAAATCTGTGATTTTCTCAAACTCTTTTTGGAGCTCATTTTCATCGTTAACCTTTTGGTAGATTCCATCTGTTGCTTCTGCTATTTGAATGAGTTCATTTTGGCCTTCGAAATCTACATCAAAGCCAATCACATTAATAATTGGAGAGATATTTGAGCCAAATAAGTCCTGTGCTGCTTCAACAGGATTATCATCACATGTAGAAACACCATCGCTCACAAGGTAAATAATATTTGTGTTATTTTCTCCGTCATATTTTTCCAGGTCCTTTTTTGCTTCTCTTAAAGCCAGCCCGGTCGGAGTCCACCCAGTCGGCTGTATTTGTTTAAGAGCAACTTGCAATTTTCCCGGATCCTTTGGAGCCATCTTATAGACTTCTTCACTGCTGCTGCATGATACGTTTTTATCTGAATCAGCATTGCTGCCTTTATGGCCATATACTCTTAACCCAACCTTCGCTTCTTCAGGAAGGTGTTCCACAAACTTTGTAATTGTCTCTTTTGCCGCTTCCATCTTGGCCTTGTTTCCTGCAGGCTGAGCCATGCTTCCGGAAGCATCTAGAATAATTTCCACATTTAAATTCTCTTTCAGCTGATATCTTGACTCTTCAATATCAGGATCCCCGATCGATTGAAAACGCATTTGCCTGATCAGATCTTCAGGCCCCTTAAATTCTTTTTGAACTTTCCTTAATAGCTCTCTATAAAAATAGTCCAGCTCTTCTTGGGTAGGATCAGCAGAAATGTCGGGAAGAACTTTAAATTCTTCCAGGGTCTTTTCCGGCTCAGTGTTTGAAGGGTTAAAATCCGCGTATTCTCCTACAGGAAATCCTGCCAGCTCATCATAACTTTCAGGAAGAGGCTCTGCTTCCACAATTTCCGCTACTTTTTCTTCAGTTTCGTTCCCATTTGCTTCTTCAGCTTCCTGCTTTTCAGACTCCCCTGCATCCTGTTCTTCTTTAACCTTTTCTTCCGAAAGAGATTCTTGTTGGCTGCATGCCGGCAGAAAGATTAGCAGCAATGATAATAATAATAAAACTTTAGGCTGCAGTTTCATTTTGTTCACCTTCCCATTTGATTTGAATTTTGATATTTTTTTAACGTCTTACGGATACTTTTCTTTTTGGCTTTTTGCCGGAGTTGAAAGGGTTCTTTTGGAAGTTACAGGCACCCTTGTTTGAATCAGTCCCTGAAGTTGTTGTTAAAAACCGGTGTGACAGCATAAACATAATTTATAATCAGTGTGTGGAATACCAGCAAAGGCTGCAATATACTTCCTTGTAATTGGTTCATCTAAATTGGATTTCTTAGCATTGGAATAAATTCCTTTTCAAAATTATTTTTCAGTTTCTTTGTATAACGTTCAGTGAATAAGGCTTTGCCCTCTTTCTGTTCCATTTCGTAAATCAGACCGCCCGTTGAGTTTTCAGTAAATTTAAAGTTCTCTAAACTTCTATCTATATTTCTCACAGACTCGGGATTTATATAATAATCTGTATAGCGGATTAGCTTTTTCGTGTTTGAGAAAAAGTCTGTTATCTTTCTATTTTCTTTGAGCCAGGCATCAATCTTACTAATCCCTTGTATAGTATCTTTTTGCATATGAAGTTCGGTAAAGATTTGAAAATTGTATTCTGCAGAATTTAAAATAATCGTTTCTGTATCCTTTTCAGACAATACTCCTTTATTAAGCGTCGATTTTTCTATATCTAGTAAATTTGTATTTAATCGTTTGATTTTCACTTTACCATGCTCATAAAATTTAACCATTTCTAAATATTCATCTATATAAGTTTTGAATTTCTCTGCATCAGCTGGATATTTCCTTTTCCATTGAATCAGCAGCATTTCAAGATCCTTTAAATAGTTTAGTGATTTGTTATAGTGAACACTCATCTCCTTAGTAACATTATTTACCAAAGAAGAAGAAGTAGATAGATTCCAAAACGCTTCTAGGAAGTCTACTGAATCGGCTGGCAGAGAACTATAGATATAAAAGCCAGTATTTTCATTTTTCTTTCTATAATAATTCAAGCACCAAAAATTATTGTCACCTTTAGAGTAACTGTATGTCCATAAGTTCATATTCTCTCTATCCTTCTTATACTTTTCCGCTGCTTCCAGTGCTGGATTGCCCAACCTAAAGCCTCCTTTACAATACAACCACTAATAATAGCAAGATCTCCTTCAACCTCTTAACTTTATACAATTCATATTGTATTTCTAAGCATAGGAACAATCTCTTTTTCAAAAATAATACGTATCTCCTTAATATAGCGCTCCGTAAATAAGGCTTTCCCTTCGTTCCATTCCATATCGTAAACCCGTTCGCCTGATGGATTTTCATAGAAACTGAAATCCTTTAAGCTTTCTTCTAGATATCCTACAGATTTAGGATTTATAAAATAATCTGTATATCGGGATAATTTCCTGGTCTTTGAAACATAATCGGTAAGTTTTTTATTTTCTTGTAGCCATGCATCAATTTCTTTTATTCCTTTTAGAGTATCTTTTTGTTTATGACCCTCGGTGTATTTTAAAAAGGCGAATCCCGCAGAGTTTTGTAACACTATCTTTGTATCTTGGTTATTTAAAGTGCCCTTTTGAAGCACAGACTTTTCAATCGCCATTAGATTCGCATGCAATCGCTTTGTCTCTATTTTTCCACGTTCGTAGTACTCTACCATTTTCAGATAATCATTTATATAGTGTGCAAACTGTTCTGCCTCTGCAGAATTCCTGTTTGACCATTGTATTAGCAGCTTTTCAAGATCCTTTAAATATTCCAGTGACTTATTATAATGTGTGCTCATACCACGTGTTACTGTATTAACTAAAGAAGAAGCAGTAGACAAATGCCAAAATGCCTCTAAAATATCAGCAGAGTCCGCAGGCAGCTCACTATAGACATAAAAACCGCTGTTTTCCTTATATTTTGTATAGTTTATAGCCCAAAACTTATTGTTCCCTTTAGGGTAACAGTACGTCCACAGGTGCATTTCCTCTCGATTCCTCTTATACTTTTCCGCTTCTTGCAGGGCTTGATTAGCCAACAGATTTCCTCCTTTGCAAAAAAGTTTATTTATATCACCTGGGATTCCTGATGAGCGGCAAAGATATTTCTGCTAAATGCTTTTCCCCATCTCTCCGTTTTATTTCTTGTAAAGCAGCTTTAATATTTTGTGGATCGATATCTATCCTGTTTCCTTCAGAGTCCCTTTCAAAGGTAGCCATGGATTTTTCCAGAGCGTCTTTGTTAGACCTCTGCACATCCTTCAGCAGGCCTTTTAACTTTCTTTCATTTAATTGTCCTGTTTCCAGGAGGCGGGATAGGTGCTCATAGTCTCCTTGGAGCTCTCTCTGCCGAAGTCCGTACTTGTACATCATTTCGCTGTACTTAAGGATTTCGTCATTCATTTTTTCATAGAACACCTCGTCAAAATACCCCTTTTCGCGGGTTACCTCCCTCTGGAAGCCTCCTACTGTTAAGACAATTTCCCGTACCTCTTTCGATTCCTGGATGCTCGTCTCGCAATGCTGAATGATTCTGTCTGCACTGACAACGGTTTTACTATCAATTCCGATTAGCCTGGATTTATTCTCCTTCAATAACTCCGCCAAGTCCTCAAAAGGCTTCATGTTTGGATTGGCCCTGGGAACCAGTTCGGAAATCGTGTTGTGTACCAGCGTATTATAGCGGATCAGCATAAAAGCAGGCTCCTTCGCCTCAGCCAGCGGAACTGCCTGCCCATGACGGTTTAAAATCAAATAACCTGTGATTGCACCTGTTATGGAATGATAAGCTGTCAAAAAATAATGCTCTTTCCCGTCAGTATAAGCAAAATCCCACATATCCCACTTTTCGAGGAACTTCTTGTGCTTCTTGATGTTTTGGATGTGCTGTTTTGCTGGTTTAACGTTGATCATTTAGGCACCTCCAGCAGGTAAAATAATTACTTCTAACTGTTAATACGTTGCCACTCAATTTGAGTTTCGTGAATATCGCTTTTTCTTCCCTATTTCAACGTACCTCGATGTGAGATCACTGGCACCCTGTTGAAAAAATAAATAGCCACCTAAAAAAGATGGCTTATACTCTAGTTCGATTTAAATTGGGTTTCTTAACATTGGAATAAATTCTTCCTCAAAAATAATTCTCTGCTCCTCAACATACCGCTCGGTAAATAACGACCTTCCATCATTCCAATCCATATCATAAACCAGAGCTTCAGATTTATTTTCATAGAAATTAAAATCCTTTAGGCTTTCTTCTAAAATACCAACTGATCTTGAATTGATGAAATAGTCTGTGTATCTTATTAACTTTTTAGTGTTTGAAAAAAAGCTGCCTTTTCCTTTATTTTTTTTCAACCACTTATCTATTTCTCCAATCCCCCTGAGAGTAGCTTTTTGTTTATGAAGTTCGGTATACTTTAATAAATTATATTCTGCACAGTTTAAGAGAATAGCCTCGGTATCCTGATCAGTTAATTCGCCCTTTTGCATTATCGCTTTTTCGATACTAATCAAGTTTCTATTTAGTCGTTTTGTTTCGGCTTTTCCATCTTCATAATGCCTTACCATCTGGGAATATTCATTTAGATGAGAGGAAAAAATTTTTTCAAATTCTTTATCTTTACTCTTCAAGCGGTGCAACAGTTTTTCCAAGTCTGTTAAAAACACTAACGATTTATTATAGTGTTCATTCATATCCTTCGTTATCCCGTTAATTAAGGAAGAAGACATAGCTAAATGCCAAAAAGCATTTTTAAGGGTCAGGTAATCCACCGGTTTTTCACTATAAACAAAGAAACCTGTATTTTCATTATGCTTAGAGTAGTTTATGCACCAGATTTTATTGCCTTCATCAGGATAATAATATGACCATTTTTTCAAATGTTCTGAATGTCTTTTATATCTATTTGCTGCTTCCAGGGCGTGTTCCATGAACTGGTCCCCCTTTCTCCCTTTTTACAGAACACTCCATCACTATAATGAACCTGCTGCCAAAGCGCCATAAAACCGACCTTACAGCAGGTACGGCCAGGATCAAAATACTGTCATCATTTAAATCATATTTAATCAAACTGGGTTTCTGAGCATAGGAATAAATTCCTTTTCAAAAATAGTTCGCTGTTTCTCAATATACCTCTCGGTAAAGATAACCAAGCCCTCATCCCTGTCCATTTCATAGATTTTTTGTCCCAAAGTTTTTTCGTAAAATCTGAATTCACCCAGACTTTCGTCTAAATACCCTACAGATTTCTTATCAATGAAATAGTCAGTATAACGCATTAACTTTTTAGTGTTTGAAAAAAAGCCTCTTTTATTCTCTTTCAGCCAAGTATCTATTTCACCAATTCCCCTAAGTGTAGCTTTTTGTTTATGGAGCTCGGTATACTTCAAAAAATTAAATTCTGCACAGTTTAAAAGAATTGCTTCAGAATCCTGATCAGTTAAATTTCCCCTTTGCTTTATTGCTTGTTCAATATCAATCAAGTTTCTATTCAGTCGTTTTGTTTCGAATTTTCCATCTTCATAATGCCTTACCATCTGAAAATACTCATCTAAATAAGATGAAAATCTCTTTCCGATCTCTCCATTTTTTCCTATCCAGCGATTCAGCAGTTTTTCTAAGTCTGTTAATACACTAACGATTTATTATAATGTTCGTTCATACCTACTGTGACCCCATTAATTAAGGAAGAAGACATAGCTAAATGCCAAAAAGCATTTTTAAGGGTAAGATAATCCACCGAATTTTCACTATAAACATAGAAACCAGTATTTTCATTATGCTTAGAGTAGTTTATGCACCAGATTTTATTGTCTTTTTCAGGATAATAATATGACCATTTTTTCATATGTTCTGAATGTCTTTTATACCTGTTCGCTGCTTCCAGGGCGAGGTCCATGTTTAATCCCCCTCTTTTCCGACTTGATCCAAGACTATATAGGTTCGCCATCATGCTTAACCCTACGGGATGAAAAATGGCTGTCATCATTTAGTGGTATATTTATAAGGAACTTCAAGTTTAATCGGGGTTCTCAGCATGGGAATGAAGTCTTTTTCAAAAATGACCTGCAGCTGCTTACTATAACGTTCAGTGAATAATGCTTTTCCTTCATTCCAGTCCATATCATAAACCAGACCGCCTGAAGCGTTCTCACCAAAGCTGAAGTCCTCTAAGCTCTCATCTATATATCTCACAGATTTTGGGTTTATATAATAGTCTGTAAAGCGGAGCAGTTTTCTCGTTTGGGAAAAAAAGTCTATGATCTTTCTGTTTTCTTTCAACCAGGTATCAATCCTGCTAATGCCCTGTATAGTAAATTTTTGCATAAGAAGTTCGGTGTACCTGTAAAAATTGTATTCTGCAGAGTTTAATATAACAGCTTCTGTATTTTGTCTGTTAAGACCCCTTCAAGCATAGATTTTTCAATATCCAGCAAATTACTATGTAACCTCTTTGTCTCTTCTTTACCGTGTTCATAGAACTTTACCATTCTTAAATATTCATCAATATAAAATTTGAATGGCTTTGTATCAGCAGGATTTTTCTTTTTCCAATCTATCAGCTTTTCCAGGTTCTTGATATATTGCAGTGATTTATTATAGCTGACACTCATTTCCTTAGTTACAACATTGATTAGAGAGGAAGCAGTTGATAAATTCCAGTATGCTTCTAAAATTTCGGAAGAGCTCGCAGGTTGTTCACAAAATATGAAAAAACCCGTATTTTCACTAGCTTTAGTGAAGTTCAAACCTCAGAATCTCTTCTCATTTATTGAATAATAATAGGTCCACGGATTCATAACTTCCCTATCTCTTTTATATTTGCTTGCAGCTTCGAGCATTTTTTCGGTTACCATACAACACCTCTTAATAACTTTGAAAGGCACATAACCAAATCATTGAACACAATTAAAATATGCCTTCAAGAAATCAAAAAACGATAACCAACTTTCCTTTAACTCACCTTTAATAAGCAGTTCATCTCCACCCTCAAAATTAACTATATAAACTTTATCTGTTACAGTATCCAGTACTAATACAGCATTTGCTGACATTTCACTTATAACCAGATATTGCTTCGGAAAACCATGTTCTTTTCTAGAAATCAGTGTGTATGATTCAATATTGTTTTCTTCATCTGCTATATCTAGTAATTCAAAGGGTACATGCTCTTCCCAAAAAGGTCCTGCATACTGGTTATAAAATTCTTGGAAAGTATCCGATGCGTTTACACCTAGCCTTATTAAAGCATCCTGTACTAGAATGCTATCTTCACGTTTATATAGTTCTTCTCTTAGAACTTCATCTAGTCCCTCAGGCAATACGCTCATATTATCTTCCTCCTAAAGCTTCTTCTCCTCGTATTTTCCAATAATTAATAGAATCTACTTTTTGAAACGCTCCTCTAGTTGTCTCATCCATTGGATAAAATGGGTTTAACTTTCCTTTATAGGGATGAAGTGGAGCTCTTTTAGCATTAGCGATATTATGGTACCTTGTTGAAGCTTCATATAGTGGTCCAACGCCTTTTTGTTGTGAATGATGCAATGTGGCAACACTACCTGCTTCATCAAGAATAGGAGCAAGTCCGTATTTCGCAGATGCCTCAGCATTTGTTAGTCCACGACCTTTTTTAGCACCTTTTGTTCGAACCATATCCCAATTAATATCTCCTCTTTGATATACATTATAAGTAAATCCTGTGCCATCTTTACCTGCATTATATTCTACACTTCGAGTAAAATATTTATTATTTTTATAGTCCTTTAGATGTTGATAGGTTTCTTTACCAGTACCCTTAGGAACATCTAAATAAGTACTTAATAAAAGGATGGCAGTCTATTCAACCACCACCCAAACTGATTAACTTGCCTTCGTTTCAGGCATTCTTGGCAGAATATAAGCCGTTTTATTTTTCATCATACCATAGACAATTCTGACTAATCTCCTCATAATACAGAGAAGGGCTTGTGACTTGGATTTCCCTTCACTTTGCTTTTGATTATAGTAAGCATAAAACACAGGATTACGAGGAATTTTACTTCCCTTACTTACGTAAAAGTTGCGAAAAAAATTAAAAGGACAGAGAAAGCAAAGGTATCGTATTGGAGAATAAAAATGGTGGTAACTGATGGTTTTTTGATAATTTCATGAGATAGAATAAATTTAATAGGACATACATTTTAAAGTAGCTGTACGTACTCTATAATTTGATAAAACATCACATAGGGATTACAAGTGTTATCTCTATTCTATTATTAACAAGCAGTTTATTCGACACTCCGAATCACCTAAACAATAACAAAAATGACCTTGATATAGTTTCAAGGTCAAAAATAGAAGGATATTATTATTTACAAATTTTCTATATAAACATCTGAATTAGTTTTTAGTCCCTTCTCTAATGCTTTCAATAACATACCTATTAAGTCCTCACCCTCACTTGTTATAAAGTAATTAGATAAGTTACTGATATCTTTACTTATATTATCCCCCCAAGGTGGTCTTTTAGATAAGTCTTCAATATCCCATATTACTTGTGATGGACTATAATTCTGCAACTTCTTTTTAATTGCTTCTAATTCAGTTATTGCGCTATCAATATTCTTATGCTCAAGTTTCCCGTTATAGAGTTCATTTAATAAGAATGGATACTCGGTCCCCCATCCATTTTGCTCTAATCGATAGCTTATTGTAGAGAAAAAAGAGTGTAAGAAATCACCATGCCCAACTTGATACCAATAATACTTCACCTTAAATCCCACAGCCATTCTTCTCACCTCAATCAATTTGTTTTAAATCTTATATCTACTTTACCATTTGTTTTATTCATAATCTTTTCATACAATTTATCAAGTATTTCATCTGATACATTCTGTCCTCTAATATCAATTATAACAGACTGTTTTGTACCGTTAGGTAAATCACTTAATCTTTTTTCTACCTGTTTTGACACGTTATTAACCAATCTACTACGTCCGCTTGAAGTAGTAATCTTATAATTTTTCACCTCAATGCTATGCCCAGTCTGATACAAATCTGGTCTAGAACTACCTTTTTCTCCATAAGGTACTTCTTTACCATCTTTAAAAGACTTTTGAGCATTATACTCAGGGAAATCATTCTCTACATCAATTTCAGACTGTCTCCATGATGGTCTAGTTTTATCTATACCCTTACCATTCCCCACAGTATCTCCAACTGTAGGCTTAATCTGATCCTTATCAGAAGATTTACTATCATCCTTGGAAGCAACTGCCGCTTTCCCTCTATCCTTCTTGCCATTATCAGCAAGATTAGCCTTCTTATTGGCTTTATTCCCCGCATCCGCGATTTTTCCTGCTTTATCAAGTACCTTAACAGGCTTGACAGCTATGCCAGCTAATGACAGGAATCTTTGTCCGCCGCCGAGTCTTTCTTTCGTTTCAGGATCTACTCCGGTGGCGAAAGCCTCGAAGTCCTCTGCGAAGTCCATGGCGATTTCACCGCTGAATACATAGTCTCCAAAGTCCTTAACACTGTCTTTTGAGAATAAGTATTTAGCCACCCGCTTACCGGAGTCTCCCCATTCTGATGCTTTACCCTTTGCATCAGCCAACATCTTTCCGGAAGAGACATAATCCAAGCCCTCAGACAGCTTTTTCTTTAAGCCGCCATTTGCTATAAAATCATATCCATCATTAAAGCCGCTCTTCACATCGCTGGCAAACTTTTCAGAAAATAGATAATCGGCCGTATTGACTGCATCATCCCATAATCCTTTTCCGGTATCTTTTAAACCTTTACCAACCCGGCTGAGATAATCCTTAATATGTTTGCTGTCAGTTAAAAACTCTTTTAATGAAGGATTTTGATAGTCATTGCTCTCATTACCGCCCTCATAACCGGGGAGCTTCCAGAGCTGCTCTGAACTGCCATGCTGACTACCAGATGCATCCGGGTCTCCTCCCTCCAATTTATCATGATCAAAGTTAGACTCAAAGTTAAAATCATCGGGAGTAAACTGCCCGGGAGCAGTTTCGCCAGGAGAGCCTTTTCCGGGTGATGATACACCAGAATCAGCATTACCTGGTTCAACAGTTCCTGGACTGGTCGTACCGGGGTCGAATTCTCCCGGATCAAAAGTTCCGGGACTAAATGTTCCAGGGTCGAATTGCCCCGGATCAAAGGTGCCAGGGCTGAATGTGCCGGGAGAAAAGGTGCCAGGGCTGAATTTGCTTCCTGCGTAGACACCAGGAATATAAGCCGTCAAAAAGAGAACAAAAGCTAAGAATGCAGCAAGGTATTTAATCGTATGCTTATTCAATGACTAGACTCCTTTCAGGCAATTTAATTAGGCTGTAACAAAAACAAGCAGGATAGCCAGCAATAGTACAAAAAGACCTGGCACAATAATAACCCCAAGCCCCTTCCAGGCGGAAAACTGATGTGCTTCCGCTACTCCCTTCACTAAAATGACGGCATACCAGACAGTAAGAACGATTTCCAGGAAAGAGGTAAATAGAATAATGATCACACCGAATCCATTAACATCAGACAAATACTGTGAAAATGCCCCGTCCCCCATGATCCCAAGATCCGGAATCCACAAAAGCAAAGAAGCAATTATCGGGATATTTGACCAGGCAACCGCGTACAGCATTTCCTTAAAAGTGGACTCCCCACCGAAGAGTTTGCCGATGCCAAAGTAAACTGCACTAAAGAATACCCAGGATATCAACCCAAGAACAGGTCCTGCAAACAGGCCAATTAATACAATCCCCCCTGCCGAAGCATTTGCCTTATCAGCGAGATTGCCAGTAGAAGCTGAGTCTAAAAAATAGGAAATCCCGGCCAAAGCCGCAAGTAAAAACAGCCAGCCAAACTTCGAGTGATTCATTTGATGCCGAATGGTTTCCCTCGGTGCAGTCCATATGGATATGATTGGCCTCTTACTTTTCTTCTTTTCTGACGGTATTGCTTCAACATGCTGATTCATGAGAAAACCTCCTAAATTTCAAAAATATAGCCGTATGACGTTATTTCATACGGCTTTTATGGTCACTTCGGATTGAGCAGGAGCTTATATAATTCTTCCGGCTTGTCATACTCATCAACTGGTATATCTTCCTTCACCATTTCCTTCAACTCTGGCATATCTCTGGCTGTTTCAGAATTACTATTCAACATATGTGGTTCATTTCTCTTAATCCAGAAATAATCTATTAGGAGAGAAGGTTTCCTAAAAATCATGGTGTTTAAATAGGCTAAAATATCCTTTCGGTCTCTTTCAATCTCTAGCTGCTCTTCATTTTTGCGGACGGCTGCCCTTACCATTTCCACAACATAGGCCCTTACTTGTTTTTGGATATCTTCTGTTACTAACTCAGTATCATTTGCCTCTACTAATAGGTCTGTACCTTTTTCGACGCTCTTAAAGATGATATCCTGGTCTTCTCTCAATTTCTTAGCAGAATCCAAACAGCGCCTTATACTTTCCATAATCTCGGGAGATGCTGCACCCTCAAGTTTTCCCTTCAGGGATAAGAGAGTTTTTTCCCACTTTTTATACAGTTTTGCTGAAGGGGATATCGCCCAATCTGCCCCTGTACTGACAATTGTAGAGCCAGCAGTTTTATAAAAATGAACAACAAGAGTGGCTCTTTTGACCTCTTCATAGGGAGGAACAGATCCATCCTCCCTGATGAATAGATCTTGTAGAGAGGGATAGTAACTTATGACGTAATATATTTGCCCGTTATAGTCAAACTTTGATGGCAGGCAATCTATTCTATTGCTGGAGGGATCATATTCCTCAGCTGTTTTTTTAATATGTTCTGGCAGTTTGCTATAGGTGAGCATATATGATTCCCCTTTTATTGCTATTTTTTGTACCTCTTAAGACAGGACATCTTCTGATATATGAGCTGTAAACAGTTCATTTCCTTTGCTTTCAATCTCTTTATTAATATAAATATAGCTGATGGAAAAAATGAAAACCGGAATAATAAAGCAATTAATAAAAATCAGCAAGGCATTAATAATGAAGAAAGAATTAGTCAAACCGGCACTCAGGAAAAAGGTTGCTCCGCTTATGATTGAGTCAACCAGAATAAAAAACAGGACCAGAAGGGTAAGGGAGAGGAATTTTTTCCACCCGAGGTGTATTGATTTCTTCATTGCACTACCCCATTTAGCATTATTCAGGACTGCCGTTTGCGGCACACACAGGAAAAAAATCATAAGGACAATTCCCGGTACAATGAAAAGTAAAAAGCCTATGAGTGAGAGAATAGCTGTAATAATACCCAATATATAGACATGAAAGCCATTTTTAAAAATATCGCCTATGATTTTCTTCATGCTGACTTCATCTTCCAGCATGTCATATTTAATAAGACTAATATAGGGAATTTGGATAAACGGGAATAAAATCAAGATGAATAACAGCTGCAGAAGACTGGTCCATAATGGTATCCCAAAATACTGAAATGGAGCAGTAATATAGTTGATATAAAAGGTGAATACCAATTGTATGGGAAAAACGAACAATAACCCTATAAGGACAACTTCCTTCGTATACAAAGTGTACAAATTGATGGATTTCTTCAGTGATTCAGTCATAGTATTCCTCCAGCCTGGCATGGAAACCAAAACTATGCTTAACAGCCCAATGAATCAGGCTGTTAAGCTCCGCAATTAATTAAACCAGCCGCTAATTGTACCGCCAACTTTTGACAGTCCGTCTTTAACGGCCTTTGCAGCATTTTTTGTACTCTTAACGATAGCCTCAGCAGCCTTCTTGCCTTCTTTTACCGGATTCTTTATGAATCTACCAATGGCCTTCCGGTGCTGGTAAATCTTCGCCCCTGCCCAAATTACACCACCAGCAACAGCCATCCCGGCTGCGATAGGCGCACCAACTCCTGAGGCAGCTGCCACAACAGAGCCGGACATCAGCACCTCTCCAATGTTAGCTATTCCTTTAGTAGTTTCTCCATTCTTAAAATTGGAAAAAGCTTCACCAGCGCTGATCAGTCCACTCGCAGCCGCAGTCCAGGGAGTTATTTTACCTCCCAGTCCTGTTGTTAAGCTATCAGGTAATTTCGTAATACCGCTATAAATACTTTGGGCTGCACTTAGATTTGATTTTATATTTGATGCTCCCCTGATTGCGTCACTCGTAGAATCAGCTGTCTTTACTGCATTCCAGGCACTTTTAATTTCTGCTGATGACTGGAACCAGCCTCTGACTGTTTTATAGTTATCATATCCAGAATACGTATCAAAGAGCATTAAAGCACTTTTGGTTCCCTCGTCCTTCCCTGTAAGTGTTCCTGATACCGCCGCAATAAAGGACTTTTTGGAAACCTTGCCCCAATCCATTTGATTTACTGTGTTCTTTCTCCACTCTGCAGGCCAGTTGAACCAGTATGGGCTTGCCGTTGTAGCAAATTCATTGATAGAACCCATGAGAATATTTTTCCCAACGACTTTTGTTGTTTTATACCACGGATCTGTAACGTAATTATACGGCTCGCCGCTTCCAGGATTTGAATTAGAGGCATTCCCCGGTCCTGTTGTCAGGCCTGGATAATACCCGGGGAACTGCCCTGGATATTGTCCAGGATTCAGCCCAGGCAGTCCTCCATTGCCAGGAAAAAAGGGATTATGGCCTGGAAGTGGATTAAAGGGCGGGTTTACTGGAAAATTTCCCCCGGGACCTGAATTTCCAGGGTTTGTACTGCCCGGATTCGTATTTCCTGGGTTCGTGCTTCCCGGGTTTGCATTACCTGGATTGGCAGTCCCGGGATCAGTATTCCCCGGATCGAACTCCCCAGGATCAAATTCTCCGGGCTGGAAATCCCCTGGACTGAATTGGCCCGGTGAAAAATTGCCCGGATCGAACTGGCCTGGTGAAAATGTTCCGGGATCAAAGGTGCCGGGATCAAACTGGCCTGGCGAAAATGTACCGGGATCAAAGCTGCCGGGATTGAACTGGCCTGGCGAGAATGTACCGGGGCTGAAGGTGCCCGGATTGAATTTGCCCTCTGCAAAAACAGCAGCAGGAAGCGAAGTGACCAGAATAATGAATGCAGCTGCCATTGAAGCCGCAATCCTTTTAATATGGCGCTTCGTCCTCTTCCTCATAGCCTTCATGCTCCTTTCATATTTAATTTTTCTTACTCATAGCCATCCAGCGCTTTAAGAAAAGAGATTTCAGGCCCTGTCCCTTCCTGCGAAATGTCTTGATCAGTTCCAAAATTAATTCCGTTATGATGAACCGCTTCAAACTCAGTCTTGGCTTCAACAGTTATGCGGAAATCCTCATACTCCCAGTTAAAGTCAGCAGGCTTCCCCTGGTTATCACCAATGGTTTGGCTAATGACATTAGTAAGATCGAGAGAAGACATTGCTGAAGTGACAAGGGCCTTAAAATCGTCATCACTTCCCATTTCCCGTTCCAATACATTGTCGATTGCCTGGATATGTTTTTCATTATCAGATAAAAGAGGATTGCTGAGAGACTTTTCCTCCTCATCAATCTTTTCGCTGATGGGTTTTAATAGGTCTATATCTATGACTCCATCATCTTCACTCACATCTATTACCTTTACATAATCCTTTACATTCTCATAAACTTGCTCATACAGATAGCTTGTTGCAGCAAAGCTTGCTTGTTCTGCTGCCGTAGAAGCCTGCTGTTTGTCTTTAAAGATTGTTGTAATATTGACAAGGAGAACCAGCATAATACAAACGATAGCAAAGCTGGAAATGGTCAGAAGCATCCCATTTCCGCGCTCATTATTCAAGACACGCATTATTTAATCACCCTGCCGATTGCTTTATGCTTAAATTCTACTGATGCTTTAGATCTCCATTTTTCAGGTACGAATACAAGACCATGGCGCACATCCAAAACAGCTTCAAAACTGCCATCCGGCTGTGAATATATATTTAAATCCCGGTATTCCATAATGTCATTGTTTCCGACTTCTGCTGCTGCAAGTGTTTTGGATTGCCCTTCATCCTCTTTAATCGCATAAAGTTTGGCAGCTTCATTGACTGCCGACTGGGCCTTCATAACGGTGATTCCGGAAGCAACTGCCTGCCATAACAACAGAAAGAAGAAGAGATAATAGGGAAACACCATTAGAAATTCTATTGTCATCGATCCCTTTTCCTCACGGAGCTTCTTTCTAAGCCTTGACATACGAACACCCTCTTAATTCAGTATCTTTAGAATCATTCGATCAATAGTTTTGCAGGAATAATTGCTGTTATGCCTGCAAAACTATTGATCGCACTAACTAATTACTTTGGTTATCATTGTACTTTTTTTCAATTTCCTTTTTAACACTTTCAAAATTTGAATCGGCTAGACTTCGAAGCTCGAGCCTAATTTCGTCGTTTAGGTCCGATACAGAGCTAAATCTTTCATCAGCCAAATCTGACAGGAGGCTATGTGCTTCTTTAGTAATTTGTTCTTCATCTCTCAAGGCTGTAAGTGTTTTAAGGATATTGAGGTTTTCGTGACGGTTTGCCTGATTCCATTCAATGCCGAAGGTTGGGATGTTCTTTAGTTTTAAATGGTACCTCTGGCTCGAAGCATCTTCTATGGCGCTATTTTTCCATTGATCCCACTTTTCCGCTATCTGTTTAGCTTTATCCAGTTCTTCCTTCAGCTCACTCTGGTTGCGCGCATTGCTGTATATCCCTCTTGCATTTTTGGCTACTTCTTTCAGCTGATTTTGCCCTTCCGCATCTAAATCAAATCCAATCACATTGACTATCGGCTGGATGTCAGAATCCCCAAGGCTCTTGGCCTGTTCCACAGGATTGCCATCACAGGTTTCAACTCCATCGCTGACCAGATAGATAATGTTGGTATTCGTATCTCCTTTATAGGACAGCAAATCATTTTTTGCTTCCTCTATTGCAGCGGCAAGCGGGGTCCATCCAGCAGGCTTGACAGTCTGCAAAGTGCTATTGAGCTTTTCGCCGTTGTAGTCACCCATTTCATAGATGAGTTCATTGCTCTTACAGGAAAGCTCTTTGTCCTGGTCAGAACCTGTACCTTTATGTCCATAAACCCTTAAGGCAACATTCGCTCCATCAGGTAGGTCTTCGGCAAACTCTCCAATAGACTCCTTAGCGATATCCATCATGGTTTTGCCATCGATTTGGTTTGCCATGCTTCCGCTGGCATCCAGGAGAATCTCTACATTCAGGTTTTCTTTAAACTGGTAGCGCTCGTCCTTAATATCCGGACTGCCAAACGACTCCATCTCCAGTTCATCCAATACTTCTGCCGGATTAGGATAGTCTTCGTGGAATAAGTAAAGCAACTTTCTCCAATACAATTCAATCTCTTCGCCGGTCGGTTCCTCACCAAGCTCCGGAAGCTCTTTTAATTGTTTTAACAATTCTTTTTGCTGTTCAGGAGTTAACTCATCATAATCCTGCCCGGAAAACATCCCTGCATCTGCATTGGCAAGCTCAACAGTAGTTTGTGTTGGTTCTGGCAATGAAGCTAACATCTCCTCGATAGAGGGTTCATCTTTGCTGTCTTTGTTATCTTCAGCTTCTTTCATGGCAGAGGTTTCTTTTTGATCATCTTGTTTTGTGTCCGTCTGTTTATCGCTGCATGCTGCCAGCAAAGTGAGCATGGCCATAGCAATAATAAGAATGATCTGATGCTTCCTTCCCATAGTGGAAAAACACTCCCTAAACAAAAATGAATATTTAGTGGCAGCTGATCGTTCAGCTCCCACTAAATATTATACGGTAATATATAAATCCGGGATTGTTGTTTATAAGCTTTTCTGTTTCAAACATATTAAAGGCTGTTTGTAATTTTATCCATTATTTTGTCTACAACTCCCTTAATTCCATCGCCTTCAAAGGCTTGGCCAAGAAGCGCTGCAATTGTTACAACCACTGCTCCAATTGCAACCCATTCCAATGTTTGGGCACCTTGCTCATTATTCACTAAGCTTTTATATTTGGCGTAAAGCTTTATGCATTGCTTTTTCATATGCTTCACCCCCTTTCAAGTAATTTCTGGATTAAGGCAATTTACTGAAATAAATTAAGTATGCTGTCTTCCCCAGTGATCATATTCAGCACGACGAGCCCGCCAATCAGAATCATAACGGTAGGCATAACGATTAAAGTAGTAATTAAAGTGATCTTTGGCGATGCTTTGGCAGCAACTTCTTTTATCTTTTCCCTTCTCAGACTGCGCATCTCGCCAGCCTGGATCTTGAAGGTTGTTGCTACTGGAACTCCCAGCCTGGAGCCCTGAATTAAGGATTTAATTAGACTCTGAAAGGGAACATTGTCATTTCTGTCCAAGAGTCCTTTGTAGGCGATCTCTCTCGGCACCCCCAAATCGATTTCCTGATTGAATCTCCGAAATTCCTCTCCTACCGGCCCGTTAAAATAAGGGACTATATCTCTCAATGCCTGATCAAGCCCTATCCCGGCCTGCAAGGTTACACTCACAGTGTCCAAAAAGTCGGGAAGAACATAGCCCAGTTCATCCTGCCTCTGTTTTGCTTTGTTTTTAAGCCAGAGGATAGTGCTGAAATAGCCAACAAGAGGGAGGACCATGATTAAAATCTGAGACAAAGGAAAACCAATGATAATCAGCAGTACTCCTGCAACAAAGCCTACCAGCGTCAAGAAGATTTTCAGCCCTTGAAACCGCTCAACAGTCAAGGCGTAAGGGTAGCCTGCCTGCATCAGCCATCTTTCCACATCCTGTGATTCACTGAAGAAGTTGATTCTGTTTCCAATAGAAGAGAAATCATCTGCATAGTGAAAGGTTTTTTCCATCGCTGATTCTTTTCTTGACTTCTTCTTTTTAATCCGATAGCGGTCTATTAAAATATTTTCCTGTATATGTGACTGGAGGCTCTGCTTTTCAACGAGAAAACTATAAAAAGACTTAAAGCCTAAAGCCAGGAGCAGCAAGCTCATCATAACGCAAACGAGAATTAATCCATCCATTTTCTACACCCTTATATTTGTAACTTTTCTTACTAAAATAAATGTTAAAAGGGTACCTATGATAAAGAGAACCAGCAGGATAAGACCGAACCCGGAAAAGAGCGGATCAATAAAGCCTTCGTTGATATTATTCATCATGAGCAGAAGGAAAACCGGAACTACAGGGACCACATAAGAGACGAAGCGCTGTTCTGCTGTCATTGTCTTTATTTCCTGAAGGAGAAGCTTCCTCTCTTCCAGCGTTTGCCCCATCTCATCCAGCACTGCGTGGATATTGCCTCCGGCCTTCTTCTGTATAAGAAGCGTTGCAACAAATAATTGATACTCACGGCTCGGATTTCTTTTTTGCATATTCCTTAATGCCCTATTAAAATCAATGCCCAGCTTTAATTCACTATCCAGGCGGCTGAACTCTTCTCTCGCAGGTTCGTTGAGCTCCTGGGCAGCAATGCTGACTCCCTGAGCAAGTGTCATCCCGGATCTGGTTGCATTCGCTAAAATCCGGCATATTTCAGGAAGCTGCTCATTCATTCTCTCCTGATACTTGTTCTTCCTGATTGCAAATAACACCCGGCGGATTACTTCCATTAAAAGTATGGAGGCAATGATGTTTATCGGAAATTGAATGCCGAAAAAGTTATTTAATAAAAAGGCGACGGCAATTGCGCCAAACAGCAGGATTCCATAGAACTCAGAGGCCATCAAGAAAATGTTGGCCCTCCTGAGCTTTCTGATAGATTCTTTTCCGAATTTTGTTTCATCGAACTTATCCCCTAGGATTAGAATAAAACTTTTCCTGGTCCTTTTTTTGCCATATACCTTGCTTGCTTTTTTTCTCCAATCATTTTTTGCTGTCCGGTATCCAAGGAAGTTGTACACTCCCCAGAGGCCAAAAAGGACAGCCAGGCTATAGAGTATAGATATGGTCACTTGTCCTCACCTCTTCCTCTGCCTGAAAAATTGACTCATCAATATTGGCGCCAAACACTCTCAGCCGGTCCAGGCATTGGGGAATAATTCCTGTTGGTGTGAAATATCCCAGCACTTTTCCATCAGAATCAATCCCTGTACGTTTAAATCTGAAAATCTCCTGAATTTCCGCTTCTCCGTTTGGCTTTTTTACCACTTCCGAAATGGCCATGATTTTTCTCTGCCCATCAGGAAGCCTTGTTCCCTGGACGATCAAATCAAGCGCTCCAATTATATATTCGCGTATAACTTTAGAGGGAAGATCCATTCCTGCCATGATCACCATCCCTTCTACCCTTTTCAGGGCATCAAGCGGTGAATTGGCGTGGACTGTTGTTAAGGAACCTTCGTGGCCTGTATTCATTGCCTGCAGCATATCAAAGGCCTCTGCCCCCCTGACCTCACCGACAATAATCCGGTCAGGCCTCATACGGAGAGCATTTTTCACTAGCTGGCGAATGGTAATTTCACCAGTTCCCTCTACGTTAGGAGGCCTCGCCTCAAGCCCTACAACATTCGGGCGGTCCAGCCGCAGCTCGGCAGAATCCTCTATCGTTATGACCCTCTCTCCATGTGGTATGGCTCTCGCAAGTGCATTCAATAGTGTTGTCTTCCCGCTTCCTGTTCCTCCGGAGATAAGGACACTCATCTTGGAAAAAACAGCTGCATTGATAAATTCCACCATGGCTTCATTGAGAGAGTTAAACTCCACCAAATCCTGCATCTTAAAGGGATCCGCCCGGAACTTACGGATTGAAATGAGCGTTCCATTTAAGCTGACAGGCGGTATTACGGCATTAACACGGCTGCCGTCCTGCAGTCTGGCATCAACCATCGGGGAGCTTTCATCTACCCTTCTGCCCAACGGTGCTACTACTCGATCAATAATGTGCCTGACGTGTGCTTCGTCCCTGAACTGTAGGGGAGTGAGCTGCAGCTTCCCTTTTTTCTCAATGTAAACCTGCTTATGCCCATTTATAAGAATCTCTGTAATTTCTTCATCCTGCAGAAGCGGCTCCAAGGGACCAAACCCTACAGACTCATCAATCAGACGGGTAAGAAGGGTTTCTTTGTCACGCCTGGAAATGATGACTTTTTCTTCAGTCATAAATTGGCTGACCATTCGTTCAATGGCCAATCGCATTTCTCCCTGGGTGAGGCTGGTCAGCTGTTCAAGGTTCGTTTCTCTTAATAGCCTGGCTTTATAGTGTTCTATTAACTCTTCGATATAAGGGCTGTCATAAGAGGCATAATTCACTTGCGGATCGGTTTGTTTGTCCTGGTTCTTCTCTGCGCGATTAAATAATGACATCTGCAGCCCTCCTTTCCTGCTTTACTTATTTGAGAAGAGTGAGTACCCATTTCCGTATATCCTTGGCCACTGGTGTCATCTTCTTTTCTTTCGGCGCCTTCCTTAGCGGCTCGCCTTTATTTATAAAGGTCTGAACTCCCTTTAAGTCCCTTTTCACCTCAGCGCCGACCGGGGTTTCAATCAAGTTTTTAATATCAGAGGGCGAAAGTTCATTTTCCCTCCCCTTTTGATTAACAACAACCTGAAGGCGCTCTTCCGTATCCATGCCCAGGCGCTTGAATAAATCCTCGACGTGCTTGAATACCTGCAGGGAAGGTGTATCAAGATTCATTACATAGTAGATGACATCGCTCTCCTCAAGTGCCACATAGGTGTTGGCATTCATAGTGGACGGCAGGTCAACAATCACAAAATCATAGCTTCTCCTGCATGCCCTCAGGAGCTTTGTAAAAAAATCTTCGTCCAGGCTTTCTGCTATCTCTGCATCTCTGGGACTTAGTAGAATTTCCATTTTTGAATGGGCTTCTTTTTCACTGACATTTCTAATATGGTTCTCATTCAATTCGTTAATGACTGGCTTCAAATCAGCCAGTGACCTGTTGCTTTCTATGCCGAGGTACGTTTCAGCTCCGCCAAATTGGAGATTCATATCAATCAGCAATATTTGAGCTGTCGATTCAAGCTTAAGCGTCTGAGCAAAAGTACTTGCCAGAAGAGTAGCTCCGCTTCCTCCTTTTCCACTGTAAAAAGAGTAAATCTGGCCTCTTCCTCTTCTCAGGCTTTGAGAGGAGGATATCCCCGGAACAACTTTGTCATTGTTCTGCTCCTGTGCGATTAGCAGGATCCTGGTGATTCTCTCACTGAATTGGCTCATTTCGTCTGGAAGAACAAAGAAGTCCGTAGCCCCTGCTCTGGAAGCATCCCTAAGGAGCAGGAAGTCCTGTACCTTAGAGATGAAAACAACAATAATAGTTGGATATTCACTATGGAGGTACTGCACCAGCTCCACACCGGATTCATCTTCTGGATTAACCAGGAGGACTACCGCAGGATCAATCCTGTCAATCTCCTTCCTTACCTCAGAAGGAGCTGCATGCTGAACATTTGGCTGCTGCTGCAGCGCTTGAGCCATTATCTGATCACTTATTTGCTTATCATCACTGACAAGTAGAATCGTACTTTCCGTACTCATGAAGTCCTACCTCCGACATCTATTAAACTCTTAACCTGATATGCATTAACCTGCCGGCTTCTCAGCTGGCTTCTGTTCTGCCGGCTTTTTCTCAGCCGGTTTTTGCTCTGCTGGCTTTTGTTCTGCCGGCTTTTTCTTTGCGGCCTCTTCAGCTGCTTTCTGCTTTTCTGCTTCAGCCTTTTTAGCTTCTTCAGCTGCCTCATCCTTTTCAACAGGCTGCTCCTTACCTACATTTGCCTTAAGGACCCTGATGCTGTCCGCATAATTCTGCATATGAATCAGCTTTGGAGCAGCTTCTTTTGACACCTCCAAGGCTGTCCCTTGAAATTTCCCTTTATTCTCTAAAGTACTTGCCACTGCAACATCGGACATGAAAATCTCTGTTACAGGCTTACCTTCAAACTGATGTGAAACTACTATATCCACACGATCATCGTTTGTTAATTTTCCATCGAAAGATACTTTCTCACTCCCAATCAGAACCACCAAACGATTATTCTCGTTTGCCATGTTCGAAACAGGTTTTAGCATATTCTTTGTAATCATATCCCCTTCCGATAATGGAACCAATGAAACCTGATTGGTTATGTCCTTTGGTTTCACAACATGTGAATCAGTCACAAACTTATTCGGAAGCTCAATTGTTCCCACCTGCTGCGGTGTAATAATCTCCCTTGAAGCAATATTCTCCTTAGCAACATAAACCGTTGTCATTCCTCCAAGCTGTGCGTTAAGGTTCTTAACTTTTTGGAGGAACATAAAACCGGCAATTAAAGCCAGCACTAATGAAATGGTAATAAATATGATAGCTCTCCTCTTCGACTCCAACATCCTGCGGCTTCTCTCCTATAGGTAATATTTATTTTCACAAGAAAATCTTTCCTGTTAAATCCCTACTTTTTACCTCGTTTAAACAATTTTAAAACAGCTTAATTTCAAAAATTTTCTTTTTATATACTATATATTAACTATCATGCGTTCACATTTCCGTCAAACACGCTTCCAGTTTTGTCGAATTTTGTCTGTAATTATCTTCCTAGCAACTCTTTAAATCGAGATTTTTTTTTGAGACAAAAGTTGGGCAAGCGAGCAGGTGAAGAGTTATATAACCACCTTAAAATTGTAATATTTTAGGTTATTTATTTTACAATTGTTAAATTTTGTGGGTGTTTAGTATTATTTTTTAGGGAAATGTATCTAGAAAGCATTTTGACGACGAGATACCAGTTCAATTTTCTGCATAATAAGTTTTTAAAGAGTAATTTTTCACTTTATGGAATTGTTTAACTCATTAAGAATATTTTCAGGTCTGCCAAAAGTCTGTGATTCTTTAAGTATTATTTTGTCGGTTTAAAGCGCTGCCGGCTTCTTCTCTTAGTCAGAAAGGAGCACCTTCTCCAGGCAAAAATGAAAAGGCTCCCGTTTAAGGAAACCTTTTTTTATTCCGAGTTTCTTCTATTAATATAGAATCTATCTCGAAGTGATAATATATGATTTAAGATCATTCTGCTTTATTTTACCCGCAGGCGCTGCCCGGGGTAGATGGTATAGGCACTGTCTAGTCTGTTCCAGCTTCTGATCTGCTGAATGGGGCTGCCGTATCTTCTGCTTAATGCATACACAGTTTCCCCGGCATTAACCAGATGGTAGACTGGCTTATTTTTCTTCCGCAGATTGAAGGCCCTTGCGATTCCATTGGCATGTCCCCGGGCATTGCTTTCAAGAAAAGAGCCCTTCCTGAGCTTGGCAGCATCTGCCGGATTGTCGATAAAGCCGCTTTCAGTGAGGAGCGCCGGCATGCGTGATTCGCGGAGTACATGGAAATTGGCCTGCTTTTTCCCGCGGCCGGCGAAGCTTGTCTGCCTGATTATCTCTTGATGGATGATGTTCTGATAGGTGGAAGTCGGTGCCGCCGCCGGCATTTACATGGAGTGAAAGCAGGAAGTCTGCTCCCCAGCTGTTGGCAGCATCTGTCCGTCGCTTCAGTGATACTGTCTGATCTCCGCTGCAGCTCATCCTCACAAGAGCTCCCTGATACTCATTAAGCTGGATGGACCGCACTCTTGTCCCAATTTCCAGCGTTATATTTTTCTCCAGCAGCCCTGTTCCTGCTCCTCCCGGGTCAGTTCCTCCATGTCCCGGGTCAATAAATATTTTCACCATGCTTTTCAACACCTTCCTACTGTTTATTAGGAAGGTCATTGGCCAGCCTGTACATTGCGGGTGGCGCTTTTGCTACAGTATTCCAGATACGCAGTTTGCCTGGACATTTGCTCAAACTAAAGCCGGCCTCCAAAGCCTTTCAAAACCAGCCATATTAAACTGGTCATCAAGTGTAAGTTTGTATATATCCGGTTTGGTGGTGCTTTGATGGAAGTCAAAATTGAATTTCTCATCAAAATAATTCAGCAGGCAGGTCATGATATGGCCATGGATGCCGACAGCAATTTTTCTGCCGCTGTATTTAGAAGCTGCTTCTCTTAGCGCGCATATTCCCCGTTCCTGGATTTCCAGGTTTGATTCTCCGCCTGGATATTTAAAGCCAGGGTTTTCATACACATATTTCAAGGCTTCCAGCGGCTTTTCAAAATGATGGCTCCTCGATGCCAAATCCCCTTCCCGGAAACGCGGGTCCGTTTCCACATCTTTTCCTAAGTTTCTTGCCAGTCCTTCGACTGTTTGTATTGCTCTCACATAAGGGCTTGAGAGAATATGCTGAATTCCCTCTACTGCCAATAGATCAGCCACCCTGCGGGCGTCAGACCAGCCCCTGGCAGACAATCCCCGTGTTTCTTCATGCACCAGCGAAAACTCAGAATGGGCATGTCTTATAAAATAGATTTCAGTGTTCATATCCATTCACCATTTTTCCCTTTTTGATTTCAGTATAAATGACAGATAGGGCCTCAACCAATAAAAAAAAGCCCGTCTCCCAGACGGACTCAGCACTATTCATACTTAATAAATCTTTCCAGCTCACTGGTTCTTTCACCATCAAGCATATAAGCAACGCTTTCGCTTTCGCCGGCTGCTCCATTCAGTGCAATGTTCTCAGTATATCTTCCCCTGCCTCTTGCTGTGCCGATAAATGAAGCTCATAATTCAACCATTAGCACCTCCCCTTTGAAAAAATCAACCGTTAGACGACAAGGAATGGAAAAGGTTTCAAAAGTTATTTAGGCAGTGAGCATAATAGGATTTCACTATGACCCTTTATTTGTTATCCTAGTACATATGCCAAGAAGGCAGCTTAGGAGTGTTAAAAAACATGAACAAAAAAGACATCGCCCAAATTCGGAAGCAGTTCAAGATCAATAATGATTTGCTTAAAATCTCCGATATTTTTAATGTGTATATCATGAAGGATTCCAGCGACATTTTTCATTACCAGAGCCAGCCTTTTGAAATGCTGGATCAGGAGCAGCAGGAGCTGTTTCTGCACAATTTTAAAAAGATGCTCGCCGGCCAGCTCGATGAAAAGCTCTTCGAATTGAAGTTCCAGCGCGATGCGGACAACAGCAGCCAGCTGATTCTCCATCAAGGGCTGCTCAGCAGTGATGTGGAAGGCTGGGCAGAGCAGATGCTTAAGATTGTAGAAAAACTGCTAGCAGTCCGGCAATATGAAAAAGATATCGTCATTACATTCATCCGCGGGGAATATTACAAGCCGACGAAGCGCCGCAATGATGAAGCAGAAGAAAGCGAACGGGATACCGTCTATTCCCATCCCTTCATTCTCTGCAGCATCAATAACACCCAGGAGCCGAAGAAGGAACTGCTTTTTGACTATGTCGAAAAAGAATTCAGATACCACTTTGTAATGGATCCAATCATCAACCTCAATGCCCCGCTCTCCGGGTTCTTATTTCCATGTTTCACTGACAATGCAGCAGATGTCAACCATGTTCTCTATTCTGCAGGCAAGGTCCACGAACCGGATCACCTGTTCATAGAAGATGTGCTTAACGGGGAAGAAACCATGACAGCCCAGGATGATAAAATTGTCTTTGAGGAAATCATCAAGGACGTTACAGGAGATCAGCTGAGCACCTCTGCGCTCTCAACCGTCTATGAGGAAATCAACCGCATGATCGTGGAAAATGAAGAAGAAGAGCCGCCAAAGCTCGACTCAAAAGACGTAGAACGTGTTCTTAAAATGAGCGGATTTGAAGATATTGATACCGAGAAAGTCGAATCATCCTATCAAAAGATCATCGACGACGACAAATACGAAATCAAAGCCAGCAGCGTCCTGCCGAAATTCACATCAAAATCCATTAAAATCAGCACCAAAGTCGCCAACATCTCCATCAGCCCCCCTGATCTGCGGTATGTGAAGCAGATTGTGGTGGATGGGAAACGTTATTTGATGATTGAGGTGGAGGAAGAGACAGTGATTGAAGGGTTTACGATGATTCCGGAGGCATTTGGCGGTGGCGGTGGCGGTACGGAAGAATAGGAGTAAATAAAACCCGGTTCCTTATGAGAAGGAACCGGGTTTTATCCATAAGAAGCCCCCTGCCATTTCGGTACTGGCAGGGGGCTTCTGCTTAAAGCTCATTTCAGGGGTTATGATGTTGATTACATCATGCCGCCCATTCCACCCATGCCGCCCATATCAGGCATTGCAGGGCCGGCATTTTCTTCCGGCTTGTCAGCAACTACAGCTTCTGTAGTCAGGAACATAGCCGCAACAGATCCAGCGTTTTGAAGGGCTGAACGAGTTACTTTTGTTGGGTCAACGATACCGGCTTCGATCATGTTTACCCATTCGCCAGTAGCAGCGTTGAAGCCAGTGCCTACGTCTTCGCGCTTCAGGCGGTCAACGATGACAGAACCTTCAAGGCCTGCGTTGTGGGCGATTGTACGTACAGGCTCTTCCATTGCGCGAAGAACGATGTTGATGCCAGTCGCTTCGTCGCCTTCTGCTTCAAGGGAAGCCACTTTATTGTATACGTTCAGAAGGGCAACGCCGCCTCCGGAAACGATTCCTTCTTCTACTGCAGCGCGAGTAGAGTTCAGGGCGTCTTCGATGCGGAGCTTGCGCTCTTTCAGTTCAGTTTCAGTTGCAGCTCCAACCTTGACAACTGCTACACCGCCAGCCAATTTAGCCAGGCGCTCCTGCAGCTTTTCACGGTCGAATTCGGAAGTTGTTTCTTCCAGCTGAACGCGGATCTGGTTCACGCGGCCAGCGATTTGAGCGCTGTCTCCAGAACCTTCAACGATTGTTGTGTTTTCTTTGGAAACCACTACTTTAGAAGCGCGTCCTAAAGAATCGATTGTCGCAGATTTAAGGTCGCGTCCAAGCTCTTCAGTGATGACTTCACCGCCAGTAAGGACTGCGATGTCTTCAAGCATGGCTTTACGGCGGTCGCCGAAGCCAGGAGCTTTAACAGCAACAGCATTGAATGTGCCGCGAAGTTTGTTCACTACAAGCGTAGCAAGCGCTTCGCCTTCCACATCTTCAGCTACAAGCAATAATGGCTTGCCTTGCTGTACAACCTGCTCAAGAACAGGAAGGATTTCCTGGATGCTTGTGATCTTCTTGTCAGTGATCAGGATATATGGATTTTCAAGAACAGCTTCCATCTTGTCAGAATCAGTTACCATATAAGGAGATGCATATCCGCGGTCGAACTGCATACCTTCTACAACATCCAATTCAGTTGTGAAGCCTTTTGATTCTTCGATTGTGATGACGCCGTCGTTGCCAACGCGCTCCATTGCTTCTGCAATCAGCTGTCCGACTTCGTTGTCAGCAGCAGAAATTGCAGCAACCTGTGCAATGGACTCTTTGCCTTCGATTGGCTTGGAGATGGACTTAAGCTCTTCTACAGCCGCAGTTACCGCTTTTTCAATACCTTTGCGGATGCCCATTGGGTTAGCGCCTGCTGTTACATTCTTAAGGCCTTCACGGATCATAGCCTGTGCAAGGACAGTTGCAGTTGTCGTACCGTCACCGGCAACATCGTTTGTCTTGCTTGCTACTTCAGCTACAAGCTTGGCACCCATGTTTTCGAATGCATCTTCAAGCTCGATTTCTTTTGCGATGGTAACACCGTCATTTGTGATAAGAGGTGAACCGAATTTCTTCTCAAGAACCACGTTGCGTCCTTTAGGTCCAAGAGTAACTTTTACCGCATTTGCAAGGGAATCCACTCCACGCAGCATGGCGCGGCGGGCTTCTTCACTAAACTTAATCTCTTTAGCCATTGTAAAAAAACCTCCTCAAGTTTTATGGTGTGTATAGTGTCCGGCTTACGGGGGCTATTAGCCTACAATTGCCAGAATATCGTTTTCGCGTAAAATTAAGTATTCTTTGCCTTCGTATTTCACTTCTGTACCGGCATATTTTGAGAAGATAATCGTGTCGCCAGCAGCAACTTCCAGCTCAACACGCTCGCCGTTTTCAAGAACGCGCCCTGTACCTACAGCAACAACCTTGCCTTCCTGAGGCTTCTCTTTAGCTGTGTCTGGCAGTACGATGCCGCTTGCAGTCTTTTCTTCCGTTTCAACAAGCTCGATAATAATACGATCACCTAGTGGCTTTAACAAGTGAAACAACCTCCTCAAATCTTTTATGTAGTTATTTATTAGCACTCTCATCTAATGAGTGCTAACACAATTATTATATTAATGAATCTTCACTTTATTTGCAAGTGGGACGCATAAAAAATTTTGTTAAAAATGTGCTGCTTCTATGTATAAGGCTGTGTGAAACAGAGCTTAACACGTATGGGCCAAAAATGAACATGGAACACTGACAAATCCTTGTTCATTTTTGGCCAACCCTTTAAGTATATGAAGGAAATAAGATTTTATTCTATATATTTTAGGCGGCGCCCTCTTATTTGTGATCTAGGCTCATTATTAGTAGAATGGTATGTATGGCATGTTTTTAGATAAAGGAGAATAAACTTTTGAAGAATGAATATTGGATTATCCTGATTGTTTATATAGGCATGCAGTTATCGAGCTATCTTGGAGTTCCGCTTTTCGCAGTGATCGGAACTATATCCGGCGGGAGCCCAGCGGAAGTGCAGGCGCTGTCTGTCGCCTACTGGCTTGTTTTCAGCTTTACAGTTGCCCTGATCCTTGTGCTATTCCTGCTGCGGAAAGAATTTAAATCAAAGGAGACGCTTGACCGCAGTGCTTCGTCTCCGCTTGCTTCCGTCGCCTGGGCAATTGCCGGTGTCTTCCTGGCACTGTTTGCACAGTCGCTTGCAGCTAATATCGAAAACCTGATCGGCATTGAAATGGGCTCTGAGAACACCCAGCAGATCATCAGGATCATCGAGACCCTGCCGCTCGTCGTGATTGTCAGCAGCATCATCGGCCCGATACTGGAGGAAATCGTCTTCCGGAAGGTCATCTTCGGCGCCCTTCATAAAAGAATGAACTTCTTCTTGGCGGCCCTGATCAGCTCAGTGATTTTTGCTTTCGCGCACCTCGAGCCTGAGCATGTGCTCCTTTATTCTGCAATGGGCTTCACATTCGCGTTCCTGTATGTGCGGACCAAGCGGATCCTTGTCCCGATTTTTGCGCATGTGTCGATGAATACTTTGGTAGTCATCATTCAAATGAATCAGGACAAACTACAAAAGTGGATAGAAGAAATGGAACAAATTCAAAGTTTTATTGGGGGATTTTAAATGAGGCAGTCACCGCTGTTTTCCGGATTCATCTATATATTCCTGGGCGTGCTGTTTACTTACTTTGCGATCCAGAATATAAATGAAACCGGTGAATGGGGATTTTTCACGTATCTGCTCGTGCTTCTGGCAACTTTTGATTTCGGTTCAGGCCTTCGGATGATTGCCTTTCACTATAAAATCAAACAAATTAAAAATAACCAAAAAAAATGAGCCTTATTCCAGGCTCATTTTTTATTTGGCTTCCATTTCCTTTGCCTGCAGCCTTTCAGCCTCCAGCACTTTTTTATATGAAAATCTGGAGATGATAATGCTCAATTCATATAGAAGCAAAAGAGGCACTGTTACCATCATATGCGACAGCAGCTCAGGCGGCGTAATGAAGGCCGCAATGACAAGCAGCACAAAATATGCATACTTACGGATGCTTGACAGAAACATCGGTGTGACAATGCCAAGCCTGGTCAGGAACATGATGACAACCGGCAGCTGAAAAAGGATCCCGAACGGAATGGTCAGCTGGAACAGGAACTGAAAATACTCATTGATCCCAATCACCTGATTGATATCAAGCCTGTCCGCAATCCGGGTCATAAAGTCCACAACAAACGGAAAAAGTATAAAGTATGAAAATGCCACTCCGCCAATGAACAAGATCACAGAAACAGGAATATAGCTCAGTGTGACCTTCCGTTCCTTCTCATACAAACCTGGACTGATGAACGCCCAGAATTGGTAAAGGATGACCGGGGATGTCATGACAAAAGCTATAATAAAAGCAAACTGCATATAGATTTTTACTGGATCGGTCAGGCGGAATGCGTTCATCGTCAGCTCTTTCGCTTCATCGGCGCCCTGCAGATACACAATGAGGGGCTCGGCGAGGAAAAAGCTTAAAATCATCGCGCAGAACAAGAAAACGACTGTCATGACAAGCCGTTTTCTTAATTCGCCTATATGTTCGTAAATTGTCATATCCTTATGACTCATACATATAACATCCTTATGTTACTTAACTTCTTTTTTCTTCTCTTCATCTTCGTCATTCATAAGCCCTTTGGTAGCGGATTTGAATTCACGGAGGGTATTGCCGGCAGCTTTTCCAAGCTCAGGCAGTTTCTTCGGTCCAAAAATCAGCAAAGCGACAAAAACAATAAGCAAGAGGCTTCCCATTCCTAAATTCATCATTGCGCCTCACCTCCCTTTATCTATCATATTGATGATACCACTAACGCCTGTATAATTCTATCCGTAATGCTAACTTTGCTATAATTGTCACATTCCGGAACCTTACTCTTCTGCTTCCGCTTCCTGGAGGACTTCCATTGGATAATGCTTCAGGAAATAGACCAGCGACTGCAGCTCCACAGCCAGGTCGATATGATGTACCCGTATGGCAGAAGGAACAGTGAGCCTTGCCGGTGTAAAGTTGAGGATGCCCTTGATGCTTCCTTTTACAAGCCTGTCCGTTATGGCTTGTGCAACCGGCGCCGGCACAGTCAGAATAGCGACTTTAATGCCGTGCTCTTCAGATATTCTTTCCAAATCATCCATATGGAAAACAGGCACCCCGCCAATATCTGTGCCTACTTTTCCGGCATCCACATCAAATGCCGCTTCTATCTTTGTATTATTATTCTTCAGGAAGTTATAGTTCAAAAAAGCGGTCCCGAGGTTGCCTACCCCGATGAGGGCAACTTTTGTCACTTCATCCTGGTCCAGCGTCTTGCGGAAAAAAGACAATAGATAGTTGACATTATAGCCATAGCCTTTCTTCCCAAGCGCACCAAAGTAAGAAAAATCCCTTCTGATTGTAGCAGAATCCACCTTCACAGCTTCACTGAGCTCCGCCGAGGATACTCTTTGCTTGCCTGAAGAGTGGAGATTTTTTAAAAAACGATAATACAGCGGCAGTCTCTTGGCCGTTGCCTGCGGTATTTTAATGGCTTCATTTGACATAGCTTTTCCCCCCACCCTGCTGATTTCTATTGTATTTGTCTGCTATTCTTTTTTGAAGTCCCCATTTTTTCCGCCTGTCTTTTCAACAAGATAGGTCTGGCCGATAACCATTCCCTTATCGAGAGCTTTGCACATATCATAGACTGTAAGCGCACAGGCACTGGCAGCTGTCAGCGCTTCCATTTCAACTCCGGTAGACCCTTTTGTCCTCACCTGGGCAGAAATATTAAGCCGGTAATCTTCTTCTGTTTGTTCCCATCCAAAAGAAATATCGATGCCGGTCAGCGGAATGGGATGGCACATAGGAATGATTTCCCACGTCTTTTTGGCGGCCATGATGCCAGCTACCTGGGCAACTGCCAAAACATCGCCTTTTTTCATGCTGTTGCCGGTTATTTTTTCGTATATTTCACTGTTAACCGTTATACTTGAATGAGCGGATGCAGTCCGGACACTTTCAGGCTTGCTGCTGACATCCACCATGCGGGCTCTGCCCTCTTCGTTAAAATGTGTGAATTCTGACATTCATAAACACCTCTCTAAAGAATCATACACTATTTTAAATGGGTATGTAAGCTATATTGTATGATGTTTCACAAATTTCATCTTATTGCTGTGAGAGAATGAATGCGATACACTAACCTTTAGAATACAGAGGTGAGAACAATGATTTTACTTCAAGTAAATCAGCTGTCAAAGTACTTTGGAGCTGACTTGATTTTATCCAATATAAAGCTTGAGGTGCAAACGCGTGACCGGATTGCCCTGGTAGGCAGGAACGGCGCGGGCAAATCAACGCTTTTGAAAATAATAGCAGGGCATATGTCCCATGATTCAGGCGAAATCATCAAACCGAAAGGCGTTACAATCGGTTACCTTGCACAGAATACAGGGCTTGAATCCGCCCTTTCCATATGGGATGAAATGCTTTCGGTCTTCAAGGACCTGAGGGGGATGGAAGCTGAGCTCCGCCGGCTGGAAGAAAAAATGGCAGACCCCGGCGCATTCAATGAGCCTGGTTCCTACGAGAAGATTCTTAAGGAATATGATCTGCTGCAGGTACAGTTCAAGGAACAGGGAGGCTATCAGTATGAGGCCGATATCCGCTCCATCCTGCACGGACTGAATTTCCAATCCTTTAGTTATGATACAAGCATATCTGTCCTGAGCGGAGGGCAAAAAACAAGGCTGGCTTTGGCCAAATTGCTGCTGACCAAGCCTGATATCCTGATCCTGGACGAGCCCACCAACCACTTGGATATCGAAACCCTATCCTGGCTGGAGCAATATCTGCAGGGCTATGAGGGAGCCATTCTAATCGTTTCCCATGACCGGTACTTCCTTGATAAGGTCGTCACACAGGTATACGAAATAACCCGCCAGCAGATTTCTAAGTTCCCGGGCAATTACAGCTATTATTTGGAGAAAAAGGCCGAGAACTATGAAAGGGATATGCGCCAGTATGAGAAGCAGCAGGAGGAAGTGGCCAAGCTGCAGGACTTTATCCAGCGCAACCTGGCACGCGCCTCAACAACCAAGCGGGCACAGAGCCGCCGGAAGAAGCTTGAAAGGATGGAGCTGATGGACAGGCCGCTCGGCGATGAGAAATCAGCTGCGTTCAGCTTTGATATTTTAAAGCAGACCGGCAACGATGTGTTAAAGGTCAACTCCCTTGAGGTCGGTTACAGCGGAAAAAAGGTTTCTGAGAATATTTCTTTCCGCATGTCCCGCGGTGACAGCGTCGCACTCGTGGGCCCCAATGGTGTAGGCAAGTCGACCCTGCTGAAGACCATTATTAAAAAACTGCCGGCGATTGGCGGCGGGATTGATTACGGGTCAAATGTAGAGATTGGCTATTATGACCAGGAGCAGGCTGAGCTGAAATCCAATAAGCGTGTCCTGAATGAATTATGGGATGACTATCCGCTTCATAATGAAAAAGAAATCCGCACAGTCCTGGGCAATTTCCTTTTCTCTGGCGATGATGTCTTAAAGCCAGTATCCGCTCTGAGCGGAGGGGAAAAAGCGCGTCTCGCCCTTTCGAAGCTGATGATGCAGAAAGCCAACTTCCTGATCCTTGATGAGCCGACAAACCATCTGGATCTCGACAGCAAGGAAATACTTGAGAACGCCTTGATAGATTATCCGGGCACGATTTTATTCGTATCCCATGACCGCTATTTTATTAACCGGATTGCATCAAAAGTGCTGGAGCTGGAAAACAGCGGAGCAACGGAGTTCCTCGGGGATTACGACTATTATGTGGATAAAAAGCAGGAACAGGCTGAGCTTCTGGCGTTGGAGACAACAAAAGAAGAGAAGGCTGCACCTGTAAAAACAGATAAGCAGTCATATATGCAGGATAAAGAAACAAAGAAGCTTGAAAGGCAGAAGATGCGAAGGCTTGAAGAAATTGAAGCACAGATTGAACAGCTGGAATCATCTATTGAAAATTATGAACAGCAGCTTTGCGAGCCGGAGATCTATCAGGACCACGAAAAAGTTTTAGCCATCACTAAGGATAACAGCCAGGCTAAAGAAGAACTCGAACTGCTAATGGAAGAATGGGCTGAGCTTGCTGAATAGGCTTTCATTTTAATCAACAGAACCAGGCGTCCACAGCCTGGTTCTTTATTTAGGTTATTCACATTTTTATGCACAGACAGAGTGTATATTTAACTGTACTCCACAGGGTTTTCCACATTATCCACATTTAAAGATGTTTTTATCCACATTGTCCACAGATTCAACAGAATTTATCTCAGTTATCCACATCTCTTTCTGTTAACAATAGATTCAGAAATTTAAATCTGTTGATAACATCTGCTGAAGACATAAAAAGCCGGTTCAGCACCTTTGAAAGGTTATGAACCGGCTTAGATATCATTAGTTATGAAGAGAGAGGTCTAATCCTGGATTGGCGTTAAGTGCAAGGTCTGACCGGATACCCTTTTCGTATAAAATAGTGCCGGCAGCCGCAATCATGGCTGCATTATCTGTGCAAAGTGAAAGAGGAGGAATCACCAGTTCGGATTCCAGGGTGCTGAATTCTCCTTCCAGTGCAGCCCGCAGCCCTTTATTGGCCGCCACTCCACCTGCAAGCAGTACTTGCTTTACATTGTATTCTTTGACTGCTTTTACCGTTTTAGTTACGAGTACATCAATGACACTTTCCTGAAAGCTTGCAGCCAGGTCTTCAGGCGCAATTTTGATGCCTTTCTGCTCCGCATTGTGTACGGTATTGATGACAGATGATTTAAGCCCGCTGAAGCTGAAGTCATAAGACCCTTCCTCCAGCCAGGCCCTCGGAAATTGGATGGCCGGACTTCCCTCATGAGCGAGGCGGTCAATATGGGGACCTCCGGGATAAGGCATCCCCAGAATGCGGGCAACTTTATCATAAGCTTCACCTGCAGCGTCATCCCGCGTTTCCCCAATTACCTCGAAATGGCCATGCTCTTTCATATACACCAATTCTGTATGCCCTCCTGATACAACAAGCGATAAAAGCGGAAACTTCATCTCTGTGATCAGGCGGTTAGCATAAATATGGCCGGCAATATGATGAACGCCGATCAGCGGCTTATTATGGGCAAATGCAAGGGCTTTTGCAGCATTAACTCCGATGAGCAGCGCTCCTACAAGACCTGGTCCTTCCGTTACGGCAACTGCATCTATTTCCTTCATGGAAATCCCGGCCTGCTGCAGGGCTTCCTCCAGTACAAGCGTCACCTGCTCAACGTGGTGGCGGGAAGCTATCTCGGGAACAACGCCTCCAAACCGCTTATGGCTTTCGATCTGCGATGCCACTACATTTGACAGTATCTCTGTTCCATTTTTGATGACTGCAACAGCTGTCTCATCACAGCTTGTCTCAATTCCTAGAATTAATGTATCTTTATTCATCTAATTTCACCCACATTACAATCGCATCTTCCTGATTGTCTGTATAATAGTTTTTTCTTATGCCGCCGTTTTGGAATCCCAGCTTTCGATACAAAGACTGTGCAGCAATATTCGTAACCCTTGCTTCAAGCGTCATAGTGACAGCCCCCAGCTCTTTGGCTGCTTCCATCATCTTCTTCATCAGGGCCTCTCCAAGCTTCTTTCCCCTGTACTCCGGGAGGACAGCTATATTGGTCACATGTGCCTCATCTACGACTATCCAGGCACCACAGTAACCTATAACAGCATCATCATCCTCCAGTACAAGATATACCGCAAACTGATTTTTAGTCAGTTCATTGATAAAAGCATCCCTGCTCCACGGGAGTGTAAATGACTTGTGCTCTATGACGAGCACCTGGTCGATATCTTCCTCTGCCATAAAACGAAATGAATAACCCATGATCTTATTGCCCGGCTTCCGGCTTATTCTTGCTTTCCAGCCATTTTGCTTCCGCCTCTGCCAAACGGATATAGTTTGGCACAAATGTATGGACGTCGGTGCTTTCTTTATCTTTTCCCAGCAGCGCCAATTCAGAAGGACGCGGATTATAATCAGTCAACCCTGCAAACCTTGCCTGATCTCCAAGCGTTTTAGCTATTACTTCCTTATGGAGGGGAACATCATTTCCTGTAAACAGCACCGGTTGATCGTATTGCTTCAGCCTCTCTGCCCAATCAGCAGATAATAGCAGCTGATCTTCCACAACATTCACCAGATTGCCCTTTTCATAACGATAAAGGCCGGTATATACCTGGCCCCTTCTGGCATCTGTCAGAGGGGATACAAGGCCTTCAAAATAACGTCCTGCAGATGCGGCCGACACTGCAAGGCTTGAAACGCCAGTCAGCGGAACCTGAAGGGACCAGGCCAAAGTCTTGGCTATTGTAACGCCGATCCGGACACCGGTATAAGATCCAGGCCCTTGTGCAACCACAACTTTCTCTATATCCGCGGCGGTCAAATCACAGTCCCTTAATAATGTTTCAATTGCGGGCATAATTCGGACAGAATGGTTTTTTTTCAAGTTGGTTATATACTCGCCTATAACTTTCTCATCATCGATTACGGCTATTCCCAGCACATAATTGGATGTGTCTATCGCTAATACCTTCATCCCAATATCTCCTTACATAATTCCTCATATCTAACGCCATACGGTTTAAGGATAAGCATCCTGCTTCCTGCCTCACCGTGCCGGATATCAATCTGAAGTCTTTCTTCCGGAAGCTGGTCTTCAATGAGATGGGCCCATTCGACAACGGTAACACCTTTGCCCTCAAAATACTCATCAAACCCAAGGTCCTCAGAGGAATCCTCTACACGGTATACATCCATATGATAAAGCGGCATACGGCCCATATATTCTTTGATGATGGTAAAAGTGGGGCTGCTTACATTCCGCTGGACGCCCAAACCCTGGGCAAGGCCTTTTGTAAAAGTCGTCTTCCCTGCTCCCAGATCGCCCTCCAGGGTCAATACATCGCCTGGCAAAAGACGCTCTGCAAGCCTTTTTGAAAAATCCATCGTCAAATCCGGGCTGCCGGAAACAAACTCAAACTGCTTCATATTATAGTCACCTTTATCAGTAAAGTAATTATTGTGTGAAAAACGTACAAATTAAGCGCAGAACCTTATAAAACACATCTTATATAAGTGTACATGATTTTGAGGGATTGGGCAAAAAGGCCGGATGCAGCCTTTATCATGCCATTGAGTACATCCAACTTTTTTTTTCAATTAAAATAAGACCCGGCAGGTTGCCGGGTCTTCATATTTAAGCATAAAAAAAACGAAACTCCGTTCCGTCTGGTAAACTTCAAAATTATTAAAATGGCGGTCCCGACGGGAATCGAACCCGCGATCTCCTGCGTGACAGGCAGGCATGTTAACCGCTACACCACGGGACCGTAATAGCAGTTATTAAAGTATAAGTCTGCTGTCAACCTTATGTAAATGGATTATTGCGGGGGCAGGATTTGAACCTGCGACCTTCGGGTTATGAGCCCGACGAGCTACCGAACTGCTCCACCCCGCGACGATAAAAGTATTCTAAAACAGCCCGGCAGCGTCCTACTCTCACAGGGGGAGAGCCCCCAACTACCATCGGCGCTGAGAAGCTTAACTTCCGTGTTCGGTATGGGAACGGGTGTGACCTTCTCGCTATCGCCACCAGACTATTT
>NZ_PKLA01000010.1:0-61219 GCF_002858875.1 Bacillus sp. UMB0728 | reverse complement strand
AAATAGTCTGGTGGCGATAGCGAGAAGGTCACACCCGTTCCCATACCGAACACGGAAGTTAAGCTTCTCAGCGCCGATGGTAGTTGGGGGCTCTCCCCCTGTGAGAGTAGGACGCTGCCGGGCGAAACGAAGAACAGTCTGTGAGACTGTTCTTTTTTTGTGCTTTTTAGTTTATGTTGGAGTGGGTTTTGATCAGAAAAGGGATCGTTTGGTGAAAATGAATAGCCGGAGGGCTTTAAGAGCGTTGCTTGTGGTTTGAAAAAAGGGAGAGCGGCTGTTTGAAATATGGATTTCATCAATTGGACGATTAATTTACCGAATTCCTTAAATAATTTACCATTTGCCACAAAACAGTCATAGTCTGCCCGCAAACTTCCCCAAATGGCTGAAAAATAGATGCCGGGCGGGCAAACAAGCAGTGTTTTAAATCAAATATATGAGCTAGCAGGCGTTTAAACTGTGAATTTAATCAAATGACCGATTAATTTACCAACTCAACGATTTATTCAATCAAACGACCGATTAATCTACCGAATTCCTCGCTTAATTTACCAATTGCCACAAAAATCGCGGGATCCCATCCGCAAGCTCCATCAATAGATTGCCATCTTCGTTCAAGTCCAAACACAGTAGCACCGTCACCTAGCACTTTCATGGGCTGGAAAAAGAAAAGCCCTGATGGATGAATAAACCTGGTTTTTATCCGACATAAGAGAGCTGTTAGCAAAAACCGCGAACTTAATCACTCCTACCGATATCCTACCAACCTAACGTCATATCTAACCGTTCTGCCAAATAGTTTACCAACTCCTGCGTCTAATCAAATCGTCTAGCGAACTTCTCACTCATCCACTTACCACACACCATTGCCAAGCAAAGAAACGTCCCATCCAATCTCCCTCAACCCAGCTCACCCCAGCTCAACCCACCCCAACTTAGCTCCCATTCAACTTCCCATTATCCCCACTCGCATTCACTCTCCCTCCTTCACCCGTATATTCCGGCTGCCCTCCCCTGCCAGCTGCAAACGTACCCTGCATACACGTCCCCCCTTTCACCAAAACCAAATTTCCCACCCATGACAAGCACCCAAAAGCCCATCTTCTGAATACTCTATACAGCTGGAAGAATTTGCTCTTGTTACGTTTGAGATATTTATTAAATGGGAAAATTAATAAGGCATCCATCTTGCAACTTTTTACATAATTCATTTATAATTAAAGTCAAATATAGTCAAAGTCAGGGAGGAGGAGGCCTGGTGAGGAATATATCCGACATAATCGAGAAATATCTGAAGGAAGTCCTGGAGCTGAGTGAACGGGAAAGTGTCGAGATCAAAAGAAGCGAAGTGGCTGATAAATTCCAATGTGTCCCCTCGCAGATCAATTACGTCATTAATACCCGATTTACAATCGAAAAAGGATATATTGTTGAAAGCAAGCGGGGCGGCGGAGGATATATCCGGATCATGAAGGTACAATCCTATGATCATGCGGACCTGATTGATCAGCTGCTGATGCTGATCCAAAGCAGGATATCGCAGGGAAGCGCTGAGAGCGTCATCTTGCGCCTGGTGGAAGAGGAAGTCATCACACGCCGCGAAGCTAAAATCATGCTCAGTGTAATCGACCGGTCGGTTTTATATATAGAGCTTCCGTTCCGCGATGAATTGCGATCAAGAATGCTGAGAGCAATGCTGACTTCGTTGAAGTATAAATAAAGAATAAGCAGCTGGAGAGGTGAGTGCATGATTTGCCAAGAATGTAATCAGAGGCCGGCAACGCTGCATTTTACAAAGAGCATAAATGGCGGGAAGACCGAATTCCATCTTTGCGAGGTCTGCGCCAAGGAAAAAGGCGAAATGTTCATGATCAATAATCAGGCTTCAGGCTTTTCCCTTAACAGCCTGCTGGCGGGGCTTTTGAATATTGAGCCTGGTCTGCAGCAGCCGAAAAAGGAGCAAAGGCCGCAGGAGCAAGTTCTGCAGTGCAGCAAATGCCAGATGACTTTTAAGCAGTTCATTAAAATCGGACGGTTTGGCTGTGCCCACTGCTATTCGGAATTCAAGGGGCAGCTTGACCCGATCCTGAAGCGCCTCCACAGCGGGAACTGGTCCCATAGAGGGAAGATACCGGCGAGAGCCGGCGGGAGCATTCAGCTCAGGAGAAAGATTGAGGATATGAAAAAAGAATTGAAGGAATTGATCCTGCAGGAAGAGTTTGAAAAAGCTGCCGTGCGCCGGGATGAGATACGGTCCCTTGAAAAACAGCTGAGCAGCGGCAGGGAGGGGGACTGATATCATGTCACTGGAACGTTTCATCAGCCAGGCGGTCAGTTCCTGGATGAGTGCGGAAGGCCCTGATTCTGATATTGTGCTAAGCTCCCGCATCCGTCTGGCAAGGAATATGAATATATATAAGTTTCCTACTCTTTTTTCAAATGAAGAAGGACAGAGCATCATTGAAGATATCAGGAAGATTTCAACCGAGAAGCCTTTCAAAGGGCTTGGAGGGTTGGAGCTTTTAGAGATGGGAAGTCTTCAGCCCCTCCAGAAAAGGGTGCTTGTTGAAAAGCATCTGATCAGCCCCAATCTGGCTGAGCAGTCTCCTTACGGGGCTTGTCTCCTGTCAGAAAATGAAGAGGTCAGCATCATGGTCAACGAGGAAGACCATATCCGGATTCAATGCCTGTTTCCTGCATTCAGGCTGACCGAGGCACTTGAGATGGCCAATAAGCTGGATGACTGGCTGGAGGAGAACCTTGAATTTGCCTTTGATGAAGACTACGGGTATCTTACCAGCTGCCCGACCAATGTCGGAACAGGGCTCAGGGCTTCTGTCATGATGCATCTCCCAGGTCTGATGCTCACCCATCAGATGAACCGGATCATCCCGGCCATCAATCAGCTGGGGCTTGTGGTGAGAGGGACATATGGCGAAGGAAGCGAGGCGCTGGGCAATATTTTTCAAGTGTCCAATCAGATCACGCTCGGAAAGTCTGAGGAAGATATCGTAGAAGATCTGAAGAGTGTCGTGGGCCAGCTCATCGCCCAGGAAAGATATGCCCGGGAAGCATTAGCAAAGACTTCAAACATACAATTAGAAGACAGAGTGTACCGTTCCTATGGGATTCTCTCCAACAGCCGGATCATTGAATCAAAAGAAGCGGCAAAATGCTTATCTGATGTCCGGCTGGGTATAGATATGGGATACATCAAAGATATTCCCAAAAATATTTTAAATGAATTGATGATTCTTACACAGCCCGGTTTCCTGCAGCAATATGCCGGCGGGCCGCTCCGGCCTGAAGAACGTGATATTAGAAGGGCTGCACTTATACGCGAAAGATTGAAAATGGAAAAACAATAGTCGGGAGGATGAAATTATGATGTTCGGACGATTTACTGAAAGAGCTCAAAAAGTATTGGCATTAGCACAGGAGGAAGCCATTCGCTTAGGACACAGCAATATCGGCACAGAGCATATCCTGCTCGGCCTCGTCCGTGAAGGAGAAGGGATTGCTGCAAAGGCGCTTTATGCACTCGGACTGGGCTCTGAAAAGATCCAAAAAGAGGTGGAAAACCTTATTGGCCACGGCCAGGATTCCTCACAGACTCCCCACTATACACCAAGGGCTAAAAAGGTCATTGAGCTCTCAATGGATGAGGCCAGAAAACTGGGCCACTCTTATGTTGGCACAGAGCATATCCTGCTCGGCTTGATCCGTGAGGGTGAGGGTGTTGCCGCACGGGTGCTGAACAATCTGGGAGTCAGCTTGAATAAAGCAAGGCAGCAGGTGCTCCAGCTTCTGGGCAGCAATGATTCAGGAAGCCATCAGGGAGGATCAGCAGCAAGCGCCAATACGCCGACCCTTGATAGCCTTGCAAGAGACCTGACAGCCATTGCCAGGGAAGGCAGCCTTGATCCGGTCATCGGCCGAAGCAAGGAAATCCAGCGCGTCATTGAAGTGCTGAGCCGCCGGACAAAGAACAATCCGGTCCTGATCGGGGAGCCTGGCGTCGGTAAGACAGCCATCGCAGAAGGACTTGCACAGCAGATCATCAACAATGAAGTGCCGGAGATCCTCCGCGACAAAAGGGTTATGACACTGGATATGGGGACAGTTGTTGCCGGAACAAAATACCGTGGCGAATTCGAAGACCGCTTGAAAAAAGTAATGGATGAAATCCGCCAGGCTGGCAATATCATTCTCTTCATCGATGAGCTTCATACTTTGATTGGTGCAGGAGGAGCAGAGGGGGCAATCGATGCTTCCAATATCCTGAAGCCATCCCTTGCAAGGGGCGAACTGCAGTGCATCGGCGCCACTACCCTGGATGAATACAGAAAGTATATCGAAAAGGATGCTGCGCTTGAAAGGCGTTTCCAGCCGATCACGGTAGATGAACCGACAGCAGATGAGTCTGTTCAGATCCTTAAGGGGCTGCGCGACCGCTATGAGGCCCATCACAGAGTATCCATCACAGATGAAGCCATCGAGGCAGCTGTTAAGCTTTCTGATCGTTATATCTCAGACCGCTTCCTTCCGGATAAGGCGATCGATCTGATTGATGAAGCAGGTTCAAAAGTACGCCTGCGTTCTTACACTACTCCCCCTAACCTGAAAGAGCTTGAATTGAAGCTTGAAGAAGTCAGGAAGGAAAAAGATGCTGCCGTCCAAAGCCAGGAGTTCGAGAAAGCTGCATCCCTCAGAGACTCTGAACAGCGCCTGCGCGAGCAGCTGGAGGAAACAAAGAAGAGCTGGAAAGAGAAGCAGGGGAAGGAAAACAGCGAAGTCACAGTTGATGATATTGCACATGTAGTAGCAAGCTGGACTGGAATTCCTGTAGCGAAGCTGGCTCAGACAGAAACAGCCAAGCTCCTGAACATGGAAGAAATTCTTCATTCCCGAGTCATTGGCCAGGAAGAAGCGGTCAAGGCGATCTCCAAAGCGGTCCGCCGTGCGCGTGCCGGGCTGAAAGATCCTAAGCGCCCAATCGGCTCCTTCGTATTCCTCGGCCCTACTGGGGTCGGTAAGACTGAGCTTGCGCGTGCGCTTGCAGAGGCGATGTTCGGCGATGAAGATGCAATGATCCGCATCGATATGTCTGAATATATGGAGAAGCATTCAACTTCCCGTCTTGTTGGTTCACCTCCGGGATATGTAGGATATGAGGAAGGCGGCCAGCTGACAGAAAAAGTCCGCAGGAAGCCATACTCAGTTGTCCTTCTGGATGAGATTGAGAAAGCACATCCGGATGTATTCAATATCCTCCTTCAGGTTCTTGAGGATGGACGCCTGACAGATTCTAAAGGCCGGACAGTCGACTTCCGCAACACAGTCCTGATCATGACATCCAATGTCGGGGCAGAAGCGCTGAAACGCAATAAATATGTCGGCTTTAACATCCAGGATGGAGAGCAGGACTATAAGGATATGAAAGGCAAGGTAATGGAAGAGCTTAAGAAGGCTTTCCGCCCTGAATTCCTTAACCGGATCGATGAAATCATCGTGTTCCACGCCCTTGAGAAAAAACATCTCAAGGAAATCGTTACATTGCTTTCCGATCAATTGGTTAAACGCCTGCAGGAACAGGAAATTGTCCTTGGCCTGACCGATAAGGCAAAAGAGAAAATTTCCGAGGAAGGGTACGACCCTGAGTATGGTGCAAGGCCGCTCCGCCGCGCGATCCAAAAGCATATCGAGGACCGTTTGTCAGAGGAGCTGCTGAAGGGCCAGGTGCTGACAGGGCAGAATGTCATTATCGATGTAGAAGATGGGGAATTTGTCGTGAAAACAGAAGAATCTCCTGAAACTGCAACAAACTTATCTAAATAAACGTCATATTATATAATAAAAAAGGTACACGGTGCACAATGCGTGTACCTTTTTTCCATTGAAGGCATTTCAATCTGTCCTTATATAAAAAATCAGCCATTTCCACTACTTTCCTTGGACAGGCATTTTTATATAAGCGGGGAAGTATAATATACTTTCCCTATAATGAAACTAATGGTGCACTTTTCACAATAGAAGAGAATGAAATAGAAAGGGAGAAACGGATGGCAAAAAGAAAGACCAAATTCATCTGCCAGGAATGCGGCTATGAGTCCGCCAAGTGGATGGGCAAATGTCCTGCCTGCGGGCAGTGGAATACAATGGTGGAGGAAACGGAGAAGCCTGCAGCTGGAGGAAGAAGAGGTGCATTTGCCCATTCGGCAGGCGTAACCCTTGCTTCTAAAGCGACGCCGATCACCTCAATTGAGACAGTCAATGAACCGCGGATCTATACAGACCTGAAGGAGCTCAACCGCGTTCTGGGAGGCGGGGTGGTAAGGGGCTCGCTTGTTCTGATCGGGGGCGACCCCGGAATCGGGAAGTCGACGCTCCTCCTGCAGGTATCTTCCCAGCTGGCCCGGAAGGATCATTCTGTTCTTTATATTTCCGGAGAGGAATCCATGAGGCAGACAAAGCTCAGGGCTGACAGGCTTGGGGTTGTATCAGATAAGCTGCTCGTATATGCAGAAACGAATCTCGAGGAAATCAGCCGGACCATTGAAAATGAAAATCCCAGCTTTGTGATCATTGATTCAATCCAGACTGTTTTTCATCCGGATATCACCTCGGCCCCTGGAAGCGTCTCGCAGGTAAGGGAATGTACCGCGGAGCTGATGAGGATCGGAAAGACCAAAGGCATCGCGATCTTTATCGTGGGGCATGTCACGAAGGAAGGATCGATTGCCGGCCCGAGGCTGCTCGAGCATATGGTTGACACAGTCCTCTACTTCGAGGGTGAAAGGCATCATACGTACCGCATTCTCAGGGCTGTTAAGAACCGTTTCGGATCGACCAATGAAATGGGCATCTTTGAAATGAAGGAATTCGGCCTTGAAGAGGTGGAAAATCCATCGGAAATATTCCTTGAAGAGCGCTCCCAGGGGGCATCCGGATCTACAGTTGTTGCCTCCATGGAAGGGACGAGGCCGGTGCTGGTTGAAATTCAGGCGCTCATTTCCCCGACGAGCTTCGGGAATCCGCGGAGGATGGCAACCGGGATCGATCATAACCGCGTCCCGCTTTTAATGGCTGTGCTTGAAAAACGTGTCGGGATGCTTCTGCAAAATCAGGATGCTTATTTGAAGGTGGCAGGCGGCGTTAAGCTGGATGAACCTGCGATTGACCTGGCAATTGCCGTCAGCATTGCCTCAAGCTTCAGGGATAAGCCAACACAGGCCTCTGATTGCATCATTGGAGAAGTGGGTTTGACCGGCGAAGTCCGCCGTGTCTCCAGGATTGAACAGCGTGTCCAGGAAGCTGCTAAGCTTGGGTTTGAACGGATCATCCTTCCTGCTAAGAACCTTGGAGGCTGGGACTCTCCGCCGGGCGTGCAGCTAATCGGGGTTAATACAGTCAGCGAGGCCTTAAAAGCGGCATTAGGAGGATAAGATATGGACAATAAAAAGCTGGGCGAAAAGACCCGGAGCGACATTTTGAAATTTCTGGCACCGGGAACACCGATACGCGAAGGGATCGATAATGTCCTGCGTGCAAACACAGGCGGACTGATTGTACTGGGCTGCAATGAAAAGGTGAAGGCGATTGTAGATGGGGGCTTTCAGATCAATTGCCCTTTCACGCCAAGTTATTTGTATGAGCTGGCCAAAATGGATGGCGCCATCGTCCTGAATGAGACAGGCAGCAAGATTCTTATAGCCAATGCCCAGCTTGCCCCGAACCCGGGCATCCCTTCTTCGGAAACCGGGATGCGGCACCGGACGGCAGAGCGGGTGGCAAAGGAGACAGGGGCGCTTGTCGTTGCCATTTCACAGCGGCGGACAGTCATCACACTCTACCAGGGCCATTTCAGATATGCATTGAAAGACATCGCCGTCATTCTCGCAAAAGCCAACCAGGCAGTCCAGACGCTTGAGAAATACAAAGTGGTGCTGGAGCAGAGCATCGCAAGCCTCGGGATCCTTGAGTTTGAAGAGCTTGTGACCTACAGTGATGTTCTTCAGGTGCTGCACCGCTATGAGATGGTGCTGAAGATCAAGCAGGAACTGATGTCCTACCTGAGTGAACTGGGTACAGAAGGCAGGCTGATCCGCCTGCAGATGAACGAGCTCTTGACTGACATGGAAAAGGAAACTTCTTTGATCATCAAAGACTATGCCTTTGATAAGGATGTCAGCACGAAGGAAGCAATCAGCAAAATGCAGGAGCTGGCAAGCGGCGAAACGATCGAGGACAGCATCCTCCTGAAGCTGATCGGCTATAGCGGCTATGTCCACCTGGATGAAGGAATTTGTCCAAGAGGGTACCGGATGCTTAATAAAATCCCCCGGCTCCCGCCAATCATTATTGAAAATCTCATCACCAGATTCCAGGAGCTTCCTGAAATCACAGCAGCTTCAGTAGAGGATCTTGATGAGGTGGAAGGCATCGGTGAAGTCAGGGCGAGAAAAATCCGTGAGGGCCTCAAGCTGGTCAAGGAGCAGCTGTTTGCGGACCGTCAGCTTTAATTGCCCATTGAATTGGTCTATACAGTATGCTAAAATGGTGGTTTTATATTATTTGACACTCTGTTTGCACGGTGCTACGCTTAAGGTGTATCAGTATATAAAACCTCCGATATTATTATATTTAAATAATGTTACAAAAAACCAAATTAACATATTCTGCAGGTTTCAATTCAGGGAATTTGTTTATAATGATTAAAAGGAGGTGAAGGAATGTTAAAACGCATTGTACAGGCATGCTTTCTTATTACCGGGGGGACCCTTGGGATCTTTTTGATTCCGGACTTGCTCGGGCTAGTTGCTTTGGACGACATTCCTCTTTTAAATAATCCGTATGTGTCCGCTATTTTAGGTGCCATTATTTTTTATCTTATATCTTTTTGGGCAGTTGATTATGTAACCAATTTCGTGAGATGGGTAGAGGAATCATTGGTGAAAGCGCCTATAACAGATATTATTTTTGGCAGTGTGGGCCTTGCTTTCGGCCTGATAGTGGCATTTTTGATCGGCTTTGCGCTCAATGCAATCGAATTTCCGATTGTCAATACGGTCGCCCCGATCCTGCTGACGCTGATTTTTGGCTATCTTGGCTTCCAGGTGGGCTTTAAAAAGCGGGATGAGCTTCTGGGATTATTTACGAGCCGGAAAAAGAAATCCGGTGAAGAGGAAGCAGAGCCAGTTGAGAAAAACGCATTAAAGATTCTGGATACAAGTGTGATCATTGACGGCAGGATCGCGGATATCTGCCAGACGGGCTTCCTTGAAGGAACCATCGTCATACCCCAGTTCGTCCTTGAGGAGCTTCAGCATATAGCTGATTCTTCAGATGTATTGAAAAGGAACAGGGGGAGGCGGGGGCTGGATATCCTGAACCGTATCCAGAAGGAGCTTTCCATCAAGGTCGAGATTTATGAAGGGGACTTTGAGGAGATCCAGGAAGTAGACAGCAAGCTTGTGAAATTGGCAAAGCTGACGAACGGTGTTGTGGTGACAAATGACTTTAATCTTAACAAGGTATGCGAGCTCCAGAAGGTATCTGTGCTCAATATCAATGACTTGGCCAATGCGGTCAAGCCGGTGGTGCTGCCTGGAGAAGAGATGAAGGTGCAGGTCATCAAGGACGGGAAAGAGCATAATCAGGGTGTTGCTTATCTGGATGACGGTACAATGATTGTCGTCGAAGATGGCCGCGATTATATCGGCAAGCACATCGATGTCCTTGTCACCAGCGTGCTGCAGACCTCTGCGGGCCGCATGATATTTGCAAAGCCTAAGCTGCTTGAAAAAGCTTTATAAAAGAGAGTTGGGAGACTGTTTATGCCTTATCAGGTAATTATTCCTGCTGCAGGCCAGGGGAAAAGGATGGGCGCCGGCAAAAATAAACTTTTGCTTGAGATCCGCGGTGTGCCGGTTTTCATACACACGCTGAGGGTGTTTGAAAGCGATCCGGATTGTACTGGCATCCTGCTTGCGGTCAATCCTTCCGAGAAGGCGGAGATCCAAGAGCTTCTTGCCTTTTACGATATCAAGAAAGTCATTGGACTCGTTCCCGGTGGATCCGAACGCCAATACAGCGTCTATAATGCGGTGAAGGAGCTGCAGGGCAATGGCATTGCCATGGTGCATGATGCGGCCCGCCCCTTCATCGACCAGCACCTGATCAGGGAGCTGACGGAGGCTGCGGATCAGGATGGCAGCGCAGTACTGGCCGTGCCGGTGAAGGATACTGTGAAAAAGGCTGTCGGCAATCAAATCCTGGAAACAGTTGAACGATCAAGTCTGTGGGCAGTCCAAACCCCACAGGCTTTTCGTGTTTCCACCCTCCTGCACATTCATCAGAAAGCGGCTGAGGAGGATTACCTCGGCACAGATGATGCCAGCCTGGCAGAACGGCTCGGCATCCCTGTAAAAATCGTTGAAGGACATTATGATAATATCAAGCTTACAACCCCGGAGGATCTTTATTTTGCAGAAGCGATTATCCGGAAACGTGAAGCTCGAAGTAACTGACATAAAGGGGAATATACTATGTTTCGTATTGGACAGGGCTTTGATGTACATCAATTAACCGAAGGAAGGCCGCTGATTATCGGCGGTATTGAAATTCCCTATGAAAAGGGGCTGCTGGGCCATTCTGATGCGGATGTGCTTCTTCATACCATTGCAGACGCGTGTCTCGGGGCAATAGGGGAAGGCGATATCGGCAGGCACTTTCCGGATACAGATCCTGAATTCAAGGATGCTGATTCAGCCAAGCTGCTGGAGCATGTATGGAAGATTGTAGATGAGAAAGGATATAAGCTTGTGAATGCCGATTGCACCATCATTGCGCAAATGCCGAAAATGGCGCCTTATATCGGCCAGATGAGAGAGCGGATTGCAGAGCTGCTGCAGGCAGATGCGGACCGCATCAATGTCAAGGCAACGACAACAGAAAAGCTCGGTTTTCCGGGCAGGGGCGAAGGGATCGCTTCACAGGCTGCCGTCCTGCTGCAGAAAAAGGACTGAGCCCCCCCCCCGAAAAAATTAGCTTTATAAGGCAAAAACACGGTGTTAGAATATAGCAAAGAAGAAGGAAAATGACTACAATAGGAGGCTTATTCATGTCTAATGAAATCAGGGTCCGCTATGCGCCAAGCCCAACCGGACATTTACATATAGGCAATGCCCGCACAGCGCTGTTCAACTATTTGTTCGCACGCTCAAAAGGCGGGAAATTCATCATCAGGATCGAGGATACCGACCTTAAGAGGAATATTGAAGGCGGAGAGGAAAGCCAGCTGAAGTATCTGCAGTGGCTTGGAATCGACTGGGATGAAAGCATTGATAAAGATGGGGGATACGGCCCGTACCGCCAGTCAGAACGGAATGATCTCTACCAAGAGCTGTACCAGGAGCTCCTGGATAAAGATCTTGCTTATAAATGCTATTGCACAGAGGAAGAGCTTGAAGCAGAGCGCGAAGATCAGATGGCAAGGGGAGACAACCCCCAATATTCCGGCAAATGCCGCCATTTGACCCAGGAGGAAAGGGAAAAGCTGGAGGCTGAAGGCCGCAGGCCAAGCATCCGATTCATCGTGCCCAAAGGGAAGGTTTATGCATTCAATGATATGGTCAAGGACGAAGTTTCCTTTGAGTCTGACGGATTCGGCGATTTTGTCATCGTAAAGAAAGATGGAATTCCAACTTATAATTTTGCGGTGGCTGCCGATGACCATATGATGAAAATTTCCCACGTACTGCGCGGGGACGACCATATTTCCAACACACCAAAGCAGCTGATGATCTATGAGGCCTTCGGCTGGGAGCCTCCTGTCTTTGGCCATATGACGCTCATCGTCAATGAAAGCCGCAAGAAGCTCAGCAAGCGGGATGAATCCATCATCCAGTTCATCGAGCAGTACGAAGACCTTGGCTATCTTCCGGAAGCATTATTCAACTTCATCGCCCTGCTTGGATGGTCGCCTGCCGGAGAAGAAGAGATCTTCACGAAGGAAGAGCTGATCAATATCTTTGAAGCGGACCGGCTTTCAAAGTCGCCAGCTCTGTTTGATAAGCAGAAGCTGACATGGATGAATAACCAATACATCAAGCAGGAAGAACTCGATAAGCTGGTGGAAATTTCACTTCCTCATCTCATCAAGGCAGGAAAAGTAAGTGAAAACCTGACAGCCGCAGATGAAGAGTGGGTGCGCGGGCTCATTTCCCTTTACCAGGACCAAATGAGCTATGGCGCTGAAATCGTTGACCTTTCAGGTATCTTCTTCACAGAGGACGTCAGCTATGATGGAGAAGCGAAAGAAGTCCTGAGCGAAGAGCAGGTGCCGGAAGTGCTTTCTGCCTTCCTGACCGAGATTGATTCCCTGGAAGATTTTACGGCAGAAGAAATCAAAGCAGCCCTGAAGGCAGTCCAGAAAGGCACAGGCCATAAAGGCAAGAAGCTGTTCATGCCTGTACGTGCAGCCATTACAGGCCAGACACATGGACCGGATCTTCCTAAGGCCATCGCTCTTTTAGGAAAAGACAAGGTAAAAAATCGTTTGGCAAGCATTAATGATTAACATCTTGGCAAAAATGTAATATAGTAAGAGTAATTCAAATTTCATGATTCAAAAGTGTTGAAGAGGAAGAGTAGAAAAATGATGCTTCATAGCCTGGCCCATAACGGGATAAGGCTGAAAGAGAGAACCATCACCGGCTGAAAGTGGTTCAGGCCCCTCATTTTTTGAAGTGCCCCTCTGAGTCCCATTTCGAAAATACAGAGTAGATTTGGGCGGATTTCCTACCGTTAACAGGGCAGAGTTGGGGCCTTTTTTACATGTGCCTAAACAGAGTGGAACCGCGCTTTCAGCGTCTCTGTCATTATGACAGGGGCGCTTTTTTGTTGTTAAGGATCAAAGCTTGCCGGGCTTGAATAAACAGCCCGAGGCCTGCTTGAGCACCCGGTCACTCGTATATGAGCCGCTCCGGAAGGGAATTCCCTGAAGGGATGCAGGCTGTCCGGAAGATAAATTTCAACCGTCAGATAGGCAATAACAGGGAGGGGAGAACAAATGTTCCGAAGGCTTAAAGAGGATATAGAGGTGGTTTTTGACCAGGACCCCGCAGCCAGGAGCTATATTGAAGTTATACTTACGTATTCCGGAGTCCATGCCATATGGGCACATCGGCTGGCACATGCCCTGTTCAAAAGGAAATTCTATTTTTGGGCCCGGGTTGTTTCCCAGATCAGCCGATTCTTCACCGGTATTGAGATCCACCCTGGTGCAAAAATCGGCCGGCGTTTCTTCATTGATCACGGCATGGGCGTAGTGATCGGCGAGACATGCGAAATCGGCGATAATGTGACGGTGTTCCAGGGCGTCACCCTCGGCGGGACCGGCAAGGAAAAAGGAAAACGCCACCCGACCATCAAAGATAATGCCCTGATAGCCACCGGTGCGAAGGTTTTAGGTTCCATCACCATCGGCGAGAACTCGAAAGTGGGAGCGGGGTCGGTCGTCCTTAGGGATGTTCCCCCCAATTCAACGGTAGTGGGGATTCCGGGCAAGGTGGTCATCAAAGATGGCGTAAAGCTTAAGAAGGATCTCAACCACAGCGATCTGCCCGATCCAGTGAGCGACAGGCTGGTCGAGATGGAGAAGAAGCTTCAGGAGATGCAGGTCGAACTGGAGGATTTGAGAAGAGAAAGGAGCCTTAAATAATGGCAATTGCTATTTATAATACAATGTCCAGGCAGAAGGAAGAGTTTATCCCCCTTGAAGAAGGGAAAGTCAAAATGTATGTATGCGGACCGACCGTATATAACTATATCCATATAGGAAATGCCCGTCCGCCGATCGTTTTTGATACGGTAAGAAGATATCTGGAGTTCAGGGGCTATGATGTGCAATATATCTCCAATTTTACGGATGTGGATGATAAGCTGATCAGAGCTGCCAAGGAGCTTGGGGAGGATGTTCCATCCATTGCCGAGCGTTTCATCGATGCATATTTTGAGGATGTGTCAGCGCTTGGGTGCAAACGGGCGGATGTGCACCCGCGCGTAACTGAGAGCATGGATCTTATCATCCAGTTCATCGAGGCCCTGATTGAGAAAGGATTTGCCTATGAATCAAATGGAGATGTGTATTTCCACACCAGAAGATTCGATGAATACGGCAAGCTGTCACAGCAATCCATTGACGAACTCCGTGTCGGAGCCAGGATTGCTGTAGGGGAGAAAAAGCAGGATGCCCTTGACTTTGCACTCTGGAAAACGGCGAAAGAAGGAGAGATATCCTGGGAAAGCCCATGGGGCAAAGGACGTCCGGGCTGGCATATCGAGTGCTCTGCCATGGCGAGGAAATATCTTGGCGACACGATTGATATCCATGCCGGCGGCCAGGATCTCTCGTTCCCGCACCACGAAAATGAAATCGCCCAGTCCGAAGCGCTGACAGGCAAGACATTTGCGCGCTATTGGATGCATAACGGGTATATTAATATCAATAATGAAAAGATGTCCAAGTCGCTTGGCAACTTTGTCCTTGTGCATGACATCATCAAAAAGCATGATCCGCAGGTTTTGAGATTCTTCATGCTTTCTGTCCATTACCGCCACCCGATCAATTACAGCGATGAGCTGCTTGAAAATACACGCAGCGGGCTGGAAAGAATCACAACTTCTTATCAGAACCTTGCACACCGGAAGGAAGCAAGCGCCGAGCTGACAGACAACAACAGCGAATGGCTGAAGAAGATTGAAGATCTCCACGGGGAATTTATCAAGGAAATGGATGATGACTTCAATACAGCAAACGGGATCTCCGTCCTGTTCGAGCTTTCAAGGCAGGCGAATTATTATCTGCTGGAAAAGAATACGAGCGTCGAAGTAATCGAAGCCTTCATGAAAGAATTTGAAATTCTGTTCGATGTCCTCGGTCTGTCGCTTGGCGGCGAAGAGCTGCTGGATGATGAGATCGATGCGCTGATTGAAAAGCGCAACCAGGCGAGGAAAGAGCGGAACTTCCAGCTTTCCGACCAGATCCGTGATCAGCTGAAGGAAATGAACATCATTCTGGAAGATACGGCCCAGGGCACAAGATGGAAAAGAGGCTGACGTCATGCTCCGCTACGAAAATAAAGTCAATGAAAAGCAGCTGAACAGCCTCGCGCTTGCCTATATGGGCGATGCTGTATTTGAGCAGTATGTACGGAATCACTTGATCCAGAAGGGGACCGTGAGGCCGAACTTCCTTCATAAAGAGGCGACGGCTTATGTATCCGCCAAGGCGCAGTCCTATGTGATCCATAAATTCCTTGAAGCGGACTTTCTGGATGAAGAGGAAGCTGCCGTTGTCAGGAGGGGGCGGAATGCCAAGTCCGGAACCATCCCGAAAAATACTGATGTGCAGACATACCGGTACAGCACTGCATTTGAAGCGCTGATTGGCTATCTATATTTAGCTGGAGCGGAGGAGCGGCTGGAGGAAATCATCTCTGCCGCCTTCCTTCACGCCGAAGAAAGGAAAGGGGGGCAAGGAAAGTGAGCCAGGATTTTATTATTGGGAAAAACCCCGTGCTGGAAGCCTTAAGGGCTGAGCGGGATATCAACAAGATTTTTATAGCGGAAGGATCCCAGGGCGGGCAAATGCAGCAGGTTATCGGCCTTGCCAAAACAAACGGGGTGCTTGTGCAGTTTGTGCCGAAGAAGAAGCTTGACCAGATGGCAGAAGGAATTCACCAGGGCGTCGTGGCAGCGGTCGCGGCCTATGAGTACGCAGAGGTGGATGATCTCTTCGCGGCAGCGGAGAAAAAGAATGAAGCTCCGTTTTTCCTGCTGCTGGATGAGATTGAAGACCCCCATAACCTGGGCTCCATCATGAGGACGGCAGATGCTGTCGGTGCCCATGGCATCATCATTCCGAAAAGAAGGGCAGTGGGGCTGACCGCCACAGTGGCGAAGGCATCGACCGGTGCAATCGAGCATATCCCCGTCGCAAGAGTGACCAATTTGGCCAGGACGATTGATGAGCTGAAGGAAAAAGGTGTCTGGATCGCCGGGACGGATGCAAAGGGAAGCGAGGATTACCGCCGTTTTGACGGAACTATGCCGCTGGGCCTTGTGATCGGCAGTGAAGGAAAGGGGATGGGCCGCCTGATCCGCGACAAGTGCGATTTTCTGATCCATTTGCCGATGGCCGGGCATGTAACATCTCTGAACGCTTCTGTTGCAGCAGCACTTTTAATGTATGAGGTATACCGCAAACGCCATCCGCTAGAGGGATAAAAGATGGACATCCTTATAGTGGACGGCTATAACATCATTGGCGCCTGGCCTGATCTCAGGGAGCTGAAGAACAAGGATCTTGGTGCAGCAAGGGACAAGCTTGTAGAAAAGATGGCGGAATTCCAGGGATACTCAGGATACCGGGTCATCATCGTCTTTGATGCCCATTATGTCAAAGGAACAGAGAAAAAGTTCAAGAACTATAAAGTCGAGGTTGTTTTTACAAAAGAAAATGAGTCAGCAGATGAACGCATTGAAAAACTCGCCATCAGCCTGAACAACATTAAAACACAAATCCATGTCGCCACGTCCGATTATACCGAGCAATGGGCCATTTTCGGACAGGGCGCCCTGCGCATATCCGCGCGGGAGCTGTTGATCGAGATGGAGAGCACGGAAAAAAGGATCGAAAAAAAGGTGAAGAAAATTCAGGAAAAAAAGCCGGTTTCAAAGATCCCGCTCACTGATGAAGTGGCAGAAATTTTTGAAAAATGGCGCAGAGGACAGAAATGAGCGGTTGACGCTCAAAATTTTCCTGCTGTATAATATTTCTATCCAGTGGTTTGTGCGGTCAGGGGGATCTGTGTGAGTACCGATTTCAAGACGATGATCAACGAAGAGGAAAAGAATTATCTTCAGCTCGAAGATGAAGAGATAATTGAATTGGTCCACAGGGGCGAGAGCGAGGCTTTGGATTATCTGATCCAAAAGTACCGGAATTTCGTGCGTGCCAAGGCAAGGTCCTATTTCCTGATAGGCGCTGATAAAGAAGACATCGTCCAGGAGGGCATGATCGGCCTCTATAAGGCCATCAGGGACTTCAAAGAGGACAAGCTGTCTTCCTTCAAGGCGTTTGCCGAGCTGTGCATCACCCGGCAGATCATAACAGCGATCAAAACCGCCACCCGCCAAAAGCATATACCGCTCAATTCCTATGTTTCGCTTGATAAGCCGATTTATGATGAAGAATCGGACAGGACGCTGATGGATGTGATCTCCGGCGCCAAGGTGATGGACCCGGAAGAGCTGATCATCAACCAGGAGGAATTCGACAACATTGAAGTGAAAATGTCCGAGCTCCTGAGCGATCTGGAAAGGAAGGTCCTTGCCCTCTATCTTGACGGGCAGTCCTATCAGGAAATCTCTGAGGAACTGAACAGGCATGTGAAGTCGATTGACAACGCCCTGCAGCGGGTCAAGAGGAAGCTGGAGAGATATCTTGAAGTCCGCGAATTTTCATTGTAAAGCCAATTATTACAAATAGATCCTTATTTCCTATGATTCTGACTCTTATTGACATGATAGGGGTGCCATGTTAAAGTTTGTAAGGAAACAGACAAGCAATAAGAAGGTGCCGATATGAGGAAAAAAGTTGTACTGGCTTGTGCAGAATGCGGGTCCCGCAACTATTCGACCATGAGCAATAAAGAATCAGAGCGTATGGAATTAAAAAAGTTCTGTGATACATGCAAGGCTCATACTGTCCACCGGGAAACAAAATAGCAATAGCACTCATCCATAGATCAGCAAGCAACCCTTGAAAGTTGGAGGTTACGAACCGTGAATTTTTTCCGTGATATTGGACGCGAAATGAGAAAGGTCAGCTGGCCAAAGCGCAAGGAGCTCACCAGCTATACGATAACAGTCCTTGTGACAGTAACGTTCTTCGCCCTTTTCTTCGCCGTTCTTGACTTAGGTATTTCTGAATTGATTCGTTTAATTCTTGAATAACTCCTGTAATCTCATGGTATAATGGAGAATAACACAGGAAACTTCTGCAAAGCCCGGAAACGGGTTTTTTCATTTGCTTAAAAAAAGACAGGCATCCGCGCCTGTTTTGGCCTGGGAAGAGCGGAACTCTTTAAGGGAGCCGGAGGAGTAAACAGGATCCGGCCGTGTTCACAGGTATATTGGAAACCTACAGAGGGAAGTTTGATTTTATTTAGACAGGGAGGGAAGGACGAACAGTCCTCTTGAATGGAAAAAAACTGGTATGTAGTCCATACTTATTCAGGTTATGAAAACAAAGTAAAAGCCAACCTGGAAAAACGGGTGGAAACAATGGCGATGCAAGATAAGATCTTCCGCGTGATTGTGCCTGAAGAAGAAGAAACAGATATTAAGAATGGCAAGAAAAAAGTGGTGAAGCGAAAGGTATTTCCGGGTTATGTGCTTGTCGAGATCGTCATGACAGACGACTCCTGGTATGTAGTCCGCAATACACCGGGCGTTACAGGGTTCGTCGGTTCGGCAGGGTCGGGCTCAAAGCCGACGCCATTGCTCCCTGAGGAAGTAAATGTTATCCTTAAGCGCATGGGCGTTGATGAAAAGCGCGTGGACATCGACTTCGAAATCGGCGAGACCGTCAAGGTGAACGAAGGTCCTTTTGCGAACTTCACGGGCTCCATTGAAGAGATTGATAAAGACAAAGCGAAGATCAAAGTTCTGGTTAATATGTTCGGGCGGGAAACTCCTGTCGAGCTCGATTTTACACAAATTGAAAAATTATAGCCTGAAAAACTTGAAATCCGCTTTTAAAAATGTTACTATTTCATAGGTCAGTATGTCTCGGACAACGAGGCTGGACAAATTGCTATGTTCTTTATTTTTAATATAAAGACTACAAGTTGAGTGGGAGGGAAATTCCCTATTACCACATCACGGACTTTAAGGAGGTGTGTCTCGTGGCTAAAAAAGTTATCAAGGTAGTTAAATTGCAAATCCCTGCTGGTAAAGCAAATCCAGCACCGCCAGTTGGTCCTGCATTGGGTCAAGCCGGTGTTAACATCATGGGATTCTGTAAAGAGTTTAATGCTCGTACAGCTGAACAGGCTGGACTGATCATCCCTGTTGAAATCTCGGTTTTTGAAGACCGTTCATTTACATTTATTACGAAAACTCCTCCTGCTGCCGTTCTTCTTAAGAAAGCGGCTGGAATCGAGTCTGGTTCTGGTGAACCAAACCGTAATAAAGTAGCAACAGTTAAGCGTGATAAAGTACGCGAGATTGCTGAGACTAAAATGCCTGACTTAAATGCTGCTAGCGTTGAATCCGCTATGCGCATGGTAGAAGGTACTGCACGCAGCATGGGTATCGTCATCGAAGACTGATCCATGCTCGAAGATTAGGTTCTAACGGGGTTGCGGCTGAATTGGATTCACTCGCAACCTTTGTTCTGTAAAGCCCGGGCGCCCGGCCTTTTCGAGGGAGGGCGCCCCTGCTTTTGGGACGTGGGAGGTTATTCCGCTAAAACCACAATTCAAGGAGGAAATAATAATGGCTAAAAAAGGTAAGAAGTATTTAGAAGCTGCTAAGCTTGTAGATCGTTCTAAAGCTTACCCAGTCGCTGAAGCGATTGAGCTTGCTAAGAAAACAAACTATGCGAAATTCGATGCAACTGTTGAAGTGGCTTTCCGTCTTGGGGTTGACCCTAAGAAAGCTGACCAGCAAATCCGCGGAGCAGTCGTGCTTCCAAACGGAACTGGTAAAACTCAGCGTGTATTAGTATTCGCTAAAGGTGAAAAAGCGAAGGAAGCTGAAGCTGCCGGAGCTGACTACGTAGGCGATTCCGAGTACATCAACAAAATCAGCCAAGGCTGGTTCGAATTTGATGTAATCGTTGCTACTCCAGACATGATGGGTGAAGTTGGTAAGCTTGGACGTACATTAGGTCCTAAAGGCTTAATGCCAAACCCTAAAACTGGAACAGTTACTTTTGATGTAGAAAAAGCAGTAAACGAGATCAAAGCTGGTAAAGTTGAGTACCGTCTGGACAAAGCTGGAATCATCCACGTTCCAATCGGAAAAACTTCATTCGAAGATGCGAAGCTTGCTGAAAACTTCAACACGATCTACGATACTATGCTGAAGGTTAAGCCTGCTGCAGCAAAAGGAACTTACGTAAAATCTGTTACTGTAACAACAACTATGGGCCCTGGCGTCAAAGTTGATCCTTCTACAGCCGCAGTAAAATAATACCAATTGACAACAGCCGGTTTATTTCATATAATCTAAACTGTTGTGAAAATAAAATAACATTTGTACCGTAGACAGCAGGTGCGACAGCTTAATTTCCTGCCGAGGTCATACGATAGATTTTCTTTTGAACGGCTATTGTATACTTCCTCCATGTCTGCAAGATGTGGAGGTTTTTCTTTGGACGGTATAAATGAAAAAATCTACAGGAGGTGTAAGGATGAGCAGCGCTATTGAACAAAAGAAATTGATCGTTGACGAGATTGCCGATAAATTCAAAGCAAGCAAATCAACGGTTGTAGTTGACTACCGCGGACTGACTGTTGCTGAAGTAACTGAACTTCGTAAGCAGCTTCGTGATGCGGGAATCGAGTTCAAGGTTTACAAAAACAGCATGGCTCGCCGTGCTGCAGAAGCTTCTGAGCTTTCTGGCTTGAACGAAGCACTGACAGGTCCAAATGCGATTGCATTCAGTAATGAAGATGTAGTTGCACCTGCGAAAATCCTAAACGATTTCGCTAAAAAACATGAGGCTCTTGAAATCAAGGCTGGTGTAATCGAAGGCAACATCGCTTCTGTTGAGGATGTTAAAGCTCTTGCTGAACTTCCATCACGCGAAGGCTTGCTGTCTATGCTACTCAGTGTACTTCAAGCACCTATCCGCAATCTTGCTCTTGCTGCAAAAGCTGTTGCAGATCAAAAAGAAGAACAAGGCGCGTAAGCTAGTCTTTTTATAAAAAAATCAAACCAATCATAAGGAGGAAATTTTATCATGACTAAAGAACAAATCATTGAAGCAGTCAAAAGCATGACTGTTCTAGAACTTAACGACCTAGTAAAAGCAATCGAAGAAGAGTTTGGCGTAACTGCTGCAGCTCCTGTAGCTGTAATGGGTGGCGCTGCTGGCGGAGATGCTGCAGCTGAGAAAACTGAATTTGACGTTGTTCTTGCATCTGCAGGCGACCAAAAAATCAAAGTTATCAAAGTTGTTCGTGAAATCACAGGTCTTGGTCTTAAAGAAGCAAAAGAACTTGTTGACAACACTCCTAAGCCTGTTAAAGAAGGCGCTTCTAAAGAAGAAGCTGAAGAAATCAAAGCTAAGCTTGAAGAAGTTGGAGCTGGCGTTGAAGTTAAGTAATGCCAACTTTGAAAAGCCCGCTGCCTAGCGGGCTTTTTGCTTTTTTCTTTTGTATGATTTATAATTCGTCCGAACAGGATGCATGATCCTCAATGTGTTTCCTCAGGTTGGAGGTGATTCTATGACCGAACATTATTATTCCCGCACATCAAAAACGGAAAGTGACCCTGCCTATTGGGATTTTTCCCTAAGAGGGCATTCCTTCCGATTTAAAACCGATAATGGTGTATTTTCAAAAAAAGAAGTGGACTTCGGTTCAAGGCTTCTTGTTGAAGCGTTCAAACTGCCGGAGCTGGAAGGAAATATTCTGGATGTTGGCTGCGGCTACGGTCCGATCGGCTTGTCCATCGCCAAAAGCTTTCCGGAAAGGACGGTCCACATGGTTGATGTGAATCTCCGGGCAATCGAACTGGCAAAGGAAAATGCAGCCGGGAATTCAGTCAGCAATGCTGCCATCTATGAAAGTGACCGGTTAACCGGTGTTGGAGGGGGCAAGTTTGCGGCTATCCTGACAAATCCGCCAATCCGTGCCGGAAAACAGGTTGTCCATGACATTTTTGAACAAAGCTTTGAGCACTTGCTGACGGGCGGAGAGCTCTGGGTTGTCATCCGGAAAAAGCAGGGTGCCCCTTCAGCGATCGAGAAACTTGACTCGCTTTTTTCAGACGTGGAAACCGTAGAGAAGAAAAAAGGCTACTTTATTTTAAAAGCGAAAAAAAGTTGACTTGACTTTTTCTCTATGATAGTATTGTAAAATGCCAACATAATACTTTCCGATTTATTTGCTATTTTGCAGTCGTTCTGTATAAATTTGGCTATAATGGGAAAGCTAATAAAATAATAGTCGAAATGTGAAAATGTGGTTTTTGAGTTGAAAACCCTTTTTCTTTTTGTCTTATGAAAAGTAAAAGCTGTCTGCGCCCGAGGGGGATTGGCAATGCCGGTTTGTATCAATGCCGGTTTCTCTTTTGGACAGGGTGCTTGCGCTTTTCGATAAATAACGCTTGATTTGAGGGGTGAATCAGTTGACAGGTCAACTAGTTCAGTATGGACGACACCGCCAACGTAGAAGTTACGCACGAATCAGTGAAGTTTTGGATTTGCCTAATTTAATTGAAATCCAAACCTCTTCTTATCAATGGTTTCTTGATGAGGGTCTTCGTGAAATGTTCCAGGACATTTCGCCAATTGAAGACTTTACTGGTAACTTATCGCTTGAATTTATTGATTACAGCCTTGGCGATCCAAAGTATTCCGTTGAGGAATCGAAAGAACGAGATGTTACATATTCAGCACCTTTGCGTGTTAAAGTGCGTCTTGTAAACAAAGAAACAGGCGAAGTTAAAGACCAGGATGTCTTTATGGGTGACTTCCCGCTTATGACAGAAACAGGTACGTTTGTGATCAATGGAGCAGAACGCGTCATCGTTTCTCAGTTAGTACGTTCACCGAGTGTATACTATAGCGGAAAGCTGGATAAAAACGGGAAAAGAGGCTTCTCTGCTACTGTTATCCCGAACCGCGGCGCCTGGCTTGAATATGAAACAGATGCCAAGGATGTCGTATACGTTAGAATAGATCGTACTCGGAAACTGCCCGTTACGGTTCTTTTGCGTGCACTTGGGTTCGGCTCTGATCAAGAAATCATTGATTTGATCGGAGACAATGAATATATCCGCAATACGCTTGAAAAAGACAACACAGAAAGTACAGATAAAGCCCTTCTGGAAATCTATGAGCGTCTTCGTCCGGGCGAGCCGCCGACTGTAGAAAATGCAAAAAGCCTGCTCGTTTCCAGATTCTTTGATCCAAAACGCTATGATTTAGCGAATGTTGGACGCTACAAGATCAATAAGAAGCTTCATATTAAAAATAGACTGTTCAATCAGCGCCTTGCTGAGACTCTGGTTGATCCTGAAACAGGCGAAATCATCGCTGAGAAAGGGACTATGCTGGACCGCCGCAACCTGGACCGCATCATCCCTAATCTTGAGAACAATATCGGCTTCAGGACAGCAGCTCCTTCAGGAGGAGTGGTGGAGGACGAGGTCCTTCTTCAATCCATCAAGGTGTATGCCCCTAATGAAGACGGAGAAAAAGAGATCAATATCATCGGCAATGCCTATGTCGAGGAAGCGGTCAAGAATATCGCGCCTTCTGATATCATTGCGTCCATTGGCTATTTCTTCAACCTTCTTCATGGAGTCGGCGATACCGATGATATCGACCACCTGGGGAACAGACGTCTTCGTTCAGTAGGCGAACTGCTCCAGAACCAGTTCCGAATCGGACTTTCCAGGATGGAACGTGTTGTCCGCGAGAGGATGTCCATCCAGGATACAAATACAATTACACCGCAGCAGCTGATCAACATCAGGCCTGTGATCGCTTCTATCAAAGAGTTCTTTGGCAGCTCACAGCTTTCACAGTTCATGGACCAGACAAACCCGCTTGCCGAGCTGACGCATAAGCGCCGTCTATCTGCATTGGGGCCTGGCGGTCTGACTCGTGAGCGCGCCGGCTTTGAAGTCCGTGACGTTCACTATTCACACTACGGCCGCATGTGTCCGATTGAAACGCCGGAAGGACCGAATATTGGTCTGATCAACTCACTGTCATCCTTTGCGAAGGTAAACCGCTTCGGATTCATCGAAACGCCTTACCGCCGCATCAACCCTGAGACAGGCAGAGTGACAGACCAGATCGATTACCTGACCGCTGATGAAGAAGATAACTATGTTGTTGCACAGGCGAATGCGCGTCTTGGCGATGACGGTACTTTCCTTGACGATGAAGTCGTTGCGCGTTTCCGCGGGGAAAATACAGTTGTGCCGAAAGACCGCGTCGACTATATGGATGTTTCTCCTAAACAGGTAGTATCAGCTGCAACAGCTTGTATTCCTTTCCTTGAAAACGATGACTCCAACCGTGCCCTCATGGGGGCGAACATGCAGCGTCAGGCTGTGCCATTGCTGCAGCCTGAAGCACCTCGTGTAGGTACAGGAATGGAGTATGTTTCCGGAAAAGACTCCGGTGCGGCTGTCATCTGCAAGCACGAAGGAATCGTCGAGCATGTTGAAGCTCGTGAAGTCTGGGTGCGCCGCATTTCCGAGGTCAATGGCCAGGAAGTCAAAGGCGACCTTGATAAATACAGGATGCTGAAATTCATCCGTTCCAACCAGGGAACCTGCTATAACCAGCGTCCGATTGTTGCTGTCGGGAACCGTGTGACAAAAGGCGAGATCCTTGCCGACGGCCCTTCCATGGAGCTTGGCGAGCTTGCGCTTGGCCGCAATGTGCTTGTTGCCTTCATGACTTGGGACGGCTATAACTATGAGGATGCGATCATCATGAGCGAACGCCTTGTAAAAGACGACGTTTATACATCCATCCACATTGAAGAATATGAATCAGAATCAAGAGATACAAAGCTAGGGCCTGAAGAAATCACCCGCGACATCCCGAATGTCGGTGAAGATGCACTCCGCAATCTTGATGAGCGCGGAATCATCCGTACGGGTGCTGAAGTAAAGGATGGCGACCTGCTTGTCGGTAAGGTTACTCCTAAGGGTGTAACAGAGCTGACAGCAGAAGAACGCCTCCTGCATGCCATCTTTGGCGAGAAAGCCCGTGAAGTGCGTGATACTTCCCTTCGTGTTCCTCACGGAGGAGGCGGAATCGTGCTTGATGTCAAAGTCTTCAACCGTGAAGACGGAGATGAGCTGCCGCCAGGCGTGAACCAGCTTGTACGTGTTTATATCGTTCAGAAGCGTAAAATCTCCGAGGGAGATAAAATGGCAGGACGCCACGGAAATAAAGGGGTTATCTCCCGGATCCTTCCGGAAGAAGATATGCCTTACCTTCCAGATGGCACACCAGTCGACATCATGTTGAATCCGCTGGGGGTTCCTTCCCGTATGAACATCGGGCAGGTGCTTGAGCTTCACCTCGGCATGGCTGCGAGAGCGCTGGGCATTCACGTTGCTTCACCGGTATTTGATGGAGCGCGCGAGGAAGATGTCTGGTCAACAATTGAAGAAGCCGGCATGGCCCGTGATGCGAAGACAGTCCTGTACGACGGCCGTTCGGGAGAACCGTTCGACAACCGTGTATCTGTCGGCGTCATGTACATGATCAAACTGGCCCACATGGTTGATGATAAGCTCCATGCCCGTTCAACCGGCCCTTACTCACTTGTTACGCAGCAGCCTCTTGGCGGTAAAGCCCAGTTCGGCGGACAGCGTTTCGGGGAGATGGAGGTTTGGGCGCTTGAAGCTTACGGTGCCGCCTATACATTGCAGGAAATCCTGACAGTTAAATCAGATGACGTAGTCGGACGTGTGAAAACGTACGAAGCGATTGTCAAAGGCGAGAATGTACCTGAGCCGGGAGTGCCGGAGTCCTTCCGCGTATTGATGAAAGAGCTTCAGAGCTTGGGTATGGATGTTAAGATCCTGTCAGGCGATGAGAAAGAAATTGAAATGCGCGACCTTGAGGACGATGATGATGTACAGCAGGCTGAATCGCTGACCATCGCGCCGGATACAGAGGAAGCAAACACTGAAAAAGTAGCTAGCAAAGAATAAATAGAATAACTATATAAATTTGACTGCCGCTCCGCCTAAGGCGGAGGGCGGCATATTATTGCCGGATTAGCAATAAGGGTATAACCCGAGATTGAAAGGGAGGTAGGCCCCTTGCTGGATGTAAACAATTTTGAGTATATGAAGATCGGTCTTGCTTCACCTGATAAGATCCGTTCCTGGTCTTTTGGTGAAGTCAAAAAACCTGAAACAATCAACTATCGTACATTAAAGCCTGAAAAAGACGGCTTATTCTGCGAGCGTATTTTCGGACCTCAGAAAGACTGGGAATGCCATTGCGGAAAATACAAAAGGGTGCGCTATAAAGGCGTAGTCTGCGACCGATGCGGAGTGGAAGTCACCCGCGCGAAGGTTCGCCGCGAAAGAATGGGCCATATCGAGCTTGCTGCTCCTGTATCGCATATCTGGTATTTCAAAGGCATCCCAAGCCGCATGGGCCTTGTTCTGGATATGTCACCGCGTGCGCTTGAAGAAGTCATTTACTTTGCTTCATATGTAGTAACTGATTCCGGCGATACAGCACTAGAGAAAAAACAGCTTCTGTCTGAGAAGGAATACCGCGCTTACCGTGAGAAGTACGGCAATAAGTTCCAGGCATCCATGGGTGCAGAATCCATCAAGAAGCTGCTTTCTGATATCGATCTGAACAAAGAAGTAGACGCGCTTAAAGAAGAACTGACAACTGCCCAGGGCCAGCGCCGCACACGCGCCATCAAGCGCCTTGAGGTACTTGAAGCCTTCCGTGGATCTGGAAATGAACCATCATGGATGATCCTGGACGTGCTTCCTGTCATCCCTCCTGAGCTTCGTCCAATGGTTCAGCTTGACGGAGGAAGATTCGCGACGTCTGACCTGAACGATCTGTACCGCCGTGTCATCAACCGGAACAACCGTCTGAAGCGCTTGCTGGACCTCGGTGCTCCAAGCATCATCGTCCAGAACGAAAAGCGCATGCTCCAGGAAGCTGTAGACGCCCTGATTGACAATGGCCGCCGCGGACGTCCTGTCACAGGCCCGGGGAACAGGCCGCTTAAATCTCTTTCACACATGCTGAAAGGGAAGCAGGGCCGTTTCCGTCAGAACCTGCTTGGTAAGCGTGTTGACTACTCCGGACGTTCTGTTATCGTAGTAGGTCCTAACCTGAAAATGTACCAGTGCGGTCTGCCGAAGGAAATGGCGCTTGAGCTTTTCAAGCCTTTCGTCATGAAGGAATTGGTGGAAAAAGGACTGGCTCACAATATCAAATCAGCAAAGCGCAAAATTGAAAGAGTCCAGCCTGAGGTATGGGATGTGCTTGAAGAGGTAATCAAAGAGCACCCAGTTCTGCTGAACCGTGCACCTACTCTTCACAGGCTCGGAATCCAGGCCTTTGAACCAACATTGGTTGAAGGGCGCGCAATCCGTCTCCATCCGCTTGTATGTACAGCATACAATGCCGACTTTGACGGTGACCAAATGGCAGTCCACGTACCGCTGTCATCTGAAGCACAGGCAGAAGCACGCCTTCTAATGCTTGCGGCTCAGAACATCCTGAACCCTAAGGATGGAAAACCTGTTGTTACACCTTCCCAGGATATGGTGCTTGGTAACTATTACCTGACTATGGAAAGAGAAGGGGCAGTAGGAGAAGGAATGGTCTTCAACGATACAAGCGAAGCACTGCTTGCTTATCAGAACGGCTATGTCCACCTTCATACCCGTGTAGCAGTGAATGCAGGTACACTGAACAATGAAACATTCACAGAGGAACAAAGGAAAAAGCTTCTGATCACGACTGTCGGAAAGCTCGTTTTCAACGAAATCCTGCCGACTTCATTCCCGTATATCAATGAGCCGACAAAGACGAATCTTGAAGAAGAAACGCCTGCCCGCTACTTTGTAGAACGGGGAACGGATGTAAAAGAAGCTATTAAAAATATGCCGCTTGTTGATCCTTTCAAGAAGAAAATCCTTGGAAACATCATTGCGGAAGTGTTCAAGCGCTTTAAGATCACTGAAACATCCAAAATGCTTGACCGCATGAAGGATCTCGGTTTCAGACATTCCACTAAAGCCGGCATCACAGTCGGTGTGGCAGATATCGTCGTTCTTAAAGAAAAGCAGGAAATCATTCAGGAAGCCCAAGGCAAGGTTGATAATGTCCTTAAACAATTCAGGCGCGGTCTCATCACTGAGGACGAACGCTATGATCGTGTCATTTCCATCTGGAGTGCTGCGAAGGACACTATCCAGGCCAAGCTGATGAAGTCCCTGGATAAATCCAACCCGATCTTTATGATGAGTGACTCCGGTGCCCGTGGTAACGCATCTAACTTTACACAGTTAGCCGGTATGCGCGGACTCATGGCCAACCCGGCCGGCCGGATCATCGAACTTCCGATCAAGTCCAGCTTCCGTGAAGGACTGACAGTACTTGAGTACTTCATCTCCACACACGGAGCGCGTAAAGGATTGGCGGATACAGCCCTTAAGACGGCTGACTCCGGCTATCTGACCCGACGCCTTGTTGACGTTGCGCAGGATGTCATTGTACGTGATGATGATTGCGGAACAGACAGAGGACTGCAGATCAGCGCGCTGAAGGATGGCACCGAAGTTATCGAAGCACTGGATGAGCGCCTCATTGGCCGTTATGCACGCAGAGATATCAAGCATCCTGAAACAAACGCAGTAATCGTAAAAGAAAATGATCTTATTACAGAAGATCTGGCTGTTGAAATCGTGGAAGCAGGCATTGAGACTGTATGGATCCGTTCCGCCTTTACCTGCAACACGCGCCATGGCGTATGTAAGAAATGCTACGGGCGCAACCTGGCAACAGGCCAGGAGGTTGAAGTGGGCGAAGCTGTCGGAATCATCGCAGCCCAATCCATCGGTGAGCCTGGAACACAGCTTACAATGCGTACTTTCCATACAGGAGGCGTAGCAGGAGACGATATTACACAAGGTCTTCCGCGTATCCAGGAAATTTTCGAAGCACGTAACCCTAAAGGGCAGGCTGTCATTTCAGAGCTTGAAGGTGTTGTCGTGGGCATCAATGAAGGCCGTGACCGCCAGCATGAAATTGTGGTGCAGGGCGAGGTTGAATCCCGCACATATACTGCTCCATATACAGCACGCCTGAAAGTGGCTGTTGATGACAGGGTAGACCGCGGACAGGAATTGACTGAAGGTTCTATTGACCCTAAAGAATTGATTAAAGTAAGAGATGTAAATGCTGTACAGGAGTATCTGCTTCGCGAGGTGCAGAAGGTATACCGTATGCAGGGTGTTGAAATCGGCGATAAGCATATCGAGGTAATGGTCCGCCAGATGCTTCGCAAGGTGCGTGTCATCGATGCAGGGGAAACAGAAGTGCTGCCTGGCTCGCTTCTTGATATCCACCAGTTCACAGATGCCAATGAAAAGGCTCTGTTGAACGGCAAAATGCCTGCGACCGGCCGTCCTGTACTGCTCGGTATCACCAAGGCTTCACTTGAGACGGATTCCTTCCTGTCAGCTGCTTCCTTCCAAGAAACAACAAGGGTACTTACAGATGCTGCCATCAAAGGCAAGCGAGATGAATTGCTCGGGCTTAAAGAGAATGTCATCATCGGTAAACTGGTCCCTGCCGGAACTGGAATGCAGCGCTACCGCAGGGCAGAACCTTTCACTGCGGAAGAAGCATCCGAAGAAACAGTTACAGTGGAATAATGGAAATGCGGTGCCTGCCGAAAAGGAGGCACCGCATTTTATAGTAATAGCAAAACAGGAGGACGCACAGGTTCATAGATAGACTAAATGGAAATATGCATGAATCTAAAAAAATATTTGCCGTGATGTTGACAATATTCTTGTGCGATGGTACTATAGCAAAGGTGCTCCTATTTACCGGATACTTTGGAGGATATATCATGTCTTATGATAAAGTATTGCAGGCAAGAAATATTATAGTAGGAACAAAGCAAACAGTAAAAGCTCTGAAATCAGGAACAATCAGCGAAGTGCTGATCGCAGAAGATGCAGACCATAGAGCTGTTGAAAAAGTGATCAATGCGGCGCTTGAATATAAAGTTCCGGTCACCCGGGCCGGCTCGATGAAATCATTGGGAAAGGCCTGCGGAATCGACGTAGGTGCGGCAGCTGTTGCAATATCTATTTAAAAACTGTTTTTGTAGATGAAGATCTGCAAGGACTTTGTTTTTGCAACAAAATGAACCACCTGGATGTGTGGGCTTACACAAAAGACGAAGGGAGGAAAAATCATGCCTACAATTAACCAATTAGTGCGCAAGCCTCGTAAGACAAAAGAGGAAAAGTCAAAATCACCTGCGCTTAACAAAGGTTACAACAGCTTCAAAAAAGCACAAACTAACGTATCATCTCCACAGAAACGCGGTGTATGTACTCGTGTTGGTACAATGACTCCGAAGAAACCAAACTCAGCGTTGCGTAAATATGCTCGTGTACGCTTGACTAACGGAATCGAGGTTACTGCCTACATTCCTGGTATCGGACACAACCTTCAAGAGCACAGCGTAGTATTAATCCGCGGCGGACGAGTAAAGGACTTACCAGGGGTACGTTACCACATCGTGCGCGGCGCGCTTGACACTGCCGGTGTTAACAACCGTATGCAAGGCCGTTCTAAATACGGTACTAAGCGTCCTAAAGCAGCTAAAAAATAATGATTGACCACAAATAATATTCAGTTTTTTCGAAAGGAGGAAATTACATGCCACGTAAAGGTCCTGTAGCAAAAAGAGACGTATTACCAGATCCGATTTACAATTCAAAGCTAGTTAGCCGTCTTATCAACAAAATGATGGTTGATGGCAAGAGAGGTAAATCTCAAGCTATTCTTTATTCAGCATTTGATATCATCAGCGAGCGCAGCGGAAAAGAGCCAATGGAAGTGTTCGATCAAGCACTTAAGAACATCATGCCGGTTCTTGAAGTAAGAGCGCGCCGTGTAGGTGGTGCAAACTATCAAGTACCAGTTGAGGTGCGCCCAGACCGCCGTACGACTCTTGGTCTTCGCTGGTTGGTTAACTATTCTCGTCTTCGCGGTGAGAAAACAATGGAAGAGCGTTTGGCTAACGAAATCCTTGACGCTGCCAACAACACAGGTTCATCTGTGAAGAAGCGTGAAGATACTCATAAAATGGCTGAAGCTAACAAAGCATTCGCTCACTACCGCTGGTAGGATTGAACCCACAAACAAACTATTACATTTACTAGGAAGGAGAAAGACCCAATGGCAAGAGAGTTCTCCTTGGATAATACTCGTAATATCGGCATCATGGCCCACATCGATGCCGGTAAAACAACTACGACTGAGCGCGTACTTTACTACACTGGCCGTATCCACAAAATCGGTGAAACACATGAAGGTGCTTCACAGATGGACTGGATGGAACAGGAGCAGGAACGCGGTATCACAATCACTTCTGCAGCAACAACTGCACAGTGGAAGGGCCACCGTGTAAACATCATCGATACACCAGGACACGTAGACTTCACAGTTGAAGTTGAGCGTTCACTTCGTGTACTTGATGGTGCAGTAGCAGTCCTTGATGCACAATCAGGGGTTGAGCCTCAGACTGAAACAGTTTGGCGCCAGGCTACTACTTACGGTGTACCACGTGTGGTATTCGTAAACAAAATGGATAAGCTGGGTGCAGATTTCCTTTACTCACTCGGTACACTCCACGATCGTCTGCAAGCCAATGCAGCAGCTATCCAGCTGCCAATCGGTGCTGAAGACCAGTTCGAAGGAATCATCGACCTGATCGAGATGAAAGCGACTTTCTACGGCAACGACCTTGGAACAGACATCGAAGACCGTGAAATCCCTGAGGAATACAAGGCGCAAGCTGAAGAATACCGTGAAAAGCTGATTGAAGCGGTAGCAGAGCTTGATGAAGAATTAATGGAGAAATACCTTGGCGGTGAAGAAATCACTAACGACGAGCTGAAAGCAGCTATTCGTAAAGGTACTGTAAACGTTGAATTCTATCCTGTAATCTGTGGATCAGCGTTCAAAAACAAAGGTGTTCAGAAAATGCTTGATGCAGTAATCGACTATCTTCCGTCTCCACTGGACGTACCTGCAATCAAAGGTACTCTTCCGGATTCTGAAGAAGAAGTTACTCGTCCTTCAAGTGACGAAGAGCCATTCTCAGCTCTTGCATTTAAAGTTATGACTGACCCTTATGTCGGTAAGCTTACATTCTTCCGTGTATACTCTGGTACATTGAGCTCAGGTTCATACGTACAGAACTCTACTAAAGGCAAGCGTGAGCGTGTAGGACGTATCCTGCAGATGCACGCCAACTCCCGTGAAGAGATCTCTCAAGTATACGCAGGGGACATTGCTGCTGCCGTAGGTCTTAAGGATACTACTACAGGTGACACTCTCTGTGATGAGAAGAACCTTGTAATCCTTGAGTCCATGGAATTCCCTGAGCCGGTTATCCAATTGTCCATCGAGCCTAAGTCAAAGGCTGACCAGGACAAAATGACAACTGCTCTTCAAAAGCTTCAGGAAGAAGATCCTACATTCCGTGCGCATACTGACCAGGAAACTGGACAGGTTATCATCGCGGGTATGGGTGAACTTCACCTTGATATCCTTGTTGACCGTATGAAACGTGAATTTAAAGTGGAAGCAAACGTTGGTGCGCCTCAGGTTGCATACCGTGAAACTTTCCGTGCTTCAGCTAAGGTTGAAGGTAAATTCGCACGCCAATCTGGTGGACGCGGACAATTCGGACACGTTTGGATTGAATTCTCTCCAAACGAAGAAGGTAAAGGCTTTGAATTTGAAAATGGCATCGTCGGCGGTGTTGTTCCACGTGAATACATCCCGGCTGTTCAAGCTGGACTGGAAGATTCCCTTGACAGAGGTGTTCTTGCTGGATATCCGCTAGTTGATATTAAAGCAAGACTGTTCGATGGATCTTACCATGATGTCGATTCATCAGAAATGGCGTTTAAAATTGCCGCTTCAATGGCACTGAAAAACGCTGCTTCTAAATGTAACCCTGTTATCCTTGAGCCAGTCATGAGGATAGAAGTTATCATTCCAGAAGAATATCTGGGAGATATCATGGGTAACGTCACTTCCCGTCGTGGACGTGTAGAAGGTATGGATGCCCGCGGCAATGCTCAAGTTGTCCGTGCAATGGTTCCGCTGTCTGAAATGTTCGGATATGCAACTTCCCTGCGTTCAAGCACACAAGGCCGTGGAGTATTCTCCATGCACTTTGACCACTATGAAGAAGTACCGAAGTCGATTTCTGAAGAAATCATCAAAAAAAATAAAGGTGAATAATTGATTTTACCTTTATAATCAAGTATAACTACTATTGTAGAACCAAGCTGCTGATCGGCTTGCCTGTCAGCAGCTCTAAAAATACTTAACTTTTTAAAATTAAAGGAGGATTTTCCTAATGGGTAAAGCTAAATTCGACCGTTCAAAACCCCACGTTAATATTGGTACAATTGGTCACGTTGACCACGGAAAAACAACTCTAACAGCTGCTATCACTACAGTTCTTGCTAAGTCTGGCGGAGCTGAAGCACGCGCTTACGATCAAATCGACGGTGCTCCAGAAGAAAGAGAGCGTGGAATCACAATCTCTACTGCACACGTTGAGTACGAAACTCCTAACCGTCACTATGCGCACGTTGACTGCCCAGGACACGCTGACTATGTTAAAAACATGATCACTGGTGCTGCTCAAATGGACGGCGGTATCCTAGTAGTATCTGCTTCTGACGGCCCAATGCCACAAACTCGTGAGCACATCCTTCTTTCTCGTCAAGTAGGTGTACCTTACCTTGTTGTATTCATGAACAAGTGTGACATGGTTGACGACGAAGAGCTTCTTGAACTAGTAGAAATGGAAATCCGTGACCTTCTTTCTGAGTATGAGTTCCCTGGTGATGACATTCCTGTAATCAAAGGTTCTGCTCTTAAAGCTCTTGAAGGTGACGCTGCTTGGGAAGAGAAAATCAACGAGCTTATGGCTGCAGTTGACGAGTACATCCCAACTCCAACACGTGACACTGACAAGCCATTCATGATGCCTGTTGAGGATGTATTCTCAATCACTGGCCGTGGTACTGTTGCTACAGGACGTGTTGAGCGTGGACAAGTTAAAGTCGGTGACGTAATCGAAATCATCGGTCTTACTGAAGAGCCAAAATCAACAACTGTAACAGGTGTTGAAATGTTCCGTAAGCTTCTTGACTTTGCAGAAGCTGGAGACAACATCGGTGCCCTTCTTCGTGGTGTAGCACGTGAAGATATCCAGCGTGGTCAAGTTTTGGCTAAGCCAGGCTCAATCACTCCACACGTAAAATTCAAAGCTGAAGTTTACGTTCTATCTAAAGAAGAAGGTGGACGTCACACTCCATTCTTCACTAACTACCGCCCTCAGTTCTACTTCCGTACAACTGATGTAACTGGTATCTGCAACCTTCCTGAAGGTGTAGAGATGGTTATGCCTGGCGACAACATCGAAATGACTGTTGAGCTTATCGCTCCAATCGCTATCGAAGAAGGTACTAAGTTCTCTATCCGTGAGGGTGGACGTACTGTAGGCGCTGGCGTTGTTGCTACAATCACTGAGTAATCTCTGATTGATATATAAAGAAGCAGATGGATCAATTCCATCTGCTTCTTTTTTGCTTTTATCTCCGAACTAACCTTAGGTCTTTCATACATGAGGGTTGCTTTCAACCTGCCGTGAGTGGAAGCTGGCTCCAGAAGAACATAGATAGAAGCTTGCGTTTCAAGCTTGAATTTCTGTTGCGTAACAATACCAGGGGGTAATCGTTTATTTATCGGAATGCTGGATGGTGATGCCCTTGATGTCTGCCCATGCAAAACTGCTCTATAGTATAGAAGAAAAAGGTTGCGCTGCTTAAGAAGAGAGAAGAAACAGTAACGGGTCCAGCATGAGTGACAGCAGGTTTTTTTAGTTTCAATATATAAATATACATCAGGCACAGTGAATTGTTAGACTTCTTCCAATCCCCTTGAAAACCTGCGATATACCCGCTATAATAGTAAAAGTGTGCGAAACATAAAAGAATATAACATTTCATGTTGCAATTCTTAAATGGTTTCTGTATAATAGACAATGTTGGTCTTTGACTGCGATGAAGTGAAAGGTTGCTGACACACCCGGCCGCTTTGCCATGGCGAGTGTGTGGGAAATTTTCACGGAGAATGTCTATATCAATATAGGCGAAAAGGAGGGAAAATAATGGCAAAACAAAAAATTCGTATCCGTTTAAAAGCGTATGATCACAGGATCCTTGATCAGTCTGCCGAAAAGATTGTTGAAACTGCAAAGCGTTCTGGTGCGGCTGTGTCCGGCCCGATCCCATTGCCGACTGAAAAGTCAATTTACACAATCCTGCGTGCGGTCCATAAGTACAAAGATTCACGTGAGCAGTTCGAAATGCGTACGCATAAGCGTCTGATCGACATCATCAACCCAACTCCACAAACAGTTGATTCACTGATGCGCTTAGACCTGCCATCAGGTGTAGATATCGAAATCAAATTATAATGAAATAAATTATTAAATTCTCAGGAGGTGTGACTAATGACCAAAGGAATCTTAGGAAGAAAGATCGGTATGACTCAAGTATTTGCTGAAAATGGCGACCTTATCCCGGTAACTGTTGTAGAAGCTACAGGAAACGTTGTTCTTCAAGTGAAATCTGTCGACACTGACGGATATGAAGCGATCCAGCTTGGCTTTGAAGATAAGCGCGAAAAGCTTTCCAACAAACCTGAACAAGGACATGTCGCGAAAGCTGATACTGCTCCTAAGCGCTTCGTTCGCGAATTCCGCGGAGTTGACTTAGCAGCATATGAAGTTGGTCAAGAAGTCAAAGTAGATATTTTCGCAGAAGGCGATACTGTTGATGTAACAGGAATCTCTAAAGGTAAAGGTTTCCAAGGCTCTATCAAGCGCCACGGACAATCACGCGGACCTATGTCACACGGTTCACGCTACCACCGTCGCCCTGGTTCAATGGGACCTGTAGCTCCTAACCGTGTATTCAAAGGTAAAGCATTGCCAGGACGCATGGGCGGAGACCAGATCACTGTTCAAAACCTGGAAATCGTTAAAATTGATGCAGAACGCAACCTGCTTCTGATCAAAGGAAACGTACCTGGAGCGAAGAAAGCTCTTCTAAAAATCAAAACTGCGGTTAAAGCATAATTAATCCAGTCAGAAAGGAGGAAATAGAATGCCTAAAGTAGCATTGTTAAACCAAGCTGGTTCACAAGTTGGAGAAATCGAACTAAATGAAACCATCTTCGGTATTGAGCCTAACAACCACGTACTATTCGAAGCTGTTGTAATGCAAAGAGCTTCTTTACGTCAAGGAACTCATAAAACTAAAATTCGTTCTGAAGTAGCCGGCGGCGGACGCAAGCCATGGCGCCAAAAAGGAACTGGACGCGCTCGTCAAGGTTCCATCCGTTCACCACAATGGCGCGGAGGCGGTACAGTATTCGGTCCTACTCCACGCAGCTACAGCTATAAGCTGCCTAAAAAGGTACGCCGTTTAGCAATCAAATCTGCACTATCTTCTAAAGTGGCAGAAGAAAACATTCTAGTATTAGAAAACCTTGCTTTAGAAACTCCTAAAACAAAAGACTTCAAGGGTGTCCTTACTGGACTGTCTGTTGATAAGAAAGCTCTTATCGTAACAGCTGATCTTGATGAGAACGTAGCATTGTCTGCGCGCAATATCCCTGGAGTGACTGTTGTAACTGCAACAGGCGTCAATGTTTTGGATGTTCTAAGCCATGATAAGCTTATCATGACTAAAGCAGCGGTTGAAAAAGTAGAGGAGGTGCTTGCATAATGGATGCACGCGATATCATTAAGCGCCCCGTTATCACTGAACGTTCTACTGACCTGATGGCTGACAAAAAGTATACTTTTGAAGTTGATGTTAGAGCTAACAAAACTCAAGTTAAAGATTCTATCGAAGAAATCTTTGGCGTAAAAGTTGAGAAAGTAAACATCATGAACTACAAAGGTAAGTTCAAGCGCATGGGTAAATTCGGCGGCTATACAAACAAACGCCGTAAAGCTATCGTAAAACTAACTGCAGACAGCAAAGAAATCGAATTCTTTGAAGTCTAATAACCATAACTAGAAGAGGAGGGAAACGAAATGGCGATTAAAAAGTATAAACCTACCTCCAACGGTCGTCGCGGCATGACTACTTCTGACTTTGCTGAGATCACTACAGACAAACCGGAAAAGTCACTATTAGCTCCTTTAAAGCGTAAAGGCGGCCGTAACAACCAAGGTAAGTTAACAGTTCGTCACCAAGGCGGCGGACACAAACGTCAATATCGTATCATCGATTTCAAACGTGATAAAGATGGCATTCCAGGACGCGTTGCTACGATCGAATATGATCCAAACCGTTCAGCCAACATCGCACTAATCAACTACGTGGATGGAGAAAAGCGTTACATCCTTGCTCCTAAGAACCTTTCGGTGGGCACTGAAGTAATGTCTGGACCTGAAGCTGACATCAAAGTGGGTAACGCACTTCCACTTGCAAATATTCCAGTGGGTACTGTTATCCACAACATCGAACTGAAACCTGGCAAAGGCGGACAGCTTGTACGTTCAGCAGGTACTTCTGCTCAAGTATTGGGTAAAGAAGGCAAATATGTTCTTGTTCGTTTAAACTCTGGTGAAGTTCGCATGATCCTTGCTACTTGCCGCGCTACAGTAGGTCAAGTGGGCAACGAGCAGCACGAACTGATCAACATCGGTAAAGCCGGTCGTTCACGCTGGTTAGGCAAGCGCCCAACTGTCCGTGGTTCTGTAATGAACCCGAATGATCACCCGCACGGTGGTGGTGAAGGTCGCGCTCCTATCGGACGTAAATCACCAATGTCTCCTTGGGGCAAACCAACTCTTGGTGCCAAAACACGCAAGAAGAAGAGCAAATCCGACAAGTTTATCGTACGTCGTCGTAAAAAATAACGGGATTGAGCTACGGTTCCACAAGAGAACCGTAGAACGATCACGAAGGGAGGTTCAATCATGGGTCGCAGCTTAAAAAAAGGACCTTTTGTTGATGAGCATTTAATGACAAAGATCGAAAAGTTAAATGAAAACGAAGGCAAGCAAGTGGTAAAGACTTGGTCACGCCGTTCTACGATCTTCCCGCAATTCATTGGTCACACTATCGCAGTTTATGATGGTCGTAAACATGTACCTGTATATGTGACAGAAGACATGGTAGGGCACAAGCTTGGAGAATTCGCTCCATCTCGTACTTACAAAGGCCATGGCAATGATGATAAGAAAACAAGACGTTAATGAGAGGAGGGCATCCTGATGCAAGCTAAAGCTGTTGCAAGAACAGTTCGTATTGCTCCTCGTAAAGCTCGTTTAGTCGTAGATTTAATTCGAGGTAAGCAAGTAGGTGAAGCGGTGGCTATCTTAAACCATACGCCAAAAGCAGCTTCTCCTGTCGTTGAAAAATTATTGAAATCCGCATTGGCAAATGCTGAGCATAACTACGAAATGGACGTAAACAATTTAGTAGTATCTCAAGTATTCGTTGACGAGGGACCAACTTTGAAGCGTTTCCGTCCGCGTGCTATGGGCCGTGCAAGTGCAATCAACAAACGTACTAGTCATATTACTATCGTTTTATCAGAAAAGAAGGAGGGATAATCAGTGGGTCAAAAAGTAAATCCAGTCGGTTTGCGAATCGGTGTCATCCGTGATTGGGAGTCAAAATGGTTCGCAGGCAAAGACTATGCTGAACTTTTACACGAAGACCTTAAAGTGCGTGAGTACATTACGAAGCGTTTAAGCGATGCATCACTTTCTAAAGTTGAGATCGAGCGTGCAGCTAACCGTTTAAACATCACTATCCACACTGCTAAGCCTGGTATGGTTATCGGTAAAGGCGGTTCTGAAGTTGAAGCTCTTCGTAAAGCTCTTAACTCACTTACTGGCAAACGTGTTCACATCAACATTCTTGAAATCAAAAAAGCAGACATCGACGCGAAATTAGTTGCGGAAAACATTGCTCGTCAATTGGAAAACCGCGTATCTTTCCGTCGTGCTCAAAAGCAAGTTATCCAACGTGCAATGCGCGCTGGCGCTAAAGGTATCAAAACAATGGTATCTGGCCGTCTTGGCGGTGCTGATATCGCTCGTTCTGAATCTTACAGCGAAGGTACTGTTCCACTTCATACACTTCGTGCTGATATCGACTATGCTACTGCAGAAGCAGACACAACATACGGTAAATTAGGCGTTAAAGTATGGATCTATCGTGGAGAGGTGCTTCCTACAAAGAAGAAAACTGAGGAAGGAGGCAAATAATATGTTATTGCCAAAACGCGTTAAGTATCGCCGTGTACACCGCGGAAAAATGCGTGGACAATCAAAAGGCGGTACTGAAGTGAACTTCGGTGAATTTGGCCTTCAAGCTCTTGAGGCTTCTTGGATCACTAACCGTCAGATTGAATCTGCCCGTATCGCGATGACTCGTTACATGAAACGTGGCGGTAAAGTATGGATCAACATCTTCCCTCACAAGCCTTACACTGCAAAGCCTCTAGAAGTCCGAATGGGTTCTGGTAAAGGTGCTCCTGAAGGATGGGTAGCAGTAGTTAAGCCAGGGAAAATCATGTTTGAAATTGCCGGCGTATCTGAAGAGGTAGCTCGTGAAGCATTACGTCTTGCATCACACAAACTTCCTGTAAAGTGCAAGTTTGTAAAACGAGAAGAAATTGGTGGTGAATCAAATGAAAGCTAATGAAATTCGTGACCTTACCACTGCTGAAATAGAACAAAAAGTAAAATCTTTAAAAGAAGAGCTATTCAACCTGCGCTTTCAATTGGCGACTGGACAACTTGAAAATACAGCTCGCATTCGTGAAGTACGCAAAGCGATTGCTCGCATGAAAACTGTTATTCGTGAGAGAGAGATCGGCGTTAACAATCGATAATTGATAGGAGGTTCGCACAATGAGTGAACGTAACCAACGCAAGGTTTACACTGGACGCGTTGTTTCCGACAAGATGGACAAAACAGTCACTGTTCTTGTAGAAACATACAAAAAGCACACGCTCTATGGTAAGCGCGTTAAGTACTCTAAAAAGTTTAAAGCTCATGACGAGCAAAACGAAGCAAAAATTGGCGATGTGGTTCGTATTATGGAAACTCGTCCACTTTCTGCGACTAAACGCTTCCGTCTTGTAGAAGTAGTAGAAAAAGCAGTTATAATCTAATGGTTCGGAATAAGCTTCATCCCGAAGGGAGGTTACACGCATGATTCAACAAGAATCACGTTTGAAAGTTGCTGACAACTCAGGTGCTCGTGAAGTACTGACAATTAAAGTCCTTGGTGGCTCTGGCCGCAAAACAGCTAATATCGGTGATGTTATCGTTTGTACTGTAAAACAAGCAACACCAGGTGGCGTTGTTAAAAAAGGTGACGTCGTTAAAGCAGTTATCGTTAGAACTAAGCGCGGTGTCCGCCGTGATGACGGTACTTACATCCGTTTTGATGAAAACGCATGTGTAATTATCCGTGACGATAAGGGTCCACGCGGAACTCGTATCTTTGGCCCAGTTGCACGTGAATTGCGCGACAGCAACTTTATGAAAATCGTATCACTAGCTCCAGAAGTACTATAATTCAAACAAATTGCCTTTAAGGAGGTGCGACAGATGCATGTAAAAAAAGGTGACAAAGTCATGGTCATTTCTGGTAAGGATAAAGGCAAATCAGGTGTGATCCTTGCTGCTTTCCCAAAACAAAGCCGTGTGCTTGTTGAAGGTGTGAACGTAGTAAAGAAGCACTCTAAGCCATCCCAAGTGAATCCGCAAGGCGGAATCATCAGCCAAGAAGCACCTATTCATGTATCAAACGTGATGCCAATCGATCCTAAGTCAGGTAACCCGACACGTGTTGGTTACAAAGAGGTTGATGGCAAGAAAGTTCGCGTTGCGAAAAAATCCGGTGAAGTTCTAGATAAATAAGTAATTGAAGAAGGGAGGTACAAGAATGAACCGCCTAAAAGAGAAGTTTTCAAATGAAATTACACCTGCTCTTATGAGCAAGTTTAACTACGAATCAATCATGCAAGTACCAAAGCTTGAAAAAATCGTTATCAACATGGGTGTCGGCGATGCTGTTGCAAACGCAAAGTCGCTTGACAATGCTGTTGAAGAGCTTGCGGTTATCAGCGGCCAAAAGCCGGTTGTAACCCGTGCTAAAAAATCAATCGCTGGGTTCCGTCTTCGTGAAGGCATGCCTATCGGTGCTAAAGTTACTCTGCGCGGAGAGCGCATGTACGAGTTTTTTGATAAATTAGTATCTGTATCTCTTCCACGTGTACGTGACTTCCGCGGGATCTCAAAGAAATCCTTTGACGGCCGTGGCAACTACACTCTTGGTGTGAAAGAACAGTTAATCTTCCCTGAGATTGATTACGATAAAGTAAGCAAAGTTCGTGGTATGGATATCGTTATCGTTACTACAGCTAACACAGATGAAGAAGCTCGTGAACTTTTAACTCAATTTGGAATGCCATTCCAAAAGTAATCGCTAAATAGAGGGAGGCGACAACGTGGCTAAAAAGTCAATGATTGCGAAACAAAAACGCACGCCTAAATATCCGGTACAAGAATACACTCGCTGCGAACGCTGCGGGCGTCCACATTCCGTATACCGTAAATTTAAGCTTTGCCGTATCTGTTTCCGTGAATTAGCATACAAAGGACAAATTCCTGGTGTGAAAAAAGCTAGCTGGTAAAACCCAAAGTCTGGGAAGGAGGTAAAAACAATGGTCATGACAGATCCAATTGCAGATTTGCTTACACGCATCCGTAATGCGAATATGGTACGTCACGAAAAATTAGAGGTTCCTGCTTCTAATATCAAGAAAGAAATCGCTGAAATCCTTAAGCGTGAAGGTTTCGTTCGTGATGTAGAGTTTATCGAAGACAATAAACAAGGCATCATCCGCATTTTCCTTAAATACGGTGCAAACAACGAGCGCGTTATCACTGGTCTTAAGCGCATCAGTAAGCCTGGTCTTCGTGTATATGCAAAATCAAACGAAGTTCCTCGCGTGTTAAACGGTCTAGGAATCGCATTAGTATCTACTTCTCAAGGAGTTCTTACAGATAAAGAAGCCCGCGCTAAGCAAACTGGCGGAGAAGTATTAGCATACGTTTGGTAATAGAGTTTCTCAAGAATGGAGGTGCAATAAATGTCTCGCGTAGGTAAAAAACCAATTGAAATTCCAAGTGGAGTTACAATCACTGTAGATAATAACAATGTGACAGTTAAAGGCCCTAAAGGCGAATTGACTCGTTCATTCAGCCCTGATATGGCAATCAGCGTGGAAGAGAACATCATTAATGTTTCCCGTCCATCAGAAGCGAAAGAGCACCGCGCACTGCACGGAACTACTCGCGCCCTGATCGCAAACATGGTTGAAGGTGTTTCTAAAGGATTTGAAAGAGGCCTTGAGCTTATCGGTGTCGGTTACCGTGCTCAAAAGCAGGGGAAAAACCTGATCCTGAACGTTGGCTACTCTCACCCTGTTGAAATCGTTCCTGAAGAAGGAATCGAAATCGAAGTGCCTTCTAACACGAAGGTTATCGTAAAAGGCACAAGCAAAGAACGTGTTGGTGCACTTGCTGCTAACATTCGTGACGTTCGTCCTCCAGAGCCTTACAAAGGTAAAGGTATCCGCTACGAAGGCGAATATGTGCGTCGTAAAGAAGGTAAAACAGGTAAGTAATGCCGCATAGGCAAACGAAAGGAGTGACCTAAATGATTACGAAGGCTGATAAAAATCAAGTCCGCAAAAAAAGACATGCCCGCGTGCGTGCTAAACTTAGCGGTACTGAAGCTCGTCCTCGTTTAAACGTGTTCCGCTCTAACAAGCATATCTATGCTCAGCTGATCGATGATGTGAACAAAGTGACTGTTGCAAGTGCTTCAACACTTGATAAGGAAGTTGAACTTACTGCTACAGGAAACACAGATGCTGCTGTTAAGGTTGGAGAACTAGTTGCTAAGCGCGCTGTTGAAAAAGGTGTTAAAGCTGTTGTTTTTGACCGCGGAGGCTACCTGTATCACGGACGTGTTAAAGCATTAGCAGATGCTGCTCGTGAAAACGGCTTAGAATTTTAATAGAAGGAGGGACACATAAAGATGCTTCGTATTGACCCAAACAAACTTGAACTTGAAGAACGCGTAGTTACAATCAATCGTGTAGCGAAAGTTGTTAAAGGTGGACGTCGCTTCCGTTTTACTGCTCTTGTAGTAGTAGGCGATAAGAACGGACATGTAGGCTTTGGAACTGGTAAAGCCCAGGAAGTTCCGGATGCGATCCGCAAAGCAATTGAAGATGCTAAGAAAAACCTTATCGAAGTACCTATGGTTGGAACAACTATTCCACACCAAATCATCGGTCATTTCGGTGCTGGCGAAATCCTTTTGAAGCCTGCTTCTGAAGGTACTGGAGTTATCGCTGGTGGTCCGGTTCGTGCGGTTCTTGAATTGGCTGGTGTAGCTGATATCCTGTCTAAGTCATTAGGCACAAACACACCAATCAACATGGTTCGCGCAACTCTTGAAGGACTAAATAACTTAAAACGTGCTGAAGACGTAGCTAAGTTACGCGGTAAATCAGTAGAAGAACTGTTAGGATAAGGAGGGAAATCAAATGGCGAATAAACTAGAAGTTACCCTCACTCGCAGCGTGATTGGTCGTCCTCAAGACCAGCGCGAAACAGTTAAAGCTCTAGGATTACGTAAGATGAACCAAACAGTTGAGCACCAGGATAATGCTGCTATCCGCGGCATGATCAACAAGGTTGCTCACCTTGTAAAGGTCTCTGAGAAATAAGTTCGATTTTTTCAATAAGGAGGTGCCAAAATGAAACTTCATGAATTAAAACCTGCAGAGGGTTCTCGTCAAGAACGCAAGCGCAAAGGTCGCGGTATCGGTTCAGGCAATGGTAAAACTGCTGGTAAAGGTCATAAAGGTCAAAACGCACGTTCAGGCGGCGGTGTACGTCTTGGTTTCGAAGGTGGTCAAACACCTTTATTCCGACGCTTGCCTAAGCGCGGTTTCACAAACATCAACCGCAAAGAATATGCAGTTGTTAACCTTGATGCACTTAACCGTTTTGAAGACGGAACAGAAGTTACACCAGAACTTCTTATCGAAACAGGAGTCGTAAGCAACGAAAAAGCAGGAGTGAAAGTTCTTGCTAAAGGCAAAGTAGAGAAAAAGCTTACTGTTAAAGCTCATAAATTCTCCTCTGCTGCAAAGGAAGCTATTGAAGCTGCCGGCGGTCAAACAGAGGTGATCTAATGTTTCAGACAATCTCCAATTTTATGCGCGTGGGTGATATAAGACGAAAGATCCTATTCACCCTTTTAATGCTGATCATATTCCGCATCGGTACATTCATTCCTGTACCGCATGTGAATGCTGATCTGTTAAAAGCACAGGATGACTTGAGTGTATTTGGAATCCTGAATACATTCGGCGGAGGAGCGCTTCTCAACTTCTCTATCCTTGCAATGGGAATCATGCCGTATATTACGGCTTCGATCATCATTCAGCTATTGCAGATGGACGTAGTCCCGAAGTTTACTGAATGGTCAAAGCAAGGGGAAGTGGGACGCCGTAAGCTGGCTCAATTCACCCGTTACTTTACAATCGTGCTTGGTTTCATCCAGGCGCTGGGTATGTCCTACGGCTTTAATAACATGGCTGGCGGCATGCTGATTGAAAATCCGGGCATCGGAACTTATCTTCTGATTGCCACTGTACTGACTGCAGGAACAGCCTTCTTAATGTGGCTTGGAGAGCAGATCACATCTAAAGGTGTCGGAAACGGCATTTCCATCATCATATTTGCTGGTATCGTAGCGGCCATACCTTCCACGGTCAACCAGATTTACGCCCAGAAAATTGAAGATGCAGGTGAGCAGCTTTTCCTTAGCATTGTTACAGTAGTCCTGATCCTGGTTGCAGTCATTGCGATCATTGTTGGAACGATCTTCATCCAGCAGGCATTAAGGAAAATTCCGATCCAATACGCTAAGCGTATGGCCACAGGAGGCAATCCTGCGGGCGGACAATCAACTCATTTGCCTTTAAAGGTGAATGCTGCCGGAGTTATTCCAGTCATCTTTGCAGTCTCGTTCATCGTAACGCCAAGAACGATTGCTTCTTTCTTCGAGCAGAATGATGTGACGATGTGGATTCAAAGAGTGTTCGACTATACCCACCCAATTGGTATGATCGTGTATAGTGCATTGATCATTGCCTTTACGTATTTCTATGCTTTTATCCAGGTTAATCCGGAGCAGGTTGCCGACAACTTGAAAAAGCAAGGCGGCTATATCCCGGGTATACGCCCAGGTAAAAACACTCAGGAATATCTGACTCGTGTCTTATATCGTTTGACATTTGTCGGTGCGCTTTTCTTGACTGCCATTGCGATCCTTCCGGTTTTCTTCATCAATTTCGCCGGACTGCCGCAATCAGCCCAGATTGGCGGAACAAGCCTTCTGATTGTTGTGGGTGTTGCGCTCGAAACAATGAAGCAGCTTGAAGCCCAAATGGTTAAGCGTCACTATAAAGGTTTCATAAAATAATTCGGTTTTGGGAACTTTTAGTTCCCATTAACCTTATTAGAGACTGAGGGGGAAATCTTGTGAATTTAGTATTGATGGGGCTCCCAGGTGCCGGCAAAGGTACGCAAGCCGAGAAAATTGTCGAGAAGTACGGCATCCCTCATATCTCAACAGGAGATATGTTTCGTGCAGCTATAAAAGAAGGCACGGAACTAGGTTTAGAAGCTAAATCTTTCATGGATAAAGGCGAGCTTGTCCCTGACCAGGTGACAATCGGCATAGTCCGCGAAAGGTTAAGCAAGGAAGATTGCAATAAAGGCTTTTTGCTTGATGGCTTCCCAAGAACGGTTGCCCAGGCTGATGCCCTTGAAGACATTCTTTCAGAACTGGATAAAAAGATTGATTATGTCATCAACATTGATGTTGACCAAAGCATTTTAATGGAGCGCCTGACTGGCAGACGCATCTGCAAGAACTGCGGGGCAACTTACCACTTGGTATTCAATCCCCCGGCAAAGGCAGACGAATGCGACCGGTGCGGCGGCGAACTTTATCAGCGTGCTGATGATAACGCCGAAACTGTTAAAAACAGACTTGATGTCAACATTAAGCAGACTAAGCCTCTTCTTGATTTCTATGAAACAAAAGGGTATCTGCGCAATATTGATGGCCAGCAGGAAATTTCCAAGGTGTTCACTGATCTTGATGCGCTCCTCGGAGGCCTGCGTTAATGATCATCTGTAAAACACCGCGTGAAATTGAAATCATGCGTGAAGCCGGGCGTATTGTTGCCCTGACTCACCAGGAGCTGCAGAAGCATGTTGCACCGGGCATTACAACCGGAGAGCTGGATACAATTGCCGAGGCGTTTATACGTAAACATGATGCAATTCCATCTTTTAAAGGTTATAATGGTTTCCGTGGCAGCATCTGTGCATCTGTGAACAATGAACTTGTGCACGGGATTCCCGGGGATCGGGTGCTTAACGAAGGCGACATTATCAGCATCGATATAGGTGCTGAATATAATGGCTACCATGGCGATTCCGCCTGGACCTACCCTGTAGGCACTGTTGACAGACAAGTCCGGCAGCTGCTGGATGTCACAGAGCAGTCATTGTATGAAGGGCTTAAAGAGTCAAAGCCGGATGTACGTTTATCGAACATCTCTCATGCGATTCAGACGTATGCGGAAGCAAACGGTTTTTCCATTGTGCGTGAGTATGTTGGCCACGGAATCGGGCAAGACTTACATGAGGAACCGCAAATCCCTCACTACGGTCCGCCTAATAAAGGGCCGGTGCTTAAGCCGGGGATGGTACTGTGCATCGAGCCGATGGTCAATGCCGGAAGCAGGTATGTAAGAACCTTGGCTGATGACTGGACAGTCGTTACAGTGGACGGCAGCATGTGTGCGCATTTTGAACATACCATTGCCATTACTGAAACAGGCTATGAAATCCTCACTAAAGCTTGATGTGCAGGTGATTGCATAGGCTCATTCTGAAAATGGTCTGCGGCCCTGACAAGATCAATTTGATCTCTGGTCAAATTGTTTTGATTAAAAATGGGCGGGATGACGGCGAATATGATATAATTATAAGGTTGATAGATGGACGGTTTGTCTCAATAGCCGAAGGGGCCAGACGAAAGTCAGGCAATCCGCTGCTGAAGAGCGTCCGGCATCTGGAGCTGACTGATTATGTTTCTCCGGAAATCGAGTGCAGCATAAATGAAACCGGCCGTGCAATGAAGGGAAAATTACGTTTTGCGTAAGCAGCGTATGAATAGGTGAGATTCTGAAAAGAAGAAGGGAGACATGTTCGATGGCGAAAGACGATGTAATCGAAATAGAAGGCACAGTTATTGAAACTTTGCCAAATGCTATGTTTAAGGTAGAATTGGAAAACGGTCATACTGTTTTGGCTCATGTTTCCGGCAAGATCCGCATGCACTTCATCCGCATCCTGCCAGGAGATAAAGTAACAGTTGAGCTTTCACCATATGACTTGACTCGCGGAAGAATCACTTACCGCTTCAAATAGACTGATTGCACTCCGTAATATCAAGGAGGTTAGGATAATGAAAGTAAGACCATCAGTTAAGCCGATCTGCGAAAAGTGCAAAGTTATCCGCAGACGTGGTAAAGTTATGGTTATCTGTGAAAACCCTAAGCATAAACAAAAACAAGGCTAATAACAAGGAGGTGCGCATAGAATGGCACGTATTGCTGGTGTAGATATTCCACGTGAAAAACGTGTAGTAATCTCATTGACTTACATTTATGGTATCGGTAAAAATACTGCTCAAAAGGTTTTGGCTGAAGCTGGTGTTTCTGAAGACACTCGCGTTCGCGACCTTACAGAAGATGAGCTTAACAAAATCCGTGAAGTAATCGACAGACTCAAAGTTGAAGGTGACCTTCGCCGTGAAGTTTCACTCAACATCAAGCGTCTTATGGAAATCGGTTCTTACCGCGGTCTTCGTCACCGTCGTGGCCTTCCTGTACGCGGACAGAACACTAAGAACAATGCCCGTACACGTAAAGGTCCTCGTAAGACTGTAGCTAACAAGAAGAAATAATCGGTAAAGGAGGTAATATACAATGGCTCGTAAAACTAATACACGCAAACGCCGTGTTAAAAAGAATATTGAAAGTGGTATCGCCCACATCCGTTCAACATTCAATAACACTATCGTAACAATCACAGACGTTCATGGTAACGCTCTTTCTTGGTCAAGTGCTGGAGCTCTTGGATTCAGAGGTTCTCGTAAATCTACTCCATTTGCTGCTCAAATGGCTGCTGAAACTGCAGCGAAGACATCTATGGAACATGGTATGAAAACTCTTGAAGTTACTGTTAAAGGACCTGGTGCAGGACGTGAAGCTGCCATTCGTGCCCTTCAGGCTGCTGGTCTAGAAGTAACGGCTATCAGAGATGTTACTCCGGTTCCTCATAACGGATGCCGCCCGCCAAAACGTCGCCGCGTATAATTTTTTCTGTATAGAATTTGTATCCTTGTCTATAATGGGTTATGATACAATTTTCCGTTATACAGAAACTTTATTCCAGTTGTTGTGCACAAACGGGAACGTATACATGGGGGAATTTCGGCAGGCAGAAGCTAGCCGGGGTTTCGACGTTTTGAAGGAGGGTATATTTTGATGATCGAAATAGAAAAACCAAAAATCGAAACGGTTGAGATCAGCGATGATGCCAAGTATGGAAAGTTCGTCGTAGAGCCGCTTGAGCGTGGGTATGGTACTACTTTGGGTAACTCCTTACGTCGTATCCTTTTATCCTCACTCCCTGGTGCCGCTGTCACATCTATTCAAATTGATGGGGTACTTCATGAGTTCTCAACAATTGAAGGCGTCGTAGAAGATGTAACATCTGTAATCTTAAATATTAAAAAACTGGCTCTTAAAATCTATTCTGATGATGAAAAGACGCTGGAAATTGATATTCAAGGTGAAGGTGCGGTTACTGCAGCTGACGTAACGCATGACAGTGATGTCGAGATCCTCAATCCGGATCTTCATATTGCTACCCTTGGGTCCAATGGGCACTTGCGCATGCGCTTGACTGCCAAAAGAGGACGCGGTTATACACCAGCTGATCAAAACAAGCGAGAAGATCAACCAATCGGTGTCATTCCTATCGATTCCATCTACACTCCAGTATCGCGTATTTCCTACCAGGTAGAAAATACACGCGTCGGGCAAATGACTAACTATGATAAGTTAACATTCGATGTTTGGACTGATGGAAGCACTGGTCCACAAGATGCGGTTGCTCTTGGAGCGAAGATTTTAACTGAGCATTTGAATATCTTTGTCGGCCTTACTGACGAAGCGCAAAATGCTGAAATCATGGTTGAGAAAGAAGAGGACCAAAAGGAAAAAGTTCTTGAAATGACCATTGAAGAACTCGATCTTTCAGTCCGTTCATATAATTGCTTAAAGCGCGCAGGCATCAATACTGTTCAGGAATTGGCCAACAAGACCGAAGAGGATATGATGAAAGTCCGCAACCTTGGCAGAAAATCTCTTGAAGAGGTAAAACATAAATTAGAAGAGCTGGGATTAGGCTTACGCAAGGATGACTGATCTTAGGATCTATCACTCTTAGGTCTATCACCGACTGATCACTTCAACAAAGGAGGGAAACTTTCATGGGATACAGAAAGTTAGGACGCACTAGTGCTCAACGTAAAGCTATGCTACGTGACTTAGCTACAGACTTAATCATCAGTGAGCGCATCGAAACAACTGAAGCTCGTGCGAAAGAGCTGCGTTCAGTTGTTGAGAAAATGATCACTTTAGGCAAGCGCGGAGACCTGCATGCTCGCCGTCAAGCAGCTGCATTCATTCGCAATGAGGTAGCTAATGCTGAGACAAACCAAGATGCAGTACAAAAGTTATTCAGCGACATCGCAACTCGTTATGAAGAGCGCCAAGGTGGATACACTCGAATCATGAAGCTTGGGCCTCGTCGTGGAGACGGAGCACCAATGGTTATCATCGAGTTAGTATAATTGCTGCAGCAGACAACAAGGGCGCTGGACAGTTTATCATGAACTTGTTCTTTGCCCTTTTTCTGTAAAAGGCTTATCTTCCATTTTCTTCATAAGCCTTATATTCAAGCCAAACAAGAGCGTTACGATGAGCAAGATTCCGCTGCGCCTGAATCTCGGGCCTCTCAGTGCAAGTTCCATACTGACGGATGCAGTATAGGCATCCCGGACTTGTCTCGTCTAGCTCATGCACCTCTTCCGGAACTGTTTTATGCGCACAGAATGTAAATATTCTGCAGCCGGAATGAGGTGCAGGCTTTTTTATAAGTTTCAGGTTTTTTGGCAGAGAGCACAGATTAGAGAGGCAGCTAAAGCGATTATTGAGCTTTGATGCAATTAACGACACAAGCGCATATGTGCCGGCAGCCATCTGACTTCAGCTAATAATTCAATGTCTTCTGCAAATCAGGCTCGCCAAAAGGCGAGTTATTTTTATTTCCGGGAGATAATGATGTAATGCCTCATCCCACTTTAAAATGACAGGCGCTGAAGCAGTGAAGTCAAGGCTGTTTATGCAGCTGCAAGAAGAGCAGAGAGGAGGATCCCTATGTCAAATCCACTTGTTCAATTAGAAAACATTTCTTTTCAATATGATGCCGGCAGCCAGTATGCCTTAAGAAACGTTTCCTTTAACATACAGGAAGGGGAATGGCTTGCCATTGTCGGCCACAACGGATCAGGCAAGTCTACATTGGCCAAGCTCTTAAATGGGCTGCAGTATGCCCAGGAAGGCAGGATCCTGGTGAAGGGGACTGAACTGACAGAAGAGACCGTCTGGGACGTCAGAAGGGCTGTAGGGATGGTGTTCCAGAATCCCGATAACCAGTTTGTCGGAACAACGGTGCAGGATGATGTGGCTTTTGGTTTAGAAAACAATGGAGTCCCGCAGGAAGAGATGAAAGAAAGAGTGAGTTCCTCATTAGAGATGGTCAATATGGGCCAATTTCTAGATCAAGAGCCGCACCATCTTTCAGGCGGCCAGAAACAAAGAGTCGCCATTGCAGGGGTTATCGCCCTGCGACCGTCGCTGATCATACTGGATGAAGCTACAAGCATGCTGGACCCCCGCGGAAGAGAAGAGGTCCTGCAGACGGTAAGAGAGTTAAAGAGCGAGCACAGGATGACGGTTATCTCCATCACCCATGATCTTGAAGAAGCGGCCAAGGCAGATCGGATCATCGTCATGAACCAGGGGCAATTATACAGGGAAGGCACACCGGAGGAAATTTTCCAGATGGATGAGGAGCTTGTAAAGCTCGGCCTGGACATTCCATTCCCGGTAAAAATGAGCAAGGCACTGCGTGAAAAAGGGCTGGCCATCCCAAAATTTTATTTAACAGAAGAAGAGTTGGTGGAAAAGCTATGGACATCTCACTCCAAAATGTAGAGCATAGATACCAGATAAACACACCATTTGAGCGGCTGGCCATCCAGGATGTATCAATTGATATCCCATCAGGCACATATCTCGCCCTAATCGGCCATACCGGTTCAGGCAAGTCTACTGTCCTTCAGCATTTGAATGCCCTGTTAAAGCCGACAAAAGGCAGTGTCAAAATAGGGGACAGGGAAATTACTGCAGGGAAAAAGGAGAAAAACCTAAAGGCGGTCCGCCAAAAGGTCGGGATTGTCTTTCAGTTCCCAGAGCACCAGCTTTTCGAAGAAACAGTCGAAAAGGATATCTGCTTCGGCCCGATGAATTTTGGCGTCAGTGAGGCCGAGGCTAAGGAAAGGGCAAGAAAGGCAATCATTCAGGTCGGCTTGACCGAGTCCGTTCTTGAGAAGTCTCCTTTTGATCTATCCGGTGGCCAAATGCGGAGAGTGGCCATTGCCGGTGTGCTTGCCATGAACCCTGATGTAATCGTTTTGGATGAACCGACAGCTGGCCTGGACCCGCGCGGGCGGAAAGAGATCATGGAGATGTTCTATTCGCTCCATAAGGAAAGAGGCCTTTCCACTATCCTGGTGACCCACAGCATGGAGGACGCTGCCGCCTACGCCGATCAGATTGTGATCATGCATAAAGGCGAGGTATACAGAAAAGGCGTTCCGGTAGAAATCTTTGCGGATCCGGCAGGACTTCTTGAGCTCGGCCTGGATGTACCGGAGGTTGTAAAATTTCAGCAGAAGTTCGAGAAGGCATTCGGATTGAAGCTCGGAATGACCTGCCTGACGATGGAGCAGCTGACAGATGCGATAGCAGGCGCAGTGAAGCGGGGTGAGGCCAAATGATGGAGAAAATGATTTTTGGCCGCTATGTGCCTGCCGACTCCGTCCTTCACCGGATGGATCCCCGTGCGAAGCTTGCCATTATCTTTTTATTTGTTTGTGTCGTTTTTTTAGCCAATAATATCCTGACTTATGCCATTCTCACTGTCTACACGCTGATGATGGTCCGTTCATCCAGGGTCCCTGCGAGGTTCATTTATATGGGGCTGCGGCCGGTGCTGTGGCTTGTGCTTTTCACCCTGCTGCTGCATGTATTCATGACAAAGGGCGGAGAGGTCATCCTCGACCTTGGATGGCTGAAAATTTATGAAGAAGGCCTGAAGCAGGGTCTGTTCATCTCTATGCGCTTTTTCCTGCTGATCATGATGACGTCGCTATTAACCCTGACAACGACCCCCATTGAAATTACCGATGGGCTGGAAAGCCTGCTGGGTCCTTTGAACAAGGTGAAGTTCCCTGTCCATGAGCTGGCTCTGATGATGTCGATTTCGCTTCGCTTCATCCCGACCCTCATGCAGGAAACAGATAAGATCATGAAGGCGCAGACTGCCAGGGGAGTCGATTTTTCAGGCGGACCGATCAAGGACCGTGTAAAGTCGATCATTCCGCTGCTGATCCCTTTATTCGTCAGCTCGTTCAAACGCGCTGAGGAGCTCGCCACCGCTATGGAGGCAAGAGGCTACCGCGGAGGGGAAGGCAGAACGAAATACCGGCAGCTGAACTGGAGCACAAGGGACACCCTTATGCTGCTCCTGCTCCTGGCAGTTGCGGCACTGCTTGCTGTATTCCGCACATAATGGGGTGTAAAAATGCAAAGATTCAAATGCAAGATTGCCTATGACGGCTCACAGTTCTCCGGATACCAGGTGCAGCCGGGAAAGCGGACTGTGCAGCTTGAAGTGGAAAGGGCACTGGCCAAAATCCATAAAGGAAACCCGGTGAAGATCTTTGCTTCAGGCAGGACAGACGCCGGGGTGCATGCGAGAGGGCAGGTCATCCACTTTGACTCGCCGCTCGCCATTCCTGAGGACAGATGGGTGACAGCCCTGAACTCCCTCTTGCCGAAGGACATCGCTGTGGAGAGCACTGAGAAGGCCGCTGAAGGCTTTCATGCCCGCTTTGATGCATGCGGGAAAGAATACCGCTACTTTATTTACAGAGGGAAAATTCGAAGCCCGTTTGAGCGGCACTATAGCTATCACTATCCTCACCCCCTTGATATCCGAGCGATGAGGGAAGCTGCGGAACATCTTCTCGGCACCCATGACTTCTCAAGCTTCTGCGCCTCCAGGACAGATGTGGAGGACAAAGTAAGGGAAATCCGGAAGGTTCATGTCGAGGAGGCAGGGGAGATGCTGGAGCTCCATTTTACGGGCAGCGGCTTCTTATATAATATGGTCCGCATCCTGACAGGCACGCTCCTCGAAGCAGGAGCAGGAACGAGAGATCCGGGGAGCTTCCCGGAAGTCATTTCAGGCAGGGACAGGAGCCTGGCAGGCAAGACAGCTCCTGCCGAGGGGTTGTATCTATGGAAGGTATTCTATTAAAGGGAAAAAGGAAAAAATTATTTTTTTCAAAACAACTAAACCTGGCGTAACATTCCCTTGACATTGTACTATATAGGATATATCATAATATGGTATGTATTTTAACCCCACAAATAAGCCCCGGAACTTATCTGTGTGATAATATACGAAATCAAAGAACATGAATATGATTGATTATTTAGGAGGGAAACCCATGCGTACGTTTATGGCTAACGCAAACAATATCGAGCGTAAATGGTATGTTGTTGACGCTGAAGGCAAGACTCTAGGTCGCCTTGCAAGTGAAGTAGCAGCAGTCCTGCGCGGCAAAAATAAACCAACTTTCACACCGCACGTTGACACTGGTGACAATGTGATCATCATCAACGCTGAGAAAATCGAACTGACTGGTAAGAAGCTTACTGACAAGATCTATTACCGTCACACAATGCACCCAGGCGGTCTTAAAACAAGAACTGCTCTTGAGATGCGTACAAACTACCCTGTGAAAATGCTTGAGCTTGCTATCAAAGGCATGCTTCCAAAGAATTCACTTGGCCGTCAAATGTTCAAAAAATTACACGTATATGCTGGCAGCGAACATCCGCACCAAGCACAACAACCTGAAGTTTACGAACTTCGTGGATAATTTTTAAAGGGAGGTTATTATCTTGGCACAAGTTCAATATATCGGTACTGGTCGTCGTAAAAGCTCCGTTGCCCGTGTTCGTTTAGTTCCTGGCGATGGCAAAATCATCATCAATGGTCGTGAGATCGAAAGCTACATCCCATTCGCAGCTTTGCGTGAAGTAGTTAAGCAGCCGCTTGTTGCTACTGAAACACTAAACAGCTACGATATCCTGGTAAACGTTAATGGCGGTGGATACACTGGCCAAGCTGGCGCAATCCGTCACGGCATCGCTCGTGCATTGCTTCAAGCTGATCCAGAATTCCGTCCAACATTAAAGCGCGCTGGACTATTGACTCGTGACGCACGTATGAAAGAGCGTAAGAAATACGGTCTTAAAGGTGCTCGTCGTGCTCCTCAGTTCTCTAAGCGTTAATCATTACTCTATCAAAGGCTCCCAGGCTTACGTCTGGGGGTCTTTTTTGCTGTCTTTGCAAAGATTCACCAATAGCTTTTGAAAAATGGGTGGCCTTCATCCGCTTTATTCTCTGTCAAAATTGCCAGTGCTTTCTTGAATGACACCCATTGGGCGGATGAAGACTATCTTTAAGGGGTGAAGAAAGCTGTGAGTGTGATTACAACCTTTACAGATAAACAGCGTGAAAAGCAGATCAAATATGAAAAAACGGTCCTAAAGGACATTTCGATAAAATCTCTGAAGGAAAGTGTGAAAGGGCATTTTGGAAGTATAAGGTTTACGTCGGGGCTCCTGATGAATACAGGAGTGGAGGAGGCCTGTTATGATGTCGCAATCGAAGCCTACCTCCTTGGGGCCCATTTCAGCCGGTTCGGCTATTATGGAGAAGGCGTTGAACAGGTCCTCGAAAGATGCAGGAGCGAGGAAAAGCATTTTGTTGATACGCTCTATAATTTCCTTCTTTACTGGGGGAGCGGTGAAGAAGCGGCTGCGAACGAGTCACTGGCTGGCACCTGTGAGCATTATGTGCGCCATTGGTGGATGGAGGGCTTTCAAAAGGGCCAGCGGCGCCATAAGCTGAGACTTCATTGATCTCTTTAAAAATGTTCTAACCCCTTCCCTTGTCCCATATATATGAATGAGGACAAGCGGAGGGATGGGTTAGGACGATGAAGCGAAAATTGCAGATGGCTGCTTTTGCGGCCGGACTTATAATCTTATTTTTAATCTTTCGATACGATTTTCTCGAAAATAACTCCTGGAAGTCATGGAATTTGCCGCTCACAGGCGAAATCATCCTTCTGGATCCAGGACATGGCGGACCAGATGGCGGAGCCGGAGATTCAGATGCTTTAGAAAAGGATATCGCATTGAACGTCTCATTAAAGATCAGGGACTACCTGCAAGAGCAGGGAGCGCTTGTCATTATGACCAGGGAGGATGACCGTGACCTGGCTCCGGAGGGTACAAAGGGATACAGCAGGAGGAAGGTGGAGGACCTTAAGCAGCGGCTTAAGATGATTAATGAATCCGAGGCCGACTTTTTCCTGAGCATCCACCTGAATTCCATTCCATCTGCCCGCTGGAGCGGTGCACAGACCTTCTATGCCCCGCAGATTAAGGAAAATGCTGAAGCAGCCAAATTCATTCAGGATGAGCTGCGCAGAAACCTGGAGAACACAGAAAGAAGAGCCAAGCCGATCAGCCATGTGTATATCATGAAATACGCTAAAAAGCCTGGCGCACTGGTCGAAATCGGCTTCCTCTCCAATCCGGGAGAAAAAGCCAGGCTAAAAACAGATGACTACCAGGAAAAAGTGGCAGCCTCTATCTATAATGGAGTATTGCGCTATTTTACGAATGAAGAAGAGCTGGTGGAGCCAGAATAAAGGGGCATCCTGTGGGATGCTCTTTTTTTATAGAGAAAAATGAGACTGCGGAGGGTGTTGTTACTTTAACAGGCTGGCCAGGAGAGTTATGGGAGTTGGTGGTCGTGTACTGATAGGGGGGATTGCATGACAGGCATGTGCCGGGCTAGGTATAAGAAGGTGGCTAATCGATGCAAGAGAGGGCTGGTGAGAGCAGGCTCATGTATAGAAAGGTGGCTAATCGATGCAAGAGAGGGCTGCTGAGAGCAGGCTTATGTATAGAAAGGTGGCTAATCGATTCAAGAGAGGGCTGGTGAGAGCAGGCTTATGTATAGAATGGATCTCAACGATGCATGAGGGGCATGGCGAGCATTTGAATGTATTGAATGTGCAAGGCAGGCTGCGTTCTATAGAAAATCCTCCACTCTGCTCCATCTCCTTGCCCCTCGAGTCATAAGGCAAGAAAGAATCTGAGGCAAAGGGCAGCCTCATCACCTTTCTCGTCTTACGCTTGTCGGGTCAGAACAGTCGCCTCCACTTTTCGAATTGTCCAGCTCCGGCTCCTTGTTCCTCGAGTCATAAGCCGGAAAAGAATCAAAGGCAAAGGGCGGCCTTTGCTTCTTTCCCGTCTTATGCTTGTCGGAACAGAACAGTCGCCTCCGCTTTTCGGGCTATGTTATACTATACTAAGTTTAAAACGACTTAAAGGGCAGGTGCATATAGATGTTGACAGAGCAAAGAGTGAGAGAGCTTTTGGGTGATGTGAAGGAACCGTTCATACATAAAACACTGGGTGAACTGAATGCGATCCAGGAAGTTAGTGTAAAGCCAGAGAAGAATCACGTGAGTGTGAAGATTGCTGTTGCGAAAACAGGGACAGCGGAACAGCTTCAGCTGCAGACGCAGATTGTGGAATTGCTTAAGAAGAATGGTGCAGACTCTGTGGGCCTTCGCTTTAGCGAGCTGCCTGCGGAGGAATTGGCCAAGCACCGTTCTCCGGAAAAAGAGGATAAAGGGCTTTTATCAGAAGACAGCAAAACCAAATTTATTGCGATCGCCAGCGGTAAAGGCGGTGTCGGAAAGTCCACTGTGTCAGTCAACCTTGCTGTATCATTGGCGCGCCTCGGGAAAAAGGTCGGACTAGTCGATGCAGATATCTATGGGTTCAGTGTTCCTGATATGATGGGCATCACAAAGCGCCCGGTTGTCAGGGAAGGGCGGATCATCCCGGTTGAACGCTTTGGGGTGAAGGTCATATCCATGGGCTTTTTTGTTGAAGATAATGCACCAATCATCTGGAGGGGGCCGATGCTTGGCAAAATGCTGAACAGCTTCTTCAATGAAGTGGATTGGGGCGAGCTGGATTATCTGCTGCTTGACCTTCCTCCTGGAACAGGGGATGTGGCGCTGGATCTTCATACGATGCTTCCTTCCTGCAAAGAGATCATCGTCACCACTCCGCATCCGACAGCAGCTTTTGTTGCTGCGCGCGCAGGTGCAATGGCGTTGAGAACCGAGCATGAAATTGTCGGTGTAATTGAAAACATGGCCTTCTTCGAAAGTAAGCTGACTGGCGAGAAAGAATATGTCTTTGGCCACGGCGGCGGGGATAAGCTTGCTGATGAGCTAAGAACAAATGTCTTAGGGCAGCTGCCTTTGGCGCAGCCGGACTGGAATGATGCAGACTTTGCGCCATCCATTTATGATAAAGATCACAGGCTTGGTAAAATCTATACAGACATTGCGGAAAAAGTCATTCAATCAGTATAAAAAAGTGCCTCAGGCGAATCTTCGCCTGAGGCATTTTTACAATGAGATAGAGGATCAGGAACCTCCTCCGCTGTCCCCGCCTTCTCCGCCGCCTCCGCCGCTTTCACCGGATCCGCCGCCTTCGCTTTCTTTGCCGCCGCTCTTCACTTCTTCTGTAGCCTTGATGATCATATCCTGTATCTTGGCTTTGTATATAGGGCTTTCGAAAGTCTCAGTCATCACCTTCTGGAGATGCTCCCTGTATTCGTTGCTTTTTAAAATGGTTGTGACTTCTTTCTCTAATTCAGGATCTTTCAGGACTTCCACCATCATTTTTCGATATTCGGGATCTTTCATCAGATCTTTTAAAAGCTTTTCATTTTCTTTTTCCATACTTTTTGCCATGCTTTCGGCAAATTTAGGATCCTCAAAAGATTTTTTCCAGAATTCAGTCCCTTTATCAGATGTTAAGGTCCTCTCAATCGTATCGGAAACCATTGCCTGGTCCATTACAAGCTGCTGTTTTAGCTTTTCGTCTCCCATCAATTCCTGCAGCGCCTTCTTGCCATCATCGGTCTTTAATATATCGACAATCATTTTCTTTGTCTGATCATAGTCCATTTGGCCGCTGCCTGATTCGGCAGCCTGGCCGCAGCCCGAAACGGCAAGGAGGAGGATAAGTGGGAGGAGCCGGAATATTTTGTACATGATTGAAAGCTCCTTTCAGGATTGTCCCTAACCTTAGAATGGTGATTTGGGGCAAATATTATTCGTTTGGCGAGTAATGCCTAGATTTTTCATACTTTGGTTGGTACAATCATATAGGTGAATGACTATCGCTATGGAGGCTTAATATATAATGACCAGCCGTAATTGGGTAAGGTTGTTTTTGTCCACTCTGCTTTTGGGTGCAATTGCAACCGGTATCACAGGATTTATTGTCAGGTGGGAAGAATATCAGCCGTTATTTGCTGATTTTGAAGTATTGGAAATCATCTCTGTATTATTTTGGCTAGCAGGAGTGGGCTTGATTTTCAGCATCTTGAGCCAAATGGGCTTTTTCGCATATTTAACCGTACACCGGTTTGGATTAGGTATTTTCAGGTCTTTATGGAATGGCGTACAGGTTGTCCTTATATTATTCGCCTTATTCGACCTTGTATACTTAAGATACAGCAACTTTGCTGAAAACGGGGAAAGCTATGGACCTTATATTGCCCTGGCGCTAATCGTATTGGCAGCGGGGCTGGCGGCAGCATTCCTAAAGGCAAGGCAGACAAACAAAGGGGCATTCATCCCTGCACTGTTCTTCATGGTGGTGGTAACCAGTGTGGAGTGGACACCTGCACTGAGGGTAAATGAAGAAAGCTGGGTATATCTCATGCTTTTCCCTCTGCTTATCTGCAATGCCTATCAGCTTTTGATCCTGCATAAGCTGAATGAAAGCTCAATGAAAAAGAGGGAAGCCATCAAGGCTGCAAAATGATCCGGACATACAAAAAGGCGGGCCGCTGACTACAGGCCCGTCTTTTTTGCTGTATTATTTTATCTCATTTGATTTCGTGCTTGCGTTTGCCATCATTTCAGATACTGAAACCAGTTTTAGGCCTTTGTCTTTATAATTGCCTATAATGGCAGGGAGAGCTTTGGCCGTTTGTTTGGCCGAATCGGAGGCATGCAGGAGAATGATATCTCCTTTCCCGGCCTTGGCAGCATTTTCTGCAATCCTCTCAACGCCCGGATTAGTCCAATCTTTTGAGTCGATGCTCCAGTGTACAACCGTATAGCCCATCTTTTCTGCCACATTCAGTGTCTTTTGATCAAAATGGCCTGTTGGCGCCCTTACCAGCTTAATATCCTTTACATTCAGCTTCTTGAAAGCTTCCTGCCCTTTGGCAAGGTCCTGGCGGATTTTGCTTTCTTCCAGATCTGTATAATCCTTATAATCATAGCCAAGCATTCCAATCTCATACCCTTCTTTAACAATGCGTGCAACCAGCTCCGGATGCCTCTCCGCCCAAGAACCGGATAAGAAGAAAGTTGCAGCCTTGACGTTTTGCTTCTTCAGAACATCGAGTATGGGTTCGGCTTTTTCATCACCCCAGCCTATGTTAAATGTCAGGGCAGCATCCTTCTCTCCTTTGTAAATCGCCTTTGGTCCATCATTTGCCGAGAAAACTGGCATGTGAATAATATTCTCCATATACAAAAACCAGGCAGTAAAGAAGGAGGCAATAATGATAAGCAGCCCCTGTTTAATGGCCTTTCCGTTTACCACATAAAAAAAGTTCATCCAATCACCTCGTCCACAAAGAATCCTTGTCTTATTTTTATGAACACAAAAAGCAAATATGACTTAAATGATTTTTCCGCCAAAATTTTGATTTATTTTCTGTTCGTTTCATAAAAAACAGGGTAATGGAAAATACTACAAAAACCTTAAAAGACAAGGAGCGATACAATGCTTGGAATGCTGATCAATGAAAGGGAATTGAAAGAGATGGAATACTTGATTAAAAGAGAGATGGATGAGATTCTCTTTGATCTGAAAGATGAACGGATTGACCATATAGTGAAAAGAGCAATGGGGGAAAGGTATAGGATTTTGTTTTCCCTGTTTAAGCGGATCGCCCCTGAGAATGAGTGCATTAAATATATGCCTGCGCCGCAGCTGAAGGAACTTTAATTTTTTTTGGATATATTGTTGACTTCTTAATATTATCTTGGTATATTAATAAGCGTCGCTGATGACGCAAAACAAACTTAAGAAAAGTTGTTGACAAGTTATCTGCGCTGTGTTAAATTAATAAAGTCGCTCCTGAGCGGCAGAGATTGTTCTTTGAAAACTGAACGAACAAAAACGTCAACGTTAATCTTAATTTTTTATCAGAGCTAAATCTTACTCTTATATGGAGAGTTTGATCCTGGCTCAGGACGAACGCTGGCGGCGTGCCTAATACATGCAAGTCGAGCGGA
>NZ_PKLA01000001.1:1094536-1098036 GCF_002858875.1 Bacillus sp. UMB0728 | reverse complement strand
AAATAGTCTGGTGGCGATAGCGAGAAGGTCACACCCGTTCCCATACCGAACACGGAAGTTAAGCTTCTCAGCGCCGATGGTAGTTGGGGGCTCTCCCCCTGTGAGAGTAGGACGCTGCCGGGCAAAAAAAAGAACAGTCGGCGTGACTGTTCTTTTTTTTGCGCTTTTTTAGTGAAAAAGGAGAAGTTTATATAAACAGGATTGCTCTTGAGTAAAAATTATCGGCCGGGCGGGCGGACCAACTGGTTTTTAGATTGCAATAATGGGGAGAGCAGCGGCTTAAAGCGTGAATCTCATCAATTGGCCCGATAATCTACCGAATTTGCGGATTATTCTACCATTTGAAAGATTAATTTACCGACTTCCCCATTTAATTTACCATATGCCTTAAATCTGACTAGTGCCAGCAGCTGCATCCCCTGCACAGTCGCGAACAGAATCACTTACACCAAACCAACCGTCCAATCTGCTATGCTTACAGCAAAATGAACGCCATTTCTGATTTCCACATCAATCACCGCTAATTTTTCAGCTTCCAGGGAGAGTGCACTTTCCTGAACTTCTATGATTGTTAGAAAAACAGCTTATATGCCTCATACCCGAAATAAAGTCCAAACCCGATAAGGGAGAGTCCGGATAAGATAGAAATGAGCGTGAGTATCCTGCTGGTCATGAACCTTCTAAAGCTGCTTGCTACCGCTGCCATTGTCAAATCCCATAACAGCAGCCCTATAAAGATTGCACAGCTGTATATCAATATCTGGCTTTTATCATATTCTGCGGCTGTTTTAGCCAATACAGAGCCATATATGCCAAGCCAAAAAAGAATGGTCAGGGGATTGGAAATGGACATAAGAAAGCCGGAAATAAAAGACTTTGCTGCCGATTCGTCTTTAAGGCGGTCGTTTGATACTACCTTTCCTGCTGTTAAAAGGCTTTCAATTCCTGTATAAACGAGCACAAAAAAACCAAAAAGCCATAAAAATGATTTTACGAAAGGAATCTCAAGAAAATTCACGACCCCCATGTAGACGGCAACCATATATACTCCATCTGCTATCATAGCTCCCAATCCGACAAGCCAGGCGTGGAAAAAGCCGTTTTTGATACCCTTGTCCAGCTGAGCTGCATTTATAGGGCCAATAGGAGCTGCCAGGGAAAGCCCTAGAAAGATATAGCTTAAAAATATGCTCAAAAAAAACAACTCCTTTTCATTTGCTGCTTGTACAATTCTATTCAGCAATATAGGTTTGTACGACAGAAAATTGGATTAAAACTGCGGCTGGCTTTGCGAAGACAGAAATGGGGAATAGTAGAAGCGAAGCCAAAGGGGTTGATAATTGATGATTGATGAACAATATTTGGTAAAATTGATCAAACATTTAAAAGAAGCGGATAAACAGCAATTCCAGCGACTGATTGCGGAATTGCAGCCTTATGATATTGCCAGGCTGTATGAGGAGCTTCCGGAGAAGCATCGCTCGAGATTCATCCTTCTGCTTGATCCCGAACAGATTGCGGATCTGCTTGAAGAGCTTGAAAGGGACGAACAGTATGGAGTTTTAGTAAAACTTGGTGTGGAAAAATCGGGCCAGGTCATGGATCTGATGGATAATGACGATTTGGCCTTGCTTTTAGAAGGCCTTTCACCTGGAAGGATAGAGGAGCTCCTGGCTGGTATGAAGCAGGAGGAATCCCAGATTGTCCAGAGCATCATGAATTATCCGCCTGAAACAGCAGGCAGGATCATGACGAACCGGTTTGTGTGGATTCCGGAAAGCTATACGGTCAGTGAAACAGTTGCAAAAATGAAATCTTTTGCTGTATTTTCGGAAACAATCAATTACTTATATGTGATAGATGGAGACAAACGTTTGACAGGAGTTGTTTCTTACAGAGATTTGATTCTAGCAGAGCCTCATGAACAGATTAGGGATATTATGTTCAGCAGGGTGATTTCTGTTCATGCGGAAACGGATCAGGAAGATGCAGCCATGCTGATTGAACGCTATGATTTCCTGGCACTGCCTGTAGTAGAAGAGAATGATCGGCTTGTAGGCATCATTACGGTGGATGATATCATTGATGTGGTTATCAGGGAAGCTACAGAGGATATTGAAAAGCTCTCAGCTTCCGGAAAATCGATTGATTTTGACACTAAAGCTTTCGTGGCTGCCTATCGGAGGCTGCCATGGCTGATTCTGCTGCTATTTATCGGACTTGTTTCGGGATCGATCATCAGCAGCTTTGAAGAGACGATTTCCAAGGTGGTTGCACTGGCTTTCTTTATGCCGATGATAGCCGGGATGACAGGGAATACAGGAACACAATCTCTCGCAGTTGTTGTAAGGGGGCTGATCAGCCGAGATGTTGATCGGGAGCTTGCAGCAAAGCTGATTCTCAGGGAGCTTGCTGTCGGGATTATTATTGGGGTGACTTGCGGCATTCTGATATCTGTGATCGCATATATCTGGCAGGGTAATGGATTTTTGGGCCTGGTGGTTGGCGGCTCTCTTATTATCACCTTGATTATAGGAACTCTAGCGGGGACAATAGTGCCGCTTGTCCTCTATAAGCTGAATATTGATCCGGCAGTGGCTTCCGGGCCTTTGATTACAACCTTGAATGATATTATCTCGCTATTCGTTTATTTCGGCATTGCAACTGCCTTTATATCAAAGCTGATGTGAACAGGAATAAATATCTTCCAGCTGCGAAATGCTAAACCGACAAAACTTTTTTGGAGGGATTGCTTTGAACGCAAACCGTGTGAAACAGATCCTTTCTTCATCTGCAGACATTGAAGTCACTTATAATGGCGCATCAGTATGGATTGACAGCCTCAATGAAGATGGCCGGACTGCAACAGTACATTTGAGAGGTCCGCTTGAAGAAAGGTCGACAGTAGAAATTGGAGAATTACTGGAAAAATAAGATGGACGCCGCTCAAAAGTGAGCGGTTTTTTTTATTTTTTTCTTAAAAAGATGTTTGAAACATAAAAGAAAGGGTATAAAAAGAGGTCGGATTCTGTCCGCTTTTCTATTTATAGGCATTCAGTGCTGAATTAGGGGGGAAATTATGAGTTTTAGAAAGAAACAGTTCCTGGGTTTTGGGATCATTATGCTATTTGTGGCAGCGATCCTATTCTTGACAGTTTATTTTATGAATGGGATGAGAAGCAACCTTAGGGAAATCACTGAGGACAGATATGAAAAAGTTAAAACAGCTGGTGAAATCAGGCAGGGATTTACCCAGTCTGACCAGGTGATTCTGCAGCTGATTAACAGTGAAAAGGCTGCCGATGCGGAAAGCAAAGAGAGAATTGAGGAAAACAGAAACGCAATTCTGCAGGGCATAGCATTTCTTGAGGACCGCCTCAATCGTGAGGAGGCACGGGATCTGCTCACGCAGATCCAGATTGAATACTCCGCCTTGATCAACACAGAGGATGATCTGATAAGGGCGCTGGATGGTGATGTACCTGCAGCAGATTTGCGGA
>NZ_PKLA01000001.1:797709-1094221 GCF_002858875.1 Bacillus sp. UMB0728 | reverse complement strand
GGGTGAATTATGCCGATCTTTCTTCCCTTCCCAGGGTAGAAATTAATACAAAGGATGAAATAGGCGAAATCGGTCTTGCTTTCAATGAGATGGCTGCATCGCTTGAAGACTATAGTTTAAAAGAAAAAGACTATACGAAACATATATCTGAACAAAATTGGCTGCAGACGAATATTGCAGACATCGCTACGATGTACCAGGATATAACGGATATCAGGACTCTGGGAGAAAAATTTATAGCAGAAGCAGCTGTTATTCTGGATGCTTCTGCCGGGGCGTTTTATTTGCGCAATGGCGAAGGCAGGGACATGAAGTTCCTTAAGCAGGCGAGCTATGCGGGAGATGGAAAAGATGCTGGCAGGGAGGAATTCTACCTTGGCGAAGGACTCATCGGACAGGCAGCCTTGGATAAGCGGACCAGGGTGCTGAAGGAGATTCCCGACGACTACTCTCTTGTCAGTTCCGGACTTGGGGAAATGAAGCCTAAAAGCATACTGATTGCCCCGGTCCTGTTTGAAGGGAATGTCACTGCAGTCGTAGAGTTTGCTTCCATCAGGGAGTTCACAGCTCTTGAAGAGAAGCTTCTGACACAGCTGCTGGATACGCTCGGTATTACAGTCAACAGTGTGCTCGGAAGAATGGAAATCGAGCGGCTGTTAAAAGAATCCCAGATGATGACAGAAGAGCTCCAAGTACAGTCAGAAGAGCTCCAGACTCAGTCTGAGGAACTTCAGGTCCAGTCAGAAGAGCTGCAGTCGCAATCGGAAGAGCTTAGGATGATCAATGAACAGCTTGAAGAAAGAACAAGAGATGCAGAAAAAAAATCCCGGGATCTGCAGCAGGCCAATAAGGATATTGAAGAAAAAGCAGAACAGCTGTTATTGAGCTCAAAATATAAATCTGAATTCCTGGCCAATATGTCGCACGAGCTCAGAACCCCGCTGAACAGCATCCTGCTGTTGTCAGAAATGCTGTCAGAGGGGCAGGGTGAAGAGATACCTGAGGAGCAAAAGGAAGTAGCTAAAGTAATCCACTCATCAGGAAAAGACCTGCTTTCTCTCATTAATGACATCCTGGACTTATCTAAGATTGAGGCCGGAAAGCTGGATATGCTCTTTGAAGAGATGAATTTGAGCGAATTGCCTTCTTATCTGGAATATAATTTCAGCCACCTTGCACAAAAGAAGAATCTGGACTTTAATATTTCAATTGCTGAAGACCTTCCCGGAATCATGTATACTGATCAGCAAAGATTCCAGCAGATTATCAAGAACCTGCTTTCTAACAGCTTTAAATTCACAGAGAAGGGCTCTGTTTCGATCGAAGTAAATCTTGCTGATCCTGAAAAGACAAAAAATCTGCCTTTAAAATCAAAAACTGATTTTTGGACAGAGATAAAAGTGTCTGATACAGGAATAGGCATTCCTGAAAGCAAGCAGTCGATCATCTTTGAAGCATTTCAGCAGGGAGATGGTGCATCTGTAAGGAAATACGGAGGCACAGGGCTTGGCCTTTCCATATGCAGGGAATTTGCAAAGCTTTTGGGAGGCTGGATATTCGTGGATAGCGAGGAAGGGAAGGGAAGTACCTTTACACTGTTTATACCTAGCCTTCCTAATGGCCTTGAGGAAGAACAGCATACTGCAGCAGCACACCTCGAAATAGCCGCTTCGGCTGCCGCAGAAGAAACAATTACAGACACGGGTGTGGAGGAGCCGGAAGTTCCTGCGGGAATTTCAAAGGAAATCCGTCATATCTTTAAGAATAAATCTGTGCTAATATGTGATGATGACAACCGCAATATCTATGCGCTTGAAAAAGCGCTTAAAGCTGAGGGCATGGAAGTTACCACAGTGCAGAACGGGCAGGAATGCCTGGAAATGGTCGGGCAGAAAAGGGATATTGACATTATTCTGATGGATATTATGATGCCTGTTATGGATGGGTATGAAACAATGCAGCGGCTGAGATCCATGGATGGACTTGAACAAATGCCGATCATTGCATTGACTGCAAAAGCGATGAAAGGGGACAAGCAGAAATGTCTGGATGCAGGTGCATCCGATTATATCAGCAAGCCCCTGAAGCTTGATCAGCTCCTGTCCGTCATGCGGGTGTGGCTGACAAAAGCTTCAAAGTAAATTGGAAAGGGGCATATGTGTGAAAAAGGATGTGCTTAAGGCGGACGAACGGGAAAAAATTGAGATGGATCTGCTCCTTGAGGCGGTCTACCTGATTTCCGGCTATGATTACCGCCAATATATGCGCTCCTCTGTGGAAAGAAGGATACAGCATAGAATGAGGCTGGAGCAGATTCCGACAATCAGCAGGCTCACTGAGAAAGTCCTGCACTATCCAGGCTTCATTAATAGAATATTGGACGATTTATCCATCAGTGTGACAGAAATGTTCCGGGACCCGTCCTTTTTTAGAGCTTTTCGTGAAAAGGTTGTACCCCGTCTCAGAGCTCTCCCGGAAATCCGGATATGGCATGCAGGCTGTGCTACAGGGGAAGAAGCATATTCTATGGCAATATTAATGGAAGAAGAGGGACTTGGCAGCAAAACCAGGATTTATGCGACCGATATAAACGAAAATGTTTTAAAACAGGCAGAGAGCGGGACATTTTCCCTTGCCAGGATGCAGACTTATACTAAGAATTACATCCAGGCGGGAGGGAAGAGGGCTTTTTCAGAATATTATTCTACTGACGAATTCAATGCCTATTTTCACCGGGAGCTTGTAAAAAATGTGATATTTGCCCAGCATAACCTGGTGACTGACGGCTCTTTCAATGAGTTTCATGTCATCATCTGCAGAAATGTAATGATTTATTTTACACCTCATTTGCAGCAGGATGTCCTTGACCTATTTCATGAGAGTCTTTCTGTTGGCGGGTTCCTGGGACTTGGAAACAAAGAAACGCTGAGAATCGGACGTTCAAAGGAAAATTATGCGGAGTTTGATGGCAAAGAGAGATTATATACGAAAAAGTAAGGAGATTGCCTGAATCGTTAGGCAGAAATTCAGAATAAGAAGGGCGGAACCAATGATGGTTCCGCCCTTCCATTTGATATTTTACATAGTTTTGGGACAGAACAGGACATTTTGCTGCAACCCATGGTAATTTATTGGGTGCAGCCCTGCTGGCCAGTCTGCATCTCTCTAAGCAAGCCCGGCAGCAGAATATTTCTGTGCGGCTTCAATGGCCGGATGCTTCAGCACCTGTTCGCTTTCCGCCTTGGCTTGGATCATGACGACACACATATCGTCCGGCTGGCATGCTTGGAGCTCTTTTGGGATGACAAGATTAATGGGCGCATCAATTGTTTCTTTGTCCCATTTCCTGCCCGCAGCCTCTGCCAGCAAGGGAATGCCATCCTCAAACTTCCGTTCAATGGCTTCCATCACCCCGTCGGTATATAAAAGGATTTGAATGCTCTTTTCGTATTCAATGATAGATTTTTCGACTTTTATGTTTTCCCAAAAGCCAATGGCGCAGCTTCCTTTTTTCATTGGAACTGTCTCCCGACCATCCACAAGGGCAAAGCATGGCGGATGCCCGGCATTAACGTATTCTACTGTTTTTTTCTTTGTATCGATCACCAGGTATACAGCTGTAAAATAGTAGTGGAGTCCGCTCTTTTTTTTCTCAAGCATAACCATCCATTTATTCAGCTCTTTGATTACTCTTTCAGGCTCGCTGAAATTCCTGATAACGTCCCTCAGGACAGAAGAGATGAACATGCAGACAAGGGAGGCTGAAATGCCATGCCCCATCATATCCAAAACAATGGCAGCATACCTGTTCTCATCAATCTTATGCCAATAATACATATCTCCTGCCAGTTTAAAAGCCGGAATATAGGAAGCATTAATATGTATGTGATCCTCCTGAACCATTTCGCTCAAAAGATTATGCTGGACCTGCTGAGCAAGATCCAATTCATCCCTTATTTTCTTTTCGTGCTCTTTATGCCAATCTTTTTCTTCCTTAAGCCTTAAAGCTACTCTTAATCTGGCTGCAAGCTCCACTTTATTGATAGGCTTTGTTATGTAGTCAATGCCGCCTACATCCAGTGCCTCTGCTACCTTTTGGGAATCCTCAAGGGCGGTGACAAATATGACAGGGATGTCACGGTACAGCGGATTCTCCTGGAGGCGTCTGCATGCTTCGATCCCGTCCATTTCAGGCATCATAATATCCATCAGGATGACATCCGCGGTGTTTTGGGCAAAAGCGGGCCCCGCGTTTTCCAAGTGCTTGAACAGGTCTTTAGCCGATGTAAATGACCGGTAGTCTTCATAGCCGGCATTCCTGAGAATTTTTTCAACTACAAACAAATTCACCTGGTTGTCATCCACTATTAAAATTGACATTCTCACTATCTCCTTTAGGAAAGGGAGCATTTTCAGCTCCTCATAAAACAGTTTTAATTCAGACAGGCCGGGGAAGCAATTACCTGTAAAAGTATTATGTATGACAGCGGTTCAGGAAACCGTTCCGCATTATATACCCGTCTTTTCCGGCTGCTAAACATATTTTCCCGGAATTTCCGTTATAGTTTCATGCTGCTGTACAAAATATAAAATAGAAAGGCCGTTTATTAGGCAGCTGCTCATGATTGCTGTAAAATAAAGGGTGATTTTTACATAGAGAGGAGAACCATTTATGGATGAAGAAAATAGCAAAGTGGATCTCCGGCAGGATTCAGGTGCAGATAAAATTTGGACAAGGGATTTTGTCTTGATCTGCATTGCTAATTTTTTTGTGTTTTTAGGCTTTCAGATGACATTGCCTACCATCCCTTTATTTGTCGAAGAGCTTGGAGGCAACGACCAGCTGATTGGATTCGTGGTCGGTATTTTCACATTTTCTGCCCTGCTTCTCAGGCCCTATGCCGGCCATGCTCTTGAAACAAAAGGAAGGCGCTGGGTTTACTTGCTCGGCCTTTTTATTTTTATTCTTGCAGTGGGAGCATTCGGGTTCGTACCGGGAATCATATTTTTATTTCTATTACGGATTATCCAGGGCGTGGGCTGGGGATTTTCCACTACTGCTTCCGGGACAATTGCAAGTGACCTGATTCCGCCTAAAAGAAGGGGGGAGGGTATGGGCTATTATGGCCTTTCAGGCAATATCGCCCTTGCTCTTGGACCTTCGCTGGGACTCACCCTTGCAGGAATACTGACATTCAAGCAGCTGTTTTTAATTTGTGCTGCTCTTGGCGGTGCCGCTCTTCTACTTTCATCACGGATACGCTATAAAAAAGTAGAAGAAAGCCAGGCCGCTGCAACTCCGGTAAAATGGGACTTTTATGAGAAAAGCGCCTTGAAACCATCCGTCCTGCTGTTTTTTATTACTGTCACTTTTGGGGGCATTGCTTCCTTCCTCCCGCTCTATACAGCTCAAAAGGGCATCGGCGGAATTCAATGGTATTTCCTTATTTATGCTCTATCCATTATGCTGACAAGGACCTTTGCCGGGAAGGTTTATGATTTAAAGGGACATAAAGCTATATTTGTACCAGGCGCTCTTCTGATATTAATCGCTATGGTCCTGCTTTCATGGCTGCCGGGCACCGGCATTTTATATCTCGCTGCAGTGCTCTATGGACTCGGATTTGGAAGTGTGCAGCCTGCTCTGCAGGCATGGTCGATTGAACAGGCACCAAGGAACAGGAGGGGAATGGCCAACGCAACATTCTTTTCTTTCTTTGATCTTGGTGTAGGGATTGGAGCAATGGCATTCGGGCAGATCAGCCACTGGTTCGGCTATGGCAGCATTTATTTAACTGCAGCAATATCAGTATTGCTATCAATGATCATGTATCTTATATTTCTTAAAAAAGAGGATACAGGTAAAAATGGAAAAGCTGGAGCACTGCAATAGCAGGCCCAGTTTTTTTTGTTATAAAAATAGGCACTGCTATGTCTTTTGACACTTTCCTTCAGGCAGGAACAGCAGTATGATAAAAACTTCAAAATTCATCATTAGGGTTTTGGCAGCAGGAAATCAGGGAAAAGAAAAGCAGAATGCGTCAATCTGAAAATTTCTGATGCTTAAACTATGTCCATGGGGGGATACATATGGCTAAAAGATTAATTCTTTTATCACTGCTGTCTGCTGTTTTATTTGTATTGATTTCCTCATTCGATTTCGATGCAAAAAAGACAAATGCCAACGTAGAAGAGAAAAAAGACTATGTTTCTTTTGAATATAAAATTACCAAGGTTGAAGAAGGGACATACTATGGGAAGTCTGCTGATGGATTGGGCATTTCTTTTACACTGGATGACCTGGATCAGAACATCATCATAAAAAAAGAGGATACAGTAGTCTGTTATTTTGAGAAAGACAATATGAGGGACGGATTGATCCGTGTCGAAAAGAAGTAGCCAGTCTTTTGATTGGCTTTTTTCTTTTGACGGAATAGTGCCGGCTGTGTTTTTTTCAAAAATGAAAGGGTAATAGTGTAGTGGATAAAAAATTTAAATGAAAGAGGCTGATCATATGGCAGATAATAAAAACAGCGATGACCGCAATCAGTATTTCCAGGATCGTGCAGGGACAGATGAAGCGAATTTCCATGTTGTGCCAAATGATGAAGAAGGCTGGGCTGTAAAAAAGGAAGGCGAAGATGAGCCGGAATTGACAACAGGCTCCAAGTCCGAAGCTGTGGACAAGGCAAAGGAAATGGCGAAGGAAGCGGGGACAATGGCTATTATCCATAATGATGAAGGAAGGATAGAGGACCAGGAGAATTACCGCCAATAAGGATTTAAGGCTTCAGCCCCTGGCTGAGCCTTTTTTTGAGGAATGCCCGAACACCGTATTCGTTTTAAACGGGCTAATATGCTATTCTAAAATAAAGTTTGAAATACAGAGGGTGTCCATCATGAAAATAGTTTGCTTTGGTGATAGTCTAACCCGCGGAGTGTCCTACCTAAAAGGGCGGCTGAGAATCTTAAAAAAGAATTATCCAGCCGTTCTCCAGGAGCTATTTAAAAATAATAGTGCAGGTGAAGCGGGACTGCATATTGAAGTCTTGAACAAAGGTGTCTTTAATGATAATTCGAATCTTCTGCTGTCAAGGCTTGAACGGGATGTTACTGATGAGAAACCTGATTTTGCCATCATCAGCATTGGCGGCAATGACTGCAATTTTTCATGGGAAGAGGTCGCGCAAAATCCGGGCGGCGAACATAGGGCTTCAGTTCCGCTGGACAAATATGCAGACAATCTAAGATATATGATAGAGAAAGTAAAGGACAGCGGGATCACTCCCATTCTCCTGACCCTGCCTCCGCTTGATCCGGTCCGCTATTACGAGAATATTTCAGGCAAGTTCAGTTCACAGATCAGCGGCTGGATATGCAGAGTTGGCGGGATAGAGCACTGGCATGGAAAATATAATCAGAGTCTGAATAAAATTGCGGATGAACTGAATGTGTTGAAAATCGATGTAAGATCTGCATTAAAACAGGCGGGTGACCTGGCAGAATTAATTTCGGCCGATGGAATCCATTTGACCGAATGGGGTTACAAAATCCTTGGGGCAGAGATTTACAATTATCTTTCAGCCTTTATGCAGTCCGGCAATATGGATTATATGCATTTAACTTCTGTAACAGAAAAATAAGGGCAGCCCGTGGGCTGGCCTTTATTTTTATTGTAAGAATAGAAAAAAGCGATTTGCATCTGCAAATCGCTTTACTTAGTGAATCTTTTATGCGGCTGAGAGGACTTGAACCTCCACGGGGTTGCCCCCACTAGAACCTGAATCTAGCGCGTCTGCCATTCCGCCACAACCGCTTACTAGCAACTGAATTTATTATAGCATAATAATTATGTTTGTACACTATTTTTTTATATTTTTTTTGAAAAATTATCTGCCTTCACTGGCTGTATCATTTGCCAGCTGGAGCAGCTCTTTACTCCGCTCCTCAAGTGACCTGATATGGATCAGCTCTTCGGCAAGATCATGCAACGAGAGGATCTCATATAAAACCGCAGCCGCAGGTGAGATATGATGATGCTGATGCGGATGCAAATCAGCCGGGGCAAATGTTTCTTTCTGTTCATTGAACCATTGTGTGAGCGCATTTACTTGCTCCAGATAATCCTCAGCCGGCATAAAGCCTTTATCCTTGAAAATGAATGAAACGGTTTCCATTACCGGGATAGCCGCAGCATTGGTTTTCAGATCCAGGCTAAAGCGGGACTTTGGCAGGTAAACAAGGTTGCCAATATGATAAATCAATTGCCGGAGAATAATTAATTTCTTGTATTCAAGTCTGTAGCACCGTATTTCTTTGCGGGTAAAACGGTGAAACCTCCACTCATCCTTCTGATACAGGCACAATTTTTCAATTTTGTCCGTATCCCTTGACAGGTTCTGGAAATCCTCGAGAACTCCTGCTTTATCACGGGGGGAACCTGAGATATGGGTGAATACCGTCATTAAAATAGAGGAAGCCTTTTCGAAAGCTGAGTCTATTCCCAATGTAATAGTCTTAGAATACTGCGGAGGCATGATAAAGATATTGACCAAAGTAGAGACGATCAGGCCTGTGCAGGTTGTGCCCAGACGTATGAAAAAAGAAGCTGCGTAATGGTCGTGAACAGTTGAGATCATTGCAGCTCCGGTGAGCACAGCGACAACGGTGCCCTCATAGAGCCTCAGTCTATGGCAGGCAATGATGGTTGCAAGGGAAACGAATGCATACGAAAACGGACTGTCTCCGAACAGAAATGCAAAAAAGACGGCAAAACCTGCTCCTATGGCAGAAGCGGGAAGGCGGATGAATGCCTTCCTTATCGAGTCAGCAGCTGTTGGTTCTATTGTTACTATGGCTGTTATGACAGCGAACATTGCAGGCCAATCCAGCAAATGGCAGATAAAGGCTGTTACAAAAACAGCAATCCCGGTTTTGACAATCCTCCCGCCTGCAAAATTAAATAGATATGCTTTCATTTTTTTGCCTTCTTTAACTGTGTTGGATATTTTCATGATATATATATTATATCGCAAATCCCATGCACTATGGGGAAAATAACGAAGAGCCGGATTGCCGGCAAGTAGTCCAATCATACAAAGCAAATGTCATGAGAGGCAGAGAAGGGAGTGCTCCAATGCTCATTCACTTAGTTCCGAAAGATGATCTGGAGGCTCAGGGGATACGCTGGGTGCTGGAATCCCATTTAAGCGGGATAGATCTCAGGGTTTGGAAAAACATTCGTGATTTTTTGGCTGCCATCGAACACGGTTCACCGGGACTGGTCATTATCAATATGGACAGCTGGGAACAATTCTCCGGCGAAGAAGCGGAAGAATTGAAGAGTAAAAGATTATGCTGGCTGGGGATATCCTCTGAAAGGATTTTTCAGACAGCATACCGCGCACTTAAATACAGGGGAGAGGATGTGCTGTTCAGGCCCTTTTCTTCTTCAGAACTGATCAGGGCTGTCCAGCAGATCAGGTATGAGCTGAGGAACTCGCCGGAGCAGGGGCAAGCCGGACAAGCGCAATTACAGGAACCCGGCTATCCGGATTTGTTTGTCACAAATGGGGAGGAGGAGAGGGGTCTGACCATGGCTGCTTTCCTGACGCCTGACAGCTCAGCGCTTGAGTCATTATACAGCTTATTGAGCAGCCGCACTGCGGCTAAAGCCGGCAAAGTGTTCGCCTTGTCAGAGTTCGTCCTATTTGTCCGCACTTCACCATATGGAGGAGAGACATTGGACGAGTTCCACTCATTCATGGCGGTTTGGAAAAAAAGCTTTGCTGTCCCGCTTGCTGTTATCGTATATCAAACCAGGAAACCACAATCACTGAAGGATACCTACCAGCATGTACGGATGCTGACCAAACTGATCTTCTTTGAAGGCTATGACATTATCATTTCAGAAAATCATCCGTCTTTAACAAAGGAAATGGACCCTCTCCTGACACCGGTCGAGCAGAGGGAATGGATAGAAATGCTTGAAAAAAGAGACGTAAAAGCCATTCGGTTGTGGTGTGAAAGGGAGTTCCTTGCCCTTGAATCCCCATATCCTGATCCAGAGCTGGTGAGGGTCCGGCTGACAAGTGTGCTTGCTCAGGCGAGAAGATATATGAAAACCTATCAGCTGCAGTCGGATATATTGGAGGAAAATTACCACCGTGTTTTTCAGAAGATTGTCCATTCGCCGACCATCCATGAGATTGTCAATGAACTGGAGAAATTTGCGGCCAGGCTTTTTGAGGAATATAGCCGCAAAGCTATTGATCCTGTCCCGGCTGTTGAAATAGCCGAAGAACTAATAGAGTCAAATTACTGGAACGAGGGCTGGAATTTATCAGATTGTGCGGAATCCCTGGGAATACATAAAAGTACATTGAGCCGGCGGTTTGCTGCCGAGAAAGGACTGACCTTCCGCGAGAGGCTTCACCAGATCAGGATCCGTGAGGCAAAGCGGCTTCTGATTGAGACAGATCTGCCAATTGAAAGAATTGCGGCTATGTGCGGCTATTCACATCCCTCTTATTTTTCGTCCAAGTTTAAATCCATTGCATCTTCCACACCCGCTTCCTATAGGCGGAAAACTAAGTATAATTGAAATTTTTGAAATTCATCATAATTATGTCTACCTCAGTATCTTTGAACTGCAATCATTTGTAAAAATATCAACAGATTATAAATTAATTTCCTCCTGTCCAGAAGTAAAATGAAAGAAACTATAACAGGAGGGAATAGTGATGGAAACAGCTGCTGAGAGAGTGAAAAGATACCGGGGGAACCAACTGAATACAAAAGGCTGGCAGCAGGAAGCTGCCTTGAGGATGCTAATGAATAATCTGGATCCGGATGTAGCAGAAATGCCTGATAAGCTGGTCGTCTACGGGGGGATCGGGAAAGCGGCCAGAAACTGGGAGAGCTTTGATGCTATAGTAGAGACGCTAAAGAAGCTGGAAAATGACGAAACTCTCCTTGTCCAATCAGGCAAACCCGTAGCCGTCTTTAAGTCGCATAGTGATGCTCCGCGTGTATTGATTGCCAATTCTAACCTCGTGCCGGCATATGCCAATTGGGAAACTTTTCATGAGCTTGACCGCAAGGGCCTTATGATGTACGGGCAGATGACCGCCGGAAGCTGGATTTACATTGGTTCCCAGGGAATTGTACAGGGGACATATGAGACTTTTGCCGAGCTGTCAAATCAGCATTTTGGAGGTTCCCTTAAAGGCACTATTACTGTAACAGCAGGCCTTGGAGGCATGGGCGGGGCCCAGCCGCTCGCTGTTACGATGAATGGCGGTGTCTGCATCGGGATAGAAGTGGATGAGACAAGAATTGACCGAAGGATTGAAACAGGCTACACGGATATGAAAACGGATTCATTGGAGGATGCCATTTCCCTGGCTGAGCAGGCAAAGAAAGAGGGGAAGGCCCTTTCTATCGGCCTTGTAGGCAATGCTGCTGAAATACTTCCGAAAATGCTGCAAAGGAATTTCATCCCGGAAGTATTGACAGACCAAACATCAGCCCATGATCCGCTGAATGGCTATATCCCTGAGGGCATGGAACTTGGCGAGGCAGAAGATTTGAGGGCTGCGGATCCAGCCGAATATGTCAAAAGGTCAAAATCATCCATGGCTGTTCATGTGAGAGCGATGCTTGAAATGATGAATAAGGGCGCCATCACCTTTGACTATGGCAATAATATCCGCCAGGTGGCAAAGGACGAGGGGGTGGAGGATGCTTTTGCTTTCCCTGGCTTTGTTCCTGCCTATATAAGGCCACAGTTCTGTGAAGGCAAAGGGCCTTTCAGATGGGCAGCCCTTTCAGGAGACCCTGAAGATATTTACAAAACCGACCGGGCTATCCTGAGAGAGTTCAGCGATAATGAGCATTTATGCAATTGGATCAGGATGGCTCAGGAAAAAATCCAGTTTCAGGGGCTCCCATCCCGCATATGCTGGCTTGGCTACGGAGAAAGAGCCAGATTCGGCAAGATTCTTAATGATATGGTCGCGAGCGGGGAACTGAGTGCACCGGTAGTAATCGGCAGGGACCATTTGGATTCAGGTTCGGTCGCTTCTCCGAACCGTGAAACCGAATCCATGCTGGACGGGTCTGATGCTGTTTCAGATTGGCCGATTCTCAATGCGCTCATCAATGCAGTTGGCGGCGCTACTTGGGTCTCCCTTCACCATGGAGGCGGAGTCGGGATGGGCTACTCCCAGCATTCGGGTGTAGTCATAGTTGCAGATGGCACTAAGGAAGCTGAAAAGCGCCTTGAAAGGGTGCTCACTACTGATCCCGGCATGGGAGTTGTCCGTCATGCTGATGCTGGATATGAATTGGCAAAGAAAACTGCGAGAGAAAAAGGTATTAGAATGCCAATGCTTGATAAGGGGAGTGACCAGGCATGAGCAGCAGGATCTTATGGATTAAAAATGCCTCTCAGCTTGCGACTCTCGCCTCAGGCGTGAAAGGTCCGCGCTCAAAAAGTGATATGTCAGAGCTCGGACTGATTGAAAACGGAAGCTTATTGATCAAGGGCAATAAAATTTTGGCAGCAGCTTCAGCAGGGGAAATCGAAAAAAAATATGCTGCCATCCTGAAGGATGCAGAGATTATTGATGCTTCCGGCCGGCTTGTCACTCCGGGACTGATCGATCCCCACACTCATGCAGCATATGGCGGCGGCCGGGAACAGGAGTTTGAAATGCGCCTTGAAGGTGCCAGCTATATGGATATCATGAACAGCGGCGGCGGAATCCACGCAACAGCTAGAATGACAAGGGAGGCATCGGAAGAGGAGCTGCTGGAGCAGACTGCTGTCCGCCTTGATTCCTTCCTTGCTCATGGAGTTACAACAGTAGAAGGAAAAAGCGGTTATGGAATGGAGCTGGAAACCGAGCTGAAGCAGCTGCGGACGATGAAAAAACTGAATGAACAGCATCATGTTGATATTGTCCCGACCTTCATGGGGGCACATGCAGTGCCGCCGGAATACAAAGGAAGGGAAGATGAGTTCGTTGATTATATTATTGAAGTGATGCTGCCGGAGGTGTCTGCTGAAAAGCTCGCAGAGTTCAATGATGTATTCTGCGAAGTGGGAGTCTATACTCCTGAACAGGCAGAGCGGATTCTTGAGGCCGGGAAAAAGTTCGGGCTGCTTCCTAAGATACACGCAGATGAGATTGAGTCCTATGGCGGCGCAGAGCTGGCTGCCAAGGTGGGAGCTGTTTCGGCAGAACATCTGCTGAAGGCTTCGGAAGCTGGCATTGAGGCGATGGCAAAGGCAGGTACAATTGCCTGCCTGCTGCCGGCAACGGCTCTTTATTTGCGGGAGGAAGCTGCCAAAGGGCGGAAGATGATTGACAGAGGGGTGCCTGTAGCAATCTCAACAGACTGCAACCCTGGTTCATCGCCGACAACATCCATGCCCCTCGTCATGAATCTTGCCTGTATCCTGATGAGGATGACGCCGGCAGAGGCATTGACAGCTGCAACCTATAATGCAGCATGCGCCATCAGGAGAGAAGACCGGATAGGATCATTGGAAGAAGGCAAGCAGGCAGATATTGTCTTGTGGAATGTGAAGGACTACCGGGAACTGCAATATTTGTTCGGGGTCAATCATGTCCATTCCGTCTGGAAAAAAGGCATAAAGGTGGTGGGCTAGGATGGAGACTCGCTGGCTGACGAAACCCGGCTGGTCCTGGAATACGGCTGAAGGCAGCTCCCCTGAATTCGTCCATCAATGGATCCGTCCGCTGGAACAGACAGAAGGGGAACCCAATGTCATCATTTATGGAGCACCCTTATCAAGATCATCCATCAGTGTTTCAGGTGCATCCTTATACCCGGATGAATTCAGGAAAATGTGGAAAGGATACGCAGCCTATAATCTTGATGAAGATATCGATTTGACCTCTTTAACTGCTGCTGATGCAGGAGATGTACTTATGCATACAACTGATATCCCCCTTTCCCATAGCCGTATTCAGGAGACAGCCTGTTCACTGGCAAAAGGCTTCCCTGAATCTGTCAGCTGCCTGATCGGCGGGGACCATTCAGTCACAGCCTGCTCTGTCCGCGGAATTAAGGAAGCTTTTCCTGACGAAAGGATTGGGATCCTTCAGCTGGATACCCATCTGGATGTAAGGGACCCGAAGGAGCTCGGGCCTGCGAATGGCACACCGATCCGCCAGCTTATCGATGGCGGTGCTGTGAAGGGGGAGGATATAGTCAATATCGGACTTCATGGCTATTTCAATGCAAGGCCGCTGGTTGAATATGCAAAAAAACACAAGATCCGGATGGTGACCATGAAGAATGCCCGGAGGCAAGGGCTGATCCAAACAGTGCAGGAGTCTCTGGATGATTTGGCAGCCAGGACAGACCGTGTTTATGTAACAGTGGATATGGATGTTCTGGACATCTCCGCAGCCCCGGGCGTGCCTGCGTCAACTCCGGGCGGTATGATGCCTGGCGAACTGTTTGATGTCCTGCTCGAAATTGGCAAATGTCCGCATGTTTTGCATATTGACTTTGTCTGTCTTGACCCGACAAAGGATTCCAACGTGTCAGAAACGGTAAAAGCGGGTGTATATGCCTGGCTGCAATTTATGACCGGCTGCACAATGCGGAAAGAAGGATTGAACATTCACTGTTAAGGGAGCGATTGATATGGAAAACAATCTGCCAAAACAGCCCGGTACAGACATAAGCATCAAAACGCCATTTATGTGGAAATTCTTCGTTTACAGTTTCATAGGCGCGTTCATTTTCTTTGTCCCCATTACAATCGGCGAAAAGAAATCCATCCTGCTTGATCATTTTGTGACCTATATCCAAACGGCAGCGGAACCTGCCATCCCTTTTTATACTCTGTTCATTTTGGCTGCAGGAGCCATATATCCTTTTTGGACAGGGAAATGGAAGAAATCCGCTACAGATATAATTTTTTCTATGTTTAAAGTGGCTGGTCTGCTGACAGGCATTATGATTCTCCTGAATCAGGGTCCAGCCTGGCTGTTTGATCCGGATATGGGGCCGTTTTTATACAACAAGCTTGTAGTTTCCGTCGGACTGCTGGTGCCGATAGGGGCTGTATTCCTTTCTTTGCTGGTAGGCTACGGCCTTTTGGAATTCATCGGGGTCCTTGCAAGGCCAATCATGCGGCCCATCTGGAAAACGCCCGGGCGTTCTGCCATTGATGCTGTCGCTTCTTTTGTGGGCAGCTATTCGGTCGGCCTTTTAATAACCAACCGCATCTATAAAGAAGGCAAGTATAACGGCAAGGAAGCAAGCATCATTGCCACCGGCTTTTCAACTGTTTCTGCCACGTTCATGGTCATTGTGGCAAAGACCCTCGGGCTGATGGAAATGTGGAATCTGTATTTTTGGCTTACTTTCTTCGTAACCTTCCTTGTAACAGCGATTACGGTCAGAATCTGGCCGCTGTCGAAAATTAAAGAAGATTATTACGAAGGATCTGTTCCGCAGCCTGAAAAAAAGGTCCAAGGAAACCTTTTCACTGCAGCATGGGCGGAGGCCAGGCAGACAGCGGAATATTCACCGCGCCTCTTGGAGAATATATGGGTCAACTTGAAAGATGGGCTGCTAATGGCTATGGCCATCCTGCCATCCATCCTGTCGATCGGACTGCTTGGCCTGGTTTTAGCTGAGTTCACCCCGGTTTTTGACTGGATTGGCTATATCTTTTATCCGTTCACATCCGTTCTGCAGCTGCCGGAGCCAATGCTTGCTGCCAAGGCAAGCGCACTTGGCATAGCAGAGATGTTTCTCCCTGCCTTGCTGGTCACTGAAGCTGCACTGGAACTGAAGGTTGTCATTGCTATTGTCTCTGTATCAGGTATCATCTTTTTTTCGGCGCTTGTGCCTTGTATTGTATCGACGGAAATTCCTCTTTCAATTCCCGTGCTGATCGTCATATGGATTGAAAGGGTGATCTTGACGCTGATCATTGCTGCACCGCTTGTCTATTTGCTTTTATAAAGATAAAACCAGCATGGCCTGTGCCGTGCTGGTTTTTCTGGTCCTGATGCCATTTATAAATCATCAAACCCATTATCCACTGTATTCACCTTCACATACTGCCTCGGCTTTTGTTCAAAAAAGTCCGATTTTCCAAGATCGACCTCTTCATAGGCCTTGATCCAGCGAAGGGGATTGGTCCTTGATCCTTCGAATGGGCGGTTAAAGCCCAGCTGGTTGGAGCGGACATTGGCATAGAATCTTATATATTCTTCCACATCCCCGATCAGGATGCCGCTTATTTTATCCCCGATGATGGATCGGGCCCATTCAATTTCAAGATAGGCCGCTTCCCTGAAAGTTGATTCTGCGAATTCCGCCAGCTCTTTTGTGTTCTGCTCAGGATATTCATCAAGGATTTCACGGAAAATTTTAACGAAAAGGTCGATATGCAGCTGTTCATCTCTATTAATATAGTTGATCATCGTGCTGGTAGCGACCATTTTCTGGTTTCGTGCCAGATGATAGAAAAAGGCGAAGCCGGAATAGAAGAACAGCCCCTCTAAAACAACATCAAATATGATGGACTTAAGAAGGCTGTCGACAGTGGGCGACTCTGCAAAATTTCTGTAGCCTGAAGCCACGAATTCATTCCGCTTTATTAGGGCAGGCTCGGTCCGCCAGAATTCAAATACCTCATCCTGCTTATTCTTATCAACAATACTTGAAAGCACATAAGAATAAGAATGGTTATGGATCACTTCCTGCTGGGCAAGGATGATCATCAGGGCGGAGAGGCTGGAATCTGTCAGGTAGTCAGCGACCTTACCGGCATAATCAGTCTGAATGCTGTCAAGCAGTGCCAGTAGGCCGATTATTTTTAATAAAGCCTCCTTTTCTTCTTCTGATAAATCAGGAAACTGCTTGATGTCCTGTGACATATTGATTTCAAAAGGGGTCCAGAAATTGGCGAGCATCCGTTTATATTTAGGAAAGGCCCATTGAAACCTCACATCGTCCCAGTTCAGGATATTGGAACATTCTCCGTTGATGATTCCAGTAGAGCGGTTTGGTGCTGTTTTATTCATGATTTCTCTCTTATTGACAGGGGTTGTCATCGAATCACTCCTTTTCATTAGCTTGAGCAGGAATCGCAGTCTTCAAAGTCGGAAGAAGTAGAGCGGACATAGTATGTCGTCTTCAGTCCGTTTTTCCAGGCAGACAGATGCAAATCCAGCAGTTCCTTCGCTTTAATATTGTTCTGCACATATAAATTAAAAGAAATTGCCTGATCGATATGCTTCTGTCTTTTGCTGTTCTGCAGGATGCTCCAATGCTGGTCAATCACATAAGCCGATTTGTAGTACCAGGTTGTATGCTCATTCAGGTCGGGTGCCGTTACCGGAATCTTATAATCTTTCTTTTCCTCAGAGTAGAATTTCCTGAATATCGGATCAATGCTCGGGCTGCTTCCTGCAATGATGCTAGTTGATGCATTTGGTGCTACAGCCATCAGATATCCATTTCGGATTCCATTTTTCCTGACAGCCTGCATCAATGAATCCCAATCATGCACAGAATCCAAACTGCTGTATCCCCGGGATGTAAAATATTCGCCTGAATGCCAGTCAGAGCCCTTGAAGCCCGGGTATGATCCTTTTTCCATCGCCAGATTCATGCTTGCTTTAATCGTCAGGAAGGCAATCTTTTCGTACAATTCATCTGCCAGCCGGACGGCTTCTTCGTTTTCCCACCTGAGCTTTTTCAAGGCGAGCAAATGGTGCCAGCCAAAGGTCCCGAGTCCAATTGCCCTGTATTTCCGGTTGGTGGCCACTCCCTGCAGGACGGGAATGGTATTCAAGTCAATCACATTATCAAGCATCCTGACCTGAATGGGAATCAATCTTTCCAATACATGGTCGGCTGCTGCCCTTGCCAGATTGATAGATGAAAGATTGCAGACGACAAAATCGCCGGGAATTTTCTCTATGATGATCCGGCCATCTTCCTCGCGCTGGTCTTTTGTGATCGTTGCGCTTTGATTCTGCACGATTTCAGTGCAGAGATTAGTGCAATAAATCATCCCCAAATGACGATTGGGGTTCTTCCTGTTTACCTCATCACGGTAAAACATGAATGGAGTGCCGGTTTCCAGCTGGCTGATCATAATCCTTTTCATAATATCGATTGCCGGAACTTTTTGCTTCGACAGCCGCGGGTTTGCGACGCATTCTTCATACTTAACCCTGAATGAACCTGCACCAGGCTTTTCATCATAAAAGTCTTCAAGGGAGAAGCCCATAACGCTGCGGACCTCATGGGGATCGAACAAATGCCAGTCCCCGCGGGCTTCTACCGTTTCCATGAATAGATCCGGCAGGCAGACCCCGGTGAATAAATCATGGGTGCGGTAGCGTTCATCACCGTTATTCAATTTGCTGTCCAGGAAGGAAAAGATATCTTTATGCCAGATGTCGAGATAGACGCTGACTGCCCCTTTGCGCTGGCCGAGCTGATCGACGCTGACAGCTGTGTTATTAAGCTGCTTCATCCATGGAAGGACCCCTGATGAAGCCCCTTTAAAGCCTTTTATATCACTGCCCCTGCTTCTGATTTTTCCCAGATAGACCCCGATGCCGCCGCCGTTCTTGGAAAGATTGGCGATATCTGTGTTGCTGTCATATATGCCCTGGAGACTGTCATCTACAGTATCAATAAAGCAGCTTGAAAGCTGGCCCCAATTTTTTCCTGCATTGGAAAGTGTAGGGGTTGCTGCTGTCATATACAGATTGCTTAAAGCCCAATAGGATTCCTTAATGAGGGACAATCTGCGTTCCTTTGGCTCTGAACGGTTCAAAGTCATGCTGATGATCATGAATCTTTCCTGAGGCAGCTCAAAAAGCCTCTTTTTCTTATCCCGGCTCAGGTAGCGGTCAGCAAGCATTTTCACTGCTATATATGTAAAAAGCCTGTCCTTTTCCGGGTCAATATAAGTCCCGATTATATCAATTTCTTCTTTTGTGTAGGATTCCAGCAGGACTGGGGAGTAGACGCCGGCATCGGTTAAATCGGTGATAAGCCCATACAGTGGGCCATAGCTTTCTCCGGCAGTGGAGCGCCGGTGCTCGGCAGCCTTCTCATAAAGACTTGATAAGTACAGGCGGGCGGCCACGTATGTCCAGTCAGGCTCAGCCTCGCTGATCATGGAAAGGGAATCAAGAATCAGCTGGTTTAGCAGTTCATCATTACTTGGAGTGTGATTATCCTGAAGCTGAGTCGCCCTTTTATAAAGCGGCTGAAAATCCAAATGCGGGAAATCAGAATCAATGGATGCCAATGGCAGCGGTTTTGCGGAAGAAATGTTCATAGTCGTACCTCCTGGGTTGATCAGTATTTTGACAATAAAAAAATCCGCCCACAATTTGGGCGGATCAAACGACGGCATAAAGGAAAATAAAACGATTTATACCATCGTTTCATCTTCCCAATCCCCGAAGAACCGAAACTCGTACAAGCATGGCAGGTCTCCTGGCTTGTGCTTCATCCTACTCTGAGCCCTTCCCATATATGCGCCTATTCAGCGTTCATATACAGTGGATGCTCATTTCGTACACACTTACAGTTGCGGGGACAGCTCCGGCGTTGAACCGGATTCCCTATTATGCCCTAAAAGGGCACCATCGCTTGCGGATTCTTATTCAATTGAAGGCTGGTGCCAAAAATCGGCAGCCAGGACGATTATTCGCTAAAATCCCCGGACTCTCTGCAAAAAAAATCGCTTCCCGAGTTTCAGAAGCGAAAAAGGAAAAAGAGACCATAAACAAAATTCATTCACAAGGACAACAATATGTAGTGCTGATTCCTGGTGGATTATCAATATGTTGTACCATGATTGTAGCATAGTTAAAAACCAACAGCAATCATAAAGCGATAAAATAATAAAAATATGGAAGGAGAAGCATGGCGCTCCCTGCAATTAGCAGAATCCGAGCCGTATTTGTCGAAAGCCTGCCGCTATTTTTCCATTTTTTATACCAGCTCCACCTCTGCAGATTTGTCTTATAAAGAAGAAAAAGAAGCATGCATAAAGCAGCAGACTGAATATAGAATGGCAGACCGAACGCTTTGCCTGTTATATCTTCATCTGCCGGAACCGCAAGTTCAAGAATCTTTTCATGGAATGACCCAAAAAGGGCAAACGCAGCAACAGCAATGATGATTACTTTAATCAATTCAAGATAAAAACCGCCAATATTTTTCACTGAGACACTCTCCAAAACATTTATATATTTTTGCTCTTTCATTATAGCCTCCCTTTATACAGCTAACAAAACATAACGATTATCAAAATAATTAAAATAAAACAAAAACATTCATAAACAATCAAATATTGAATCTATTTGATTGTTTATGAGTGAAAATGATTGATTTTTGAAATCGATTCCATTACAATTGGCTTACATAATAAATCTTAAACTTCTAAGCCAAAAGCCATGAAGCGGCAATAATAAAGAGCTGGGAGGTGACAATCTTGCTGACGCCAGAGAGACATCAGCTCATTCTGCAAATGCTTAAAGAGAAGCATACAGTTAAAATACAGGAACTTGTAGAAATGACAGATTCCTCAGAATCAACCATCAGACGGGATTTATCACAGCTTGAAAATGATAAATTTTTAAAAAGGGTGCACGGAGGCGCTGCCAGGCTGCAGGGAAAGCTTCAAGAGCCGAGCATGGTTGAGAAATCATCCATAAACCGTCATGAGAAGAAGGATATTGCCAAGTATGCAGCAGGCCTTGTAGAAGAAGGGGATTGCCTATATCTGGATGCAGGGTCAACCGTTCAGGAAATGATTCCCTTTCTGCCTCTGAAAGACATTGTTGTCGTGACAAATGGCCTTATGCATATTCAAAGCCTTATGGAAAGAGGGATTAAGACCTTCCTTGTGGGCGGGTATGCAAAGCCGCACACAAATGCCATCATAGGCAGGGGAGCCTTAGCGAGCCTTGGGCAATACAGGTTTGATAAATGCTTTATGGGTGTTAATGGAATTCATCCGCAGTTCGGCTATACCACACCGGACCAGGAGGAAGCAATGATTAAGCAGACAGCTATTTCACTGTCGAGGGAAGCATATGTACTTTCGGATAGTTCGAAGTTTTCTGAAATCGCTTTCGCAAAAATTGCTGAGCTCCATGAAGCCTCCATTATCACAAATGAACTTGATGCAGACAGCAGGGAACAATTTATAAGTAAAACAAAAATTAAGGTTGTGACAGCATGATTTATACATTGACACTTAATCCTTCAGTTGATTATATTGTCGAGCTTGACAATGTCGAGATAGGCAGTTTGAACAGGACAAAAAGTGAATCTAAATTTCCAGGAGGAAAAGGCATCAATGTTTCCCGAGTCCTGAAAAGGATGGGAGTTGACAGCGAAGCAATCGGTTTTGCCGGCGGATTCACCGGCAGATATATCACAGACTCTCTCCAGGAAGAGAATATTAGAACCCGTTTTGTCCAGGTAAAGGATGACACGAGAATCAATATCAAATTGAAAAGCGGTCAGGAAACTGAAATCAATGCCAGGGGGCCTGAAATCAGCAAGGAAGACCTGGATGCATTGACTTTTGAAATCAGCCGGCTGGGACAGGGAGATATGCTTGTGCTTGCAGGAAGCATCCCTTCCACAATGCCGGACAACACGTATGAAGCATTCGCGAAGATGTGCCATGAAGCAGGTGCAGGATTTGCAGCAGACGCAGAGGGCGAGCTGCTTAAAAAGGTTCTTCCGTACCGTCCTTTCCTGATCAAGCCGAATCACCATGAACTTGGAGAATTATTTGGCACAGAGATCCATACGTGCGAAGAAGTGCTTCCATACGCTAAGAAGCTTATCGAAATGGGTGCGCAAAACGTCATTATTTCACTGGCAGGGGAAGGTGCTGTATTCGTGAATGAAGATATGGCCATCGCGGCGACTGTTCCAAAGGGCATCTTGAGAAGCTCGGTGGGAGCAGGCGACTCTATGGTTGCCGGATTTCTTGCCGAATTCAGCCGGAGCGGCAGCTATGAGGCAGCATTTAAATACAGTGTAGCTTCCGGCAGTGCAACAGCCTTTTCTATTGGCCTGTGCACGATTGAAAAAGTAGAAGAGCTGCTGCCTCAGGTAGCGGTCAGAATAATATAAAGGGGAGAGCTTTATGAAAATTACAGAGCTGTTGACAAAAGATACAATCCTGCTCTCTATTAATGGCAGGGATAAGCGCGGAGCGATTGACCAGCTGGCAGAGACACTGGATAGAGCTGGAAAGCTTAATGATATTTCCGCTTTCAAAGAGGCCATTCTTAAAAGAGAAGAACAGAGCACTACGGGGATCGGGGACGGCATTGCGATTCCCCATGCGAAAACCGCGGCGGTTTCCAATGCTGCAATTGCGTTCGGCAAGTCAGCTGAAGGGGTGGATTATGATTCACTGGACGGACAGCCGTCACATCTATTCTTCATGATTGCTGCCCCTGAAGGTGCGAACAATACCCACCTTGAGGCACTTTCCCGCCTTTCTTCCATCCTTATGAGAGAAGAAGTGCGCAGGGAGCTTATGGAAGCGGATTCTGCGGAAACCGTTTTGAATATCATTAATGCACATGATGAAGAAGGCGAAGAAGAAGAGCAGAGCATGGAAAACAAAAAAGATTTCATCGTCGCCGTCACAGCCTGCCCTACAGGAATTGCACATACCTACATGGCAGCAGATTCCCTGAAAGCAAAAGCGGCTGAGCTGGGCATTGATATTAAGGTAGAGACCAATGGTTCCGGCGGAGCTAAAAATGTCCTCACCCGGGAAGAAATTGAAAACGCAGCTGCAGTTATTGTGGCAGCAGACACAAAAGTGGAAATGGAACGCTTCAAAGGGAAGCATGTCATTCAGACCGCTGTAGCAGACGGCATCCGAAAGCCTAAGGAGCTTATTGACAGGGCTGTTAAAAAAGATGCGCCGGTCTATCAGGGATCAGGCAATGCTTCATCTGAAGACAGCGGAAATAAGGAGAAAAAGGGCGGCATCTACAAGCATTTGATGAACGGTGTTTCCAATATGCTTCCGTTTGTTGTCGGCGGCGGAATCCTGATTGCGATTTCCTTTATGTTCGGCTATAACTCTGCGGATCCGAACGATCCTTCTTACAATGAATTTGCAGCGGCACTTATGACAATCGGCGGCGGCAATGCCTTTGGCCTGCTGGTTCCTGTGCTTGCCGGCTTCATTGCAATGAGCATCGCGGACCGTCCGGGCTTTGCACCTGGTATGGTCGGTGGTTTCATGGCAGCGAGCGGCGGGGCTGGATTCCTTGGCGGCTTGATCGCCGGATTCCTTGCCGGTTACATTGTTGTACTGCTTAAGAAGCTCCTATCCGGGCTTCCGGCTGCTCTTGAAGGAATAAAGACGATTCTGCTTTACCCGCTTCTTGGAATATTACTGACTGGCCTTGCCATGCTGTATGCAGTGAATGAGCCAGTCGGTGCACTGAATAATGCAATTACAGACTGGCTTGCCGGTCTCGGCACCGCCAATGCTGTACTGCTGGGTATTGTACTGGGCCTTATGATGGCCTTTGATATGGGAGGCCCTGTCAACAAGTCAGCATATGTATTTGGAACAGGCCTCCTGGCAAACGGCGTCTATGAGCCGATGGCTGCCATCATGGCGGCAGGTATGGTTCCGCCGCTTGCCATCGCTCTGGCTACTACTTTCTTTAAGAATAAATTCACGAAACAGGAAAGAGATGCAGGCACTGTCAACTATATCATGGGTGTATCTTTCATCACGGAAGGTGCCATCCCATTTGCGGCAGCAGATCCAATCAGGGTCATCCCATCTATCATGGCGGGTGCTGCCACAACCGGTGCTCTGTCCATGCTCTTTAACATCGGCCTCCGGGCACCTCACGGCGGAGTGTTTGTTTCCTTCCTAGTAGAAGGAAATGCGCTGCTGTATCTTTTGGCTATCCTGATTGGCTCGGTTGTATCTGCCGTCCTGTTGGGAATCTTTAAAAAACCTGCAGCACAAGTGAAGTGAAAATGACCGGAAAGCCTCTGTGCTTTCCGGTTTTTTCTTTTCTCAATAGTATCTCACCGATACCAGCCAGGGTTAAAATCAAGCTCCAGCACCTGGCCGAATTTAATGGCAAAGTCCACAAAGGCATTGCCCTTCGCTGTCAATATTCCCCTGTCAAACACATAAGGGGCGTCTACATATCTTTCTTCATTGAAAACCCCTAAGAACTCCCTGGACTGTTTGGAAATACCCGCTGTGTAAGAACGGTCATCCAGGATGCCGGATTTCGCCATAAGGTAAGGCGCACTGGAAATTGCGGCAATGACGGCATCTTGTTTATATCCGCTCCGGATAAAGCTGAACAAGTCATCTTCCGCCAGCAGGTGCTTGAAATCATCAACACCTGGAAGTATCAGACTCTGGTATTGGGAAATCTCTGCCTCATTAAGAGAAATATCGGGATTGCACGAAAGTCCTGCTTCTCCTATTACAGGTTCATCATCAAGGCCGATGAAGACCTTTGGATGATTTGCCTGCGTCAATACAGAAATGACGGCTGATAATTCGTACTCGCTGAATCCGGGATACAGAATAATGGCTGTAGTCATCTTTCATACCTCCAATTCAAGGGAATTTACAATACTATTCGCCGCTCCTGCAGTAAACCCTTTTCAGTCCGTGCTTAATCCTGCTTCTTGGGCCAGGCATATTCTCAGTCAAGTTTAATATGAATGAGAGAAGAAGTTTTAACAGGGAGGGAAACATATGGCCAAAACATTCGAAGAAGCAGCAAAGGAAGAAAACGGATTCTGGCTGCAGATCCTCGGGGATCATGCGCGGTTCATCCATGATGCCCTGGCGCCGTCTGAAAAGGAAAATATCCGGACAGCGGAATATTTTATAACGGTCTTCGATGAATTGCTCGCACAGTCAGGAAGCGCAGATCCTATACAATTAAGCATACTGGCAGAAGGAGAGGCTGAAAAGCTGCGAGGCTTTAAGCTGAAGCTGATTGAAGAGCATCTGACCGGCAAAATCAAAATACATCTTGGCCCGACCTTCATCAACCATATGGTGAACGAGCTTGAGGAATACCTGCTTGTGCTTAGTTACTTAAAAAAAGGTGAAGCTCCGCCAGTATTTCATGAGCTTCATCATCATCTGATCTGGCTGCTTGATGCTGCGGGTCATGCTGGTGCGATATCAGACAATATGGACCGGATCGAGAAGATGATTAAAGAAAAAAGCGATGATTATACAAAACATTTTGAGGGCTTTTACTTAAAGGCTGTAGAGCTTACCGGATTTTTGAGGACGAATATCCAAAGCTTTCCGGCACTGGACCGGTTTAACAAAAACGTCAAGCTCGAGATGAAGTTATTTATGAATTTCCTGGATGAAATTGAAGAGCTTGAACTCTCAAACCAGGCCCTCGGAACGTTTGCTCCCCTGATGGCCGACCATATGTTCAGGGAAGAATGCTATTATTTGTCTAAGCTAGCCGAGGCACAGTCAGAAGGAAAGCCGGACTGTGATCCAGCGAAACCCCGGCTTCAGTATTAGCAAGCATTTCCCGGGCTGATAATATTACGCATTTTAACCTTCTCTAATGTGAACATACTAAAAAAGAACACATTTTGAGGAGGAATTCTTAGTGAAAAAAAGAGCAGCATCCATTCTGGCGATATTGTCCATTGTCCTGCCTTTGTCAGCCTGCGGCACAAACAACAATCAAATGAATGAGCCGGAAGAGATGAATTATACACCAATGCGCAATAATGGCGATGGTTTTGATAACGACCAGGTCAATCAGCCTAATAATGACAGCAACAGAGTTATTCCTTCCCGCTATGTTGATCCGGCTGACATGAGGCAGCTTGATGAACAAATTGAAGAGCAAAATGAAAGCAGCGAAGACTGGAGCGACCGGGGAATGCGAAACGACGAGACGCCGAAGACTGAAGACAAACCGGATCTTGGCGGAAATTTGTCTGGTGAAAGATAAAAGGAAAAAGCACAGCCGCAGAAATGCGGCTTTTTCTGTTTATGTGATAATCCCCATGGATTAGGGTAAAGGGTAAAAAACTAATCAGATTGCAGGGATTGTATGGACATTTTAAAATGGGGCTATATGCGGAGGGGGCAAAGAAAAGCAGTCTTTGATAAGTACCCGAATACCACTGTTATTTTCCGCCGGGTCAGGGGGTATTTCCTTGTTTACAGCATCGGATGGAATGAGAAAGACGGCGTTGTGGATCGAAGTGATATAGAACAGATGGAAATCCTTCTGAATAATGAGCTGGGACTGCTGGGAAATTACAAGGAAAGAGGCGGCAGGATCTAGCCAGCCGGTAAATCAAGGCAATCCGTTTCAGGTGCATGGCAGTTCTCTAATGCGAGCCATACTATTAAGGCAGCCAGGGATATGGCTGGAGACATAACGCACCAGTAATGGCTGTCCAATCATGCTTCAGAAGGAGACTAAATTTCATGACTAAGCGCAATAGAAAAACGAAATCCGGCCTGCAAAGCGCCAAGAGCATAAACGATATGGAGTTTTCAAAGGATATGACAGCTTCAGAAAAGAAAGCTGAGAAACAGAGGCCTCACTGACTTTGGCCAGTTTTGAATATCGGGGCGGGAGGATTTTTTATGAAGAGATGGGGAGCGGGATTCCGTTAGTCTTCATTCACCCGCCTGGTATGGGAAGCGAGGTTTTTGAATGCCAAAAGCCCCTTTCTGGATGGTTCAGGGTTATTCTTCCAGATCTCAGCGGGCACGGCAGATCACCTGTCTGTCAGACAAACATATCTATTGGCGGGTATGCTAATGAAATAGCCGCTCTGCTGGATTCCCTGAAGATTGAAAGAGCAGCAGTTCTTGGATATTCTGCCGGGGGGCTGATCGCACAGGAATTTGCCCTCACTTATCCGGAGAGGGCTGCGGCGCTCATCCTGGCAAGCGGCTACCCGGAGGTCCAGTCAGCTGCATTTAAGTATGAACATCTTGCAGGCATGTATATGATCAAGCATCATCCGGATATCCTGATCCCGCTGCTTGCGGCAAGCCATACGCGAGATCATGCTTACCGGGCCAGGCTGGCGGAGCATATGGAGCTTGCAGACAAACAGATATGGTTCCAGTTCTACGGCCAGTCACTGCATTATAGTTGCACAGACAGGCTGAAAGAGCTCAAGGCTCCGCTGCTTCTGATGTACGGTTCCCGCGATTTTGCCAATCAGCATATCAGATCATACAAAAAGCACATTGATTGTCAATCAGCTGTCATTAAAAAAGTGGCCCATCAGCTGCCTACAAAAAAATGGCAAGCTTTTAACCAGGTTATACTTGGATTCCTTTTTTCGGAGGCAAAAATTTAGAACAGCCAGAGTGCTGTTCTTTTTAGCGTAAAAAAGCTTTTCTTAGGTATTATTTCCCATTATAATAAAGTTACTGAATTTATGCTGAGTAAATTTAGGAATAGATGATCAGGAGAATATATATGACAGATTACTTGGCTGACCTGCATAAACGGAATCTATTGCTTGTCTATCTTTTATGGGCATGCGTGATACTTGGGGTTGCAGTAGCATCGGATACACCCAAAACAGTAGTGACCATATTGGCAGCGGGAGGGCCATTCTCCCTGTTTTGCAGCTTTATGATTTGGAGGAAAAAGGCCATCCCTCTTATCATGTATTTTATATCAATAGGATTGGCAGTCGTTTCTTTCTTTTTTGTCCAATCGACTGCTGAATTCACAAATTTGCTTATTTTCTTTTTAGCGCTTGGGATCATCTCCCTGTATCATAATTACCGGCCGCTTCTCTTGAATGGACTGATCGCACTGGTGATGATGAACTATTTCCTGGCTGTTAAACCGGATTATGGCGAGGTTGATAAACTGGCTGTTAATGCATTTTTCATTTTGGTGCTTTCGGCTCTTACCGCCCAAAGCGTGCTGGGGAACGGGATGCTGAAAAAAGTTGAATCAGGCAGAAAGCAGTCAGAGCTCCAAAAGCAGAAAACGGAAGTGGTCCTGCAGGAAGTTCAAAGAACAATCGAGGTATTGGGAAAGTCAAACCGAGGATTGAATGAAAATGCAGAAGTAACGGGAAAAATTACAGGTGAGGTGGTCCTCGCTTTCCAGGAGCTTGCAGGAGGGATTGAATCTCAGGCTGCAAGTATTACAGATGTTAATTCCGCTATTCAGGATGTGTATGATGGAGTTATGAAGGCAAATGAGGCATCAGGCATCATGGAAGCCTCTTCAACTGCTTCGGCTGAAATGACGCTGCAGGGTAAAGAAAAGATGGACAGGCTCTATGAAAAAATGAACAGGATTGGAATGATGGTTGAAACGACCAATTCTGTCATGGCGAAGGTCAATGAGGAAAACAAACAGATTGAGGGCATTGTCAAACTGATTGCCGGCATTGCAGATCAAACCAATCTATTATCACTGAACGCCGCAATTGAAGCAGCCCGGGCAGGCGAGCATGGCAAGGGGTTTGCCGTTGTGGCCGAGGAGGTCAGAAAGCTTGCCCAGCAGGCTCATGATGCTTCCGGCCGGATAACAGGGATTCTGGAAGGGATTCAAGGCACATTCAAAGAGGCAGCGGAGCTGATCGGGAACGGTATGGCTGAGGTCTCTGATGGAAGGCAGTCAGCGGAAGAGGCGGAGAACCTGTTCTCATCTATCCAGGAACAGTCTTCTGCTGTCTTGGGACAGGCGGAATATCTAAGGTCACTCAATGAGCAGCTCCAGGAGGCTGCAGCCAGCGTCCGGGAAGAAATGACTGCTGTTGCAGCCATCACCGAGCAGTCGGCAGCTTCCGTTGAAGAAGTGCTGGCAAGCGCAGAAGTGCAGGAACAGCGGGTAATGGGAATTGTTGAAAACATCCGCGAGCTGAACGAAATGACAGGGAGCCTGGAGAAAGCGATAAAATGACTTAAAGCCCGGCTATTTTGCCGGGCTTTTGGTTTGCCGATTCATTCTTTTCCGGAAGACCCGCTGTATGCTCCCCTACCCCTCTTTATCCGGCTTTATGGCAAACAGGACTGCCAGTGCAGCGAGAATGGAAACTCCGCATAATATATAAAACAAGAGCTGATCTGACTGCTTAACGATGATTGCGACAGCTGGCGGGCCTGCTGCTACGCCGATGAACCTCATCGAGCTGTACAGTGAGCTGATCGTCCCTCTTTCTTCCTTCTCAATGCCCTCAGTGATCAGGGCATCCAGGCAGGGCAGGCTGACACCGATTCCGATTCCCCCAACAGCAAACATGGCCATGAGAAACCAGAGATTGGTTGAGAATCCTAGGATTCCGACTGAGGCAGCCAGCAGGATGCTGCCGGAAAAAGTAATCCACTTCATCAGCGACTTATTCTCTTTGATCAGCTTTCCGGTAATATAGGACGATAAACATAGAGCGCCTAATGGAATGGCAAGAAACAGCCCTTTTTTCACATCTTTGATATCATACTGCTTTTCAAGGATATCAGAGAGGTGAAACAGCACTCCGAATAATACGAACATTAATATGATGCCTGCCACAAAAATGGCATAAAGCCATTTGCCATTATTTTTGAAGATTTCCTTGATTTTTTTGAAAAAAGCTTTAAAGGGAATAGGCTCTGTCCGCTTCTCAGGTGTTTTTACCAGCAAGACCATCAGAAGGATAGAGATGGCACAAAATACCGGAAAAGCAAAAAAAGGCAAAAACCATAGGAAACCTGCCAAAAAGGCGCCAAGAATCGGGCTTAATACCTTGCCAAAGGTGTTTGAAGTTTCTATCACTCCAAGAGAACTGCTGACTTCTTCCTCGTTCTTGAACATATCCCCCACCAAAGGCATGACAATAGGCGCCCCTCCAGCTGCGCCAATCCCCTGCAGTGATCTTCCAATAAGGATAAGCCAGTAGGGATCAGCCATCTTCCAGGATGCCCAGCCGGATATAAGACCGCCGACAGCAGCAATCAGGAGACTGGGAATGATAACCTTTTTCCTTCCGATATGGTCTGAAAGGTATCCGGCAAGCGGTATCAGAATAATGGCCACAATGCTGTACACCGTAATGATCATACTGGACTGGAAGGAAGAAATGCCAAGCTCCCGCTCCATGACAGGCAGAACTGGAATAAGCATGGAATTCCCCAGTGTCATAACTAGAGGGATTGAGGAAATAGAAAGGACAGCCCATTTTTGATTATGCGTGTCATTATTCTTCTGGCTTTTCTTTTCCTTTGCTTTTTTCTTGGATTTCTTTAAAACGACTTTCTCCACATGCTCCATTTGAAAACCTGCCTCCTGTGTTGATACTATTACTATTAGCAAACAGGCTGACTTCTTTCCCTGCTATTTTTTGGCAAAGAGAAGGGTTGGAACATTCCGCCAAAAGAGATAGAATAGGGAATAATGCCAGCGGGCAGACTAATTGGGTTCATGGAGGGGAAAAAAGCAATGAAAGGCCGGATTATTGAATTCAGCATAGGCAAACCAAAGCAATTTGACTGGAAAGGAAAAAAAGAAACTTCTGCAATAGGGAAAACTCCACTGGAGGAAGCCAGACTGGTGCCAGAGGGTTTTGCCGGCGACGGTGTCGCCAATCCTGATTTCCATGGCGGCCCTGACAGGGCAGTATGTTTGTATCCTTACGAGCATTACAGCATGTGGGAAAAAGAATTTGGAAAAGTATTTCAGCCCCCGGCATTCGGAGAGAATATCTGTGCAGAAAATATGAAGGAAGAAGATGTTTTCATCGGGGATATTTTCACACTGGGCGATGCGGTCATCCAAATCACCCAGGGGCGGGTGCCGTGCTCGACCATCTCTAAGTTCAATGAAGCAGATAAGCTGCTGGCAAGAATCGTGGAGACAGGATTTACAGGATATTTTTTCAGGGTGATCGAACCAGGCGTTGTCCGGAAAGATTCACCAATGATCCTTCTTGAACGGAAGCAGGAGGATATTTCGGTCTTGGAGGGAAATGAAATCTTTTTCCGGGGGCGGAAAGATGCCAGAGCAATGGAGAAGATGCTCAGTATAGAGGCGCTGGCGGATGTCTGGAAAACGAAGCTCCAAAAGGCTTTGTATAATATTACATAAATTTATATAAAAAATGATTTGACAAACGGATATATCCGATTTATCATAATAATCAATATATCGCACGGCAATGACGAAGAGTAGTAACTTTTGCAGATGCTTTAGAGAGCTGATGAATGGTGGGAATCAGTGCAGATGCAATCGTGAATGGACTTCCGAGCCTCCAAACCGAACCCTTTTGAGCAGTAGGCTTTGGCGAACAGTCTCATCGTTACAAGAGACAGATGGCAGGAATATTGTCCTGCTGTCTGTAAAGTGAGCTGATTGATCAGCTAATGAAGGTGGCACCACGGGTTTCTCGTCCTTTTTATAAGGATGAGGGACCCTTTTTGTGTTATACAAAAAAGAATATAAAAATCGCTGAACAAGAGGAGTAGCAGAGCATTCGTTCGTTACAGAGAGCCGGGTGTGGTGGAAGCCGGCACGAACAGCATTGTGAATGGACTTGTGAGAGGCATCCTGAAAAAAAGTAGGGATGCACGGGATTCCGCCGTTATCAGGATAGGGTCTGCAGGGCTGAAAGTCTTGCGCACCCGAAAAGAGAGAGCATTTCTTGCTCTAACCAGAGGTGGCACCGCGGTCCGGAATATCGTCCTCTATATGCACAATACCTGTGCGTATAGGGGACTTTTTTTATAGGAGCCGAGCCGAGAAAAGCATAGGAGGAAAAATAATGAGCAGAGCAGAGGCAGTACCAGGCATTCTGATTGAAGAACTGGAAGGTGATATACTGACGCCCATCAGCATTTATCAGCGGATCAGCGGGGAAAAAAAATTCCTGCTTGAAAGTTCGCTGAAGCATGAGCGCTCAGGAAGATATTCGTTTATCGGTGCAGATCCTGTATTTGAATTAAAGGGGAATGGCGGCAAAAGCATTCTGATCAAGGGAGGAGAAGAAACCGAATTGGAGGAGCCTGCCCTTGAAATGGTAAAAAAACTGCTTCCTGAAATACCCATGCATGCACCCTTTCCCCTAGCAGGAGGAGCGGTGGGCTATGTCGGGTACGACAGCATCAGGCAGTATGAGGATATCGGAAGTATCCCAAAAGATGAATTGGGAGTTCCGGATGTGCATCTGATGTTCTTTGAAATCATGGCTGTCTATGACCATGCTGAACAGAAAGTTTACCTGATCGGCACCTCTCTGACACCCGATACGACAGAAGAGAGCCTAAGGCACGGGATTGCCGGACGGAGAAAGGAAATAGAAGAAGGCTCTGCCGGTCCTTCTGACAGCGGTATAAAGATATCAAGGTACTCGGCTTCAGAAACGAAAGAGTCTTTTGTTGAAAAGGTAAAGAAAGCCAAAGAGTATATCATCCAGGGAGATATCTTCCAGGTGGTGCTTTCACAGCGTATGCAGGCAGACATTGAAGGAGATCCGTTCTCGTTCTACCGCAGGCTCCGTATTCAGAATCCTTCACCATATATGTATTTTCTGAATTTTGGTGAATATGCAGTCGCCGGTGCATCTCCGGAAAGCCTGATCAAGGCAGATTCTGACAAAGTAACCACGAACCCCATTGCCGGAACAAGGCCTAGGGGAAAGGACGAGGAAGAAGATGAGAGGCTGTCAGCCGACCTTTTGAACGATGAAAAAGAGCTTGCCGAGCACCGGATGCTCCTGGACCTTGGTAGAAATGACCTTGGCAGGGTTTGCGAATTCGGTTCAGTAAAGATAGAGAAATACATGCAAGCCGAGAAATTCAGGCATGTCATCCATTTGGTTTCTGAGGTATCCGGAAAGCTGAAGCCGGATTATTCACCCGCAGATTCACTTGCTGCCTGCCTGCCGGCAGGGACAGTATCAGGCGCACCGAAAATAAGGGCGATGGAAATTATTAATGAACTGGAGGAATACAAGCGGGGTGTTTATTCAGGGGCGATCGGCTATTTTTCTGCGGGAGGCAGTATGGACTTCGCGCTTGCGATCCGCACCATGCTGATAAAGGGGAATAAGGCCTACATCCAGGCTGGGGCAGGCATCGTACATGACTCGGTGCCCGAAAAAGAGTATGAAGAAACCATTCATAAATTAAGGGCATTTTTGGAGGATCAAGATGATTTTATTAATTGATAACTACGATTCATTTACGTATAACCTGTATCAGTATTTGGGAGAGCTTGGCGAAGAAATAAAGGTTGTCCGGAACGACAAGATCAGCCTTGATGAAATAGGCAGCATGAAACCTGAAGCCATTGTATTGTCTCCGGGTCCCGGCCGGCCGGAAAACGCAGGCATTTGCATAAATCTGATCCAGGAATTCTGCAGCAGAATCCCGATCCTCGGGATTTGCCTGGGACATCAGGCCATTGGCCAGGCATTCGGTGCCAGTATCGAGAAGGCTTCCAGAATTATGCATGGAAAAACATCAAAGCTTAAGCATACCGGCTCTTATTTGTTTCAATACATGGAGCAGCCCATCGATATCATGAGATATCACTCACTTGTCATCCAGACCGGAACGCTTCCGGCACAATTCAAGGTGCTGGCGAGATCGATGGATGATCAGGAAATCATGGCCATCAAACATGAAGACTACCCGCTCTTCGGCCTTCAGTTTCACCCGGAATCAGTCGGGACGATAAACGGAAAAAGGATGCTGGCAAACTTTTTATCGGAAATCAGGAAGGAGAATAGCTATGAGGCACATACTGGAACGCTTATCTGAACGGACAGAACTGACGGAACCAGAGATGATGGAGGCGATGGCCCACCTGCTGTCCGAAGAGGTGACAGACAGTGAAATTGCGGCTTTCCTGGTCGGGCTGAAAACAAAGGGAGAAACGGTTGCTGAAATCGCAGCGCTGGTGAAAGGCTTAAGGGGCAGAAGCCTTAGGTTTGAAAAGAAAATTCCCGGAGCCCTGGACAATTGCGGGACTGGCGGGGATGGATCAAAAAGCTTCAATATCAGCTCAACCAGTGCATTTGTCATCGCAGGAGCGGGAATCCCTGTTGCCAAGCATGGAAACAGGAGCGTGTCCAGTAAGACTGGGAGCGCTGATGTCCTGGAGCACTTGGGGATCAACCTGAACCTGGCGCCGGAGCGTCTTGAAGAAATCCTCCAGGAAATTGGCATTGCCTTTCTTTATGCACCGCATGTTCATCCTCAGATCAAAAGGATCATGAAGGTAAGGAAGGATTTAAGGATTCCGACGATTTTCAACCTGATTGGGCCTCTCACCAATCCGATGGAGCTTGATTCACAGCTTCTGGGGATCTACAGAAGGGATTTGCTTTCCATGTTTGCAGAGGTACTCAATGAACTGGGGCGTAAAAGAGCGGTTGTATTGAACGGTGCCGGATACATGGACGAAGCTTCCCTCCAGGGAGAGAACCATTTGGCTATCCTTGACAACGGGAAGATTACACAGCAAATCCTCCGGCCTGAAGAGACTGGGCTTGGCATATATAGTAATGAAGAAATACGTGGCGGAGATTCAAAGGAAAATGCGGAAATCCTGCGGAAGGTGCTCAGCGGTGAAAAAGGGGCATATCGTGATACTGTCCTGCTGAACAGCGGGATTGGCATTTTCGCCGGCGGAAAAGCGGATACCATCCAGGAGGGAATCAAGCTTGCTGCAGAAAGCATTGACAGCGGTGCTGCACTGGAGAAGCTTGAACTCCTGGTTAACGCCGGCAGCAAGTTCAAACAAGAGGTGATATAAGATGGCGACCATTTTAGATAAAATTATCGAAGAAAAAAAACGGGAAGTTGCAAGGCTGAAAGCTTTTGGGCTGCCTGAGATCCCTGAAACACCAAAACGGTCTTTCATTTCCAGACTTGAAGCAGCCGAACATTTGAGCATCATTGCCGAATTCAAGCGGGCTTCGCCTTCAAAAGGCGATATTAGCATGGATGCATCACCGGCCGAACAGGCTGCCAAATATGTTGAATATGGTGCCGATGCTATTTCCGTATTAACTGACACGTCCTTTTTTAAAGGAAGTTTTGAGGACCTGGCAGCAGTCAGAGGCGCTGTCGATGTCCCGATTCTCTGCAAGGATTTTATGATTGATAATATTCAAATTGCCAAAGCAAAAAGTGCAGGGGCCGATATCATTCTGTTGATCGCAGCAGCGCTTGGGGAAGGGCAGATGAATGAGCTGTACCAGTATGCTTCCAGTTTGGATCTTGAGGTACTGGTAGAGGTTCACAATGAGGGGGAAGCAGAAAGAGCCATAGCAGCAGGCAGCAGGCTGATAGGGGTTAACAACCGTGATTTGCGGACATTTAATGTAAATCTCTCTGTTACAGAAAGCCTCGCTCCGGCAATTAGAGAATCAGGTGCATTTCTGATCAGCGAAAGCGGCATGAAAACGGTCGAGGATGCTAAAAGAGCAGTCTCTGCAGGGGCAGGAGGCATCCTTGTCGGGGAAACCTTCATGAAAGCCTCTGATCTTGAATCATCGCTCAGCGGCATGAAGCTTCCTTTAAAGGAGGTGCGGATCCCATGAAGGTGAAAATCTGCGGCATCACTGATCTGGAGAACGGTCTTTATGCAGCCAAAAGCGGGGCCGATGCATTAGGATTTGTTTTTGCCGAAAGCAGGCGCCGCATCGCGCCTGAGGAAGCGGCCGAAATAATAGCAAAGCTTCCCGGGGGGCCCCTGAAGATTGGCGTCTTTGTTAATGAATCCAAAGAAATAATTGAAAAAACGGCGGAAATTGCCGGATTGGATATGGTCCAGCTTCATGGTGATGAGACTCCGGAATTCTGTGCAGGCATCAATCTGCCAGTCATTAAAGCCCTGAGTGTGCAAGGTGAGGAAGATCTTGCCCGGATTGCGGAATATCCTTGTGATTATATCCTCCTGGACAGCCCAAAGGGAAAATACAGGGGCGGGAACGGAATCGCCTTTGACTGGAGTATTCTTGAAGGCAGGGATTTTGGCGGTAAAAAAGTAATCCTTGCAGGCGGTTTGAATCCAGAAAATGCAAGAGAAGCAATCCGTAAGGCAGCGCCTTTTATGGCTGATGTCAGCAGCGGCGTGGAAAAGGACGGAAAAAAAGATCCCGCCCTGATTGCGGAATTTATAGCAGAAGCAAAAAATGCGCTCAAAAATGAGGAGGAAGTAAAATGACAGCAGTCTATACGATGCCAGATGAAAAAGGGCATTTCGGCATATACGGTGGAAGATATGTGCCCGAAACACTTATGCAGGCAGTTACAGAACTGGAGGAAGAATATAAAAAGGCCCTCCAGGATGAAAGCTTTACAAAGGAACTGAACAGTCTTCTGAAAGACTATGTTGGCCGGGAAACGCCGCTTTATTTTGCCGAAAACCTGACGAAGCATGCAGGAGGGGCTAAGATTTTCCTGAAAAGGGAGGATTTAAACCATACCGGCGCTCATAAAATCAATAATACGATCGGCCAGGCTTTATTGGCAGTCCGCATGGGGAAGAAGAAAATCGTTGCAGAAACTGGGGCAGGGCAGCATGGCGTAGCCACTGCAACCGTCTGTGCCCTGCTGAATCTTGAATGCGTCATTTATATGGGGGAAGAGGATATCAGAAGGCAGGCACTGAATGTATTCAGGATGGAACTACTGGGAGCGAAGGTCGTCGGTGTCAGCTCAGGCAGCAGCACATTGAAAGACGCAGTCAATGAAGCGCTGCGCTACTGGGTAGCCAATGTATCAGACACACACTATATACTCGGCTCTGTGATGGGGCCCCATCCATTCCCGATGATTGTTAGGGACTTCCAAAGCGTGATTGGGGCTGAAACGAAGCAGCAGTATCTTGAAAAAGAAGGAAAGCTCCCGGATGCGGTTGTAGCCTGCATCGGAGGGGGAAGCAATTCCATGGGGATGTTTTATCCTTTCATAAAAGACAAGAGTGTCCGCATGTATGGTGTGGAAGCAGCAGGCCTTGGGGTAGATACCGGAAACCATGCGGCATCATTGACTAAAGGAAAACCTGGTGTGCTTCACGGAGCCCTTATGTATCTGCTGCAGGATGAGGACGGCCAGATCCAGGAAGCACATTCCATCTCGGCAGGCCTCGATTATCCGGGAGTAGGACCTGAGCACAGCTATCTTAAGGATACTGGCAGGGCAGTCTATGAATCTATCACAGATGAGGAAGCTCTTGAAGCGCTTAAGCTGCTGTGCAGGCTAGAAGGAATCATTCCGGCACTCGAAAGCGCCCATGCTGTAGCTTTTGCCTTAAAGCTTGCAGGGACGATGAATAATAGTGAAGGAATTGCCGTCTGCCTGTCAGGGCGGGGGGACAAGGACGTAGAAACGGTGAAAGCCAGATTAGGAGGGAAGAAGGATGAATAGAATTGAAAAAGTGTTCCGCCTTTTGAAAGAAAAAGAGGAAAAGGCCTTTATCCCTTATATTATGGCAGGAGATGGCGGGCTTGCCACACTGGGGGACAAAATCACGTTTCTTGAAAAATGCGGTGCCACAGCTGTAGAAGTCGGCATTCCCTTTTCGGACCCGGTAGCGGACGGCCCGGTCATCGAAAAGGCGGGAATCCGCTCGCTGAAAGAAGGGACTACGCTTAAAACAGTCCTTGAAACCTTGAAAACGATCAGGCCGATCGTCCATATCCCTATCATTATCATGACTTATGTAAATCCTGTCATGGCTTATGGAATCGAACGGTTTACAATGGAAGCAAGCAAGGCTGGTGTAGACGGCCTGATCCTTCCAGATCTCCCTCCTGAAGAAGAAGATCTGATTGCACCCCATGCAGAAAGGGACGGCCTTGAAATCATCAGGCTTGCTACATTGACAAGCCCGATTGAGCGGATACAGCAAATTTCGGAAAAGGGAAATGGCTTTTTATATGCGGTCACAGTCAAAGGGACAACGGGTGCAAGGAGAGATTTTTCCGGAGAGCTTCAGGAGCATTTGCAAAAGGTAAAGAGTGTAAGCAGGCTGCCCGTGCTCGCTGGATTCGGCATCTCAACCCCCGAACATGTCAAGGCTATGAATCAAATCTGCGACGGTGTGATCGTCGGAAGCAAAATCGTCCAGCTTTTTGAAGAAAATAATCTTGAAGAAATCGAGAAGCTCATTAAAGCTTCCAAAAAGGAAAATGCCTTTCAGCCATAATGAAAAGCCTCTCCCGATTAAGGGGGAGGCTTATTTTTTTCCATTCTCCAGCTGCTGAAATACTCTGCCATGCTTGGTTTATGCCGTTAATTTATTATGGGTTTTAAATTTATTCTGAAAGCTTGACATGCCCGGTGAATACATTATAATTACATACTATATCCGAGTATTATAATAAGATTTCTTAGAATAGGTGGTTTTCTGTGTTTATTGATGTTCAATCTGTAAATAAACAGTATTTTGATAAAAACGGCATGGCCGCAGATGTGCTGAAGGATATAAACCTGAGCATTGAAAAAGGCCAGTTTATATCGATCCTCGGTCCTTCCGGCTGCGGTAAATCAACACTGCTGAATATTGTGGCAGGCCTTACCTCAGCGACGAGCGGCAGTGTCCTGATCGATCAGCAGAAGGTGACAAAGCCGGGCAGGGACAGGGGGATGGTTTTCCAGCAGGCCGCATTATTTCCATGGCTGAATGTACTGGAAAATGTGACATTCCCGTTGAAAAAGGAAATGTCAAAGAGTGCGGCTAAGGAGACAGCACTCAGATATCTGCAGATGGTTCAGCTCGGCAAATATCCCGGCCATTATCCGCATGAACTGTCCGGCGGCATGCAGCAAAGGGTCTCAATTGCGCGGGCCCTGGCCATGAATCCTGAGATCCTGCTCATGGATGAACCCTTTGGGGCCCTAGATGAACAAACAAGATCAAGGCTTCACCAGCAGCTTGAAAAGATCTGGATGGAGACAAAGAAAACGATTCTCTTTGTGACCCACAGCATCTCCGAATCTATTAAGCTCTCTGACCGCATCATAGTGATGGGCACCAAGCCGGGAACGATCCTCCAGGACATCACGGTGGATCTCCCCCGGCCAAGAGACCAATATAAAAAGGAAATGCTTGAAATAGAAGATCATATTATGAGCTATCTAAAAAAGGAAATCGATAAAGTCGTAAGCGAGGAATTAGCCAATGAAACCAGCAATTAAACGAATCATCTTCTTTGCAATCGTCATTGGCTTATGGGAGCTGGGCTCAAGGATGGGCCTGTGGCTGCCGACCATCCTTCCATCGCCGACTGATGTGTTCCAATCACTCGTGACAGGAATCAGTGATAAAACACTTCTTTATGATCTTGCGGCCAGCTTCAGGAGACTGCTTATTGGCCTTGGCATCAGTCTAGTGCTGGGCTCGGCCCTCGGGATTCTGCTTGCCAAATCAAAGACGGCCGATGAAACACTGGGCACCGTCATCCTTGCGCTCCAAAGCGTACCGAGCATCGTCTGGCTGCCGCTTGCGATCATGTGGTTCGGCTTAAATGAAGTGTCTGTCATCTTTGTTGTCATTCTTGGCGGCACTTTTGTCATGACCCTGAATATGAGGGTCGGAATCAAGAATGTTTCACCATTGTTCATTCGTGCGGCACAGACAATGGGCTCCTCAGGGATCGACTTGTTCACAAGGGTCATCTTCCCAGCCTCAATCCCATATGTCGTGACAGGGGCAAGGCTTGCATGGGCATTCGCATGGCGTGCATTGATGGCAGGGGAACTGCTCAGCACGGGTCCGGGACTCGGGTATACGCTGAGATATGCTTCTGATTTCGGGGACATGAGCCTTGTAATCGCCGTCATGATTATTATCGGGGTCATTGGTTCCATTGTGGACCAGCTGATTTTCCAGCGTATTGAAAAATCGGTACTTGAAAGATGGGGACTTGAAAATAACAAATAGGGGGAAATAAAATGAAAAAGAAAGCCTTTATCTTCATGGCGTCATTATTGACAGCTGCTGGGATCCTCTCAGGCTGCGGATCCTCAGAAAACAGCTCGGGCTCTAAAGAAAAAATCGTTATCGGCTACTTCCCGAATATCAACCATGTGCCTGCGATGGTTGCAAAGGACCAGGGCTTCTTCCAGAAGCGCCTTGGAGATGGAACAACGATCGAATATAAGACTTTTGCGGATGGTGGCCAGTTTATGACTGCGCTCAAAACAGGTGATTTGGATGCCGGTCTGGTCGGTCCCGGACCTGCGATGAATAATTATTCTACTGGAGCAGATGTTAAGCTGATTGCCGGAGCTTCTACAGGCGGCACAGTTGTTCTGGCAAGTAAAGACAGCGGCATCAAGACAGCAGCTGATTTTGCGGGGAAAACGTATATTACGCCTGCAGTCGGATGTACACATGATGTTCAATACGAAACTTACCTGGAAGAGTCCGGCATCACATCCGAAAGGATCGGCGGAACAATGAAACACCTGACTGGAAATCCGGCACAATATGCCAATATGCTGAAATCCGGCAAGATTGATGTAGCGGTTGCTCCTGAACCATGGGCTGCAGTAATTGAAGAAGAAACCGATGCTAATGTTGTCATCGGCTGGGATGAAGTCGCTTTCGGGGAAACCCTGCCGGCGTCTGTCATGGTAACATCAGGAAAAGCAATTGAAGATAATCCTGAAGTGATCCAAAAGATTGTCGAAGCCCACAAGGATGCTGTGAAATATATTACAGAGAATCCAGAGCAGGCAAAGGAAATCACAATCAAGGATATTAAAGAGGTTACTGGCCAGGAGCTGGAAAAGTCAGTTGTAGACAAAGCCTGGGAACGCATTGGCTTTACTTATGAAGTGGATGAGGATACAGTCCAGGCATTTGCAGACTCTTCTTATGCATTAAAGTTCCTGAAAGAGAAACCTGATTTCTCGAATTTTATTGATAAGGAATTTATCAACTAAGAAAAGCTGAGGGAGATTATCGAGCGCCAAGGACGCGACTTGGATATCGACGAAGTATGCTTGAAATCCGGAAAAATATTTACCGATAAAAGGAGCATCAGGCTTTCGGGCCTGATGCTTTTTTATCGGAATTTTCTTGCTATTCCCGCAGATTTTACTAAGAGTCCTTTTATGTTAAGATTATTTGTGGATTTTAACAAAATAAGAGAAGAGCAGTTTTATAGAAGCTATAAATTTGCCTTATCATCAGGGAGTAGTGAGAGAAAGATGGAACGGCTACAGCAAGCGGCCGCCAGGCTTCCGCAATGGTTGCCGGGGCTCATTTTGGCTATTGCGATTGCAGCAGCGGCAAAATTTCTGGGCGGCATTTTTCCTTTGGTCGGCGGAATATTATTTGCCATCCTGATAGGGGCTGCCCTTCGCAACACAGCAGGCATAAACCCGGTTTTTGAACAGGGGCTTACACTGACGGTTAAAAGGCTTCTCAAAGCCGCAGTCGTATTGCTCGGGGCCGGCCTGAATATTTTTGATATTTTTGAAATAGGGAGGCAATCCCTGCTCATTATTTTTGTATCTGTTTGCTCAGGCATACTTCTTACACTTTGGTTCGGGCATTTTCTGAAGCTTGGTAAGACCTTATCACTATTGATCGGGGTGGGGGCAAGCATTTGCGGAGCAACGGCCATTTCAGCTGTAAAAGGTCTCCTGGGGGCAAAGGACGATGAAACCGCATACGCCATCTCGACAATCGTTTTTTTCAACCTGATTGCCTTTTTTCTATATCCGATCATCGGTCATGTATTTCATATGAACGAGCAGGCTTTCGGAATATGGGCAGGTACGGCAGTCCATGATACCTCCTCTGCAATTGCAGTCGGATATGTTTATGGAAATGAAGCAGGGGAAGTTGCGACCACGGTCAAGTTGGGAAGGACAATATTCCTTCTGCCGCTGATACTCATCCTCCCTATCCTGATGGGAACGGCAGATAAAAGCAGCCGGGCAGGTTCTTTCAAAAAAGCCTTTCCCTGGTTCATCGTCTGGTTTCTGGCTGTCAGCATGCTCAATTCATTCGGAGCATTTCCAGCTGCAGTCCAAGATCTGCTGAGCAGCATTTCAAAGTTTGTCATTATAATGGTCATGGCGGCTGTCGGCCTGCAGACAGACCTTAAACAGTTTGCCAAACTCGGCGTAATGCCGCTGCTTACAGGACTATTTGCATCGGCTGCGGTATCGCTCATCAGCTTTGGGCTGGTCTATTGGCTGATTCTGTGATTCTAAATATAAGAAATGAAAAAATGGAGCCCTTCACTGAAGGAGCTCCATTTTTCAGTATGCTTATTCTTGCGATCGAAGTTTGATTTTCAGCCGTTTTTATTGCCTGCCTTTTTTGGCGGTCACACATACAGCCAGTACAGGCTGCACATCCTTAAAGGATGCCTGTATTTCTTCGTAGCCTGCAGAGGCCAGATCTGCTTCAATGACTTTTGCCAGATTTTTTGTAATAAGGGTGTCAGCATCTTTCTCGCGCGGCTGTACAGTTATGGCAATTTCTCCGCCGGCCTCCGTAATTTCATAAAGCATGCCCAGGGTTTCCCTTGGTTTAGTCCAAAGGGGATAATTGTTTATTGAAACAATTTTATGATAGGTGTCCAGGTCTGATGCAATGCTGTGTATATCTCCTGTAAACAGCCTGACCCTTCCTTCATCTATCCATTCATTATTCCTCTTTTCCGCAGATGCTGCCATGTCTGGTGAGAGATCAACTCCATCGATATAGACACAGCGGAATCGGTTCATAATATATTTTATGCAATAACCGGGACCGTATCCGACTTCAAGGATGCGGTCCTTGTTCTTAATATTAAGCTTCTTGGCCGTCCAACTGTTGATGGTCCGATTTTCGCTGTACATAATTTTGCCTGCCAGCTTGCCGAGCATTCCCTTAGGGTTTTCAAATTGTCTTGCAAGTATATTGAACATGGGGTTCACCTCTAGAAAGAATATTTATATATAAACCACATCCGGCTGCCTGTTAAACCTTTCTATCGAAAAAAAACAAAAAAACGGGGATAGTAAGAATAATTCTTCAGTAGGAGGCACGAAATGGAACAGCAAAAAACATATGTCGAGAAACACAGGATTGCAGAAAATGTATACGTTTATAGAACGGCAATTGCGAATATCGCTTTTTTAACAGGGCTGGGCCCTAAAGGGAGAGATTGGATTCTTGTCGATGCAGGCGTGCCTTTATCCGGCGGTTTCATCATCAGGTTTGCAGAGAAGATGTTCGGGAGGGAATCCAGGCCTCTTGCCGTCCTGATGACACACGCTCATTTTGATCATATAGGCGGGTTGAGGGCAATACTTTCTAAATGGGATGTTCCCGTCTATGCACACAGAGCTGAGCTTCCGTATCTGACAGGAAAAGAAACCTATCCGCCGGCAGACCCTGCTGTCGGGAGAGGATTAATGGCCCTGATATCGCCTTTATATCCCAGAAGGCCGATCGATATCGGGGAGAGCGCTAAGGAACTCCCTGAGGATGCTTCCTTGCCCGGTCTCCCGGGATGGAGGTGGATACATACCCCGGGCCATACTCCCGGGCATGTATCTTTTTTCCGGGATGACGACGGTGTTCTGCTTGCAGGCGATGCCTTTATTACTGTTAAGCAGGAGTCACTGATGGCTGTAATGAGCCAGGCTAAGGAGATACATGGGCCGCCGGCATATTTTACACCTGATTGGGACACCGCAGGACAATCGATCCGCAAGCTGGCTGCTCTTAATCCGAAAGCGGCATTAACGGGGCACGGTCAGCCATTTTATGGAAAAGAACTCACGGAAGGGCTGGAAAAGCTTACAAAAGGTCATGAAACGTTTGTGGTTCCCAAGCAGGGGAAATATGTTCATTAACACAGAACTGTTAAAAGGATGGATAGCGTGAAATATAGCGAAAAGCATTATAGAAGTGACCTTGCCCGCTATTTCCGCGATATAGAAGGACAGCTGGGGACGGTCGAGACTACGATGAAAGAGCTGGACTGCTGTATACTGACAGAGTTCGAAAAGCTGCAAAAGCTCGTAGCAGATGCCCAGAACCTGGCTTCAACCTATTATCTCCAGACCTTCCTCTCTCCGTTCAGCAAAGAGTATGCCGGCATTTCGCTTGCTGCCCAAAGGCTGTCAGAGAAAAGGCATGGAGCCCTTATTGTCGTGCAGCGGGAAGAATCGCTTGCAGCATTCCTCCATAATGGCGTCCCGGTTACGGCCAATGTCAGCCCGATTTTGATTGAAACGATCTTCTATCCGGGCAACCCGCTTCATGACGGCGCCATGCTGATTGAAAAGGATAAGATCATTTCAGCAGGCAATATCCTTCCTGTGGCGGATACGGAGCTTCAAGGCAAGAAGGTCGGAACGAGGCACCGTGCTGCCATGGGGCTGTCTGCACAGACAGACGCTTTGGTCATTGTTGTTTCTGAGGAAACCGGCCGGATTTCCTTCTCGGTGAAAGGAAAATTATACAGTATAAAAAACTGATTCCAATAGGGGTCAGTTTTTTTCAGCCCAATTTGATGGGTAATTACCATTGTACGTGCAATATTGGCCGATTATTCCATAAATATATAAGGGCTGATATCACGGAATGTACAATTCCAGATATATAGAGGGAATTTGAGGAGGGTATTTATGTTTTATCATATTAAAGAGCTTCAGTATCAGGCAAAGCCGGATCGGCCGGATCCCCTATTTGCTAAAAAGCTTCAGGAAGTATTGGGGGGGCAATTCGGTGAAATTTCTGTAGCACTTCAATATCTCTTTCAAGGCTGGAGTGTGAGAGGAAATGGAAAATATAAAGACTTGCTAATGGATACGGGCACAGAAGAACTAGCCCATATTGAAATGCTCGCAACGATGATTGCCCGTTTGCTTGATGGTGCTCCTGTTGGTGATCTGGAAGATGCAGCCAAGGATCCAATCATGGCGGCCATCCTTGGCGGAATGAATCCTCAGCATGCCATCGTCTCAGGCTTGGGGGCAATGCCGGCAGACAGTGTAGGCAACAGGTGGACAGCAGATTATATCATAGCGAGCGGAAATCTTCTCGCCGATTTCAGGGCCAACCTGAATGCGGAGTCGCAGGGACGTCTTCAGGCTGTAAGGCTGTATGAGACTACAAACGACAGAGGCGTAAAGGATATGCTGTCATTCCTGATTGCCAGGGATACGATGCACCAGAACCAATGGATAGCAGCTATTAAGGAATTAGAAGCTGCTGAAGGCGGAATCGTAGTTCCTGTTTCTTTCCCGAAAGAATTGGAAAAGCGCCAGGTCAGCTATACGCTGTTTAATTTCTCCCAAGGAAATCAGAGCGCTGAAGGCCGCTGGGCGCAGGGTGTCAGCATGGATTGCCAGGGAACCTTTAATTATGTGGAAAACCCGCAGCCGTTTGGCAAGGCGCCGAAGCTGAAGCCGGCACCTCCATATATACACGACACACCGCCGGCTGCGCTTAAAGCGAATCCAGCAAATATTCCACCAAGCATGTGCTGAAGGACACCGGAGAACCTTCGAATGCGATTAAAATAAGGCCCAATGCCTCAATATAAATAATGGTCCTTCTTAGTAAAGCAAGCTGCTTTACAAAGAAGGGCTTACATAACACTGGTATGATAGAAAGACTCTTTGCCGATCCGATTGCTGCTGCCAAATCTCCAAGAGGCCTGGAAGGGCTATTTTTGAATATTTGGCAGCTTTATAAACAAAATATTAGGACTAACTGCCTTATATCTGGTTAAATAGATATTAGGTACACATTAAAAATGTGCATATAAACCAGACAACCTGTCTATACGGACAAAGCATACGAGCATATGATACAGTAACCACTAACCACTAACCACTAGTACCCATTAACACCTTCCTTTTCAGCGGGGGATCTTCCTCCGCTGCTTTTGCTTGCCCTTGAGCAGTTTCCTGGGCAGAAGGAAATCCAGACAGAAAGCGGGATGATCTTTTTGTGCGGCAGGTTTACTTTAACAGAAGTAATACATGAGCTTCAGTCACAATTCAATTTTTCCTTCGAAGGGGAAATATCACCAAGATACAATATTGCTCCAAGCCAAAATATCCTGGCAGTAGCTGCTGGAAAAGGCGGAAGGAAAGCTGCTGAATTGCAATGGGGGCTTATACCATTCTGGGCGAAAGATCCGAAAATCGGCTATAAAATGATCAATGCCCGTTCAGAAGGGATTGAAAGCAAACCAAGCTTCAGGGATGCATTCAAACAAAGGCGCTGCCTGATTCTGGCTGATGGATTTTACGAATGGAAGAAAACGGCGGATGGGAAGCAGCCTTACCGTTTCATTTTGAAGGAGGGCAAGCCTTTTGCCTTTGCCGGGCTGTGGGAAAGATGGGAAGGGCCGGATGCACCTGTTTTCTCCTGCACGATCATTACAACCGAACCAAACAGCGTAACAGAAGAAGTTCATGACCGGATGCCTGTCATCCTGAAAAGCAGTGATTATGATACATGGCTGAATCCCAGAGAAAAAGACCTTGGGAAACTCAAAGAGCTTCTTGTACCTTATCCTGCGGAGGAAATGGAATCTTATCCAGTATCAACGCTTGTGAATTCACCCAAGAATGAGCTGGCTGAGCTGATATCGCCGCTCAACAGCCAATAAAAGTGCAACTTTAAATAAATAGAAGATTGGTGAAGAGTAACAATGACGAAAGAATACATAAGAATGCTTGAAGAAAAGGTAAAGGAATATGAAGAAGTAATATCGCTGATGTCTGCACCGATCATTCCATCCATTATTCCCAGTACAATCCTTGTTCCGATAACAGGTTTGCTGGTTGCTGAAAGGTTTGAGAAAATCCGGGGGAAGATCATGCAGTATATCCAGAAAAATGAAGTGGAAACGGCTATTATCGATTTTACGGATATTACAATCGACCGGATCGAGCAGATGAGCCTGTCAGAGCTGGGCATTGAAATCGATCAGCTGACAAAGTCGGTGCGCCTCATGGGGGTTGAACCTTACTTTGTCGGACTTTCCCCGGTTCTTATCCGTGAGGTTGTTCTGACTGGCATCAATCTTCAGGCAGAAACTTTTTCTGATTTCCAGGCAGCTCTGAAATATCTGATGAAAAAAAAGGGACTTTCCTTCTCAGCATCTGATAACTGATAGAAAATGGGGGAGTAAGGATGGCTATAGTGGAGCAATTAGCAGAAAGGCAGCTTGAAGCCTATAATCGCCAGAATCTTGAAGAATTCCTTGAAGTGTATAGTGAAGATGTTGAAATCCGCAGCTTTCCTTCACAGGAACTGCTTTATGCAGGAAAAGAGGAAATGCGCAAAGTGTATAAGAGATTGTTTGAAAGCAATCCCCGCCAGAAGGCAGTCCTTTTATCCAGAATAATAAAAGGCAGCATCTGCATCGACCATGAGAGCGTGAAGGGAAGGGCAAGCGGAGAAGAAACAGAAGCAGTTGCCATGTACGAGGCGGAAGCTGGCAGGATCAAAAAGGTATGGTTTGTTTTATGATCACCTTGTAAAGCGGCGTGGAACCACGCCGCTTTTCCTGTGAAAGGCACAATAAAAGCTCCAAGCTGCAAAAATCCTTCTTGCTGGCAGAATATTCTTTTTATATAATAGATTCAATGTATTTCGATTATAGAAATAAAAAATGGGGGAATCAGCTTGGGACAGCATATGGAAGAGATTGAAGGAATATACAGTGAAGTGCATGATGCACAGACGCAGTACGGGCGTCTCCTTTGGACACAATATACAGCCGGATACGATTTCGGCCTAAAAGACCAGTACCAGAAAATAACCAGCCTTCTGAAGAATGAGAAAAGCTATGAATTGGTGAGGGAAGCACTGGAAACAGAGCAGGACCCACTGAACAAAAGAAAACTGCAGCTGGTTGACAATCTATTCAAACCTTACCATTTGTCACAGTCGCTGAATGAACTGGATGAGGAAATCCAGGGGAAAGTCAGTGACCTGTCCAAGTTGTTGAACCAGTTTCGATACACCTTTCAGGGCAAGGAGGTTTCCTCTGTTGAACTTGGCCAGGTAATGAGCCGGGATGAGGATAAGAACAGGAGAAGGGAGGCTTTCTTTGCCAAAAATCAGATCAACCAGCCCATGATTGATGCAGGATTCCTCGATCTTATCAGCCTGAGGAAAACGTATGCCAAAGAATATGGATCAGCCAATTACATAGCGCATCAGCTTGAGATGAATGAATTGGACGAAGACATCTTCAGCAATTGGCTCCCTGAGCTCCATCAGTCCCTGCCTGCCATGGAGAAGGCGAGGGCCGGATTTGCAGAGCAGTTCCTCCATGAAGACAGGATCCTGCCCTGGGATGAGCAGTATATCGATGCAAAGATTGCCCCTCTGCTGAATCAGGAAGTGGATATGTCCGATTATTTCGGGAATATCAATAAATTATTTTCTCTATTCGGGTTTGATATTAGCAGCTATAATATTACGTATGACATTTTTCCGAGAAAAAACAAACCGGAATGGGGCTATAACTTCCCGATTGAAACGGCAAAGGATTCACGGATACTGGCTAATGTGAAAAATAAATTTCATGAGTATGGTGTGCTTCTCCATGAAACAGGCCATGCCGTCCATTCCTTTCTGCTGGATCCGGAGGAATTGATATTGAATACAGGCGTGAGCGGGATCATCAGTGAAGGGATTGCCAACCTATTTCAGGGATTTCTTTACAGCCCGCAGTTTTCCGGGAGCTTTTTCAGCGGGTCTGATGGCGCGGCAGAGCAATTTTCCAGGCTGAAGGAATACCGGAAGACAAACTCGCTGCGAGCCATCAGCCGGATCTTTTTTGATCACAGCTTTTATCTCAATGAAGCCTCTTCACTGGATGACGTGTATCAGCTTTACTGGAAGAACCACAGGGAAGTGCTGCAGGAGGAGCCGTTTGGTGATGAGCCGCCATGGGCTTTCACGATTCATTACACTACCCATCCGATTTATCTTCACAATTATTTCATGGGCGATGTGACTTGTGAAATGCTTAAGGGGGTTTTTGAAAAGAAGCATGGAAATGGCCTGCTCGCAGACCCTGAAGCTTTCGGCAGCTTCCTTCTGAATGAAGTCATCAGGCCCTCAGGCAGTCTGAAGTTCGGGGAACTGTTCAAAAGGATAAGCGGGGAAGAATTTTCTTTGAAATTCATGAGATCATAATAGATTGCGCAATGCTGCGGCGCTGGCAGATCCTGCTCCGCAGCATGCTGTATTTGAAGATGCACCACGAAAAGGAGAAAAAGAAAGATGCTAAAACGCTTTTTTTCATATTATATACCTCATAAAAAACTATTTACGCTCGATTTCAGTTCGGCCGTCATAGTCGCCCTTCTGGAGCTTGCCTTCCCCCTTGCTGTACAATGGTTTATCGATAAGCTCCTGCCAAGCGGCAACTGGTCGATGATAGTTTCAGTCAGTGCAGGTCTGCTGGCTTTATATATAGCGAGCACTTTCCTGCAGTATATCGTCAATTACTGGGGCCATAAGCTGGGCATCAACATTGAAACAGATATGCGCCATCAGCTGTTCACACATGTCCAAAGGCAGTCTTTCCGATTTTTTGACAACACCAAAACAGGGCATATTATGAGCCGGATAACGAATGACCTTTTCGATATCGGCGAGCTTGCCCATCATGGGCCGGAGGATCTGTTCATTGCCATCATGACCTTTGTCGGGGCCTTCTGGATCATGCTGACCATCAATGTGAAGCTTGCTCTCGTAACGATCCTGATCGTGCCATTCCTCGTATGGCTGATCACTTTCTGCAATATCAGGATGAACAAAGCCTGGAAGCAGATGTACAGCGACATAGCTGATGTCAATGCCAGGGTAGAGGACAGTGTCTCCGGAGTCCGCGTTGTCCAGTCATTCACCAACGAAGACTTTGAAATCTCCCGCTTCTCTGTCAATAACCGGAAATTCCGTAAAGCAAAGCTTGCCGCATATAAAATCATGTCCTACAGCTCATCAGGCATTTATATGATGACAAGGATGATGGTGCTTATCGTCCTTGTTCTCGGGGCATGGCTTAGCTACCAAAACCAGCTGTCCTATGGCGAGCTCGTCGGATTCGTTCTGTATGTGAATGTCCTTTTCAAGCCGATTGATAAAATCAGTGCCCTGATGGAGCTTTATCCGAAAGGGATGGCAGGATTCAAGCGGTTCATGGAACTCCTGGATACAGAACCGGAAATAAAGGATGCTCCCGACGCTATTGAAGTGGCTTCCCTTAAGGGGAATATCGCTTTGGACAATGTTTCGTTCAGCTATGATGACAGCAAACAGGTGCTGAAAGACATCGACCTTACCATTAGGGCAGGGGAAACGGTGGCTTTTGTCGGGCCTTCAGGGGCGGGGAAAACAACCATTTGCTCGCTGATCCCGAGATTTTATGATGTGAATGGAGGAAGCATCACCATTGACGGCATGGATATCCGGGATATGACCCAATCATCCTTGCGGAAGCAGATCGGGATCGTCCAGCAGGATGTATTTCTCTTCACCGGAACTTTAAAGGAGAATATCGCTTATGGCATGCTGGATGCATCTGAGGAGCAGATCCGGTCAGCCGCCAAGCGTGCCCATCTGGAAGGGTTTATCCATTCCCTGCCTGACGGGTATGAAACTCAGATCGGCGAACGGGGACTCAAATTATCCGGCGGGCAAAAGCAAAGGATTGCGATAGCAAGGATGTTCCTGAAGAATCCGCCAATCCTGATTTTGGACGAAGCCACATCGGCCCTTGATACTGAAACGGAAATGATCATTCAGAAGGCCCTTTCAGAGCTTGCACAAAATCGGACGACGCTCGTAATCGCACACCGTTTGGCAACCATCCGCAATGCAGACCGGATCGTTGTTGTGACAGAAGACGGGATTGCGGAGCAGGGAGGGCACGATGAACTGCTCGCGAAAGGCGGCATTTTCGCCGGCCTTCATCAGGTTCAGTACCAGCAGTAATCAGATCTTCATAAAAAAGAAGCAGCCAAGCGCATAGCCGGCTGCTTCTTTTTCGTTTTCTATATTATCCGCGCTTTCTTTCCTCCAAACTCTCTTTCGATTTCTGCGGCAGGCTTCGGCGGGCTGAAATAATAGCCCTGGATTTCATGGCAATCCATCCTGGACAGCATATCGGCCTGCTCTTTCGTTTCTACACCCTCAGCAATAAGATGCAGCTTTAAAAAGGAAGACATGGAAATGATGGCAGACACCATCGAATGCCCGTTTCCATTATCGCCAAGCCTGTCTATGAAAGACTTATCGATTTTAATGGTATCGATGGGAAGTTTATCAATATAGCTTAAAGAGCTGTAGCCGGTCCCAAAATCATCGAGGCTGATTTTCATTCCGTATTTTTTCAGGAACTGGAGCTTTTCTATTGTTTCCTTCTCGTTGAACATGGCAAGACTCTCAGTGATCTCGATTTCGAGAAGGGAAGGGTCGATGCCTGCCTGTTCAGTGCAGCGGGTAATGCTTTTAACCAATCCGGGATTCGAAAAAGATTTTTGTGATAGATTAATTGAAACCGGGAGCCCCATGAGTTCTGTGCTGTGCCATCGCTTCAGCTGAAAGCATGCTTCTCTCAGCACCCAAAGCTCAAGCGCGGCAATCAGTCCTGACTGTTCGGCAACCGGTATGAAAACACCCGGAGGGAGAATGCCCTTTTGTGGATGCTTCCACCTTACAAGCGCTTCAAACCCGGTTAGGCATTCTTTTAAAACATTATATTTCGGCTGGTAGTAAAGCATCAGCTCGTCACTTTCAATGGCTTTTTTCAGTTCATTCTCAATAACGATCTTTTCCAGGCTGTGCTGGTTCTGTTTTCTTTCATAGAGCGCAAAAAAAGCATGATCATTTTTGCTTACCGTCCTCTTGGCGTTTTCGGCATTCCGCAGCAATTCGGTCGCTTCTTTGCCATGATCCGGAAAAATGGCAGCGCCAATCGAACACTCAAGGAAGATTTCATGATCATCCACCGTGAAGGGTTCGGCAAAGGCTCTTTCAATTAGCCCTGCTGCTTTCTCGAGGTCCAGATTTTCCCTGATCAGGAGAGCGAACTCATCGCCATTCAGCCTGCCGAACAGGGCGCTCTCGCCAAAGGCATTCTTCAGCCTTGAAGATGCCTCTCTTAGGAGCCCGTCGCCCTCCTTTATCCCAAAAACCTCCCTGATACTCCTGATGCGGCCGATTTCAATGCTGAGGATTGAGACAGGACTCCCTTCTGCAATGACCTTGTCTGCTTCATAAATGAACTTTCTGGAATTATAGTGGTCCGTCAATTCATCATGATTGACTAGATGCCGGATCCTTTCCTGGCTTTGAATGATTTCCGTTATATCCTTAGCAATTCCATATACGCCAATGACTTCTTTTTGCAGAACGATAGGAACAGCAATAATCCTTACAATAGCGGAGATTCCATCTTTCCGCTGCATAGTGACCTCAAACTCAGAAGGGATTCCCTCCTTCGCTTGCAAAAAGTAATCCAGCGTCTTGGAGATATCCTTTTCAAAGATCAATGGAATGAAAGTCATTTGAAGCAGCTCCGCTTCTGTATAGCCGGTCAGTTTTTCCGCCATTTTATTAACCGAAATAAAGCGGCCCTCCAGATTGATGGAGAATACTGAATCGGGATTGGAATCAAACAGCGAGCTGAAATGCTGCTCGCTTTTCTCAAGCCTCGTTTCGTTGACGGTGTTCCTGTATTCGCCGAACAGGTCCGGTACTATGGCGAGCGTAGTCATTGCCAGGATCTCCACTGCATATGGGAATAAGAACAGCTCATTAAAATAACCGCTCTGGATGCCGACAGCCGAAATGGCAGTCAGATACGGGATGCCGGACAGTGCCAGGCCAGCTGCCAGGCTTCCGATCAGCTCCCACCGCCTGCTACTGCTGTTTTCAGGCTCCTTGCTCAGCTGCAGGAGGAAGCGGAGGGATGAAAAGGATATCCCTAGAGTGATTAGGCCGGTCATTAAAACGAGCGGCAGATTCAAATGTAAATCATGGTGAAACAGAATAAAAACGGCAGAATAATCAGCGAGCAGTATGATACTGGTAATCATAAAGCCGGCAAGCAGATACAAACCCGTTCCCAGCTGTTTCTTGATGCCCATCTTAATGGCCAGGAAACTGCCTCCGATACAGCTGAAAAGGAAATATAGAAAATAAAAAAAGAAATCGACTGCATCGACTTTGGCATTCAAAGCAAGAACAACAAACAAGTTTGTCAGGAAAAAGGTAATGCCAATGATTGAGGCATCTCTCAGAAGATGATCTGATGTATTGCCCTTCGAATTCGAGGATTTCCTGACTGAGCGGAGTAAAAGAGAACAATTAATGATGGAAAAAATAATTCCGAGCAGAGCATAAAAATATTGCAGGTTATCAAGCGAGACCAAGATGCCCCTCCTCCAGATATAGTTACTAAATTTAGGTATATTTTATTATATCAGGTAAAAGAGCGCCGGGACGATTGGCACAGGACTTTTATTGAAAATAATAGAGATGTATTCTGCAGAGCCTTCAACAGGTGGAGAAGAAGGATAGTTACAGAGAAGTAACCAACTTACTTCAAAGTGAGTACTTGTTAAAAATCAAAAAATATTCCATAATCAAAAAGATAGTGCAGCGTGCACTAGCCCATCAATTTTTAGGGGGTTTTTTTATGAAATTAAGAGTTTCTGCAGTTCAATACCACCTGCATACTATTCGTTCATTCCAGGACTTTGCTGACCAGTGTGAACATTATATAAAAACAGCACAGGAATATGGATCAGAGTTCGTCCTGTTTCCAGAGTTTTTCACAACGCAGCTTCTGTCAATCGGGAGTGAGCAGGGAACAAGGCTGACCATCAATGAACTCCCAGGGTTTACGGATCAATACAGGGAGCTGTTTTCCCGTTTCGCAATTGAAACAGGGATGCATATCATCGGAGGCACCCATGTTGTCAGCCGAAATGGAAAATTATACAATGTGGCCCACCTGTTCTATCCGGACGGCAGGATAGGGGAGCAGGCAAAGCTCCATATTACACCGACAGAGGTACATGAATGGAATATGTCCCAGGGAGACGGCCTCAGTGTCTTTGATACAGATAAAGGGCGCATTGCGGTCCTCACTTGCTATGATATTGAGTTTCCTGAAATCGTCAGGATGGCGAAAGCGAAAGGGGCGGATGTGATTTTCTGTCCTTCCTGCACAGATGACCGCCATGGCTTCCACCGTGTCCGCTATACCAGCCATGCAAGGGCGATTGAAAACCAGGTATATGTAGTTGTGACTGGCACTGTCGGATCTCTTCCTACAGTTGACTTCATGCGCGCCAACTTCGGGCAGGCCGCAGTGCTGACGCCTAATGATGTTCCGTTTCCGCCTAAGGGTATCATGGCTGAAGGCGAGCTTAATAATGACATGATCGTAACTGCTGACCTTGATTTGAGCCTGCTTTACGAAGTGAGGGAAAGAGGTTCAGTGACAACCTGGCGCGACAGGCGCAGTGACCTGTATACAGACTGGGAAAATACCGGGATAGAAGGCTGAGAGTATGGAATACGAAAGCCGTTTCTATGTTCGAGATGGTGAAAAGATGCTGCAGGCGGCAGTCAGGAACTATCAAAGAAAAGATTTTCCTGAGCTGATCAGCATCCAGGCGGAATGCTTTCCGCCTCCTTTTCCAGAAGAACTGTGGTGGAACAGGGAACAGCTGGAAAACCATGTTTCTCTCTTTCCGGAAGGTGCGCTCTGCATAGAGGTTGATGGCGAGCTTGCCGGCTCAATGACAGGGCTTCTCGTGCAGTTCGACCCTTCTTCACCTTCCCACACATGGGAAGAAGTGACAGACGGAGGGTATATCCGCAATCATAATCCGAATGGAAATACTTTATATATCGTGGATATCAGCATCCGGCCAAAATACCGTAAGCTCGGCCTGGGCAAGATTCTGATGCAGGCTATGTATCATACGGTCATTGGCCTTGGGCTGGAGCGGCTGCTTGGGGGAGGGCGCATGCCGGGCTATCATAAGCATGCAGCGCTCATGAGCCCTGAAGAATATGTCCGGAAGGTTACAGCAGGAGAACTGAAGGACCCGGTCCTTTCATTTCTCCTGGGATGCGGGCGGGTCCCGATTGCTCTGGTGTCCGGTTACCTGGAGGACGGGGAGTCCTTGAATTATGCCTGCCTGATGGAATGGAGAAATCCTTTTTTACAGGAGAATAAATAACTATTTTTGGAGTGTGTCAGATGGAGTATATCCGCATTACAAGTATTGAAGATCCATTATTTGTCAAGATGCATAATTTAATGAAGGACGTTTTCCCTCCGGAAGAGGTGCTGGAATATGAATTGTGGAAAGAACCGCTCGAGGATCCCGGCATCAGGGTGTTTATTGCCCTTGAAGACGGCGAAGCCGTAGGCGCAACAGAATACCGCTATTATCCTGACTGGAATATCGCCATGACCGATTTTACCATCATCGGCAAGCCGGGCCTGAGCATCGGGCGCTTTCTTGCAGTTAACAGGCAGAAAGACCTTGAAGGGCTTGCAAGGGAAAATGGCAAAGAGCTTTTTGGGATGTTTGCAGAAATTTATGACCCTTATCAGGCCGGCAGCCATGAGTTTGGCGGAGTGAAGGCGATGAATCCGTTTGTCCGCCGGGAAGTGCTCTCACATCTGGGGTACAGACGTCTGAGTTTTGAATATGTACACCCATCATGGAAGAATGACGGTGAAGCGGTGAAAGGTCTTGATCTATGCTTCATGCCGGCAAATGAAGAAACGCAGGAAATACCTGCAGCCCTTGCTGCAGATTTTCTTGAAACTTATTACAGCGTCCTTTCCAACAAGCCTGCCGAATGGCTCGCAATGGTTGAAGGATTGAAGAATAAAGAAACAATCGAACTGCTGCCATTGTAAAAGCAGCACTAAAAAATAGAGAAAGCCCGCGGCAGCGGGCTTTTTTTCAATTGCGGGTGACAGGCACCTATACCACTCCTATACCACTTCCAAGAAGATTTCTGCACTTACCTTAACATCCATTTTCAATCAGATATTAGGTTTCCTCAGCTGTTCTGAGCCATTCGGAGCAATTCATGGGCACGTTCACCTGCAAGTTCGGCGAGAACTTCCCAGATCTCATCACGGAGCAGATCCAGTTCTATGATTTTCTTCGCAAGTTCGGCTGCTTCTCTTTCCATCCATTTCCCCTCCGGTTCAACTTTTGTCCAGACCCTTTTCTCTTTGCAGTTTCTTATATTCTCCCTCAAGTTCTGTCAGCGTCAATGATTTTACATAAGAATCGAGCAAACCGCCTTTAACGAGCAACTGAATGAAATACTTCTTCTTTTTCTCAACTGCCTCGCGAAGAAATGGCACCGGCCCTCATCCTTTCTTTCGTTTTTTATAGTGTAGAAAAAAACATGAGAAATTTCATTTGCTTTGTAAGAAAATCTTCCTGTTTTTTCATAAAAGGGTTAATTAATGTCAGATTTTCTTACATAACTCTGTGAAAATCTGTTTCTGCATATATATAATGGAACAAAGATAAAGCCATCGGGGTGAGTGTATGAAAGAAGAACCTTCGTACAAGAACAGAAAAGTCATTTCCATTGGGGTGGTAAGCGAGCTGACAGGATTGAGTGAAAGGCAGATTAGATATTATGAAGAAAGAAGCCTCATTTTTCCCGAAAGAACTGAAAAGGGGAGCAGGAAATATTCCTTCTCAGATGTTGAACAGCTCATTGATATTGCCAACAAAAGAGAAGAAGGGGTCAGAACAGACGAAATCAGGAGCGATTATCTGAAAAAAAATAATACCAAAGATGAGAAACTCCGCGAGCAGATGCTAAAAGGGCAGATTAATGCCCGCTTTGGGATCCGGAGGAAATAATAGTTATTCACTGAATTTTATAAATTTTTCCGCCTTTGAAAGATATACTGGCCTAAGAGAATACAACATGATTTCATCCAAATGGCGTCCCATCCACACATCCTGCCTATGCTTCAAAGTGTTACAGTGAGAAAGACCATTGGGCTTGTGAAAAATAATGAAAAGAGTTCTCCTCTATGGAGGGCTTTTTTGATCCTGTATAAATTAAAGGGCCAAATATGCCATGCAAAAAGGACCCCCGCTCAAAACTGGAGCGGGGGTCCCGGGCATTTAGTAGTCTGATAAAATGATATGCTAGTCTCCAACAACCTCGAATTGAGTTACCTTTGGAATGACAGAGGCGAGCTCCTGGTCTGGGTATTTCTTTTCAAGATCATGGATTTCCTTGAATTGGGCGCTTTTTACCCAATTTAAATAGCTTTCCTTCGTATCCCATTCCATATGGACGGTAATGTCCCCTGGTCGTTTGCTGTTCTGGAGCAGAAGGAATTTTTTGAAGCCTTCGGACTGATCTACTTTCCGTGAGCGGTTATGGTAGATTTCTATTACCTCTGCAGCCTTTTCAGCCGGCACGGTAAAGGTAGAATGGACAATATACATAGTAAGCACTCCAACACTTTTTTGTCTATCATAACATGGAGGAGTCCTGCTTACAATGAAGCAGCAAAGCATCTTTCACCTTCTGCACTGCTCAAAAATGATAGAACAGGGAAAAGGCGTTATAATATAAATAATAAATATATCGCAAGTGAGGTATTCCATGTCTTTTATTAATGGCGGGCTTGTCATGCTTTCCGAAATGCTGGGAAAGCTGCCTCCTTCAGAGAAAAAAATAGCATCCTTCATCCTGGAAAATCCAAAGGAAGCGATCGCATTGACAGCCAGTGAACTGGGCAAGCGGAGCTCCACAAGCAGTGCGGCCGTAATCAGGCTCTGCAAATCACTTGGGCTGAAAGGCTACCAGGAATTGAAGCTTAGGATTGCCGGTGATCTGCAAAAAACTGACCACCCCGGATTCCGTGATATTGAACCGAATGAATCACAGCATTCCATCATTGAGAAAATGTCGAGCAACAGCATCCAGACAATCAGGGAAACTGCCGATCTGCTGAGCACAGAAGAGCTTTCCAAAGCTGTCGAAGCCATCCAGAAGGCGGAAACAGTGCATTTCTTTGGGGTAGGCGCCTCCAGCATCATCGCCCAGGACGCCCAGCAGAAATTCCTCCGCATCAATAAGCATGCTACAGCCTTTGCTGATATCCATATGACTGCTACACTGGTCGCGAATGTTAAGCCGGATGATGTGGTTTTCGGGATATCTTTTTCAGGCAAGACATTTGAGGTCGCCAAGATACTTGAGCTTGCCAATAAGCGGGGCGCTGTAACAATCTCTCTTACAAAGTACGGAAGCTCCCTCGTTTCAGATCAAGCGGATATCAGGCTGTTCACATCTTCCACAAAAGAGCCAACATTCAGGAGCGGTGCAACTTCCTCGAGGATCGCACAGCTTCATGTTATTGATATTCTTTTCATGTGCGCCGCTTCCAGACAGTATGATGAAAGCGTTGCCTATCTTGATCAAACGAGGAGTGCCATTGATTTTCTGCGCGAGAATGTTAAGTCGAAGCATTTGAAGTAGTTTGGACCGGGTGATCTGCCCGGTCCTTTTACTTTGGAGAAAAGTGCAATCTTTTGCCGCTTCCCAGCCGCCCTAGTAAAATATAAGAATCAAAGCCATATATGGCGGTTAAGGAAGGTAATGGTATGAAAGGCTCCAGATATGAAAATTATGATGGTGTGAAAAACGAACATGGGTTCAGGGATATGCTGCGCTGGTCGAGGGAGAGGCGGAGGAATAAGAAAGATCTTAATGTGCAGATAGCTCAGGCTGAAGAGAAGGAAGCAGAGAAGCTTAAGAAAAACCGGGAGTCCATGTCAGTGACTTGGATAGGGCATTCGACCTTTCTTATACAGATGGGCGGATTGAATATGATCACTGACCCAGTGTGGGCTTTAAGGATGGGGGTGCAAAAGAGACTGACGGAGCCTGGACTGCCAATCACTTCCCTTCCTCCCATTGATTTGGTCCTGATTTCGCATGGCCATTATGATCATCTTGACTTTCCTTCAATCAAAAAGCTTGGGGGAGATCCGGCTTTCTATGTGCCGGCAGGCTTGAAGGGAGTTTTTACAAAGAGGGGCTATAAGAATATCCACGAGGCAGACTGGTGGGACAGTTTTAAAGCGGGCACCCTTAAGCTTACCTTTGTCCCTGCCCAGCATTGGACAAGGCGGGGCCTGAATGACACCAATACTTCCCATTGGGGAGGCTGGATCATAGAGAATCCTGAAGATGAACAATCAGTTTATTTTGCAGGGGATACGGGCTATTTCAGGGGATTCAAGGATATAGCGGAAAAGCACAAGCTTGATATTGTCCTGATGCCGATCGGCGCATATGAGCCGGAATGGTTCATGTCTGTTTCTCATATCAATCCCGAGGATGCAGTAAAAGCCTTTCTTGAGCTGAAAGGGAAGCTGTTCATTCCCATGCATTATGGTGCGTACCGACTGGCAGATGATACAGGGCCTGAAGCGTTGGAAAGGCTTGAAAAAGAATGGGACAGGCTCGCATTGCCCAAGGAACAGCTGAAGGTCCTGAAGCTTGGCGGAACAATCTGGCCTGGAGAGCAATTGTAAAGTTTATGCTAAGATTGGCTGCCAGAGCTTCTTCCCGGTGCAGAATATATATAAGCTTAAAAGAGCGGGGAAGTCTATCATTGGATAGACATGCCATATTTTTATTATAATAAGATAGACATAATTCGAGAGAGGACTGAGCCGCGTTGCAAAACAGAGAAGAAAGTCCAGAGATTAAACTGATTGCATTGGATATGGACGGAACATTATTGAATGAAAAAGGCGAAGTATCGGATGGGAACCGTAAAGCTGTAAAGGAAGCCATTGAAGCAGGCATCAAAGTGGTGTTAAGCACTGGCAGGACAAGGCTTACCTGCAGGGATCACGCAGATTCCCTGGAGCTTGACTCCTATCTTGTGACAATCAACGGAGGGGAGATATGGGGACCGGACGGGAGCCTTGTGGAAAGGAATCCGGTTTCTGCAGAGCTGATCAGCTGGATGTGGGATTTGTCAAAAGAGCATAAAGCCGGCTTCTGGGCAGTTAACAGCGAGAAGGTGTTCCGAGATGAGATGCCGGAAGATCTGCTGTCAAACGAATGGCTGAAGTTCGGTTTTAACATCGAGGACGATGCCGCAAGGGAAACGGTTCTGCAGACATTGGCAGAACGGGGAGAGCTGGAAATAACGAACAGCGCCCTGACCAATATCGAAGTCAATGCACTGGGAGTCAATAAGGCTAATGGCATTAAGAGGGTCTGCGAACTTCTTGGCTTAACGATGGATCAGGTGATGGCTGTCGGGGACAGCCTGAATGATATTTCAATGATCAGGGAATGCGGCTGGGGTGTAGCGATGGGAAATGCCCAGGAGACAGTAAAGGAAGCAGCCGACGCAGTGACCGCTGCCAACACTGAAGATGGAGTAGCAGCAGCTATCAGAAAGTTTGCCCTCAAAAAGCAGCTAAGCTAGTTGAATTGAAAAATAAGGCACTCTTTATGTTCAAAAAATGCCCGGGAAATCTGAGGCGGCCACATTATGTGGTATCGTTCAGTTTCCCGGGCATTTTTTTGTTATTCAGCTTTTTTTATATCCGTATAAAGTGAAATTTCCACATTTCCTTTTACAGCCCTTGAAATCATACAGGATCCCTCCGCTTTTTGGGCAAGCCGTTCGGCAAGCTGGAGGTCCCGGTCTGACGCGTCCGATTTCAAAATAATCTGAGGGCGGTGGATAATTTCTTTATAGGTTATGACTCCGTTAGTAACATCGACTATTCCTGTCGATTCTATCGTTAAGTCCTCTTTTTCGAGCCTGCTTCTCTCCATCATGGCAGCCAGTGTAATGATATAGCATGTCGCGGCTGCACCGAGGAGCATTTCATCCGGATTAGTGCCGACGCCAGGCCCGTCCATTTCCGGCGGGATGGATATTTTCGTAGAGAGCCCCTTTGTTTCCAGTGTTCCAGAATCATTGCGCAATCCTGGCCAGTGGGCTTTTAGTTCAAATCGGTGTTCCGCCATTATGCATCCTCCTGACAATAAAAGAGACCAGATCAGCCTCCAATATGGGACATTTCAACTTTTTTCCGGGAAGTGCCGCTGCTTTTCAGCTCATCCCTCGTCTCTGAATACCGGTCATCCCTGGCATTCCAGATACCAGTGATGATGCTTTCAAGTTCATCATCGGTTTTTCCTGCACGGAGCGGCTCTTTGAGGTTATGCCCGGCAGAAGAAAACAGGCATGTATACAGTTTGCCTTCAGCAGAAAGCCTTGCTCTGTTGCATGATGAGCAAAAAGCATCAGTGACGGAAGAAATAATCCCAAATTCAGATTCTGAGCCTTCATATACATATCTTTTTGCAACTTCCCCCGGATAATTCGGCGGGGCAGGCTGGAAGGGCAAGACTTCCGCTATATCGCGGAGGATATCTTTCTTTGTATAAACGGTATCCATATTCCACTGGTTTGTGTTCCCGACATCCATGAATTCAATGAATCTAAGAGCATGGCCTTTTTCTTTGAAAAATTTGGCCATTGGGATAACATGATGATCATTTACGCCTTTCTGGACAACCATGTTAATTTTTACTTTCAAGCCGGCTTCAGCTGCTGCGTCAATTCCTTTCAGCACTTGATCAACTTTGATTCCGCGGCCGTTTATTTTTCCGAACAGCTCATCATCCAGTGAATCGAGGCTGATGGAAACCCTGCGCAATCCTGCAGATTTCAGTTCTTTTGCATAGCGGGGCAGCAGTATTCCATTAGTGGTCATGGCTATATCATCAACCCCGGGGATGCTGGACAATTTCTCAACAAGCTGGGGGAGATCTTTGCGCATTAAAGGCTCACCCCCGGTGAGCCTGAATTTTTGGATTCCAAATGCCTTCGCAAAAACGGACGCAAGCTTCTCTATTTCCTCAAACGAAAGGAGCTGGTCCTTCGGCAGGAAGGCATATCCGGGGCCAAAAATTTCCGCCGGCATGCAGTAGGTGCAGCGCAGATTGCATTTATCGGTAACGGAGATGCGCAGATCCCGCAGATTTCTGTCTAGTTTATCTATGAGCATGGGATGGCCTCCTTTAAATTTAAATTTCTGTTATCCGTTCCGGGCAGGAGTAAACGTTAAAGGAATTTCCCCTGATAAATCCTGCTGCAGTAATGTTCAAATCTTCCGCAAGATCAATCGCAAGGCCGGTCGGGGCAGACTTGGACAATAAGATGCCGACCCCGATTTTGGCGGCCTTCAGAAGCACTTCAGAGGAAATCCTTCCGCTGAACGCAATCGCTTTATCCCGTACAGGTATCTTATTTATTATACAGTATCCCAGAATTTTATCTAAAGCATTATGCCTGCCAATATCTGTACGGCTGATGATCATCCTGTCGCCATGGAATAAAGCTGCATTGTGGACACCGCCGGTCTGCCGGAAATCAACACTGGCTTCCTGCAGCTGCTTCATCGCTGATAGGCATTCTTGGGCTGTTAATGAAGCTGTTGAAGTGGAGGTCTTTGCTGTCTTCACATCACTGAGGAGATAAAACTGCCGGCTTTTGCCGCAGCAGGAGCCGATGAATCTTTTGGAATGGGCCGGTTTTAAGGCTGGGGTGTAACTGCTTACCTCGGCATAAGCGAAGCCCTTGCTGCTGTCTACCTGGAGGCTTGTCAGCTCTCTGCTGCTGCGGATGACTCCTTCAGAAGCAAGGAATCCGACCGCAAGCTCTTCCAGTCCGTCCGGGGAACAAACCATTGTAGCGAATTCCTCGCCATTTATAAAGATGGTGAGAGGGAATTCCTCTGCTATCAGGTCTGCACCCTCTTTAAGCTTTCCATCCTGAAATTGGACTATTTTTCTTTCTTTGCTTATATTCATTCTTTTCACCCGTTCTCTTGAATTACCACAAATATTAGCACATATATGAGAGAAAGCAAGAATTTAAGCCGTGGTATATTGCTGCTGTTTATCCAGCGCCGAATACAGGGCATCGCCTTGCCATTCTCTAAAAAACATCTAAATATTATGACTATTCTGTTTGGAGTGAAGCTTTTAAGGGAATATAGCAATGCTTGTTATGAAAGGGTTTTCTAATTAGAGGAGGGAGATGGAGTGATGGAAAAAACCAAAAACAGGTGGCTGATCGCGGCCTCGGCAGTGGGAATCCATATATCGATCGGGTCTGTATATGCCTGGAGTGTCTTCACCAAGCCGATTGTCAGCGAGTTTGGCTGGGATTTGACAGAGGTCAGCTTTACTTTCAGCCTGGCAATTTTATTCCTGGGCCTATCAGCTGCATTCCTGGGCCACTTTGTAGAAAGATATGGTCCGCGCAAAGCGGGGATATTGGCTGCCGTTTTTTTCGGCGCAGGAATAACCGGATCAGGGCTTGCGATCCAAATGGAATCTTTAATGCTATTATACATCTCTTATGGAGTACTTGGAGGCATTGGTCTGGGTGTGGGCTATATTGCTCCTGTTTCAACTCTCGTAAAGTGGTTCCCTGACCGCCGCGGACTTGCGACGGGGCTTGCTATCATGGGATTCGGTTTTGCTGCCCTTATCAGCAGCCCGATCATGCAGAGCCTCATCAATTCCGTGGGGATTGCAAGCACCTTCTATATCCTTGGGATCTCCTACTTTATTATTATGATCGCTGCCTCTCTCTATTTGGCTCCTCCAAAAGAAGGCTGGGTGCCGAAAGGGTTTGAAGGAAAAGGGGATGGCAAGGGTGGGGGAAGGGAAGATTTATCGCAGCTCACAGCCAATGAGGCAGTGAAAACGAAAAGATTCTACTTTCTCTGGATCATGCTTTTCATCAATGTCACCTGCGGCATAGCCATTATTTCTGCTGCTTCTCCTCTCGCACAGGAAAGCATCGGACTTACAGCAGCAGCGGCAGCAGCCCTTGTCGGTGTTCTGGGCGCTTTTAATGGATTAGGAAGGATCGGGTGGGCTTCGATCTCCGATTATATCGGCAGGCCCAATACCTATACGCTCTTTTTCCTGATCCAGATCATTGCTTTTCCGCTTGTCACCATGGTTGATAATCCGCTGCTGTTTCAGATCATCCTTGCCATCATATACACATGCTATGGCGGAGGCTTTGCCTCCATCCCGGCATACATCGGGGATTTGTTTGGGACAAAACAGCTGGGCGCCATCCACGGATATATTTTAACAGCGTGGGCTGCGGCCGGCCTGGCCGGACCGATGTTCGCTTCTTGGGTAAGGGAAACGACAGGGAGCTATTCTCAAAGCCTCTATGTTTTCACAGGGCTCTTTGCCGTTGCACTTACTGTTTCATTATTGATCCGCCTTGATATTAAAAGGCTCAGAGAGAAGAAAGCAGATAAAAAGTCAGTAGCCGTCTAGTTATAAAAAGGGCGTTTTACGGAAGACAGGCTGGCCGCCAAAACAGTTGATCGCTGTGTATGGCGGCTATTTGACGTTTGCTGAAACAAAAACAGCATGCTTTTCAAAAGGGGAAATAATCTTGTGGCCGGCATAACCTTTGGCAAAGAACCGATTGTGAACCAGCTCAAAAGCCGATGTTTTCTATTCATCGGCTTAATAAATGCTGTTAGTGGGGGGCCTTTGGCAGCGCCGCCCAATTTGCCTGTGAGATTCCTGGATACGAAGATACCATTTCTGGACAGTCAGCCTGCCAATCACCCTACAGCAGAATTGCCGGCAAAAAAGACTAACCGCCTGGTTCAGACTCTCTCCCCGTTGATATAAGTTTCCTCAACGGAGGAACGCAAGTCAAATGGATCCCCGCTCCAGATGACAAAGTCGGCGTCCTTGCCAGGTTCGAGCGATCCGACACGATCCTCGACTCCGAGATGCCTTGCCGCATTAATCGTAGTCGCTTCTAGTGCCTGCTCTTCACTCAGGCCGTTTTTGACAGCCAGAATGGCGCTGGTCATCAGGTGCTCGATTCCTACGACAGGGTGGTCAGTGGTAAGGGAAAATGCTATTCCCTCTTCTGCAAGGGCAGGAAGTGTATGCCAGCCTTTATCCGCAAGCTCAACTTTGGATCGGGAGGACATGGTCGGGCCAACGGAAACCCGGACATCATGTTTGGCAATGAATGGGGCAATCAGGTGGCCTTCTGTGCAATGCTCGATGGTCAGGTCAAAGCCGAATTCCCTTTTAAGCCTTAAGATGGTAATAATGTCATCGGCCCGGTGCGCATGGACGCGAAGCGGGATTTCTTTATTAAGCACCTTAGCAATGTTCTCAAGTTCTAGTTTCCTGTCTGCTTTTCCGGCTTTGCGGTTTTCGATGTAGCTTTGTGCCTCAATGAATTTTTCGCGCAGAATCGAGGCTACCCCCATCCTGGTAGTCGGCATGATGCCTTTTCCGCCATGGAATCTTTTCGGGTTTTCTCCGGTTGCCGCTTTCAGGCCGGAAGGGTTTCTGATAACCATATCATCAATGATTTGCCCGGCAGTTTTCAGGACGATCATCTCTCCGCCAATGACATTGGCGCTGCCCGGCATTACCTGAACCGTAGTGATTCCAAAGCGCCTTGCATCCTCAAAGCCTTTCTCCATCGGGTTGATCCCATCGATGGCTCTTACCTGGGCAGTGGCAGCAGCACTTGTTTCATTGAAATCCTGCCCCTCTTTACCCACACCTTCTTCATGCACACCCAGATGAGTATGTACGTCAATCAAACCTGGAGTGACAATTTTGCCTGCTGCATCAATGACTGTATATTCTTCCCCGATTTCAAGATCTTCTCCTAATCTTTGAATTTTCCCGTCCTGAATAAGAAGATTGGCATTTTCATATTTTTTCCCTGTTCCATCAAAAACTTTTGCGTTTGTAATCGCTAACATGATTTTTTCGCTCCTTTTTTAATAAAAAATGTTGATTTCTGAAAATTCTTTTTCTATAATTACCCTTAATTCCTTTTTTCGATAATAAAATATTTTTTAAATATTGTAAATGGTACATATATTGAATTTGCATTTCCGTTTTTCTTACTTATATTAAAATCTCATACCGAAAGGAGGTAATTTATGAAATACGAAATTGATGAGCTGGACAGGGGTATTATCAAGCTGCTCTCCAAAGACGGAAGAATGTCATTTACAGAGATCGCCGGCAAAATGAATGTGACCGAAAAAACAGTCAGGCTGCGCTATAAGAATCTGATTGACAATCACATCCTTGAAGTGGTCGGGGTAGTGAACCCAATCGCCCTTGGATTAAAGGCAGGCGCGATCATTCAGCTGAAAGTTAGGCCGCAGAGCATACATAAAGTGATTGACGAACTGAAAACCTTCCGGGAAATCAGGTATGTTACCTTGACATCCGGACAATATTCGCTTCTAGTCCAGATCGCGGTGCCGAGCCAGGATGAGATAACAGATCTGCTGCTCAGGCTGAATGGCCTGGAGGATATCACAGAAGTGAACAGCATTGTCCAGCTTGAAGTGTTTAAAAATACCTTTGAATTCATTTGAAAGCCAAATAGATAGGAGAGATATTATGCTGGAGATTTTAAAAAAGTTGACGTCACTATCCGGTCCATGCGGGTACGAGCATTCTGTGTCCTATTTTTTAAAAGAATACCTTGAAGATAAAACAGATTCCGTCACCATTGATCCGATCGGCAATGTGATTGCCAGGAAAAAAGGGGACAAACCGGGTCCAACAATTGTTTTGACAGCCCATATCGATGAAGTGGGATTCATCGTCAAAAAAATTGAACAAAACGGCCTTCTCCGCTTCGAGAAGCTTGGCGGCAATGATGACCGCATCATGCTTGCCCAGCCTGTCAGGGTGATGGGAAGCAAAGGGGAAGTGAGCGGTGTGATCGGCACGATTTCTGCTCACTATGCAAAATTTGACGACCCTGGGAAGGTAAGGAAGCATACGCAGATGTACATTGACATTGGCGCTTCTTCACCTGAGGAAGCAGCAGAAATGGGAGTCGGGATCGGCACACCGGTAACCTGGGGAACAGAATTTCAGGTGTTTGGGCCGGAAAAAAAGCAGCGGGTGCGCTCCAAGGCACTGGATGACAGGGCAGGCTGCGCTGTATTGCTTGAATCTCTGGAAGAGGTCAAGGATGGTTCCTTTGCCGGTGAGCTTATTTTCCTTTTTGCTGTCCAGGAGGAAGTCGGGCTCAGGGGGGCAAAAACAGCTTCTGAGCATCTGCAGGCTGACGCGGCTATAGCAGTTGATACTACCGCAGTCAGTGATACGCCGGAAGAAACAATGGATGGAAGCCTCGGACTTGGAAGAGGCACTGGCATCAAGGTCATGGATTTCAGCCTGATTGTACATAAGACGGTGAAAGACCTGTTAATAAGACTGGCTGAAGAAAACAAGATTCCGTACCAGCTTGAAGTATTTCCGGGCATCGGAACAGATGGAGGAGCGGTCAATTATGCCAATAAGGGAATCCCGACTGGCGTCCTTTCCATTCCATCCCGCTATGCACACTCACCTGTTGAGGTTGCAGATATCGGCGACCTGATTGCAACTAAAGATCTTGTCACAGCATTTATCAGGAATCTGACTGAAGATCAGACCTTCCCTTTTTAAGAGGGAAGGCTGACTTGCCTAAAACCCAGTTTAAAAAGACTGAAAAATTAAAATAATGAATGATTATTCATTTAGGAGGATATTTAATGAAAATATTTATCTCGGCAGACATGGAAGGCATCTCAGGAGTAGCGACAAACCAGCAGCTAAAAACAAACTCAGAATACCAGCGGTTCAGGAAGCTTATGACAGCCGATGTGAACGCAGCAATTGAAGGAGCTTTCAATGGAGGGGCAGAGGAAGTGGTCGTGGCGGACGGCCATGGCAATATGTCTAATATCATTATTGAAGAAATGGATCCGCGTGCCCGCCTTGTTTCAGGGAACAACCGGGTCATGTGCCAGCTGGAAGGCCTGGATGGGACGTTCAGCGGAATCATGTTCGTCGGCCACCATGGCAGGGAAGGCGGTTCTGATCTGACAGTCATTTCTCATACACTTGCAGGCATTTGTGTGAACGAAATGAAAATCAACGGAAAAATTGTCGGTGAAACAGAAATGAACACAATGGTGGCAGGAGCATTCGGCGTCCCGGCAATCTTTGTTTCCGGTGATGACGCTTATGTAAAAGAAGTGCAGGAAACACTTCCACATGTAGAAGGGGCCGTGACGAAGAGGGCTGTTGACAGGTTCGCGGCCGAACTGATCCATCCTGAGAAAGCAAGAGAAGAAATCAGGGCCAAGGCTGAGGCAGCCGTTAAAAAGGCAAAGGACCAGCAGGCCGTCGAGACGGAAGGGCCGGTAACATTTGAAATCGAAATGAAGGGGCCGCAGCAGGCAAAAATGACAACAACCCTCCCGACAGTTGAATTGATAGGGCCAAAAAGAATCAAGTTTACTTGCGATGATATGGTCACTGCCTATAAGCATATGTGGGGCTGCGTCATCATAGCAATGACTGCTACCAATGGAGTCCTGGGCCAGGTAAATGCGTAAAAAGAAAAAGGAGCTCTACTGCTCCTTCAATGCTGTGGAGGTGAGCAAATGTACATAGTCAAACGATTCCTCATCATGCTCTTAACGATTTGGGTAATCGCTACACTGACATTCGTCATAATGAAATTCATACCCGGGGATCCATTTGCTTCAGACGGCGATGTGCTGCCTGAGGAAGTTCTCCAGAATATCAGGGCCAAATACAATTTGGATGAACCGCTGCCTGTACAATATGCGCTGTTTATGAAAAATCTTGCGATAGGTGACCTTGGGCCGTCCATCCAGTCGGAAACGAGGAGCGTCAATTCAATCATCGCAGAAGGAGCGCCGGCTTCAGCACTCCTGGGTATCCAGTCCATCACAATCGCTTTGATATTCGGGCTGTCGCTTGGGATCATAGCGGCACTGAATCATAACAGGTTCATTGATTATGCGAGCATGATGGTTGCCATCATCGGCATCTCTGTCCCAAGCTTCATCCTGGCGCCGCTCCTGATTAAATATTTTGCGGTGGATTGGAGGCTGCTGCCTGTTGCTTCATGGGGAACATGGCAGCATACAATCCTCCCGTCACTCGCACTGGCTGCGACCCCGCTTGCAGTCATCGCAAGATTCATGCGTTCGAGCATGCTTGAGGTCATGAACCAGAACTATATAAAGACCGCCAATGCAAAGGGGCTTTCCACGTTCCAGCTTGTACTTAAGCACGGTATCCGGAATGCCATCATGCCGGTCGTTTCCTTTATCGGCCCATTATTTGTTGCGCTGATCACCGGTACCTTTGTTATTGAAAAAATCTTTGCCATACCTGGAATCGGCCGCTATTTCGTTGACAGTATCTTCAACAGGGATTATCCCGTTATCCTGGGGACAACGATTTTCTTCAGCGCCATTCTTGTCATCACCCTGTTTTTAATTGATATTTCCTACAGGCTGATCGACCCACGAATAAAACTATCGAGCGGAGGGGAATAAACATGCAGCCGAAACAATCAGAAGAGCTCCTGTTCAGGCCTGTATCGCCCGATAAAAAGAGCCATGATGAAACCCAGAGGCCGTCCTTGAGCGTCTGGAAGGAAACGGCACTGAATATTGTAAGAAATAAATTGGCATTGCTTGGCTTCAGCCTCCTTTTGGTTATCATCCTCCTTGCGGCTTTCGGACCATCATTTGTCCCGTACAGCCCTTCTGACCAGGATCTGACTAAAGGCAATCTTGCCCCATCTTCAGAGCATTGGTTCGGGACAGATGATCTGGGGAGGGATATGTGGACGCGTACCTGGTACGGAGCAAGGGTGTCCTTGACTATCGGTTTTGCCGCAGCCATCATCGACCTGATTCTCGGTGTAGCGGTAGGCGGGATCAGCGGCTATATGGCCGGGAGAGGGAAGTTCGGAGACCGGGTGGACAGCCTGCTTATGAGGCTTGTTGAGATTCTTTACGGCATCCCTTATCTGCTCGTCGTCATCCTGCTTATGGTCATCATGGAACCTGGCGTCACAACCATTATCATTGCCCTGTCTGTCACAGGCTGGGTCGGGATGGCCAGGATCATCAGGGGTCAGATCCTTCAGCTGAAGTCACAGGAATATGTCATGGCAGCAGAAAAATTGGGGACCTCCCACGGGAAAATCATCATGCGCCATCTGCTGCCAAATACGATGGGCATCATAATCGTCAATCTGACATTTACAATCCCGCAGGCCATCTTTGCCGAATCTTTTCTCAGCTTCCTTGGATTGGGTGTTCAAGCCCCATTTGCAAGCTGGGGGACGATGGCCAATGATGCATTGGGTGTCATCCTGAGCGGACAATGGTGGAGGCTGTTTTTCCCGGGGCTGATGATTTCCCTGACAATGTTTGCATTCAATGCATTCGGTGACGGACTTCAGGACGCGCTGGATCCAAGAGTACGGAAATAGGAGGCATGACAGATGAGCCATTTACTGGAAGTGAAAAACCTCGAAGTTAATTTCAAGACATACGGAGGAGAGGTAAAGGCAGTCCGGGACGTTTCCTTTCATATCGATAAAGGCGAGGTACTGGCAATCGTAGGAGAAAGCGGAAGCGGAAAAAGCGTGACTGTCCAGACGATCATGGGGCTGATACCCACTCCTCCCGGAAAAGTAAAGAATGGGCAAGTACTTTTTCAGGATAAGGATTTGCTGAAAATCTCCAAAAGGGAAATGCAAAAAATCAAAGGCTCGAAGATCAGCATGGTCTTCCAGGATCCAATGACTTCCTTAAATCCGACAATGAAAATAGGCAAGCAGATAGAAGAAGGCCTTCTCATCCATCAAAAGCTGGGAAAAACAGAAGCAAAAGAAAAGGCAATCGAGATGATCAAACTCGTCGGCATCCCAAATCCTGAAGAGCGGTACAGCCAGTATCCGCACGAATTCAGCGGGGGGATGAGGCAGCGTGCCATGATAGCCATTGCCCTTGCCTGCAATCCGGAGCTTCTGATCGCAGATGAGCCTACCACTGCACTTGATGTAACGATCCAGGCCCAGGTGCTGGATCTGATGAAGGATCTGCAGAAAAAAACAAATACTTCTATTATATTAATCACGCATGATTTGGGAGTGGTCGCTGAAACGGCCCAGCGTGTGATTGTCATGTATGCTGGGATGATGATCGAGAGCGGAACTGTCGCTGAAATTTTCGAGAATCCTAAGCATCCCTACACCTGGGGACTTCTTGAGTCGATTCCGGACACAGACTCTCCTGATAAGAAAAGGCTCGTGCCGATTGAAGGCTCCCCGCCGGATTTATTTTCGCCTCCAAAGGGATGTCCTTTTGCACCAAGATGCAAATATGCAATGGAAATCTGCCTGCAGCAAATGCCGCCAGCATTTGGAGAGGAAAATGGGCATCAGGCCAAATGCTGGCTGAATGACCCAAGGGCCCCTAAGGCCGAAGACTTCGTTGCAGCAGGGAGGGAATGAAAATGGCTGAAACACTTTTAGAAATAGAAGCTATGAAAAAATATTTCAAAATTAAAAAAGACCAGACGGTAAAGTCAGTCGATGATATCACGATTTCCATAAAAAAAGGCGAAACCTTCGGCCTTGTCGGTGAAAGCGGAAGCGGAAAATCAACGCTCGGCAAAACCATCGTCGGACTTCAGAAGCCAACAGAGGGGAAAATCATTTATAACGGCAGGGACGTAGAGTCGCTTGATAAAAAGGCGATGCAGGCGGTCAACAGGGAAATGCAGATCATTTTCCAGGATCCCCATGCTTCCCTTAATCCGCGTATGAGAGTCGGCGATATTATCGCCGAAGGCATGGATGCCCACAAACTGGCCAAGGGAAAAGAGCGCCAGGAAAGGATTTATGACCTTCTTGAAAGGGTAGGCCTGCGCCCGGAACATGCCAAACGTTATCCCCATGAGTTCAGCGGCGGGCAGCGCCAGCGCATCGGCATTGCCAGGGCGCTTGCTGTCGACCCGAAATTCATTGTTGCCGATGAGCCGATCTCGGCGCTTGATGTCAGTATCCAGGCACAGGTTATCAATCTTCTGGAGGACCTGAAAAAGGAGCAGGGGCTGACATATTTATTCATCGCCCATGACCTGGGGATGGTCAAGCATATCAGCGACCGGATCGGTGTCATGTATCTTGGGAAGATGATGGAGCTGGCCGAGAGCCGCGAGCTTTTTGCCGAACCGCTCCATCCATACACACAGGCTCTTCTTTCGGCAATCCCGGTGGCAAACCCTGCCGCTGCAAAGAGGGAGCGCATCACACTTCAGGGTGATCCTCCAAGTCCGGTTAATCCGCCGAGCGGCTGCCGTTTCCGGACGCGCTGTCCGCACGCAATGGACATCTGTGCCCAGAAAGTGCCGGAATGGAAGGAAGTAAAGCCTGGCCACTGGACAGCCTGCCACTTGTACAACATTTGATCTTCACCTCTTTGCAGGATTGAGAGAGGATAAGATAAATAAATTAGATGAGAGGGGAATGGAATATGAAGAAATGGCTATCAGGCATTGCCGCAGCCCTTTTTGTCTCTTCAGCTTTAGCGGGCTGCAGCGGCGGTGAAGGAGCTTCCGGCAGCGGAAGCGGGGAAGATGTTAAACAGGAGATTGTGCTGAATGCAATGAGCGAGCCGCCAGATTTGGATCCGGCTCTTGCAACAGATACAACATCAGGCTGGATTCTGGATCATATTTTTGAAGGCCTTTATACAAAGGACAAGGATGGCAAGCCGGTACTTGGCACAGCGAAGGACGCCCAAGTATCTGATGATGGAAAAACATACACTTTCACCCTGCGTGATGATGCGAAATGGTCAGACGGGACACCAGTCACAGCCGGTGATTTCGAATACGCATGGAAACGCCTTCTGAATCCTGACACAGGCAGTTCCTTTGCATTTTATCTTTATTATCTTAAAGGTGCAGAGGACTATAACAAAGGAAATGGAAGCGCAGAAGAAGTCGGCGTCACAGCTAAGGATGACAAAACACTTGTCGTAGAGCTGAATGCGCCGCTGGGATATTTCGATGAGCTGCTGACAATGTGGACTTTCTATCCGGTTAAGCAAGAGCTTGCTGAAGGAAACAAAAATTGGGCTGCCGATGCTGAAGGATATGTGAGCAACGGACCGTTCAAATTTACTTCATGGAAGCATGACAGCGAAGCCGTCGCAGAAAAGAACGAGAACTATTGGGATAACAAGACGGTAAGTCTTGAGAAGGTTACCTGGAAAATGGTCAATGATGCAACCACATACTATCAGATGTATAAAACTGGTGAACTTGATCTGATCCAGACACTTCCGACAGATGCACTTGCCCAGGAAAAAGAAAACGAGGAATATCAGGAAGTCCCTTATTTCGGAACATATATGTATATGTTCAATGTAGAAAAAGAGCCATTCACCAATGCTAAAGTCCGCCGTGCGTTTGCCATGGCCATAAACCGTGAAGCTATCTCGGAGAATATCACAAAAGCAGGCGAGACTCCAGCCTTTGCTTTCGTGCCGCCTGGTGTTGAAACACCTGACGGAGATTTCCGTGAAGCCGGCGGAGAATATTTCGACGAAAATGCAGATGAAGCGAAAAAGCTTCTTGAAGAAGGAATGAAAGAAGAAGGCTGGACAACCCTTCCTGAAGTCACTCTTCTTTACAACACAGCCGAAAACCATAAGAAAATCGGTGAAGCTGTTCAGGAAATGGTCAAAAAGAATCTCGGCGTTAACATCAAGCTGGCCAATCAGGAATGGAAGACATACCTTGATACAACAAAGCAGCATAATTTCCAAATGGCCCGCATGGGCTGGATCGGTGTCCTTCTTGATCCTGTTGTCATCCTCGACTATTACCTGGGAGACAGCCCTAACAACCGTACACAATGGGTCAACGAAGAATACGATTCACTGATTGCCCAGGCAAAAGTGGAGCAGGATGAAGCCAAGCGCTATCAGCTACTGCATGATGCTGAAAAAATCCTGATGGAAGAAATGCCATTCATGCCGGTATATCATTACACAAATACGTACCTGACATCACCTAAATTTGAAGGAGTCGTATATCCCTTCAACCGTTATCCGGCTCTCAAGTGGACAAAGAAAGTTTCAGAATAAAGAGGGAAGGCGAAAGCTGCCAGCTTCTGCAAGTTCCTGCTATAATGATAGAAAAACAGTCTGGGGGACAACTTATGAAATGGAAGATAACAGGTTTTCTGCTGATAGCCTGCATTTGGATCAGTATTCGGGTGACGGGAATCCTGCCCCTGCTTGACTGGATCAATCTATCATTCATCGCAGGTATAGCGGGGCTTTCTGCAGCCGTCATCATCATCATCTTTAAAACTGGATTTCTATCACTGTTCTTCAGCGGATTCCGCGCAATCGGGACAAGCCTATTTCCCCGTTCCAACGCCATGGAACGAACTGACAGCATGGTAAGCAGTGACTATAAATGGCAGGAATTTAAGGCTGGCGCTTCAACAGTACTGCTTTATGCCTTTTTGGTTGCTGGATTGAGTTCGATGGCCGTATCGCTTGTGGGATTGTTCTTTTATTAGGAAAAGATTAGAAGGAGGCTCCTGGCCGGGGCCTTCTTTTCTTATTTTTCAAAGAGATATATGTATAATAAAGGATGGAAAAAGGAAGGAAGAGTATTATGGCCATAACTTTAACGATGCTGCTGATGGGCATGCTGCTGGGATTTATCGGGGCCGGCGGGGCCGGCTTTATCATCGCTATCTTGACGCTGGTGTTTGATGTGCCGATCCATATCGCTTTAGGAACATCACTAACGGCAATGATTTTCACAAGTTTGTCAGGAGCCTACAGCCATTACAGAGAAGGGAATATGGCGGTCAAAGCAGGGCTTGTGACAGGGATCGCCGGTGCTTTTGGTGCATACGGGGGCTCACAGCTCGCTGCAGGAATACCTGTGGAATCACTCCATTGGCTGACGGCAGGCATGCTGTTCCTGTCCTCCATATTGCTCATGGTCAGATTGTACATAACCAAGAATCTCACTGACCAGGAAGCAGGAAGGGACAAGCTGTCTGTTCAGCTGGCTGTAAAAGCGGTCATCCTGGGGCTTATAACCGGCGTATTATCGGGGACGTTCGGGATCGGTTCAACACCCTTCATCCAGCTTGGCCTGCTGATCATGCTCGGCCTTACAATCAGGCAGTCGATAGGTACGACGATGCTTGTTATACTGCCTATTGCGGCAGGAGGAGGACTCGGGTATCAGTCCGAAGGCTATCTCGACTATCTGTTGCTTCTGCAAGTGCTTCTCGGCACCATGACAGGCGCTTATATCGGTGCAAAATTCACAGGCTATGCCCCCAAAAACGTACTGAAGGCATCAATGATATTGACGCCAGCCGCTGCCGGGCTGCTGCTGCTCTTTCCGCAGTAGCGGCCAGGTGTGTTTTTTATGGCTTTTTTTTGGAATGGTGCTGTAATAAAATGGAATGGAAAGGAGGAGGAGATGTTTGAGAAAAGAGCGTGTGGAGTCAACTGAATTGAAGATTTTAAAGTCCCTTGGTGCGCGGGTTCAACTTGATGTCCCGGACGCAAAGCAGCTCGATATACTGCTGAAGGGCTGGAAGGGGGAAGAGGAGTTTGACCGGTGGGTTAATACCATTGATGAGGAGAGGCATACTTTAAATGATCTCTTGCTGAACCATCAAGGAACAACCTTTCAAGTCGACTCTTTAATTTTCTCCGGAACAACGCTTTACCTGTTTGAAATTAAAAACTACCAGGGTGACTACTATATTCAAGGCGATGCCTGGTACACTTTTTCCGGCAATGAAATCAGGAATCCGATTCTTCAGCTGAAGCGCACAGAAAATCTTATAGGCAGCTTTTGAAGGAACATGCTTTTGACATAAGAATTGAAGCAAATTTAATTTTTGTGAATCCGGAATTCTGCCTCTTTCAAGCCCCCAGAAATCTCCCCATCATCCTGCCCGGCCAAATGCCGCGTTTTCGGGAAAAAATGCTGAATCAAACCTCCCCTATAAAACATTCACACTCTAATTTAGCCAAGAAGCTTGTATCCCTTCATATGAAGGAAGACCCTTTTCCAAGAAACTATTATTACCCCTATGAACAATTAGAAAAAGGTTTGGTTTGCCCGCAATGCAAGGAGTTTTATCATACTGTTAAACATTCCTTAGTGGTCTGTGAACTTTGCGGGGGGAGGGAAACTCTTGAAGATGCAGTGGTAGGGGCTGTGGAGGAAATTACGATGCTTTTTCCTCGGAGGACGATCACCACTCCTTTGCTTATTGATTGGTGCAGGATTATTAAGGATAGAAGAACGATTCAGCGGGTGCTCAAGAAACATTATGATTTCAAAGGGAGAGGGAAGTATGCGAGATATACGAATCGCGGCAATACTCAGAGTCCCAGCGGGCAGCCAACCCCTTTGAAAGTCTAGCAGATCAGGCTGGGATTTGGCCTGATTTGTATCTGAAGGGGAGTGCGGGATACATGAGTGAGGATGAATAGGAGGAGTCATGTATCCGAGGGGGAGTGCGGGATACATGAGTGATATGAAAAAGGAGCAGTCATGTATCCCGGGAGGAGTGCGGGATGCATGATTGGATCAAAAAAGGAGCAGTCATGTATCCCGGGAAGAATGCGGGATACATGAGTGGATCAAAAAAAGGGCTGTCATGTATTCCGGGGGGAGTGCGGGATGCATGAGTGGGTCGAAAAAGGAGCAATCATGTATCCCGGGGGGAGTGCGGGATGCATGAGTGTGTCGAAAAGGAGCAGTCATGTATCCCGTGAGGAGTGCGGGATACATGAGTGGGTCGAAAAAGGAGCAGTCATGTATCCCGGGGGGAGTGTGGGATACATGAGTGGGATGGAAAAGGAGCAGCCATGTATCCCGGGGGGAGTGCGGGATACATGAGTGGGATGAAAAAGGAGCAGTCATGTATCCCGGAAGGAGTGCGGGATACATGATTGGATCAAAAAAAGGAGCAGCCATGTATCCCGGGGGGAGTGCGGGATACATGAGTGGGATGAAAAAGGAGCAGTCATGTATCCCGGAAGGAGTGCGGGATACATGATTGGATCAAAAAAAGGAGCAGTCATGTATCCCGTGAGGAGTGCGGGATACATGAGTGAGATGAAAAAGGAGCAGTCATGTATCCCGGGAGGAGTGCAGGATACATGAGTGAGATGAAAAAGGAGCAGTCATGTATCCGAGGAAGAGTGCGTGATACATGAGTGGGTCGAAAAAGGAGCAGTCATGTATCCCGGGAGGAGTGCGGGATACATGAGTGAGATGAAAAAGGAGCAGTCATGTATCCCGGGAGGAGTGCGGGATATATGAGTGGGTCGAAAAAGGAGCAGTCATGTATCCCGGGGGGAGTGCGGGATACATGATTGGGTCGAAAAAGGAGCAGTCATGTATCCCGGGGGGAGTGCGGGATACATGAGTGAGATGAAAAAGGAGCAGTCATGTATCCGAGGAAGAGTGCGGGATACATAACTGAGTGCAAAACGACGGAGTTATGTATCCAAAGTTTGAGAGAATAACAAAGTATACCCCCCTGCCCAAAACCTAAATGCCCTTTCCCAGCCCCAAACTAAAACATTTTTTCACCCGCCCCCTCCGTCCATCTAAAAAAAGAATACAACCCAACCAGGCTCATATATATAATAGTAAAAACAAGCTCAAACTCCACTGGTGTTAAAATTATATTTCATAAAAGTAAATATGTTATTGAACTAATATTTCAAACCCTCTATAATGAAATTAGAACTAGTACATCAGTGACAGGAGGGCCATAGGAATGAAAGAGAACTTAACCTCGTTAACAACAGAAACCCGGAATGAGCGGACGATGAAGATTGATACAGCTTCGCCTTTGGAGATCATCACGATGATGAATGAGGAAGACAAGAAGGTGGCATTAGCGGTTGAGCAGGTTCTCCCGGATGTCGAGGTAGCAGTCGGGTTTGTATTCGAATCCCTGAAAAAGGGAGGCAGGCTCATCTATATCGGGGCTGGTACAAGCGGAAGGCTCGGTGTTTTGGATGCAGTCGAATGCCCGCCTACTTTCAGTACGGATCCTGAAACTGTCCAGGGAATCATGGCCGGGGGCAAGGATGCTTTTGTCAAGGCTGTTGAGGGGGCAGAGGATAAGCCGGAATGGGGCGAACGCGATTTAAAGGAGATTGGCCTGACACAAGATGATACTGTGATCGGGATTGCAGCGAGCGGGCGCACCCCTTATGTGGCAGGAGCGCTTAAGTATGCGAGGAGCATCGGAGCCAGGACGGTAGCACTTTCCTGCAACACCAGCGCCGTCATCAGCAAAGAAGCTGACCACAGCATCGAAGTGATTGTCGGCCCTGAGGCGCTGACAGGCTCTACAAGGCTGAAGGCGGCAACCGCCCATAAAATGATTTTGAACATGATTTCAACTGCCAGCATGATCCTGTTCGGCAAGGTTTATGAAAACCTCATGGTGGATGTTCATGTCAGCAATCATAAGCTCAAGGAGCGTGCGATCGGGATCATCAGCAAGATAACCGGCGCTGATTATAACATTTCCAGAAAAGCTCTTGAAGACAGCGGGCTTCAGGCTAAATCTGCGATCGTCATGATCAAAACAGGTAAAAGCAAAGATGAAGCTGAGAAGCTGCTCGATCAAGCCGGTGGATATGTGCGTAGGGCAGTGGAGAAAGCAGGCAACTAAAACTATCAGGGGAAGGCGCCATGTGCGGGCCTGCCCTCTGCATATCCTTTTTTGGGGGTGGTCATCAAAAAACAGCTGACAGGGGTTTTTCATAATATAGGCTTGCACTGATACTTTATCCTATTATTCTCTTAAGCTATTTTTTATGCCTTGGATGAAAACGATTCCAATAGTTTGAAAATTTGTACTGACATCAATGTTAGAAATGGGGGAAATTCAAATGGCTGGCGAAAATACAATTCTTGCAGAGAAAATACTCGATAAGCTGGGCGGGGCTTCCAATATCGGATCCTATACGCATTGCATGACCCGTCTTAGAGTAACGCCGCTTGATGAGTCATTGGTAGACAAAGCAGGACTGAAAAAAATAGATGGCGTCCTGGGACTTGTAGAAGAAGAAACACTGCAGATTATTCTGGGGCCAGGCAAGGTCAATAAGGTTACAGAAGAGTTTGGCAAACTGCTTGAAGCATCGGGCGAACTCAATCTTAATGATCGGGCAGCAAGCAAAAAGTCAGAAATCAATAAGAAAAACGCAACTCCTTTCAAACTGTTCCTTCGCAAGATAGCGAGCATCTTTATTCCGCTCATTCCGGCACTTGTTGCTTCCGGTCTGATCACTGGTATTTCGAAAGCTGTCATTCAGGCAGGCTGGCTTGACGGGGAATCACAGCTTGCCATGATCCTGACTGTAATTGGCGGGGGGCTTTTCGCATATCTCGGCATCCTGGTCGGTATTAATGCTGCAAAAGAATTTGGGGGATCACCTGCACTGGGCGGACTTGCAGGGATATTGATTATCAATCCTTCAGTCGCCGGCATTACGCTTTTTGGTGAAGCACTCGTTCCTGGCCGCGGCGGCTTGATAGGAGTACTCCTTGCTGCCATCTTTATTGCGCTGGTTGAGCAGCGGGTCAGAAAATTTGTACCGCAGTCACTGGATATTATCATTACGCCAACGGTTTCGCTGCTGATTACAGGGATCGTCACTTATGTAGTATTCATGCCTGTTGGCGGCTTTATCTCCGAAGGAATCACAAAAGGTTTGCTTTCTGTTCTTGATATTGGCGGCGTGGTTGCCGGATTCGTCCTGGGCGCTACCTTCCTGCCGCTTGTAGTAACCGGGCTTCACCAGGGTCTGACGCCTGTCCACCTGGAACTGATTAATTCAATCGGCGATGATCCATTATTGCCAATCCTTGCGATGGGCGGCGCCGGCCAGGTTGGTGCAGCATTTGCCATCTATTTCAAAACCAAGAAGAAGCGCCTCAAAAGGGCAATTGGCGGTGCTCTGCCTTCCGGTATGCTTGGTATCGGCGAACCGCTGATCTTTGGTGTAACGCTTCCTCTTGGAAGGCCATTCATTACGGCCTGCCTTGGCGCAGGTGTTGGGGGCGCATTCCAGGCGCATTTCGATATTGCCACTGTTGCAATCGGAGTATCCGGCCTGCCGCTTGCCTTCATTGTTAACGCAGGCGAAATCCTTCTGTACCTTGTAGGACTTGTAATTGCTTATGCAGCAGGATTTGCCTTCACGTATCTGTTCGGCTTTAAAGATGAAATGGCTGGTGAGTTTGATTGATCGGCATTTCCTTCTATCTGAACGATCCTTCTGCTGAAGAGCGGATCAGGGATGCAGGAAGCAAGGGGGTGAAGCGGGGCTTCACCTCGCTTCATATCCCTGAAGAAAAAGGTGAGCTGGCCGCAGCGGCCAAGAGGCTGCTTTCTGCTGCAAAGGAAAGCGGCATTGATGTCTATGCGGATGTTTCCATGAATACACCAGCCCATCTGGGAGTGGCAGACCTTTTTGCATTAAAAGATCTTGGGGTAGCCGGCCTTAGGCTGGATGACTTTTTCGATCATCATCTGATAGTCTCCCTTGCAGAGGAATTCAAAATAGCTGTCAACTCCAGCATTCTTTTTGAAGAAGATCTTAAAAACCTTCTCAGTCGTGGGCTTAAACCTGATAGGCTGATCGGATGGCATAATTTTTACCCGAGACGGGAAACCGGGCTGGGTGAATCTTTTTTTCATGATCAGAACAAGCTGTTTAAAGGCCTGGGTATTCCTCTTGCTGCGTATATTCCATCCCGGGGAGAAAAACGGGGACCGCTTTATGAAGGCCTGCCGACGCTTGAAAAGCACCGTCATGCTGAACCCTTTGCTGCTTATGCGGAGTTGAAGGCTGCGGGAATTGATGATATTTATATCGGCGATCCGGATATTGGGGCAGGGCTGCTGGAGGATCTCCTGGCTTACGAAGAGGACTCAGTTATGCCGCTGAGGGCTGAGAATTGTACACTGCCTGAGGGAATATATGCAACACGTCCTGATCAGGCGAGGGATGCTGTCAGGTTCATGAATACCCGGACAACAGACCCTGTGCCCCCATTAAATTGCGGGAAGCGTGATGCAGGAACGATTACTGTTGATAATGAGCATTACGGCCGTTACAAAGGTGAAGTGCAAATAACACTGTCCGACCTTCCGGCAGATGAAAGAGTCAATATAGCAGGCAGAATAATAGAAGAAGACAGGCCGCTTCTTTCATTTATAAAGCCCGGACAAAAAATCCGCATTATCCATATTTAAAGCAGAAGCACACTCATAACGGAGTGTGCTTTTTTACTGCTTTCTTTAATTGAGCAAGCCTCTTACGCATTTCAATCAGGCATTTCCTTTGAAAAAAACCTCCCGGTAGAATATGATATCTTTAATCCTTCCTTATATCGTTAATGTAACTTTTTTTGTTACAGTTTAATAATCGGGAAGATATTTGATTTTTAACCAATACTAAACTTTGTAAAAAATGAAGGAGGAGCTGTCCATGATTATTATCCATGCCCATATTACGGTGGATCCGGCAAAGCGTGATGTTTTCCTTGAGAAAACAAAAGAGGTAGTCAAAGGGTCACAGGCTGAGGAAGGAAATATCAGCTATGATTTATTTGAGAGTGCCGGGAATGAAAATTCATTTGTGATGCTTGAGAAATGGAAGGACAAGGAAGCGGTAAGACTGCACGGGGAAACTGCCCACTTCCAGAACTATATGCAGGAAATGAAAGAAGTATTGGCAGCACCCCTGAAGGCAGAACGCTTTGAAGCGGAAGAACTTTAAACAACACCTAAGGAGGACATCAGGTTTATGAAAGAACAATACAAGCAATTTTTTGAGTCATTTACTTTTAAAAGTGGGATTGAAGTTAAAAACAGACTGGTCATGGCACCAATGACAAATTTCTCTTCCAATGAAGATGATACTGTTTCTGATGCTGAGGCTGCATATTATGCCCGCCGGTCAAAGGGACCTGGCATGGTGATTACGGCTTGTACATATGTGACCGAGAATGGAAAAGGCTTCCCTGGGGAGTTTGCCGGCCATAAAGATGAATATGTCCCAAGCTTGAAGCGCCTAGCGGAAGACATCCAGGCAGGCGGCGCAAAAGCGATCCTGCAGATTTTCCACGGAGGAAGGGAATGCCCTCCTGAGCTCGTCCCGAATGGAGATATTGTAAGCGCCAGTGCAGTTGCAGGCTCAGGTGAAGGAAAAAAGGAACCGCGCGCGCTCAGCGGCGAGGAAGTTGAAAGCATTATTAAAGATTTCGGCGAAGCCGCAAGACGTGCAATTGAAGCAGGGTATGACGGGGTGGAAATCCATGGAGCCAACGGCTATCTGCTGCAGCAATTCTTCTCCCCTCATTCAAACCGCAGGGATGATCAATGGGGAGGCAGCCTGGAAAAGAGGCTTACTTTCCCGCTCGCTGTTGTTGATGAAGTCAAGAAGACTGTTGCGGCACACGCTAAAAAGCCGTTTGCTGTAGGCTACAGATTTTCTCCTGAAGAACCGGAAACACCGGGTATCACGATGGCGGATACGCTGGTCCTGATCGATGAGCTGGCAAAAAAAGATCTCGACTATCTCCACGTTTCACTCCAGGACTTCTGGTCAGCGCCGCGCCGCGGAGTCGAGGACACTAGGTCAAGAATCGAGATCATCCAGGAAAGAGTCGGCAGCCTTGTCCCTGTTATCGGCGTTGGTTCTCTTTATACGCCGGAAGAAGTAGAAAAAGCGTTTGGAACAGGCGTCCCTCTTATCGCGCTGGGCCGTGAGCTGATCATTGATCCTGAGTGGGTGCAAAAAGTCGAAGAGGGCAGGGAAGACGAAATCAAAACCAAAATCGATAAGGATGCCCAGCAGGAACTGACTGTTCCAGATCCGCTCTGGCAGGCCATCATTAATACCCCTGGCTGGTTCCCGGGCGTATAACACTTAAAAGGAGTTCGGATAAATGAAAGTGAAAATCAACCGCAATGCGGCTAAAGTGCTGAAAAAGATGCTGGAAACAGCAGAAGAAGGCCAGTATATCCGCGTTTTTGTGACAGAGCATCACGGAAACCACGCCCATTATGACATCAAGCTCGATACACCTGCAGAGCATGATGAAATTGTATCAACCGACAAGGATATCGACATTCTGCTCGATGCACGGGAAGATTTCCTCGATGGTGTGTGGATCCAATACTTCTTTGTTCCAAAAGAGGAATTTGTCATCTACAATCCCTTAAAAGAAAAGCATCATCATTAAAAAGAAGGCATGATTGCAGCAGCTGCTGCAATCATGCTTTTTTTTGGTTTTTATTCCAATTTTTGGTGTGGGGCTAACTTTAATGCTTTTCCTGAGCAGAGAAGTACAGATTCTTGTATAATGGAAATGGTTTTTACGAAATCCGAAATATTTTGAATGGAAGCTGATGAAATGTCCTTTATAGCAATTTTAATTCCGATTTTTCTTATCTTTGGCCTTGGCTATGCCGGCCAGAAAATCTTCAGGCTGGAAACGAAATCACTGTCCATCGTGGCTATTTACTTAATGACTCCCTTTCTTGCCTTCAGGACTTTCTACGAAACGGAGTTCAATCTTGATTATGCAGTCATGGCCATTTACACTATAGGGCTGGCCCTGGCAATTATTGCGATCGTGTATGCTGCGGCTTATTTTGCAGGATACAGCAGAAAGCGCACTTGCGCTATCATTTTATCCTCTGCATTCATGAATAACGGCAATTATGGAACTCCGCTAGTTCTTTTTGCATTTGGCCAGGAAGGAATAAAATACGCGATTGTGCTGATGGTCATCCAGCAGCTGCTGATGTGCACCCTGGGGGTATACTATGCAGCTAAAGGGTCTATCGAAAATGCCAGTTTCAAAACAGCCCTGAAAGAGGTTGTGAGGGTGCCGATTGTTTATGGCGCCTTGCTGGGAGCGGCATTGCAGTTTATGAACATACCTGTCAGCGGGACGCTGATGGAAGCAGTCCGGATGGTAGGAGATGCAGCCATACCAACGGTCATGATCATCCTTGGCATCACGCTCGCCAATATATCAGTAAAAAACCTGGAAATAGGCCCGCTCTCTGTCTCCCTTACCTTGAGAATGGTTGTATCTCCTTTGATCGCGCTGGCTTTTACATTTTTCCTGCCTGCGGATACTCTTCTGAAGCAGATTATGATTGTCATGGCGGCCATGCCTTCTGCTGCTAATACGACCATGTATGCCGTTCAATATGGTACAGATCCGGAGCTTGTTTCAAGCGCGACGCTTGCCAGCACTTGCCTGAGCCTCATCACCCTGCCGATCATCCTGTACAGTGTGACTTTTATGCAGTAGAAGATTAGCAGAATCTGTTTACCTCTGTCGAAAATGTGAGATAATAGATCTATCAGAGTATTCCTTTTTTTCAGCCTGTTATGGCAAAGGAGTTCTCAGGAGTTCATATTTTACTGACAGGGGAATGAGGGCTGGCATGAAAATCTGGTTTAACCGCTGGTTCACGACGGTGAGCCATTATATCACAATGATTAAGAACAATCCTGACAATAGAAGCTTTACCATATATGGGACCCATCCGGATAAGGATGCACTCTATTTGCAGGTATGCGATTTCAAAGGGACTGAGCCTGATATATCCGGTGAGGAATATATTTTGTTCTGCCTGGATTTCTGTGCCCGGAACGAGATTGATATTTTTATTCCCCGCAAGGAAAATGTCCTGATTTCACGGAATCTTCCCCGTTTTGAAGCAATAGGCGTCAAGGTGCTTGTCTGCCCGGACCCAGTGCTTATGTCCTTCATGGACAATAAGGCGGCCATCTACCGGTCAATTGAGGAAAAGAATTCAGCCGGCAAGCAGCTGGTAAACATCCCTGACTACGAAGTCGTCAATACAGCGGCAGGCTTCAAGGAAGCCTATCATAAGCTTAGGGCAGCGGGCCATAAAGTCTGCTTCAAGCCTGTTATTGGAGAAGGGGCATATGGATTCAGAGTGGTAAAGGATCGTGAAGATTCAATAGCGGAGCTGTTCGGGCAAGGGGTTGGACACCGGATTTCCTTTGCGAATGCCTGCGGAATTTTATCGCAGCAGGAAAGTTTTCCAGACCTGATGGTGCTCGAATATCTGGATGGCCCTGAGTACAGTATCGACTGCCTGGCCGACGGCGGCAAGCTGTACACCAGCATTCCAAGGAAAAAAGGGCATGGCAGGGTGAGGGAGCTGGAGGAAAACCTGCTGCTCAGCGGGATAGCCGAAAACCTTCATCGGGAATACCCGGTTCCTTATGTATTCAATGTCCAGGTCAAATATGGACAAGGTGTACCGAAGCTGCTGGAAATCAACCCGAGAATGAGCGGTGGGCTTCATATCAGCTGCCTGTCCGGCATTAACTTCCCTTATCTTGCCATTAAACTCCTCTTAAATGAAAAGATTGATCCTGCTCCCCCGAATTTCGGGATAAGGGCAAGCTATCTTGAAAAAGAGGTTATCCTAAGCTGAAAAAGGAGCTGAGATTCTCCTTTTTTATTTTTTTTTCTAATCCGAGAAGAATTGCTTTACATACCATACCAGGGTATACTACAATACAGATAAGGGGAGGGAATTTAATGGAAAAGGAATTAAATGAATTGCCGTTAGTCCCTGAGGGTGAAAGCTGCGATCATGTGAGCGGGCGGAAGAGCCATCACTCAGAAGTGACAAAGAAAAACCTTGTCACCAGGCTCAACCGGATTGAAGGCCAGATCCGGGGAATCAAAGGCCTGATTGAAAAGGATACGTATTGTGATGATGTTATTACCCAGATTTCAGCCACTCAGTCTGCTTTGAACAGCGTTGCCAAAATTCTGCTCGAGGGACACCTGAAGAGCTGTGTTGTCGAGAGGATCCAGGAGAACGATCTTGAGGTGGTTGATGAGCTGCTGGTAACTGTACAAAGACTAATGAAGAAATAAAGGAGAGATTCAGAATGGAAACAATCACATTAGAAGTAAAAGGCATGAGCTGCGGCCATTGCGTAAAAGCTGTAGAAGGAAGCGTAGGGAAGCTTGAAGGCGTATCTGCTGTAAAGGTTGATCTAGAGAATGGCAAAGTCAATGTCGAATATGATTCATCCAAAGTAAATCTAGGCGAAATTAAAGAAACAATCGATGATCAGGGCTATGATGTTGTCTAACAGCAAATAGCCTGCGGGACCGTGCTGAGGCACGTTCTCTTTTTCATCAAAATATACCCCGTATAGGTATAAGGAGATGTGAGCGATGAGCGAGCAAGCAAAAGAAACTCAGTTTGAAATAAGCGGGATGACCTGTTCAGCCTGTGCCGTAAGAATAGAAAAAGGACTCAAAAAGGTTGAAGGTGTGGAAAATGCTTCAGTCAATCTGGCTCTTGAAAAAGCGGCTGTTCAATTTGACCCTGAAAAAGTGAAGCAGGAAGATATTTTTCAAAAGGTAGAAAATCTGGGCTACAAGGTTGTGACTGAAAAGGCAGAGCTCGCCATTACAGGCATGACCTGTGCAGCCTGCTCCGCACGCATTGAAAAAGGGCTAAAGAAAATGGGCGGAATCAGTGATGCAAACGTCAACCTGGCGCTGGAAAGGGCAGATGTGGTCTATAATCCTTCTGCAGTATCGCCGGCTGACCTTATTAAAAGAGTTGAAAAACTTGGCTATGGTGCTGCCCTGAGAACTGAGGAGGTGGCAGGTGAAGAGCAGGACCACCGTGAAAGAGAAATAGAGAGACAGAAAGGAAAATTCACTTTTGCTCTTATTCTTTCTCTGCCATTATTATGGGCAATGGCCGGACATTTCAGCTTTACCAGCTTCCTGTATGTGCCGGAGATGTTCATGAATCCCTGGGTGCAGCTGGCCCTTGCTGCTCCAGTCCAGTTTTTCATCGGCCGCCAGTTTTATACAGGCGCCTACAAAGCTCTTAGAAACGGCAGCGCCAATATGGATGTACTGGTTGCCCTCGGCACCTCTGCTGCCTTTTTCTACAGCTTATATTTATCAATAAGATCGATAGGTTCAGGGGGCCACTCAGTAAATCTTTATTTTGAGACCAGTGCAGTCCTGATAACGCTGATTATTCTGGGGAAACTGTTTGAAGCCAAAGCAAAAGGACGGTCTTCTGAGGCCATTAAAAAGCTGATGAATCTGCAGGCTAAAACGGCGCGCGTCATCAGGAATGGCGAGGAAACCGAAATTCCCCTGGAAAGCGTCATGCCCGGTGATATCCTTGCCGTGAAGCCAGGAGAGAAAATTCCTGCTGACGGAATGATCCTTGAGGGAAGAACCGCCGTGGATGAAAGCATGATAACAGGAGAAAGCGTACCTGCAGATAAGGAGCCCGGCGATTCAGTCATTGGGGCAACCATCAACAAAAATGGTTTCATAAAAGTGCAGGCAGCAAAAGTGGGTAAAGATACAGCCCTCGCACAAATCATCAAGGTTGTTGAGGATGCACAAGGTTCAAAGGCACCAATCCAGCGCCTTGCTGACAAGATTTCCGGGATATTTGTACCGATTGTTGTGGGGATCGCTGCCGTTGTATTCCTCATCTGGTACCTGTGGGCAGATCCAGGCAATTTTGCAGAAGCTCTTGAAAAATTGATTGCTGTTCTTGTGATAGCATGTCCCTGTGCATTGGGTTTGGCGACACCGACCTCCATCATGGCCGGATCAGGGCGGGCTGCAGAATACGGTATCCTTTTTAAGGGCGGGGAGCATCTTGAACGGACACACCGCATTACGACGGTGGTTCTTGATAAGACTGGTACAATCACCAACGGGAAGCCGGTATTGACAGATGTGCTGACGGAAATGGATGAGACGGAGTTCCTGGCTATGGCAGGTGCGGCAGAAAAACAGTCTGAGCATCCTCTTGCCGAAGCTATAACAGCCGGAATCAAAGCACGCAATATTATAATGAAAGAAGCGGAAGAATTTGAAGCAATTCCCGGATATGGCATTAAAGCTGTTGTGGCTGGAAAGAAGCTCCTGATAGGAACCAGAAGGCTGCTCGGTGCGGATTCTATTGATTTCAGCCCTGCTGAAGCTGATCTTGAAACGCTTGAAAGCCAGGGTAAAACTGCCATGCTGGCAGCCATTGACGGTCATTTTGCAGGCATCATCGCGGTTGCAGACACAATCAAGGATACATCTGCAGAGGCAATCGCACGCCTTAAGGAGATGGGTCTTGAAGTAATCATGATGACAGGTGACAACAAGGCTACAGCCGAGGCAATCGGCAGGGAAGCTGGTGTTGATGCGGTAATATCTGAAGTCCTCCCGGAAGGAAAGGCAGAAGAAGTGAAAAAGCTGCAGAAGCAAGGGAAAATTGTGGCCATGGTGGGAGACGGAATCAATGATGCGCCGGCACTGGCTGTTGCCGACATCGGAATGGCAATCGGAACAGGCACTGATGTAGCGATGGAGGCGGCAGATATTACCCTGATCCGCGGCGACTTAAGAAGCATTTCCGATGCCATTTACATGAGCAGGAAAACAATCTCGAACATCCGGCAAAACCTCTTCTGGGCTTTTGGATATAATACGCTCGGCATCCCCTTCGCAGCACTTGGTCTGCTTGCGCCATGGCTGGCAGGGGCAGCAATGGCATTCAGTTCAGTCTCGGTTGTCCTTAATGCGCTGAGGCTGCAGCGGGTCAAATTATAAGGAGGGCTTCTGATGAAAAAGTGGGCCATATCAGCCGCAGTATACCTGCTGTTGGTGATTTGCGGCTATTATTTGTATGATACATTAATCGCTGAACCCCCTGCGGAACCAGAGCACGGTCATCAAAGCGATTAGGAAGGAATGGCATAAAGCTATTTGTTTTTAAAGCAGAGAAACAGAACAAGAGGAAAAAGCTCCATGCATCTGGGGCTTTTTCCTTTTTTATTAAGGAGGATATCTTCTGAAGCCTTCCAGCAACAATAAATTTAATTTTTGGAATATAATAATAATAGACTTTACAAAGGGGGAAGAAAATTGGCGGAAAATATTGAACTGAAGAATAGCGTGGCCGAAGCATTAGAAAAAATAGCGGGCATTTCAGCTGTCCAAAAGGGACTATCCTTTTTAAAAAATGATAATGACCGGACATCGGCTGATCAAAAGGAGCTGACGAGCATCCCTGCACCTACCTTTGAAGAGGGGGAACGGGGGGAGTATTATAGACGAAGGCTAGAAGAGCTGGGTATTGAAGATATTTCGAAAGATGATGCAGGCAATATATTCGGCCTGAGAAAGGGAACGGGGAATGGACCAAGGATTGCGGTTTGTGCCCATCTTGATACTGTTTTTCCAGCAGGCACTGACACAGTCCCAAAAGTAAAAGATGGAAAAATTTATGCTCCCGGCATCGCTGATGACGGAAGGGGGCTGGCTGCCGTACTGACTCTAATCCGTGCGTTCAACGAAACGGGAATCGAAACGGAAGGGGATATTCTGTTTGGAGCGACGGTCGGAGAAGAAGGACTTGGGGATTTAAATGGCGTTAAGGCGCTGTTTGGACAAGATCATGGGATAGACGGTTTCATTTCCATAGAACCAGGCAGCCCTGAGCGAATTACATATCTGGCTGCAGGCAGTAAAAGATATGAGATTACCTATAAGGGCTCAGGCGGCCACAGCTTTGGGGATTTCGGGACGCCGAGCGCCATTCATGCTGCAGGAAAAGCCATTGCCGGCATAGCAGATCTTAAGGTGCCGGAAGATCCAAAAACAACTTTTAATGTAGGGATAGTATCCGGAGGGACCTCGGTCAATACGATTGCAGCGGAAGCCAGATTGATCATCGATCTTCGTTCGGTTTCCGCAGATGAGCTGGCAAGGGTTGAATCTGAAGCGCTCTCCATCATCAAGGAAGCTGCCGGCGGTGCTGATTCCGGAATTACAGTTGAAATCAAGCAGGTAGGCGACCGCCCGGCAGGCAGCCAGGATATGGAATCAGCCATTGTCCAAACGGCTGCAGAGGCTTCAAGGCAGCTAGGATTCACACCTTCGTTTGAGAAAGCCAGCAGCACCGACTCCAATGTGCCGATTGCTCTTGGAATTCCGGCTGTAACACTTGGCGGAGGCGGAAGCTTTGGGGGCATACATACACTTGAAGAGTACTTTGATCCGCAGGATGCCTATTATGGGCCGCAGGCCATTTTCCTATGTATTCTGGGATTGACGGGAATCAAAGGCATTTCCAGTCCGGTCCTGGACAGCCGGCGCAAAAATAATGCAGAAGGGGGCCAATAATGGAAACATTGACGATTGAAAATTTCATGAACATTAGAAACGTGAAGAATCCTGCTTATGGACCGCAGGGGAAAATGCTGAATTTCATCTCAGATGCTTCCGGGATTCCGCAAATATGGGAAATACACGCTGAAGGCGGCAACCCTAATCAGGTACTGGAAACCGCTGAAAGGATTATGTTTGTTTCCTTTATCCAAGGAACCGGTAAAAGGATTTTTGGCATGGATGAGGGTGTGAATGAAAAGCAGCAGCTTTTCCTTTTAACCGAAACTGGGGAGGTCATCCGGCTGACCGACTCGCCAGAACATATACACAAGTATGGAGGGGTATCTCCTGATGGAAAGTGGATTTCCTGGGCCAGCAACCGCCGTCATAACACCTATTTTGATATATATATTCAAAGTCTTGAAAGTTTTGAAGTTAAAATGGTGTTCCAGGGAGATGGTCATTTTTCTCCGCTTCAATGGCATCCGGAAGGAAACTCCCTGCTGATAGAGCAGGTGAACACAAATCTTGATAATGACCTTGGACTGCTGGATCTTTCAGGGGGAACAGTGCAGTGGCTCACAAAGCATGAGGGGGAAGCGGCTTTTGCCAGCCCTGCGTTCAGCTCAGATGGAAAAATGATTTATATGCTGTCCAACAGGGATCGGGAATTCATGAATCTTGCCAGACTTAATCTTGAAACACTGGAAACAAAGTGGCTGGTCGAGAAGGAGTGGGACTTGGAAGAGCTGAAGCTCAGCACTGATAAAAAGAAGATCGCTTTTTCCATCAATGAAGGAGGGATCTCAAAAGGCGCATTATTGGATTTTGAATCGAATGAAGTGACAGAGTGGGAATCCCCTGCAGGCGTCATTACTGACTTTTCTTTCTCTCCTGATAACAGCAGGCTTGCCTTTATCCTGAATGGGCCGCAGCATCCTTCAGACATTTGGGAACTCGATCTCAGATCTCGTAAAGCTAAAAGGGCCGCGTTCATTTCGCATGATCCTCTGGTAGAGGAAAAGCTGTGTGCTCCTGAACTGATTTCTTTTGCTTCCTTTGATGGCCTTGAGATTCCAGCATTCTACTATAAGCCTAAAGAGGCTGACGGAAAGCTTCCGGTGGTTGTGTTTGTCCACGGAGGGCCGGAAAGCCAGATAAGGGCTGTTTTTAATCCGTTCCTGCAGTTTTTCCTTGATAATGGATTTGCAGTATGTACGCCGAATGTCAGGGGCAGTACAGGCTATGGTAAAAGCTTTACCCATCTGGATGATGTCAGGAAGCGGATGGACTCTGTACGTGATTTAGTCCATCTTGTCGATTGGCTGAAAACAGAGGGAGGAGCTGCCGAAGATCAGATCAGCATTATGGGAAGAAGCTACGGGGGCTTTATGGTCCTGGCAGCCATCACCCACTACCCTGACATCTGGTCTTCTGCCATTGATATTGTTGGAATTTCGAGCTTCCGGACGTTCCTGCAGAATACCAGCCCGTGGAGGCGGAAAATGAGGGAAGCTGAATATGGGAGCATAGAGAATGACGGGGCCTTCTTCGATGAAATTGATCCGCTTCATAAAACAGACAGGATTCAATGTCCGCTCCTTGTTCTTCACGGTGCCAATGATCCGAGAGTGCCGATTGAGGAAACAGAGCAGATTGTGGAGGATCTGAAGAATCGTAAGCATCCTGTAGAGTATATCCGTTTTGAGGATGAAGGCCATTTCTTTGTAAAAAGGGAGAATAATATTAAAGCTTATACAGCTTCATGGGATTTCCTCAAGGAATATTCCGGAAGGATCAAACATTAGGAGCTGCTGTTCCTGAAAGATTTTATAGAAGCTTTCAGGCTGCTGTATGAACCTATCGCTGCATATCCATAAAACCATCCCATAAAGAGTCCGGCCACGAAGTCATGCTTATGGCTGATCAGGACCGAAACGGGCAGTCCGCAAAGCAAGGCAACTGACGGGACTATCTTTGCAGGGATATTGAAATACAGCTTCAGCAGCTGTGTTACAATAAGACCGCAGGCACGGCAAAAACAGCATCCCAAAAGTTGGTATGTATAACAGGGAACATTGGGCCTATCACCTTTCTTCCAAGTCAGGACTGACTGTTTCAGTCTATTTTTGCCGGCAGCCAGAGAGTTATACGGGGGGAAGGTCTATGTATACAGCAGCAGCTTTCATTTTTTGCTATTTAGCCGGCTGCATCAACGGGGCTTATCTTCTGGCCAGAAAGTGGCAGGGAAAAGATATCAGGCAGATGGGCAGCGGGAACGCAGGTGCAAGGAATGCTGGCCGTGAACTTGGAAAAAGAGGTTTCTTTTATACGATTTTGATTGATGCAGGGAAGACAGTGGCTGCTTTAGCTGCAGCTGATGCTTTTCTGGGGCATTCCGCACTGTTGGTCTGTGCTTTCGCTGTACTATGCGGGCATATCTGGCCGGCCCCCCTTGGATTCAGGGGAGGCAAGGGGGTTGTCGTATATCTGGCATCGGCTCTTTATTTAGCCCCCGCAAGCCTGCTGGCTGCCTTTATTGTACTGCTTGCCGGATGGAGCGTCACACGGCGCTTTACGGTTCCAGGGCTTATCGCAATGGCGGCAATGCCTGTTTCCATCTATTTATTAGCAGGAGACGTTTCAGCAGCCGTTGCATTTGTGATTATGCTCCTGATTGTGATAGCAGCACATAACGACTTTTTTTATAAGAAAGTGGCCTAGCCGAAAAGCACTTTCCAGCCAGAAGGCTCCTCCATTTCCAGACAAAACAGTTGAGCTGGGAGCGCAAATGAGGTAATATATAAATACAAGCTGCTTTGCCCGTAACCATAATAAAGTTTTAACCTTTAAGCTGTAATAGGGAGTTTTATATCGAAGCTGGAATGACAAGCCTCTGTCACATGTGACAAGGAGGACATGCAGGAAGGTTTCTGCAAACACCCACTTTGAGGAGTGGTGGTTTAAAACTTTCTTATATTTATTACGGCAAAAGTGGCTTACATAAGCATTTAGAAACCAGTTCCTTTCAGGAGCTGGTTTTTTGCTTTTATAAGGACCTCTCTAGACTAAAAAATGATGCCAAATTTCAAGAAAAATAAAGGTGTTCAAATGCTGAATAGCCAATACTTTGTATATCCACTAAACAATATAGATAAGTTTACTTCAATTCAATGCATATAAAAAGTTTGCAGATTAACAAATTTTAGATAGAAAGGTGAGAATAATGACTTTGAATGCACATAAAGCAAAAATGCTGATAGACAAGTCGTTTAGAATATCCGATATTGACCCTAGGATATACGGTTCTTTCATAGAGCAGCTGGGCCGTGCCGTATATGGGGGAATATACGAACTTTCGCATTCCAGTGCTGATGAGGATGGATTCCGCCAAGATGTTATAGAACTGGTAAAAAAGCTGAGGGTGCCGATTATCCGCTATCCCGGGGGGAATATGGTTTCAGCTTACAACTGGGAAGATGGAATCGGACCAAAAGAATTGAGGCCAAAACGCCTGGATTTAGCCTGGAATTCACTGGAGACAAACGAAGTTGGGACTAACGAATTTGCAGCCTGGGCGAAGAAAGTCAATGCAGAAGCCATGATGGCTGTTAACTTAGGTACCAGGGGCATTGATGCTGCACGAAATTTAGTAGAATACTGTAATCATCCCGGCGGTACTTATTGGAGTGATCTAAGAAAAGAACATGGCTATACTGACCCTCACAATATAAAGGTCTGGTGTTTAGGAAATGAAATGGATGGACCCTGGCAAATTGGCATGAAAACGGCATATGAATATGGAAGGCTAGCTGCTGAAACTGCCAAGGCGATGAAATTGGTCGATCCTTCGATTGAACTGGTCAGCTGCGGAAGCTCCGGCTCAGGCATGCCAACATTTCCTGAATGGGAAGCAGAAACACTCGAACATACATATGAAGCTGCTGATTATATATCTCTTCATCAATATTATGGGAATAGAGATAATGACTCGGCAAACTATTTGGCAAGTACACTGGACATGGATAGTTTCATTAAAACTGTTACTGCAGCATGTGATTATATGAAGGCAAAGAAACGCAGTAAAAAAACAATGAACTTAAGTTTTGACGAATGGAATGTTTGGTTTCATTCCAATGATCAGGACAAGGCAATTGAACCTTGGTCTTTGTCGCCTCCGTTATTGGAGGATATTTACACATTTGAGGATGCTTTACTTGTAGGCAGCATGCTGAATACCCTGCTAAAGCATTCAGATCGGGTAAAGATCGCTTGTATGGCCCAGCTGGTAAATGTCATTGCACCAATTATGACAGAAACAGGAGGCGGTATTTGGAAGCAATCCATTTTCTATCCATTCTACTATACTTCTGTATATGGACGTGGTACAGCACTTCATTCGATTGTTGATTCACCCAAGTATGACAGTAAAGATTTTACTGATGTGCCATTCTTAGACCAGTCAGTGGTCTATAATGAAGAAAGTGAAGAACTGGTTATCTTTGCTGTGAATCGCAGTCTGGATACTCAATTGCTGGTTGATGTTGATATCCGGTCGTTCGAAGGGTATAAATTATCCGAACAGATAGTACTAAAAAATGAAAATCCCAAAGCGGTAAATTCCATTAATGATGAGCAAGTTAAACCAGAGAAGGGCAATGACTCATATATTGAAAATGGAGCTCTTACTGCTGTATTGCCAAAAATGTCATGGAATATGTTCAGGCTTAAGAAGCTGGAAGTTTGATATCAGAACGTTAGGTAATAATAGTTCCAAGGCAGCATGTTCACTCTCTTTTGAGGTCCTTTCCATAGATATATGAATCAAAAGACTAAGCCGTACACTGCATTAAACCACAAAAATCCAGGGGAGAGAATTATATGTTTCTCTCCCCTGGATTTTTGTTGTGCAGCTTTATTGCGCTGTTCTTATACAGGCTCTCTGCGGTTATCGATTTTCTTTGCCATGGAAAGGGCGGCAGACAGCTTTTCCTCTATATAATAGAGGGCATCGACATCACTCCGGGTCCCATCCAGATGTTCTTCTATAACATTGCAGAGCATTCCGGCCGCCCTTGTAACATGGTCCAGGGCCGAAGCAAGCTCCCAGTCTATGCATCTGTTTGTGGTAGCGATCATTTGTATTTCTTTAAGCTGCCGATGGACATTCCGGATAGAAATGGCATCGAACTGATCATGGATCACGCTCATTTTCATTCCCCCTTTTTATTCTCCCCTTTACAAACTATGCATATCTCCTGGTTTATAGAATACGTTCGTCATCTGCGGTCAGAAGGGTACTGGAATATGTCAGTAGCCTTTCCTGTAATCAACAAGATTGCGGGCAGGCTTCTTACCTTCTAGGTATTCCTTCAGGTTGGGAACCAGAATATCGTTGATGACCCTTTCATCGTAATATTCGGTTGAGCCGGAAGTGTGTGGTGTGATAATTACATTTTCCATTTCCCAGAGAGGGCTGCTCTCCTGGAGAGGTTCTTTTTCAAAAACATCCAGACCTGCTCCGGCAATCTCGCCCTCTTTAAGGGCACTGATCAGATCCTGTTCGACCAGGATTTCACCTCTGCCAATATTGATTAAGAATGCGGTGTTCTTCATTCTTTTAAACTGTGATGCGGAGAACAGAGAGTGTGTTTCATCTGTTAGAGGGAGTGTGATGACAATATAATCACAGTGAGGCAGAATATCATCCAGCTTTTCGGCAGTGTGCATTTCGTCAAAATGCTGCTCTTCTTTTCCGGAGTGCCTCACTCCAATCACTTTCATGCCAAAGGCTTTAGCAATTTTGGCTGTTTCGCAGCCAATTGCACCCGCACCGATGATACCAATGGTCTTTTTGTGGATTTCCTGGTTCATATGGCTGTGATGCCACTTCTTCTCTTCCTGGTTTCTCACATAGGTATGTATTTTCCGGGTGAGTGCGAGCATCAGGCCAAAAATAGTCTCAGAAATCGGATAAGCATGGACACCGTTCGCGCTTGTCAGGAAGACATTGTTTTTTTCCAGCTCTTCAAGCGGTAGATTATTGACGCCTGCACTCCAGGTTTGAATCCAGCGGAGGTTATTGCTGTCCGCCGCTTGGACTGTATCTTTTTTCCACCCTGCAATAATTTCAGCATCCATCAGATGGCTTTTCCAGATTTCAGGATTTTTCCCAGAGATAATATTCCAGCCCGGCATAACGTTTTTAACATTTTTTAGCAGGTCTTCACGCAGATCTTGTGTTAGTATCATTGTTTTTGTGGACAAATAAGTTACCTTCTTTCTCAATAGATGACAGAAATTTCGAATAATACCATTCTAACATCTTTGGAAAATAATAAGAAAAGAAATGCTTTTAATAGCTAAAAACGTTGAAACCTATATGGACTGGGAAAAATGGAATGGAAATACTTTAGGAAGGCTTTGGTGCCTATCCGCGATGACTTGGTTTTTTTATTGATAGGCTGCCTGAGCTTTGTATCACGCGATAGCCTGGAATATATGCAGAATACCATTAAAGCTTCTTGAAAAAGAAAGCCATTCTTTTTATAATAAAATAGACCGAATATTCTATTTTGAGAAAAACTTATATCTGGGGGGAAACCTAATGCAAACTGCCGCTGTGCTTTCATATGAAGCTGCCCTGAAGAAATTTGAAAAAATCGATGAGAAAATAACTCATTTAACAAGCATTTCAAGCCTTTTGGGCTGGGATCAGAAGGTGATGGCTCCGAAAAAAGGAAGAGGATTTTTCTCCAAGTCAATCGGGACGCTTGAAACGGAAATCTTCAAGCTTCAGGTGAGCGGGGAACTCGGAGAGGTGCTTGCCATTCTGGATGATGAAGAAAAAGCTGTTCATCTGGATGAAAGAATGCAGGCAAGGATCAGGGAAAGAAAAATGTTTTATGACAAATCAAAAAGCATCCCTGCTGACTTGTACAATGAATATAGTATTCTGACTGCAGAGGCCAACAATGCCTGGGAAGAAGCCCGGGAAAAGAATGATTTTCTGCATTACCTTCCTTACCTCGAAAAAATCATAGATTACAAAAAACAATTCATTAAGCTTTATGGCGAATATGACCATCCTTATGACGCACTCCTGGAAGATTTCGAACCAGGGCTGACAGTAAAAAAGCTGGATCCTCTTTTTTCATCCCTGCGCAAAAGCAGTGTGGAACTGCTGAAGAAAATACAAAACTCTGGTGCAGTGCTGCCGGTTGAAATTGTCAGACAGTCTTTCCCTGTTGGCAAACAGAAGGATTTCAACAGGGCAATTCTTCCTGAGATCGGCTTTGACCTGGATGCAGGCCGGCTGGATGAAACTGTCCATCCTTTTGCTCAGCCAATCAATACGAGAGATGTCAGGATTACAACCAGATATGCTGAATATAATGTATTGACCGCCCTTTTCGGCACGATCCATGAAGCGGGTCACGGAATTTATGAACAGCAGATCGATCCTGCTCTTGAAGGCACTTGCCTCAGGGAAGGGGCATCTTTCGGCATTCATGAATCACAATCGAGATTCCTTGAAAATATGGTTGGCAGAAGCAGACAGTTCTGGAGCCGCTTTTATCCTGAATTCCAGAAAACCTTTTCCGAACAGCTTGCAGATGTAACCGAAGATCAGTTTTACCAGGCGATAAATGCGGTCAATCCTTCATTTATCAGGGTGGAAGCTGATGAACTGACCTATAATCTCCATATCATGCTCCGCTATGAGATTGAAAAAAGCTTGTTCGAAGGGACGCTTTCTGCAAAAGATCTTCCGGAAGCATGGAACAAAAAAATGGAGGATTACCTGGGAATTAGACCTGAAACAGATTCAGCAGGAGTGCTTCAGGATGTACACTGGTCATTCGGCGGATTTGGCTATTTTCCTTCGTATGCTTTGGGCAATCTGTATGCAGCGCAAATCCTGGAAACAATAAAAAAACAAATCACGGATTTCGGGGAAAAGATAGCAGAAGGCGATTTCAGCACTATCATGCAATGGCTGAAAGACAATATTCATCAGTATGGAAAAACCTTCACCCCGGATGTTTTAATCCAAAAGGTGACAGGTGAAGAGCTGAATGCAGAGTATCTTATTCAATACCTTGAAGATAAATATGGGAAATTATATAATTGCTGAATAAAGGCTCTCCCTCGAGGAGGGCTTTTTTCTTGAAAGAATAATAGATAGAAGGTGATTTGTTTGAAGGCGTATTTATTTCTGTTCATTGCCATTGCAGCAGAATTATTCGGAACTTCTATGCTGAAGGCCTCTGAAGGTTTTACGAAAATATGGCCGGCCCTAGGAGTGCTCTTCGGTTTTGGAGTGGCTTTTTTTGCTTTATCTCTTTCGTTAAAAACAATCCCATTGAGCATCGCATATGCTATCTGGTCCGGAATCGGCACTGCTGCAACTGCAGTAATCGGCATATTGATTTGGAAAGAAAAGCTGAACATGCTGAGCGCTGCAGGAATCATCCTTATTATTCTTGGCGTTGTTCTCCTTAATATGGCTTCTCCATCGAGTCATGCCGGCGGGGAAGAGGCTTATACAGAAACAGTAAAAGGAAATTAATTTACAAAATATTCTATTAATTGTATAATTATCCTGATAGATAGATTGAAAGGCTTCTGGCAGCTAAACTGGAAGCCATTTTCTTCTGATAAAACTCCGCATTTTTCTCTTCTTCGAACCCATCACATAAACAAACACTTACACATATATTCCATAAACCTATTCCATTCTGGAGGTGTTTCTTATGTGAATACACCACTGACAATATTATAAAAAATCCAATATTATAGAAGAATTTGCACAAGCCTTTTTATTATGGATTAAACCAGGGGAGGGGAAACTTTGGATCAGCTATATATAGAAAAATTCCTTATAAGGAGAGAAACGCTTTGCATCATGCCATTCAGTAATCTGTTTGGGGAGCGGCATGCTGAAATTGTAGGTCTGGAAGATGAATCTGTTTTGGTTAAAGGCCCCCCGCATGAGGTGATGAATGATTCCCTTCAGCAGCTGGGAAGCAATTTAAAGGGCGCTATGAAGGGCACTAAGAAAGTTTTAGGCAAAGTCAGCATGCCGCCGGTACGGCTCTGCGGCCTGCAGGATATGTTTTGGTTTCCTCACAAAGCTCCCTTTCATGAAGACACCGTATGGTTTTCGCTTCACGGGATAGAAGATGTGGCAGCCATTGGGGTGAATAAATGTACTGTCCTGCTTATAAACGGAAAAACAGTACATCTTGATATTTCGGAAAAACTTTTCAAAAATAGGATGGCCAGGGCTGAAAGCTATAAATACCGGATTGAAAAGGCAACAGGCAGAACACTGACATATCTTTATAACCCGCCGGCTGGCTTCAAAATAAGTGAGTGAGCCAAACATATTCATGCAGAGAAAAAAATGAGAATCTTTGAGTCTTTCCCGGCATAACTCTTTTTATACACAAATTTTGAAAGGGTGAAAGTGATGGGAAAAGCTTTAGTATTTCAATCGGATTTCGGATTAGCAGATGGGGCGGTCAGTGCGATGCACGGTGTTGCTTTTTCCGTCAGCCCTGCCATTCCAATTTTCAATTTGACGCATAACATCCCTGCTTTTTCCGTATGGGAGGCATCCTGCAGGCTTAATCAGACTCTTCCATATTGGCCAGAGGGGACAGTCTTTGTTTCTGTGGTCGATCCTGGTGTCGGTTCTGAGAGGAGGAGCCTCGCAGTCAAAACAGCAACAGGACAGGTGGTCATCACGCCGGATAACGGCACATTGACACATGTCAGCATGAATGCAGGGATTGCTGAAGCAAGGGTCATTAATGAGACGATGAACAGGCTTCCAGGATCCCTGGAATCTCACACATTCCACGGCAGGGATATTTACGCGTATACAGGAGCCAGGCTGGCCAGCGGCGCAGTCAGCTTTGAAGAACTGGGGGAACATGTAGATCCCGGCGTTATTTGTATTTTGCAGGCTCCATGCGCTTCACTCAATAACGGCAAATCTGCAGGGTGTATTGAAATCATGGATGTCCGCTTCGGGAATCTGTGGACGAATATTGGGAGAACTCTGCTGATAGAGATGGGAGTGGCACACGGAGACAGACTGATAGCGGAAATTAGGGCAGGCCAATCACTTGCCTTTAGAGGGCTGGTCACTTTTGGTAAATCTTTTGCAGATGTACCTGGGGGAGAACCTGTTGCCTATATAAACTCACTTGGGAATCTCGGGCTGGCTGTGAACCAAGGTTCTTTTGCCGAAATATTTTCGATAGGGGCAGGGCAAGATTGGACCATATCAGTTGAAAAGTCAGAATTCCGGGAGATGCTGCAGAAAAACCTTGCAAGTGGGATTGCTGCTACATGATAGAGGATAAGGGAGTGCGGGAAAGCCTGCTCTTTTTGACGGCCTTTGGCACGCCAAGGTGATAACAGCCAATTCCATAAGCAATGAGAAAGACCTGGAAGGGTCTTTTTTCTTTTGGGCAGGTTTTATTTGAAAACCGAATGAATAGGAGAAACCTTTGGAGGAGAAGAGGCAGCCAGGAAGGTTAACGCTGGTCTGAGTGCTTGAAGCGGAATGAGGTACTCAAAAGTCTGATGCGCCGATCAGAATTCCCCATGCAGGACAAATGAGGTACTCAAGAGAGTGGATGCACCGACCGGAGTACCTCATACAGCACATATGAGGTACTCAAGAAAGCAGATATGCCGATCAGAGTGCCCCATACAGGACAAGTGAGGTACTCAAGAGAGTGGATGCACCGATCTGAGTTCCTCAAGCGGGCAAAGGGGCAGATGGCTTACTGGAGAAAGGGTCAACATTGTTCTGACTCCCCTATACGAGCACAATCTGCACGCCCATGCTGATGTTAACATGTATATAGAGGACTAAAAAATATCATATTCACTTTATATCTCCGTTCAATCCCACAAACGTGAAATCAGCCTTCCTAACCATGAAAACGGGTTTAATACTTGGCTGAGTCCCTCTGATAGAATTTCCATCAAAATCGAGTCTTTTTGTTTTCCGGCCGCCTGCTTGCCTTTTTTCCTTCTTTTTCTATTCGCCATAGTTTCACCAGCCTTAGTGTGGTTGTCGCAAATTGGAATAATGAGTTACTGTAACCAATATTATACAAAGGAAAACTTCCTGCTTACTATATGCTATTTTACCCGGATGAATGTATGGAGAAAAAAATGTCTAAATGACACGTTTAGATAGATTTTCGCTGTATTTCTGTAAAATAAAGGTATATAAAGCATAAAAACTAGGAGAAAAGTGGTTTAATGTCATGATTGAAATATAACTGTAATATAATTATTACCTGTTTGAAAGATTTGGGTGTTATACTTCTAATTGTGAAAAAAAGGTTTAAATTGGTTAATTTAATAGAATTTTGTCACAGAACAATCGAATTTAAAATTTAAAATACATATAGTTTGCCGTTGGCTTTTGCAATTAGATAAAGAGAGAGTCTTATAGCTTGGCAAAGGGAAGCAGGGGGAAGAGAGCGATGAAAAAGAAATTAGTAGTGCTGAACACGACAATTATGCTTGGCCTGGGAAGTGCATTTTCCATCCCGGCAGTTAATGCGGATACATTACACAGCAAAAAAGCTCAAATCCAGGAACAGCGTTCTGGAATCCAGGCCAATATTTCTAAGGCAGCTCAAGAGATTGCAAAAGCTCAGAATGAATTGGAAAAATTGAATGCACAAATTGCACGCGTCAATCAGGCAATCAAGGATAATAACAGCAAGATTGCGACAACAAAAGAACAAATTGCTGCTACAAATGCTGAGATTGAAGAACTGAAGAAAGAAGTAGCTGTCATTCAGGAACGCATTGAGAAGAGGAATGAAGTCCTGAAGGAAAGGGCCAAGTCATTCCAGGAAAGCGGTGCTTCAGTAGGCTATCTTGAAGTGCTGATGGGTTCCACAAGCTTCAGTGATTTCATTGACCGCGTAGGAGCGGTAGCTAAGATCGTCGAGGCTGACAGAGGTTTGATGGAAGAGCATGAAGCGGATAAGAAGGAGCTCGAAGAAAAGAAGGCTTCTGTTGAGCAAAAACTGGCAGGCCTCAATGAAATGAAGACAGAACTTGAAGGCATGCAGGCTCAGATTCTTGAACAGAAGGCCCAGATTGATGTACTGAAGGCTGAGGTCCAGCAAAAGGAAAAGCAGGCTACTGCCCTGAAAGCGGACTTGCTTCAAAAAGATGCTTCACTGGCATCGGAACTGACTTCAATTGACAACGCGATTGCGCAGGAAAGAAAGCGCCAGGCTGCCGAAGCTGCAAAAGCAGTGCAAAGGAGCTACAGCTCTAATACAGCAGCATCTTCTAACAGCGGATCAAGCAGCAACAATGGAACAAGCAATAATGGCGGAAGCAGCAGTACTCAGTCGTTCGCGCCTGCTCCGAAGGCAAACGGCAATATCAATACTGCCATCACTGCAGGTTATAAATATATCGGAAACTCTGTCTATGTTTTCGGTGGAGGAAGAACTGCATCTGATGTTGCCAACGGCCGTTTTGACTGCTCAGGCTTCGTACACTGGGCTTTCGCACAGGCTGGCATTAGTGTCGGTTCAAGCACTGATTCTCTTAAAAACTCAGGCACCCGCGTTTCCACAAGCGAAATGCAGCCAGGAGACCTTGTATTCTTCAACACTTATAAAACAGATGGACATGTTGGAATATATATTGGCGGCGGTAAATTCATCGGATCACAAAGCTCGACAGGCGTAGCAATTGCCAATATGTCAAGCGGCTATTGGGCACAGAAATTCAACGGGCGTGTAGTAAGGGTCCGTTAATAAAATATTCTTGATTAAAGGAAAGGGCATTCATGCCCTCTCCTTTTTTGTTGTTCAGGAAATTATAAATTGTATGTCTTGTGGATTATTTTCAATTTTCGATCAACGTCCAGCAGTTGCGCCGAGATCACAAGTCAAACCTCCCAATAAGGCAAAGAACGCCTTTCTGGGAGGTTCGTCTTAAGGCCCCCAGGATGTGGGTCTCAAGACGTTTCCGCAGGATGTGTGTTCTTAGTCTGCGTTCCTTAAGGTGCAAGGTGCTTGCGCTATGTTCAGTTAAGATTTTTTTTGAGATTTTGGTTACCGGCCAGCAGCTGTTCTCAGAGGCCATAAATCACGTATAAACTTTCAGGCGGCTTTTTTTGCATAGTATATAGATGTATTAGTGGGCAGAGTTGGTTTAATGGCAGCTTCTAACTGGTAAACTACCTTGTTACCTCCTGCTCTCTATATGATAGTTCTATTTATCTATTATTATTTTTGAAAAATGAATATTTTCTGTTTATTCTATTGAATATCCTTTATTCTCGGCCGATAATAGTAAAAAAGGATGATTCAGGGGGCTATAATGTTTACTATTTTAAGAAATTGGAATTTGGGAAAGAAATACATAGCTGTCTTCGCTGTTACTATTTGCTTATTCATTTTATCAGCAGCAGTCGTTTTCAATCAGTTTTCTTTGATTAAGAGTGATGTTGCTTCCATTGATGAGAACAGCATGCGCGCTGTTCAGCTGACAGAGATGGGCTCCATTTACCGCTCAAAGACGATCATGGTGCTGGATTATGTTCAGGTACGCTCACAGAGAATCGTTGAAAACTATGATAAGCAGTCGGGCGAATTCCTTCAGCTGCATGAGGCATTGAAAGAAAGCATGAAAACGAAGGAGGAGCAGGAGCTCTATGCTAAGTTCATTGAAAGCGATGAGAGGCTTAATGAACAGTTTAAAAAACAGCTTATACCAAATATCGAAAGCAATGCCAAGGTTTTGACGGTCCTGAATGATATCCGCACCAAGAGGGATACTGTTATCGCACGCTTGAATGAATTAAGAGAAAGTGTGGAGGCCGGGAAAAACCAGTCAATTGCCAGTACTGAAGAAAGGCTTCAGGCAAGCATCATCATTTTAATTGCTTCTATCCTTGTTTCTTCTGCTTCTGGTTTTGCATTCATCATTCTAATTAACAGGACAGTCAAGAAAAATCTCAGGGCAGTAGTGGATAGTGCCAGGCGGGTGTCATCAGGTAATCTTTCAGGAACCCCGCTCGCTTGGAAGGGTAAAGATGAAATCGGCATCCTGGCGAGTGCCATGGACGATATGAAAGAAAATCTCCTCCAGATGGTAGGCTCCATTCAGGAAGCTGCAGGTTCGGTACAGACCCAAAGCAGTATCCTGACAAAGTCTGCCAACGAGGTAGCCGCAGGAGGCCGGCAAATATCGGCAACAATGGAGGAACTGGCTTCCGGGACTGACCAGCAGGCACTGGCCGCATCTGATCTTTCTGAAACAATGGCCAGATTCTCACAGAGCATCAAGGCTGCACATAATTTTGGAATATCTATGTCGGATACTGCCGGGAATGTATTAAAGGAAGCTTCCATTGGCATGGAGAGAATGGAGCAGGCGGGAAAGGATATGACACAGATTCATGACACCGTCGAGGCCTCTGTTTCCAAAGTTGGCGATCTTGAAAAGCAGTCAGGGGAGATTGCTTCCCTTGTTGAAGTGATCCAGGGTATTGCAGACCAGACGAATCTGCTGGCGCTGAACGCTGCGATTGAGGCGGCGAGAGCAGGAGACAGCGGAAAAGGGTTTGCCGTCGTTGCCAAGGAAGTGAAAGTACTTGCCCAGCAGGTAACCTCATCACTGGTTCATATTACTGATATCGTAGCCAGCATTCAGAGAGAATCAAAGCAAATTGCCGTTGCTTTGAAGAACAGCTACTTACAGGTTCAGCGGGGCACCGGAAGCCTGAAGGATACTGAAGAGACTTTCAGCACCCTGAAAGGATCCATCCTTTCTCTGGGAGAGACAATTTCCAAAATGAGCAGCACCCTTGAGGAGGCTAATACGAATACATCTGCCATCAGCCAGTCGGTTGAAACGATAGCATCGGTGTCCGAAGAAGCTGCAGCAGGTGTAGAAGAAACAGCTGCAACCATCATCCAATCCAATTCAGTGATGACCGATGTTGAACAAAATGCCAACAGTCTGGCAGACTTGGCAAAGCAGCTCAATCAGCTTGTCAGCCGATTTAAAATATAAGAAATGGCCCGCGGATCCAGCGGGCCATTTCTTAAATTTGCTCTGCAGCAGCGGCGGGGCAGCACCTGTCACATGTGCTCTGTTGCCGGATGAAAATCTTTTGCAGGCACACCTTGTACGGGCAAAGCTCCTTTTATGCTTTATTAGCTAATGAACGGAATATCTGTGTTCTAATGCTTCCCTGTACAATGTTTTGGATGAAAAAATCGCCTATCAGCTTAACATAGTCTTCATCGTCAAAAAGCCTTTTATTCTGAAGCTCCATTTCTGCCAGGCCTTCATAGGTGCACAGAAATGCATATGTATGGTCCGGCCCTGTGACAGGAGTCAGGATTTCTACTTTGTGATCGTACATTTCATTTCTGTGCTGCTGGATTGCTTTTATATTTTCAATAGCTTCTTCAAACTTGTCCTGCTTAAGTTCAAAGGTTTGGTAGACAAAGACAGACATTTCAAACACTCCTTATGCATTAAGGATGACAGCAATTATAGCTTTCACGGAAAAAGAATTTTTATACGGTGAAAAGGGAGAATAATGTTGAATAGGTTTATGCTTTGTATATTTTTCTAATATTGGGTATGATGGAAGAAAAAACTCTTGGAGGCAAACTGTGTTTATTGCAATAATTTTCTTTTTGTTTATGTCCTTTTTCTTGTCGGGGAGTGAAACGGCGCTGACTGCCGTTAATAAAATGAAGCTGAAGACAAGAGCTGAAAATGCTGATCATAAAGCCCAAAAGCTTCTTGATACTGTAGCAAAGCCGGATGAACTGATCACCGCTATCCTGATTGGCAATAATATAGCAAATATCATGCTTCCTACATTGGTCACCATCGTGGCAATCAATTATGGAATTAATGTAGGGATTGCGACCGGTATATTGACAGTCGTCCTGATCATTTTCGCAGAAGTGCTTCCTAAATCCATTGCTGCAACTTTTGCAGATAAAATTGCTTTCATCGTGTTCCCGGTTATCCGTTTTCTGATGATGATTCTGAAGCCATTAACATTTTTGCTGTCAAGATTCACAAGGGGAGTCATCCGTCTGCTTTCGAAGGACAGCGAAGCAGAAGTCAGCTTTTCCAAGGAAGAACTGATCACAATGGTGGATATTGCTACAACAGAAGGGACATTTAATAATGAAGAAACAACGAGGATCAAAGGAGTCATTGATTTCTTTGAACTTGATGTGCGAGATGCCCTGAAAACACCGCGGACTGAGATCATCGGCATTCCTGCTGACTCTTCATATGAAGAGGCGAGGGATATCGTTTTGCACAGCCATTATACACGGTATCCTGTGTACAAAGAGAATATGGACAATATTGTCGGGGTTTTTCACAGCAAACAGCTCCTGTCCTGGTCCCTCGACCTTTCAAATGCACTGGATGAATATACAGATAATGACCCTTTATTCATATACGAATTCCATTCAATAGAAAGGGTCTTTAAGCTTATGATGAAAGAGCGCAAGCATATTGCTATCGTCCTTGATGAATACGGAGGCACACGCGGGATCATAACTCATGAAGACATCATTGAGGCAATGATCGGACAGGAAATCAATGACGAAACCGATGATGAAGAAGTGCTGATAGAGGAACTTACCGACTCTCACATTGTCTGCAGCGGAAAGCTGTCCCTCCATCGGCTTAACGAGGCCTTCAAAACGAAGATACCGGAAGAAGAGGATGTTTTGTCCGGTTTCCTGCTGAAGGAATTAGGCTATTTTCCTGAAGAAGGAGAGACTTATGACTACCATCATCTGCGCTTTACAGTAAAGGAAATAGAAGACAATAAAGTCAAGCAGATCGAGATAACAAAACAGGCTGGTACAGTTGAATAGATAAAAGATCAGATTCTGCCGGGAAAATGGCAGAATCTTTTTTATTGGGAGCTGGAAAGCACACATTGTGATTTTGATAAAAAATCTCATTACTTTTTTCTTTGATAAAAAGGGTTTTGCAGGACAGAGAGCAAATAGAAACTAGAGCCAAAAGAAAAAGGTGAAAATATGAACCCAGAACAGATGAAGGCTGCAGATAAGGCGATTGATTATATGAAGAAGCATCTTGAGGAAGAGATCACCACAAAAGAGCTTGCCGAATTAACAGGCTACAGCCTTTTTCATTTCACGAGGATCTTTAAAAAGGCGACAGGAATCTCTCCGAGGCATTTCCTTAGTGCGTTGAGAATCGAGATGGGGAAGGAAGAACTGGCAAGGAAATCTTCACTGACTAAGGCAAGGATTGCTTCAGGGTATCTTAGCCCGGGTACGTTTCAAACCCGCTTTAAAAATCATGTGGGAATCAGCCCTAAACGATACGAAGCCAGTATGGAAATGCTGCAGAAAATGATGGATGAGACGAAAACGCTGCTCCCTGAGAGAATGGAATCAGAGGCACCGGGAAGCCGGGCAAAAGTAAGCTGTCTTATCCAGGTTCCCCCGGGATTCAGGGGAATTATTTTTGCAGGACTGTTTCCTGAGCCGATTCCCGATCAGAGGCCTGTCAAAGGGACTGCTTTCAGCCATAACAGCCCTCAATGCATTTTCACAGACATCCCGGAAGGAACTTATTATCTGCTGGCAGCAGGGCTGGAGTGGAGCATGAATCCCCTCAGGTATTTTCAGCCGGAAACATTCCTTAGGGGGAAATGGGAAGGAACGGTGGAAATTAAGAAAAACACGGACTGCAAGGCCACCGTTCAGCTGAGGGAGCCGCTGCCCCATGATCCGCCAATCTTAATCAATCTTCCTCTCTTGCTGTTTGAAAAAATAACCAACAAAGCAAACTAGAAGAATTTTTAGGAAAAGTAAGGCAGTATAATCAGGAAAAAGGAGGAGAATGCCGTGCCTATTAAAACTGATATCATCATTCAGGCTGACAAAAGCTTAGTTTGGAGAGCGTGGACCGAATCAGATAGAATAACCGAGTGGTTTGCCCCGGAAGCAGTGATCGAACCGGCAGCAGGAGGGCGGTTCGAATTATATTTCAATCCCTCAGATAAGAGCAGCATGAATACGAAAGGATGCAAAATCCTCAGTATCTTAGAAGAAGAGAAGCTTATGTTTGAATGGAAAGGGCCTGATGCTTTTGCCGGTCTAATGAATAGTGATCATAATCTGACTAAAGTAACCGTAATTCTGGAGGATATTCCGGAAGGTGTACAAATCTCGCTGCAGCATGATGGCTGGGGAGAGAGCGGGCAGTGGGATCAGGCAAAACAATGGCATATAGCGGCCTGGGACCAAATGCTGGCGAGCCTGAAGCAGAGTATTGAATCCGGCAAAGGATTACTTTGCTGCCAATAAGGAAGGGGTAACAGTAATGGCTCAATTATGTGCAATAGGGATTTATGTACCAGACTTAACAAAAGCACTCCGGTTTTATACAGAAGTACTCGATTTCGAAGTAAACAAACAGTATGGCCCGAAAATAGTGTCGCTTGCACACGGGGAACTGCCAATTATCCTGGAAGAAAGTGAAGGTGCTGATTATATAGATAGAAAGGCAGCGACAGGGCCGGTGCTAGTGCTTCAAACGGAAAACATTGAAAATGAAGTCAATCTCCTGAAATCCAAAGGTGCTGATTTACTGATGGAAGAGCCGGCAGCTTGTCCGCCGGGGAAATATATAAGTTTCAGAGATCCGTTCGGCAATATATTAGAATATTTGCAGTTTGATTGAGGAGAATCCAACTTTCTCCTCTTTTTTTGTTTGCCTGGAAAACTTACACTGGAGCTGAAAAATTTGAAAGGAGGAGGGGTTTTATGAAATCGCTTCCAGTAATGCTGTTGCTCTTTTTCTTTACTGCTCCGCTGGTATCATCTGCCGGAGGGGGCGGTGGAAGCGGGGGGAGCCCGGGGCGATGGTATCCCGGAGAAAGTCCCAATATAGTAGATCCAGCTCTTCCGCCGCTCGTGTTTATCCACGGCTACAGCAATTCTGCGAATGTCTGGCTGGAGGAAAATGATATGCCTGAAATAGCAAGGGAATATGGATATCAGACCGCATATGCCGATCTTTATCCGGATCGGGATATGTGGGAAAACGGAATGATGCTGGCAGGCATGCTTGAAGAAATCTATTATCATTTCGGGCAGAAAAAACTGGCAGTCGTCGCCTACAGCAAGGGCGGTGTGGATAGTCAGACAGCCCTCGTCCATAATGAAGCATATCCTTATGTCTCCCGAGTAATCACCCTATCTACTCCCCACTGCGGCACACAGCTCGCAGACCTTGCCAATAGCAGTGCCGCCGGCTGGCTTTCCGAACTCCTCGGCACCCGCAATGATGCAACTGCCTCACTTCAGACAGGATATATGAGCTATTACCGCAGTTTGACAGACTCCCATTCGAACGCACAGCGGATTCCCTTTTACACAATCGGTGGGACCGGCTGGGGCAGCTTTGGATCGGCAACATATTGGGGAGGCTTGTATTTGAGCCAGTATGGCAGGAATGATGGCGTCGTCCCCCTAATCAGTTCGAGGCTTTCAGGCTTCCCTGTCATAGCTGAGCATTCCTGGAATCATTCAAGCATAAAGCAAGGGTCTGTCATATTTCCCGAGCTGAATCCCTTTTTAACTGCTACTTCTTTCCAAAAAGATCATTATTCCCCCTTGTTAACTGATACGGATTTTTCCCAGGCTGACAGCATGATCATCCACGGTGGAATGGGAGATGAGATGCTTGAAGATTCCTTTCTTATTGAAAATGAAGTAAAGGCAGCCTCAGTGTCTGTGTTGAGCAGCAAACGCCTTCCTGACCTGGTGATAGTGGATGAGCAGGGCAACAGTTATACAGCCGGCAGAACTTATAAAGATGCTTCAGGATTTTTTTCAGGGGCATATGTTACTGAATTTACTATAAAAAATCCTGTACCAGGCAAATGGACTGTGAGCAGCAAAACGGGACGCACCGGATTTCTGTATACGGTCAGCCTCGAGAGAGATAGTAGCATTCCAGGGATTAGCAAAGAGCTGAACAGCTGGAAAAGTGCGCAGGCAGGCAGGAAGTACAAAACAGAATGGATTCATACCAAAGGCAAGGGAGACGGCTATTTAACCTTCCGCGGCCTAAAAGCGGGGCTTCCTGATGCTTCAGATTTCAAAGAGGAAGGCATATACAGCCTCACCATCCAAATTACCGGCAAAACAGGCCAGGGTAAAGCATTTGAAAGGAGTATGGTTAAATCCATCTATGTAGATGGAGCAGGCAAAATTTATAAGTAGGATAAAGTATCATAGCCTTCTTATTAAAAGATATGATTCAAGGCATCGGCATACGCCGGTGCCTTGATTTTTAACTATTCGATATTTTTGAAACTTTCGGTTCTGAATATATTGAATAAAAGTTTCGGATAATTTAAAATATTTAATAATACGCCGTATCTTTGTAAGGGAGATGTCTATGGAACATATTAATCTATCCGGAAGAAAGAGAGAGAGCTACAAGCTGGAGTTCAGCCATTCCCTTTTATGGGAGTGCGCCCTTGGCATAGCAGCAGTGACCAACGGGGCGCTGATTGACACGCTTGAGCATTCAGCAAAACTTTCAGGAATCAGGTCGGGGGCCTCTCGCGGCCTTAAGGATCAGCTGGATCATATTGAAAAGAATAATACATGGAAGTCGCTGCTTCAGCTTCTGCATCATGTGGAAGCCCGCACCCTGCAGGAATTTATTTCAGCTGTAGAGAAAATGGATGGAAAAGAGCTGAAGCAGATCTGTCTGCCTTTTCTGGGCCAGGAAAAAGAAGAAGCGAGGAAGCGTGCAGCCTCCGGGCATGCTGAATCCCTTGAAGAATTAATCCGTCATGTGGAAGGGCATAAATTTTTCCCGGCATATATCGCCTATATCTTTAAGGAATCGCCAGGGAAACTGAAGAAGCATTTTATTGCCAGTATGGAAGGCTGGTACCTGGCAGCCATTGAACCGGATAAACACAGGCTTTCAGCAATACTGGAAAAAGATGTTCATGACAAAAAACTGCTGGCTGCCAGGACGTCCCCTGAAGACCTTGCTGAACAGGCAACAGGGGGAATTGCCTACCTTCCAGAGCCTGGTGTTTTTACTGTCAGGCTGATTCCGCAATATGTGTACCGTCCCTGGACCATTGAAGCAGATCTGGAAGGCACAAAGGTATTTTATTATCCGGTTTCAAACAGCAGCCTGCCGGCTGATGTGCCGGACAGTCCGGATTATTTCCTGGTTCAAAAGCAAAAGGCGCTCGGTGATGAATTCAGGCTACGAATTGTCAAGCTCCTTTTCAAGGAGGACCTGCCATTGCAGGATATTACCGAGGAGCTGAATATCGGGAAATCGACTGTACACCATCATCTTAAGATTCTCAGGGCAGCCAAGCTTGCAGAAGTGCACAATCATAAATACAGGCTGAAAAAAGAAGCGGTCCTTTCTTTGGGAAGAGAGCTCGAGAGGTATCTGAAGGGTGGATGTGAATGGTCTGGAAACTGAAGCCGTTCCGTTATTTATGGGCAGGTGCAGCCGCTTCAGAAGCAGGGGGAGCACTCGGCACCTTCTGTAATTCGATCATGGTATATGAATTGACAGGATCAAAGCTGGCTCTTGGCAGCATGTGGCTGCTGTATTATCTGCCCTCCCTCATCCTTCAGCTTATTTCAGGGCCATTTATCGACAAATGGAGCCGCAAGTGGATCATGGTAGTCTCACAATGGACAAGAAGTCTTTTTTTTCTTCTTCCTTTTGTGATGATCAGTACCAGCCAGCTTGAAGTTTGGCATATTTACGCTGCCCAGATCGCTGTAGGGCTGGTGTCTCCATTTTATGTCCCGGCAAGCCAGGCCTTACTTCCTTCGCTGATAAAAGGAGACAGTCTGCAGTCTGCCAACGCTGTACTCGACGGTACAGTCAGACTGCTGTCCATGATCATCCCGATGACGGGCGGGGTTGTTATTGAGAGAGCAGGGACAGAGGTGAGTCTGCTGCTCGTGACAATTTTTCTGCTGATAAGCGGCAGCTTTCTTTTATTTATTGCAGAACCAGAAGAAGAAAGGACCATCAGAAAAACATGGATTGAAGAATTCAAGGAGGGAATCTTCTATTATATTAGGAACCCTCTGCTGCTGTGGCTTGGGATTTTCCTTGCTTTCGTCCAGTTTGGGGTAGGAGCCGCCATGGTCCTTAATCTTCCGTACATAACTGACGAACTTTCAGAGAGCTACGGCAGCTACGGCCTCTTTATGGCGGGCTTTCCGGTGGGCTATCTTGCCGGCACGCTTCTTGTCGGGAAGGTGCGAATAAGCAATCGCCGCACTTCTATCCTTGGCGCGCTAATGGCAGGAGGATCGACTTATATCCTGCTGGCGTTTAACGCCAGTCTTGCAGCCGCGGTAGCGATTGAAGCAGCTGCCGGAATTTTTATGGCATTTTTCAATATACAAAGTACAGTCATCTATCAGCAGACGGTACCGGACTATTTGAGAGGAAAAGTTTTCTCGGCCAGGCTGTTCATCATCAGGGGGGCGATGCCCTTGGGAGTGCTTGCAGGAACCCTTTTGGGAAGCCTTTGGGGAGTCAGGCCCATGTTCCTCCTTATTGGGATATTGATCATCACAGCATCTGCAATAGGACTCCTTCATCCTTATTTTGCATTTCTAAATAATCAGACCGGTCATCAGGTACAAGGAACTGAAAGGGAATAACCTGGGTAGAGGGACGTATGTGCCTCCATAAGGGTACTAGCTTTATGCTGAAAAGGGGAATGGATTGCTGGTTAAAAGAATTAAAAAAGTGAATACATTTATATAAAAATAGACTTAGTTTTTTGCTGTATTTACAAGGAGGATATCTTTATGCTTAAACGGGTAGACGGAAGGAGAGGCGCATGGAAGCGTGTTACCGACAGAGCTTATTCACAATGCTGGCTCGATGCTAAAGAATTCACGGGCCACTTAGCTCTCATTGAGTTGATCAAAGTTACGGAAAAACTGACAGTCAAATACGAAGAAAAAGAGATATGCATTGCTGCCGATGGCTACAGCTGGCTTCAGCATTTTCCGGAGGGAAAATTTTATACGGTAACGACCATGATGGATGAGAACGGAGAAATTCTCCAATGGTATATCGATATCTGTCATGAGATTGGACTCGAAGAAAATATTCCCTGGATGGATGATCTGTTCCTGGATATCGTTGTACTGCCAGCAGGAAATGTATATCTGCTGGATGAAGAAGAACTGGAGGATGCCCATAATGCCGGCATAATAACTAGAGAAATGTATAATCTTGCAAGGAATCAGGCTAGTGAACTGATGGCTGCAATCCAGGCCGGCAGCTTCCCGCTATTAAATTTGGCAAAAGAGCATGCTGAAATCGTGAAAAGAGAAGGTTTTTCAGAGCCTGTTAGACCAGATAGCAAAAGACGGTGAACAGAACACTCACTCTGGAGAATGTTCTTCACCGCCTTCTTTTTCCTTTAATGAGTCAGAGCTTTCTTCTTCGCTGCCGGAAAAGTCCTGTGGACTGATGCCGCCTCCGTAGGTTGCGCCGATATTCATCTGGCCGCTGAGTTCCTTTACCCCCAGCTGATTGATATTATTGGTCAATTCGTATTTATCGACTATGAACCTGTCAATATGGAATTCCTGAAAAATGACAGGTGGAGAGCTCTTGGGGTCAGTCTGGGCAGAAGGTATGTCCACATGGGGATTTTCTTTTGTGACAGCATATAAAGCAGAGATTTCCCGCCTCAGTTCTGAATTCTCTTTCTCCAGGCGGGAAAGGGCATTTTCAGTATTCCGGAGACGCTGCTCCAGGTTTCCTATCTGTTGGAGACAGCGGCCGAGTGCTGCATCAATCATTTTTTCAACCTGATTATTTTCTAGAGCAGGACCGGGGGTTTGTTTTATGCCAGCGGCAGGTGTCCGGGCTGTGAATTTCTTTTTCAGGGCGACCAGGCTGCCCAATTCTTTCTCGATGGTTAGGAAACGCCTGATATGGACATCGCATGTCCTGATTTTTTTAGACTCATCTTCAAGAGATTCGATCCTAGATTCAAGCCCGGCCAGACGGTCACCGTGAACCTTGCCAAGTAAATGTTTAAACGCCATATCTCACCACACCATTAAGTCCTTGTTTTTCATTCAATCGGTATCTGTTCCTCTGGCTGGGAGATCTTCCCGTAGCTGATCTCCAGGAGGCCGTTGATAAATTTTGCTGAAAGTTTATTATCATTGGGAATGGCAGGAAGTTTTACAGCTCTTTCAAAATTCCCATGGAATCTTTCTTTTTGAATATTCTTTATACCGCTGTATGGTACGTAAATAGTTCCCCTGATGATCAGCCTGTCACCCTGGAGGAACAGCTGGACATCCTCCCTTTGGATGCCTGGCAGACCTGCCAGCAGGATGATTTGTGTTTCTGTTTCGTATATATCCACTAGCGGAAATTCGGCTGACTTCCGGTAGCCGGCTTCCCCCGGCTCGCCGGCAAAGCTGTTGAAAGCCGCAGATTCCCCGAATTGGCCTCCTGGCCCCTGTTCAAATACCTGGTTCCAAAAATCCCCGCCCTGCACCTTCTGGGCAAGCTCCATCCATTGCTTCATTTTTTCGAGGTCCATCCTATCACCTGCTTTATAAGTTTCCAGGGATCATTGTTTATTATTTATCTTATTTTCAGATATGCTATTCATGCCAAAATGATTGGAAGTTTAGCTGTTTCAAAGAAAATCAGACACATTTTTTTAATAGCTATTGGTATTCTTCTTCCTGTGCCATAATTGAATCAGTTAAAGAGGAGGAGTAAATATGATAATCAGGAAGCTGCTGGCAGAAGACGCAGGAGAATACAAAAAGCTGCGGCTTGAAGCACTGCAAAATAAACCGGAAGCATTTGCTTCCAGTTATGAAGAAGAATGCGGAAACCCTGCCGATTTCTACGCCAAGCGTTTTGCCTCAGGTCTCTCTGCAGAGTTTGGCATATTTGAGAAAGGAGCTTTGGCCGGAACGGCAGCTTTAATCAAGGAGACTAAATTAAAGCTTAAGCATCGGGCCATAATTGCAGCCGTGTACGTAAAGCCTGAATATAGGGGCAGGGGAGCTGCAAGGAAGCTGATTGAAGCTGCTCTTTCTGAAGCCTCTGGTGACCATAATATAGAACAGGTCACCCTCTCAGTTGAAAGTGGAAATGAGCCTGCCAAAAGGCTGTATGCGTCATTTGGATTTACTGTATATGGTGTTGAAAAAAGGGCATTGAAAATGGGTGAAAACTATTATGACGAAGACCATATGATTCTTTATCTGAGTTGAGGAGGCGAGAGCCTTCTTATTTAGTTTTCGTTGTAATTATAATTACCTTTAAAAGTAAGTTTGTGTTGCTTTATAAAGTAATTTAAATTACTCTTAAGAAGGAGGTGGAATATTTGGAAAATTTAAGCCTGAATGTTGCCTTGCTTCGGAGAAAAGTCCCGAATTTAACTGCAGCCGCCAAGTCAGTCGGACTTCGTCCGGCTACAGTCTCCAATTTATGCACCGGCAAGATCCCTGTAGGAAGGGCAGAGGTCAGGACAATTGCTGCGCTTGCTGAACTGGCAGAATGCAGCCTGGATGATTTGATCATTAGAGGGGAGAAGGCAGAGATGATTGAAACGAAGATCAAGGCGCTCGATCTGTTTGCACCACTGGCTAAAGGAGGGACAGCCGGTCTTGTCGCAAGGCCGGGAATGGGGCAGCTTGTCCTCCTGACAGAGATATTTTTCCGGCTGAAGAAGGAAGGCTACAAGACAATCCTGCTCATTCCGGAAGGGGAGTATCCAGAACTCCAGGATATTCTGATCAACACCGATTTTTCTGCCGCAACCATTGAGGACGCATACCAACTTCTCACTGACCATTCAAAAAATCAAGATGTTCTGTTTGCTGCTGACAGAGCACATGTGGTAAACGGAACCATACATGATTTGCAGGGCAGGCTGGATGCTGGCGGTCCGGACTCAGTAACGACCTTCCTCCTCGATTTAAAAGGGGAGGCAGTAGATGAAGAATTTCCTTACGGGCCGCTGGAAACCTTATGGCAGTTTGATGCCGACCTTGCTGCCAGGCATTTATATCCTGCCGTGAATCCTATTTATTCTGCCTCATCTGTCCTTGAGGGGGCATATCTGGATCAGGCCCATCTGACCATCCAGCAGAAGGCGCAAAAGCTCCTTCGCCGATATAAGGAGTTAAAGGCGCTTGTCCAAGCCGGGGGAATAAAGAGGCTTCCATCTTCTGAAACACTGGGGTATCAGCGCGGGGCATTGCTGGAAGCCTATCTGACCCAGCCATTTTATACAGCAGAAGCATTTACAGGCCAAAAAGGGCAATCGGTGTCTCTTCAGGAAAACCTCTCTGACGTCCGAAAAATCCTGGATGGCGGTGCAGATGCTTATTCGGCAGATGAGCTGGCCTATATTGGAAGCCTGGCCAGCCATCAGGAGAAAGAATCATAAGAAAAAGCCCGCTCCAGCGGGCTTTTTCTATATCACACTGTTTTTCACTGAGTTGGAATCATTCAGGTCAGGATCGGCAATCCAGGATATAGGGATATTTATAGGTGAGACGTCTCCATTTTGTTCGCCAAATCCCTGGTTTCTCTTATACGAGATGAACTGGTCGATAAATTGGTTCGGCCCCATATTCACAATAGAAGCATGGTCAAGCACATTGACCTTTAAGGCGAGAAGATTTACCACCATGGGGGCAAATATCACTGGCATCACTCCCTACAGATTTGGAATTCTCGCAGAATCGAAGGTCGAATTGGAGTCAAGCTGATCACGGTCATCAACGATTCCCTTTGTACCGATAAATCCGCTTGCATCCCCAAAATTCTGTCCGTAGCCCTGATTCTTTTTATCCGAATTATGCCACTCGGCAAGAAGGTTCTGGCCGATATTGACTGCGGAAGCGTTCTCGAAAGAATTGATCTTGATTGCGCAGATGTTGATATTGATAAATGGCGCAGGAGCCGGCAATTATATCTCCCCCTTTGTTTGCTTCTAAGTATATTCAGCTCAGCATAATTTATGATAAACGGGCGTTGAGAAGAAAAGGGGGAAAAGCATGTTCTATCCTGCGCGTGTAACCATAGGCAAGACATCAATAAGAAGTTCTGATCATGGTAATGGCATAGTATTTGGCCAGAATATTACGGTGAACAAAGCCGTGAATGGAAAGAAAAATCAGGGATTTGGACAGCAGTCTGCTGACGGGGTTTTTCTGGCGATGCCGGCAGGTGTAGTGTGGGATGGTGAGCAGGATGACAGCAGAAGTGTGAAAAATAACAACATCTAGCTAGGCCACAAAGGTCCGCAGAATTTTAGAATAACTGTCCAAGTCGCTGCATACCTATAAAGTATATACCTCCGAAAGCAAAAGCCCTGCTGCTAAAAGTACGGGGCTTTTGCTTTATGGTTCTAATCAGAGGAATTATTTGCTATAATAAACTTGACGAAAATGATTATCATTATTGATGAGGTGCTTGCTGTAATGAATATTGAACAATTGGTTACCACTAGAAGAACAATTAAAAAGTTTAAAGCAGATCCAGTGGATGAGGCGCTGTTCATGAAGTGGCTTCAAGCGGCCAGCCTTGCTCCCAACCATAAAATGACTGAGCCTTGGGATATTATTTTTGCCGGCCCGGAGACACGCGGAAAGCTGAAGCATAAAACAGATTTTGGCGGAGCGCCGGAAGTGATGGCCGTCACAGTCAAGCATGGAAAAACTGATCTGGAGACAGTTGAAAATACAGCTGCCGTTGCATGCTTTATCCAGAATTTCATGCTGCAGGCATGGGATGAGGGAGTTGGGACTTTCTGGTGTTCTCTTGGTGCTTCAAAGGCTGCGAGGGAAGTGCTCGGAGTTGAGGAAGGGAGCGAAGTAGTCGGCATCATCGCTTTTGGCTACCCTGAAGAAATCCCGGCTATCAAAGAGCGCATCAGCATTGAAAATAAGATTAAAAAGCTTCCATAAATAATGGATAGAAGGACAAGGCAATTGCCTGTCCTTTTTTATTTTGGCAAATTCGGCTGAAAACTATAAAAAGAATACCTCTAAATCTTAAGAGACAGAAAGCAAAATCCCTTTATCGCCTTCATTTTTCGGCTATAATGAATCTAGCAGAAAATACAGGGGGCATTAAAATAATGAAACTAGTTGAATATAGCCGGAGAAGGGTAGGATGACGGAAGATTTCTGGTCGCCCGTCCGGCTGTCGATTTCTGTGGCTGCCATTTCATTGGCCATTGTTTTTGCTGCAGGCATTCTTCTGGCAAGATTGCTTGCATTTAAAAAATTTAAAGGAAAGCCGCTTATAGAAACCATCCTCCTCCTGCCTCTCGTACTCCCCCCATCAGTGGTCGGATTCCTGCTGATCATCGTGTTTGGAAAGCAGTCATTCTTTGGGAGAGCGATAGAAATCTTTATTGGGCAGCCGGTTATATTTACATGGCTGGCAGCCGTAATCGCGTCCAGTGTTGTCGCCTTTCCTCTGATGTACCAGTCTGCAAAGACAGGCTTTGAAACGATCGAGAAGGAAATAGAGGATGCTTCAAGAGTTGATGGAGCTTCAGAGGTGAAGGTTTTTCTCTATATAGCACTGCCGCTGTCGGCCAAAGCACTGGCAGCCGGAGCCATACTCAGCTTTGCCAGAGCACTTGGGGAGTTTGGGGCAACACTGATGTTTGCCGGCAATATTCCCGGCAAAACACAAACGATTCCGACGGCCATTTATTTTGCCATTGACTCGGGCAATATGGAGATGGCCTGGCTTTGGACGGCAGTCATGATCGGCATTTCCTTTATCATGCTTGCAGCAGTCAATGCTTTCAGCAAATAAAAATTTCGGTATACGAAATTTTTACGCAGAGAAACAGGGTTTTTGCTGTCATGCCAAGAATATATAATAAGTCCGAAAACCAGAGGAGGAAAAAGCATGACAGCAGAACAGTTTTTACAAAAGCAAAACGAAGCCTTGCAAAAGCTCCAGAAAAAGCGCGCTGAAGCTTCATGGAAAGCTTCTACAACTGGAGAAGATGAATGGAACAGGAAGACAGCTGAGGCACAGACGGATGTCAGCCTCTACTTATCAGATTCTGAAAGATTTCAAGAGGTAAAGGAATTCCTCGAAAGCGGGGAACTAAACCAGCTTGAACAAAGGCAGCTGCAGCTGCTGAAGAACAGCATGGTAAAAAATCAGCTTGACGCAGATGTACTTAAGGAACTTTCTGAAAGAAGCTCAGAGTTAGTAGGTGTCTTCAATACATACAGAGCCGTTCTGGATGGAAGGGAAGTGTCGGAAAATGATATCAGAAAAATCCTTACAGATAGCAAGGATAACGAGCTGCGTGAGAGGGCCTGGCATGCAAGCAAGACAATTGGCAGCAAAGTCGAAAAGAAGCTAATTGACCTTGTGAAATTAAGGAACGAAACAGCCATGAAGCTTGGCTACAGAAATTTTCATGAAATGAGCTTTGAACTCCAGGAGCTGGACAGGGACGTTATTTTTGCTATCTTCGATGAGCTGAAGAAAATTTCGGATGAACCATTCCATCAGCTGAAGCGGGAAATGGATGAGGAAATTGCAGAACGCCTTTCCATATCAATAGATGAAATCAGGCCTTGGCATTATGCGGATCCATTCTTTCAGGAAGCGCCTCCTTCTAAAGCACTGAACTTGGATTCTTACTATGAAGGGAAGAATCTGGAGGAGCTGACAGCTGCTACATTTGCTTCCATGGGAATGGAGATAGGGGATATGCTGGAAAACAGCGATCTTTATCCGCGGGAAAAGAAAAATCAGCATGCATTTTGTACAGACATCGACAGGGAAGGGGACGTAAGGGTCCTGTGCAACAACAGCAGCAGCGATTACTGGTCGACCACCATGCTGCATGAGTTCGGGCATGCCGTATATTTCAAATATATTGACCGGGATCTTCCTTTCCTTCTCAGAGCACCGGCACATACATTGACGACTGAAGCGATTGCGATGCTTTACGGACGGATGGGCCGGAATCCGGAGTGGCTGGGGAAATTCCTCGGCATTAATGAGCAGGAATTAAAAGAACTGGCTGGCGAGCTGAAATTGGCGCTCAGAAGGCAGATGCTCATTTCAGCCCGCTGGTTCATCACTTTTTCGCTGTTTGAAAAAGAACTATATGAAAATCCGGACCAGGATCTGAACCGTCTCTGGTGGAAAATCGTCAAAGAGGTCCAATTCCTGAATCCGCCGGAAAATCAGGATATCCCGCACTGGGCAGCTAAGATCCACTTTACCCTTGTGCCTGTATACTATCAAAATTATCTGTTGGGGGAACTTACAACCTCACAGCTGGAACAGCATATCAAGAAAAATCTGAAGGGTGATATTCTTTCTAAAGAAGCAGGAAGCTATCTGCTTGAAGAATTTTTCAAGCCGGGAGCGGCCCTCCACTGGAATGAAAAGATAGAAAAAGCAACCGGCGAAAAACTCAACCCGCAGCATTTCATAGACCAATTCGTAGGGGATCTGCAGCAGGCATAACAGAAAAAAGGCCGCTTTCTTCACAGGAAGCGGCTTTTATAATGGAAAGGAAGGAAACTTTTATATGAAAGTAAACGTCTATATAGTACATGCATTCTGCAGGGACAATAAGGGAGGAAACCCGGCAGGAGTGGTTCTCGACACAGATGGCCTGAGCACCGTCCAGATGCAGAAAGTTGCCTCAATGGCGGGATTTTCTGAAACGGCATTTATCAGCCGTTCAAGAGCAGGTGAAATATCCTTGAGGTACTTTACACCGGAGAACGAAGTCGACCTTTGCGGACACGCTACTGTCGCCTCCTTCCATCTGCTTGTCAAGGAAGGCAGGATTCCCCCTGGAGAGCACACATTTGAATGTCATGCAGGCTTTCTTAAAGCAAGAGCGAGTGACACGGGAGAGGTCTTCCTGGAACAGCCTCTTCCGAAAATGGGAACAGCTCTTCCTCCAGAAGAGGCTGCAGTTTCCTTGGGAATCAGCCTTGATGATCTTGCTGAAGGTCTTCCGGTCCAGATTGTTTCTGCCGGACTTCCGGACATTATGGTCCCTATCCGTTCCCGTGATGTTCTGGAATCGATCCGGCCTGATTTCGTGCGGGTGGCTGAGATCAGCAGAAAGTATCAGGCAATAGGGTATCATCTGTTTGCTTTCAATGAAAAAGGCAGTCCTGCGGCAGTCTGCCGCAATCTTGCTCCTGCAGCCGGCATACCAGAGGAAAGTGCGACAGGAAGTGCCAGCGGCGCTCTATGCGGCTATCTTTATCATCATCAAAAAATTGCAGCCGGCCCGCATTTTTTTCACCAGGGAGAAACAATGGGGCTGCCCTCTATCATAAAGGCAAATCTATCAGCCGCAGATGATTCAGGGGAAATTGAAAGACTGGAAATTGGCGGTGCGGCGAAAGTGAAAGACAAGATGGTGATGCACATTTAATGCTGTATACATAAAAATTTTCGACAGCATCCCATGCAGCCAGCTTAAATCCACAGCAATAGACGTCCAATCTTCTGCCTGTGCTTCACTGAGTGTCATAGTTTGTAAAGAAAGCTCGCTATTTGTTCATATCTTTTAGGCGGAAAATGGTTTAAGATAGAAATAAGTTAATAGACGGACTTTTTAGAAAAAACAATAATGGTATTGTCAGTCAAACTTCAGACTCAGAATGATAGATGGAGGGATATGAGTGAGTGCAAGCATCGCAGTAAAACTGATAGAAGACTATTCAAACTATGAAGACGAAACACTGGTGGTCCTTTTTCAAAATGGGGATGGTATGGCATCTGAATATCTTATGAAAAAATACAGGCACTTTGTCAGGGCGAAGGCGAGCAAATTCTTTTTGATCGGCGGAGACAAAGATGATCTTTTTCAGGAAGGCATGATCGGGCTATATAAAGCCATCCGTGATTTCAAGGAGGACAAGCTTGCTTCATTCAAAGTGTTTGCTGAGCTGTGCATTACAAGGCAGATCATCACCGCTGTAAAAACGGCCACCCGCCAGAAGCAAATGCCGCTTAATTCCTATATTTCACTGGACAAGCCGATATATGAAGATGAATCCAAGCACACACTCATGGATATCCTCCCGGGAACCATGGTTACAGATCCGGCCATTCTGATTGTGAACCAGGAGAACACTGCAGACATCGAAGAGAAAATAGCCGAGAAGCTGAGCGATCTGGAACGGAAGGTTCTCGATCTATACGTTGCCGGCCACTCTTATATTGAGATCTCTGAGGAACTGGATACTCACGTCAAATCAATCGACAACGCCCTCCAGCGCGTTAAACGAAAACTTGACCGCTATCTTGAAAGACGTGAGCTGGTCATTTAAGGAACGGGGAGCTCCCTTTGGAAACAGGGGGCTTTTTTCTTTGGAAGCAGAGTTGTGAATTGTCCTATCGTACGGGGATCCAATAAAAAATGAAATCCCGGCAAACGCCGGGATTTCCGATCAATATCCTTCCCTTCTGGCAGATGGTTCATCTCCTGGAGTATCTCCAAGCTGGTTCCCTTCATGGGAAGGGCGAAGCAGTTCATCTTCTTCAATGGTGTTATCAACAAACAGGACATATTGCCCGTCAAATACCCTCTGCGCAAACTCTTCTGCATCTTTATCAGCTGCACCATAGCTCGCGTACTCATCGTTTGAGTGGATACCTGAGCTGGTTCCCGGATCTGCACCTAAAAACAAGGCTTTAGCGGAATCCAGAAAGCGCTGGTTTCCGAGTTCCTGTGAGCCGATGATTTTGGCAATGGCCCCGTATGTTTCAGCAAGTGCTTCAATATTGGATCCGTCCTTTGAAACGATTACCAGCTTTCTGCTGTTATAGCCGTTGTCCTTAGCTGAAGAGAGTGCTTCCGTAAGCTCCTCGATCGAATCATAGCCGCCAATCAATTGATTATTCATGAATATTCTCCTCCAGTAGATTAATAGAATTACTTCTATCATTCCCTTGTTTTACTGGGAAGAAACGTTGTGAAGCTTTTCTCACATTACAGGGAGTTTTTGAAAAACCTCTTTGTAAAGCTTATTGGAATACATTTCTGCAGGTCCTGCATTAACTAATTATCTCTGAATGATGTCCCATGCTTTATAATGCGATATAATAGAGACATCGTAACTAGGAGGAATCGACACATGAAGCCATTTGACAAAATTTCTTCATATTTTAAGACCTATGCACAATCACTGGCAGATGAATTGGTGGATAGCATTGTTCAGGAATTTGACTTTGAGGTGCCAAAGGAAGAAATTCAGAATGCCAAAAAGACTTATGAATCTTTTATGAAGTTTATTGGGGAGTCCATTGTGTCCGAAACTGAGAAGATGCCTGACGGATTGCTGGATTGGAGCAAGAAGAATGGGGAGCGGCAGGCAAAAAACGGCGGCCGCATTTCGGACATCTTAATGCGTTATCCTGATTCCAGGCAAGTGTTTATCGACAAAGTGACCAGGATAGGAAAAGAATTTGATTTAGGCATGGACGAAGTTGTACTGCTGATAAAAAAGGTGAATTTGATTCTGGATATCAGCATCAATGAAACTGTATTTGCTTTTGAACGATTTTCCGGATTACTTTTGGAAAGGGCACGGGATGAGGTTAACGAACTGACTGCTCCTGTCGTTCCCATACAAGATGGCATTGCTGTTCTTCCGCTGATTGGCTCAATTGATTATGACCGGGCCAAGCTGATTATGGAAAAAGTGGTGCCGGAAATTAAAAAACTGCAGATAGAATGCCTGATCATGGACTTTTCCGGCACTGTCAATATAGACGCCCAAATCGCAAAGTATGTATTTGATATCCGTAGTGTACTCCGTCTAGTAGGGGTGAATACAATCGCTTCAGGGGTCCGGCCGGATCTTGCGCAGCAGGCTGTTACAGAAGGAATCGATCTTACCTCTGTACCGACCTTTGCAAATGTAAAGCAGGCCATTGAGAGCCTTGAGGAAGAATGATTAGAAAAGGGTGAACCGTCCTGGTTCGCCCTTTTTGTGTACAGAAATTATCCGGATGGTGCATCAATGTCTTCTGTCAGTGTTATTTTGGACAGCTCTGTTAGTATGGTGGCAGCACCTATGATTTGTTTTGTGCTGTCAAAGAGTGGGTGGGCAAAGATCATATATGTATAAAGATAATTGTCCGGAAGTGAAAAGGAGACTGTTTTTCGGATCGAAATCTGTTTTTCTATGACAGTTCTTTTCATTTGTGCATACATTTGTCCCCCTATCCCAAGGCCCAGCTCATCGTCCCGTTTCCCTATGAGAGATTCAGGCGGGAATAAGGGATGGTAATTGAAAATCCATGTATATTTTAAATCCATGTCACAATGAGCGATGATCATGGGTGCAGCCTCCAGTGCATAACGGAAAGGACTTTCATCATCCGCATTAAAGGCAGAAGAGTGGAAGTTCAGGATCTGGGCAATCTTTTGCCTGATTTCCTCACTGGGATTCCTCACCCCGCTTTCAATTTGTGCATAATAAGCCCTGTCGATGAACGCCTTAGTAGCCACGGTCTCCTGGGTCAGCTTTCTGGCTTTTCTTATTTTAATTAACCAATCTCGTTTATGTTGTTTATACATGGCTCTAGGTTATCATGTATCACTGATAATGGGCGTGGCTTTTGAGACACAGGCTGCATATTTGATGGAGAAAAGGGTAGATGTATAAATTACTTAAAAGAATCTGGCTTTATTTAATGAATGGTCAGAAGTTAGAGTACGGATGAATGATGAAATGAAAGAGAGGGTATAAGTCTTTTATACATAATGAAAGTGATGTGATACTTTGCCAAGCTCTAAATGGTTTAAAATCGGCTATGGAATTATTATTGTGATGGTTATTATCTTCCTCGCAACGAAAATCGATTTTATTTTTACACCGATTGAAATATTCTTTGAAACTCTATTTATGCCTTTTCTGATATCGGGGGTTATTTATTATCTGCTGCGCCCCATCGTTTATTTCCTTAACAGGAAAAAGGTTCCAAAGGTTGTTTCCATCCTCTTGATCTACCTTATCGTCATTGGAGGGACAGCCGCACTTGTGTACTTTGTGGGGCCCGAGCTGCAGCGCCAGTTCAAAGATCTGATGGACAATTACCCGCAATATATAGAGGGGCTTAGAAACAAAGCGGATGAGCTTCAGAACAGCGCATGGTTTTCCCGTTTCCAGGAAAACGATTATATTACCTTCGACTATATTACAGAACAGATGAGTTCATATTTCAAATCAAACTTCTCGGATTTAAGCTCCCGCCTGACGGGCGTGTTCAGCATCGTCACGAGTGTTGTAACCGTGATTGTAACAGTGCCCTTCATTGTCTTTTATCTCCTGAAGGACAGCGAAGGGGCTTCAAAGGGCATGGTCAGATATTTGCCGTATTTCCAGGCTGCAGAGACAAGGAAAATACTAAAGGATATGGATGAAGCCCTCAGCTCCTATATACAGGGCCAGGCAATCGTCAGCTTCATTGTGGGTGTCATGATGTATATCGGCTATCTGATTATTGGAATCAATTATTCTCTTATTCTGGCTATTGTGGCCATGTTAACAAATGTCATTCCCTTCCTGGGGCCATTTCTAGCCCTAGTCCCGGCAGTCATCGTAGGGTTTACTATGTCGCCTTTTATGGCGCTGAAAGTCATTCTCGTGGTGATAGTGGTCCAGCAAATAGACGGAAATGTATCTTCTCCGCTCATCATGGGGAGAAAGCTGGATGTCCATCCGCTTACCATTATCCTGATCCTGTTGGTTGCGGGCAATCTTGCTGGTCTGATCGGGATGATCGTCGCTGTTCCTGCCTATGCAATCATCAAGGTCATCATCAGCCATGCCTACAGGCTTTATACATTGAAGAAGGCTGACCGTGACCAGATTATCCAGGTTGAAGATTGATGGTTTCAATCATGCAGAAAAACGGGAACAGAATAGTACAACCCATACAACAGGAGGAAGCTGCATGAACCGATATAAAATTGTATATAAAAACCGTGAGGACCAATTCATCAGCACTGAATTTTATGCAGACTGCATCACTGACCTGATTCCGCAGCTTACAAATCTTGAGAGGAAATTCAAAATTGTAGAAGTAAAGAATATGATGTACGCACAAAGAAAATGAAAAGAAAGCAGCGCTGAATGCCGGCGCTGCTTTTTCATGCTTAACAGCAGGAAGCGGAAGGCCTGGAGTCGAATCTTTACTGTTATGAAAAATTGAGGAGGAAGAAGTATGGCTTTCAAAGAAAGTGCGCCGGAGAAATCGTATAAGCTTAAGGAGAGATTAGAAGAATTATATGATGCTGCACTAACAGAATCGGAACTAATGAATTTGGCAAAAGCTATGCTTGAAGAAATTGGATCAGCTGATCCATATCTGCGGGATCATCTGATTTACACCAGTTTTGCCCGGCTTATTGGAGAAGGCAGCTTTTCACATATAATGCTTGAAAAAATCCTTGCCGTCTGCCAGGATGACAGTCATTTATTTTACCATCTCGGGGCAGAGGGAGATGACAGCGTGTTTACCCGCAGTTTTTCTTCCCTGGTGCTGGCATTGGTTATTCAAAAAGATGCAGCAGAGAGATTTCTTTCCGATCAAACAGTTCATTATACATATGGAAAAACATTGGAATATATGAAGAAAGAAAAAGACCTTCGGGGGTATGTGCAAGAAAAGGGCTGGGCACACAGCATGGCTCATGCAGCAGACCTCTTAAATGAGCTCGTCCGCCACCCGGTTATCTCCTGCAGCGAGCAGCTGCTCTTACAGGGGATGGATGTGATTTTTCATTGTGTATCAAGGAACGACGGCGTTTATACTGATGATGAACCCGAACGGCTCATTTTCCCGCTCACGGCTATCTTTGAAAAATCAAATGAAAGCACCTTGGCCAATAAATTGAATGAGCTGTCTCTATACGAGGAGGACACCAGAAAAAGCAAAAGTGATGGAAACGCCTATTATCATCTCAGGACCAATTTGATGATGTTTTATAAATCATTGTATTTCAGACTGAAATGGATTGATATATTTCCTGCTGGAAGGGATCTTCTTGAAGCGCATATCCGGAGACTCCATATTGAAGTCTATGGGGAGAAATTCTAAGAAGGGAATACAAAAGGAGGAGAAGAATCTGCTTCTCCTCTAAAATCTTTCATTTTTGGCAGAAGGGCTGAAAACAGGGAAAGAAAAGTAAAAGGTGGTGCCTGCCCCGACTTTGCTTTCGACTTTGATTGTTCCCTTCATAGCTTTGACGATGCTGAATACAACCATCATCCCCAAGCCGGTCCCTTTTGAGCCTTTCGTAGAATAATAAGGCTCGCCGAGCTTCTGCAGCTGTTCAGGAGTCATACCGACGCCGGTATCCTTGACCGATATTGAAATATGGCTTTTCGTATAATTGGTCTCGACAAGGAGGTCGCCGCCTTTAGGCATCGCTTCAATGGCATTTTTCAGGACATTGAGAATCGACTGGTGGAATTTCTGCCGGTCTCCTTCAATGGAACCAAGGATGGCAAAATTGGCTGTAATCCTGACAGAATTCTGATTAGCGAGTGGTGTCAGAATGTTGATTACCTGCGTGATTTCTTTTTTTACGTTAATTTCCTCTATATAGTCGAGAGAAGGTTTTGTGAAAGTTAAATAATCTTTTATAACCCTTTCTGCTGATTCAAGCTCGCCTTTAACGATATGCAGATACTCCCTTCTTTTTTCAAGGGGCTGAGGGTGCTCGATCAATAGCTGTACAAAGCCTGCCGCAGCTGTCAAAGGGTTGCGGATTTCATGTGAAATTGCGGCACCCATCTGCTCAACAGCTTCCAGCTTTTCAGTTTTTATCAGTTTCTTCTTGAGCTCAAGATCCTTTCTGACATATTCAATGATATAGGATATCATTGCGACCCCGACAGTCGGAACCGCCAGATGAGCGGCCCAGGCATCAAGCCTGCTTTCAGGTGAAGACCATATCTCCATAGCGATGACTGTCACTACACTTAAAATAACAGTCAAGAGGACCGAAAAGGCAATCCTTTTTGGCGGAGGCTGTATTTTGAATTTAGGATAAATGCGCCACAGTAAAAATCCGAGCGGCACATACAAAAGAACATTGAGCCAGAAACCGGTACCAAGTCCAAAGAACGAGCGGAAGACAATGGCAATCACGCTGAGCCAAAGGCCAAGACCGGCATACAAGCCGCCGATCAAAACCGGGATGAGCCTCAGGTCAAACTGGAAGTCGGACGAGGATTTAAAAGAAAACTGCAGGCTCATCCAAAGCATCAGTGATAGCCATATAAGGGACGACACGCGGGAAAAAGAGATTCTTTGCCTTCTCTCTGACCAAACCAATGAGAAAAAAAGAAGAATGATAATCAACGCCAAATTGAAAAACAAGTGCCTGGTTATTTCCATTTATTTCACCGCATTTTTGTATGTATATTAAAAATATTATAATTTTTTGTCAAAAGAAACAATACAATTAGCTTAATTTGACGAATATATTAACAGTTTCCCTAAAATAGTCATATAAAGACTGGGGCAGCTTTTAAGCCAGCAAGCATTGAATGCCTGTCTGGGAAAGACAGTTTGCTTAGTCTATCAAACAATCCAAATGGTGAAAAAGAGAGGAAATATTAAAAACTGCTAAAAAAATGAACCTTTTTCCAGCCTCTTCCGTATTATGGTTAGAACGAGAATGATAGGAGGCACAGTTTTGGATCCCATTTTGAAGCTGGACAATGTAAAAAAAGTGATCAAAGGAAAAGAAATCATCAAAGGACTCAGTTTTTCTGTAAACGAAGGAGAGGTATTCGGCTTTCTCGGCCCCAATGGCGCCGGTAAAACGACGACGATCAGGATGATTGTCGGCCTGATCGGGATTACAGAGGGTGACGTGGTTGTCTGCGGGAAAAGCATCCGCAAGGACTTTGCCGGTGCCGTTAGCCACATTGGTGCAATTGTGGAGAACCCGGAAATGTACAAGTTTCTGACCGGCTACCAGAACCTTATGCAATATGCACGGATGCAAAAAGATATCTCTAAAAAGAAGATTGACGAAGTAGTTGGGCTGGTCGGTCTGCAGGATAGGATCCATGACAAGGTGCGCACCTATTCGCTCGGTATGCGGCAGCGGCTCGGACTGGCGCAATGCCTGCTTCATGATCCGAAACTCCTGATCCTGGATGAGCCGACGAACGGCCTGGATCCTGCCGGGATAAGGGAAATCAGGGACCATCTGAAAATGCTCACCAGGGAAAAAGGCATGAGTGTTATCGTATCGAGCCACTTGCTATCAGAAATGGAAATGATGTGCGATCGGATTGCCATCATCCAGGATGGCCGGCTGGCAGAAGTGCAGCAGGTAAATGATTTTGTGCAGACCGGGTCGGTTTACGCTTTTGAAACAGGCGATCTCAGCCAGGCATTGTCTCTTTTAGAAGACAAATTCGGCATTGTCCGCACAGCAGATGGTTTTACAGCGGGCTGCACAAGAGACGAAGTGCCTGTTATCGTCGAAAGCCTTGTTGAACGCGGAATAGCGGTCTACGGGGTGAGAGCGGCTTCGCAAACATTGGAAGACAGATTCCTTGAAGTGACGGCTGGGGGTGTCAAGCATGGGTAGTTTAATCAAGAATGAATGGATAAAAATTTTCCGCAGAACAGGTACGCTTGTTATGGTCGGGCTTGTTATACTCTTTACAATGGTCTATGCCGGATTTGAGAAATATGACCAAGTAAAGAATGGCGGAGAGGAGCCGCAGGCTGACTGGAAGCAGACTATGGAACAAAGCATCCAGACTGACAAAACTGAGATGGAAGAAAATTTCAACGCCAATCTGGATATGTTCTATAAACGGCAAATTGCCATCAAGGAATACCAGATTGAGAATGATATCCCTCCCCAAACCGGATATTCGGTATGGTCTTTCGTAGAGAAAGCCCAGGCATTGATATCCTTTGCAGGCCTCTTTACCATCATCGTAGCTGCAGGCATCGTCGCCTCTGAATTTTCATGGGGAACAATCAAGCTCCTGCTGATCCGGCCAATCAGCAGATCGAAAATCCTGCTGTCCAAATACATAACCGTCTTTTTGTTCGGGCTTTTCATGCTGGCTTTGATATACGGGCTGGCCACATTGCTCGGTGTGATTCTGTTCGGTCTTCCATCTGAACAAATTCCTCATCTTGCCTATTCGGGTGGAGAAGTGGTTGAAAGGGGCATAGCGGGACATCTCGCAGTTTCCTATCTGCTCGCAAGTATTGATGTGCTGCTTGTCGCAACGATGGCATTCATGATATCAGCGGTTTTTCGCAACAGTTCACTTGCCATCGGCCTTTCCCTGTTTCTGCTTTTCACTGGAGGGACGGCAACATTTATTCTGGCAGGTCTTTTCGATTGGGCAAAATATATTCTTTTTGCCAACACGGATCTGACTGTTTATTTCGACGGAGTACCACCTGTGGAAGGAATGACGCTCACCTTTTCTGTCATCGTCCTGCTTGTGTATTTCACCATTTTCCATGCGCTTGCCTTCTGGCTGTTCAATAAAAGGGATGTATCAGCATAAAAGAGGAAGCCGGACATTTTCTGTCCGGCTTATTTAGTTAGCAGAAGAATGAGTTAAGATCTTAATGGTCAAAGCTGGAGGGTGCTAGTGCGGGGAACCAGGACCGTCTAAATCGGAAAAAGAGAAATAGAGGGTGTTAGTGAGGGGAAGCAGTACCGTCTAAATTGGAAAAAGAGAATCAGAGGGTGTTAGTCGGGGGAACTAGGACCGTCTAAATTGAAAAAAGGGAATCAGAGGGTGTTAGTCGGGGGAACTAAGACCATCTAAATTGGAAAAAGAGAATTAGAGGGTGTTAGTCCAAGAAACTAGAGCCCTCTAAACCGAAAAAGAGTCATAGACGGTGCTTCTGAAAAGAACTTCTGCCCACTAAGCCCCAAAAAAAGGGGATGATGCCAGCTCTAACGCCTGAATCCACTCCTTCAATCAAAAAAGCTATAATATCAGAAAATATAGACAACAACCAGCGGAAGTTATAATATACCAATTATCAAAGGAGGGAAATCGTATGGGTGATTGCTTTATTTGCAATAAGCACCAGGGGAAAATCAACACTTCAGGAAGTGTAATCTATGAGGATGAGTTTGTTTATGTTGGACATATTGACGGAGGCGGAAAGCCCGTTTATCTTGGACATTTGATGATTGACTTGAAAAGGCATGCACCGACACTGGCGGATTTAACGATGGGGGAAGCATCGGCTTTTGGGAAATCTATGGCGAGGATTAGCCGGGCCTTAAAGGAAAGCGAGGGAGCAGAGCATATTTATTCTCTTGTATCAGGTAACGCCGTTCCTCATCTGCATATGCATTTGGTGCCGCGCTACCCGGGCACACCGGAAAAACATTGGGGGCCAATGAGTGTGTATGACTGGGAGCAGGCTCCGATGGGAGATGAAGAGGAGGTCAGTGAAATCTGCCGCAGGATCAAGTCTTACCTCGAGGAGCAAAAACATGATTGATATTTGCTGGACCGGGAAGGATGCCCCTTACCTGGATAATCCAGATGTCAGGCAGGAATCCCGCATCACGATAGGGCGGTTTGGCGGAAATACAGAGGCCGGCCAGTATAAAAATGAGGATGGCTGCCTTGTCTGGGCTGATGGAAATCGGGAATGGGAGTTTGCCATTATACTGGATGCCCATGAATCAGCAGAAAGTGCAGAGCTGGTCCTGCAGCATATTCAGTCAAAAAAGGCAGACATATTAGAAATACTGATGCTTCCAGCTGATGCTGCAATACCTGGTGTGGAAAAGTTTATATTGGCCCTTCTGGCTTCTGAAGCGTTCAGGTTGGAATGCAGCAAGGTACAAGGAGAAACGGCCTGCCTGTTTGCTTTTCGGAAAGGTCAGTATCTTTGGTGGCTGTCTATCGGTGATTGTGTGCTATTCCTCTTTCACCCCGAACTGGCGGCTATGGGACAGCATCAGCTGAACCAGCGGCAATTTTTTGAATGGACAGGAAGGGCCAATGCTTTTGATTTGTCTGTTCCCTGTTATACAACAGGAAGGAGGGAGCTCAGAGCAGGCATAAATACCATCTTCCTTACGACCGATGGCCTCCTTGAATGCCCTGGATTGCCGTATGAAAACCCGGAAAAGATCATGTCGGCATTGAAGTATGCTTCAGATGGGCAGGGTGTGAAAGAAATGCTAGATTAATTAAGGCACATCAAGTCCGGGACAGTACTACGATCATCTCCTGGGAGGCGAGTTCTTCCAGCAGGCCATTAATGCCGGGAAACCTTTCAAGCAAGGGATAATATTCCGCAGGATGGGCAACATACAGGCGGAGGGCTGCCGATGGCCAAGTTAAAGCATATACAGCAGGATACCAATATTGAAAGCTACTATATAACTTTATGTGATGTTTATTTTTATCATCTCCCCGGAGAATCGGAAAAGGAAGAGCAGCGGCTGCAGGCGGCTGTTGAAACTTTATCGAGCTTGATTTATCATGCCATCAGCATAGACGGGACAACAATCAGGGAAATGGACAACAGCCGGTATGAGAAGGAGTACAAGCGGTTCTATACAGATATTATGAGGGCGATCAGAGAATGTTCGCAGAACGAAGTGGACTTTGGCGAATTTCTCGAAATATTGGACGAAATTATCAGCGCCGCCATTCTTCTTGCCAATGCATTCGAAAAAATTGATAAGGTAAAAGAAGAAGCCGCACAAGAAGATGAAGAAGAGGAAGAAGAATGACCGGTTCCGGATAGGGCCGGTCTTATTTCTGTTCATTAAAGTTTTAATTTTAAAAAAATAATTGTAAAGACTTCTTTTTTTATGCTATTCTGTACTATAACAGATTAGAGAAACAGCGTTGTGTAATATAAATCAAAGGAGGATAAGGATGGCAAACTATCGGAAAATCGGAAACTTGCAGGTGGATGAGGCTCTGCATCAATTTTTACAGAAGGAGGCGCTTCCCGGGACCGGCCTGGAAGAAAAAGCATTCTGGAATGGTTTTGAAAAGCTGATTGAAGTGCTTACACCAGAGAACAAAAGACTGCTGGCGAAAAGGGAGGAGCTGCAAAGGGAGCTTGACCGCTACCATTCTGAAAAACGCGATGACTTCAGCTTTGACGCGTATAAACAGTTCCTGCTCGATCTCGGTTACCTGCTCCCGGAGCCGGGAGAATTCAAGATCCGCACGGAAAATGTGGATGACGAGATTGCTCTGCAGGCAGGTCCGCAGCTGGTTGTGCCGGTCAATAACAGCAGATACAGCATCAATGCGGCCAATGCACGCTGGGGGAGCTTGTATGACGCCTTATATGGGACAGATGCGATCAGTGAAGAAGGCGGAGCAGAAAGGTCAATCGAGTATAATCGTGTGCGCGGAAATAAAGTAATTGAATTCGCAAAGGGATTTCTTGATCAGGCTGCCGCTCTTGACGGTGCCTCCCATAAGGAAGCTGTCAGGTATTCAGCGAAGGAAGGCAGTTTGGTCATTACTTTGAAGGATGGGTCATCCTCAAAATTAAAAGATCAGGAAGCTTTTGCCGGTTACAGGGGAGATAAGGATCATCCCGAGGCTGTATTGCTGAAGCATCATGGACTTCATTTTGAGATCCAGATTGACCGTGCATCTGATATTGGAAAAAGTGATCCGGCAGGCATAAAAGATATTCTTTTGGAAGCAGCTGTTACAGTGATCATGGATTGCGAGGACTCAGTTGCGGCTGTTGATGCGGAGGACAAGGTGCTCGTATACAGGAATTGGCTAGGGTTGATGAAAGGGGAGCTCAGCGCAGATTTCTCAAAGGGCGGTAAGATCATATCTAGGAAACTGAACGGTGTCAGGCACTATCGGGATCCTGAAGGCAATCTTTTTTCCCTGCAGGGCAGATCGCTTCTGTTTGTCCGCAATGTCGGCCATCTGATGACCAATCCGGCAGTTCTGGATAAGGAAGGAAATGAAGTGCACGAAGGAATCCTTGATGCTGTCTTTACGAGTCTGGCAGGGATGCATTCTCTTTTAAACACAGAGGAACCGGCTAACTCCAGGAAAGGGTCTATTTATATCGTTAAGCCTAAAATGCATGGGCCGGAGGAAGTTGCGTATGCAGGGGAGCTTTTTGATAAAACAGAGGATTTGCTCGGGCTTGATAGGAATACCTTGAAGATCGGCCTGATGGATGAAGAGCGCAGAACCTCACTGAATTTAAAGAGTTGTATAAAAGAAGTCAAAGACCGCATCGTGTTCATCAATACAGGCTTCCTTGACCGGACAGGGGACGAAATCCATTCAAGCATGGAAGCGGGCCCGATGGTGCGTAAAGGAGAAATGAAAAAGTCCAATTGGCTGCAGGCATACGAAACATCCAATGTTTCAACAGGACTGTCAGCCGGTTTTTCAGGCAAGGCTCAAATAGGCAAAGGCATGTGGGCTATGCCTGACAAAATGAAAGAGATGCTCGAGCAGAAGGGTGCCCAGCTCAAGACCGGGGCTAATACTGCCTGGGTGCCGTCACCGTCAGCGGCCGTCCTTCATGCATTGCATTACCATCAGATTAATGTAAAAGGTATCCAGGAAAAAGAGTGTCAAAACCCGTCCCTGTATAGAGATGAAATGCTGTCAATACCGGTGGAAACCTGCGGATCCTGGTCATCTGAAGAAATCCAGGTGGAAATCGAAAATAATGCCCAGGGTATTCTTGGATATGTGGTCCGCTGGGTGGAACAGGGCATTGGCTGCTCAAAAGTGCCGGATATTCATGATGTCGGCCTGATGGAGGACCGTGCCACTTTGAGGATATCAAGCCAGCATCTGGCCAACTGGATCCACCATAAAATTGTTTCTAGAGAGCAGGTCATGAATGCACTAAAGAAAATGGCGAAGATAGTTGATGCACAAAATGAGAATGAGCCGGGCTATAAGAGGATGTCTGATGATTTCAGCACTTCAGTGGCATTTCAGGCGGCCTGTGAGCTGATCTTTGAGGGGAGAAATCAGCCTAATGGCTATACAGAGCCTATTTTGCATAAAAGGAGACTGGAGGCAAAGTCGAAAATGGCTGTCCGGCAGTAAGGTAGAACGGATTTAAAAACCAATATAGTAAGTCAGCAGGCAGCGCCGCCGTTTTCATCCGGCTCGTCAGTGTGACATGGAGTGATTCCTTGTGCAGCCGCACTCAGCTGCTGATTGCTTCTGCGGGATGGTCTTGGCAAGCGCTTGAAGAAAATTGACCGTTTCGGATTCTCTCAGGTAAAATTTATCTATTCTTACAGAAATTGAGGGGATCTTATTGAAGCATATGAAACTGGTATTAGTATTGACTGGCCTGATCATGATGAGCGCTGCCTGTTCCGGAGCAGCGGAAAGCGAGCCAGCTTCAGATAAAATGACAGCAGCTCCTGTAAAAAATGCAATAGAGGAAGTGGATGCTGCAGGGAAGGAAAAGGATGCTGAAGAGGCGGCAGAGAAGGAAAGCTTTATCGCCAACGGAAAGGAATGGCAGCTCGGATTTACCGATTCTCAAAACGGGCTGTTCAAAGAATATGTCCTTGCGGGAGAAACGGTCGACAACTGGTCTGAGCTGATCACAGTCCAGCGCTTCAGCAATCCGAATGGGGCTCGTGTACAGGATTATGCTGCTCAATTTAAAGCTGCTCTTGAGAAGTCTGTAGCCGGAAATCTCCGTTTTCAGATCTTAACGGAAGATGCTAAGAATCTGTTTTACGAATTCGAGGTGACAGACGATGCAGTCCATCCTGACCAGTATGAAACAGGCAGGATTGAAAGCGAGGGAGGGGAAATTTGGTTCCTGCACTATGCCATTAAGGTCCCTGAAAGAGATAAGAGTGAAAAAGACGCCTGGCTGAATATTATGTCAACAGATGATCTGAAGAACTGGGGAAAATAAGAAAAAAACGAAGCAGCGATGCTTCGTTTTTTCGTTCATAGGTTATTTATAAAAAACCTTATCTGTATTATATTTGGCCTGGAGAGTATTGATGATATAGGTCTCATAAATTTCTCTCTCCATTGGGTCTTCTACATAAATCAAGGCAATTTTGTATACATCATGGCGGACATCCTTGATCGGTGAAACAGTGTCTTCAAAATGCTTCTTCACACGCTGCCTCAGTTTACGGGCTTTTCCTACAAACATCAGGTCCTCATTTGAATCAAGGAACAGGATCAATCCTCCTTTATCACGGGGGATTCGGTGGTAATCCGTAAAGCCGTAAAGATTGCTCAGTACGGAGGAGGTCTGTTCATCGGCATGCTTGTTTTTAGTCAGAGTCAAATCCGGATTTGGAATTTCAATTTTTATCATCTTCAGTCACTTCCTTTTCTTTAACTTGTAAATGGTATCATACCGGAAGCCTGATATCCACTATATCCTGATTATTTTACCCTTATATCAAGGATAAAAAAGGTTTTTCAATTTTTCTCTTCTTAAAGTGTCACAGTTTTGTCTTAAAGGCGACTAAGTATATAGAATATGAAAAGCAGGTGAGTGTGTGGGGAATCACAAGGAAAGACTGATCCTTGAATGGTATGAGCAATACGGCACAGAACTGTTCCGGTTTGTTTGGATTATGCTCGGAACAAAAGAGGGATGTGATGATATTGTACACGATACTTTTCTGAAAGCCTGGTCGGCCATAGATAGATTCGAGGAGAAATCGTCTGTGAAAACCTGGCTGTTTGCCATCGCCAAGCATAAGGTGCTCGATGAAATCCGCCGGCAGAAAAGGAGGAGGATTTTTCTCAGGAGATTAGCGGAAAGCTATATTCCATCTGGTTTGGATGTACAGAAGATTGTGGAGCTGAAGGAGGAAGCAAAAGAACTGATGAAACAGATCCAGGAGCTGAAGCCCAACTACAGGATTGTCATTATTTTAAGCAAGGTAGAGGAATGTACTTCGAAGGAAATCGCTGAAATCCTGGGCTGGTCGGAAGCGAAGGTACGCAAAACTCTTTCGCGCGCCATACAAATGCTGAAGAAGGAAAAGCGGATGAAAGGAGGCGATGGAATTGAAAGGTCAATATGATGACCACGAGTGGAATGCTCTTCGTGAGCTTGTGCCTGGCAGAGATGAAAGCGAGCAATTGAAAAGGAGAATCATGCATTCTGCAAGGAAGGGCAGTCACATAGGGCCAAATTTTTTCGGGGCAGGCTCAATTGCGGCGGCATGCCTGCTTTTCATTATTTGCGGAGCTCTGCTTTTGCTTTCCCTGCAGGAGTCAAAACTGCCAAAAGATGCTTCTTTTATTATGCTGGGTGGCCACCCCTATACTTGGGACCTGCCGGGGATTAAAGTGAAAACATCACAAGGTGAAGTTGAGTTCTTAAGGGGAGCGGAGGGGACGGAAACCAAGGCGGGCTTTGGCAAAAACATATCAGACCAGGACATGGACAGCATCGTATCTTCCCGCTCAATGTACGTCAGGCAAGAACTGGAGCATTTCCCTTATAAAACCATAATGTACATTGAGCATGTCAAGATGATGGATACGGCTCTCCGCTATCATTTTTTCATCCAGCCCGATGGCGAAGACTGGGTTTACTTCTCCTTTGATTATCCTAAATTTGAGTATGCAGAAATATTTCAGGCTATTGCCAGCTTGCGGTTCAAAGACGTCGACCCTTACATTCATCCGGAGCCCCTTTATGTCACCCATGGATATGGAGAGATATTGTATCCGGTTGGCCTGACGCCGGTCACTGTCAGCTCCGGGTATGAAGAATACCGGTGGGAGGAGGCTTCGAGCCGCAACCTTTCGGATTATTTAAAAGCTTTAGAGAACAGCCCGGCAGGATGGGAGAAACAGGAATCAGTCGGCAGTTCCGCTAATTATATATCCCATTCCGGACTTGTGGAAGTAGCCATCCGCCTGGAAGGCAATATACTCACATACACGATTCACTATAACAAACAGGAATAATTGCAGGCTGTTCAGTCACAGCATTTTTTATCAATTATAATGAAAGCCCCGGCATGACTGGTGTTGGGGCTTTTTGTAGGTGGTCTATAACTGGTATAGGTGCCTGTCACCTAAAAAATGACATATTTTGTTGTTTTCATTTTTGTAAAAAGGGTAAAGAGTAGTAAATAATTCAAATTGTAAGAGGGCGATTATGAACAGCATAGAATACTACATTTTTTTAGAGGAAATCCAACGGATGAAAAAAGAATATAACAGATGTAAAGACAAAGCCTTAAAGTCAGAAATTGTTAAGGATATCGAGCTATTGCAGACTGCGATCAACTGCGTAAGATAAAATGAAATCGTCTAAACCATGAGTTAGGCGATTTTTTGTTTTTTTATAAAGCCGGCATTCTGCCGGCCTTTGTCATTTATTGAAGAAATACTGATAAAAAAGGACATCCTGCCATTCCCCGAATTTAAAGCCGACTTCCTTAAATATGCCGATATAGTGAAATCCGAGCCTTTCGTGGAGCCTGACGCTTGCCTCATTTCCGGCAGTGAGGCCGCAGATGATGGTATGGTAGTCCAGGCTGGCTGCGCGGGAGAGCATATCCTCTACCAGACCCTTCCCGATCCCTTTCCCTCTGAAGCGGGATGATATGTATACAGAAAGCTCTGCTGTTTTCTCATAGGCCTGTTTATCGCGGAATGGTCCAATGGAGCAGTAGCCTGCAATTTGGCCATCTTCCTCTGCAACCGTCAGGGGATATCTGCCGCCGTATTTTTCGAACCAGGCCGTCCGATGTTCCAGGCTTTGTTCTTCGAGGTCAAAAGTTGCTGTCAGTGTGCGGATTGCTTCATTATAAATATCAAGAATGTCCGGCAAATCTTCTTTTACTGCTTCACGGATTATCATTTCATTATCCCTCCTGGTACTTATTTTAAAAGAGCAGAAGAAGGAGGGGAAGTTAATTGTCTTATTTCCTGACGACGAAAGGTCTCGGAATTATCAGCTTTAGAAAGCCGGTATTACGGAATAAAGCTGCTTGCGCAGGCAAGCAGCTTCATTGCCTATTCCTTCAGCTGATCCACAGTTCCCTCATTATAATCATCCCCGACTTGTTCATGGGTTTCAGCGAGACCCTGCTCCAGCTGGGAGTTCCCTTCATAATCGGATGCATTGAAGTATCTGGCGGCAATCTGTGTTGTATCAGGTTGGTTTTTCTTATTATTTTTCAATCGTTCCGCCTCCTTTCATCCATAGTATAAGTAAATTCAAGACAGATTATTTGGCTAGCGGGAATGTACATAATTGGAATCAGGAAAGGGGAAATTACAGTGGAGGAGGTGAGCCTCATGGCTAAAAATCAAAAGGGTGAAGACCGTACAAACGATCTTGGAAGATTTGCCGGAATATCCAAGGAATATGACTTTGAAACAGGAGCGCTTGATACAGCGGTACCACAAAGTCAAAGGAAGAGTGATCAGAAGAAATAGCACTATACAGGGTATTTCTTTAAGATAGAAAGCGGACTGGGAACTTTTTCAGAAATAGCGCTTCGAGCAGAGCTGGCTGGGACCGCTATTTTGGTGTTTTGCTGAAATAGTGGTTCCAGCGGTGCTGGCTAGGACCGCTATTTTTGGTTTTTGCTGAAATAGTGGTTGCAGCGGTGCTGGCTAGGACCGCTATTTTTGGTTTTTGCTGAAATAGTGGTTGCAGCGAGGCTGGCTAGGACCGCTATTTTGGTGTTTTGCTGAAATAGTGGTTCTAGCGGTGCTGGCTAGGACCGCTATTTTTGGTTTTTGCTGAAATAGTGGTTCCAGCGGTGCTGGCTAGGACCGCTATTTTTGGTTTTTGCTGAAATAGTGGTTGCAGCGAGGCTGGCTAGGACCACTATTTTTGATCTTAGGTGAAATAGTGGTTCCAGCGGTGCTGGCTAAGACCGCTATTTATGGTTTTGCTGAAATAGTGGTTGCAGCGAGGCTGGCTAGGACCGCTATTATTGATCTTAGGTGAAATAGTGGTTGCAGCGGTGCTGGCTAGGACCGCTATTTGGGATCTTAGGTGAAATAGTGGTTGCAGCGAGGCTGGCTAAGACCGCTATTTTTGATTTTGGCTGAAATAGTGGTTCCAGCGGTGCTGGCTAGGACCGCTATTTGCTGAAATAGTGGTTCCAGCAGAGCCTGCTGCAACCACTATTACGAATCATAGCTGAGCTTTATTTCCTGCCATTCTATTGAACCTATAACTTAAATCATTTCCGCCCCTGTTTCTTTTTGGCGTCGTTCTTCTGGAAAGCAGACTCCGTTTCATGGTCTTTTTGGATTTGTTCAATGCTTGAATTTTGGATGCCCTTTTTTGCCACTGCTATCACCGCCTCTCCATATTGATCCTTATATAGGTTGGCATTTCACTATGATTTTCATTCCCGATCAGCTGATTCAGCCAGGTGAAAATACTCCCGGTCAAAAATGCGGTAATAGATGGATGCAGGAATTTTATCATAATACGGCTGCACACTTGAAATCACTTCTTTTTGGGTCCGGTGGGCGAGGAGGACTTTTTTTCGCGAAGCAGCTTCAGTTGCCATTGGGAAAGCGATATCGGGCTCTGGAAGACCCTTGCTGGTATCCTTGGGATACTTCTCCTTGAAAGTTGGAGAGAGCTTAAGGGCCACTTCAATCATCGGCTTCGGCAGAGTAATCATATAATGCCTTTTAACAGAAGAATTCCCCTTGGAAAGCTCTTCCTTTGCCACTTCCCGCACCAGCTGGCCTGAAACCACATGGTCTGGATGGCCGTATAAGCCAATTTCATCATCATAAGAAATCAATACTGTCGGCTTAATCTCTGTAATCAAGTCTCTGATAACCTGTTTAATCTCCTCACCATTCACTTCTTCTAATCCTCCATCTGGAAAGTCAAAAATCTCCAGACGGTCCACGCCAATAATTTCAGCAGATTTCTTCACTTCCTTTGTGCGTTCAGCCCCAAGCTTATCCCTTGGGACAACCCCTCCGTCAGGACCTGCTTCGCCCCTGGTGAATACCGCGAGTGCAGTAAATGCATCCTTCTGTTTCCCCAGCTTAGAAAAGGTTCCGCTGACCATAATTTCATCGTCAGGGTGTGCAAACAGAGCAAGCACTCTTTTCGGCTCATTCTCCGGGAAAAGCTCCTGTGACACAGTCACTTCGCCGTCATTGACATAATAGTTGGCATAAATGATGGCAGAAACAGAGCCGAGCAGTAGAAAGATGAAGAGGATCCCCAACAAAACCACCAGCCTTTTTAGTGTTTTTATTTTCATATCAGACGTTCACTCCTTAAAGGTTGTGCTAGTCCAGTATATGAGTCGGGGATCAAAGAGATGTAAACAATAATAAACAGGTAAATAGAGCGTTTTTTCTTTCATCGGAAAATAAAAGAGACGCAAAATTTGCGCCTCCTACAACAGCTTTATATACTTTTCTTCATTCCGCATTTCCGGCATTCACGGAGAAAAATAAAATCCTTCACCGAGCTTTTGAACAAGGTATTATCGCAATTATCGCATCTCCCGCTTTTTTCGTCAGGATAATCCTTGTAGTCATATACAATACTTGTGTCAAATCCTTTTAGTTCGGTTGTTTCAGTCATGTAATTCACCCGCAAGTTAATTTTTATCTTTTTATCTTAGCAAACTTGGTGCTTTTTCGGTAGGGGAAAATAAGGATGGCTGTTTAGGAAAGACCGAGTATAACTAATGAGCAAGGCCTTTTTAAGCTTCCCTAACACCCATCCGTTCTCGCTTAATCCCATACCAAACCAAAAAAGATCCCCCAATAACAAACAGCGGTTCCAGCCAGTTGGCTTCAGGCCCGTTGGTGATCCGGTGGAGCTGGAAGATCCAGTGGAATACGGCGATGTCGAAGCTCAGGAACAAACCTGTTGCCGCTGTGAATCCATTGAAAAAGGCAGCAGTAAACAGGCGGTGGAAGATGAGCATCAGTATGCCCAGTACACAGACGCCAAAAAATACAGCCCCAATCCGTTCCATGCTGGTTTCGGCCTTTAGGCCATAAGCAAAGGCGTCAATCAGATGGAACAGGTTATCAGCAGCGATGATTCCAATTATAATGCCAAGCAATCTCATAGAAACACTCCTTCTCATTTACCAGAAAGTATATTGTACTATCTTTTTTGTAAAAGAGTCATAGTTTTTTTGAAGACTTCCTTCAACTCCCACTAGGACTTAGGGAATGAGACACTTATACTGGTTAAGTAGGAGGAGATGTGCGAATGTCATTATATTTTTTCTTGATTATTTCTGTCTACCTTGTCTATTCACTGTTTAAAGCAAATAAAAATACAAGTAAAATAGCTGTCAGGACAGTATCAGTCGAACGGCCAGATATTGTGCTTGCCGGCAATAAGATAAAGATTCTTCATTTGTCTGATCTGCATTTGGAGAATATCTCAATCAGCCCAAAGGAACTTTATGAGAGAATAGCCGGAAAGGATATCGACCTTATTGCCCTGACGGGGGATTTCATGGACCGAAAAAGGAGTTTGCCGAAACTGGCCCCTTACCTGCAAATGTTTAATAAACTCGAACCGCGATATGGCATGTACGCTGTTTTTGGCAATCATGATTATGTCCTGAAGGGAAAGAATTTTGCAGCCTTAAAAAAGATCCTTGAGGAAAACGGGTGCAGGACACTGCAGAATGAGCATTCGGTCATTGATATTAATGGAGAAAAGTTAAATATAATTGGAATTGATAATTACAGTACCAAGCATCATGATGTGGCTAAATCATATTTAGGAGTGTCTGATGGGTATAATCTGGTGCTTACGCATGATCCAAATGTTGTCCTTGAGATGAAGGACTATAAATATGATTATCTTTTATCCGGCCACTTCCACGGCGGCCAGATTCACTGGCCCAAACCGTATCACCTGGCTAAGATGGGAAAGCTGGTGCGCATGAATATGGTCAAAGGCTTGCACTATCATAACGGCATGCCTTTCTATATCAGCGAGGGGCTGGGGCAGACAGGGGTTAATATCCGCATCGGCAGCCGGCCTGAAATTACTTTTCATGAGATTGCATAATTTGTAGAAGGGCGCTTGAAGAGCATGCGCCTTTTTGGTGTGTCGAGGGATAGTAAATTTGTCTTTCTGAGGAAATGATAAACTTTTGGACCACCTGTTCAGGTGTGTGCTTTATATTGCGGCATGAGTCACTTTAAGTCGGGAATTATAGGTGCAGAGTGCTTCATATCAGTCACATGAGTCACTCTAAGTCTGGATGTATAGTGCAGAGTGCTTCATATCAGCGGCATGAGTCACTCTAATCTGGAAGTATAGTGGTAGAGTGCTTCATATCAGCCACATGAGTCACTCTAAGTCTGGATGTATAGTGCAGAGTGCTTCATATCAGCCACATGAGTCACTCTAAGTCTGGATGTATAGTGCAGAGTGCTTCATATCAGCGGCATGAGTCACTCTAAGTCTGGAATTATAGGTGCAGAGTTCTTCATATCAGTGACAAGAGGCACTCTACACCACTAGAGCCCCTGCAGAGTGCCTCATACCACCAACAATACCTCCCATCCAGAACCCTCAGCTCTTCACGCTCCCCATCCCTCCATATTCCATCCGCCGGTAAACCCCCGGTGCCCTGCCATGCATTTTGCTAAACACCCGGTGAAAATAGGGGTAGGTGCCAAACCCGCACTCTTCCGCAATCTGCTCCAGTGTCATGGTGGTATATTTCATCCTTTCCTCAGCAGCCGCGAGCCTGATTTCCATTGCATATTCCATGATCGTTTTCCCCGTGCTTTCCTTGAAGAGATGCACAGCACGCGAAACGCTCAATCCGGCATGGGCAGCTGCTTCTTCTACTTTAAAAGATGAAAGCGCATGCTCCTCAATGAACCTGAGCATTCTTGTGACTGCATATGGCCTGTGGGCAGAAAGAGACGATTCCTTCAGTGATCTTTCAAGCAAGATGCAGAGTGAGCGGAGAAGATAGTCGGACAGTTCATTAAACTCTTCCTTCGAAGGACGCCTTAATTCAATGATCAGATGTCTCCAGAGGGAAAGCAGCCGCTCATCTGCATCAATCCGTGCCACATCCGGTTTATTAGATCTCTTCCACCAATATTCAATCCATTTACCCTCACAGATAAGATGATAGTCGCCGCTCAAAATAGCCTTATCAGGAAGAAGGCTGTCGACCATCAGTTCATAATGATCCCCAGGCTTGATGAGAAGCAGGTCGCCTTTTTCCAATTTCCTGCGATTGCCTCTGACGATCGCTTCGCATGCTCCTTCTGTCTGCAGGCGGATCAGGTAGGAAGGGTAGCCGGACTTATGATGAGAATAAAAGGGCTGTGTATGGTATGAATAACCGCAAAACAATGCATCCGTTTTCAAAAAATGACCCCCGTCACTCAAAATAGCAAAATAGTGCATGTTTTAATCATATCATGAATGTTCAAATATTTAATGGTCACTTATGATGGAATCAAATAGTTTATTTTAAAAATTTGAGGAAGCGAGGGGATTAAGATGTCGGGAATACCAATTGCAGTACAGCTCTATACACTTCGTGAAGAAACGGAGAAAGATTTTGCGGGTACCCTGAAGAAAGTGGCAGAACTCGGTTTTGATGGGGTGGAATTTGCTGGTTTTGGAGGGCTGAGTGCAGAAAAAGTGAAGGAATTGACTGACGATCTTAATCTTGCACCGGTATCTGCCCATATCCCTCTGGCGGACCTTAAGGACAACCTGGACAATGTGATTTCCAATCTTAAAACGGTTGGAATTCAATATGCAGTTTGCCCTTACCTTATGCCGGATGAGCGGACAGAGGAAAGCTATCAATCACTCATTCCCCTGTTGAATGAAGCAGGCCGGAAGCTGAAGGATGCAGGAATCACATTATGCTACCATAATCATGATTTCGAGCTTGAAAGATTGAGTGACGGGAGGATGGCGCTTGAGGCCATTTTTGATGACAGCGACCCCGGACTGCTCCAGACAGAACTGGATGTCTACTGGCTGGCAAAAGCAAAGGAAGATCCGGCTGCCTGGATTAAAAGGTATCAAGGCAGGTCACCCCTTGTACATCTGAAGGATATGACCAGAGATGAAGAACAGTTCTTTGCGGAGCTTGGAAAAGGGAGCATCGATCTGCAGGAAATTCTCAGTCTTGGAGATGAAGCAGGAGTAAAGTGGTGGGTAGTAGAGCAGGATGCAAGCCGCCTGACGCCATTCGAAAGTATTGAAATAAGCATCAATTACTTAAAAGAACAATTTTCCACTAAAGGAGTTTGATACTGATGACTAAATTAAAAGCTGCTGTAATCGGCTGCGGAAGCATTGCCCAATATCGCCACCTTCCCGAATATGCCGCAAACCCATTTGTTGAAATCGCTGCTGTATGTGACAGCAACCTGGAAAGAGCAGAAGAGACAGCTGCGAAATACGGTGCCAGGGCATTTACCAATTATAAAGAAGCCATTGAAATGGAAGGGATCGACCTTGTCAGTGTCTGCCTGCCGAATTTCCTGCACGCTGAAGTTACTTTAGCAGCTTTGAATGCAGGCCGCCATGTTTTGTGTGAAAAGCCTATGGCTGCATCAAGGGAAGAAGCGGAAGCAATGAATGAGGCTGCAAGAGCTAACGGAAAGAAACTCATGATTGCCCACAACCAGCGCTTCACTGCTGCTCATCAGAAAGCAAAGGATATCATTGAGAGCGGCAAGCTTGGCAGGATCTTCAGCTTCAGAACGACATTCGGGCATGCCGGCCCTGAAGGATGGAGTGCGGATGGTGCTGACAGCTGGTTCTTTAATAAAAGGGAAGCCTTTATCGGTGCCATGGGTGATCTTGGCGTGCATAAAGCCGATTTATTGCGGTATCTGCTCGGCGAATTTACTGAAGTCGGTGCGCTGATTGCGACTAACGCGAAGGAAAATACAGAAGTGGACGATAATGCGGTCTGTGTCCTCCGGTCAGAGTCAGGTGCAGTCGGCACATTGGCAGCAAGCTGGTCTTATATGGGCGGAAGCGACAACTCCACTGTCATCTACGGGGAAAAAGGGACCCTCCATCTTGAAGCAGATCCGGAATATTCGCTGATTGAAGTTTACCGCGACGGCAGTTCGGTTCAGCATAAGCTGGACAAAATCCAGACAAACGAGGAAGGCGGACAGACAACTTCCCATGTTATCAATCATTTTGTTGAAAGTGTAGTAGAAGACAAGGAGCCGCTGATCAGCGGAGAAGAAGGCTTAAAGAGCCTTGAAATCATTCTTGCAGCAATCGAATCACAGAAAACAAAGCAAATTGTTCCTCTTAAGAAAGGGGTCCTGGCAGAATGAAACTTGGTGTTTTCGCAGTATTATTTTCACAAAAATCTTTCGAAGAAATGCTCGATCACGTAAAAGAAGCTGGTCTTGATGCCGTTGAAATCGGCACAGGCTGCTATCCTGGAAATGCCCATTGCCCATTGGACGAATTGCTTGAAGATGAGGCAAAAAGAAAAGCTTATCTGGAAGCTGTAACATCCAGAGGCCTGACGATCAGTGCATTCAGCTGCCACGGGAACCCGATTTCCCCTGATAAAACTTTTGCTGAAGAATCTGATGAAGTACTTAGAAAAACCATCAAGCTTGCTTCACTCCTTAATGTACCGGTCGTCAATGCCTTTTCTGGGACAGCGGGCGACAGTGAAGAAGCAAAACAGCCAAACTGGCCAGTTGTACCATGGCCGGCAGAATATGGCGATGTCCTGAAATGGCAATGGGAAAACAAGCTAATACCATATTGGAAGGAAATCGGCACTTTAGCAGAAGAACATAATGTGAAAATCGGCCTGGAGCTCCATGGCGGCTTCCTTGTCCATACACCTTATACGATGCTGAAGCTCCGCGAGGAAACAAGCCCAGCCATCGGGGCGAACCTTGATCCGAGCCATCTCTGGTGGCAGGGCATCGATCCGGTCGCAGCGATTAAAATACTCGGAAAAGCCGGTGCCATTCATCATTTCCATGCCAAGGACACCTATATTGATCAGGATAATGTTAATATGTATGGACTGACAGACATGCAGCCATATGGGGAAGTTCAGACACGCGCCTGGACGTTCCGCAGCGTCGGATGCGGCCACAGCATCCAGGAATGGAGCGATATGATGAGCGCCCTGAGGCTGTATGGCTATGACTATGTTGTCAGCATCGAGCATGAAGATCCGCTGATGTCGATTGATGAAGGGTTTGCACGCGCTGTGAAGAACCTGAATGAAGTTCTGATCCGGGAAACACCTGGGGATATGTGGTGGGCGTAATGATGTTCAGTAGCAAGTAGCTAAGTTTATGAGCAGGGTATCCAGGATGGATGCCCCGCTTTTTTTGTTTTGTGCCTTCTCAAGATGAATTGGAGCCTATAATAAGTAGGTGAGGTTTTAACCCAAATCTCTCTTAAGGTTAGGAGATGTTAGATAAGAATTATTGTCGAATGGCATAAGTTGATTGACAATTGTTAGAAATCTAATACACTAAAATTAGTTTATCCAAGGGTTATCATCGAAATATTCTTTTATCATTGCTGCTCCACAATTCTGTTTGCCTGTTTCCAATCCTCTTTTTTTCACTACATTTACCACTCATTATTTTCCAAAGTCATTCAAAAATCGTCCTATTAAAACAAATGAATCAAGAATGGATATGATTCATTGGAAGCTATTAAAGCCTATGCTGTTCATTTTCTTATTGATAGGAGAGGGATATATGGGATTTGAAGAAGAATATCAGGCATTTTTACATTCACACTTACAGGCAAGAACCGGTGAGCGGCTGCGGCGCCTGGAAGAAGGTCACAAACATGCTGAAATGCTGTTTTTGAAGCAAGTGTGGTGGCCAGTATTTTACCAGTTTAATTATCTACACCCTGAATATGAAATTGATAATTACAATGATGGGAAAAGGTATTTGGATTTTGCTTATATCCGTCCCGGCATCAAGGTTTGTTTAGAGGTCGACGGGTATGGCCCTCACCTAAAGAACATCAGCAGATGGCAATTTTCCGACAGCCTGGAACGTCAAAACCAGCTGGTGATTGATAGATGGACCGTCATCCGCTTTTCTTTTGATCAAGTAAAAGAGAATCCCCGCAGATGCCAACAGGTTGTTCAGCAAGTGATAGGCAGATGGATGGGTGATGAGCTGGACCAAACTTCTTTGTCCTTTCTTGAAAAGGAAGTGCTTCGGCTAGTAATTCGAAAAGGAGAAGACATATCTCCAAAAGAAGTGGAGAAGTATCTAAAACTAAGTGCCAAGACAGTAAAAAAGGTACTTTCCCAACTGTTCGAAAAAAAGATGCTGATCCCCGCATCTGGCACTCAGAGGATTCGATCTTATCGGGTAGGGTATCAGGTCAAGAACCCAGTCTAATTAATAGACGGAAGAATTCCTCTTAAATAGAAATTTCTATAAAAAACAGCTCAAATAGACGGAGAAATTCCGCTTATTGGCTCCTAAAACGTAATAATGTGGTATTTTATTTTGCATAACCGGAAAATCTCCCCTTATTTACCTCGAATTGAGCTCTATTCTGTATTTAGCTGGAAAATCTCCGCTTATTTTTTTCTATTTGATGAATTGAGGACCCATTTGTAATGCTGTTCTAAAAATTTGGAGTCAATCTTTCTGCTTCCACTAAAGTTGCAGTATTAGTGCAATCCATATTATATTTGCACCTGGATACTGTGAATGAGAAATTAGTTTCAGATTGACAGGAGCAAAGAAAAATAGAAGATTGGTGGACATCAAAGGATATATACTCAAATGGAGTTTCGTTCCTGCCTGTCAGCATGGAAGCAGGTCTTAACTGTTTTTATTGAACGATTCCTCAAAAATAAATAATAGACATAGAGTTGCTGGGTAAGGAGCTATTTCTAAATGAATGAATACGTAATTGGTGTAGATATAGGCGCTACAAATATTCGTGTGGGACTGATCGGAAAAGAGCTGTCGGTGATCCGTATGGAGACGGCAGTAACCAGGAGTTTTAAAACGGCAGATGAAATGTTTGGTGAAATCTTCCGGATGGCTGAAAGGGTCGATCCTCAGAAAAATGCTAAGAAAATTGGAATTGCCCTGCCTGTCCCATGGAATGAACAGACACAAGTAATAAAAGATGCAGATAACATTCCTTTTCTTGACGGAATAAGAATTGAGTGCATACAATCCTGCTTTCCTGGGCTTGACGTTTACTTTGACAATGATGTCAATGCAGCAGGGCTGCTGGAAGCTGAAAAGGGAGCTGCTGCAGGAAAAAGCTATTCTCTCTACATGACAGTGAGCACAGGCATTGGGATGGGTGTTTACTATAACGGTCAAATGATCAGGGGGGACAATGGATATGCAGGTGAAGCGGGCAGAATGATCATCGGCCAGGCAAGCGAAGAGGAGGGGACCAAGGAAATGACACTGGAATCTCTTTGCAGCGGCAGGGCTCTTGATGCCAGGAGTAAGCTAATATATGGTGAAAGTGCGGACGCAGAATACCTGTTTGAAAAATTTAAAGATAAGGAAGAGATAGCCGTTAAAGTGATCAAGGAATGGATTGAGCATTTTTCCAGAGCTGTCGCCTCCATCATTCAGCTCATGGACCCAGGAGCATTTGTCCTTGGCGGAGCTGTAATCTGCTGCAATCCCTGGCTGATAGATGAGATTAACCATAAAATGAAGGAAAAATTATATGCCAATCTAAGAGGCAAAATAAAGCTTGGCATCTGTGAGTTTTGGGGAGAAGCAGGGGTGATCGGTGCCGGCTATATGGCGTTAAACCAAGCAAAAGAATAAATTTGAATTCTGTCCTTCCTTTACCCGCTTTACAAAAAACTGATTTATAACCCAAGTCAACAAGACAGCTAAATGGATAGCTGTCTTGTTTGTACAGCATTTTTAAGGTGGGCCAGCAGTTCAGCGGAAACAATACTTGGCTGATCAATCATTGAAATAATAGCTTGCATTAGGTATCAGCCTGAAAACTGAATGTGGAGCATGCTGAAGCTGATGCAGCCCCCAATAGGGAACCGGGTACCGGTCATGCTGCCCCAATAAAAAGGTTGCAGGACATCTATTTTGGGCAAATAGGGAACCAGATCCTCAGTTTGGTGATGGTTTACTGCAAAAGAAGCCTGCTGCAGCTCTTCAGGACCTGTTTGAGTGGAAAGGCAAAGTGAATTTACTGTTCAGCTCCGGCTTCAGCATTGAAGGATATTATACTCCTTCCCCTCTTTTCGATGAAAAGAGGGGAAGGAATAAATTCCTCTGCCACAGGATACAGATGTGTTACTTTACATCCAAAGGCCCCTCCAGCTTCATCTTCTCCAATTCAATCCTCATCTTCTGCGTTTCTATTAAATAATTCTCATGTTTCAATTTTTCCAGTTCCAGCTCTTTTTCAATGATTTTTACTTTTGTTTTGGCAAGTGATTGATAATGGCTTGTGACGATGGCGACAAGCGGGATGGAAAAAATCATTACTACAGTGACCAAACCTGTCATTTGCAACTCCCCCTTTTAAAGATTTGACATTTGGTTTTTTCAGAATTTTCACTTCTGTCTAGTTTCATACTACCATATTATGGTCTTTCGCCCTATATGAAAATGACCCTTTTAAAAAGAAGAGACAGTACGCCAAGGTTCTATCTCTCCAAATATTTTAGTAGGTGACGCCTTTTCTTGTATGGGTCTTTTCAAATTCGGCCGGATTGGGCTCAAAGTATTGATCGGTATATTTGGCAACGAATTGATCGTCTTGAATATAGCCGGCTCCCCAGGTCGGGTCCATGACGATCCAGCTGCCGTTCGCTTTTGCTTCGACCCAGGCATGGTTGGATGGCCAGAAGCCGCCGCGCGCGGTACCCTCAATGATTCTTGCTTCAATCCCGCTGGCACGCAATAGTGCGGTGGAGAGGTAGGCATAATCCTGGCAGACGCCGGTTTTCGTTTCCAGCGTTTTCAGGGCGCTGTCATCCCAGCTGAATGTACTATTTTCATATTTGTCAACATCATAGGAAACATTTTTGGCGACATATTCATAGATGGCTTTGATTTTTTCCTTCTCAGTGCTTTTTCCCTCTGTCAGTTTGCCGGCAAGACTCTTGATTTCTGGTGCTTCTGACTCGACGCCCCTTGATGGCAGAAGGTCGCGCTGATCTTCGCTTTCTGCTTCCACTTCAAAAGAAGCAAAGCCGTAATAGCGGAAACTGTCACTGTTTTCTTCCTTGATTTCCGGTACACTCAGCGTTACTTCATAAGTGCCCGGCCCGAAGCGGAGGTAGAAGGAGCCGTCGAATTCAAATTTTTCTACAGGAATGACATCAAGTGCTTCATCCTCGCCTTTTTTAGTAGAAACATAGATGTGCGTGGTTTCAGGTCCGAAATCAGCCTCAGGATCTATTTTTCCTTTTACCGTATATTCACCATTGGACTCTTCTCCTCCAAACTGCGGAGACTTCAGTGTGACACCACGTTCCCTGTAAGCTTCATAAAACTCGATCGGCTTCATGGTCCTGTCTGACTGATTGTCGATCAGAAGCGTTGTGGCAGTCTGGTAATAGTTCTCCCGTTCTTTGTCAGGCACAAGCACTTCCAGCTCGTGGAGACCTTTTCCATATAGAAGGGGAACATCGTAGGTGAACTTGCCCTGTTCAACCGGCAGGACATGTGTCCAGGTATCAGCATCCTTATTCAGTTTAATCATGATTGTATCATTGTCGCTAAGCCTGCCGGCGCTTCCCTCAAGCTTAAAGATCTCATTATCCTCAACATAGCTGGACTTAAGATCCAGGCTGATTTCATCCTCCTGTCCGAAAGGGGTATATGTGACATCGCGGACGATCTGCGGATTCACATTATGGACCGTGAAAGATGCAGTATCATAATAATAGTTTTCCTGATCCATACTCGGAATCTGCACCTTTACCTGATACTCTCCCTCACCGTTGAAGAAGTGAAGCTCCTGCTTAAATTTTCCGTCTTCAATTTTTGTGTAATATTCGTGGTCAGTGCCTGCCGGACCCTCTTCAGCTGCATGGACTTTGATCCAGACAAAGTCAGATTTCAGGCTGGCTGATTTTTCGATCGTCCCCTCGATAACCGCCTTCTCATTGACGGTAAATTCCTTGTAAGCCGGTTCCTTCAGTTTCAGCCCAACCTCTTCGCTGTAGGAAGTCAATTCAATCGGCTCCAGCTCTGACTCCTTATTCTGATCCTTTGCGAGTTTTTCGTATTTATCTTCCTCCTGCTGGGCAGCCTGTGTTTTTTCTTTATCAGCTTCCGTAGGGCTGCAGGCAGAGATGATCAGAAAGCTGCTCAATATACTTGATAATAATAAATACCTTCGTTTGCGTCCCTTCATGCTTTCCTCCTCAGACATTTGTTTCGGTATAGCTTATTTACGGCCGGTGTCCTCCTTAAGTTTCTGGGTATAAACTCCTGTTTTAAAAAGGTTAGCCAGCTAAGCACATAAGTTGTTATAGCAACTTTATATGTGTTAAGATTCTAGTGCTGCTGATGACGTGACCCTAAATGTTGCTATAGCAACCTAGGAATCTTCTTTGCAGTAAGTTTCAGGGAGAGGGAGAGATTTATGGTCAATTTTAAGGATTACACCAAACAATATATTAACGGTAAATGGCTGGAGGGAAGCGGCGCCAATACAATCGATGTATTGAATCCATATGACGATTCCAGGCTTTATACTGTAAAAACTGTAAATGAGGCTGACATTGATCAGGCTATGCTTACTGCTGAAAAAGCACAAAAGAAATGGGCAAAGACAACCCCCGGGGAACGCAAAGAAGTTTTAAGGAAAGTAATTGCCTATCTTGAAGAACATAAAGAAGAAATTATAGATATTTATACTTCAGAAACAGGCGGAACCATTCTTGCGGCCAATATTGCCCTGCAGATCACATTTGAGGAGCTGGAGGAAGCGATCAAATTTGCTGATGAAGTAAATGTCGTGAACCAGGTTCCGGCAACCATTGAAGGGAAGGAAAACCACGTGTACCGCGTGCCGGTGGGTGTCATCACCTCCATTTCGCCATTCAACTTCCCGCTTAACCTGTCAGTAAGGACCATAGCGCCAGCCATTGCCCTTGGTAATGCAGTTGTGCATAAGCCGGATGTCGCAACAGGCATCACTGGCGGCGTCATCCTGACAAAAGCTTTTGAAGAAGCCGGCCTGCCGGCAGGGGTCCTGAACCTTCTGCTCACAGATCCGAAAACAGATGGGACAGGCGACTATCTGCTTGAACACCCAATTCCACGCTTCATTTCATTCACTGGCTCAACCGCTGTCGGAAGACATGTCGGGGAAATTGCCGGAAGGAACCTGAAAAAAGTGGCATTGGAGCTTGGCGGAAACAATCCATTCATCGTCCTTTCAGATGCAGATGTTGACCGTGCTGTTGATGCTGCTATCTTCGGAAAATTCGTCCACCAGGGCCAGATCTGCATGATCACAAACAGGATCATTGTCCATAAGGATATTGCTGGAGAATTTACAAATAAATTCGTCGACAGAGCAAAAGCACTTCCTTATGGCAATCCAAAGGATCCTGCAACTGTCGTTGGACCGCTGATCAACGATAGGCAGCTGCAGAAGGCTCAGGCAGTCATCGAAGCCGCCATTGCAAACGGCGAGAAAATTGCGCTTGAAGGACAAAGAGTTGGCAACATCTTGACTCCGTACGTTTTCAAAGATGTGAAAAATGATTCTGCCCTTGCTCAGACTGAAGTCTTTTCGCCAATCGCAACCATCATTCCGGTTGAAAGTGATGAAGAAGCGATCAGGATTGCCTCTGAAACAGAGTATGGACTGTCATCATCCATCTTTACGCAGGATCTTGAAAAAGCGCAGCAATATGCACTGCAGATTGACAGCGGTGTGACTCATATCAACGATCAGACTGTTAATGCGCAGCCGGATATTCCATTCGGCGGCAATAAAGCTTCAGGCGTCGGCCGTTTCGGCAATCCTTGGCTCATTGAAGAATTTACAACAACAAAATGGGTATCTGTCCAAAAAACTAATCGTGAGTTCCCATTCTAATAAAAGACAGGAAAATATCCTATAATATAGGGAAAAGCTCCTCAGATCACTTGGGGAGCTTTTCCCGCGTTAAATATATCCATATATCAGGAGAAAGATGTGAAACAGTTGGAAAAACCTCAGCTTTGGACAAAGGATTTCATCAATATTTCCTTTGCCAGTTTTTTTGTATTTGTAATTTTTTATATGCTGACCGTTACACTGCCGGTTTATGTAGCAGATGAACTGCAGGGCGGAGGGCAGGCCATCGGGCTCGTTATTACGGTGTTTGTTCTGTCGGCGATAGTTTTCAGGCCGTTTTCTGGAAAATGGCTTGATACCTTTGGCCCGAAGAAAATTTTGATCATCGGAGCCTCTATTTTCCTGGCTGGATCTATCCTTTACCTTTTTGTTAAATCACCGTTTGTGCTGCTGATTATCCGGGTCATCCACGGTGCGGGCTTTGGTATGGCAACCACCGCAACAGGAGCTATTGCTGCAGCCATTATTCCGGCTGCGCGCCGCGGGGAAGGGATGGGCTATTATGCCACTTTCATGAACCTTGCCATGGTCATCGGACCATTCGCCGGGCTGACCATTATAGGAGCAGCCAGTTACACCGTACTGTTCGCGGTTTGCATTGCCTGCTCCTTGCTTGCTCTTACCTGCGGATTGATGATGGAGCTGAAAGAACAGCAAGACAGGCAGACCCGGCAGGCAGCAGCAGGGAAAAAGATGAAGCTGTCGGACTTCTTTGAACGGAAGACAGTGCCCATCGGATTCGTTGCTTTTACATTATCTTTTGTCTATTCGAGCGTCATTTCCTTCATCTCGGTGTATGCGAGAGAGCTTGACCTCGTCCAGGCAGCAAGCTATTTCTTTGTCGTTTATGCCGCAGCGCTATTGATTTCCCGCCCATTTACCGGAAGATGGTTTGATCAGTTCGGGGAAAATAAAGTGATTTATCCGTGCATCCTCTTCTTTGGGATCGGCGTCTGGATGCTGAGCCAGGCATCATCAAGCTTCCAGCTCCTGCTTTCAGGAGCATTTGTCGGCATCGGTTTTGGCACGCTGGTGTCGTGTTTTCAAACCATTGCAGTGGAATCGGCTCCCGCAGGCAGAAAGGGGACGGCAACCGCGACTTTCTTTGTCTTTTTTGACGGAGGCTTTGCCATTGGCTCTTTTATCCTCGGAACTGCTGCGGCCCATTCAGGCTACAGCTATATTTACATGATAGGAACAGTGATTGTCTTGATTGCTGCAGTCCTTTACTTGATCCTCCATGGAAGGAAAGCCGTCCGACGGCTGAATGTATAGAATAAAATTCTAAGCAATTTTGCACTTTTTCCTCTATTATGGATAGTAGATTATCTAGTGGGGGAAGGGTTAGAATGGTGAAAAATGCACTTATCTTTTTATGGCAGCTTTTTTTGCTGTGGATGATTTACGCCGTTTCAGATTTTATCGTTGAAATTCTTCACCTGCCCCTTCCTGCAAGCGTACTTGGCATGATGATTTTATTCATCCTCCTGCTGACCGGTGCCGTAAAGGTAAGCCAGATCGAAAAGGGGGCAGCATTCCTAAACCGGCACCTGGCTTTCTTTTTTATCCCGATAGCTGTCGGGCTGATGAGTTACGGGGGACTGATTCGGACGAGCGGCTGGCAGCTTCTCATAATGATTATCGGCAGTACCGTCATCGGGCTAATCATAACTTCCGGCCTGGCAGCTTATTTTTCAGGGAAGGGGGCGGAAAAGGGTGAGCGGGATCACACTCATTAGCGTCCTTTTGACGATCATCGTCTATATCGGGGCAAAGGCGCTTTCTGCCCGGCTGCTTTCCCCATTTGCCACTCCTGTTTTTACAGCTACACTTATCATGATCCTTCTGCTGCTTGCCGGAGGGATTACGTATGAAGAATACACGCCGGCTAAAAATATCATGACCTTCATGCTTGGTCCTGCCACTGTCGCTCTTGCCGTTCCTCTGTATCATAACCGGAGGGTGATCAGGGAAAGATTAATGCCTGCTGTCATCGGTCTGACAGCTGGAACCTTATCGACCATCACATCGGCCGTACTGCTGGCAAAAGTGCTTGGTCTCCCGGAAAAAATCCAGGCGACCTCTGCCGTGAAAGCGATCACGACTCCGGTCGCAATCGAAGCTGCCAAAATAATCGGAGGTGACCCGCCGCTTGCTGCTGTGTTCGTCATCTCGGCCGGTATCTTTGGGGCTGTCATGGGCTCTGTTATTCTATCTTTTCTAAGAATCAGCGATCCTTTCGCTAGAGGGCTTGGCATCGGAACAGTGGCCCACGGGATCGGCACAAGCCAGGCAGCAATAGAAGACCCTGTGCAGGGAGCAGTCTCCAGCGCAGCCATGGGTTTCTCGGCTATTCTTACTTCTTTGGTCATTCCATGGTTTTATCCGCTCCTCCAGTTCCTGCTATGATTTCAACTTCTGGTGTTTAAGAAAATGCCATTCAGGAAAAATACCTAACAGGACAAGAGAAGAGGAGGAATCACTATGCCATACGATAAACTAAGCGAACTGCCGGATTCCGTCAAAGACAATCTGCCGCATCACGCCCAGGAAATCTTCAAGGAAGCCTTCAACTCAGCAAGTGAAGAATACGACGAAGAAGAAACAGCCTTCAAGGTGGCGTGGAGTGCGGTGAAGAAAAAGTATGAGAAAGACGATGATGATAACTGGGTGGAGAAGGAAGAATAGGAAAGAGGCTTGATCCTGGTGACAGGGTCGAGCTTTTTTCATTTAATAGACAAGCTTTCAAATGGTATAATCTGAGATAATATATATTTGGAGGGCTGCTTTTTGAAAAAACTCTTCCCCCTTTACATATTGGTTTCTCTCATCCTCCTGGCCTGCCAAACCCAGGAGGAACCTGCACCTAAACTCCCAGACTACAAGCCTTCAGAAGATGATATTGTCTCCATGCACGGAGAAATCCAGAACCTGGACCGGTTTAATTCCTTTATCGTCCATGTACAGCAAGGGCGTAAAGATACCATCAGGGTGGTAAGTTATACAGAAGAAGGCGCCCCGATCCTTCATGATCTTGAATATGATGGGCAAGTCATTCATTCTATTCTTGATACACGAAGAGATGGTTTTGGAGCGGGAATGATTGAAGAAAGAAAATGCAAGTCTGTTGATATAGAAAAAGGGAAAAAGCAGTCAAATTATACCCTTACCGGCTGCGGGTGGAAAAAAGAAGATTACAGTATTTTGATAATCTCGAAATAAAGCGAGTCCAGTTTTCACCAATACATATGACACTCTATTTGAAATTGACTATTATAATAGAAGACAAACAGTTCGGGGTGCCAGCTTATGAGAAAAAAGAAAGCGGTTACGATGCGCACGAAGATTATCATATTGATTGTATGGCTAATAGCGGGAGTCATTGTGCTTTTGTCCGGGCTATACGCTTATGTAGAATTTGAACAGACAGAGGAAAGTATGGGCAAGCAGGCCCTTTATGTGGCGCTGGCGGTTTCTCATATGCCTGGGGTAAGGGACGCTTTTGGAGAGGATAATCCCTCAGAAAAAATCCAGCCGCTGGCAGAGAGAATCAGGGAGGATATTGATGCTGAATTTATCGTTATAGGAAATGCGGACAGCATTCGCTATTCACATCCGGATGCCGGCAAGATTGGCGGGCGGATGGTTGGTGAAGATAATGAGCGGGCCCTCGAACAGGGAGAAGCATATGTGTCAAAGGCTACTGGGACGCTTGGACCTTCAATTAGAGGGAAGGCGCCAATAGTGGATGACAATGGGGATATTGCAGGCATAGTATCAGTAGGTTTCCTGATGGATGATATCGAGGAGGAGGCTTTAAGCAGGCTGAAGAAAATCGGGCTCATCTCTTTTGGAGCCATTCTCCTTGGAGTAGCAGGAGGGACACTGCTTGCTAGAGATATCCGGAAAGATATGATGGGTCTGGAGCCGCATGAAATTGCCTCCTTATACCATGAAAGGAGTGCAATCCTTGATTCGGTGAAAGAAGGGATCATTGCTGTGAATCGTTATGGTGTCATCACGATGATGAATCCATCTGCCCGCCGGATTCTCGCTCTAAATGAAGACGGAGTAAATAAGAGAATCGCTGATGTTATCAAGGGAACGGGCATGAATAAGGTTTTGGAAACAGGTGTGCCCGAAAAAGATGTGGAAGTACTCCTCGAGGAAAAACCAGTCGTTGTGAACCGGACGCCTATCGTTGAGAACGATGAGGTTATTGGGGCGGTCGCCAGCTTCAGGGACAAAACCGAAATTAATGAGATGCTTAATACTTTATCAGAAGTGAGGCAATATTCTGAGGACCTTCGCGCCCAGACGCATGAATTTACAAATAAATTATATGTGCTGTCCGGCATGATGCAGCTGGGTCAGTATGAGGAAGCGGTCCGTATGATCCAGGAGGAATCAGGTGCCCATGATCAGCAAAATCACATTCTGTTCGAGCAGATCAGGGACAGCAGCCTGCAGGCAGTCCTGCTGGGAAAATTGGCGAAAGCCTCTGAAAAGAAGGTAAGCTTTACGATTGATGACAGTTCGGCGGTTGAACCGCTGCCGGAAAGAATGACGGTTACCCATTTGATTACGATCATCGGCAATCTGATTGATAATGCCATAGAAGCGACAGAAGGGATGGCGGACAGGCGTATTTCTTTCTTTGCTACAGATATCGGTAATGACATTGTCTTTGAAGTGGAAGATAATGGAGGAGGAATCTTGCCGGAGGATGAGCAGCGGATTTTTGAAAAAGGCTTCTCGACAAAAGAAAAGGACGGCAGGGGATATGGACTTACTCTCGTCAGCCAGGCAGTCGGGGAACTGGATGGAACGATTGAAATGAAGACTGGAGAGGCGGGGACGATTTTCACTGTTTTCCTGCCAAAAATATAAGAGGATGAGAAAGAATGATCAAAGCGATTATAGCAGAAGATGATTACCGGGTGGCTGCCATCCATGAGCAATTCATAGAAAAATTATACGGCATCGAGTGTATTGGAAAAGCATTGAATGCTGCAGAAGCACTGGAACTGCTCGAGGAAAAGGAAGCAGATCTGCTGATTATGGATATCTATATGCCGGACGAGCTTGGAAGCAGCCTTCTGCCTAAAATAAGACAATGCTTTCCCAATCTTGAAGTGATCATGATTACCGCATCCAATGAAAAACAGATGGTCGAGGAGTCCTTGAGATACGGAGTGATCGATTATATGATCAAGCCGGTAACCTTTGAACGTTTCACGGAAGCAATCCGCAAAGTGAACAAAAAAAGAGATTTACTCGAATGCCGGGAAAGTGAACTGACGCAAGAAGCAATCGATCATTATTTAAGCAGCAGTTCAGCGGCAGTAATAGCTTCCGAAAAGATGCCTAAAGGAATCGATTCACTCACTTTAAAAAAAGTGAAAGAAATCCTGGACGGTATGAAGCAAGGCGTTAATGCAGAAGAACTTGGAAAGGAAATGGGCGCTTCAAGGACGACTGCCCGCAGATACCTGGAATACCTGGTAGCCTCCGATGAAGCAAAAGCTGAGCTGGAATATGGAATTGTCGGAAGGCCCGAGAGAAAATATTATCGATTATAGTCTATAGTTTATAATAGCTGCACCCCATGTTAGCTGATGAGGGTGCAGCTTTTTTGTGTTCTCAACCCCGTGAACAAAATGAACAAAAAGCCCGCAAAGTTCTTAACGCTCAATACTTGTTTAATAGATACAAACTTTTCTGATTTTTTTACAATAACAAAAAAGAAAACGTTTTCACCCATGGAAAGGAGCATAAGTTTGATGAAAAAAATGATTCTGGCAGCAGCACTGCTGCTCTGCATGGTAATGATGTCAGCCTGCTCGAGCAAGGAAGCTGCAGGCATTTATAAGGATGGCAAATGGATGCCAAGCAAGCCGATCGAAGTGGTGGCTACGGCTGGAGCCGGCGGAGGCTGGGATACCACAGCCCGCATGGTTGCCCAGACGCTAGAAAAGGACGGGCTTATTGATCAAAGGATGCCTGTCATCAATAAACCGGGCGGAGGGGGAGCCGTCGGCTGGGCGTATATGATGAAAAAGGAAGGCAACCCTCATAATATATTTGTCTCGTCTCCGCCTATTATTCTTGTACCACTTAATGGGCAGTCAAAATACGGAGTAGACGACTTTACCCCGCTGTCCAATCTGATTGCCGACTATGCAGCCTTTGCTGTCAGGGCTGATGCAAAATGGGATGATCTGAATGATTTGTTTGATGATATGAAAAAAGATCCTTCCAAAATCTCGGTGGTTGGCGTTTCATCTCCAGGAAGCATGGACCATATCCAATTTATCAAGATTGCCAAAGCCGCCGGTGTGGATGTGACTAAAATCAAATATGTTTCAGACCAGGATGGCGGAGCACTGACACAGCTCCTCAACGGAAGTGTTGACGTTTATTCTGCCGGTACTTCTGAAACAATCGAGCAGGTGCGTGCCGGAAAGATAAAAGTGCTGGGAGTAACTTCTCCGGAAAGATTGAAGGGCGATACACTCGAGGATTTCCCGACAGCCATTGAGCAGGACATCAATGAAACCTTTGTGAACTGGAGGGGCTTCTTTGGGCCTCCTAATATGGATGAAAAGCAAATTCAGTATTACGAAGAAAGGCTAAAAGAGCTGAATGATTCGCCGGAGTGGAAAAAGATCCGCGAGAAATATGGCTGGAATGAGCTCTATATGGACAGCGGCGAATACAAGGAGTTTCTAAAGAAGGAAAACGATGAATTGTATAAACTGCTTGATGAGCTGAAGCTGATCAGATAAAGGGGGAATCATACATGCTCAAGCCAATCAATCGAAAAATTGGCCTTGTATTAATAGGATTTGCACTGTTTTACCTTATTTTGAGCTTCAGGCTGCCTGAGTATCCGTATGCGGCAATTGATGCAGACTTTGTGCCAAAATCTCTGGGCTTTCTGCTTCTCCTGCTGTCTGTCCTGCTGTTTTTTTCCAGGAAGGCGGAGACGGAAGAAGAAAAGAAAAAGCGGAAGATACCGGAAGGCGAAGCAAGGACATTGCTTACTGTCTGCGCGTTTATATTGGTTTATATCTTCTTTTTTGAAATGGTCGGCTTTGTAGTCATGACGGCTCTTTTCATATTTATCACAACCTGGTATTTAGGCTATAAGAAAAAATGGACAAACGCAATCGTTTCGGTCGTCTTCTCGCTGTCCATTTACATGATGTTCAATTATCTGCTGCAAATCTCACTGCCGGCAGGCATTCTGCCATTTTAAAGGAGGGATCTTATGGGTTCGTTTGAAGGATTATTATCAGGGTTTCAGGTTGCACTGAGCCTGCAGGGGATCTTATTTGTATTCCTCGGTGTTTTCATCGGTACATTCATCGGCATGATGCCGGGCCTTGGCCCAATCAGTGCGATTGCCATCATGATCCCGGTCACCTATAATATGGACCCAGCCATTGCGCTGATGATGATGGCAGGAGTCTATTATGGAGCGATCTTCGGCGGATCGTCCTCTTCAATCCTGCTGAATGCACCGGGAGTATCGGGGACGGTTGCTACCGCATTTGATGGCTATCCGATGGCCCAGCAGGGGAAGGCGGGCAAGGCGCTGGCCATTGCCGCCATTGCATCGTTCTTTGGCGGGACAGTCAGCGTTGTTCTATTGATGCTGTTTTCCCCGCTTCTTTCGTCGGTTGCCGTTTCATTTGGCCCCGTCGAATACTTCGCTTTGATGCTTTTGGGACTGACGGCCATTTCCAGCTTGTCAGAAGGATCCACACTAAAGGCTTTTATCTCGGCCACTCTCGGCGTCATTGTCGTGACTATTGGAATCGACGGGCAGACAGGCACAGCCCGTTTCACCTTTGACAACGCCTATCTGCTGGAAGGCATCGATTTCCTTATCATCGCTCTTGGGCTTTTTGCCCTGGCAGAGGTTTGTACATTGATATTTAATAGGAAGAATACTTCTTCATCGGAAAATGAGAACATCGGCAGCCTGAAAATCACCAGGGAAGACTTCCAGGAGATGAAGGGACCGATGGCCCGCCAATCGGTACTGGGTTTCATCCTCGGCGTCCTTCCTGGAGCAGGGGCGACTATCGCTTCTTTCATCGGCTATATTACAGAAAAAAAGCTTGCGAAAAAGCCGGAAGAATTCGGGAAAGGCTCCATCAGGGGACTGGCTGCTCCGGAAACAGCCAATAATGCAGCAACCGGAGGAGCTTTCGTCCCTCTTATGAGCCTCGGTATTCCGGGATCCGGGACAACTGCAGTCCTGCTGGGGGCCTTCCTGGTGCTGGGCATCCAGCCGGGACCCCTGCTGGTTCAGGATCACCCGGATGTATTCTGGGGCATTATTGCGAGCATGTATATCGGCAATGTGTTTCTTTTGATTTTGAATCTGCCCCTTGTGCCGTATATAGCTAAGGTGCTCACAATTCCGAGGCCGATGCTGATTTCACTCGTTATAACTTTCAGTATGGTAGGCGTATATGCCTTGAGCTTCAACACGTTTGATTTGTACCTGCTTCTGATCTTCGGCATCATTGGATTTCTTATGAGAATTTTCTCTTTCCCGGCGGCACCTTTTATCCTTGCCTTTATCCTGGGCGGAATGATGGAGCAGGCACTGAGGCAGACACTGACTATCTCAGACGGCAGTCTGGCTATCCTGCTGGATCGCCCAATCGGCCTGACGCTCATGATCATAGCTGTTCTTGTTATGATTGTGCCGCTTTTCAGGAGAAAAAAGAAGTCTGGTTCGTCTAAAGGATCACATGCTGCATAGTGAGGAGGGAGCTGTCTTTTGGCAGCTTCTTTTTGTTTTCGAGCAGGCGGGTTTACACGAAAGGCTGATTCATGGTACGATATGTTTTGTTATAGATAGTAATGGTTACGATTTACCTTTTTCCGATCTCTCTGTTCTATCTTTATTTTATCTTGTTTAAATCGTAATTGTTACGTATTAATTCATGGAGGTATTCGTTAAAATGGCTAAAAAATCAAAAGTAGCAAAAGAGAAAAAGCGGCAGGAGATGGTCGCTAAATATGCTGAGATCCGCAGGGAACTGAAGGAGAAGGGCGATTATGAGGCACTGAGAAGGCTGCCGCGCGATTCATCCCCAACCCGATTGAAGAATCGCTGTGAGGTGACAGGCCGTCCGCGCGGATACCTGCGCAAATTTAAAATGTCCCGGATCGCTTTCCGTGAATATTCTCATAAAGGGCAAATCCCCGGAGTCAAAAAAGCAAGCTGGTAATATGATAAACTAAAGGAACTAATCTTACATGGCGGGGTGTTTAGCATGAATGAAAGACTCGTCGATATAATCATAAGAGAGATTGTCTCGGGGCTGCCCCCTGAAGACCGGGATCTCTACCAATATGTCACAAACATAGAGGACCGTCTTGCACAGCAGTCCGAAACCTCCGACCAGTTCATGAGCCTCCTGGTCAAGCACTCCCCGCATAAACAGGCTGCAGAAAAGTTCAGCCTGGGAGTGACGGAAACCTATCAAAGGATGCAAATGATCGAGCGGGAGATTAACAAGCTGGTTGAAGAACGGAGAACCAGAATGAAGTGGATTGACCTTACAGATAGGCTGGATGCCGATGGGCAAAGACAGCTGTTTTTGTTTATTTCTTGATGAAAGAGCCTGAGTGGGCTCTTTTTTTCGTATGTAGGGAACGTAGCGGAATGCGGCGTGTGGTTTATTAGCAAGTTTTTCGTTTTATTAGCAAGAAAGTGATTTTATTAGCAGCTTTTCGGATATATTAGCAAGTTTTACATTTTATTAGCAAGTATTGGGATATATTAGCAACTTCGGATTTTTCAATGCCATTAGGCCCAACTTACATAGAATCTTTATGGGTAAAAATATTTAAAATTCTAAATATTCAGCCATAAATTTGCCAATCCAGCCTTCCTTCTTTTAAGTTAGAAATGAACCAACAATAGGAGGGATAAGATGAAAAAAGCCGCCAGTGTTTTATTTGTGTATTTGTCCAGTTTTTTATTGGTATTCGCTCCTCTTGCTGCGGCAGATGCAAAGCCTAAGCAGGACCCCTATGAAAAATATGGAGAAGTTGCCGTAGGTGAGGATGGCATGGTTGCCACAGCCCATCCGCTTGCTTCAGAAATAGGGGCTGATGTATTGAAGAAAGGCGGAAACGCGGTTGATGCAGCTGTGGCAATCCAGTTTGCCCTCAATGTAACTGAGCCGATGATGTCAGGCATCGGAGGCGGCGGATTCATGATGGTGTATGATGGAAAAACAAAGGAAACAACAATCATCAATAGCCGTGAGCGTGCGCCGGCCGGAGCAGAGCCGGATATGTTCCTTGATGGAAAAGGAAAGCCGATTCCCTTTGCAGAACGATCATCGGGCGGAACAGCAGTCGGTGTACCGGGAACCTTGAAAGGCCTTGAAAAAGCACTGGATATGTGGGGAACCATCCCTATGAAGAAATTGATCCAGCCTTCTATTAAACTGGCTGATAAAGGTTTTCCAATCGATCCGGTACTGGCAGCGGCAATAGAAGATAATAAAGAAAAGCTGTCCCGGTCAGCAGCTGCTGAAGTGTTTCTCCCAGGAGGCGAGCCGCTGGAAGAAGGCGACATCCTGGTCCAGAAAGATCTAGCCAAAGCGTTTAAGCTAATTAGGAAAGATGGAAGCGAGGCGCTTTACGAAGGGCCGATTGGGGATGCCCTTGCCGAGACTGTCCAGGATTTCGGCGGATCAATGGTGAAGGACGATTTAGAAAAATATGAAGCAGCAATAGACAAGCCTGTGTGGGGGGAATATCAAGGCTATCAGATTGCCAGCATGCCTCCGCCAAGCTCAGGCGGTGTCTTCCTCCTGCAAATGCTCAAAATACTGGACGGCTTCGACCTTTCCCAATATCCAGTCCGCTCCTGGGAAAAATATCACCTCATGTCAGAAGCCATGCATCTTGCCTATGCAGACCGGGCAGCTTATGCGGGGGACCCGGAATTCGTTGAGGTTCCAGTTAAAGGACTTCTGGATAAGGACTATATTAAAGAACGGCAGCAGTTAATATCGCTTGATGAAATGAATACAAAGCCTGAAGCTGGGGACCCATGGAAGTATGAAAGCGGGAAACCTGATTACAGTGCAGCAGCTCAGCCTGCAGACAGACAATATGGGGAAACCACCCATTTTACGGTAGCAGACCGGTGGGGGAATGTGGTTTCCTATACAACAACGATTGAGCAGGTTTTTGGTACAGGCATCATGGTGCCGGGCTTTGGAGTGATGCTGAATAACGAACTGACTGATTTTGATGCTGTGCCTGGAGGGGCAAATGAGGTCCAGCCTAATAAGCGCCCGCTCAGCAGCATGACTCCGACGATCGTCTTTGATAATGACAAGCCGGTACTGACAGTCGGATCACCGGGAGGACCGACCATCATAACCTCTGTCCTGCAAACGATCATCCATGCAATAGAGTACGATATGGAACTGAAAGCTGCAGTTGAAGAACCGAGGATCTATACGAATAACCCATCGTCCTACCGGTTTGAAGAAGGGGTGCCAGTTTCTGCCTTGCAGAGGCTGAAGGAAATGGGCCATCGATTCGGCGAGAAACCAGAAACGATAGGCAATGTCCAAAGCATCCTGATTGATCACAAACAGGGAATATTCAAGGGAGTGGCCGACTCCAGCAGAAGCGGAGCAGCGATTGGAGTTGACCTGAAAGGAAAAGGGAAGAAGAAGCATTAGATACTAGAGGGCTGCGGAAATTCCGCAGCCTTTTTCTGGTAAAATAGGTAACGAGGTGATATTTATGAGCGGATTTATCCATATGGAGGATGAGGAGATCATCTATCATGTTTACAATTTGAACTGGCATCTTCCTGAAGAAACTCAAAAAGAAGCGGCTGATATCTTATTACAGCTCCCCGCAGACAAAGTCCGCATGATTATCCCAAAGTATGGCAAAGCCTGCTGGGAAAATGGAGTAGCAGTCATAAGGAAAATAGGCTATCCAAGAAATGAAAACGCGCTGCAGCGGCTGGCAGGTCTCCTGCAGGACAGGAACTGGCCTGGTGCCCTCGACTCAATTGAGGTTTTCAGGGACTTAGGAAAAGAAATCAGTTCTCCCTATATTGAAAGGGAATGCGAAGAAGCAATCAGATGCAGGGATCATGACTGGCTGGAGCACCTTTACTATGCGGTAGAAAGTCTGGGCCTGGAGTTTGAGGATTTTAGGAACGGGGAGACTTACGAAGAGATGCGGAAGCGGGCAGAGGAGCTTCGGGAAATATAGGTTGTTAACATTTGAGACACTCTGATGGTGGGGGAAACGTGGCAGAGTGCCTCTGGAGGGAAATATGAGTCACTTTGATGGTGGGGAAAGCCTGGCAGGGCGCTTCAAGAGGAAGATATGAGTCACTCTGATGGAGAGAGAACAGAGCAGAGTGCCTCAAGTGGAGGATATGAGTCACTCTGGAGGTGGTGAAAGCCGCACAGAGTGACTCAAGAGGAAGATATGAGTCACCATGGTGGTGGAGAAAGCCGAACAGAGTGACTCAAGAAGAGGATATGAGTCAGTCTGAAGGTGGTGAAAGCAGCACAGAGTGCCTCAAGAGGAAGATGAGTCACTCTGATGGGGGTGAAAGCTGAACAGAGTAACTCAAGAAGCAGACATGAGTCACTCAGACTACGAAAAAACAATTAGTGCTTCAAGTGAATTACATAAGGCAATCGCTTCAGCATATCAAGCAAAAATATTGTTCCTCAGTGCACTGCAGCCCTGATTCCCTATGTACCCGCTTAATCTTTTAACCTTCCTAAATTTCCTCCTGCCGCATCCTCCCTTGATATATAATAGAAACCGACTTTATACATAGGAAGGAGTACTTATGGCGACTATTTTTCGTAGCCTGACGAGTGTGGTGCTCATTATAATTCTGGCAGTGCTTCCTCTCGGGTTCCATAATGGAGATGCGAAGGTGGTATTCAGTATCATCCCGATGATTGACGAAATCAGGGATTTTATTCAAGGGCTGAAGTCAGGGGAATCCTGGCTATATTTGCAGGGAGAGCGGGAAAGGCCGCTCCTTGAGGATTTGATCCCATATTGGCTGTCTTCCTTTCTCTATCTGACTGTAAGTGCGGTGATTGCTGTCATTCTGTCCGTTTTATTTGGTGTGTTTTTATGGGAAAAAGGAGGCAGGTTGCTGAATGCGGTTCTCGGTTTCACTGGAATGCTCCCTGATTTTATTCTTGTTCTGCTTTTGCAGCTGCTGCCGGTATTTGTGCACAAAGAAACCGGAATAAAGACAGTAAAGGTGGCTTCTTCTTCCATGAGTGAGCCGGCTATATTTCTGCCTATATTTACTCTTGTTATCATTCCCTTGTTTTATCTGCTTCGCTCCTTGTCAGAGCGGAGCCATGAAGTTAAAGGAGAAGATTACATACTGGCTGCGAAAGCTAAGGGCTTACGAAAGGGGAGTATCTATCTCTTTCATGTATTCCTAAATGTGCTTCCTTTCTTGAAAGCAGATCTTCACAAGATTTTAAGCATCATGCTTGGGAATCTTTTCATTATTGAATACTTATATAACACAAGGGGAATCACAGCGCTGTTGTTTGTCCAGCAGATTCAATTTGGGTATCAATATAATCTGGTTATCTTTAGCTTGTTAAGCCTTCTTTTACTATATCTCGTTTCTTTATATACTTTAAAGCTATTATTATGGCTGATTGAAAGGGGGCTGCAGAGATGAAAAAAAGGAGGAATCTTCCACTAGCCGCAGGTTTATTGATGCTTGCCTTCTTCCTGCTGGCCGCACTAGCCGGGCCTGAGATTGCACCCTATGGTGTAAACGAATCAAAAAAGATCGACCATATCATAGATGAAGAAGGTAACAGGAAATTAGTAAGTTCGCCTTTTCCGCCTTCTGCGCAGCATCCTTTTGGGACGGATAAATGGGGTTATGACATCTTGACCCTCCTGCTGCATGGTGCTAAATATACTATTTTTACTGTGTTGGGTGTGGCCCTTCTGCGGCTGGTGATTGGAGCAGCGTTAGGAATCTTTCAGGGGATCCGGACAAAAAAAGGGGTACTTAACAACATTTCCTTGTTCAGCGGGATCCCTATATTTATCTTCATCTATTTCATCATGCTCGGCATCAATATTGAACCCAAGCTTTCACCGCTTCAGCTTACCCTTATACAAGGGGCCCTATTGACCATACTTGGCATTAATGGGGTTTACAATGTTATTTTCAATAAGACGCTTGAGCTTAAAAAAATGGCTTATGTGGAGGCAGCAAGGACGCTTGGAGGCAATAGTTCGCATCTTTCTCGCAAGCATATCATTCCATCATTGCGGGCTGATTTCTCGGCGATTTTTGTAAATGAATGCATCCAGGTTCTGCACATCATCGGACAGCTGGGAATCTTTAATTTATTCCTGGGCGGAACGGAAAAGCAGTATTTTCCTACCATTTATTTATCAATAACCAATGAGTGGTCAGGCCTTATCGGACAGTCGCGTTCTTTCCTTTACCACTCCCAGTGGATCATTATCTTCCCTCTTGCAGCTTATGTTCTCCTGCTGGTAGCGTTCTATCTGCTGTCTGCAGGATTAAAGGATAGGAAAAAACTTAACAGGCCAACTCATATATAACAGAGCACATTCAAAAAAATGTGCTTTTTCAGTTTTGTTTTGTTGACTTTCCTCATGAATTCCCATAAATTTATCTAGACCGGTTGTTATAATTTTTCCGAAAGGAGAATGAATTTGGAGGGTAAGCGAAAGACACGAGAGTCAATTTTGTGTGCGGCATCGAATCTATTCAAGTGCCAGGGGTATAATGGCACCGGATTGAATCAAATTATAGAGGTAAGCGGGGCTCCCAAAGGGTCAATTTATTATCATTTTCCAGGCGGCAAAGAGGAGATTGCAGTGGAAGCTGTTAAGCATGTTGGAAATGAAATAAAAACGATGATAAAGAAAGAGCTGGCATCTTCTGAAGATGCGGCAGCAGCCTTCCGCTATCATGCCGAAAAAATTGCTTCATACTTTGATGTGCCCCTGAGCCATGAAAATAGCGGCCTGCACATCGGACTGATTGCTTCGGAAACGGCTCTGACGAGTGAGCCAATCCGGCAGGCCTGTCAGGAAACTTACAAGGAATGGCAATCGCTGTACAAAGAAAAACTGCTGCTTTCCGGATTTTCTGAGGAGAGGTCGAAGGAGCTGGCCCTGCTTGTGAGCTCTATGATTGAAGGGGCGGTCATGCTTTCTAACACCTATGGAAATGGCAAGCCGCTGCGGAATATAGCTGAACATTTTACATATGTATTCAGAGTCCAGTAAAGCAGCGCAGAAGTTGAGAGGAGAATCATTGTGCAAAGTACTAACCAAGGCGCAGCCGCGCCGAATGCATTAAAGGATATCAAAGCGGTTCCTATTATTATTTCTTTCCTGATAGCAGGATTTATCGGCCTGTTCAGTGAAACCGCCCTGAATATGGCAATCAGGGATCTAATTGTGATTTTTGAAACGGATGCAGCTACCGTTCAATGGCTGACAACAGGGTATTTATTGACCCTTGGGATATTGGTGCCGATTTCAGGATTGCTCCTGCAATGGTTTACGACGAGGCAGCTATTTGCAGTATCGCTTGTATTCTCAATCATTGGAACATTCATTGCAGCAATTGCGCCTGTGTTCAGCATCCTGATGCTCGCTCGTGTCATCCAGGCAATCGGAACAGCGCTTCTGCTGCCGCTTATGTTCAATACAATTCTTGTCATCATACCACCGCATAAGCGGGGAGGGGCGATGGGGATCATCGGTCTGGTCATTATGTTCGCTCCTGCAATCGGACCGACGATATCAGGATTGATTCTGCAGAATCTGACATGGCATTGGATTTTCTGGATCTCATTGCCGTTCTTTGTTCTTGCTCTTATTTTTGGACTATTTTATATGCAGAATGTTTCCAGCCCTACCAAGCCAAAGATCGATCTGCTGTCCATCCTTTTATCAACGATCGGTTTCGGTGGAATCGTATTCGGATTCAGCAGTGCCGGTGAAGGAGAAGGCGGATGGGGGAGCCCGAAAGTTATCCTTGCTCTTGTGCTTGGAGTAGTCGGTTTGATTCTCTTCTGTATCCGCCAGACAAAGATGAAGCAGCCTATGATCAATCTTCGCGCCTTTTCATACCCTATGTTCAATTTAGGCCTGCTGATGGTGCTGATCGCAATGATGGTCATATTATCTTCAATGATCATGCTTCCTCTCTACTTGCAGAATTCACTTCTGCTGACTACATTTGCGGCTGGGCTGGTTTTGCTGCCCGGAGGAGTGGTCAATGGAATCCTGTCCCCTGTAATGGGACGCTTGTTCGATAAATATGGTCCCACATGGCTGGTCCGCGGCGGTCTTGTGATTGTCACAATCGTCATGTTTGCGTTCTCCGGAATTACAAATGATACGTCAGCCGGATATATTGTAATGCTGCATATCTTCATGATGGTTGGTATTGCGATGGTATTCATGCCGGCTCAGACAAATGGCCTCAATGAACTGCCGCCAGAACTTTATCCAGACGGAACGGCTATCATGAATACACTTCAGCAGGTAGCCGGTGCGATTGGGACGGCTGTCGCGATTTCCATCATGACAGCGGGCCAAAAGAGCTATATGGAAGAAGCTGCAAACCCGCAGGATTCTTCTCTGCTGCCGCTATCATTGACAGCAGGCATCCAGGATGCTTTTATATTTGCCATTTGTGTGGCCATCTTGGGATTGATTGCTTCATTCTTTATTAAGCGTGTCAAGGTTGAGCATCAGGAAAATTAAATAGCGTAAAGCCCGGGCTATGTTCCGGGCTTTATTCTTTAGCAATCGTAGCAGATAAAAAATGGAATATGAAAAAGCACGGATATCCTCTTCCGTGCTTTCTTTATGGGTTTTTTAGCAAAAAAAGAGAATGTAGGGTAGGATCGAGGGGCTTTATGATGTTTATACACCTAACAGAGTCACTCTGCCAGGCGGTTTGAAAAAGAGAATCAGATATGTTTTTCTGCTTCTTTAATAATGGCGGCAGCAAGCTCTTCTGTGTTCCCTTCAAACATATGAAAATTCAGTGACGACTGGAGATGATTAAATTGTTCTTTCAATTCATCCAGCTGGCTGATTTCAGCTGACCAGCTGATGGAAGGGATGGATATAATGAATCGTTTGTCTTCTGTTATATTCAGGAAGACCTCGGCATACTTGTTTCCGGAAATGGTAATTTTCTCGTAAGAAGTTATCAAATTGGTCATCCTTCCCTTATGAGCCGTTTCATCCATTATAACATCATTTGGATGCAGAATCGAATATTCGTGGTGAAGCTTCTGTAAAAGCCTGAGTGCCCGTGGCACACAAACCGATCTAATCATGCATATAGTGGCATTACAAGCAGAAAGGAGGGATGGAATTGCCTGTTTCGGTTATTTTTAATCAGGTTAATGTTATTAGCATGTCATCCAATTCCATCATTTCCACGGGGCAGAACAGCCAGCCGGACTGGAACGCTCAAGGGAAATTGAATACTGGAAACGGGGTATATATCAACGCTGCCTCTCTTGGCAACTTCAGTTTTGTCAATGATCCGGATGTTGCAGATACGCCGATTGCCCAGCCGGAAAACATCAATCCTCAGCCTGTCTCCCAGATATAATGATGAAGTCAGCTTTACAGAATATCTCAATAAAATTCAATAACATTAATATAACCTCCATGGCGGCCAATTCCGGCATCTTTACGGGAGACAATACACAATCCGGATGGCAGGTGAACAGGAAGGATAATACAGGCTTCGGGTCGGTGACTGGAAGCCAGAACGTCTCAGCCTATAATGTCAATATTGTTGATGACAGCGATTTTATGGATGCCTTCTTTTACCGGATTGAAGGTGAGGAAGAACAAGGGCAAGAACATGACAGTCAGGATCTTTAAGCCATTTCCTAGGGCTTTTTATTTTTCCTGAAAAAGCTTTACAGGATGAAGGTCATATTTTCCTTGCCGGCAAAATAAGAATATGAAAAAGGCGGCTTTGAAGATGAGGTGGGATGTTGGCCAATATCAGATTTAAAACGATAAAAGTGAATCAGATCCAAAACAGTTCCGGGATATTTTATGGACAGAATACACCAGTATACTGGCAGCATACCGGTAAAATCTCAGAAGGATTTGGCAAAGTGGCGGGAAAAGGGAATAAAATCAGCCGGAATTATACACTGGTGGCACGAAGCAAAGAGGGTTCTTAGCCTATTTATAGCTTTCTTTTCCCTTTTTGCCTTCTCGCTGGACAAGGTGAAGATTGCCCGAAATCTTATTGAGATCTCCCGCTACAGAGCCAAAGCCTGAGGTGCCATTCATATCGGAGGACCAATTCTTCTGTCTGTTTCTGCCCATGAATACGCCAGAGCTGTCAGTGATTTGTCCGATGAAAATATCGTCAAAATGGATTTTTGCTGGTCCAATCATTTTTTTCATCCGTGCCCCTCCCGGTTTTTATGCCTCTTATACCATATGCCTTCAAAAGCAGAAGATGTGACACTAAAAAGGATGAACTCTTATGCAATTGGATGACAAAGCTCTGATTACCATACTGGGAAAATTGAACGGCCGCCTTGCTGATATGGAGGGCCGTTTGAAAGAGCTTGAAAAAGAAAAGTCCAGCGGGCATAACATCCACTTGGAGATAAATGAAGTGAATATAGAGAGTTTCCAGCTGGATCAGCTTTCTTATTTTCTCGACAGGATTGATGTTAAAAGCTTGAGCGGGATGATGAATCTCGGAAACAGCTTTTACACACCAGCAAACAAACAGAAGCCGCAGACCGGGAAAAAAGGAAATGCAAGAGGGACTAAAACAGCAGAAAAAAACAGCGATGATGCCCGCATTCGTATCCTTGTCAACGGAAAAGAGACTCCATATGCTCTGGAAAGCACCACGGGAACGGAGGAACTGTGATGAGATATTTTTCTCCTTTGTTTAAAATCAACAGCATTCACATAGGATCCATCGAGGATGCCTCATGCGTCAACTTCGGAAACAGCTTTCCATCAGGCTTTACCAGCCTGAAGAAACATAATCAGGGATTCGGCAATGTATTGGGAGACCATAATGATATTCATGATATCATGTCCCGGCTGGAAGAGAAGGATGTAACCGAAGTGTTTCACAAGAACGGAGGAGAAGAGATTCCCGAATGGATAGGGAAACTTCTGCAGGAAGATGGGGAAGAAGAAAATATGGGGATGGATGAAGAAGAAAACGACGGTTTTAGTGAAACTGGCCAATAGCCGGTTTTTTTATTTTGAATGTAAAAGGAAATCCTTCATTGATTGTCATTAACCAAACGGATAATTAGGGGAGAGTGGCGTGATGAAAGCACCAGAAAGAATTTTTTCTGTATGGAAAAGATTTGACAGCTTTCCAATGGAAACGCTTACTAAGCTATGGCTGCACCATAAAGGAATAGGGCAGAGGGAAGTTTCTCAGATGAAAGAGCACCGTGAGGAGTTTGGGATCACTGGAAACTGCTTTGATCTTGCCCTGTGGCTGCTTGATGAGTTTGATAAAGAAGGAATCAGGGCCTATCCTGTCGGCAGTAGCTTGCATACGGAAAAGGCGCATGCCGCCGTTGTAGCCGAGGATGATAAAGGCAGCCGCTTTTTATGCGACCTTGGCGACCAGTGGCTGCAGCCGGTACTGATTGATAGAGACACGACAGTTCCGCAAAAAGGGTATTTTCCGGCGGCAGGCATTGAGATTAAAAGCAGCGGCAATGCAGCAGAAATCACCTATCATAGGCCGGGCGGGAAGCAGTCAATGCAGACGTATCATCTGGAGCCGGTCGACAGGGATGAATTTTGGATAGCTGCGGGGCATTCAAGCCGCCAAATACACCCTATACCGCTCTTGGAAAGCCGCGTTCCCATAACAGGTGAAACGGCCCATTGGGAGTTTTATGATTGGAAAAGTTTTCTCAGCACAGAAAATGGGCTGGTATATGATCCTCCGCTTGAAGAGCTTGATGCATGGGCGGAACGGATTTACGAAAAGACAGGCTTTTGTAAGATTTTTCTTAAAGAATCATTGGAGCTTTATAAGACGCTTGGAGAGGTAAATTAATAACATGGTGACTGTTGCCAATGGGGGATATGATGGATATCAGACTTGCGGAAGTAACGGAAGAAAACTTCTTTGATGTAATCAATCTTAAATCAGATGAAGTGCAGGAAACACGAATCCAGATTTATGAAAGGTGGGTCGGATCGAATGCCTTTTTCCTTGGCGCCTGCCAGGTGTTTGGGTATACGCCAAGAGCTATTTACGATGGCAGCAATTTGATCGGGTTTGCTTCATATGGATTCAGGAAGGAAACAGAGTGGTATGAATTGGTCAGTTTAATGATCGGCCATCAGTATCAGGGCCAAGGATACAGCGGTCCCGTCCTGAAGGCCGTCATTGATGAGATGGCAGAGTCCATGGAGTGCAGTGAAATTTATATCACTGTGATCCATAACAATGTCAAAGCGATAAAAATGTACGAAAAAGCCGGCTTCGTCCCAACCGGAGAGGTAGAGGAAGGGCATCATCCAGAGCCGGTTTATTGTTTGAAGCTGAAATAACAGTAGTGACAGGCACCTATACCAGTTGGCTGACTGGTATAGGTGCCTGTCACCGTTTATAAAAGAGGGATATTGGCATCCTGGCATTCTTTCCTGATCCTGCTGTTCCAGACGGATGCCTGAACTTCGCCTATATGGGCTTTTTTTAGCAGGAACATGCATAATCTTGACTGGCCGATTCCTCCGCCGATTGTGAAAGGAAGCTTGCCGTCCAAGAGTGCCTTGTGGAAAGGAAGCTCAAGTCTTTCCTCATTTCCGCACTCCTTGAGCTGGCTTCTGAGTGATTTTTCATCAACCCGTATTCCCATAGATGAAATTTCAATGCTTCTGTTCAGCGGTGCGTACCAGAAGATCAGATCGCCATTGAGGTTCCAATCATCATAATCCGGGGAACGGCTGTCATGCTTGCTGCCTGAAAGCAGAGAGCCGCCGATATTCATGATGAAGACGGCACCAAGCTTTTCTGCTATCCTGTCTTCACGCTGTTTTGCAGGGAGATCGGGAAACATGTCTTCTAGTTGCTGTGACGTAATAAAGCTTATTTGTTCTGGCAAAACTGGCACCAAATGCGAGCAGGAATAGAAAAGCTTTTTTTCTGTTTCCTTTATGCTTTCATAAATGGAAACTACTTCAGCCTTAAGTGTCTGCTTGTTTCTTTTATTTTTCGGGATGACCTTTTCCCAATCCCATTGGTCTACATAAATGGAATGCAGCTGATCGAGCTCTTCGTCCTTTCTGATTGCCCGCATGTCGGTATACAAGCCTTCTCCTTCTGAAAAACCGTACCGGGCAAGGGCCATTCTTTTCCACTTTGCCAGTGACTGGACAACTTCTAAAGTTTCCGCGAGGTCTTTGGCCTCAATTGTGGCCATCCTCTCCACCCCATTAAGATTATCATTGATGCCGGTCCTGCTTTCAAGAAGCAGCGGCGCTGATACCTTTGTAAGGTTCAGCCTTTCAGAGAGCTCTTTCTCGAAGCAGTCTTTCACATTTTTCAATGCTTTTTCGGTGTCAATTAAATTCATTACAGGTGCATACAAATGAGGGACAGGCAGTCGGTTATTCATGACGGGCACCTCCGTTTTCACTTTTCTTGCCATGTATATAGGCCACTTCATACTTTATGTCAGGAAATTTCATTTGTTCCTGTACCAATTTAATGAATGTCAGAGTATGATTTGTCAAAATGCAAGCATGTTTCCCGGCCAATTGGTAAAGCTATCCTTGATACTAAAAGACAAGAGAGGTGACCAGCATGTTTTACCATGTAAAAGAACTTCAATACAATGCAAAGCCTGAAAAACCGGATGCGGTCTATGCGAGAAAGCTGCAGGAAATCCTTGGCGGGCAATTCGGTGAAATCAGCGTTATGATCCAATACCTTTTCCAGGGATGGAATTGCCGGGCTGACCAAAAATACCGCGATATGCTGCTTGATATCGGAACTGAGGAAATTGCACATGTCGAAATGCTTTCTACAATGATTGCGCAGCTGCTTGATAAAGCGCCTGTTAAAGAACAGGAAGAAGCAGCACAGGATCCAATCATCAGGGCTGCAATGGGCGGAATGAACGTGCAGCACGCGATTGTTTCCGGTCTTGGTGCGAAGCCGGACGACAGCATGGGCTATCCTTGGACAGCCCGCTATACAGTGGCAAGCGGGAATCTGCTGGCTGACTTCCGCGCGAACCTTAATGCCGAATCACAAGGACGCCTTCAGGCGGTCCGTCTTTATGAAATGACAGAAGACCGCGGGGTCAGGGACATTCTGTCTTTCCTGATTGCCCGTGACACTATGCACCAAAACCAATGGCTCGCAGCAATCTCAGAGCTTGAAGCACGGGACGGCAAGGTTGTGCCTGGCACATTCAACCGCCAGCAGGAAAAGCAGGAAGTATCTTATTCGTTCATGAACTGCTCAAAAGGGACAGACAGTGCAGAAGGCCGATGGGCAAAAGGGCCGAGCATGGATGGACAGGGGCAGTTCGAATATATTGAAAACCCGGAGCCGATGGGGCAGATACCAATTTTGGCGCCAGGCCCGATTTATATTCATGGAACAATGCCGTCTGGACAGACACCGCCTCCATCCCAATTTTAATTACGCATAAAAGAGAAGATCCGCCCCTAATCACTGGCGGATCTTTTTTCGGCTCAGGTAAGTTCTTAACAAAATTAAAAATGTACCTTCAGCAGCTTTAGCTTGCGATCTATGACAACGTAAAAATAAGCGGCAGGACTTTTTGCAGGCTGGGATGATTTCATTTTCCTCATCAGTACCCTTAATGATTCTACAGCAGCAGGCAATATAGCTTCCTCGTCATTTCCCAACCCGTTTCTTTTAGCAGCAAGGAGTACTTTATTCCACAATTCTGCAGATGCTTCATCATCCTCCATAAGATAACGTGCCATGCAGGCAAAAGCATCAGGGATAGCTTTCATGGACATCCTCCTCATTAAGAGTCTCCATAAAACATATGCAGTTCAAGAACAAATGTTCTTGTTTTTGGTCTTGTGCAAGTTATTGTTTGATTATTTTTCAGGATGAGTTATTCTAATTTCATCTGAATGGCCTGAACTTATAGGAAATCTCCTTTTCCTGAAGGGATGGAATCAGAATTTAACGTTAATTAACTGATATGCTTTTTCGTCTTGGGAGGTATTATGGAGAACTGGATTAAAGATGTGATTGAACAATTCGGCTATGCAGGAATTTTCCTGCTGATTGCGCTTGAGAACATTTTTCCCCCTATCCCGTCTGAAATTATATTGACATTTGGCGGCTTCATGACGGCACAAACAAATATTACTGTTACTGGAACGATTGCAGCGGCTACCCTTGGCTCGACAGTGGGCGCTGCTTTGCTTTACGGGGCGGGCCTTTTACTGAGCCGAAACAGGTTTGAGAGAATGATAGACAGGTGGGGAGGCATACTTCGCCTGAAAAAGGCTGATTTAGATAAAGCTTTTGGATGGTTTGACCGCTACGGTTATTGGACAATTCTGATATGCCGGATGATCCCGCTGATAAGAAGCCTGATTTCCATTCCTGCCGGGATGGCAAAAATGAATTTTCCGCTGTTTCTGCTATTTACAGTCATCGGCACATTGATCTGGAATACAATCCTTGTAAATATTGGAGCGGCCTTTGGTGATTCATGGGAAACGGCAGTGGGGTATCTGGATATGTATTCTAATGTGGTGTATATGCTGATTGCGGCGGCTGTTATTGGCGCAGCTTTCTTTTTGATCAGGCGCAGGAAGAAATAAACATTGTCTTTACTTTTGACAGTAACAAAGTTATGATGATTCTTAATTGGATATTGTGTGACTGCTAGGGGTGTCCGCACAGGCGGGCTGAGAGGAAAACCGATGTTTTTTAACCCTTTGGACCTGAACTGGATCATGCCAGCGTAGGAAAGTAGAATGAGCAACAGTACTTTTTTTATGTGTGCAAAAGCCTGGTCCTTCTTTCATATGGGGACCGGGCTTTTTTAGTGGGGATCAAAAGAGCAGTAATCGTAAAATTGATTGGAAGCCTACATCAGTTCCTTCTTGATAGATTCCTATACCAGCAGGAATTAACGGTAAAATGGCCGGCACTTCATTTTAAAAACTCTAAGCCAGGCCGTTAAAGGTCTAAACAGCCTTATATCCAAGATAAGTTAATACATAAAAGCACTGGGGGAGCCGGAGGAGTCCGGCTGAGAGTGGGCCTTTTCCGGCCCTGACCCTTATACCTGATCCGGGTTATGCCGGCGGAGGGAAGTGCGGGATTTTATGCTGCGGCTGGCAAAGAGCCGGCATGTTAACCCCTCCGCCTCCATTCCCTCAGTGCAAATTAGCATGGAGGGATTTTTGTATGGGTAAAACACAAAGATTAACTGCTGCTGCAATGATGGCTGCAGTGGGAACGCTGTCAAGCAGCATGCTGTATATTCCGCTTGGCTTTACAAAAGTATTCCCGGTCCAGCATCTGCTGAATGTGCTGTCAGCCGTATTGATTGGCCCTTATTACACCGTGGCACAGGCGTTCTGTATATCGCTGCTCAGGAATCTGATGGGAACCGGCTCAGTATTTGCTTTTCCAGGGAGCATGGCAGGTGCGCTGCTTGCAGCGCTTCTCTACAGCAGGACAAAAAAGCTGTCGATGGCCTTTACTGGGGAAGTGATTGGCACCGGCATCATCGGTGCGCTCCTTTCATATCCGCTTGCCACCATGATCATGGGGCAGAAGGCCGCACTATTCGGCTTTATTCCGCTCTTTATCTTCAGTTCGACTGCCGGAGCCCTTCTGGGAATCATTATTTTGGCCATTCTGAAGAAAAAACGGACACCGATTTTTGAACAGGTCAATTTAAAGGATGAGGAGAATGAATATGGACGAAAAAAGAACAGAATCCAGCACGGATGAGATATTAATAGGATTGGAAGAAAAGCTTTCGCCGGGAAAAACCGTTTTATATGGGCTTCAGCATGTTTTTGTCTCGAATGTCTGGCTGGATCCCATCTTTGTGGCAGCTATGATCGGACTGCCATTTGCATTATCGGCTAATATGGTGAACAGCATCTTCATTGCAGCCGGTATTGTCACCTTTATACAGGCGACAAAGCTGGTCCGCCTGCCGATCATTCAGGGACCGTCAGCTGCATTTGATGCAATTATGATTTCAGCCGGCAAGGCGAATGGGCTTGCTGCAGCAACCGGGGGCATCCTGGTGAGTGCCGCCATTGTGTTCCTTTTATCAATAACCGGGGTGCTTGGGCGCTTGAGGGCCCTGTTCACACCAGTCATCTCCGGGACCGTCATTTTCTTAGTCGGGATCTCGCTTGCCGGGTTCACTTTGCATGAATTTCTGGGAGGCTCACCGGGTGATGAAGGGTTTGCCAGTCCATCAACCCTGCTGCTGTCGATAACAACAGCTTTGATTGTCCTTGGCCTTTCTTTGTTCGGAAAAGGCCTTTGGAAGTCTTTTTCGTTTTTGATTGCTTTGATTGCAGGCGATGCACTTGCTTTTTCGCTGGGAAAAGCTGATTTTGCCATGATCAAGGAAAGTGCATGGTTTGGCCTTCCACAGTTGCTTCCGTATGGACTTACATTTGAATGGGCAGCCTTCCTGACCTTTTTCATTGCGTATCTTGTGGCTGTAATAGAGGCAATGGGCGTTTATCAGGCGTCCTCTGCGATGCTGAAAACGGAGCTGACAGCCAAAAGGATCCGCGGCGGTTTTGCGGGAGAGTCGGCGGGCTCTTTTGTGTCAGCGTTGATCGGCGGATTTCCGACGACAGCTTATGCGCAGAATGTCGGCCTGCTGCGCTTGACCGGGGTTGGCTCAAGATACCCGGTCATGGCTGCTGCTGTCATCTTCCTGGTGCTCGGGCTTGTGCCTAAAGCGGGCGCACTCCTGGCTCTGACGCCGGCCCCGGTTGTCGGCGGAATCTTCCTGCCGGCTGCCGCAACGCTGGTGTTCACAGGGATCTCGATTCTGGCAAAGGCGGAAGCTACCCAAATCAACTATATGATTGTCGGGCTTTCCATGCTGCTGGCCATATCACTGCCTTCATATGCTGTGAATGCGTCAGGAATAGCAGGGACATTCCTGACGAACAGCATCTTAATCGGAGCATTCACTAGCATCTTTCTTCAGCTGTCCTTAGTCAATCTCCCAAATCTGTTTAAGAAAGGAGCGGCAAGTGATGAAAAAAGAATCGATCAGTTTGATAGCGGAAATTAAAGATTTTATCGAAGCAGGGAGAGATTCTGATGAGAGGTTTGGCAGACTGGCGCTTAAACTTTTCAGCTATCAGTATGAGAATAACTTATTTTATAAAGATTTTTGCCAGGCAAAAAGGAAGACTCCCTTTACAGTGCACACATGGGAAGAAATTCCCCCTATGCCGGTTCAGGGTTTTAAAGATCTGACACTAACCTGCGAACCGGCTGAAGAGGCGGAGGCAGTCTTTATGACCAGCGGGACGACCAATCCTGATGCTAAGGGTAAGAACTTTCATTCTGATTTATCCTTGTGGGATCTCTCCATGAAAGGCCCTTTCAAAAACTTTGTACTGCCTGACCGGGAAAAGATGGCCATTTTTGTACTGTCACCATCAGATGAGTATAACAAAAACTCTTCCCTTTCCCGCTACCTTACCAATGCTGTCTTTTATTACGGCAATGAGTACAGCCGCTTCTTCAACAATGGAGAAGGCCTTGACTTTCAGAGAGCAGCAGAGTCGCTCGGCATGATGTCAGAAAGGGGAGAACCTGTACTGATCATGGGGGCAACATATGCTTATGTTCATTTTTTTGATTTTTTGAAAGAAAATAATCAGTCATTTTTAATGCATGAGGGCAGCAGGATCTTTGATACCGGCGGGTTCAAAGGCCAGGCAAAGGAAATAAGCCCGGAAGAAATGGCTGATCATTATGTACGTTTCTTTGGAATAGAAAAGGATCTGCAGATAAACATGTACGGCATGACGGAGCTCAGCTCTCAGATCTATGACCAGAATATTCATTCCAGGTTTGCGGGAAAACAGGCAATAACCGATAAGTGCGGGCCGGTCTGGCTGAAGACGAGAGTGCTGGACCCAGCCACTTTTGAACCGGTAAAAGAAGGAGAGGCGGGAGTGCTTGCCCACTATGACCTGGCGAACTGGAATTCCTGCCTGGCCGTCCTGACGGAAGATCTTGGTATGAAAACGGAGCATGGATTCAGGCTGCTCGGGAGAGTAAAGGGTTCTGAGGCAAGAGGCTGCTCCATTGCAGCCGACCAGCTTCTCTCAAAGGGCGGCCGGTAAGATGGCGGAAACAGTCGATATCTTCCATTTGCCGTCATCAATCAAGCCAGCTGTTGTAAAAGAGAAGATTTATAACGCGGAAGGAGAAACTTTCTCGCTTAGATATCCTGAACTCAGCGGCGAAGAAATGAAATATACAATTGAAGCTGTACTGGAAAAACGCAGCCAATACCTCAAAGATTTGCCGGTTTCAAGCATAGTCAGCACAATTGATGAAGCAGTCCGGCTATGGCTGAATCCTGACTATCATCTGAGAGAATTGGCGGAGAAGCTCCTTCCTGCCGTCACCGGCTATGACAGTGAAATGATCCGGCTGGAGCTGAAAAGGTATATGAGGACATTCCGAAAAAAAGAGCTCTTGCGCTTCCTGGAAGAAGAATTTGATTCTCCGGGAATGCTGGATGAATTCCGGCCAAGAAAGTCCGGCGGGCTCAGCCGGGCTTATGGGCCAGATCTGATTTTTCATGTGTTTTCAGGCAATGTTCCTGGTGTCCAGCTATGGAGCCTGATCATGGGGTTTCTCATGAAATCTGCACACCTTGGAAAAACTTCTTTTTCTGAGCCCGTCCTGCCGGTTTTATTTCTGAAATCCCTGGCAGAAATAGATGAAAATCTTGCAGAGGCCGCAGCGGTTCTTCCATGGCATGGCGGGAATTCCGAAATGGAAGCGCCGGCTCTTGAATCAGCCGAAGCTGTTATTGTATATGGATCAGACAAAACAGTGAATAGCATTAAAAAGAGGCTTCCTGAAGGGAAGCGCCTTCTGGCATACGGGCATAAAATCAGCATCAGCATGATCGGAAAAGAAGCTTTGACTCCTGATCTGTATGCGAGGACAGCCCGCAGGCTTGCGGAAGACATTTGCATCTATGACCAGCAGGGCTGTCTCTCTCTGCAATCCGTTTACATAGAAGAAGGAGGGACGGTTGAGCCCCGGCGTTTCGCCCAGCTGCTCGGCTCAGAGCTTGCCCGGTACGAAAAAAAGCGGCGCCGGTCCGTCCTGTCAAAAGAAGAGCACCTGTCAATCCAAAGAACAAGGGGAAAATATGAACTGGAAAAACTGAAAGGCAGCAGAACCGCAGTTTATAAAGATGGAATGAATACAGGCTGGACAGTGGTTTTTCAGGAAGGAAGCGGTTTTGAAGCATCTCCCTTAAATAGATTTGTTCATATTTTTTCTGTCCAGGAACTTGAAGGATGCATAGGCAATCTTCAGCCCTATAAAAAGTATATGCAGTCATGCGGGCTGGCGGTCCTGCCTGATAGACTAATGGATATAAGCGCCAAACTCGGTGAGGCCGGAATCAGCAGAATCTGCCCGGTCGGGGAGATGAACAGGGCAAAGCCGGGCTGGCATCATGACGGAAGCTTCAATCTGCTGTCGCTTGCAAGAGTCATAGATATTGAAAGAAATGCAGAAGAAGATATGGAACGCTATGATCCGGATGTTGAATAGGAGGGGAAATCATGCTTGTAAAAAACAAAGTGGTCCTTGTTACCGGTGCGAGCAGGGGAATCGGCAGAGCAATTAGCAGGAAGATGGGTTCGGAGGGAGCTTTAGTCATCCTTAACTATCTTTCCGGCAGGGAGGCCGCCGAGTCGGCCGCAAAGGAAATAAGGGAGTCGGGGGGCCACGCTGCTGCCATGCAGGCAGATGTGACTGATGAAGAGGAGGTCAACAGGATGATGAACGATATTATCGAGAGTTATGGGGGCATCGATGCGGTCATTAATAATGCCTTAAGCCATTATTCTTTTAATCCCAAGGAACGCAAGGCAGCCTGGGAGCTTGAGTGGGACGACTATAACCGTCAGTGGGAAGGAAGTGTCCGCGGCGCTTATAATGTATGCAGGGCAGCCATTCCCTATATGAAAGAGCAGATGAGCGGTAATATTGTAAATATTGTGAGCAACCTTGTAAGTTTTCCAGTGATTCCCTATCACGACTATACAACCGCCAAGTCAGGCTTGCTCGGGTTTACCAGGAATCTCGCGAAGGAGCTTGGCTGTTTTGGAATCACCGTCAATGCAGTTGCCCCAGGGCTGACCTATCCGACCGATTCGAGCGCCGGGACAAAGGAGGATGTAAGGAACAGTATTATTGAACTCACTCCAATGCAGCGCCTTGCAGCACCGGAGGATATTGCGGATGCTGCCCTTTTTTTCGCATCCCCGCTCTCAAGCTTTGTGACAGGGCAGTGCCTGTATGTCGATGGCGGCCTGGTCATGGGCGGGTGAAACTTTTTCATATCTTGTCCGTATAATAGTTAGAGGACATATAATCAAGATCTTGTTAGAAAGAGGGGAAATCTATGATTCCGATCCTGCTGACTATTATACTCGTTATAAGTCTGCCTTTTTCTATATCAATTTTAATGAAAAAAAGAAAAGAAGCAGGCGTTACCGGCTTCAAAAGTGCCCTTACCTCGATCTGCTTTTTCCTGATTGCCATAGTCAATCTTATTTCGTACTGGATGGGCTGGCTTGGGATTTTCAACTGGTTGATGACCCTAATCCTGCTGCTGGCCGGAGCCTATTTCACCAAATATCTGCAGCCGGCGGGAACCGGGAATTAGCAGGGGGGAAGGTATATGGAATGGAAGAAATATTCACGATTGGCCCCGTGGGCACTGCTTGCGAGTATAGGCATGCTCTTGTATGCTCCTTTCCGCAGCTTTGCCATACTGCCAATATTGGTTATGTGGGTTGTCTATTATTTGTGGATTTATGTTGAGAATAAGAACAGTCATTAGCAATAGTCTGCAGCAGCAGGCTTTTTTGCTTATAAATGAGGGCTGTTGATTTCCGTTCCAGGCACTTCGCTTTCCGCGTGGCGGCGCTGAGCCTCCTCTTCGCTTCGCTCATGCGGGGTCTCAGCCCTGCCGCTGCCTCCCGCAGGAGTCTGCGTGCCCTCCACTCCAATCAACAGGCTGCTATAATTTGATTGGCAAGAGCTATCCATAAATGGTAAAAGCTTTTACAGCCAGCATCCTGCCCTTCCTTTCTACAGGAGATTTTCTAACAATTACATTTTTTCCGCCCGCAGATGCTTTCTTTGGCTTATAATTATCCTTGTGACTTTGATTACCAAGGAGTACCATCATGAATCAGACTTTTACAGTAAAAGAAAAAATCAAACAGATCTTCATATTATTGATTCCCATCTTGATTACGCAGCTTGGGATGTTTTCAATGGTTTTCTTTAATACCATTATGTCCGGTAAATACAGTGCTTCCGATCTTGCAGGGGTTGCTATTGGGTCATCGATTTGGAATCCTGTTTTTACAGGGCTGAGCGGAATTCTCCTGGCTGTTTCGCCGATCGCGGCGCAGCGGTTTGGCGAGAAAAAGCATGGAGAAGTTGCGGCAGTTGTCAAAAACGGCATGTATCTGGCAATCATGATTGCACTGGCTGTCATTGCGGCCGGTTTTTTCCTGATAGGACCCATCTTGGACCGGATGGATCTGGAGAGCGGTGTTGAACAGACGGCAAGAGGTTATTTGGTTGGATTAAGCTTTGGAATCATTCCTCTATTCTTATTCAATGTTCTGCGCTCGTTCATTTATGCTCTCGGGAAGACACGGGTCGTTATGGTCATTCTTCTCTGTGCGCTTCCTGTTAACTTCTTCCTGAACTTTGTCCTGATCTTTGGATACTGGGGCTTTCCTGAGCTTGGCGGGGCAGGGGGAGGCTATGCTACTGCTGCCACCTATTGGGTAATACTAGCGCTGACGATTTTCATTATCAGAACACAGCAGCCGTTTGCAGTGTATAAGGTGTTTTCCAATTTGGGAGACTTCTCATGGTCCCAATGCAAGGAAATTTTAAAAATCGGTGTTCCGATGGGTCTGTCGATCTTTTTTGAAACAAGCATGTTTGCGGTGGTGACGATTCTGTTAAGCCGTTTCAGTGTGGAGACGCTTGCCTCCTATCAGTCGGCACTCAATATCGTTTCCTTCCTTTATATGATTCCGATCAGCATTTCGATGGCACAGACTGTGCTGGTCGGCTATGAGGTGGGGGCAAAGAGGAATAGAGATGCAAAGGCGTACAGCTGGATCGGCATTTATTTGTCGGTTGTCATTGCACTTGTCACTGGCCTTCTTGTTGTCCTTTTCCGCTATCAGGTTGCAGGCTTTTACTCCAATGATGCAGCAGTAATATCCCTGACGGCACATTTCCTGATTTATGCTTTGTTCTTCCAGATTTCAGATGCCATCCAGGCAACTGCCCAGGCAGCGCTAAGAGGCTATAAGGATGTTAATCTTGCATTCATCATCACGCTTATTGCCTATTGGCTGATCTGCCTGCCGCTCGGATATGGGCTGGCCCATTATACCAGCCTCGGTGCCCCGGGATATTGGATCGGACTTACCGCCGGTCTTTTGGCAGCGGGCATATGCCTGTCAGCAAGGCTGATTTATATCCAAAAGAAAAAATTCGCTCCGGCCGAAGGGGTATAATTGGAGGAAATGACATGTTGATCCGCAAGCTTGTACCAGAGGATGGAGAAGCTTTTGCCGAGCTTATTAAAGATGTGGAAAATGAATCGTCATATATGCTGTATGGGCCAGGGGAACGGAATGTTTCCGCAGACATTCAAAAAAAGATGATCGAGGCGCTTTCCAGCCGGGATAATGCCGCCATTTTCGCAGCTGAAGAAGACGGCCGTCTGGCGGGGTATTTAATTGTCAATGGCGGAATGGCCGGCAGGGTGCGCCACTCTGCTGCCCTCGTTATAGGCATTAAAAAAGACTTTCGGGGTCAAGGAATCGGCTACAGTCTTTTTCAGAAGCTTGACAGCTGGGCGAAGGAAGCCAGCCTGTACAGATTGGAGCTTTCAGTGGTCAGTGAAAATGAAAATGCGCTTGCGTTATATAAAAAAGCAGGATTCGAAGTTGAAGGTGTTAAGAAAAACTCCTTACTCATAGATGGGAACTATCATGATGAATATATAATGGCAAAGCTTTTAAAATAAGTTCTGGCAAGAACCTGTCTTTTCAGCAGGTTCTTATTTAATTTGTCCTGAATAAGGAATTTATAATTTTTGCCTCCAATCCTGGGTAAATGTCTATTCAACGAGGCCTTCTCTGACATATTCTAGACTGAAACCTATACGATGAGGGGGCTTTGACATCATTGTTGCTGCCCCTCATATGGAAAAAAAAGATAGAATATGAGAGGAGAAGGCATGATGAATCAACAGCAGTTTATGTATCGCCCTGAAGCAGCAGCTTCTCATGGAGATTTGAGCCGCTTTGGCTTTGGCCGTCCAGGCTTTGGCAGATTCGGCTTCGGCCGCCCGTTTGGATTCGGGTTTGGCCGTCCGTTTGGATTTGGGTTCGGACGTCCATTTGGCTTTGGGTTCGGTTTCCCATTCCTGGGAGGGTTAGCAGGAGGCCTGCTATTGGGAAGCGCCCTCGCCGGACCGTATGGATACGGCTATCCTTACCCTTATCCGCCTTACCCATACTATTATTAAAAATGGTTTAAGGCGGGACGGCGGAAAAGCAGCCCGCCTTTCTTACATAAAATATAAATATGACAGGAATTTCAGAGAGGCTGGAGAATAATATACTTGTGAGTAAAGAGGGGCAATCCATGAAAACACTAATATCAAAGCTTAATTTCAATCAGTTATCAGACAGGCAGATTGGGGATCTTCTTTATAAAAATATCGCGGATGATAAAAAATCGGGAGAATGCATATTCGTCCTGGGAAGCAGCAAGGCTGCTGAATACAGACTGCCAAAGGCGCTCGAGCTGTATAACAGCGGCAGGGCAGGCAAGCTGCTTTTTTCCGGCGGCGTAGTCTGGGCACCGTCCCGGCTATGCGAGGCAGACCTTTTAAAAGAGAAAGCTCTGGCACTTGGTATCCCGGCAGCAGATATTTTAATAGAAAATCAATCTCTCCACACAAAGGAAAATGTGCTTGCTTCACTGTTGGTCCTTGACCGGGAGTTCAATCTCCACAAAATAAAAAGGATATTGGTTGTGACAGCTTCCTGCCATATAAGAAGGGCATATCTGGCCATGAAAACCTATATGCCGGACTGGATAGAATACTCGCTTTGCCCTGTGGACGACATCCATACAATAGAAGGGAACTGGCAGCTTTCAGAAGCAGGCAGGCTGAGGGCAAAGAGGGAAGCGGAAAAACTGATCTACTATGTTAAACAAGGAATCATCATAGACACTGAGGTTGAGATTTCAGATTCTTAAAGAGAGGAAATGAAAATGAGGCAGATCATCGCAATGGGAGGAGGAGGATTTTCCATGGAACCTGAAAACCTCCTTCTTGATCAATATATCATTGGGCAGTCGCAAAATAAGAAACCAAAAATATGCTTTCTGCCAACGGCAAGCGGAGACCAGCAAAACTATATAGACCGATTTTATGAAGCATTCGAAAAAATGGAGTGCATACCGGCCCATCTGTCGCTGTTTGAGCCAAACTTCAATGATGCTGAAGAATTTTTGCTTGGACAGGATATCATCTACGTTGGAGGCGGGAATACCCGCAATATGATGATTCTTTGGAAAGAATGGGGACTGGATAAGCTTCTGTTGAAATGCTATCAAAAAGCAATCATTTTGGCCGGCATAAGCGCAGGAAGCATCTGCTGGTTTGAAGAAGGCCTTACAGATCCTCTTAACGGACCGCTGTATCCCATTAAAGGTTTGGGCATCCTAAAAGGCAGCCATTGCCCGCACTATGACGGGGAGAATAAGAGAAAGCCAGCTTACAGAAAATATATCAGGGAAGCGCTCATGAAGCCGGGCTATGCGGCAGATGATGGGGCTGCACTTCATTTTGTGGATGGGTCGCTTTATCAAACGGTCTGCTCCAGAAGGAATGCCAGCGCTTATTATGTAGAAGTCAATGATAACAAAGCTGAAGAAACAAGACTCGATTGCATTTATCTGGCAGACCTTTCCTATACATGAGTGGTATCTTTTGATGGCCGTCATGCATTGAATGGGCCATGATCTATACATGAGTGGCTTCTTTTGAGGGTTGTCATGCATTGAAAGGCCCTGATCTATACATGATTGGCTTCTCTTAAGGGTCTTCATGCATTGATTAGGCCTCTTTCTATACATGAGTGGCTTCTTTTATATGCCATGATGCATCGACTGGCTCTCTTCCTATCTATCAGAGTGACTCAGTGCAAATAGGATATACTATTGTTTGAACCCTGCAGTATCAAATAAAATCGCCCGCTTCCTATTTGGAAACGGGCGATTTACTGTTATCGTAATTCAGGGAAAATTCTTTGCACTGTTTCGGAAAATTGATCAAATAATCCTCTTACAGGGTTACCATTCTGAATATCATCCCTATATCCGAGCATGCGTTCCATGAAATCAGGATTGCTTGAAACAAAAACTTCATTGATATTTTGATCTGCTGCCTGAACCTGATCGGAAACCTTCTTTTTCATTTCATCATTTACATCAGCATTTTCCCCATTTGCGAGCTTTACAGCTGCATATGCCTTGCTTCCGGCTGTAATGACTACCGCCTTATCAACTTCTTTCATGGCTTCAACTTTCTGCTGGGCATCTTCTGAATTGCGAAGATCATTCTGATCGCTGCCATTCTGTTCATTGCCGTTCTGCCCATTATCTTCCAGTCCATTGTTATACTGCTTGTTGTTATTTTGTTCGTCGTCCATTAAGTTATTGTCATTGTCAGTTGCATCGCTGTCGGTGACATTTCTCATGGATAATGTGCCGGATTGGCCGTCATTTCCATCCTGGCTGCCCTGGTTGGATGAGGCACAGCCGGTAATCAGCACAGACGCAGCAGCGCCTATTAAAAGCCATCTTAACTTTTTCATTCTAATACCTCCTAATTAATATTCATGAGTAATTTTTCCAAAAACATAAATGTTATACACTTTTTTTAGGTCAATGTTAAATGGGCTTTACATAATGTAAAGTCTTCTATACAATTGACTTAATTGATGTTAAGTTGACTTAACAAAGAGACGGTGAATGAGGTGCTTTATGGAAATTGGCAATTGTGTCAAAGAGCTGCGTGCCAGAAACAGCTGGACACAGGAAAAGCTGGCCCAGGCTTCAGGTGTGACGAGGCAAACAATCGCAGCACTTGAAAAAGGGGATTATATCCCATCACTGCTGCTTGCCCTGAAGATATGTGAGGCATTCCAGCTGAAGATGGAAGAAGTATTCTGGCTAATAAAGGAGGAAGAAAGTTGAAAACGAATCGGACAGTTTTATTAAGCTTTGTTTTATATGCCCTGTTTGCCTGGGCCATGATCGCGATGTACGATGCCCAGACCCAGTTTGCGGAAGTGCTACGGAATCCTGAGCCGCCATGGTCACTGACAATTAATTTCACGCCGGTTGCAGTTTTTTTGCTGATAGGGGGAGTGATCAGCTGGTTTCTTTACAGCAAGAAGAAGAAAAAGCGGTCAAGTATAAGTGCTCTGCTTCTCCTGCCGCCTGAGTTCGAGGAACAGGATGAACGGGAATAAATGATGACTGCCAGAGCCTGCAGAAGCTCATATATCTCCCTGTATTTTGCGGTACCCCTCACAGCGGCCCTTATGCTTTTCTATCCTTTGCTCGAGGATAAAGTCCCGTTCTTCCCGATTCTGGTCATTCTGCTGATCCCGGCCATTCAGATGCTTTCTTATTATCTGTCCATACGAAAAAGTCTGTGAAAATAGTAAGGCGGCTGCAAATATCCTGCAGCTGCTATTTTTTTTTGAAAAAACTTGAGATTTTTTTACCTCTGTATCCGTTATTATAGAAGAATCGGACAAAAGGACATGAGAAGGAACGGGAGGTACATATGGAAGAGGAAGCAATATGGATAAAGAAGGTGCTGGCCGGAAACAAGCAGGCTTACGGGCATATCATCAATAAATACAAAAACCCTTTGTACGCAACGATACTGAGGATGACAAAAAACCCGCAGGATGCCCAGGATCTGGTCCAGGAGGCATTTATCAAAATTTACAATCAGCTTGGCAAGTATGACCATAAAGGGGCATTCTCAAGCTGGCTTTACCGGGTTGCGGTGAATCACTGCATGGATGAATTCAGGAAGAAAAGCTCCCAAATCAAGCAGGCGGAAATAAACGAGGCCTCTGCCATCAACACAAAGCACCCGGAAGTCATTCTTCTGAAAAAAGAGAAAAACAGGCAGGTAGAAAAGCTGATCAGCACACTGCCGGAGGATGAAAGGATTATTATACTCCTTCGCTATGCCAATGAATTGCCATATGAGGAAATTGCAGAAACGACAGGCATGCCCTTATCCATGGTCCGGAACAAGCTTCACAGGGCCAAAAAGAAAATGAGGGAAACAGTAAAAAAACAGGGAGGCTATTATAATGAATTGTCCAACGGCGGATAAAATCTCTCAATATACCGATCAGCTTTTAACCGAAAAGGAACAGTCTGAACTGAAAAGCCATATCGCAGGCTGTCCGTCTTGTGCTGAAGTTGCTGGTTTATTTGAACATGAAGCTGAATTCATGAAAGAAACCCTGCAGATGCCGAAGCTTCCCGACGATTTTGCAGAGGTCATCATTGGGCAGCTTGAATCATACAGACCAAAAAGAAAGTTTGTACCAGGGAAACGGATTGCCGCAGCGGCAGCCGGACTGCTCCTGGCTGCAGGAATCAGCACGGTCCCCGGTTTTGCAGACTGGGTGGGAGGGTTATTTTCCTCCAGTGAGGTAGATGACGGTCTGAGACTGGCATCTCAAGAAGGACTGGCGACCCGGGTGGATATTGCTGCAACAGATCAGAACACAACGTTCAAGATAGAGGATGTAGTCGCGGATACATCAAGAATTGCGCTTTCTTTTAAAGTATTGGATTCAAACGGTAAACCGCTTGATACCAGTATCAGTATGGATGACACAGAAAACAGGATCGCAGCATATGACCAGAACGGCAAAGAAATTGAAGGCCACGCGATGCGCTGGACAGAAGACTCCGAGTATGGATTGATAGAGTTCTCATTGAGGGATCGGAACGACTTGGAAAACGTCCTCGTTAAAATCGATCTTAAGGAGCTGAACGGAAAACAGGGGAACTGGAATGTTGAAGTTCCTGTTGATTTGAAAGAAAAACAAAAGTATACCAGCAGGCTGGCGCTTGATGAGCACAGCACCACTTCCAATGGAGTCTCCATTAACCTCAAGGAAGTGCAATTTGCACCTTCTTCAAACGAGCTGATCTATGAGACAGCTTTTACGAAAGAGGAAAAAGCTGAAGTGGAAGCCAGAATTAAAGACCTTGAAGAGAAGTTTTGCAAGGAAAATGTAGGGATGTTCTCCGGATTCGGAACGGCGATTCAATATCATATTGTGAATGATAAAAATGAAGCTGTTTATAAGCATAATACCTTTGCTGAGGGGCAGGGCCATCCCAGCGATGAGGGCTCCATATCAGGTTCCGGCAAAGATCTTGACGAACTTGGGGCTGTACGATGGAATGAATCATTTATCCCGCAGAAAAATAGAAGCAGCTATGCCATGGTACTCGATGGCGTAATCAAAACCCTGCCAGCCGATTTTTCAATTAAAATTAAACCGGACGATCTCAGGAAGAAACCAGTCAGCTTTGAATACGAAGGCAATCACTTAACGATCAAAGAAGCAAAGAAGAAAAATGACTACTCGCTGCGAAAATCGCTGCTGCCAATTCAAAAGGAAACCTATTTTGAAATCGAGATGGAGGGTGGCAAGGAAGTACCTTCCGCTGATTTTGAGTCATGGGTGATGACGGATGATAAAGGAAATGTCTATCCCCTGTATCATAGTGGTTCCATATTAAATGAAAAAGACAAAAATGGGCGCTTCAAAACTTCTATCGATCTCAAAGCGTATGATCTGGAGAAAGAGCCGGAAGAACTGACATTGCATCTCATATCTGTAACCCGATATTATGAAGCGGATAAAGAATGGAGAGTCCCGCTCTCTAAATAAATCCTTACAAGGAAAACAGGCAGAAAGATGCCTGTTTTCTTTTGGCTCTTTTAGTAAAGAATGTTGCCATTTTATTAAGAAAATATTTTTTACATTTTATGGTATTGTAACCTAATAGAGTGGCCCGGAAGCCTTAATATAAGGGGAGGTTCTCCGGTTAAACTGCTGATTATGGCACGGGTAGGTATTAATAAGCGGAGAATTTCCGGTTAAGCGTAGCAAAGTTGTCCATTTTCCTGTTTTTTGAGTCGATAGGCGGAATTTCTCCGTCTATATAAGCCAATTTCAGGGTTTTTTCGAAATTAGGGGAAATTGCTCCGCTTATTTTTCAATCTGTTACTAATCCTCATTCAGGGGCGGGAAGGTCCGCTCTTTTTTTGCTGGGGGGGAAGAACCCGCCTCATGAAAGAAAGAGTACTCTCTCCGACTTATAAGGATGGCAAGACAGAAGCAACCAATAAGAAAAGAGCCTTTCTTTTTTATAGGAAGGGAATATTTGCAACTTTTTGGAATCTTATTCGTATATAAATTAACTTGGTTTGGCTGTACAGCTGCAGGGGGGGATATTCATGGAAGGAAAAAGTACAAAGAGAAACACAAAATGGCAGCGTCCCATTTTATGGGGATCCGGCGCATTATTGATCATAATGGTGATGCTATATTTTGACAAAGAAAAGGTTTTTAAGGAAGAAAAGCCGCCCATGCCAGTGATTACAGTCGGGAGCACCGAGGTGCAGGCCATCTTGGGGTCTTATCGGTGGAATGATGGACTCGTGGAGAGAGAGATGAAGGATATTACCAAATCTCTGAAATATCAGCATGTATACGAAAATGAGGAAATGAAGGTTGATTTTCCCGACGAAGGTGACATCCCTGTTTTTATAGGAAAAAGCACTCTGATGCCTAACGGAAAAAAATTTCCTGACTTATTGCCGAGTATATTGGGAGAAAACGGCTTATTCAGTGAAGGCGAGGGAATTCGAACAGCAGTCTTACAGGCATATTGGAAGGATGGAAAAACAGCTGAGTATTATCTTCCTATAAAAATTGAGAAACAGCCCCAGAAAGAACCTTATTTTCCAAGGTTCAAAGGCCAGTATTCCATCGTGATAATAGAAGAAGAGGTCACCCTGGAAAAAGATTTGGAGATAAGAGCGAAGTTAATACAGCAGTATCCCCCTTCATTTATAACAATAGGGGGGTATACAGATTTACAAAGAGCAGAAGAAGAGCTATCGGAATTAAATATTAAAGAAGTACCTTCCTATATACTATTGGACGAGGAAGGAGAAGTTTTCCGCAGCAAAGAACTCGGGTCAATGGAAAAATTTATTGATGAAAATGTACTTCCTGAAGCAACCAGCAAGGAAGGAATTGTAACCGAAGTCAACCGTGAACAGGGCTTTATTAAAATAGATGAGGTTCCATTCTGGATTGATAAGGGAGCAAAGTATCATACAGGCCAGAAACTTGCACTTAAAGCGAGATATCCAGAAGACGGTCAATTATGGTTTCCAATTCTGGAAGAAGTCAGGGTTCTCGAGGAACAGGATAAAATCTTTAATGGCAGTAACTGGCTGTCGAATGAAAGTGGTAAACTGTCCATACTTGCTATCGGAAATAAATCAAAAGAGAAAATGGACTTTTTGAAAAAAGAGGGAATTAAAACTGTTGTGAAGACTTCAGCTGAAAACTCTCTTAAAATGGAGAACGGAAAAGAGCTGACCGATTATACAGTTTTTGTTTTTAACGAAAAAGAGCTTATTTTTCAGACAGATGTTTATGATAAATTGCTTAAATTCCTATACTCTAAAGAGAACTTAGATACACGAATGAGTATCATTCCCTAATGAAGGTATTTTAGGAGCGGTAAAAGGAGGAATCAATAATTGAGGCTTAGAAAGCTGATCCAGAGAAAATTGACTGCTTCGTTTGCTGTCTCAGCAGCCGTCTCCATACTGTGTGCTTTTTTTACTGTCTATGATACTGAATCTGCCCCTGGACTAGGGACTGCCTTTCTAAGCTGGCTTCTGTTTTTTATGCTCTATGCCGGAACTATTATCTTTTTATACGGAAACCTTGTTTCGTTTCTGCTTGAAACTCTGCAGAAACGGGTAGCTATCCTTAGGAAAGACTGGTTTTATATTTTTCTCCACGGACTTTTCGGATTGGCAAACGGACTGCTTTTTCAGAATACGATTGCAGCATTATGGGGTACGGGAGCTGCTCTTTTATACGCTCTACTGGACAGGCGGCTTTTCAAAAAAGAAGGCAGTACTTTATTTATTGTATTGCCTCTCTTATGCGCCGGTTTGCTATGGGGCTATTTCCTGCTGGCATCAGATCCGCTGCCCCCTTTTACTGAGAAGTAACGCTTGATTTTGCTTCACAGGGAGAAGGGTCGATGACTGATCACTTTACCAAGAGCGAAGGAAAATGGAAAGGCAAGATTAAAGGTTATCAGGTGGTAAAAGAAACGTCATCGAAAAAAATAGGGAGAGAAAAATTCATTATTACATATAAAGAATGATGGGAAAAAGTTGAAAGTCCGGTTCATGGTATTTTTCGTATGAAGTTGGCCGCCAATCTTTAAATGGCAAAGGATGGGTAGGAGAGGAGCCGCCATATTATAAGGAAGAGGGCTGACCATAAATTGGCACAGCTTGTACCTCATTTAAAAGGAAAGCAAATATGCTTTCCTTTTTTTAATATGGAAACTGAACTAATCTATAAAGCATATTGCCTGACGATCTTCACTCAGCCATAAATTTCTTCCATCGGCCTGGCCAAAATCATATTCAGTTCCTGGATGGCCTGGAAGATTTGTTCTTCTGCCTGCAGGTAAGAAGCGGTTTTTTGATTTTGCATCAGACTGGATTCCAGCATCTGCAATTTTTGAATATCAGCAGCGCCAAGATTTTCCCCGCGGATTTGCTTTTCCTGCAGTAAGTGGTGGATGCTGCGGAAATCCTCGATCAGCTGCCTTGCTGCCGGATCAGCATTAATTTCTGCTGCCAGCTTCCTCAGCAGCTGGTATTCCCTGCTTCCGCGTATAATGGTTTCCAATGCAGGCCCCTGCTCTAATAAAGCTCTCATTGTATCCCCTCCATTAGCCTAGATAATACAGCGTATGTGCAAATGAAAAAAAAGTTCGAGTAGCCAAAAATAGCTGGATTAAATTCAGAATAAAATGATAATATTAAATAGACTAACTAGTTTATTTGGGGGGGACCTATGGAATCTGCTCTTGTTACGTTAAGAAATGAATCTATTTTTGTTAAGCAAATGGGGGAAGGTAAACCAATCGTGTTTTTGCATGGGGGCCCGGGAAGTGAGCACCGTTTCTTTCTTCCTCATCTTGAACCTTTGGCCTCACAGTTCCAACTGGTATTTTATGATCAGCGAGGCTGCGGTGAGTCTTCTTTTAGTGAAGAAGCGGTTTACACCATGGAGGAAGAAGTTGAAACTTTGGAAGCGCTTAGGCAGCATCTTGAAATCGGCAGGCTGAATTTGGTCGGGGAGTCGTGGGGTTCCATGCTTGCACTGCTGTATGCCTCAAAATATCCGGCAAACGTAAGCAGGTTATTTCTAACCGCGGCAGTCGGAGCAAAAACAGAAGGATATGAGAATTTTGGCCGTTTGCTGATGGAAAGGCTCTCTGAAGAAGAGCAGGAGCGGTTCCATCAAGTTACAGAGGACTACAAAAAAGGCAAGGCAGCTGCCGCAGATATCTTTCAGATCATTGATCCGTATTATTTATATGATAGTGATAATCTTGCCAAGAAAACTGCGACGATTAGCAATAGCATTGTAAATTCACAGATCGGGGAAGATATTCTGCAAAACTACGAATCCCGTATCAGTCCGGCCGCACTGGCTGATATTCCTGTTATGGCAGCACAGGGTGAAGGGGATATCCTGACTCCCGATATGCTGGAGGAGCTGCTGCTTCCCCTTATTCCACATGCGGCAATTGAAGTGATACCTAAGTGCGGCCACTGGACTGCTATTGAACAGCCGGCAATACTAATGGAAAAAATAATAGATTTTTTTTCAAAGGAGAAGAGAAATGATTGAAATCAGACGCTTGTCAGATTGCTCGATAAATGAAGCGGTAACAGCCTGGAACAAAGGGTTTGAAGGATATTTCTTCAATGCAGCTACAACACCGGAAAAGTTTGTTGCAAGGATGGCAGCTGAAGGCCTGTCGCCGGATTTGTCGATTATCGCTTTTGCAGAAGGAGAGCCAATCGGCATTGTTAAAAGCGGCATCCGGGAATTCAGGGGAAGAAAGATTGCCTGGAATGGCGGCACAGGTGTTGCTTCTTCCTGGCGCAGCAAAGGGGTCGGACGGAGGCTGATAGAAGAATCTATAAAAATATATAAAGAAAAAGGTGTCCAAATTGCCACGCTTGAAGCAATCAGTGAGAATACGAAAGCCATTAGCCTTTATGAAAAATTGGGGTATCAAAAAGTGGATGACCTTGAATATTTAGAGCTGAAAGGACGATTGGAGAAAAATCCTTTATCACTGGCTGATCAGAAATTTTACGAAGTAATGTCAGTATATCCTCAAGAGGTATCCGCCCTGGACTTTTACAAGGGAACAGATCCATGGCAGACTTGCTGGCAGAATGCAGCAGGCGGCGAATCATTGATTGCATTAGAAGGTGGAAATGCCATTGGGTATGCTTTCTTCCGCAAGGGCTTCTCTGCTGAAGGAAGTCATATGGCAACCACCCTGTTCCAGCTGGAAGCGGAACAGGGCAGGAATGATCGGCGGGAAATAGGCGCTTATCTGCTGTCCAGAGTATTTGGGGATTTTAGCGATGATATTCGAAGAGTTATACCTAACTTTCCTGTAAGCGGCAATAAAGAAATCTATGAACTATTGTCAGCTATAGGATTTACGCCTGCCGTAAACCAGGTTTATATGATGAAAGAGTTATCATAAAGGGGGTCATGCGAATGAAGGTTTTAATCATTGGCGGTACAAAATTCATGGGTCCGTATGTGATAGAAGAGCTTTCTCAAAAAGGCCACAAAGTTGCTGTTTTTAACAGAGGGCAGACAGAAGCATCCCTGCGGGAGGATATTATTCGCATCCACGGTGATATCAGTGAAATTAATAATCACAAAGATGAGCTTAGGGGCTTTCGTCCGGATGTTGTCCTTGATATGATTCCCTTCACTGAAAAGCATGCTGAGACTGTGAGGGATATTTTCGAAGGAACCGCAGACCGGCTTGTGGCAATCAGCAGTGCAGATGTATACCTCAGCTTTGGCCGGCTGCTTGGAACAGAACCCGGAGAACCAGTTCCCACACCTTCCAGAGAGGATTCTCCATTGAGGGAAAAGCTTTATCCCTACAGAGAAAATGTAAGCGAGGAACACTTTTATTATCATTATGACAAAATTCCCGTAGAAAAAGTGTATATGGAAAGCGAAAAACTTAAAGGCACAGTCCTGAGGCTTCCGATGGTGTATGGGCCTGGCGACAGACAGCACCGACTTTATCAATATATTAGGAGGATGGCAGATAAAAGGCCGTATATATTATTGGATGAAGTTCACAGCAGGTGGAAGACCTGCAGAGGGTATGTTGAAAATGTCGCCCATGCAATTGTCGCTGCTATTGAAAATCCCATGGCTGCAGGAAAGATTTATAATGTTGCAGAAAATAATTTTTCAGAGAAGGAATGGGTCGGCAAAATTGCAGAAGCAATGGGGTGGCAAGGTTCAATAGAGGAGGTTGAGGAAGGGAAACTTCCTTTAGGCATGAATGCCCGCCAGAGCATTGATCTTTCATCCGAAAGGATTAGAGAGGAACTGGGTTATAAAGAAATCATCCCATTAGAAAATGGGCTCCAGAAAACCATTGAATGGGAGCTTGAAAATCCGCCTGAAGATTCTGCTTCACAAGATATTGATTACGATAAGGAAGACAGCATAATGAGGGATAGAAAAATTCATAAAGAATAGGCATTTCAGGAGAATGAAAAAAAGATTTTAACTACTTCAATAACTGAATAATTCGAATTCAACATATTGACTGAAAATCCTGCAATATCTGCCGATATGTCATATGAACAAGCTGACAACAGAGAGAGAGGGAGCTTAATGAGAATGACAATCGGGAGAAAGCTGTTTGCGGGGTTTTCAGGAGTTCTGATTCTGCTGGCAGTCATGTCGGTGATCAGTATTACGCAAATTAATTCAATCGACAGCCAATATTCGGAGCTGATAGACGATCAGGCTGCAAAGCTTATGAAAATCAAGGAGCTTAACATTAATATTGCAGAGCAGCAGAGCAATCAGGGCAGCTACCTGGCGCTTGGCGAAGAGAAGTATTTGAAGCAGTTTGAGGAAGGGCACTCTGCCTATCAAAAATCAGGCAAAGACCTTCAATCCACTATCAAACAGGAAAAATCGAAGGAATTATTAAAGGATCTGAATAAACTTGAGCTGCAATATTATCTTTTCTCGCAATCAGTGTTTCAATTAAAGCAACAGGGAGAAATGGAGCAATTGGCAACACTTGTTTCCAAACAGCAAATTGTAGAAAACTTTAATAAAAAAATTAAAGAACTCTCCCAGTATCAGGAAGGTCTTATGGCAGATGGGCAGTCAGCGGTATCAGAGAAATCCGGGCAAATTATGCTGGCAGTTTCTTTGATCGGGCTTGCAGCTATGATTATAGGAATTCTTGCCGCTTATCTGACAGCAAGGATCATTTCAAGGCCTGTCAAGCTTCTATCAGTTGAAGCAAAGGAAATTGCAGGCGGAAATCTGGCAGTCCGGAAGCTGAACGTGCGGAATAAAGATGAAATCGGCCTTTTGGCAGAATCTTTTAATCTAATGGCACAAAATTTGAGGAATGTGATTCAAAGAACTGTTGAAAATGCCGAACAGGTGGCTGCTTCCGCCGAACAGCTGACAGCTGGTGCAGAGCAGTCAGGGGCTGCTGGCAGACAGATTGCTGCTGCCATGAATAATGTGGCGTCAGGTTCTGATAAGCAGGTGCAATCGGTAGAGCAGGCTTCTATTACAGTAGGGCAAATGTCTGCCGGTGTAAGGCAAATTGCAGATAATGCCGCTGCTGTTTCCGAAACTGCCGCTGGTGCAGTAGGCCTGTCAGCAGAGGGCGGCAAGGCGATCGGTTCCGCAATCGAACAAATGAGTTCTATTCATGAAACCTTTGCAGGGCTGGAAGATGTCATTAAAAAGCTTGGCCAGCGGTCACATGATATTACGCATATAATAGAGGCCATTACTGGTATAGCAGATCAGACCAACTTGCTTGCACTGAATGCGGCAATTGAAGCTGCACGTGCTGGCGAGGCTGGGAAAGGTTTTGCAGTGGTTGCAGATGAGGTCAGGAAGCTGGCAGAGCAGTCGGCAGATTCTGCCCGGCAGATTTCCGGGATCATTTCAGCCATTCAGCAGGATACAGGCAAAGCCATTTCGTCGATGGCCGATGCAGGCAAGGAAGTAGAAAGAGGAATCACGGCAGTTGGTGATGCAGGGGGAGCCTTTAAAGAGATCGGGGATTCTGTATCAGGAGTTACAGCACAGATTGAAGAGGTTTCAGCTGCTGTGCAGCAGCTTGCAGCAGGAGCCGAACATATTGTGCAGGCGATAGATGACATAGCTGCTGCAGCCGAAGAGTCAGCTTCAAGCACCCAGGAGGTTTCTGCGTCAACAGAAGAGCAGCTGGCTTCCATGGATGAAATGTCTGATTCTGCGGCATCGCTTGCAAAAATGGCAGAAGAGCTGAATGAGTCAGTCAGCCGGTTCAGATTGAAATAGCAAAGCAATTGAGCATCGCATTAGCGGTGCTTTTTTTAACATCCTTTAATCGTGATGGAAATAGGTTCGGCGGCAGGAATGATGGGCAGGTCTTCAGGTGGAGGGTCAAAAACAAAGGGGCTGGGATTGTCATTATTAAAAAGAATCTGTTCAATGGCACTTGCGGCATAATCAATCGATTGAAACCTCAAGGTCCGCTGATTGAATACAGATTCTACAGGCACGGAAACCAGCAAGGAATAACAAAAGCTTTCTTTTAAAAAACTGACCTCCATACGCAAATTCCGCTCCGTAAAGATATGGGTTATGTCACAATCCCTGTAATACATAAGATTCAGAAGCATGTTCCGAATTTCTGTTTTTGTGGTCATCCTAATTCCTCCTATCCTTCGAGATGGGATGGGACTAAGAAAAGTCTGAAGGATCCCCTAACACTTCTTGCTTTAATACTAACAGTAAATTCCAACATAATCGATAAGCATTTATGTATAATTATGGGAGCGCTTGGCGCTATTTGGCGGTTGTAGCTGAAATGCTACGGTATCTGGGGAAAAATGCAGGTGGAATGTATAAATTGGATCAGTTTAATGAGTGAAAATGTATTATTAAAGATTTTCTTGCAGACAAATTCCCAATAAAAATTAATATAATTAGAATAAATTAGAATAGTAGAGGAGGACGAAAATGGACAGTGAATTTTATGTGTATCATCTTGTGACTAACACTAAAATGGAGCCTGGGCAGCGAATCCAGTTCGACCGCAGTCAAAAAAATTCATTATATCGGTTTTTCTTTGAAAGGGAACAGTTTAATTCCAGAGGTGAAGACTTTATTCAAATCTTATATGGGAAATCTACAAATGAAGGACTGAATTTGGACAGAGAAAATACAGAGACAGCCATAAAGTATATGAGCCAGACAATTAGAGCTATTAGAGAAGTAATTGTTGAAATGGTCAGGCTCCAGGAATATCCACAGTATCCTTCCAGATTATCCTGCCTTTATGCAGCTGAAAGCTATGAAGACGTATTGAAGTGGAAAGAAATATTTGATTTTTACAATAGAAAAGTTTTACAGATCGTTAAGCTTCGAGTATTCGGGAAATCTTTTAGAGGTGATGGTGATCTTCTGCCAAAAGAGGATGGAGCTCCTTTTGCTCAGAAAATTGAACAAGCCAGAGAATATTGGAGGGGCGGCAGCAACCATGTACTCCCGGAAATATTAATAGATGGAATCATTGAAGTGACAGAAATAATGGAGGATTTTTCATAATCCCCAAAAAAAAGATGGGCAGCTAAGAGCCCATCTTTTATGCTACTGACAGCTGCAGCGGTGTAAGCGGCAATAGAGTCTGCCGCAGCGGGTGCAAACTTTATATTCCTCAGCTGGTATCTGCTCTCCGCATTCCCCGCAGGCTGCTTCTGGAGACACATGGATGCCATTATTAAAAAATAGGTCTGCCTCAAGAGAGAGGACCTGGTTTTTTTGTTCTGCAGGAGAAAGATATTGAAAGTCTACAAAATAATCTTCTGTTATTAGATTCTCCACCTTCTTGCTCCCCATATAAATACCCTTGGCCAATCTGACAAGACTATAATTTCCTCCAAAATCTTTAATAATATATAATTCTCCTGATTTCACCGAACCACTCCTTTATATACTACTTCTGCAAAAAGGGACGTATCCCTTTTTAAACCGGATTGATAGTGTTGTAATATATCAATATAATAAATAGAATAAAAGGTAAATGATGGTTTAAAATTTCAAACTGCCGGGAACAGGCCTGGCAGTTTTATTTGTTTTAAAAATTATGAAGAGTTTATAAAGTTTTCAGAGATACATTTATCATTTTTTATAATGGACTGGAAGGGGAGGGGCATATGGCAAAGCAAGCAAGACTGCTGCTCGTGGAGGACGATGGGCAGATCGCCAAAATCATTTGTGATCACTTACGGAAGGATGGTTTTAGTGTGGCATGGGCATCTACCGGAAAAGAGGGGCTGGAGGAATTTGCTGCAGAGGTCTTTGATCTTGTGCTCGTCGATCTCATGCTTCCTGAGCTGGACGGTTTCACCCTGCTGCGGACCATTCGGAAGACGCATGAAATTCCAATGCTGATCATCAGTGCAAGGTCAGAAGATGAAAGCAAAGTGAAGGGTTTTAATCTGGGAGCGGATGATTATATCACAAAGCCATTCAGCCTTGAAGAACTGAGTGCAAGGATTTCTTCCCATTTACGCAGGTACAGAAGATATCAGGGAGTAGAAGATACCAGCGAGGTGAATGTTTATCAAAAAGGCCTTTCAATCGACTTTTCTCAAAAAGCAGTTCACTTGGACGGTCAGTTGCTGAATCTGACTGCAAAAGAATATGAGCTGCTGCAGCTCCTGGCTAAAAATCCGTTTGAAACATTTACAAAAGAAGCTCTGCTTGAAATGGTCTGGAAACAGGAGGACATTTCCGCAAGCAATACGGTAACCGTGCATATCAAAAGTCTGCGCAGCAAGCTGAAGGATACTTCAAGGTCAGCTGTTTTCATACAGACGGTGTGGGGTACTGGCTACCGTTTCATTGGAGAAGAAAAGGATGAAAATTAAAAACTGGCTCAGAATCAGTTATCTGGCGGTGATGCTGCTTCCGCTGCTGTTTCTCTTCCTTTTATATCTCAGTATTTCTGAGTGGGATGAACAAAGAGATGTTATGGAATACATGGAAGTGCAGCAAAAAATGCAAGAGCTCAGTCCCAGCCTGGAAGACAAAAATCTTTATGAAATTCAGCCGGCCAGCAAGTATGAGAAGCTCAGACAGCTTTCCACCGAAAAGCTCAAAATCGCTCTCTACCGCCCAGATGGAATTTCCCTTTTTTCCTCACTGGAGGACATGTCGGTGAACAGGCTCCAGCAGAGGAGGCCGGAAGATTTGTATAAAGGGCTTAATGAAATGAACAAAAACATGAGATCTTATGTTGTAAAAAAACCAGTATTTGAGGATGGCAATTTAATAGGGATTTATGAGGTGACCTTCGCCAGGCAGACCTGGATGGAAGGCGTTGAAAACCGCACCCTTCTTTACGGGATATCATTGGCAGCATTCCTGCTGGCAGTGTATGCAGCAGCAGCGCTTCTGATAAACAGAAAGCTGAATCGTCCGCTGGAGCGGCTTGAAAACCAGATGGAGCGCTTTGCCGGCGGAATGCCAATCGAAAGGGAAAAGGCTGCAGGAGATGAAATTGGTGCACTATACGAAGGCTTCTATCAAATGAAGGCCCAGCTGGAAAAGTCCCGGGAGGAAATCATTCAGCAGCAGAAGGAGAAGGAATTTATTTTAGCAGCATTATCCCATGATATGAAAACACCGCTCACTGTCATACAGGCCTATGCAGAAGCATTGACTGGCAGCCGTCCCTTAACCGCCCAGGAAAATAGAGAATACAATGAAATTCTAATGGAGAAGCTCGGCTACATGAAGCAGCTGATCGATGATCTAGCTCTTTATGCATCCTTGCAGACCGGCCAGAAAAAAATTGAGCTTACAGATGTTGAAGGTGAAGAGTTCTTTGAATATCTTTTGTCAGGATATGAAGAGCCTTGCTTGAAAAAAGGAATCAGGCTGAAAGTGGAAACGCCGGTCACCGGAATATACAGCCTGAATGCAGGCCAGATGATAAGGGTAGCTGACAATCTAATGGCAAACGCCATCCGGCATACTGGTGAAGGAAACAGCATCCTCGCCGCAGCTGTCTCTGGAAATGAATCACTGCCTGATGCTGTTTACCCTCCATTTAGGGATGAACTGGAAGAGTGGAGAAAAGATGGAGCAATACTCCTGGTACAAAATGAAGGAAGCTATATCCCGGAAAAGCTGCAGAAGACAATTTTTCTCCCGTTTGTCCAGGGTGAAGACTCAAGGACGCATGGAGGAAGCTCAGGTATCGGGCTGAGCATAAGCAAGATGCTGATAGAGCAGCATGAGGGGAAAATTAGTGTATGGTCCAGTAAAGGCTATGGAACCTTATTTGCCTGCTGGATTAGAGAAAGGATGGTAACCAATAATGACATTTAAAAAGATGATAACAGCAGCAGGTGCAGCGGTCTTGATTCTTTCAGGCTGCAGCGGAAGCATCGATGTTTCTTCTGATGAGATCGTTTCAAATGTATTGGAATCTGGAAAAGAACCGGCAGCATATTTTGGGACAGGATCTTACAAGATTTATAGTGATGGGGAACTTGCCGAGAATGCTTCTTTTGAAGAATATGCAGATAAAGACGGAAAAAGGAAAATAATCATGGAGAACAGCGGAGAAGATGGAAAACGGTTCATTGCCATCAATGACGGCAAACAGCTCATCAGCTATGAGGAAGGAAGCAAGACGGCACAAGCAATGGACATCAGTGGGCTTGAGCTTCCAACCGCAATGACGCAAAAAGAGCAGATTACCGGAATGCTTGAAAATCTCAGCGGTACGCATTCATATGAAGTGGCCGGGGAAGAAGAGATGAGCGGAAGGGATGTTTATCATTTGAAAATAAATGCCAAGTCAAAGGAAAACCTGCTTGGCGATATGGAATTCTGGGTTGACAAAAAGACATGGTTTCCGATTAAGTCGGTTTCCAATTCAGGGGATAATCGATCAGAAGTGATCTATGAAAGTGTTGATTTTTCCCCGGATTTTGCAGCTGATGAATTTAAGGCAGATCTGCCCGAAAATGTTGAGATCGTATCGATTGATTCCAGTATGGAAGCCACTGAGGGCACGGCTGAAGAGGCTGCAGAAAAGCTTGGCATGCCTATCCTGATCCTGGAAGAAAGCTTGGAGAGAATTGAATGGACAGAGCTTGGGGGAGAGTTGGCACGGACCGAGGTGACGGCCTATTATTCCAAAGACGCTATTCCAAGCTTCAGCATCTCAACATTCCCGGTTCCTGAAGGAGAGGGCATGGAGCTTGACGGCAAAGAAGTCACTGTAAGGAATATTGCTGGTTTTTATGAAAAAGAACTCCGCATGATCAGCTGGGATGAGGAGGGACTCCGCTATGTGCTGATGATTGAACATCCTGATTTGAGCAAAGAGGAAGTCATTCAGGAACTCGAAGGCATGGAGCCTGTCAGCTAAAGGAGGAGAATCATGCTGCCAAGTATAACTGAAATGCTGGTCCCGATATTTTTGGGATCTGCGATTGCCGGAATCGGCCTGCTGACCGGCAAACACCGAAAATGGGCAGCTGCCGCAGAAATCCTGCTGGCTGCTGCTTCAATCGGCTGGCTGATCTATAAAAATGGATTTCTGGATAGCCTTTTGCTGATTTCCCTTCTTTCCAGTGCCTATTTCTCCCTTTTTCTGGCCGGATTCGGCTATAGAAAGTACCGGGAGCTGAAAGAGGAGCTGGGCCGGATTGAGGCTGAAGAATGGATGGTCAGCAGGAATGCCGCAAGAATCTGGACTGATATTCTGATCAGCCTGGCCGTCTTTCTGGGAGCCATATTATTTCTTATATACGGCCCTGAGGCCAGTCCGCTTAAGGTGTTTCTCCTTTTCGGACTCATAGCTGCCGGGGCAGAACTGGGAAAACGTGTAATTGTCTTTATTACATTAAGAATCTATTTTTCTGAAGAAAAAAATATGATATTCATTGTTTCCAAGCTCGATTGCCGGGAGCTGCCTCTTTATGCTTTGAAGGAATACAGGGAAGAAGAAGCGGCAGATATTCTGAGGCTTCACCCCCTGCTGACTCTTTTTACTTCAAACAGCGATTTTACAACGAGCCTGGGGCAAGTTCAGCGTATAGGGGCAGCAAATGAAACGATCTTCCTCAATGTAGCCGATACTGTCAGGCTGAAAGAAATCATCAGACGCTGTCCGGAATGTCAAACAGGAAAAGAAGCTCCAGCTGTTCTGCCTCTTTATCACTGGAAAAACCTGAAGCGGCTGGCGGGAAAGCTTTATTATGCAGTCACAGTAAAAGGAATATCAGCGTATACATCAATCATTCTTATCCTCTACTTCTTAGAAGCGAACTCCTGGGTAATTGCAGCCTCAGCGTTCTTGTATTGGCTCATCAATTTGTATCTGTCTGACAGAGTTTTAAAAGCAGCTATGGATGCAAAGGAAATAGAAGATGCGGAAATCAGGCAGATGGCTGAGAGAATTTTTACTAAGGCAGGAATAGCGGGAGTAAAGGTTTATGAAACTGACTCTCCGCAATATAATGGCCTGGCCACTGGCATGAACATCGGGCGCGGGATGGTAACAGTGACAACAGCTACCCTGGCTTTGCCTCCTTCAAGCATAGAAAGCATTCTTGCCCATGAAGCTATACACGTCAAAAAGAGGGATGTCCTATGGTCACAAATCTGGAGGATCGCCTACTTTGGCCTGCTGGGATTAGCTATATGGCTTCTTTTAGATAAGGTTCCCGATATTGCTGATTATCCAATTCCTGTTTTTATTGGCGTCTGGCTTCTAATGATGTTTCTGCCTATATATCAATCTTTTATTTCTCAATGGATGGAAGTAAGAGCAGACCAGCTGGGGGCACAGCTTCTTGAGGGTGGCTATAGTCAGATGGCTGAGGGGCTTGCAGACCTGGCAGAAAGGCAGGACCAGGAAGTTAATCAGTCAGCCGAATACCGTGCGGCTAAAGATGAAAAAAGGAGAGTCATCTCCTCACTTGAACGCGATAAGCTCATCTGGCGCCTCATTGAGTTCCAGTTTATGCCCCATCCGCCGATGTATTGGCGAGTGCAAAGCTTGAGAAACAGCACTTCACCTGAAGGAATGATCAGGAGATGGGCGGCAGACAGGATGAAGGAATCGTTTACAAGGTAATGGTTGAATGACCTGTGCTTTCCCGATGGAAAGTCGCAGGTCATTTTTTCTTATGGCTAAACAACTGCCCGGACGATATATCTGGAATGAGTGGCCGCAAGTCCTCCGGCTTCGGCATGCTGATTAAAAATCCTGGTAATTTCAGGTCCATATTTTTCCTCAACGAATGCTGTAATTGAAGGCAGCTGCCCAAAACAGGCAAGTCTGATGACGTCCTGCGGTGATTTGAGATATTCAATACTGGAAACCTCTTCAATTGTTGCATGAGAAAAATTGGATTTCTCTACGCGATTCTCCAGGCCTTTTAAAATGGGAGTGCCTGATTTTTCTTCAAATAGCAGCGGAAACAAGCCAGGCAACTCCCGGCTCTGACTGTCGCCAGGGTGAAGGCCCCGGATATGCCCGCCGTCTTTCACAGCTCTCTTTAAGAGAGGATAAGCTGATGTGGGTCCTTTTCTTATATAGGCGAAATCAAATTCCTTATATGTAAACGGCAGGCCGCTTTTTGTATGTGCAACGATAAAAGTTACATTATTCTTCCTTTGTCGAATTCCTTCCATAATGAACGGCTCTGCTGCATCAACCCCCACTATTTCCTTGGCAGCTGAGGCGCAATGCATGGTAAACAGGCCTTCTCCGCACCCTACGTCAAGGACTTTTTGATTGACCGCCAATTCTCCAGTTTCGCTGTCAAAAATGGATTCTCCATTCGGCTCAGCGATGAATGATTCCCAAGGGTACACATATTTCCCTTCCAGTCTTCCGAGCTGTTCATACCATTCTAATGAATGGGGTCTCAGCCAGCCTGGGATGGAAGTGAGTTTCGTCAATTTATTTCCTCCTTTTTCAATGGTCGCTAAGTATGTCTTCTTCATAAGTTTATGGTTTTCCTGTTATATGGAAAAAAGGGAAGGATACAGTTGACATATTCAAGCTGAGCGGTTTTACCGGCAAACGAAGGATTCGGGGAGTTTAATGTATTGAACATTATGTGCTGCTGGAGCCGCTATTTCGCATTAACGGCAGGATAGTAGTTCCAGCCGGAGAAGCTGGAACCACTATTTGGTGCGAAAAGAGAAATAGCGGTTTCAGCCGGGGAAACTGGAACCACTATTTAGTGCGAAAAGAGAAATAGCGGTTCCAGCCGGGGAAACTGGAACCACTATTTAGTGCGAAAAGAGAAATAGCGGTCCCAGCCGGAGAAACTGGAACTACTATTTCATGCGAAAAGAAAAATAGCGGCCCCAGCTGGAGAGGCTGGAACCACTATTTAGTGCGAAAAGAGAAATAGCGGTCCCAGCCGGAGAATCTGGAACCACTATTTCATGCGGAAAGAGAAATAGCGGTCCCAGCCGGAGAGACTGGAACCAATATTTGATGCGAAAAGAAAAATAGTGGTCCCAGCTGGAGAGACTGGAACCACTATTTGGTTCGGAAAGAAAAATAGCGGCCCCAGCTGGAGAGACTGGAACCATTATTTGGTTCGGAAAGAAAAATAGCGGTCCCAGCTGGAGAGACTGGAACCGCTATTTCATGCGGAAAGAAAAATAGCGGTCCCAGCAGAAACACTTAATCCCAAATAGCGAAAAGCTATTTAATTGCAGAGATGGCCAGCCGGAATCTTTCTTTAATAATAGTCAGCGCACAGCTAACTTTCTCCACATAAATATTGCCTTTAATTATGCTGCCCCACAGAATGCTTTTTCTTTTTCCATGCTTTCACCGCAAGATTTCTAGTATACAATAGTGGAGACAACAACCAATATTAAGAAAATCTTAAGATATTTATAAAAGGAATATTAAGATTTGCTCTTTATGATAGATACATAAGCAGCTGCTAAGAAGGTAGGAATAGGGGAATGGAAAATTATAATGTACTTGTTGTAGATGATGAAAAGGAGATCCGGGACGCGATCGAGATTTATTTAAAAAATGAAGGAATTACAGTCCTTAAGGCTGGCGATGGCATTGAAGCGCTCGAGATGCTCAGTGAACACCAGGTCCACCTGATTGTCCTGGATGTAATGATGCCGAACTTGGATGGTATTTCTGCCACCTATAAAATCAGGGAAAAAAAGAATATTCCGATCATCATCCTGAGCGCGAAAAGCGAAGATACCGATAAAATCCTGGGGCTTCAGGTCGGGGCTGATGATTATGTGACCAAGCCTTTCAATCCTATGGAACTGGTCGCAAGAGTCAAGTCACAGCTGAGAAGATATGTGTCATTCGGGACTTTTGAAGGCATCAGAAAAATCGTGGATCTGAACGGGCTGACGCTTGAAAAGGAAACAAAGGAAGTCAAGGTCAATGGCGAGCATGTCAAGCTCACACCGATTGAATATAAAATCGTAGAGCTGCTGATGCTCAATGCCGGCCGGGTATTTTCCATCCAGGAAATCTATGAACTGGTCTGGAAGGAGCCTGGCTATAATGCAGAAAATACGGTTGCCGTACATATTAGGAAAATTCGTGAAAAAATTGAAATCGATGCAAAAAATCCAAGATATTTAAAGGTGGTTTGGGGAGTTGGATACAAGATGGAAAGGTAGGCTGATGATTGGCGTCTGGGCGCTGTTATTTACAATTACTATAAACGGCGTTCTTTCAGCTTTTCTTTTAGCAAGCAATTATTCTAATCGTGATTATTTTCATACAAATACTTTCCAATATTCTGTAGATGAAGCTGCCGGTTACTTAAGCATGTTCGAGCTGTATGATCTCACATTGGAAGAGGCTAAAGACGAGATAACTGTTACTGAGGCAGATATTGAAGAACATCGTACCCGATATGGTTCCCTGCCGGCACAGATAGATAATATCAATGCACAGTACGAAGCTGTCATTATGGGTGCGGGCGATGCAGGCAATAAAGAAGCAGAGAAAGCTTTCATCAAGGAAAGAGATGAAAAAATAGCTGATATAACCAAAAACTTTCAAAGCGATGACCATGTAAGGCCTAAGGTGGTCAAGGAAAAGGAAGAAAAGCTTGAAGCGCTTTTCAAACAAAGGGAACAGTACCGGGAAGACTATCAAAGGGTGAAGAAAGATTTACTCTATTACTTTAAAAATGACCACACAGGAGAGGTTCATACAAATATTCATTTAAAGAGCGGTGAAACAGCAGAAGAGTATTTCCGCGGGGATAAGGTTCAGTATGCAGCCAATTATTATGCCGGATCGGATTTATTTTTCTATAGTTTGCCCCATGAAACTGATATGATCGACCCCCTCTTAAATTCGTTTGGGGATTTTGAGGGAAAAATAGCAGTTGCAGCTAATATTGGCCCTTCCAATTCTTATTTTTATGAAAACCAGGCATATAAGCTGGATCAAATGGTGCTGGCCATCCTTACAGCAGCAGGGTTGGCAGCTTTCCTTCTTTGGGTTTTAGTCTCTCGCAGATCAAGAGTGTTAAAAACTGAACTGGGAAGATGGGAGCCATATTATAACAAGCTACCGATCGATTCAAGAATCCTTTTTCTCCTGCTTTCTGCCATAGGTGCAATGACTTGCATGCCGGTTATTCTGGATACAATCCTGAACATGGTGGATGTCCCTTATGACAGGCTGGAATTGATAATATTTTTTCCTGCTGCCGCTGCCTTATGGGGATTGGTGATTATGCAGTGGAAATATCTATTTGCAGTCCTGAAGAACGGGGAGCGGACCAGGGAGGAATGGCAGAATAGCTTGCTTTATGAAGGCAGCCTCCTTTCAAAGAAGTTATACAAAAAATCGAATCGGGCGATGGAAGATGCTTTTATCAATAGGAGCACAGGCACCAAAATGCTCATCATGTTCATCCTCGTGTTTGGCATGGGAGCCCTCTCCATCATCATTTTTATAGATCCAATATTTATTATTGTATATCTTATCATTCTCTTTGGTCTGGGCACGCGGATTGCAATAAGCCTGGTAAAAAAGACCGGCTATTTTAACCGCATCATCCAATATACGGAGGAATTGTCTTCGGGAAATCTGGGTCCGGATCTCGAGGTTTCCGGAAGATCTGTTTTGTCTGACCTGGCTGCTAATGTCAATCTATTGAAGGAAGCGGTAAGAACTTCCCAGAGCCAGAAAGCCAAGAGCGAGCGTCTGAAAACAGAGCTGATCACGAATGTGAGCCATGATCTTCGGACTCCTTTGACATCGATTATCACTTATACGGAGCTTTTAAAGCAGGAGGGCATTGAGCCGCATGAGAGGGAGGCATATCTGGAAATCATAGACCGCAAGTCGCAAAGGCTAAAGGTGCTGATTGAGGATTTGTTCGAAGTAAGCAAGATGGCAAGCGGAAATATAGAACTTGCCAAAACGAAAGCAGATCTTGTCCAGCTTCTGCAGCAGTCCCTCGGAGAATATGATGAAATGATCCAGGGATCAAGCCTGAATTTCCGTGTCACAAAACCTGAAAAGCCGCTGGTTGCTATGGTTGATGGACAAAAAATCTGGAGGGTATTTGATAATCTGATCGGCAACATCCTGAAGTATTCCCTGGAAAACAGCCGTGTGTATATCTCTATCCGGGAGACAGGACGAAATGCGGAAATCACTTTCAAGAACGTTTCAAAATATGAGCTTAATGATAATGCTGAAGAGCTGTCCGAGAGATTCAAACGGGGTGATGAATCCCGCCATACTGATGGATCCGGCCTGGGGTTGGCCATCGCAAAATCGATCATTGATTTACATGAAGGGGAGCTTGAAATCGGGACAGATGGCGATCTCTTCAAAGTAATTCTTATATTGCCGGTGGAAGAGTAAGGAGTGGAAAAATGACTGGAGCAGAAATAGCAAATTCATATGAAACTCATAAAAAACGACTCTTCCATATCAGCTACTCTATTACAAGAGACTCTTATTTAGCCGAAGATGCTGTCCAGGAAACATTCATTAAGGCACTTAATAAGGCACACACCATTTTAGACAAGGAAAAGCTGGGAGCATGGCTGAATGTTACTGCAGCCAGAACAGCAATCGACTTTGTACGCAGAGAACGGAAGAAAAGCTGCCAGCCTATGGAAATAGAGGCAATCGATGCGCTTGGAAATGTTAAGAGCGAAGCGGTGGAGAGCATGGTAGAGGCACAGCTGATGGAGGCACAGATCAATCGGGCGATTAATACTCTGGGGGATGGCTATAGAGATATCCTGCACCTTAAAGCAAGAAAGGGTCTGAAGGAAAAAGAGATTGCAGAGATGCTTAACCTGAAGCCATGCACTGTGAAAACAAGATTGTACAGGGCAAGGAAAAGATTGAGGCCACTATTTATCGGATTAGCAAATATGTAGAACATAAAGACAAAAGGAGCCAAACATGAGCTCCTTTTGTCTTTATATTGATAGAGAAATCTTCACGCATTTAAAAGGGAGTTCGGTACTTTACATAGAATAGGTTACAGAAAAGAAATTGCTGTCATCAAAGAGCATAAATTGACAGGAGACCAGCAGGAACAGCTGCTACTATAAAAGCAGGGAGTGAGCGATATGGGATGGGCTGAGGGGCTGCAAAAAGCAATTGATTATATGGAGGACCATCTCTTGGATGAGATTTCGGTGGAGGAAATTGCAATGCGGGCCAATGCTTCTTCCTTCCACTTTCAGCGGACATTCTCGGTGCTGACGGATATCTCGATTGGAGAATACTTGCGAAAGAGGAGGCTGACGCTTGCAGCGCAGGAGCTTATAGCATCAGATGAAAAGGTCATCGATATCGCCCTGAAATATGGCTATGACACTCCTGAGGCGTTCGCAAAAGCCTTCCGCCGCCAGCATGGGCTGACACCAACAGATGCGCGGAAAAAGGCCGGACAGCTGAATGCCTATAATCGCCTGGTTATACAGGTAACCTTGAAGGGAGCGGAACCAATGAAGTACAAAATCATCGAAAAAGAAAGCTTTACAGCGGCAGGGATCAGAAAGGAATTTTCCATGGAGAACGGAGAGAATTTCAAAGGCATTCCACAAATGTGGAAGCAGGTGCATGAAGACGGCATCAATAAAATCCTTTTCACGCTCAATGAACATGTTCTTGGAATTTGTGTCGATAAAAGGGGTGAGACCGGAGAGCCAAAGATGGACTATTGGATCGCGGCTGAGTGTAAAGAAGAGAAGCCTGAAGGATTAGAAGAGCTGTTGCTTCCTGCCTCCAAATGGGCTGTTTTCGAGGTTCATGGGAAGATGCCTGATGCTATGCAGAATACCTGGAAGCAAATCTTCTCAGAGTGGTTCCCTTCCAACCCGTACGAACATGCAGGGACACCTGAGCTTGAGGTCTACAATGACAATGATCCCTACAGCCCGGACTGCTATTCTGAGATCTGGATACCGGTAAAATAAGCAGATAAAGTGAAAGAGCGGCAGAGAGCTGCTCTTTTTTTCCGTAAAGAAGTGTGTTTAGACTGTCTAGAGTCAGGTTATGGAATATTAGGCTTCGGATAGCTTGTGGTTTGTGATAAATCAAGTATTTTTATTGAGGTTTTTATATGTACAGCTGGCTTTTTAATCAATTCGGCGGTTAATTCGATCAATTCAACAAATAATTCAATCAATTCGAGGGATAATCTGCCATTTCAGCAGATATTCTGCCATTTCAAAAGATAATCTGCCAATTCGCAGTTAAAAGCCAGCCGCCCATTCAATCAAACCTGCCGTCCTGACAGTCCAGCAAGCCCGAAGCAGACACCCTACTAAAAAGGAATGATCATATGCTCTTTTGGCTCAGCATGATTTTTGCAATCGGTTTTGCGCTCATCCATTTTTCCTCGAAATATATGAATTTTATTAAGGAAACCCCAAGGAGCCGGATCCTTTCCATAGCCGGCGGCATCGCTGTTGCTTATGTGTTCCTGCATCTGCTTCCGGAATTGAATGGCTATCAGGAGAGCTTGGAGGATTTGATCGGGACGGATGCAGGAAAATATATTGAGAATCATATTTACCTGATTGCCATGATTGGACTGGCAATATTTTATGGCCTTGAACGGATTGTGAAGGTTTCGAAAAAGAAGAAGAAAGACAAGACGGGAAACCAGACTTCTGCCGGCGTGTTCTGGATTCATATCGGATCTTTTTTTATTTATAACAGCATCATCGGTTATCTCCTCATACGCGAGGAATATGAAAGCCCGTGGGGAATGTTCTTTTATTTTATAGCTCTAAGCATCCATTTCATCACCAATGACAGAGGACTCAGGCGTGATCACCGTGAAGTTTATGACAAATACGGCCGCATACTCCTGACTGCAGCCATTTTGCTCGGCTGGGTGATCGGAGCGGTTATGGAAGTTCATGATCTTATCATTTCAATTCTTGTCGCTTTCCTGGCTGGAGGCGTGGTGCTGAATGTGCTGAAGGAAGAGCTGCCGGAAGAGCGGGAAAGCAGCTTTGCGGCATTCTGCATCGGCCTTGCTGGCTATTCAGTCCTCCTTATGGTCATTTAAAAACACACACCCGTTTGTTTCTAAAAGCCGGGTCAAGGGAAGAATAGAGTAATCAAGAATAGAAAAGGGGGCCAACTGATGAGTAGCATTAAAAAGACCGATCTTGCCGGACGTGCCATAGACAGTATTGAAGGGGCAGCCGGAAAGTTCCCTGGCCGCAAAAGGGCTCATGCACGGGGAAGCTCCTATAAAGGAACCTTTAAACCAAACGGAAAAGCCGCCTATTTGACTTCTGCCCCACATCTTCAGGGAGGCGAGGTGCCGGCTATTGTCCGTTTTTCCAACAGCTCGACCAATCCTGGACACAGTGATGCGATGACTTCTCCTAAAGGAATGGCAGTTCAATTCCAGCTGCCTGATGGAGACGTTACAAATCTTGTATGCACGACCGTTCCGCTATTTTTTGCAAGGACGCCCGAATCTTTCACCCAAATTATTGAGCTGTTTGCCTCTATACGCAAAGGGAAACCTGATCTTAAATCATTGGCAGGCATTGCTAAGGACTTTCCTGAAAGCAAGGCGTTCATTGAGCTGATCCAGGAGGTAAGGCTGCCTGCAAGCTATGCAGCAGCTCCCTACTATTCTATCCATGCCTTTTACCTTACCACCAGGGAAGGAGGACGGCAGGCAGTTAAATTCATCTGGGAGCCGGAAGAAGGCGTCAGCATGTACACGAAAAAAGAAGCGGCCGGCCATCTTGCTGAAACATATCTAGAAACAGAGCTGGATGAGAGGCTGGCAAAAGGTCCTGTCCGCTTTACATTATCTGTGCAGCTGGGAGAAAAAGATGACCCGACAGATGATCCTACAGTGCTATGGCCGGGCGACAGGCAAAAGCTTGCAATAGGAGAACTGACAATCACACAAAAGAACGAAGAGCCAAATGAAATGTTTTTTGATCCAACCATTCTACCTGAAGGCATTGAATGCAGCGATGATCCTATCCTCCATTTCCGGCATCAAGCCTACCATGAATCGAGGAAGAGGCGTGAAAGCGAGAAGGAGGAAGGGCTTTAAGCTGGCTGCTGTAAAGGCAGCTATTCTTACATATTCCATTTTCCCGAGCATATGTTTAATGAAAAAGGAAACGGTGGCCATTTTGAAACAACGGCAATTCGGAATCCCGGAAATTTTTGAGGAGAGCGCTTCAGGTTCACTGCAATTGCTGTATGGTGATATTAAGCATGTATTAAAGGTACCCATTGTCAATTTTATCTTCCGTGCGCTGGCACATTATGAAAAATTCCTTTATACAGGGTGGCAGCAGGTGCGCCCCAGCATGCTCACCATTCATGCAGAAAGGGCAGCAGAAGGTTTAAGAGAGCCCGGCCTTTCTTTTGTGCCTGAACGATACAACTGGGAAAGGATTTTGGGGATGGAGCGTCTGAAGAGAGTTGAAAAAATCGTTTTTACTTTCAACTATGTTAATCCAAAGCTTCTCCTGATTGCATTGGCATGGCAGGAAAGTTTGGGGTACAGGCCGATAAAGGGCGGGGCTTTGCCCAGCGGGCTGATAGAGCCGGGGATTTTACCAGGGCTGCCATCCATTCGGCTGATTGATTTTCCGGAAGCTGACAGGAGACAAAGGGATATACTCTGGGATATCATGACTGCGAAGCACAGCTATGATACCGCCAGCGATTATCGTGCACTTGTTTTATACCCGGAATTTCTGCAGCCGGTCTGGTACGGGATGAAAGAGTATGTATCTTCTGAAGAGTTTTCACTGAGATCCAGGAATATAAAGGAGCAAGCAAGGCAGCTGGTTCATACCAGCTTTCCTTACCCTGTTGCCATCACGCCAGATGAGCTGGCAGCCATGTACTCACAGAAGGATGCTGCCGGAATAATGGCAGTGATTGCCCTTTTTTCTGATTTTCTCGCAGATCTTATCATTGAAGGTGAGTGTATCCGCCGTTTTTTGTATCCGCCGTCTAAATCCAGTTGATATAACTGTTTTTCTATGCTACATTATATGGAAATTAGAGGTGATCCTTATGCAGCCGGATAGAAGCTGTTGTCCATTTTCACAAAACCATCATCATAAAAACTAGCCTTGCTATCGATTTCTAAAAATCGCAAATAGGAAGGCTATTAATCATGAACCGCATTATTTTAAGTGTCCACTTAAAAGAGTGCGGTTTTTTTGTATTTCTAAAAGGGTGTGGATGATCTCTAAAAATTATTCTGGAGGATGAGCCGATGAAAAAGATGGATTATCAAAATGTAAAAGGCACTAAAGATTATTTGCCGGAAGAGGAGATTTTAAGGCGAAGGATCCAAAGGGAGCTGGAGGATGTATTCATTCAATACGGATGCAAACCGCTGGAGACCCCGATTCTGAACTATACTGAACTTCTTGCTTCTAAGTATGGCGGGGGAGCAGAGATACTTGAGGAGATGTATACACTGTCTGACCGCGGCGGGAGAGATTTGGCTTTAAGGTATGATTTGACCATCCCATTTGCAAAAGCTGCAGCTATGAATCCTGGATTACGGCTTCCTTTTAAGCGCTATGAAATCGGCAGGGTTTTCCGCGATGGTCCGATAAAAACCGGTCGTCTCCGCGAGTTCACACAGTGTGATGTTGATATAGCAGGGGCAGATTCCCAGCTTGCTGAAGCCGAGCTGATGGTGATGGCACTGGATGCATTCTCGAGAATTGGCTTGGATGTGACAATCCAATATAATAACCGCAAGCTGTTATCAGGCATGCTTCAGGAATTTGGAGTGCCGGAAGAGAAGAGCAATGAGGCAATCCTGGTGCTGGATAAGCTGGAAAAAGCAGGTTGGAAGAAGGTTTCTGAAGAACTGGCTGCTAAGGGAATAGGAGACGAAGCGATTCAAAGGACTGCCAGCTTTATTTCTGACACGAACATTGGAAAACTTGCCTACTATAAGGAACTGGAGGATAAAAACGTCCTCTTAAAAGAAGGATTGCAGGAATTGAAGGAGCTGGAAGGTTATCTAACCTATTTGGATTGCTGCCGGAAAGCGAATTTCAATCCTTTTTTAGCAAGAGGCCTGGACATATACACCGGCACGATATATGAAATATTCCTCACTGACAGAACGCTTGCCTCAAGCATAGGGAGCGGCGGCAGATATGATAACGCAATCGGCGGCTTCATAGGGAGCGGGAAGAAGGTAGCGACCGTTGGAATCTCGTTTGGGTTAGATGTCATTTTCACCGCAGTCAGCCAAAGCCTGTCCAGGAAGGAACCGGAAAGTACAGCAGATTATTATCTTATTCCCATTAATACGCCAAAAGAATCCCTTGCTCTTGCACAGTATCTGCGCGGAAAAGGGTGGAGAGTAGAGATGGAGCTTGGCGGCCGCAAAGTCAGCAAAGCTCTTGAGAAGGCAAACAAAGATAATATCCGGGAAGTAATTCTGCTTGGAGCAGAAGAAGTATCAAATAATCAGTACAAAATTAGGGATATGAAGACAGGGGAAGAAAAAATCGTGAAATTTGATTTTTCGAAGACTGGCTGAAAAGAGAAAACATGCAAAGCATTTGCTTTGCATGTTCCTCCAATTATTTATTAATACCAAAAGCCTGGTCGTCCGAAGCCATAGCCCCATCCAGGACGTCCATAACCCCAGCCAGGCCTGCCATAGCCCCATCCGGGACGGCCATAGCCCCATCCAGGACGTCCGTAGCCAAATCCGTAACCGCCATAGCCCCATCCAGGGCGGCCAAAACCGAACCCGCCGGTAGCTGCACCAATTGCCAGAAGCGGAAGGAACCTTTCATCATGCTGCTGATATGCATACTCAGGAATTGCCATATAAGGATTCATTTGCATAGCCTCCAGTCTCTTTTTCTCTGTATGCTATGCAGCAGGAGGGCGGTTGCCCCCAATTATGGCGGGGAATTTGAAAAATGGACATTTGCCCAGTAAAAGTTTTTAATACTAAACATGAGAATATCCAAAAGCCTTTCGAGGTGGTAAACTGGTAGAAAAGCTTCTCATATTTAATAGAAAAGGTGATTTGCGAATGACAGAGAGAAAAGAATTGGCAACTTTTGCTGGGGGCTGCTTTTGGTGCATGGTCAAGCCATTCGATCAATTTGACGGAATTCATAGCATCATTTCCGGCTATACCGGCGGGCATGTTGCTGATCCCACATACGAAGATGTGAAAAAAGGGGACAGCGGCCATTATGAGGTTGTCCAAATCGAATTTGATCCTGAAGTGTTTCCATATGAAAACCTGCTTGAACTATTCTGGCAGCAGATAGATCCTACAGATGAAGGCGGCCAGTTCCATGACCGCGGGGACCAATACCGGACTGCTGTCTTCTATCATAATGAAACTCAGAGAGACAAAGCGATTGCTGCCCGCAATAAGCTTGCTGAAAGCGGAAAGTTCAGCAAGCCGATTGTCACAAAGGTGCTGCCTGCTGATACCTTCTACCCGGCTGAAGATTATCACCAGGACTATTATAAGAAAAATTCCGCCCATTATAAGGAAGATAGAGAAAAATCAGGGCGCGATGAATTTATTAAAGAGCACTGGGAAAAGTAAAGCTCTTCCAGGCCCCGCAAACTAGGATGCGGGGCTTTTTATTTTATCTATGAAACTTCCTTGCTGCCATAACTCCAATAGCAAGCTGCATCACTTTCTCATCTTTTTCTGTGCCTGCGGTTCATGATAACAAAGTGCTTTTACTGTTAAAAAACGATAAAAGTAGTTTGCATCTTCAACTGAAAAAAACAAACCCGCTCAGCAGGAATTCCTCTATTAAATGCCGAATATTGTCAGTTGATCTGAATACAAAGGAGCATAATCAATGTATATAGAAACAGAACGGCTGATCATTAGGGATTTTCATGAGGAAGACTGGCGTGAACTTTATACTTATACCTCTGATGCAAAAGTCATGGAGTATATTCCGGAAGGTGTTTTCAATGAAGAAGCTGCCATGAAGTTTGTGAAGGAAAACATGACTGTAGCGAGAAATTATCCAGTCATTATGAAAGAAAACAGCCAGCTTGCCGGCCATATCGTTTTTCACCCCTATTTTGGAACACATACATATGAGATCGGCTGGGTGATGAACCCTCATTTTCATAACAGGGGCATAGCATCTGAAGCAGCATATGCTGTTTTGAAGCATGGGTTCGAGCAAATGAAGCTTCACAGGATCATTGCTACCTGCCAGCCGGAAAATATTGCTTCCTTTAAAGTAATGGAAAGAATCGGGATGAGAAGAGAAGGATTTTTCAAGAAATGCATTCCGCATGGTGACGGATGGTGGGATGAATACTATTATGCGATTCTTGGGGAAGAATGGCTGCAAAATCATACTGCCGCAGTAATGGAGGATGACTGAATGTCTTCAAGAATCAGATACCCTTTTGTCTATTTCTATGCTGAGCCGAACATTGTTCTTGTCTACAAAATAAAAAGTACAGGATTGCTGGATTTCAATAATTTCCATGAACTGGAGAAGCAGACCTATGAGATGGCACCTGGGGAGGATTTCTCAGATTTCAATCATGAAAACCATCAGCCTTTAGAAGGCCGGGGATATTTTATGAGGCTTGAAAACCACTATAAAATGATCAAAATAATCAACAGGGCGATTCAGCAGCATAACAAAAAGACAGAGAGCAGGAGAAATCCCGCTTATACCGCTGTCCATATTGCACCATCAGAATCCGCTGCCGGCAGCATAAGGGTTATGCTCCCTCAGCAGGTGAAAGTGATCAGCCAGATAGAACATCTTGGCATCGGGCCATTATGGAAACTGGATACAGAAGAGGGAAAGAAGCATCGTGCTGACTGGATGTTTGACCATATCAACTATCCAATAGAAGACTTTGAACTGGATCAGAAACATGACAATATGATCCTGGAAATAGCTGATATTCCTGAAGATCTGCCCATCTGCATATGGGCAGGTGAAAATGCGGACGAGCAGACCGGCTTGCGCTTTTTGATGAATCTATTAAAAGAAAAGAACAATGATATCATCGTTATAAATTCTACTGGCCTCTTTGCCGAACTGGGGCTGTCCAATGCGTGGCCTGCCCGTTATACAAACCAAATAGAGCCTGACAATCTGTCGCTCATTTTTGAAAAGGGCAAAGAAAATCTCCCTCTGACCGAAATAGAGCGTATGAAGCTGCTGAGTGAGTGGGAAGAACTTACCCGAACTCAATCTGTTTTGCGCATATGGGAGAACGGAAACATTGTCTCCGTTCAAGAGGACCATTTAGACAGCTTAATCGTGGAAACGATAATAGAAATAGAAGCAGATAGTGAAGATGACTTTGTCAAAGCAGGGCACCTTATTGGAGCTATAGCAGAAAAAGGGTTGCCGGACACAGATTCATTTTACCTGGAGTATCGTATCAGGGAGCTGGTTTACACAGGTACCCTCGAAATGAGGGGTATCCCAAAATCGATGCGCCATTACCGGGTTAAGCTGCGTCAAAGGTAACACTTCTTATGTGAATTTCAGCAAGCTGATGCCATAGGCAGAAGCGACTGCAAATATGACAGTCCATACAGCAAGGCTGACTGTCATCCATGCAAGCACCCGGGAACGGGAGGCTCCGAAGGAAAAAGCCGCAATGGCTGCAATATCTGTCCCGACTAAAATCGGCGCAAGAAGGGCAAGCCCGGGGATTCCGTATTTCTCCCAAATCTGCCGGGAGCGCTTATCTCTTTTCGTAGGGCCTGCCGCTCCTTTTTTCTCTCTTCTTGCGTTCCTCCACTTAAAGAACTGCTCAAAAAAGAGGGCTAGCAAAAGAAGCAGAAGCAGGTTGCCGGCAAATGCCGCCACACCTGTCCAAAACGGCGGGAGACCCCAAACCACTCCAAGCGGCACAACGATGGACACGTCCATCCAGGGTGCAGCTGCCAGTATGAAAATAATAACATATTGCCAGAACTCGCTGGCAGATTGAGCCCATTCAAGCATTCATTTTTTCTCCTTCCACATAAAATTAAAACCATTTATTCCCATTATAATGCCAGCAGGTTAATATAGGGTAAGCTGATGTTTAAAAATTGTTTAAAAATCAGATAGAGCTTGCTCCCGGGTGAAAACTGGGAGTTATGAGCATGTTTATGTATTACTTATGGAAAATCATTCCTGTTGCATTACTCCAAAGACCTCAATCTGATAAAATAGGAACATACTTTTTTACAGGAGAGAAGATATGCAGAAAATACTGCTTGTTGAAGATGATATAAAAATAGCAGAGCTGCTGCAGGCGCACCTCATCAAGTACGGCTATGAAGCGGTCGTATGCACAGAGTTCGGCCAGGTAGTCAAAAACTTTGAAAGAGAGCAGCCCGCTATGGTGCTGATGGATATTAATCTTCCGAGTTTTGACGGATTTTATTGGACCCGCCAGCTCAGGCAGCTGACCACCTGCCCGATCATTTTCATCTCAGCCCGTGCTGGTGAGATGGACCAGATCATGGCATTAGAGCATGGAGGGGATGATTACATAACGAAGCCATTTCATTACGAGGTGGTCCTGGCCAAAATCAGGAGCCATTTGAGGAGAGCTTATGGAGAGTATGCTCCCAAGCTGGAAGAGCGAATCGTGGAAGCGGAGGGGCTTATGCTCTATCCGGAAAGGCTCTTGCTTATGTATAGAGATAAGCAGGCTCAGATCACAAAAAATGAATGCGCCGTCCTTGAAATCCTTTTGAAGAGATATCCCCGCATTGCCAGCAGGGAAGCTCTGCTGGAAAAGCTCTGGGATGATCAGGCCTATGTGGATGAGAATACGCTGAATGTCAATATGAACAGGGTCAGGAAAAAGCTCCGGGAGCTTTCCATCACAGAGGCTGTCGAGACAGTAAGGGGAGCGGGCTATCAGCTCCACAATACCTGGAAAAGGGGCGAGTGAGGTGAAGCTCTTTTTCAAGGATCATCTTGGCATCATATTTCTTCATGCTGTCATGCTTTTCTCCGTGCTAATCATTTACCGGCTGGCCGGATTCCATGATTTGAAGGTGAGTCTGTATACTGTATTTTTTGGCCTTTTCCTGCTGTCAGGTTATCTGGTCTTCCGATATATGGGTATGAGGAAATATTATGCCCGGCTTACTGATCCGCTTGCGACACTCGATGAATCCATTTCAGCAACAGGCTTCTATCCGGTGGCTGAAGCTCTTGACCAGCTATTGCTGTTTCAATACCAGCATTATGAGAACAAGCTTGCGCAATGGGAGAAAGATAAAAATGAACACCTCATCTTCATGAACCAGTGGGTCCATCAAATGAAAACACCTCTTTCCGTTATCGAGCTGCTCCTGCAGGATGAAGATGAAATAAGCCGCGAAAGCATCAGGGAAGAAATAGACAGAATCCAAAAGGGGCTGGACACAGTGCTGTACAGTGCAAGGCTTAAGGCTTTCGAACAGGACTTTCAAGCAGAGCCTGTGGGACTGAAGGAGCTTGCTGCGAGACTAGTGCAGGTAAACAAGCGCTTATTCATCCGGAATGAAGTTTACCCAGACATTCATGCAGAATCGGAGCTTTTTGTACACTCTGACAGGAAATGGCTTGATTTTGCCGTCTCCCAAATTCTAATCAATAGCATTAAATATTCAAAGGGTACACATCAGAAGGTGACCATTTCATGCCGAAAGGAAGGTGAAACTGTCATTTTGGAAGTGAGGGATTACGGTCCGGGTATACCTGCGGGTGATATAGAGCGCGTATGCCAGCCATTTTTTACGGGAGAAAATGGGCGCCGCTTCCCGGAATCAACGGGAATGGGGCTGTATCTTGTTTCTGAGATCAGCCGGAAGCTTCATTTCCAATTGGAGCTGGAATCCGAGGAAGGAAAAGGGACTGCTGTTCGCTTAAAGTTCAATGAGCCGAACAGCATCTTACATAATTGTAAGGCAAATGAAAGGAAATTCGATAGCTGAAGCATTCTGTTCTCCTTTAACATAAAAGCAACAGAAAAAAGAGAGGAGAAGCTATATGAATAATATGCTTCAGATCAATCGGCTGAGCAAAGTTTATGCAGGCAAGGTATCTTACCGGGCGTTATCAGAACTCAGCCTTGAAATCAGCAAAGGGGAGTTCACCGGTATTATGGGCCCTTCAGGCAGCGGGAAGACTACGCTGCTGAATATGATATCTACGATTGATTCCCCTACTTCGGGCGAAATACTGATAGAAGGAAAAAATCCGAATATGCTGAAGAAAAATGATTTAGCAAAATTCCGCAGGAGGGAGCTTGGTTTTGTGTTTCAGGATTTTAACCTGCTGGAGACATTGACTGTAAAAGAAAACATTTTGCTCCCCTTAACTTTGGATGGGGTCCGCCTGAAAGTAATGGAAGAGAAAGCAGAAAAGGTGGCCGGCAAGCTTGGCATCGGTCCGATCATGAAAAAAAGGACGTATGAAATTTCGGGCGGTCAGGCTCAAAGGGCCGCGATTGCAAGGGCAATCATTCATACGCCGAAGCTGCTGCTTGCGGATGAACCGACCGGGAATCTGGACTCAAAGGCTTCACGCGATGTAATGGAGACAATGTCAGACATAAATAAAGCTGACGGAACGACCATGCTGCTTGTCACGCATGACCCACTGGCTGCCAGTTATTGTGACCGGGTCGTCTTTATCAAGGACGGCAGACTATACAATGAAATCAGGCAGGGAGACAGCCGGCAGGCTTTTTTCCAAAAAATCATCGATATGCTTTCGATCCTGGGAGGGAATGCACATGACCTTTCGTCAGTTCGCGTTTAAAAATGTGCACCGCAACAAGCGGCTGTATGCTGCTTATCTGCTGAGCAGCGCCTTTTCTGTAATGGTGTTTTTCGTGTATGCTGTCTTTGCTTTTCATCCCGGCTTGAAAACAGAAGGCATTGGCAGCCATGTCTCGGTTGGGCTGCATTTCGCGGAAGGTGTCATTTATGTGTTTTCCTTCTTTTTTGTCTTATTCAGCATGAGCGCTTTCCTAAAATCAAGAAAAAAAGAGCTGGGATTGCTCGTTATGCATGGAATGACAAGCATGCAGCTAAGAAAAATGATCTTTCTGGAAAATATCATGATCGGCCTGTTCTCGATTTTAATAGGAATCGGGACTGGCCTTGTCCTTGCGAAGGCCATCCTGCTTGCGGCAGAAAATGTTCTTGGACTAAAAGAGGCTTTGCCGTTTTATATGCCCTTTGAAGCACTGGGCCTGACTGCAGGTGCATTCGTCCTGCTGTTTGTTTTTATCTCGATTTTCACGGTTTCCATATTCAGAGGAAATCAGCTGGCAGCGTTCATTAAAGGAAGTGCCGCTCCAAAGCCTGAGCCCAGAGCCTCACGCCTGCTTGCCCTGCTGTCTGCAGTCCTTCTCGGGGCGGGATATTTGACAGCGCTTAAGGTAGAGGGTGTCTATGTGAGCGTTGCATTGGTGCCGGTCAGCACCGTTGTCATAATCGGCACCTATTTTCTCTTTACACAGCTAAGCGTATATATCATCGGCCGATTGAAGAAGAATCATTCTTTCCTCTTCAGAAGAACGAATCTGCTTCTTTTCTCTGATCTTGCCTACCGGATGAAGGATAATGCCAGAACCTTCTTCATTGTTTCCATCGTATCAACTGTGGCATTCTCGGCCATTGGCTCGCTGGTCGGTTTCAGGACAGTCATGACCAAGGCGGTTCAAGAGGAGAATCCGTTTGCTTTTGATTACAGCAGCTATGCAGGAAATAAGGAAGAAGCTGCTCAAGTCGGTCTAATCCGGACAAAGCTGCAGGAAGAGGGGATCTCCTACCGTGAATTTAGTGCTGTCGGGCTTTACCAGACAGTCGGCGAAAGGCGGGCGATGTTTGTCAAAAGCTCTGAATATAATCCGATAGCCAGAGCGGCAGGCGGCGATGCAGTAGCCCCTGTGGGAGACGAAGCAATAAAAATAGTGCCTTTGAAAACTCCTGCTGAAAAAGGAAAACAAACAAACCTCACCCTTGTAGAAAGCGGGGAATCTATTTCCGCAGCAGGAAATACACAATCGTATGCATTTCCTGCTTATGAGAGCTTTTATGTTGTTTCAGACAATAAGTTTGCTGCTCTGCAGGATTCTGCCAACGAACAGTATTTTTATATGTTTGATGTGAAAGATTGGAAGAGTACCTTGGATATTGGTGAAGAACTGGCGGAAGAGCTTCCGATCAGCAGACTGGGAAAGGAATACAGCTTTTTCCCGCTTGCTCATGAATTGGATAAGATCGTCCAATGGTATGGCGCCATCCTATTTGTCGGCCTATTTATCGGCGCTGTGTTTTTTGTAGCGGCCGGGAGCTTCCTTTACTTCAGGCTCTTTAGCGATCTTGATGAGGATAAGAAGAAATTTTCCCGCATTGCAAAAATTGGGCTGACGGATGCTGAACTGTCAAAGGTGGTTTCAGTGCAGATTGGACTCTTGTTTTTTGTACCGGTATGCGTTGCCGCTGTCCATGGTGCTGTCGCCCTTACCAGCTTGCAGAATATGTTCGGCACCTCGCTCTTCAAGGAATCTGCGCTTGTGCTGGGAAGCTTTTTACTGATTCAGCTAGTCTACTATGCATTCATACGTTCGGCGTATTTGAAAAATATTAAGAGGGCGCTCAGGTAAAAGGAAGCAGGATCTGGAATCAGGTCCTGCTTTGCTTCGCCTGCTGTGAAACCGATTAGTTGACTGTGGGTGCCTGTCTGCCTGTAGAATGAATAGGTGAACTTAGAGTTTATGAAAACAAGGGGAGATGCTGATATGAACCGCTATACCTATATATTGCTGGTCCTTTTGACTACTTCCCTAATGGGTTCGTCCTTCGCAATCGGGAAGATCGGGCTCGATTATATCTCTCCCCTAATGCTGACAGGGCTGCGCTTTACCATTGCCGGGGTGCTGATGGCAGCCATTGTTCACCGGTTGCCGCGTCCAGGCACAATGACAGACTGGTGAAAGTGTTCTCAATCGGCCTGTTTCAGACAGCAGGAGTGATGGGCTGCATTTTTCTCAGTTTAAGAACCATCACCGCGGGCGAATCGTCCATTCTTACCTTCAGTAATCCGTTGATTGTAGTAGTTCTTGGCACGCTCCTCTTCGGCCTAAAATATACAAAGATCCAATGGATTGGCGTCATTGCTGGATTTCTTGGTGTAATACTGACACTTGGATTTCAATTCCAGCTGGAATCAGGCACTCTCCTTGGTCTCGGGGCAGCTTTTTCATGGGCAATCGCTACATTGCTTATTAAAAGGTGGGGAGGGCTATTCAATACCTGGGTTTTGACTGCTTATCAGCTTCTATTCGGAGGAATCGTCCTGCTGCTTATGAGCTTGACGGCGGAAAAGATTGAACTGCACATCACGCCGCTTTCGATCTTTATTGTCTTATGGCTCGCTGTAATGGCGTCTATTGTCCAATTCGCTGTCTGGTTTTATTTATTAAGCAAAGGAGATCCGGGGAAAACGAGTGCCTTCCTTTTCCTTGCCCCATTTTTTGGCGTTCTGTCTGGATGGCTGCTTCTGGGGGAAGCTGTCCATTGGTATGTCTATGCAGGGGGAGCACTTATTTTTCTCGGAATTTTTCTTGTCAACTGGACATTCAAAAAGAGCAGAGCTTAATAAAGAGAGCCGCACCTCAGAAGGGCGGCTCTTCGCTATTCTCGGCGGATTACTCTTTGCTGCCGCCGTTTTCTTCCCAATAGATATCTGCAAAAGCTTCAGACAAAGCATCAACTGTCCTGTGGAGCTCCTCCAGATTATTGTCGACTCCGCCAAGCTCAATCAGAATGGCTCTGTTTGAGATATCCTGGTTATATACCCCGTTTCCTTCAAGCTTTGTCTTCAAGAATACCCCGCGGCTGAGGCCCGGATATTTTTCTTCAACCTTCGCATTTAGTTTTTTTGTGTATTCCAGATTGGCCTGGTAGTTTTTATTTTCCTTGCCGACGATGAAATATAGACGTGCATATGTTTTGCCGTTTATCGTCGCAGTCGTTTTATCCTTTCTGGCAGAATCGCGGTGGATGTCTATGAAATATTTTAAATTCGGATTTGCTTCTGCAGAAGCGTGGACCACTTCATTGGATACTTTATAGGAAGAAGAGTACGTCCACTCTCTCTTGAGCAATTCCTTATTAATATTGGTTTTGTCCTGGGACGCCCCAATCCCTTTTTGCAGCAGTGATTCTGAAAGCCTGCTGCCCAGGCCGACCACATTGGCCCGTTCATCTGAAGTTACGGCTTTATTGGAGTCTTTAGTATTTTTAAGCAGCGGGAGGAAAGCCTCCATATTATGTGAATGATAAATCAGCACATCCGTTTTTTCGGGCTTTTTGGCCGGTTGTGCCGGCTTGTCCGCCACAGACTGCTGCAGCTTTTCTTCTGCAACTTCACGCTCATTCATGAGCACTTCTGCGGGAGGTGCTGATTCGAATGGAAGTGTGGAAAGATCTGTTCCTTCACCGGCAACCACAATTTCTGTATCAAAATAAACAAGGCCGGGGAGCTCTGTTCCGAGGAAGGTACGGGCATCCGTAGGCTTAACGTTTGTGGCAAGGGAAAATAAAGCATCTGTCACATTTTCAAAGGTAAAAGGGTCGCTGTCAGGAGCGAAGGAATGATTGGCCGAGCTGATAAAATAAGTCAGAAGTTCATTGATTTCAATATTTCTCATAACGCGTTCCAGTGACTTTGAGCTGAATTGAGTATAGATAATGATAGAAAAGAGGAAAACGGCGGCAGCGATTAGTAGATAGATGAGATCTTTGTAATGTTTTACGTTTACTGTTACGACTTTTATCATGATATTCACCTCAATTCACCATATGCTCATTTATACGAGAGTATGCGATATGAGGGGACAATGATTTGTAAAGTTCTTAATGGGAAAGGGATTTGCAGAATATGGATGGCTATCAGAAAGGCACATGAATAACCTGCCGCCAAAAGGGAGATTTTATAAGAAAAAGAGGCAGAAGCCTGCTGATTGAAAAGTAGGGAAAAAAGATGGCCGGACTTATTATTTCAATAATTATTTTTAATATTGCAGCTGTAAAGTTCGGCAAAGCCCTGTCTGGCAATCAGAAGCTGCATATATGGACATTTACGATTGCATTTCAGCAGACCTTTGATGTCATCATAGAATTCAAGCTGCATGGATACTGGTATTTCAGCATGGATCCGGATTTTGGGGGACTGCTGGCACACACGCTGCTGCTTCCTCCTGTGAATATTCTCTTTCTCAGCCGCTATCCCTTTGGCTCTGATAGACATACAAGGATATTTTATGTCGTTTTCTGGGTGATTGCCATCCTTCTTTACGAATATTTTACTTTGCTCCCTGAACCGTGGGGATATTTTCATTACGGGTGGTGGAAGCTGTGGCATGCAGCCATTGCTGATCCGATTTTGTTCTTCTTATTGATTCAATATTATAGATGGATATGTAAACTGGAAGTTGCATGATTGTTTGGGCCATAAAAGAGGTGCTTATATGAAACCGCAAAGACTGCTTTTGGCTGTTATGATGCTTCTTTCCTGGGCTGCCATACCAGTGATTGGGAAAAGATCCTTTAAAAGATTTCTTCCGGCATCCATATTCATCTGTACTGTTGCAGCCATCATGAATATACCGGCTGCAAAACGCAAATGGTGGGTATTCCATTCCAGTATCCATCCTAAAATACGGGGAGATGTCCCGTTTGTTATCGGACCCTATTTCGTTATGTCCTTTCTCGTATTGAAGCTTATGTATGGGAAGTTTGGTTTATTTATAATCGTCAATTTTGTCCTGCATATATTATATGCATTCCCCGGCGTCCGGTTTTTAGAGTGGACAAGAATCGCTTCACTCAAGAAAATGACCAGGCAGGAATTCATCCTGCTGCAGCAGCTGAGGGCAGTCCTTTTATATTGTTTCCAAGTTCTTTATGAAAAGCTGCGGAGGTCAGAGCTCAAAAACAATATACAGGACTGAGCCCCGCTCATAGAGAGCGGGGCCTGCTGACAGCTAATCATTGCTGCGCTGATGTTCAACCCACCAGTCTATATGATCCAGATCAAAAACGATCATGCTGCCAAAAGGTCTTTGATGGGGGAGCTTCCGTTTTTGAATGAGATCCAGAATGGCCTCCTCAGACAGCGGATATTCTTTCATATCCAGATAAGCTATCAGATCTTTTATGCTATAAGCCTTCCTCAAATATTAATCACCTCCCGCCAATCCTCCTTTTTAGAAAGGAAGTCTGGCGAAAAGCACTTAATGATGGAGAAGCTTAACATACTTTTCCCCGGCTATTTTGCCTTTAATCGCATCATGGGATAAAAACTTCAAATTGAAATGAATACCTCACTAAATGAAATATTTGCCATAGTTCCGAAAAATCTGCAGTATTGGGGAATGGTTTTATTTTCAGAAAATTTGTTATAATTATAGGGAGAATACTTTTTATGGGAGTGATTTTTGGGTGGCGATTGCATTAGAAAGAGAATATGCAGAATTTTTCAGGAGCAATTCAAGCTTCTTTCAGGAAAAACTCCTGAATGAAGCAGTGAATGTACGCGAAAAAATAGAGGAAATTCTCTTGATCGGAAATATTGATCTCCTAAACAATGCCCATGCTCTTGTCTTGCACGTGTTGAAGGAAGAGAGGGAAGAGGTAAGAGAATTTGCAAAAAAGGAAGGAGTCTCTTGGGCAAAGCATAATTTGACTCTTTCATTTAAGCTGGAATGGGTACAGGCGATAAGAAGGACCATCTGGTATTTACTCGAAAAGTATAATAATGAGAGTGAAGAAAAGAAAAGGAATGAAGAATTTTACGAGCTGGAGCGGCTTATAAATGATCAGGTCGATCAGTTTTTGAATGCTTTCTTTTTAAGCTACTCAGATTATAAGGACGAATTGCTAAAGGCCCAGAAGGCAATCGTGGAGGATTTGTCTGTTCCCATCATTCCCATCAGCCCAAGTGTATGTGTGCTGCCATTGATTGGGCAGATAGATTCCTCTAGATCCCATACTATCGGGGAAAAGGCGCTTGAAGAGATTGCCCGGATCAGCATTGAAACGCTTGTGATTGATCTTTCCGGCATTGTCTATATGGAAACAGATGTCATACACCATATCATGAGGATCATCGACGGAGCGAATATGATGGGCTGCCAATGTGTGATAACCGGCCTTCGTCCGGCCCTTGTCCAAAAAATCACTTCACTTGGCCTTTCATTTGAGAGTAAAGCAGTTACCAAGGCAACCCTTCAGCAGGCACTGGAAGATTTCTTAAATTGATTCAAGCTCTGAAAAGCTGGTTCCTAAATAGAATCAGCTTTTTAAATTAGTTTTAAAAGCAAAAAAATGGGTTTGTCCCTGTGAAACCGTTATTCTTTACCCCCGTCTAATATGGTGTAAGAATAAAATTACATCAAGATTGACAGAAGGGGGTTATTAAAAATGAAAAAAGTAAAAAAACTGGCTGCTGCAGGACTGATGGCATTAGGAATCATTACATTCAGCCAGGGCCATGCAGCAGCCGAGGAATTTTACCAGATAAAGAAAGGGGACACTCTTTACAGCATTGCCAGGAAATACGGCAGTACAGTCGGCCAGCTCAAGCATATCAATAAATTAAAGAGCGATAGAATTTATGCGGGCAGCAAACTGGAGGTCCCAGGAACGATTACGGTAAAAAAAGGAGACACACTGTGGGGAATCGGCCAAAAATACGCTCTCAGCGTCACTGAACTCAAAAAAATAAACGTGCTGAAGAGCGACCTGATTGTAATCGGACAAAAGCTGTCAGTCAATAAGGGTATTATTGCTTCATATGATGCTGATAAGGTGAAAGTGTCCGTTTCCGTAAAGAAAGGTTATACATTCCATGCAGAAGAGCCGCGCCGCTTCCTTTTGGAATATGGGAAGAATGCCCGGTATTTTGCCAGGGTGGAAGTTCTTGACGGTAAATCAGTAATGGATGAAGTAAAGAAAAATTCTCTGGATTATCTCAGGACGATCGGCAAGCCTGAAGAGATGAAATCTGTCCAGCTTCCATTTTATAGAGACAGCATGATGGTTCTGCACGCACATAACAGAACTGATCAAGCAAACATTATTGTCAAAAAAGTAGACGGTAAGCTGCTTCGAATCACAATCCATTATGTGAACCAGGAGGAATCAGAAGAGGTTTATGAGACGATGATCTCGATTCTCGGAAGCATGAAAGCAAACTGAAAATGAAGGAGGGAGGGGATCATGCGGTCCCCTCCCTTGCCATTCACAATGATTATTTCCAAACCTCTTCTGCAATGCGGACAACATGCCTGAGTTTTTCCCATTGCTGCTGTTCTGTCAGGAAATTGCCTTCCTCAGCGGAAGCAAAGCCGCATTGAGGATCTAATACTCTACATGAAAGAAGAGGGAAATGCAAGGAAGAAAATAGAGAGCTTGTGCAAGCTCTCTATCTGTACATGTTTATAGGGTATTATGCTTTATTTTGAAAACAGCTTCAGCAGCGGATGCTTATTTTTATCCTTCACCTTGATTTCCTCCATCACTATCCGATCCTGATGCTCAGAAATCCATTCTTCCATTTCTTTTTTATCTTTGCATTGTGTGTAGTAGGTTTCTCCGCCTTTTCCAACTGCATTAATGACATATCGGCAAGTGTTTCCCATAAATCCTCCCGTTGCTGTGGTGTTTAAAAGGTATTATGCATGCATTCCATCATCGTTTCTTCTACTCTCTGATACTCTTGTTTTTTACAAAATCAGAGGAAGCGAAACCCAAATTTCAAGTCATGATTTCCAATAATAAATCCTGTTCTGCCTTATCTTACTCACGAACTTAATGGCTGTCAACGGAAAACAAAAAAGAATTAAAAAAAGAAATAAACTGGTTGAAAACATGATGATGTCTTTGTAGAATAGAGGATTCACTCATTTTTTTGCCTCTTGCTGAAGGCCATATATAAAAAGGACTATGCAGAAATTTGCTTATGAGGAAAGTTGGAAGTAAAATTATTTCAACACCTAAAAATATGAATTGGCTCAATCTCATATTGAGAACGGAGGAACCGATGACCAGGGGCTAATTCTGCAGAATGCAGGAGGGATGATAACGATCTTTCGCCATCCTGCCCGTCGGCTAAAGCGAGTGAGGTCACAGGAGACCGCCTATTCAGCAGCACCCCAGCTTTCAAATCTGCTGAAGCTGCCCGCATCCAGGATAGGTATTTTTGTGCTGTATATATTCTGCGTACGTTTCAGGGCTGCTGTTTGAAGGGAAAGAAAGGGAATGTGACTGTTTATGCATTACCATTGCCAGAGACAGTTTTGTGCAGGAGAAACCGGAGTGAACAATTAAGCAGGAATAATGCTTCAGGTGTTCAGTGTTAATAAGAAGGAGAATCAGCTGTAATGAATATCGCGTTTTTTTTATTGCCTAAAAATGAACTGGTTTTTGTCTACGACCATTGGACAATGAGACAAGCCATGGAAAAAATGGAGTATCATCGTTATACAACGTTCCCGATATTGAATAAGGAAGGGAAATATGTAGGTTCTCTGTCAGAAGGTGATTTGTTATGGAAGCTCAAAAGCATGGGCAGGGTAGACTTTAATGAGATCCAGGAAGTGATGCTGAAGGATGTGCCGCTTCACAGGTCATATGAGCCGGTGCTCGTGAGCAGTGAGATGGAAGAAATCATTAATTCATCACTAAATCAGAATTTTGTCCCTGTTACTGACGACAGCGGCGTCTTCATAGGGTTGATCCGCAGAAGAGAAATTATCGATTATCTGGCAGGCAGCTATAAAGAAAGAAACTTGTCAGTTCCTGGGGAGCAGAGCAAGACAACATAAGGAAGGCTGAGCAGCCACTTTTATACAGAAAAAAAGTCCATACAATTTGGTATGGACTTTTTGGCGCCGCAAGGATCTGGGGAGGTTTTGATTCGGCATTGCTTTGTTCTTTTGGAAAATGGCATTAATTTAAGCCTTCTTTGAGGAAGTGTCATTAAAATGAAGGGGGAGCAGTCCATCTGGAAGGCGATTCACCCGACTTTTGAAGAGAACATCCCAAAATTCCGGGTAATCATGCCGGATTCATTCATAATCCTGCCTGTTTAGACAATAATCATACCGAACCTGCCATTAATCATGCCGGTTTCCGCATTAATCATTCCTAATCCCATATATTTACAAAACCCATACAACCCGCGATGCAGATGCTGCTCATGAAACACAAAGATTCATGGCGTACCCGCTTACTATACTCTAAATAGCTTTTGTGCTCTTAATAATGATTGTTGTGGGAAGATATTGTGCTTTTTCATATGAATACCAGCGGTTGCTGTGCCTTTTCCTGTCTTCCTCTGATAGGCGTGCTTCTTCTATAACTCTCTCGACTCTAAAGCCCTGGCTGACCAGGGCATTGATGTAGGTGCCTACTTTATACTGCTGCATGAAAGCAGGCGTATTCCATCCCTCATGGTTATAAACACCTTCCTCATGATAAGGCTTATCGATAATAATGGAGGAATCCTGGCTCCTGATTCTGCTGAAAAATGGATGTTCCCAGCTGAAAACGAAAGTGCCGCCAGGCTTTAAATATCTGTGTATATTAGCCAGCGTTTCCTCAAGGCTTGTGGTCCAGCCGAGAGCATAGATGGAATAGACAATATCAAAGTAATTAATTGGGAGCCCGGGATCATTCTCCATAGGGGATTCAAAAAGCCTTACAGGCGCTTCAGCCGCGCCGAGCACATTCTGTGCCGTATGTATCTGCTTAGGAGACAAATCGATCCCCCAAAGCTCGGCTGCACACCGTCCGTCCATATAGAGGAGGGAATGCCCGCTGCCGCAGCCGATATCCAGCACCTTTTTCCCGGAAGGGTCGCCAAGCAGATGCAGCTCATCTTCCACAGGGGCCAGGGGACCATACTCAGGCAGCGGATTACGGCCGAAAAAGCGCTCTGCTGAAAGGTTCCAGCTTTCTTTGTTTTTCTCTAGAATCTCTGTTTTCATTAAAATCATCCTTTTTATAGTTTAAAAAAGGCTCCAGATCATCTTTCTGCAAGCCTCCTCAAATATTCTATATTTATCCAGAGTTTTCCTTTATTCTACAAAATGGATTTACAGGTGTTTCATTGATTTCTTCTTATTTCATCTGAAACTTGCAGTGTGGATTACATGGGGAATATGAAAGCCGGGGGCAGCATGATAGGAAATACTGAGATATATGGTGCACCATAATGAAAATAATGCACCACTGCGCCGGGGTACAAAGAGAAGGAGTGGTGCAGCTGAAAGAGCTTGCTTTATGAAACGGTATATTTTACATTACTTGGGGCCGGGCAATGATTTCTCTTTTCCTTTGATTGGTGAACTCTACAAAAAATAAATAAGCGGACGTTTTCCCGCTAAATAAAGAATGGAGTTTGTTCTGAGGTAAATAAGGGGAGATTTTCCGGTTAGGTAAAGCAAATTATCATATTTTCACATTTTTTGATTCAATAAGCGGAATTTCTCCGTCTATTTGGGCTGTTTTTTATAAAAATTACTAATTAAGCGGAATTCTTCCGTCTATATACAGACAGGGTCCTTAACCTGATCGCCTAACCGAAAAGAACGTTTTGAGTTCCGGATGATGGAATCAGCAATATTTTCAGACTAGTGTGAAAGTACTTTATTAGCTTCTTGTCACATAGGTATAAATATTTTTCGACTCCTATTGGAGAATGTCTTCCCTTTTCGAATTACTAGCCGAAGCACTTTCTTTTCAAGAAAAGACACAAAACAGAAACAGCCCCGGCAGTGTTTCCTTTGAGGCTCAGGGCTGAATCAATGGCGAATATTGGATAAATACCAGGGAGAGCGTCTTTGTTCTCCCTTTCAATGCTTCTAGCAGTCCTTCCCTTTAGACAGGTGCAGGGGAGGAGGAATCAGCCAGCCTTTTTCTTTATTCAGGCGCAAGACCTTGGCGCCAAGCTGTGCCTTTTGTGTGTGGAACTGCCCATACATCATGGCTACATCTTCACGGATCGACATGCCGATAACCTGGCTGCAGGCAACAAGCCCTGCGGCAATGTCAGCTGAAAGTGTTCCCGCTATCTCCATATCGGAAACCCTTGCGCCAACGGGGATGTCATCCAGGCACGCATCCGGCCGTTCAGGCAGTGCCGGCGGAAGACCGACGCCATTTTCCTTTAGCAGTTCTTCCACCTGCCTGCGATTTTCCATGCCTAGTTCAATCGCTTCTGCAAGCAGCTTCTTAAGATCATCATCACCTGCGTGGTTCATCATGGTCTGATAGCCTGCAATCATCGCATTTCCTGCAAGCTGGGAGGACCAGATACTAAATACTTCGCCATAATGCAGCGGTTCATCCTTTGGGTTTCCGCTTAAAATTCCCATCATAAACCTCCTTAAATTATCTCTCATCAGAGTGCCGCCTTTCTGTTGCACAAGCGTAGTATTGCCCATCTGCCTGTAGATCATTTCATCTTTTTCAAAAGCAAAAAAAAACTTGAGGCTAATCGCCTCAAGCTTTATGTTATATTTCTTCGCTCACTCCAGATTTAACAGAGTTTCTGCCCATGATTGGCAGGAGAATGAGAATTCCAATCGCCAGGAGTACAGCTGACGCTTCATATATCAGTACAATGGAAAGCTTGCTGAGCAGCCAGCCGGACATCGACATGGTAATGACGGTTGCTCCCATAAAGAGGGGATTCAGGATGCCATTGACCCTGCCGATAAAGTGTTCTTCTGTATTTTGCAGAATCATCGTATTAATGCCGATATGGATGCAAGGCATAAACAGACCGGAGAAAAATTGTGCAGCAAGTGTGAGCCAGAAAGCGGTCGACAGGCCCATTCCTATGAAGCCGATTGCGCTGGCCGCCATTCCAAGCGCAAGAAGCAGCTGGGGCTGTGCCTTCTTTGAAATAGCAACTGTCACGCCTCCGCCAAGGATCATACCGGCCCCAAAGGCAGTCATCAGCCATTGCAGCTCCTCTTTTGGAAGGCCAAGCCTGTCAGTTATGAGAAAGACGCCGAGCGGCTGGGTAAGGCCGATAGCAAGGCCGGCAGCAGCAAAGCAGCCTCCGAGCAAAGTCAGTGGCTTGCTGCTCCAGACATAGCGAAAACCGTCCTTCATCTCCATAAACAGCGATTTTCTATCGGTTGTTTCATCCAATTCCCTGTCAGCTGGCAGCATAAGCAGAATGAGGGCAGAAAGGATGAAAGCAACACCCATGACCGCAATGGCTGTCATAATGCCGAAGCGCTGATAGACAAAGGTTCCGATTACAGGCCCCAGGATCATGAAAAGCGCAAATACAGTCTGGTAAATAGACATTCCCATCTGAACCAATTCTGCCGGAACATGGAGTTTGAAAAGCTTCATGCCGGCAGGCTGGGAAAATTGGGACAAGATCGAGGAGACAAGAGTCGCAAAGAATATCACTTTCCAGCTTCCGAATAGCAGGGTGAGCAGCACTGCAAAAATGGATAAGGCACTCAATAAGTCGCACCATACCATGGTCCTTTTCGGCCTCCACCGGTCTGCAAATGTTCCGCCGATAAAAGAAAACAGGAAAATGGGCGCAAATTCAGCGACTGATATAAGAGACACCGCTACCGGGTTTTCATTTGTTTTTTCAATTACATAAAGAAGGATCGAGTAATTACGGACCCAGATTCCGATTTGCAGGAAAAAGACAGACAGCAGGATGGTTCTGATAACGCGATTTTGAAAGAGCGCACCAAAGCCTGCTTTTTCTGCAAGCATATTTTCAGTCATAAAAAAACCTCCTGCCTTTTCTGGGCAGGAGGCTCCTTGGGTGTATGGCTGGTCAGAGGTATTCTGCCTGCTTTCACAAAAGGGGTGCACTAATCCTGTCCAGAAAAGAATCGTATAAATAAATTACGAATATTTCCCAAAAAGAATTAGCTGTTCATCGCCCTTTTGTCACCCTTCCGGTAAATTAATATCCATATATTACCGGAATCCGCTGGAGAAGGCAAGGGAATGCATGGAATAAAAAATCGACATATTCAGCAACATGATATTGTTTTAAAAACAATAACAGAAAGTTTAAAATAATCTTTAAGAATGGTTTCCGGTGGCTCTCACTGTCCTGAAGCATAGTTTTTTTAAGGAGGAAGCTGTATGTGTAGAATAAAGCAATTCCGTTATCCAGAGCATTATGACCAAAGGGCTGCACCATACGATGAAAAGTTTCTTTCATTGTTGATTGAAAGGAAAACGGCAGCTGACAATAAACCGGGCACCCCGCCAGAAGACCAGCTTGAACAGTGGGCTGAAAAGTACGGACTTTACCCGGATTTTGTTAAAGCTATTTTCGGGACAATACGCATGGAAGAGGAATTAAGGCCCCGGGCGGAACCGGAAGATTTTATTAAATATGTCCCTGTAATGAGGAGTGTAGAAAGAGACGGGAAGCTTTATAGCATGACCGCGGTCAAACAATACAGCAATGCGAGTGTCATTACCATGGCAGTTGAGTGGGACGGAACGGCTGAAGAGCACGTACCCGGCAGATATGATCTAATGGGACATTTCAGGTTATATATTGAAGGAGGCTATGATTGCAGAGCGCGCGGTGCGAAAGGAGGAAACGGCAGCATGTCTTACACCTTTACAGTTGTGCCGCCACTGCCGGAGAACCTGGAAGAAATATCTTTCGTGTTCGAAAGATTTGAGGATCCATTCGGTCAGGAGCCATCCGGGTTTGAATTAAAGTTTAACCCGATTCGAGAATAGAACGAGAAAGGGGACTGTCATGAAGGAAGAAAAGATTCAATTGCCAAATGGGATAAGTATAAATGTGGCCCATAGTCTTTCTGAAAAACCAGTCATTCTGTTTCTGCATTTCAGCGGAGGGACATGGGAGGCCTGGCATGGAATCATACCGCATTTCTCTGCAGACTATAGTGTGATTGCACCAGACATCAGGGGACATGGTAAATCAGAAAAACCGGAAAGCGGCTACCATATTGACGAAATGGCTGAAGATATCATTTACCTTCTGAATGAACTGGGCATTGAATGCTGCCATATCATTGGAAGCTCCATGGGGGCTGAAGTGGGGCTCAGCATAGCAGCCTCCCATCCTGGAATGGTCAAATCGCTTGTTTGTGAAGGCGGATTATATGATCGCTGGGGAGAATACAGCTTGCTGGAAGGAACAAAAGAAGAGGCAGACATAGAAAGAACAGAGCTTCTGGCAAGCATTAATAATGAAGAAGAACTTGTTTTCGCTTCAGCCGAAGAGTATATTTCGGCAATGGAGAAAGTATTCAAGGAAGCGGATATCTGGAACAGACATGCAGAAGCGTTCATTAGAAGCACTATGGAACAAAGAGAAAACGGACACTTTGCGAATCGCTTTACAAAGAATGTCCTTGCCGGCTTTATTTCATCATGCTGGGATATCAGGCTGGAGGACTATTACTGTAAAATCAGCTGTCCTGTTCTCTTTCTGCCAAGCCAGGAGGAGTCAGAAAACAGACTGGCAGAAAAAAGCATCAATCATTTTTCTTCCCTTCTCCGGGAACATAAAATGATTTATATACCGGATTCACTGCATGCATATGTTTGGCTGCAGTTTCCCTTCCAGGCGGCAGAAGCCGTAAAATCTTTTTATAAAAGCTTAAAAACAGGGAGGCTATCTGTTTAATGGACTTGCCTGAAGCGTTTAAAAGAACCATCAGGAATGTACATAAAGAAAAAGGCAAAGAATGGCTTTCGAACTTTGATTCTTTAATAGAAGAATGCGAGCAGCGATGGAAACTTAAAATCAGGGAGCATTATAAGCTTTCTTATAATTTTGCCGCGCCCGTTATTATGGCAGATGGAACAGAGGCTGTTCTTAAACTGTCCGTCCCGGGAGGGGAATCAAAAGGAGAGGCATATGCACTGGAGCAGCTTAAAGGTCCGGGTGTCGTAAAGGTATATGAAGCTGATGTGGAAAAAGGCATTCTCCTCCTTGAAAAGGTGGCCCCCGGTTCAACACTTGCTGGAGTAGAAGATGATGAAAAAGCCGCAGGGATTGCCGCAAATCTGATGAAAACCCTTTGGGTTCCTGCGCCGCTATCATCTGATCTGCCTGGGATGGAGGAGCGGCATCAAAGCCTTAAGCGGATTCTGAGTGAAAATCCGGAAGGGCTGGGACCGATAACAGCTTCGATGCTGAATGAAGCAGACGCCATATTTGCTGAGAATATAAGAAATACTACAGCACATTTCCTTCTTCATGGAGATCTGCATCATTTTAATATCCTGGATGGCGGGAAAAATGGCTGGGTCATCATTGATCCAAAAGGGCTGATAGGGGAAAGAGAATATGATGTCATTCAGTATCTTCTCAATCGGCTGCCTGAAACAGGGGGAGAGTCTATTATATCAAAAAGGATTGACCTATTCGCAGAGAATGTGGGCCTGAAAAGGGAAAAGCTGATCAGCTGGGGCTATGCCCATTCAATCCTCTCAGCTTCATGGAGCTGGGAAGAAAATGGCAGATGTGAGCCTTCTTTTTTTAACTGTATTGGGGTATTTGAAGCGCTGATAAAAGAAAGCAGGAAGGTCTGAAAGGAAACAGCTTTCCGATGCAGTTTAAAAGATGACCCTTGTAAGCAGAAATGCTACAATAGTAAAGAAAAATATCTTAAATAGAGAGGTCTCAGGGGAAGCTATGCATAGAAATAAAGATTTACATGAGTTTTTAGTAGATAAAACATGGCAGCTAACAGAAGACTGGTATACTTCATTGGATAAAAGCGATCCAAAAGGGGTATACAGCTCGACCAATCCAGATGTAATCCGGACGATAAAGCAGCAGAACCATGATTTTCATGAACATTTCTGCAAGATTTTTATCATGGAGGAAGATGCCTTCTTCCGTGAGTTCGAACAGTGGATTTTATCCATTGCCCAGGATGAAGAGCACTTGAGTACTCCTGTCCATTTTATCTTAAGAGAGTTTTTCAATACTCAGGAACAGTATCTTGATTTAATGGAAGAATATGCGAAGAAAAACGATAAAAAGTATACGCAGGATCAGATCAATACTTGGAACAGACTGATCATTAAGGCTTTCAGCAAAGTGATGACCTGGTTCACACAGGAAAACCATAAATATTCTGAAGCCAGATTGAAGGCCAGCCAGGAAATGATCAATGAACTCAGCTCGCCGGTCATTTCTCTTAATAATAATGCAGCGTTGCTGCCGCTTGTTGGCGATATTGATACAGCAAGGGCCAAGTTCATCCTTGAGCATACGCTGCTCGAATGCAACGAGAAAAAGGTTAACCATCTGTTCATCGACCTGTCGGGAGTGGTCATGATTGATACTATGGTTGCACACCAGATATTCCAGCTCATAGAGACGCTAACACTGATTGGCGTGAAGAGCACTTTATCAGGCATCCGCCCTGAAATTGCCCAGACGGCAGTGCAGCTGGGAATCTCATTCGATAAGATTAGTGTTACCTCCACCCTGGAGAGGGCCATCAATTCTCTTAAATAAATTTATCCTTTGGAAGCTGCCAGTATGCAGCTTCCGTTTCTTTATTTGCACAAGAATCCTGCAGGATATATATTTTTCAAAAGGCGTTTAACCAGCCAGAAAAACGGTTAAATGTATATTGGAAAAAAGCATAATTAGTTATCGAAAAGCTAGGAAATTTGAAATCGTGCCGGTATAATAATAGAAAATAAACTAATAAAGATTCTTTGTATATTTATGTTGGGGGAGCTTATGACAAGAGAACTTGCACATATAGGGGAAAGAATTAACCAGGAAAAAATGCAGATTGCCAAACAGGTCCAAACAGAGCGATTTGCTGATCTGACAGCTATAGAAAGAGAAGAAATCAGCAAATATGAAACAGAAATTTTGAATTTAAGAGCTTCTTTTATCAGCATGTTTGGAGACAGTCTCATCAAGTCCTCCGAAGGGGAGGAAGTAACAGACGTTTTCGAAAACTGGGGAGCTGAAACGGGAAAGAATCTGTGTGTTCAAGGAGTGTCGCTGGATGAGGCGCTTATGGATACGGCTTTATACAGGAAATACATATGGAAAGTAATTAAAAAAGAAGTTCTTAAAAACGAATTGTCAGCAGAAACTGTTTTTGAAATAATAGAAACAATTGATCCATTGCTGGATATCGCGGTCCACGCCTTCAGCCTTGCATATGTGAAATCATATACAGAAACACTGAATAATTCAAAAAAAGCGTTCCTCGAACTCTCTGTACCGGTTGTCCCGATTACAGACTCTGTGGCAATCCTGCCGCTGATTGGAGATATTGATACTGACAGGGCGCAGCTTTTAATGGAAGAAACTCTTGAGAAATCAAGGGAGTTGGGCATTTCCCATTTGATTCTGGATGTCTCGGGCGTGATGATTGTAGATACGATGGTGGCTAATGAGCTATTTAAAGTCACTGATGCGCTCAGGCTTCTTGGCATCAAGGTGATCTTTACAGGTATCCGTCCTGAAATAGCGCAAACTATGGTTAATCTGGGACTTGAGGTGGACGGGCTTGTCTTCCTGGGCAGCCTGAAAAAGGCACTGACACATCTGAATAAACAGGACGTTCTATAGAACAAGAAAAGAGCACTGCCCAGTTGGCAGTGCTCTTCTTATTCTATGCTGCCCCCATGCTAAAAGGGTACGGTGCCAACACCTGATTCCCTCGGGCGCCTTGCTTTATACCATTCAAGGCAGAAAAAAATGATGATGAACAGATCTATTATATCTCCGCCATAATACATGAGGACAGCGCCGCTCTGAGCCTGTTCCATTGAAACGCCTGAAGGGGGATGGGCGTAGAGGTATTTTGACAATATCCCATGACCTGCCAGGGCTGTGATCAGGATGGCTGCCCTAGGCACAAAGCTCTTTTTATGCGAAGAAGGCTCAATTGAGATGAATGATGCCGTAAATAGATATCCTGCCAGAAAGACATGCAAATGGACCAGCAGGTAAAGCACAGGCTGTTCATGCATCCTTGTAAACAAATCGGTTGTATATAGCAGCCAAAGCCCTCCTATATTTAAGGTTGCTGCTGCTGCGGGATGGGAAATAACACAGAAAAAACGGGATTTTAGCAATCTGGCCCCTCTTCTTGCATATGCAGCAGGCAGCATTCTCAAAGCCAAAGTGACAGGCGCGGAAAGGACCATCAGCAGGGGACCGAGCATACCGAGGAGCAAATGGCCCATCATATGCATTGAAAATTGATTGTGGGACCAGGAAGCTATTGGACCTGCCGCCGCTATGCAGCAAAGGATGCCGGCAACCCAGAGAACGGTCCTGTATAAAGGCCAATCACGTTTCCCGAAATATTGGACTGCAAGGTAGATGAGAAGCAGCCAAACAAAAAACACAATTAGGGCACCTTGGGCAGCGATTAATCCAGCACCACCCACTGCTTCGTGGTGCTGATGGCTATTGCCGTGCATCTGGTGCAGCACCTGCCTTTCGCAGCTGTTTGTTCGTCTTGAGGAAAAGAATAGTTCCCAAAAGAATGAAAAAGAGCGCAATAGCATTCCAAACCAGATCATAAGGCAATATTTCAACCTCATAGCGAATTTGATGGATTCTCATCACCTTATGCTGGATAGTCCCGTCATAAAAATTAAAGCCACCTGAACCCAGCATGACGCCGCTCATCCATCTCTTTCGCCACCAGGCTGCCCTCCGGCGGAGATCTGCAAGCATAAATAAAGCTGCTACTGTGGCAAACCAGCTGAAAGCATGAAAAAATCCGTCAGAAACCAGTCCTGCGGCTGTGGTGGAAAGGTCATAAAAATGGTGCCAGTGCAATAGCTGGTGAAAAACAGCTTCATCCAAAAAAGCTGCCAGGCCCACTCCAAACAAAACACCAGAACCCAGGTTCCTGCCGGCAAACCTGGCCTGATCTTGGGAAAGGCTTTTGTCCATTCTTGCCATCAGCCAACCTCCTATCCTTTAAAAAGTCCTTTTCTCACCAATCTACCCATAATAACGCATATTTAAGCAGAGGAATTATTTTCCTTAACCCTTGTAAAGAAAGAACATCCGTTCTATAATTTAATTGATAATAAGCTGATGGAGGAATATATGAGGCCGGAACTTACCAGCAAAATAAGCTTTTTTGAATTCAGTGAATATTATTGGCTTAAAACAGAGCTTCAGGCATTCTGCAGGGAAGAAGGGATGAGTACGTCAGGCGGAAAGGCAGAGCTTTCGGAAAGAATTAAGATCTTTTTGACGACAGGGGAGAAAAAAGGTCCGATGAGAAAAAGAAGGCCAAAGCCCTGCGCAGCCAAAGCCCCATTAAGCCTTGATACGGTTATTTCTGAGAATCACACTTGCTCACAGGAAGTCCGTGCATTTTTCAAGAATGTCATAGGTTCACAATTTCACTTTTCTACTTATATACAAGATTATTTTAAGTATAATCCCGGAAAGACCTATAGCGATGCTGTATCAGCGTGGCATGAGGAAGAAAAACGGAAAAAAGATCCTTCCTATCAACGCGAAATTGGCCGGCAGTTCGAATATAATCGGTTTATTCGTGATTATTATGCAGACCCGAAAAATCAGGGGAAAAGCAGAGATGACGCTATTGCCGAGTGGATGCATATAAAAAGCAAGCCTGGGAGCAATGAATATAAATTCGAGGAATAGATTTCTTCATACGCCAGGACGGGAGGCTAGCTTTTTTTGTCCTCCTCCAGCAGCTCGATGATTCTGTCCAGCTTCTGCTCCATTCTGGATTCAGGTTTTCCGATAACCAGCCAGCGCACGAGAAAATAGACAGCAAAAACCATTCCAGCCATAATGGCAAACATAAGAATCTGAAATATAGCATCTCCACTGTTAAACATATGTATCACAACCTTTCTTTTTTTCAGTATAACATTTTATTTGTATGAATATGGAAGGATATTCGAATTTACATTACATATTGGAATTTAAGAATATATTTTACATACACCTAAATCAGCGGCGATTATTGCGGCGAAAAGAGGAATTTATACTTGAGGTATAAGAATTTATTATGTTTGGTGATCTAGAGGAGCAATGGTCAACTTAAGTATACCATGTATATTCTTCAATATTCAGTCTATAATTTCTCTCCTTATTTGATAGGATGAAGATAGCAGATGTTGAAGGGGGAGTTTTTTTGATTGATTACCGGATAATGCCTGCCGCGGGATACAGCAAAAGAGTTGCTGATGTGGTGAGTATGCTAGAACATTCAAGATCTGTAACACTTAGTGAAATACAGGGGCTGGATCAATCCCGGCTCGATTTTTTGCTCGACGATGCTTCTAATTCAATTGGTGCCCTGCTGATGCATGTGGCTGCAATTGAATTTGTGCATACCATCATAACTTTTGAGCAAAGGGACTTAAATGAGGATGAAAGATCAAATTGGGGAACTGCGCTGGAACTTGGGAGCCTGGCCAGGGAAAAATACAGAGGCAAGGATCTGGATTTTTATGTGGCCGAACTTGATGCAGTCCGGAGAAATACATTGGATAAACTGAAGGAGGCTGATGAAGACTGGCTCCTTAAGGATCTTCACTGGGAAAATGGGCTGGCATATAATCACTATTGGATGTGGTTTCACGTTATAGAGGATGAAATCAGCCATAGAGGACAGATTAAGCTGTTAAAAAGACTCGCGGACAGACAAGTATGAAAAAGGGCGGATCTAAGTGACCGCCCCTCTTTATAAGACCTTGATTGTTATTGGATAAATATATGGCTGATCGGGCTCACTGATCGATTCCCATTCAGTCACTTTAAGGAGCGGCAGCATTGTACCATTATATTCAGCCTTTTCAATTGTTCCTTTTGCTTTTATCCAGCTGTCAGCTTCCAGCCCTGAGGCTTCTTGAAATTGTGATAAAAAGCCGACAATGCTTGCGTCTGCCACACAATGGGAAACAAGGAACCTTGAGATGACAAGCTGGTCCTCGTTAAAGCCTTCTTCCTTATAGACAAACCCCTTCAGCTCGATCTCTTTTCCCACAAAGCTGTCCAGATCTTCATGCATGCTCTCATAATAGGCGGCATACACATCATCGTTCAAAAGGATGCTATTGCTTTTTGCCAGTCTTTTTTTGTACGCGGTGTATTCATCATTTGTCATGACAGGCTGATTCTCCAGATTTGGATCCGGTTCGTTTTCGTCTATAGAGTCTCCCTCTTTATCCTCAAGCCGCTCCTCCGTTTCTGCTTCATCCTTGTCAGTCTGCCGCTCATCTGTTTCAGCATTATCCTGTTCAGCCTTCTGCTTTCCTTGTGATAATATGGCCATTCCCCCTTTTTTATCCGCAATCGATGCGTCCAGTACCTTGGGCGGTAGGAGGAAGCCCGTAATCAAGGGAAAGATGATGATGCTGTAGGATAGCAGCTTTTTGGCTGTAAACGGGGAGGTCCCGTGATCATGATGGTGCCCGCAGTCATGGCCTCCATCATCATGCTGGCAGCATTCCATTTCACCATCATGGTGATGATGATGCTTTTTTTCCTTTTGTCCCCATATGCGAGTGATTTGAATAAAAAACAGGACGAGAAAAATAACAGATGCAATTTGGCTCAGGCTCTCATATTTAGGGTTGATATATTTGCTGATCTCTCCAGTATAATGCAGCTTGAAGATCAATGCAGAAAAAATAAGCAGTATTAATGCCCTTAAACCCTGCTGATAGTGTATGACCATTTATTCTCCCTCCCTTACCATAAACCCTGTACAATGAGCAAAGTTACGAAAACGGCTGCTGCGACAATTAGCAGTACGGATAAGACAAATCTTTTCCGGAAGACGCTCAGCATCATCAGAGTGTTTTTTAAATCAATCATAGGACCGAAAATCAGGAAGCCCAAAACAGAGGCAGAAGGGAAGATGCTGCCGAATGACGCTCCGATGAATGCATCGGCCTCCGAGCATAAAGAAAGAATGAAAGCAAGGCCCATCATCACCAGCAGAGAAGCGACAGGGCCGCTCCCTGCCTCGAGCAGTGTTCTTGCAGGCAAGTATACCTGGACGAATGAAGCCAGAAAAGCCCCCAATATTAAATATTTTGCCATATCAAAGAACTCATCAATAGAATGTGTCAGCATCAACCAAAGCCTGTCCATAAAGGGAGCTTTGCTCATCGATTGCGCGGACTCTGTATGAAGACCTTTTTTAAATTGATTGCCTTTGAAGAAGAGGCTGACAGCAAAAGCGGATGCCAGTGCAATGACAAAACCCAGCCCCATCCTAAGACCGGCCATCTTCGCATCATTGCCAAATGCCATATATGTAGAAGCAATAACAATCGGGTTGATAAGGGGTCCGGTGAGCATAAAGCCAATTCCCGCATAAATCGGCACCCCTTTGCCAACGAGCCTTCGAATAATTGGAACAATGCCGCACTCACATGCTGGAAAAAGGGCTCCCGCCGTACAGCTCATTAGAATCGCCAAATACTTATTCTTCGGTATCCATTTTTTAATATGGTCCTCAGTCACAAAAATCTGTATAAACCCGGCTATAAGAACGCCGATCAATACAAATGGAAGCGCCTCTATCAAAATACTGATAAAGATCGTATTCAAATTGAGCAATGATGAGGGAAGCTCCACTGCTTCTTGAAAACTGACAATCGAAAAGATAAACAAACCTGCTGTAACGGCGATAATCAGACCTGTTAATTCGCCCATATTACTTTTTATTATGCGATCCATATAAACCTCCTAAATAACAGCACCCTGGGTAATGAAATTAAAGTAACCGTAATAATTACGCTTTACATTCTAAGCTAACTATATGTGTTTGTCCATGGGAATATACCTGTCCATTTTATAACAGTTAAGGAGGCTGGAATACCTGTTTATTCAGGGGAAGAGATGCGTCAATCGTCCCAGGAAGATCTCTTAGGGGATAAAATTAGGGGAGCGCAGGCACAAAGAACGTTAGAGAACCTTACCAGGAGTGGGGATTGAATAAGTTTAAAAGTTGTGGTTTAATTATCAAATCGTAATTATTACGTTTTATTCCAGGCTATAGTTTGCGTTGTAGTTGCTAATAAAACTGAATAGTTGCTAATAAATTGGAAAAGTTGCTAATAAAAGAAAAAAGTTGCTAGTAAACTGGAAAAGTTGCTAATAAAAGATGAAACTTGCTAATAAACACAGAAAGCTGAGGCAGAATTTTACATAAATCACATCAGCCAAGCGCTTTTTTCAAGGAGGATTCAAAAGATGAAAGAATGGGTCATTGTCGGCGGGGGAATACAGGGTGTTACACTTGCTGCATTCTTGCTGAGAAAGAAAAAAGTATCCTTAGAAGGACTGTCCATTATTGATCCGCATCACGAGCCGCTATCCAATTGGAAGCATTGCACAGCTGCCATTTCAATGCCTTACTTGAGATCGCCCTCTGTGCATCATATCGATGAAGGGCCTTTCAGCCTGCAGAAATTTGCCGGGAATACCGAACAAAACGGTGCATACTTCGGCAGATATAAGAGACCTTCACTGAAATTATTCAACGAGCATTGCCAGCATGTTATCCAGGATACTGAAATGAAGGATTCATGGGTGCAGGGCAGGGTAATAGAAGCAATGGAGACAGAGGGAGGCTGGCGTGTTGCCCTTCAGGAAGGACGAACATTAGAAACAAAAAATCTAGCCATTGCAATCGGGATTGGAGAACAGCCTTTACTTCCTGAATGGGCCATCAGTCTAAAAGAAGAGGGCTGTCCTTCCATTTATCATATTTTCGAAAAAGGCATGCCGGTTCTTGAACATCTCCAGGTTCCTATAACGGTCCTTGGCGGGGGAATATCAGCGGTACATTTGGCCATAAGCTTAAGCACACAATATCCCGGCCAGGCAGCATTGCTTAAGCGTCACCCTTTCCGGGTGCATGATTTTGACAGTGATCCAGGGTGGCTCGGACCCAAAAAACAATATGGCTTCCGCAAGCTTGAATCCTGGAAGGAAAAGCGCCGGCAGATTATAAAAGCAAGGAATAAGGGATCCCTTCCATTTGAACTTCTGGCAAAAATCAAGCATTTGGCTAAAGAGGATCTGCTTTACCTTATTGATGGCCATGTTGAGCGGGCTGAATGGAGCGGAAAGGGTATTTCTATGTTCAATGAAAAAGGGGAGCTCATCCATCAGACTGGGACTGTTGTTTTGGCCACCGGCTTTCAGGCCGGCCTTCCGGGAAAAGAGTGGCTTACCCCTTTTATTGAAAAGCATAGCCTGCCTTGTGCAAAGTGCGGTTATCCTATCGTTGGCCATTCACTCCAATGGTCTCGTGGACTTTATGTTACAGGAGCACTGGCCGAGCTGGAGATAGGGCCTATTGCCCGCAATATCTCAGGGGCACGACAGGCAGCAGAAAGAATTACAAGCAGCTTATTATAAGTATTAAATCGTAATGAATACGTTTAAAAAGGGAGATTTTAATGAGTATAAAGAGAATACCTGTTACTGTCTTGAGCGGTTATCTTGGCTCAGGAAAAACATCTTTGCTCAATCACATTCTGGCAAATCGTGAGGGCTTGAAGGTGGCTGTAATTGTCAATGATATGAGCGAGGTCAATATTGATGCTGCAATGGTGAAGCAGGGCGGCTTCTCAAGGACAGATGAAAAGCTGGTTGAAATGCAGAATGGCTGCATATGCTGCACGCTGCGCGAGGATTTAATGATAGAGGTTGAGAAGCTTGCTGCCCAAGGCGATATTGATTATATAGTGATTGAATCAACAGGGATCAGCGAACCGGTTCCTGTTGCTCAGACCTTTTCATATGCTGACGAAGATTTAGAAATTAATCTGTCCTCCATCTGCAGGCTGGATACAATGGTGACAGTTGTGGATGCTTACCGTTTTTGGCAGGACTTTTCTTCAGGAGAAAGCCTTCTGGACAGGCAGGAGGCGGCAGGGGATTCAGATGAGCGCGAAGTGGTGGACCTGCTGATCGATCAGATTGAATTTGCCAATGTGATATTACTGAACAAAATTGACTTAACAGAAAGGAAGGCTGCTGAAGAGCTTACAGCCGTCCTCCGCAAGCTTAACCCGGGAGCAGATATTATTGAAACAATACATGGGGCAGTACCGCTGGACCGCGTGCTGAATACAAAGCTTTTTGACTTGGAACAAGCTGGACAAAATGCAGGATGGATAAAAGAGCTTAATCATGAGCATATACCGGAAACCGAGGAATATGGGATTTCTTCCTTCGTCTATAGAAGAAGAAAGCCGTTTCATCCTGGCAGGTTTATGCAATGGCTTGAACGATGGCCTGCTGAGATTGTCAGATCAAAGGGCTTCATTTGGGTTGCAGGCAGGGAAGATACTGCCGGCCTTCTTTCTCAGGCTGGACCTTCGCTTATCCTGCAAGGGGCGGGTGCATGGATCGCATCGCTTCCCGAGGCCGAACGAGAACAAATTCTGTCAGAAGATCCCGGGCTTAAGGAAAGCTGGGATGAAATAACAGGGGACCGGCAGACAGAGCTGGTAATGATCGGCATAAAAATGGATCGCCGTGCCATTGAGGATTCGCTTGATGTTTGTCTGATTTGTGAAGAGGAAGCTGAGGTGGACTGGAAGACTTTTGAGGACCCTTTGCCTGTTTTCTAAAATCGTAAGATGCTGCACTAAAATGTCGCGGCCCTTTTTTTCAAAAGAGGAAGGATAAAGTTCATTTAAAAAAGAAGAATACAAGATTAACGGCTCTTTCCCTTCATAAATATAATGAAGAAAAGGGGATGTTTTGATGAGAAAAGCATTATTGTCAGGAATAGTACTGGCGGGTCTTGCGGCGGCTGGTTCTTATGGAGAGGAAAACTGGAATCTTTTATGGATGCTGAGCGGGACTGTATCTATAGCTTCCATTTTAATTAGCGGGTTATTGTTTGGTGTTTTCATCAGCGGGGAACAAAACAGGGCAAATTTTCACACAGAAAGCAAGAATGATAGAAAGAAGCGGCAAAAAATAGGGGGCGGTGTCCTGCTGTTCGGCCTCCCGAATATGATAGCAGTATTGGTATATTATCTTGTGTCAGGCGGAGGATAAATCTATGGAAGAACTTGAATTTGCAATTAACCTTAGGGGATCGGGAGAGCTCAAGAAGTCAAACCTTATCCTCAAGAAGCTTGCTGACAGAAATCCCAGCGATGCGCTGATCAGCTATCAAACTGCCTGGAGCTTTGATTTGCTGGGGGAAGAAGCGGATGCAGCTCCCTATTATGAAAGAGCCATCAGCCTCGGACTTCCAGATAAAGAGCTGGAGGGGGCACTGCTCGGATTGGGGAGCACTTACCGTACATTAGGAGAATATCAGAAGGCAAGATATACGCTTGAGAAGGGGATGGAAAGATTCCCTGATAACCGTGCAATGAGCGTTTTTTATTCTATGGTGTTGTACAATTTAGGAAGCCATGGAGAAGCAATGGGCCTTCTGCTGGAAAGCCTGGCGGAAACATCTTCAGACGAAGGCATTCAGCAGTATAGGAAGGCGATTTTCTTTTATGCAGATAAGTTGGATACAGTCTGGAATTAAGGGCCTATAACAGGTCCTTTTTTCTTTGATGAAAATTGAAACTTACTGTTCTTTTTTTCGTCAAATCTATTATAAAAGTCAGAAGGCAATGAAAAAGCAGCAGAAGTGTTTGTAATCGAGCTGTCTGAAACAGAACAAGGAATACATAAGATCATCTTTTAAAAAGAAGCGAAGGGGACCTCAAGCATAGGGAAAGTATTGTGCCATATCCCTTTTCAGCGCAGCATGAACAGTCAGATTTGAGAGGAAAGGTTTTATTATGAGAAGAAAACTAGGAGCGAGCGCAGGTTTATTTATCCTGGGATCACAGCTTTATATACTATTTTTATGGATGGCAGACTGGGAAAGGCTGACGACTGTGTCCGGTTTAATGCTATGGGGGGCAGCTATCGTTCTGGGGCTCCTGGTATCACTCATTTACCACCAGCTCAGGGAGCCTGAAAAATATATAATGATAAGCAAAAACATATTATTCAGCAGTACGATTATGACCATTCTGCTGGCTGTATTGGCATTGGTCATTGAGCTCATTTCAAGCTCTATGCCTTAATGGATTGGGGGAATAGTAAAATGCCGGAGATCAATCATAAAATATTGATCAGAAAAGATAGACATGATATTTATCGGGTTTTGACGACTGCTGAAGGCTGGAACAGCTGGTTTACCGATGGGACTGAACTTAATCTGAACTCGGATGGCACAGGTGATATCCGCTTGAAATGGAACAATTATGGTCCAGAAAAACTGGTGCTTGAGGATGGGGGGAGGGTACTTCATGCAGAGCCGGTCAGCCGATTCATCTTTCAATGGACCCCCGGTGAGAGTACGACCACGGTGTCGTTTACACTGGAGCCTGCTGAGGAAGGAACGATTGTCAGTGTGCACGAGACGGGATATTCCTCCTCCCTCAAAGACCTTCAGGCATGCGTAAATTGTGCAGCCGGCTGGGGAGAGGCACTCGTCCTCCTCAAGCTTTATGTAGAGCATGCTCTTGTCTGCAAGCAGGATTTAGGCTGAATATTGGAATCATCATCCTTAATCGGGACACCCTAACGGCAGGAGGGATTTTCCATGAGATTAAGGATTTTTTTATGCTTTCTGGCCATTTTTGCAAGCATGCCTATTTCCAGCCAGGCTGAAGGGGGAGTAAAGGCAGCTTTTATAAGAGACGGAAATTTGTGGATTGCTGAGGGGAAAAAAGAAAACCGTTTGACCGAAGCAGGACAGGCATCGGATCCGAAATGGTCATATGATGGAAGGTTCATTGCTTATCTGGCTGCAGAAGGTGATCAGCGTTATCTGTATGTCTATGATTTGCAGAAGAACCGGAGCTATCAGCCCTATAAAACAATCGAGACCTATCACTTTGAATGGTCCCCGGATGCCAATACAATCGCTTACACTTCCAGGGGAGTTCTTAATATCACAAAAACTAAAAACGGTATACCTATGGGCTTTGAAAATGTCTCTTTGGGTGTAAGTGATTTTACATGGATGCCGGATGGCAAGGGATTTATTGCTTCGTCACAAGCGGAACTGCTGCCCACTGGATGGGGGCCGGTTAGGCTGTTCAAAATAAAGAAAGATGCCGGACTGAACCCCAAAAAAATAAAGCCATTTTATACAATAAAAACGGACCCGGACAAACTGTTTGCGATTGATGCAAATCATTTCAAGTGGAGCACAGACCGGAAGTGGATAAGCTATCTTGGAGTCCCGACCGCATCATGGTCGGCCGACAGCAACACGCTCATGGTATTGTCTGCGGGAGGTACCCGGTTCCAGATTATCGGAAAGATGCTGAACCAGCCGGATTGGTTTAAATGGTCCCCGAAGGAAAATAAAATCGCGTATATTTCTGGTGAAGGAAGATTTTTTGTACAGGATAAAAGGACGTCGGTAGCAGATATTCCAATTTCAGCCGGCCAAAAGGATTATACGCCAGAAGGCTATGTAGATATTGACCTCGCGTGGCTGACCGGAGACGAGGTGATCTCGGCCCGGGCAAGGGAAAATAAAGAATGGAAGGAAGGGCCGGTCCCGGAGCTGTATTCAAAGCTATACAACATCAATATCAAATCAGGCATCCAGAAGCAAATTACATTCCCTAAACCAGGCAGCATGGATATCAAGCCTCAAGTAACAGGGAGCTATTTAACATGGATGCGAAAAGAAAGCGGCGGAACGCAGGGAGATATCTGGATCAAAGAGAGAGCAGGCGGCAAAGCAAAGGTATGGCTTGAAAGAGTGGACGATGCACCGGTATTTTACAACAGCAAGTAGAGGAAAGCCCATTCGCTGAGGATGGGCTAAAATTATTTGAAGAATGCAATCTAAGCCAGGGTTGAAAAGAATGATATTTTTGAATAGAGGCTAATCAATACATGAGATGATAAAAAAGCAGTCCGCCATGCATTGAATAGAGGCTAATCAATACATGAGATGATAAAAAAGCAGTCTGCCATGCATTGGATAGAGGTTAATCAATACATGAGGGGATAAAAAGCAGTCCGCCATGCCTAGAATAGAGGCTAATCAATACATGAGGAGATAAAAAAGCAGTCCCTGATGCATAGAAAAGAGGCTGATCAATACATGAGGAGATAAAAAAGCAGTCCCTGATGCATAGAAAAGAGGCTAATCAACACATGAGGAGATAAAAAAGCAGTCCCTGATGCATAGAAAAGAGGCTGATCAATACATGAGATGATAAAAAAGCAGTCCCTGATGCATAGAATAGAGGCTAATCAATACATGAGATGATAAAAATGCAGTCCCTCATGCATAGAATAGAGGCTTATCAACACATGAGGGGATAAAAAAGCAGTCCGCCATGCATAGAATAGAGGTTAATTAACACATAAGGGTATTTAAAAGCAGGCCCCAGTGCATCTATTTAATAAAAAAGCAGTCACTCACATCGAATAAAAGCAAATCAATACATGCATTGCCATTTAAGCAGCGGTCAAGCCCCGACTGAGTTCCCCAATTTGTTTATGAAAAGCCCCCCAATAACTTTCAAATTACTCCCTTGTTACAGCAATCCTCCCTATCTTTTTCCTTCCAAAAAACCAAATTTTATTATTCTAATTGTTACAACATTATGGATAAATGACAACTATCGTTTACATTATGACAATAATCCTTTACTCTTAAGATGACATAGGGAGGGGAAATTTACCATGTTAAAAAATTCCGTTCGTGAAATGAGGGCGAGATTCCGATTCACACAGCAGGATCTGGCAGATAAGATCGGTGTTTCACGGCAGACGATCGGGCTGATTGAAAAGGGCGATTACGCTCCGTCCATCACACTCGCGCTGAAGATATCCTCTGTGTTTGGAGTCCCGGTCGAACAGATATTTCATTTAGAAGGGGAAGAATGACCATGCTAAAAGCTATTTTTCAATCTCCACTTTTTAATTGCCTGCTGATCCTGGGCCTTGGGATCATAATGATTGGCAATTATTATACTGACGATGTTCCTGGGTGGATGAATATTGATCCGCTGTTTCTCGGCATTCCGATTCTCTTCCTTGTTGCTTCCATACCTGTCTACAACAAGCTGAACCCTGGCAGCAAGGTGAAACCGCAGATTATCCCAATGGAGTTGAGAGAAGATGACGAAGGGCAGCAGTGGATCACCTATAAGGCAACCAGGAAGGTGTATATCTTTTTTGCTTCATTTATACCGGTTGCGATTGCCCTGACCGCATTTTTGAACCATATTCCTTACTTCCCAGTCATGCTTCTAGCCGCGATGGGCATTGTACAATACTTGATTTTTTGGCTGGAGCTGAGAAGACACCGATAAAAGGGGGAGCTTACATGGATAAACAGATGCTGATTTCACTTTCTATACTGGCTGTATTGCTCGAGGCTTTTCTGATTTTTGTTTTTATCAAATATAAACAGGGAAGGATTGATCACAATCCATTTGGAGCGATGGTGTTGAAAGAAGGAAAGATTCTGTATTACAGCATTTTCCAATGGGGGAAGAGGAAGCCTGTAAATCAGGCAGCTGTTTTTCCATTATTGAAAGGCTCCAATTATTTTTGGCTGTTCCTCGCTCTTTTGCATGAACAGATTCTTGAAATGATTGTTTTCCATATCTACCTGAGAAATGAGGAGCCAGCCCTTGCTTACACTATTTCAGCGGTCCATATTTATAGCATCATTTATATGATCGGCGAATATAACTGGCTCCGCAATACACCCATTACAGTCAAAAATAACAGGGTTGATATGAAAATTGGGGCGAGAAGGGAATTGTCCTTTCATATCAGCGAGATTGATAAAATACAGAAAGCATCCCTTCAGTATAACAAAAGCGGAGGGATCATTTACGAAAACGGCGTCTTTCATGCAACCGCTTTCCCGAGAGTGCTGACCAGGATATTCGGAATGGGTGATGAGCTGAGGCATGAAATAATCTTTAAGCATCCTGTTACGGCAAGGGGTTATTTTGGATTAAAGAAAGAAGTGAAGAAAGCCTTCATTTATATTGAGCAATCAGACGAACTGGCTGAGCTGCTGAAGCGGAAAATGGAGGAATGTTCAGATGAAAAAGCGGAGATCCAGGTTCAATCCAAAAGAGAGCCGCTTGTTAACTGGAGGATGTATTTCCTGCTTCTTGCAATCAATCTGGCAGGAGCATTGGCATTAGCTCCTTATGCTATTGCCAGGGAAGGGTTCCATAAGGAAATGGGGGTGTCGGCAGGAGCTTTTACGCTGATATTTGCTGGCCAGACCTTAATAGAGGCTGGCATTCTAATCCTGCTGGCTCTGCTGATGGCAAGAACGGCAGCTGTTAAAATTCCCATGCTGGAATCTTTTATCAGGCGTTCAGGAAATTGGAGGAAGCATGCAAAAGATGCAGGAAAGGCAGTCTTTTACGGAGTTCTGACAGGTATTGTGATTTGTATCACAAGCTATTTTATATCGAAGCCGCTCGGTATTGATAACTCCAGCATAAACGAACCGGATTGGAAGCTGGGTCTTTTAGGCTCTTTCGGAGCGGGTACCACAGAAGAAACAATGTTCCGATTGTTCTTTGTCACGCTGCTTCTCTGGTTAACAGCGAAGATTAAGAAAAAGAAGCCAGGGAAGACTGCCATTTGGGTCAGCATCTTCAGCGCAGCACTCTTATTTGGCGCTCTGCACTTTGGAGTCGCTGCTTCAGCTTTCGACATGACTCTTGGACTTATTCTTGGAATGCTCCTTATAAATGGAATAGGGGGTGTAGTGTTCGGAGCCATATTCGTGTATGCAGGGCTGGAATATGCAATGATCGCCCATATCTTTGCTGATATTGTCATACATGTTGCTGCCCCGCAATTTTTATGAGAGGTTAATAGTCTCCGGTGCCTCATTGCTTCATTCTTTCCCGCACTGCAGGCACCTTTTGTCTTCATCATGATCTCCATACATGCGGAGCTCTCTTTCTATCCCGCATGAGATGCACCGTTCAAAATATATTTGCGGCAGGACCCCGCTTTCAGCCAAAGGGACCCACTCATTTTCATAAAGCTTCTTTGTCATCCCGTAATCGATGAATACGAGCTGCTTCTTGCCATTAATACCGTAATTGCTGCTGTCTTTAACATCAAAAGAGTCAAATTCAGCATCAAGGATCCGCAATGCTTTTTCATAACCGGAAGGGAGGAAGGCTCTGTCTGAATCTTTATCAATCTCGTAAGACTGATTATTGATCAAGGGGACGGGCTGATAATATCTTTGCACAGAAACAGACCGATCAACATAGAAAGCTTCAGCAAACAGGCTGCCCAATCCTTCAGCTTTCATAAATTGATAAATTTCCATCTCTTTTAAAGATTGCTTGAACCCGAGTGGATGGAGATTCACTTTGATGGCATATTCCTTATGCAGGTACACCTTTCTTGTAGAACCGATTCCTATAAAATTTTCCTCGGTGCAATATTTCCGCCAATTTTCCTCAATGTGCATAGGAATAAAATTCACCTCAATTTAATAATCGTTATTTGAAGATTTCTTCTAAGGACAGTTTTAAGCCTGAATGGGAGAGTTTGTAAGTATTGCTTCGGGAGTTCTTGTCCTGGAAGCTGTACACAGTTATATAATCACTTTCAAATATCGTAAGAGCCAGCCTTTTGCCGCTTTTCGAGGAGATCGTCAGCCAATAGCTATCTTCATCTGATAGTTGAGCAAAATTATTTTTATTCATTTTCAAACCGGTAAAGTTCTCCATTAAGCGTTGGATATCTTGTCTTCCAGTTAAATATTTCCGCTCATCCTTCCAGCCGCTGATAATTTCGATCGATTCAATATCGGAGATTAATATATCCTCTTTGGCAAGAACCTCATCAAATTTTTCCTCGCCAAATGAAAAGCTGACTATGAAGTAAAGAAGAACAAAGGCAGCAGGGATACAAAACAAAAGCAAATTCTTCCTCAATCTTTCACCTCCAGCAAATATGACTATATCTTACCATTAAATGGATTAGCAGAGTAATACCTTTGGCACTGAGATGAGTGGAACATCTTCAATTTTTTTATGATTCTAGGAATATCTTTCTATTCATGGGTATATATATTTGAGTCTATTTCATTTTCTGTCCAAAGCATGGCTGAAACTTTTTGGGCTGTTTATACGTATAATATATGTGAGCTTTTTGTGAACAAGCCGGATTTGGATCGGTTTCCAGTTCATTTTTGCACAGAAACATGGTACACTTACACATTATGTTGTGCTGCAATCGCAATGTAAGGGCCAAAGATGTTAAACGGGAAATGGCTTCCCCTGTGCAAGATTTCGATTTTGCAATAGAAAGAGGGTATTATACTTGAAGAAAACAAACTATATGAATGCCAATATACTAACTAAATTCTCAGGCTTTTATGCATTGGCGGTCCTGATGCTGTGGATTAAGACTTACACAGTACAGGCCCATGAATTCAGCCTTGGAATTGATAACGTCCTGCAGCAATTCCTGCTTGTGCTGAATCCGCTTGGATCAGCGATGCTGTTCCTCGGGATCGCTTTTTTCTTTAAAGGGCGGAAGAAATACTTTGCATTAATCGGAATCGACTTGCTCATGTCATTCCTCCTGTATGCAAATGTGCTTTTTTACAGGTTTTTTAATGACTTCCTGACCTTGCCGACATTGACTCAGACGCAAAACTTCGGCGATGTGAGCGGAAGTGTGACATCTCTGCTGAAGCCGCATGATATCCTTTATTTTGCTGATCTGCTGCTTCTGGCTGTATTGCTGGCAAGCCGTTTTGTAAAAATGGATATGGCTGCTGTACCGCGCAGGAAAGCAGCTGCATTGATGTTCCTGTCCCTGGCTATTTCCAGCTTCAATCTGGGACTGGCTGAGTCAGACCGTCCGCAGCTGCTGACGAGGGGATTTGACCGCAACTATATTGTCAAATATCTCGGAATGTACAATTATACGATCTATGATGCTGTTCAAAGTACAAAATCAACTGCACAGAGGGCCTTTGCCGACAGCAATGATGTGACAGAAGTCATCAACTTTACTAAATCAAACCATGCCAAACCGAATGAAAAGTATTTCGGAGCCGGGGAAGGGATGAATGTCATTTACCTTCACCTTGAGTCTATACAGAACTTCCTGATTGACTATAAGCTGCATGGCGAAGAAGTAACACCATTCCTGAACTCACTCACAAGTGAGCAGAATACGATGTACTTCGATAATTTCTACCACCAGACTGCACAGGGGAAAACGGCCGATGCGGAGTTCATGCTTGAAAATTCCCTTTACGGTCTGCCTCAGGGATCCGCTTTTACAACAAAGGGGACGAACACGTATCAGGCTGCACCTGCCATCCTGGGCCAGCATGGGTATACATCCGCTGCTTTCCACGGCAACTCCGGCAGCTTCTGGAATAGGGATGAAATTTACAAATCCTTTGGCTTTGATCATTTCTTTGACTCAAGCTATTATGATATGACTGCCCCTCAGGCAGAATACGGCCTGATGGATAAACCGTTCTTTGAGCAGTCGATGGACAATTTACAATCACTGAAGCAGCCTTTCTATACAAAGTTCATTACGGTAACACACCATTATCCTTATAAGATGGATCAGGCTGAAGCTACGATTGCCCCTCACACAACCGGGGATAAATCAGTCGATAATTACTTCCAGACCGCCCGTTATGCAGATGAGGCGCTGGAGCAGTTTTTCGAGGATCTGAAGGAAGCAGGCCTTTACGATAATTCCATTATTATTATGTACGGAGACCATTACGGAATATCCGAAAACCATAATAAGGCAATGGAAGAGGTGCTTGGACATGAAGTCGATGACTTTGTCAGCCAAGGATTGCAGAGGGTGCCTCTGTTCATCCGTGTGCCTGGCATGGAGGGCGGCGTCAATCATGAATATGGCGGCCAGATCGATTTGCTGCCAACCGTACTTCACTTGCTTGGAATAGAGAATAAAGACAATATCCAGTTTGGAACAGACCTTTTATCAGAGGAGCATGATGATATTGTTCCTTTCCGAAATGGAGATTTTGCCAGCCCTGAGATTACTTCGACAGGCGGGAAGTTCTATGATTCCAAGACGGGCGAGCTGCTGGACGAAAGCAGGCTTGAAGAGGCGGAAAAATACAAGCTGAATGTAGAGCAGAAGCTTAAGCTTTCAGACAAAGTTGTTAATGGAGACCTTCTCAGATTTTACACACCGGAAGGGTTTGAACCGGTGGACCGCTCGAAATATCAATATAAGCTGAATGAAGATACTGCGGTAAAAGAAGCAGATGAAGAAAATATAGAAGAAGAAAAAACAGGCACAGTAAAAATGTCTGAAGACAAAACAGAAGAAGGTAATTCAAGCAAGGCTGAGTAGCAGGAAAGGCTGTCCTTAAAAGGGCAGCCTTTTTCATTTAGCAATAAAAACTGGCAGAATAGCAGGAACTTTTACCTCTGAAGGATCGTAATAAGGATATGGACTCAATTTGGAGGTCTACTATATGAATTCATGATTCTCCTGGCCATTAGCAGCAGGCTATATTTGAAAAAAAGCAGGAGGCAGAGTCTAATGCTTCTGATGACAGCGGCAGCAGGTGCAGACATAAATTACTGCTATTATTTTAATAGTTAATACGGTAACAAAAATGGAGCAAAGGTATCATGGTTTGGAAAGGAAAGTATATGCGTTATAAAGACTTAATGGAGATGAAGGATATCGATATTTCATTTGAACAAATCTTCGAGCCTAGAACGGAAGGAGCTATGCTGCGCATTTCGGTTCTTATAAGCAAAAATGCCACAGATCTGCTGATCTATCCCCATCCTGACAGCAGGGCCGTCAGGGCAGAGATTGAGTTTCAAAATTATGTTACTTATTCTGTCGCTCATGATGATTTTACGGTTTGGAATGATGAAGATGTGTTTGAGGGAGAAGCCTTTAGGGTTTATGCCGAGTCAACGCTGCTGGATTTCGTAAAGAAAGAATATGTTTATCAGAAAGTATCAGAAGGAAGAGAGCTAACGCATTATTCTATTGCATGTTTTGAGCATCACGTTCATGTGTTTTCCTTTCATGAGCCTGTGATAAGAATTATATAAAAAATACCCCTGCAAGGATGTAAATGCAGGGGCCATTATCTATTGAATAGTGATTTCCTCGGTGACTTTATAGTCTTCCCCGTCCTGCTGTGTCATCCAGGCTTCAAGGGTGTACGTCCCTGGAGCGAGCTTCAGCTGGCTGAGGTTAATATCGTAATTCAGCTCTTCAGCAGGCTTCAAAACTTCTTCTCCCTCAGCCTGCAGGAAAAATGCAGCACTTGAAAACAGGAATACTTCTGCTCCATCCTTATCTTTTACAGAATAGTCAAAACGCTGGGAAGTTGGAAATTTCATTTTAACTTCTTTTTCTGTCTGGTTTTTAATGATGTATATATAATTCAATGAGCTTTCCTTTTGAAGTTCAGGTTCTACATTGCCTGCAATAATGCCGCTCCCTCCTCCGTTTGTATTATTTTCCGATCCGCTGCCCGATTCATTCTTTTCTGTGCTCGTGCCGCACCCTGTTAGAACAAGGGCAAGCACCAGGATCCATTTATACATTATGATCACCTTTCTTTGCTGCCAGGATTCCTTTTCCCTTTATATATACTGGCGTAAACAAGGGAAAGAAAGTTACAGGCAATAAAGGGAAATGAAGCATAAGCTTTGGTATTTCTTTAATGTTCTGATATCTTTTTCAAAAGGAGGTTTTTTTATGAATTTCGATCATGCCCTTTTAGGGGAAAAATATTTCAGCCTGGACGCCGCCCAGGTGGACAAAAGTCCAGATGAACTTGTGATTGCCGATCCTGAAGAATCAGGGTTTTATATCATCAGCAGGGAAAGCTATGAAGAAGGACCCCAGCTGGCAGGCTATAAAATACTTATTTCTGAAGGGGAATAGCAGCAGCGGGTTTTCCGTACATAATAAATAGAAGTATTTTTCAGAAGGAGTGAGGGGTATGACAGCATACACTTCCAGGCAGGATGTGCCTGTTGAAGAAACGTGGAATCTTAAGGATATCTATAGTGATGAAAAGCTGTGGGAACAGGATTTTGAGAAAGTCGGGAAAATGGCTGAAAAGCTTAAAGAGTTTGACGGCAATATTAATGATGCACAAGACCTATACCAATATTTAAAGCTAAGTGAAGAGCTTTCGTATACATTTACACATGTATATGCTTACAGCATGTTTAAGGCGGATCAGGATACGAGGGATACGGCTGCCCAAGCCCTGCAGGACCGCGTCAAACAGCTTGGGGTAAAAGTCGGGGCAGCCACTTCATTTTTCATGCCATATCTTCTCAGCCTTGATGAAGAAACGCTTAAAGGGTATATCGCAGAAGAAGGAGGACTGAAATATTTCGAAGAAGACCTGCTTGAATCTTTCCGCTATAAAACCCATGTGCTGACCAAAGAACAGGAAGAAGTTCTTTCACAGCTTGGAGAAGCTCTCTCATCTCCAAGCAATACGTATGGCATGATCAATAATGCCGATATCAAGTTCGGGATGGTTACAAAAGACGATGGCGAGAAGGTCCGCCTTACGCGGGGCATGTACAGCAAGCTGATTGAAGATGAAGACCGCGAAAAGCGGAAGGAGGCTTACAAAGCTTATTACAAGCCATATGTCGAACTGAAAAATACAATTGCATCCACCTTGTCTGCTGCGATAAAGAACAATGTATCGACATCCAAGCTTCGCCGCTATCCTTCTGCTTTGGAAAAAGGGCTTTTCGGGGATAATGTCCCGAAAGAAGTTTATGAAAACCTGATCCAATCGGCAAAGGATAATATTGCGCCAATGCACGAATACAACAGGCTGAGGAAAGAAAAACTCAAGCTTGATGAGCTTCATCAGTATGACTTGAGTGTCCCTCTTGTAAGCGGGGTGAAACAGGAAATTCCGTATGAAGAGGCATATGAAATTATGCTGAAGGCTTTGGCACCGCTTGGCGAGGACTATGTCAAGACATTGAAGGACTTTAAAAATGCTCGTTATCTCGATGTCCGGGAAACCCCGGGGAAAAGATCGGGCGCTTATAATATGGGTGTCTATGGTGTTCATCCTTATATCCTCCTGAACCACCAGGATGATTTGAACAGCTTGTTCACGCTTGCGCATGAATGCGGCCATGGGGTGCACAGCAAGCTGAGCAGCCAGCATCAGCCGCAGATCTCAGCGCGCTACAGCATTTTTGTTGCTGAAGTGGCATCAACGGTCAATGAAGTGCTCTTGATCAACTATCTGCTCGATAACGAGAAGGATGAGAATGTGCGCAAGCATTTACTCAATCACTTTATCGATAAGTTCAAGGGAACCTTTTTTACACAGGTTATGTTTGCCGAGTTTGAAAAGATTACCCATGAATATGCAGAGCAGGGAAAACCGCTCAATGTTGAGGTCTTCAACGGAATCTATGAGAACCTCTTCCGTGAGTATAATGGCGAAGAGCTTGTCTTTGATGAAGAGGTGAAATACGGCTGGTCCAGGATCCCGCATTTTTACCGCCCATTCTATGTGTACAAATATGCCACCGGATTTGCTTCAGCCATCCATCTTGCCACAAGGATACTCGAAGGCGATAAAGAGACGCTTGAGTCTTACATTGAGTTCCTGAAGAGCGGAAGCAGCGATTACCCGCTTGAGCTTCTAAAGAAGACTGGAGTAGATCTGACTTCCCCAGAACCAATCGAGAATTCAATGAGAAAGTTTAGCGAGCTGGTAAAGGAATTGGAGAAAACTCTATAGAGGGTAAGAGCCACAATGCTCCAGTAGCCACTCAGAATATAAATATTTATATTAGCTGAAGATTTTGGGAAAAATACCTCCATCAATATAGTGGGGGTATTTTTTTGGAAAATCATCGCATTCGCTTGACTGCATCAGAAACTGGGGGATTATGGGCCAATTATATAGCTGACAGTATGTTCATATGTGTTTATAAGTATTTTCTTACCTGTGTGGAGGACAGTGAAATTAAGGCAGTTTTAAGCCATGCACTAGATTTGTCTGAACAGCATACGAAAGTGACATCCGATATTTTCAGGGAAGAAGGGCACGCCGTTCCTATAGGCTTTACCGATCAGGATGTTTATCCCAATGCACCGAGGCTGTTTTCAGATGATTTTTTCCTTTTTTATACCGAGCAAATGGTAAAAGGGGCATTGGTAGTTTATGGGGCGATCCTGCCTCACACGTATCGGAATGATATCCGTGAACATTTTATGTCCTGCATTTCTTCTACAATGGAATTGATGAATGAGACAAAAAAGGTTCTGCTCTCGAAAGGGCTTGAAGTGAGGTCGCCTTATATTCCTCCTCTTACAGAAGCAGTAATGGTGGAGGATCAGCATTTTCTGGCCGGCTGGTTCGGCCGGCAGAGGTCACTGACAGCAGCTGAAATAAGCCATCTTTTTGCAAATATCCAAACTAATTATTTTGGAGGCGCACTTGTTTTGGGATTTGCCCAAACAGCCAAAAATGAAGATGTCAAAGATTATATGATGCGCGGTAAGGAGATTGCTAAAAAACATGCCAGGATTTTCAGCCGATTCCTGCAGGAGGAAGATCTGCCTGCCCCTGTCACTTGGGATGCTGAGATTTCTGAAAGCCAGGCAGCACCTTTCTCTGACAAACTGATGATGTTCCAGGTGAATTTAATGTCTGCTTCAGGAATAGGGAATTACGGTACAGCACTTTCGGCCAGTCCAAGGAGAGACATTGCCGGTGATTACAGCCGTCTTCTGGCAGAAGTGGGCTTGTATGCTGAGGATGGCCTGCAGATTCTTATCAAGCATGGATGGCTGGAAAGGCCTCCGCATGCTGCGGATCGGGATGAACTAGTGAAATAGAATCTTAAAGAGCTGCAATTTGCGGCTTTTTTTAAAAAAAGGATTTTCCGCTGTTATGATGAATTAAGAAAGAGAAGGAGGTGCAGCGGATGAAGCTGGTCGATGGATTTAATGATTTTAAACAAGCAGCAGAGAGGGAGCGGATTTATGGAAAATATCCAGCATGGCAGGTTTACTGCAGTAAATACCAAGCAGCATTCAATCCTCTTTTCAGCAGCCTTTACAAGCTGGATGAGGAAAGAATCCAAGCTATTGTAGAGCAATTGAATTTTCAGGATCTGCTCTTACAGTCTGAAAAAGGGCGGGTGCAATTTTCCTTCAAAAAGATAGAGGCGATTTTAAAGAAATGCTGCACCTATTTTGAATTTCACGAAAATTTCACTGTCTACCTGCTGACTGGTCTTGGTTATAGTGATGGATCCGCTCCCCCATCCAGGGATCCGTTCATTTACCTTGGACTTGAGCTCCTGGGAGAAAAAGATCCCGGAATTCTCATCCCCCATGAGTTTAGCCACATGGCCAGATTTCAACGTTTAAAAGGTAAAGAAAATTTTGACGTCCTGACTGTAGGGCAGCTGGCGGCTGCTGAGGGGCTTGCTGTGTGGACCTCATTGGAATTATCAGGCAAGGGACATGATGATGCATCAATTGCCGAGGCTTTGATGATGAGCCAAAATCATTATCAAATCTTCCAATCATCTTTATCAGAAATAGAAAAAGAAATTTTTTATGATTTGGACTGTCCTCTTGACAGGCGGATGCTTGAGAAATACTTCATAGGTACAGAGGTTGAGGGCAGGGGCGGCTATTTCGCCGGGGCTCAGATCATCAAAAGCCTGATGTCAGAAGGGATGAGCCTTAAGGAATTGACTTTTATAGAAACAGACCGGATCTTGAAGGCTTACTATTCTTCCAAAAGCTTTCATTATTTTAAAGGAATGAGGGCTGAAACATAGAATAATATGTAGAAAGAGCGATGGGAGATGGCAAAATGGCTGGAAAAGAACCGATGAATGATGCTGTAGATCATATGAAAAAGATTGAGGGGCTGCCGGATGCAGCTGATGTGCGCAGCCTTCCGAAACCGATTAAAATCATTAAATATATCATTATTGGTTTTTTCCTTGCTTCAATTGCTGCCGTCATCATATTGTCCTTCTTTAACTGAAGGCTTGCTTCGATGCGTGTGATACAGTTTGTTACAAGAATGAGCCAGGCAAGCCTTACTGAAGGATAAGCAGCTAAGAAAGAAGGTAGGAAAAAGGAAATGAAGCAGATTGCAGAAGGTATATCCCTGATAAGAATGAATGAAGATGATATACAAGGATTGATCAAGCTTTCCGCAGCGGTCGGCTGGGACTATGAACAGGAAGAAGTCTTAACGGTCCTTAAATCTGGAACTGTTCTGGGCCATAAGACTGCGGGAGGTGAGCTTGTTTCTTGTGCTGCACTCATTCCATATGACGACAGCTTGGCATGGCTCGGTATGGTGATTACAGATCCCGGCTTTAGGGGAAAGGGGCTGGCCAAAGCGGCAGTGCAGGGCTGCCTGGAATTGGCTGCTGATGGAACAAGCATCATGCTGGTTGCCACTGAAGAAGGCAGGCCTTTATATCTTAAATTAGGCTTTTCTGAAGTCGACACTATTCAGAAATATCTTTGCCAGGATTACAAGCAGGCCATTTTCTCAGAAAAAGGGAGAGTTTCAGTCATAAAGGAATTCAGCCATGATTGTTTTGATAGTCTGGTAGAGTTTGACAAACAAGCGTTTGGCAGCGGAAGGACGGTTTTTCTGAAACATAGAATTGCACAGGCAAAAGATTGCCTGCTTGCTTTTGATTCCGAAGGGAATCTTATTGGTTATGGGCTTTCAATCCAGGGCCCAGTCAATCTCATTCTTGGCCCCATTGCTGCAGAAGACCCTGAAACTGCCTCCCTTTTGCTCGATCAGCTTGCCGATGGACATCAGGGACAGCTGAGGATCGATGTGCCATCAGGTCTGGATAACTTTGTGAGTACCTTAGTAGGCAGCGGGTTTTCTCTTTCTGCGTCACCTCCCGTCATGATTTTAAATGCAGAAGCTATGCCTGCAAGAAATGGGTGTTTATTCGCTCTGGCGGCACAGGCATTTGGATGATAAATAGATAAAAGTGGACTATATAACGATAAATCTACTGGACAACGACAATAAAGCAGGGAGTGTGGCCAGGAAGAATAAGAGAAAATTATGCCAGACGGAAGTATTAATCCGTCAGTAAGGGGAGCCGTGGTCATTGACTCAACTATATTAAAAAAGGTAGAGAGCCAAATCCGGCTCTCTACCTTTATTTATTATTTTTTCCCGATTAACCGAATCGATTTTTGCCCGCTGTGGGGATGTGAAGATGCAGCGAAAAGCTGGCTTAAATACAAACCTTCCAGCTCTGTGCAGGTCATTTCCACGAGTTCTTTTTTATCCTGGAATTGTGTAATTGCCATTAATTTATTGAGAATAAGGTTTCTGCGAGATTCTTCCTTCGTTATCATCAAAATGCTCATCCCCTTCAATTATCTGCTATGGCCAAAGAATATGATAAAAGATGTTATGTACAACTATAATCCCTATATATCCGATTTGTCAAGTTGGTATTAAATTGCTCTTAAGAAAAGAAGGAATATGCCAAACTTTCATTGAAGAGGAAAGGAATGAAAGGAGAGTGAATCAATGGACTTGCAAATAGCACCAATAGTGACTGAAAGGCTAGTCATACGCCCGTTCAAGCTTTCTGATTATGAAAATTGGTATAAGGGCTTCACTGATAGAAAACCTTCATTTTATAAGTATGATGAAGGAAGGCCGGTCAGTATGGAGCATAACACCAGAGAGTGGTTTGAAAAGTGGATCAGAGGTTTTTCGGAAGCAGCTGTGAGGGATCAGATGACAAATCTCGGCATCTTCAGGAAAAAAGATAACCTTAATGTTGGTAAAGTCGAGCTGTTCACCATCCTGAGGATGGACTATCAGTGGGGGATGATGGGCTACTCCCTTCATAACCAATTCTGGAAAAAAGGCTATGGAACAGAAGCAGTGTCAGCAGCAGCCGAAGCTTTTCATGAAAAACTTGGCTTCCACCGGCTCGAGCTGCATATAAACACCGACAACCGCCCATCCATCACTCTTGCCGAAAGAAGCGGCTTCCACTATGAAGGCACAAGGAAGAAATTTGCCTTTGAGAATGGAGAATGGACAGACTTTCTCATTTATGTAAGGTATTTATAATATGTGCCTGGCACTGCAAAAAGACAAAATGGCGTAAAGTGTCCATCTGAGGTGCCTGACACGTTATTTTTTTCTGTTGAGATAGATGGCCATGGAGAGGTAAATGGTGATCACTGTGATTAGAAAAACTGGTGTGGATATTGGGTTCGGTTCCATTAAGTGCACCCCGTACTTTTACTTTAAGTCTTTTAATTGTGGGTGGAAGAAGCACAGAAGGATAATGATTAAGGGCAAGGATAAGGCTAGTGCCAGCTTTGGCTTTTTGCTGTGAAGCCTGACCATTGAGAAAAGGATGACATTGAATACTCCAGACCATAAGACATTCCATCCGTTATCGTATATAAAAAGCCCTTTTTTGTAAAAGACATATTCGATTGTCGTAAAGTAGGCGATCCAAACAGCTATATAAGGAAAACTCTTTTTGCCTTTAGGAAAAAACCGAAGGTAAATCATTAACACAACCGGCAGTACGAAAAAAGTGAAAGCCAATTCAATCAGTGTATGATTGAGCCAGTCAACCGTTACTGCATGATAACTCCACAGCGTATGATTATAGAAAAGGAAATTGTACAAAAGATTGCAGATGATGAAGTACTGGATGGTTGGATAAAATTCATTCCAGCGCTCCCAGTCGACCAGATAAACAGCAAATAAAATATAGACAAGAATAACCAGTAAAAGGTACATTTGATAAACCTCTCCTAATAGTAGTAAACATTATATCCACTAAAGGAACCACTCAATCAGAAAAGCCAAAGTTCTCACAATCCAGCATGATTTTTGCAGGATCGTGCCGAATATATTTTACATGCTTAAAAAGGGAGGGGAAATATGCCACATCATATTAGAGTCAGGGCAGGTGCCGTCATCATGGAAAAAGATTCGATCCTGTTGATTGAATTCAATGACGAAAACGGCCTCCATTACAATCTGCCGGCCGGAGGCGCTGAACCGGGAGAAACGGTCAGGGAAGCTGCCGTGAGAGAAGCAAAGGAAGAGGCATCAGTGGATGTTGAAGCAGGTCCGCTTGCATTTGTTTATGAATATGCACCGCACACAGCTGAAGGCAGGTTCGGTGAAACACACTCACTCTGTCTCATGTTTGAATGCTTATTAAAAGAAGGGTCACAAGCTAAATTGCCGGAAAATCCAGATTCGCACCAAACGGGAGTAAGGTGGGTAAAGCTATCAGAGCTTCACGAAATCATTCTTTATCCAAATATAAAGGAACATATACTGAAATACGCCCATAATAAAAGGAATCTGGAGCTTATAGAGGAACATAAGCTCGGGGATTATTCAGCAGATTCTGAGGGGAATAGATTGGAGGAGAATATGCAGAAAGCGGAGAGGTAAACAACATTATTATCGTGATTAAGGCTGAGGGGGAATCAAGGCGGCTTTGAACTGCTTTTTTAAAATTAGGATAAACCTGAGGGCTGCAGTGGAAATTACTTTTCAGCAGCCCCCTATTTTTTCCGTTTCCAGCCGGAAAGGATCCATCGCCGCTTTTCGGTGTCAAACAGGAAATCCAGGATGAAAAACAAAAATGAACAGGTGATGACTGACCCCCTTAGCAGTGGATCCTTTTGCGCCAAAAAAAAGGCTAGAAAGGTAAAAGCAGCATAAATGAAGACTGAAAATAAAGTCTGCAGTGCAATTTTCCCTTTAAAAAGAGCGGCTGGAGCAGAAGCAAGCAGGGAAACGGGCAGACCGTAAAATAAGGTCCCTGCAAGCGAAAACATTATGGTAAGAAAAAGTCCCAGCAGAGTATCAAGCAGGGATTCCGACCCTGTTAGCATAAAGCCTATCAGAAATATAGATAGAGAAAAAATCAAGGATACTGCAATGGCTGTAAGAAATTTTTGATATAACATAAGATACTTTCCCGCTATTGAATTCAATTGCCATTATAAACAATTTCCAAAAATATTGCCCCGTCCAAATTAATCCACTTCTGGAGAGATGTTGAACATGATGTTTTTTAAAGTTCTATTGATTTTGTTTTCATTGTCGTTATCTTTCTATAAAATCTTCTTGGCCTTCACTGCTGATCAAGGTGCAGCCGCCTTTGTAATCCGGCTCACAGCAGGCATAATGATGGCGTTATTAGCCTGGCTGGTCTATAAAGAGCGTCATATCACCAGGATGCAGAGGCTCCTAATATGGAAGAAAACAGAAGAACCTAAAGGCAGGGGCCTTTATCTGCTCAAATGGGCATTAGGCTGGGGAATATTGGTCGGCTTCACTGTTTTCTCCGGCTTGGCTGATTTCAGAGAAAACGAAGATTTATGGGGAGAATGCTTTTTTTATATGGCTGCCAATATGCTGGCCGGATTAGCTGCGGGCTGGCTTACTTGGCGGAATAATCAAAATGAAACCAGGAAAATAAATATGATCAATGAGGGCTGCTCCTAATTGGAGCGGCCTTTTTTATGAGACAAAAAACAATGACAGGGTAATAACATAAAAAGCAGGCGGCCGAATATTTAGGGAAAGTCCTCAAAGGCTATTGGAACCGGACAAAGAAAATGCAGTATGTCCACTTTCTAACAGCATATGTTTTTTACAGCTATATGGAAATAATATCAGCGGATTCAGGTCATATTAACGATGTAAAACGTTTTACAAGGGGGCGGATCTTGATGCATCAATGATTCGATTGGAGAAGCTGCTCTGACAGAACATAGCAGCAAGGCATCAGGGAAAGAAATACTCTATGGACCATTATTTCCAGCAGCCAATCGTACATAAGCAGATCAATGGGGATATGGTGTATGTCCCATTGAACCTGGACAGAATTTGGAATCAGCCGGGCTAGGGGCTGAATGAAAAGGAGGTTTTGCATATGAAGGATGGAGCGGTATCTATATTCGCCCTTGGCGGTGTGAATGAAATTGGCAAGAATATGTATGTTCTTGAATCCGGTGACGATATTGTAGTCATTGACTGCGGCGGTAAATTTCCGGATGAAAGCCTGATGGGCATCGATTTAATCATCCCGGACATTACTTATCTTCAAGAAAACCGTGCAAAGATAAAAGGGCTGATTATCACGCATGGACATGAAGACCATATTGGAGGCATAGGGTATTTCCTTAAAAGGGTGAATGTCCCTGTATATGGAACAAGGTTTACGCTTGGCCTTATTGAGCTGAAATTATCAGAGCACGGTATTCTCGCTGATACTGGACTTATACAAATTGAATCTGACACAGTATTGGAGCTCGGGAGCATCAGGGCAAGCTTTTTCAAGGTCAACCACAGTATTCCGGACTGCCTCGGAATTGCTTTTGATACACCGGAAGGACTGATCATTCATACAGGAGATTTCAAGTTCGACCTGACACCTATGAATGAGCAGTATGCAGATATCCATAAGATGGCAGAGTTAGGGACCAGAGGCGTGCTGGCTCTTCTTTCGGAAAGTACAAATGCGGAAAGGACAGGGTTTTCCCCGTCGGAACGGATTGTCGGTGACCATATCCTGGAGGCCTTTATCAAGGCACCGCGCAAGGTTATTATTTCTACTTTTGCTTCGAATGTGAACAGGGTTCAGCAGGTGGCGGATGCCTGCTTTAAGACAGGCCGGAAGCTCGCCCTCCTGGGCAGGAGCATGATCAATGTAGTCGGCGTCGCAATGGAGCGCGGCTACCTGACTATTCCGGAAGGCATGCTTATCCAGGGAACTGATATAGATGGGCTTCCGCCTGAAAAAGTATGCATTCTGTGCACAGGGAGCCAAGGGGAGCCTATGGCCGCTCTTGCCCGTTTGTCGACGAATAATTTCAGGGATGCCGAAGTTCTGCCGGGCGATACTGTCATCCTTGCAGCAGGTCCGATACCCGGAAACGAACGTGGTGTTACCAGGATCATCGACAATCTCTATATGCTTGGAGCACATGTTATTTACGGCTCTGGCAGTTCAACGGGTATGCATGTTTCCGGGCATGGCTATCAGGAGGATCTCAAGCTTATGCTCACTCTGATGAAGCCTAAGTATTTCATTCCAATACACGGGGAATACAGAATGCTTCACCATCACAGGCTGCTGGCTGAGTCTGCAGGTGTTGAAGAGGGCCATACATTTATTGTGAAAAACGGTGATGTGGTGGATATTGAAGATGGCACGGCCCGCCAGACCAGGGAGGTGCCAGCAGGAAATACCCTCATTGACGGAATGGGAGTGGGAGATGTCGGCGAGGTTGTCCTTCGCGACCGGAAGCAGCTGTCAGAGGACGGTATGCTCGTCATTGTCTTTACTTTCAGCAAAAAGGAAAGGAAGATTGTATCTGGACCTGATACTATATCGAGGGGCTTTGTCTACACCCGCGAGTCCGATGATCTGCTGCGGAAGGTGAATAGTATCGTCAAAAGCACGGTTAATGATCTGAGGCAGGAAAATTATTACCAAAGAAATTCAACAAAGCAGAAAATCAAGAAGGCAGTCGGGCAATATTTATTCTCCGAAACGAAACGGAAGCCGATGATCCTGCCGATCATCATCGAGATATAAATAGCCCAAGTTTCAAGGCTGCGCCTCCCTGCATATATTGCCCATATGCTCAAGCAGGGAGGCTGAATTCATGAGGATTGAAAAGCTGAAAACCTATTATGGCTATGATCTGCTGATTGACCGGGTGATATATAAAAGATGCTTAAGCTGCGAGTCCTGGTTTCCATTCGAAGATGAAATGGGTTTTTGCCGTTCTTGCATCCGTAAGGCACACAAACCGTGTAAGTAAACACTTGTTCACAGAAGGAAGGATCTGGTTGAGCAATAATTTGTTTGAAGCAATGGATGAAGAGACTAAGAAGGAAGTCAGCGAAGCAATAGCAGGATTATCATTCACTAAAAATTTCCGGTCGCCTACTGCTGAGGAATGGTATTTATTCCTGCCGGGATACCAGGATCCGCAGACAGGCGGGGCAGCAGGGAAGGCAATCATCCATTATAATATATACGATACAAAGGATTATAATATTAATACAACGATTATTTGGGATGACCCGGCACTTTACAGGGCAGAAAGGCACAAGTATGTATATGCTGTCTGTGATGAGATTGTCAATCGTCTTGTAGGCTATGCCGATACTCTGCTGTCAGTCCATTCCGGCGAAAATTCATATAATGCAGAATACAGGCAATAGGGAAATTCACAAAGAAAGAATTTCCCTTTCTTTTTTTAAAATAATAGTATTATGTAAACTAAATCTGTATTTTTCCAGTTTGCTATTCGTGTAAAAAATCACCTGTTCCAATGGGCAGGTATTTTAAGGGCAGGTGGCAGCCTAGTCGAAAGGTTTCCAATAGAAGCATTTACTTGTGCCTGTGTCAAAAACAGGCAGCCCCTCAGGTCTGCTCCGCAAATATTGGCATCCCTTAAATCAGCCCCAAGCAAATCGCATTTACGCAAATCGGCATTCTGCAGATTTCCTGCTATCAGAAGCGCCCCTCGCAGGCTGGCCCCTCTGAGATCTTCCCCTTTTACAGAGGCACCTATAAAATCTCTGCCTCTTTTCAATTTGGATAATAACTTAGGGGACCTGTTATGAGGGACATTTTTCCTATATAGTTCACTGCTTTTGTTCAGCAATTCACTGACCATGCTTCTATGCGCATTAACATCAAGGTTTGTAATGGACTTAGCCTCCAGCAGTGTCAGCGCATCAATTGTATCGATGGCAGATTGCAGTTCATCAATAATGGAATGTGTTTCCTGCAGGCTGTGTGCCTCTGTCAGATACAGCAGCATTTCATGGAGCTGCTGCATGATAGGGAATACCTCGAACATCTCGTTTGCCAAGTCAGGATTTTTCCGCCAGTCTTTGCCTGCATAAGTGAGCTGCGAGACTTTTTGCCCGGCTCCGAAACACTCATATACCGTGCAGCCTTTAAATCCTCTATCTCTTAGTGTTTCATGCGTCCTGCAGAGGAAGTTATCCTGCAGATTCGGACAAGGAGCACCGCTGCTTTTATCTATGGCAAAATCCGCAGTCTTTGCAAACGGGAGAGCCACGCAGCAAAGGCCGAAGCAGCTTCCGCAATCAGAAGAAAGGTCTTTGTATGGGTTGTTTGATTCAGTTAATTGAGCAGACAAAACGTACACTTCCTTTGAGCAATATATAGGGAATTATAACATGGTACCAGGCACAGAAGTGGATGATTTTAACAAATGAAATTTCTGGAGAATACCTCGCTGTTGACATTATCAGAGAAGCATTTTAAAATTATCTCGAATTAAAGATAAAGACTGGAAGGTTAAATATCCTAGAAATAGGGGAAATCAGAGATAGACAATACAATTAATCAATTTTTGGAAGGTGATTGGAATGGAACATATTTTTCGAAAGGGTGCGAATCCGGATAAACCGACTCTTTTGCTCCTGCACGGAACCGGGGGAAATGAGAGGGATTTGATTCCACTGTCAGTAATCATAGATGAAGAAGCCTCTGTTCTGAGTGTAAGGGGTAATGTACTGGAAAATGGGATGCCGCGTTTCTTCAAGAGATTGTCAGAAGGGGTTTTTGATGAAGAAGATCTTGTGTTCCGCACGAATGAACTGAATGAATTCCTGGATGAGGCAGCCGCCAAATATGAGTTTGACCGCGGCAATATCTTTGCGGTCGGTTATTCGAATGGCGCCAATATAGCTGCCAGTTTATTATTCCACTATAAAGATGCCTTAAAAGGTGCGATCCTCCACCATCCGATGGTGCCAAGAAGGGGTGTTGAGCTGCCTGACCTGACAGGTACCTCCGTCTTCATTGCCGCCGGTAAAAACGATCCGATCTGCCCATCTGCAGAATCAGAAGAACTCACATCTCTTCTGGAGGATGCCAATGCTGATGTTGAGCTGCACTGGGAGAATTATGGGCATCAGCTGACATCTCAGGAGGCAGAGGCTGCGGCAGAATGGTATAAGAGCAAAGTAAAATAAATAATAATGATTACTTAACAGGTGCTGGCCATGTTTATGGTCAGCCTTTTTCTTGGTAATTCTATATATAGTAAGGGGAATTATGGTAAAATAGTGAAAACTCTAGGGGGAGTATTTATGTTTCATTTGGATTTGGATCCTGAAATTTCACTTAGGCTTTATCAGCCGGAGGATGCAGAAGAACTTTTTAATCTGACAATCGAGTCAAAGGAATATTTAAAAGAATGGCTGGGCTGGCTGGATTATACCAAGACAGCAGAAGATTCAGCCGGTTTTATTCAATCTTCTCTCAGTGCGTACGAGAAGAATGGAAATCATCCCCAGGCTGCTGCCATCATTTACAAGGGGAAGATTGCCGGCACAATTGGTTTCAATGAAATCAGCCGGATTCACAAAATCGGCGTAATAGGCTACTGGCTTGGTGAGAAGTATCAGGGAAAAGGAATCATGAACAGAGCTTTTTCAGCACTTATAGAATATGGATTCTCAGAAGCAGGCCTGAACCGGATTGAAGTAAGGGCTGCTGCCGGCAATATGAAAAGCCGGGCATTGCCAAAACGGCACGGGTTCACGGAAGAAGGCATAATACGGGATGCAGAATGGCTCTATGATCATTATGTAGACCATAAAGTATATGGTCTCCTGAAAAAAGAGTATACAAGCAGAGAAACAGATGATATTTTACATAGCACGACTATTTAGAGCCGCCCTAAGCGGTTCTTTTTTATAAAAAAGTATGCGGGATTATATTTCTGAATATATTGTTTTATCAGAATTTGTTATACTATTTTAGGAAACCGGTTTCAATAAAAAGAAAGGGGCAGTTAAAATGATACATAGAGTATTGAAGGCTTTTCCGCAGAATTTCCTTTGGGGGGCTGCTTCTGCGGCCTATCAGGTAGAAGGTGCCTGGAATGAAGATGGCAAAGGTCTTTCCAATTGGGATGAATTTGTCCGGATTCCCGGCAAGACATTTAAAGGGACGACTGGCGATGTGGCTGTTGGCCATTACCGGCACTTTAAAGAAGATGTGCAGCTGATGGCTCAAATGGGATTGAAGGCATACCGTTTTTCAGTTGCCTGGACGAGAATCTTTCCTGAAGGAAAGGGAAAAGTGAATGAAAAGGGCATTGAATTTTATGATTCTCTGATTAATGAGCTGATCAAACATGATATTGAACCCATCGTTACTCTTTATCACTGGGATCTGCCGCAGGCACTGCAGGAGGAATACGGCGGCTGGGAATCCCGGCAGATCATTGAAGACTTCACGGCATACAGTACAGAGCTGTTCAGGCGTTTTGGCGATAGGGTCAAATATTGGGTCAGCCTGAATGAGCAGAATATTTTCACGATGTTTGGCTACCGTAATGCCATGCATCCGCCTGGAATCAAGGATGACAAGCTTTTTTACCAGGTGAATCACCATGCCAACCTGGCCAATGCCAGTGTTATAAAAGCATTCCGTAATCTTGTGCCGGAAGGGAAAATTGGACCCAGCTTTGCGTACACGCCTTCTTACCCGCGTTCTCCTGAACCAAAGGATATCATTGCCAGTGAAAACGCAGAAGAGCTGAACAGCCACTGGTGGATGGATGTCTATGCATGGGGCAAGTACCCGAAAGCAGCCTGGAACTATTTAGAGAATGAAGGGCTCGCCCCTGTAGTGGAAGCGGGGGACTGGGAGCTTTTGCAGGCAGGTAAGCCTGACTTTATGGGACTGAATTATTATCAGACAGCAACATTTGAAGCGAATCCGCTGGAAGGCGGCACAGCAGAAGGTGAAATGAATACTACCGGCAAAAAAGGGACCACTAAAGCCTCAGGTATTCCTGGCTTATATAGAACGGCTGACAACCCGTCCCTGGAAAAAACGAACTGGGACTGGACAATTGACCCGCAAGGGCTGCGTGTAGCACTCCGCCGGATCACAAGCAGATACCAGCTTCCTGTATTAATCAGTGAGAATGGACTGGGAGAGTTCGACAAGCTTGAAGAAGATGGCACGGTGAATGATGAGTACCGGATTGCCTTTATCCGCTCTCATATCCAGTCCATGCAGGAAGCCATTTCCGATGGAGTGGAGCTGCTTGGCTATTGCGTCTGGTCATTTACTGACCTGCTGAGCTGGCTGAATGGATTCCAGAAACGTTATGGGTTTGTATATGTCAATCAGCATGAAGAAGGGGAGCATGACCTTAAAAGAACTAAAAAGAAGAGTTTTTATTGGTATAGCGAAGTAATAAAAAGCAATGGAGAAACATTATAGGCCAACTTATAAAAAGAGGGCGTCATGCTCTCTTTTTATTTCGGAAAGCGGTTTCTATTTAGAGGGTAAACACCTGATTACGACAGAATAATAGAGTGATTCAACAATATTTTAAGTAAATATCATTATATTAGTCTAATTTTCTGAAAAATAATTAACTAAATTTTCTAAAATATAGTTGATTTCTGAAATACAGGCTCTTATAATAACAAATGAAAGCGGTTTCCACAGGAAACGGAAACCGGTTTCCATACTTATTAAAGTTAAACAGGTTCTGGAATTCTTTTGCAGGGGGTGGCTGAAGGCAGAATTAGGCAGGTTCTCAAAAGGATGGTTCAAATTACTTAACAATAATGGGGGAGATTCACTTGAAATGGAATAGCCTAAAAAAAATAGCGGCATTCGGAGCATCATCAGTTCTTGCGTTATCGCTTGCAGCATGCAGCGGCGAGGAAACTTCATCCGGAGGATCAGATGGCGGCGGCGACGTAACATTGAGCTTCTGGACTTTCGGAGCAACCAATTATGAGGAGCTTGCAAAGAAATATACAGAAGAAAATCCGAATGTCAAAATCAAAGTAAAATCATCAGAGACCGCAGATCACCATGATGCCTTATTTACTGCCTTATCAGCCGGCAGCGGGGCGCCAGACATCGCTATGCTGGAAATTGACCAGTTTGACCGGTTCAAGGCTGCCCAGGACCGATTTGAGAATTTATATGATTTAGGTGCCAAGGATGTCCAGGACCAGTATCTGGATTGGAAATGGAAGGGCGGGGAGAATGCGGATGGAGACTTCCTGTTCGGCATGCCGACCGATATCGGACCAAAGGCCTTGTATTATCGTGTTGACCTATTCGAGGAAGCCGGTCTTCCGACTGAGCCTGCCGAGGTTGAGTCACTCATCAATTCGCCAGAGGCTTTCCAGGAAGCTGGCCTGCAATTGAAGGAAAAGACAGGAAAGCCATTTGTCGACAGCATCGAAATGGCCTACCGTGCATATTTGGATGCAGCAGAAAGTACTTATCTGAATCCTGATGGAGAGCTTCTTCTTGAAGAAGATGGAAATGCCGTCAAGGAAGCTTATGATTATGCGGTTAAGCTCAATGAATTAGGCATTGTTGGAAAGTATGACATGTGGTCTCCAGAATGGTCCAACGCAGTCAATAAAGGCGAATTTGCAGCAGAGCTTGGAGCTGGCTGGCTGAAGGGCTGGATGGAAGGCAATGCGCCGGATGCAGTAGGCAAGTGGAGAGTAGCCACACTGCCGAAGGAATTCGCTGCAAACTGGGGCGGTTCTTATATAGCTGTACCGAAGGAAACCAAAAATGCACAGGCGGCTTATGACTTCATCGAGTGGCTTGTTGCGCCTGAACAGCAGCTTGAATCTTTCCAGAGCAAAGGCCTCTTCCCATCTGCACCATCTGTTTATGACATGGATGACTTCAAATCCAATGAAGATGAATTCTTCGGCGGCCAGGTAACTTCGACAGTATTTGCAAATGCTGCCCAGGATATCGAAGGTGCTGTATTTAAAGGCGAGAAATACTTCCCGGTTCATCAGGAGGTTGTAAATGCCCTGAAGAATGTCCAGAACGGCAAAGATCCTGAAAAAGAATGGAAAGCTGCCATCAAACGGGCAAAAGACTTATTAGGAAGATAAGGTATTAAAGGGGAAATGGCCTTGTGCCATTTCCTGATTTATGCATAGAAAAGAGGCGGAAACATGCAAACAGCTGCCAAAGAAAGCAAGGCGAGTACAGCCCGCACGACTGGAACTAAGAAGCGTCTGTCTGAATCAAAGAAAGATATGATATCCGGCTATTTATATATAGCACCTTTTTTTTTCATTTTTGCCATCATCGGCCTCTATCCGGCCCTATTCAGCTTGTACCTGGCTTTTCAGAAATGGAACGGGCTGAGCCCAATGACGTTTGCCGGCCTGAATAACTTCAAGATAGTACTGGAAGATCCGCTTTTTTGGAAATCGGTTTACAATACGATTGTGATGGGGCTTTTAGGAACTGCACCCCAGCTGATTGTCGGAATCATCCTGGCCTTTCTGCTCAATCTCACGTTCATCCGGTTTAAAAATTTCTTCCGGGTAACGATTTTTATGCCTTACATCACCTCCATGGTGGCAGTGGCCCTGATCTTCAGCGTCCTCTTCAGCAATCATGAAACCTCGCTGGCCAACTATGTATTGGGCCTTTTCGGCTTTGATCCGGTCAACTGGGGAGCTTCCGAATGGGGAACAAAAATCGCGATTTCCATTATGGTTTTCTGGAGATGGGTCGGCTATAATACAATCATTTTCCTGGCGGGGATCCAAAGTATTCCGAACGACTTGTACGAGGCGGCAACAATCGATGGAGCAAGCAAAACGCAGCAGCTATTTTACATTACACTTCCGCTGCTGAAGCCTTTCATACTCCTGACTGTATTCTTCTCAACTGTCGGTGCGCTCCAGCTGTTCTCTGAGCCTACTGTATTCCTCGGTGCCGGGGCATTTTCGAGGGATGAAGCAATGACGATTGTTATGTATTTGTACCGGGATGCGTTCAAGCTTCAATCATTTGGTACAGCATCTGCAACAGCCATCATTCTGCTTGTCATCATCGCTGCTTTCGCAACCATCAATACTATGCTGACATCCGGATATGGGCGTGGCAAAAGGAGGGCGACGAAATGAGCATGAACACTGCCAAAAAGAAACCCAGAAAAGGGAATCTGCCGATATACCTATTTCTTGGCATTGCGTCTTTAGTCTCCCTTTTCCCTTTTTACTGGATGTTTGTAATGGCGACAAGTCCAAGCTCTGCATATAATACGATTCCCCCTACTTTGACACCTGGGAATCTTCTGGTGGACAATTTCAAGAAAGTACTGAGCAATATTGATTTTTTCAACGCAATGTGGAATTCCTTTATCATCTGTGTGGTGGTTACGCTCGTGGTTCTGGCCATCAGTTCCCTGGCCGGTTTCGCATTTGCTAAATTCAAGTTTCCGGGGAAGAATATTCTTTTCATCTCAATCCTGGTGACAATGATTATTCCGCCGCAGCTCGGCCTGATCCCCCAGTATTTCCTGATTTCCAAAGCTGGACTTCTGGATACGCTTCCCGGGGTGATGCTCCTGTTCTTCCTGAATCCTCTAGGGATATTCCTTATGAGGCAATATGTGAACGAAGCTGTGCCGGATGAATTAATAGAAGCTGCCAAGCTGGATGGCTGTTCAAACTTCAGGATATACAGAAGCATTGTCCTGCCGATCATCCTGCCTGCATTTGCAACTCTTGGAATCATTGTGTTTACTGCAGTATGGGGCGAGTTCCTCTGGCAGTTCACGGTGCTCAGGGATCCGGAGATGTATACCATCCAGGTAGCGCTCGCTAATCTCAGCAACACACATAATATTGATTTTGGGATGATCATGTCAGGTGTATTCTGGGCTACGGTGCCCCTATTGGTCATATTCCTGATGTTTAACAAGCTTTTCATTTCCAGCATTACTGAAGGCTCTGTAAAATAATCGGAGCTTTCTTGTCTGGAGATTGAAACGTAAGGAAACAGCTAGTAATCTAGTAATATAGAACATATTTTGGAAGCAGAAGGGATTCTCATGAGCCTAACGATAAAGAATATTGCGGAAATTGCGGGCGTCTCTGCCGCAACCGTTTCAAAGGTCATTAATAATTACGGAGGCATCAGCGAAAGAACAAAGAAAAAGGTTATGGATGTTATCCTTGAGATGGATTATGAACCAAATTTTTCAGCACGGTCGCTTGCCACAAAAAAATCCAATCTTATTGGCCTGATTTATGCCGGCAAGATCAATGTTGACATGACCCACCCTTATTTCAACGAAGTCATTTCTTCTTTTAAAAAGAATATCGGCTTGCTGGGCTATGATATCCTCATGTTCTCCAACGAAAACTTCCGGCAGGACAATGGCAGCTATATGGCAAGATGCAGACATTTCAATGTGGATGGCTGTCTCGTTATTGCGGGAGAAGAAGTGGAGGAAGCGGTACATGAGCTCGCTAAGGCCGATTTTCCATGCATCGGAATTGACATTGAACTGTCCGGCCCGAAATCAGCCTTTGTCATGACTGATAACGTGAATCTTTCCCGAAAGGTCATTGAGCATCTTTACCTCAATTCTGTCAGGGATGTTGGTTTCATCGGAGGAATGAAGGGATCTGTCATTTCCAATTTGCGGAAGAAGGGTTTCCTTGAGGCTATGAACCAGTTCGGCCTGGAAATCAGGGAAGACTGGATTCAATACGGAGATTATCATGAAGACAGCGGCTATGAGTGCATGAAAAGGATCCTTGAGGGGAAAAGGAAGCCTGAAGCTGTTTTTGCAGCCTCCGATTTAATGGCGCTCGGAGCCCTAAGGGCCATTAAGGAAGCGGGTCTTACTGTTCCAGAAGATATCAGGGTGATTGGCTGCGATGATATTGCCGCCTGCCGCTACAGCGATCCCAAGCTGTCGACTGTGAAACAGGATAAAGAGAAATTCGGGAAACTGTCGGCTTATATGCTGAACGATCTCATCAACGGCAAATCCCAGCCGAGGCCTGCCCTGATTGATTCTGAGCTGATTATCAGGGAATCCTGCGGAACACATCTGTAATAGAAGGAAAATGATCCTTTGGCGGAAGGATATATGGGGGTAGAAGCATTGCGAAATTATGCAGCATTTGATGTAGGGGGCTCATCCATTAAATATGCCTTGATGGATGAATCGGGCAGCATTATAAAAAAGTCATCAATCCCGACTCCAAAGGAAGGTATAGAAGCATTTATTGAAGCGATCGGAAAAGCTGTCGAGGAAATCAGGTTTATCAGCCCTGTTGAAGGAATTGCGATGAGCATGCCTGGGGCTGTCGATGTAGTAAGCGGTACTATTCATGGCGCAAGCGCCGTCCCTTATGTTCATGGCCCCAATATCCGGGAGCTGGTGGAGAAAAGGACAGGGCTTCCGGCAGAGCTGGAAAATGACGCAAACTGTGCCGGCCTTGCAGAAGGCTGGATCGGTGCTGCAAAGGATGTCCAGGATTATATCTGCATCGTCATCGGGACGGGGATCGGCGGGGCCATTGTACTGGACAAAAAAGTCAGGCATGGAGCGAGCTTCCATGGCGGAGAGTTCGGTTATATGATCATGGAGGATTATTTAGATAAGCCTTTAGGAAGAAGCTGGAGCGATCTTGGTGCCACTGGGGCACTTGTCAATATTGCAGCAGCAAGAAAAGGAATGGATCCTGATACCCTTGACGGCCGGAAAGTGTTTGAGATGGCAGAGGGTGGAGACAAAGAAATCCAGGAAGAAATAGAGCGCTTCTTCAAACGCCTTGCCGTAGGCATTCTGAATCTTCACTATATCATCGATCCTGAAAAGATCCTTATCGGCGGTGCGATATCAGGCCGCCATGATTTTTGCGGCAGGATCAATCGAGTTCTATCAAGCATGAAATCGGATATCCATTCACTTGATGTAAAAGCAGAGGTGTGCAGGTTTGGAAACGACTCCAATCTGATTGGTGCGCTGTACCACTTTTTACAGTGCCAGAAAGCGAAAGATAAAGTGTTGGATATAAGATAAAGATTAGTTTCCGGCTAATCTTTATTTTTTCATTTTAAAAATGTCGGCACGGGCAGCTTTTTTGTGAAACGCTGTGAAAGCGTTTAATATGGTAATGAACTGCCAGTATTGCTTAAAGGAGGAAGATAGATGGTGTACCTTGCAGAGGAAAAACGCTATAATTCTATGAAATATAATCGGAGCGGACACTCAGGACTCCAGCTCCCGGCCATTTCCCTTGGGTTGTGGCATAATTTCGGCGGAACAGATACATATGAAAATGGGAGGCAGATGCTCAGGCGTGCATTTGACCTTGGCATCACTCATTTCGACCTGGCCAATAACTACGGTCCTCCAGCAGGCTCGGCTGAAGAAATGTTCGGCAGGATGATGAAATCCGACTTTGCTCCTTACAGAGATGAAATGATCATTTCATCGAAGGCTGGCTATTATATGTGGCCTGGGCCATATGGGGAGTGGGGAAGCAGAAAGTACCTCATCTCAAGCCTAGATCAAAGCCTAAAGCGGATGGGGCTGGATTATGTGGATATTTTCTACTCTCACCGCCCTGACCCGGATACACCTTTAGAGGAAACAATGGGTGCTTTGGACTCTATTGTAAGGCAGGGGAAAGCTTTATATGTCGGTATTAGCAGCTATTCCGCAGAACAGACAGAAGAAGCAGTGAAAATCATGAACAGGCTCGGGACGCCGCTCGTCATCCACCAGCCAAGCTACTCTATGCTGAACCGCTGGATTGAGGACGGCCTCCAGGATGTTCTGGAGGAGAATGGTGTGGGATCGATTGCCTTCTGTCCGCTCGCTCAGGGGCTTTTGACGAAAAAGTATATCAACGGAATTCCCGAGGACAGCAGGGCTGCCAGCAAGACCGGTGCGCTTCAAGGGGACCAGGTAACAGAGCAGACAATTGAAAAAGTCAGGAAGCTGCATGAACTCGCCTCCGAACGCGGACAGAGCCTTGCACAGATGTCCCTTGCTTGGGTCCTTCGCGGTGGGAGAGTAACATCTGCTTTGATCGGTGCGAGCAGGGTGTCACAGATTGAAGAAAATGTCGCTGCGCTGAATAATCTGGAATTTACTGCTGAAGAGCTTAACAGAATCGAAGATATACTAAAAAGCTGAAATTTCGGCCGGTTCCTTTAGGAGCCGGCCGTTATAGTTTCCTGAACCTCAAGATATTGTATATGCCAGCCAGTAATGCACCTGAAGTGCCGGCAATGAGATCTATCATGGTATCTTTATTGCCGCCGCGCTGCATCGTTTCCGTGACAAGCTGGTCGCCGGCAAACTCATATATTTCCCAGAGGACGCTGGCTGCAGCAGACAAGGAAAAGCTGAATACGAATAAAAGTGAGCGGGAATTTCCTTTTCCCCCGGAAAATATCTTAAAGATAAAGACGGCAGCTATGCCCACAAAGATTCCTTTATAAAGGTGAAGCGTGCTATCCCACCAGGCAGATTTGAGATAGAAGCTCTTGATCGACCCCAGATAGATGGAGCAGAATACGAATAAAAAATAGCCGAAGACCAGGGCGGTCGGGAACGGTTTTTTTAATAAGATCAGTAATAAGGGAAGTGCGCTTACAATGATTCCTCCGAGAGCTACCTGCCAGCGGGAGGAATCGTCTTTAAAAAGATAAAAAATACATAAGCCTGCAAAAAAGACGATAAAAACAGGTGATAGAACAACTAAAAGCCTATTTTTAGCCGCCATCTACTGGAGATGCTTTGGCGGCTCTGTAGTATGGGATTTTCTCGCCACTTCGGCAAATAGATCCTGCTTCGCTGAGTCATTGGCAGGCATAGGTGCTGCATTCCCCTTCAGGAGCATGAGTATTTGGTTCATCTGCTGCTGAAGCATATGGATATCCTTATTCAGTGCCGGCTTTGCTTCTTCCTTCAGCTCGAATCCAATTTGCCCGTTAGGCTCCAAAGTTGCCCATTTTACATCCTGCAGGCTGGAAACATTGTTCTGCCTGAGTTTCATCTCCAGCTGGTCAACCGTCAATCTTACCTTTTTTAGGCCTTTCTCATCAAGATTCCCATTGTTGATCAATACTTTTGCTCTTCCGGTAATGAATTTCTCGACTTTATCAAACTTTACCTGTAAAAGCTCCATGACAACCAGGGTTACTACAAGAATGGCTCCCACAATGATTGTTGTCCAAATGTTTTTTCCGGCGAGCGGCTGTATCAATAAAGAGCCTATTCCAATCATGATTACAGTCTGGGCAAGTGTCATTTGGGATATTGATTTTCTGCCGGCGATCCTGAGCAGCAGGGTGCCTGCCAATACGATCAATATCGATTTCCATATCCAATTCAAATCCATTTACATCACCCTTCAGAAAAATCTTTTAACATAGTCATCTGCAGTTCAACATGAATATATTCCTGCGGGCCGTACAGACGGGTATGTGGCATGCTAAGGTGTGTTTTCTTATTTTATGTAAAAATATGTATTATTTGTAGAATAACAGCAAATTTATGTAGAATCCGTTCTTTTTTATGCAGAATCATATCCTTTTTATGTAGAAAAAAGGAAAATTTATGCAGAATTATTTGTACAAGCGATTGTATTTATGTGCAACTTAAGCTTTTTTATTTCATAATAATAATCATTCGAAGAGATTTTCCTTAGAAGGGAGCCCGGTAATGATTAATATCTTTATTTTGGCAATATTCCTTATCGTAAATCTCCTCATCAGCCAAATTTATTTTAAGAGGTATCTTAACATCCCCATCAAATCGAAGGGTATTTTATCTAAAGAAAGGAAAAGGGGTTTCCAGCTGGCTGAAGCGGGTTTTTTTGTGATTTTTCTTTATATCCATTTTTTCGTACTAAATGAAGGTTATTTTCCGCTTACCGTACGAATCGCTCCCATCATCGGGTTTTTCGTATTACTCAACTTTAATCGGGGATTAGAACTCTGGCTGACCGATCGGGATAGCAAAGCTTACTACCATGACTGGCTTGCAGCTTTCATCATGTCCATCTTCTTCGCAGTTCTTGCGGCGGGGCATCACTTATAAAAAAAGGAGGGGATTCACCCCTCCGGATTAAGCTTTAAATTGGACTGTTTTTCTTTCGTCAATGTAAAGAAAAGAATGAAGCCGATGAAGGAAGTGGTGAATAAAATGCTACCCATCGGTACGGCGGATGCTTCATTGATCCCGACAAGAGGGGAAACGAGGCTGCCCAAGAGGAGCGGCATCATGCCAATGACGGCGCTCGCGCTCCCTGCGCGGTGCCCCTGATTTTTCAATGCCAGCGTAAAGGAGCTGGTAAGGACCATACCCATGGACGCCATATAAATGAAGATAGGGATGACCAGCATAAACAGCGGCCCTTTAATGATGGTCATAGTGAGCAATAATGCAGTCGCGCTCACAGCGATGCAGACGGCTGTCCGAAGCAGGGTCCTTTCCTGAACAATGCCGGCGAGGCGGCCGATCAGAAAACTCCCGGTGATGATGGCAATCCCATTGATTCCGAACAGAATGCTGAATACCTGGGGAGAGACGCCGTATATTCCCTGGTAAACAAATGGTGTACCGGAAACATAGGCAAAGCTTCCTCCATGCACAAAACCGACAATCAGGGCATATCCGATGAAAGAGCGGTCCTTAAACAGGCCGCCCATGGCCTTGACTGTGCCTCCCAGGCTGCTGGGAATGCGTTTTTCAGCAGGAAGCGTCTCAGGCAGGCGAATTGAAATGATTGTAACGATAGCCAGTCCAAGCGCACATAAAAAGTAAAAAATGGTATGCCAGCTGGCGAATGGCAGTAAAAGGAGTGCGCCGCCAGTCATAGGCGCAATCATCGGAGCGGTAGCATTTATCACCATTAATAAGGAGAAAAACTTCGTCAGCTCTGTACCGCTGAACACGTCCCTCACGACTGCCCGCGACAGGACAATGCCCGCTGAAGCGGTTAGCCCCTGAAAAAAACGGGCAGCTACAAAAGTAGTGATATTTGGGGCAAGCGCACAGAATAAAGAGGCAATGCTAAAGAGGGAAATCCCTATCAGAAGCGGTTTCCTCCTGCCTTGTGCATCACTGATGGGCCCGACGATCATCTGGCCGGCAGCGAGCCCCATCAGACAGGCGGTCAAGCTGAGCTGTACAAGGGAAGCAGAGGCATCCAGGTCTCTGCCGATATCCGGAAAGCTCGGTAAGTACATATCGATATTGAACGGCCCTAAGATTCCTAATGAACTAAGGAGAAAAGCCAGGGCAAGCCTTTCTCTTCCTGTTGGATTTTGAAGCATGATCTCAAACCTTTCTTTCCAGCAATCTGCTATTTCTTGCATAAATATGCCTAGTATACGCCAGCAGGGCAGGGTATGTCCAGCAGAGAATGATAGTTAATCACTATAGAAAACAAAGGAAGCTGGTAGTGACGCGGTGAGAATGCGGAGGCTTAATCAAGTCAGGATCTGAAATATTCTTTTAGAGGCCATACATAGATTGCCTATAATGATGCTGGCAATTGCCTATTATTTCAATGAACCAAGTTTGGCATCCTGATTTTTTTCCGTGCATTATGGTCCTTTTTTTGACACATCCTAAGGTTGGGAGGTGATATCCATGCACAAACAAGAGAAACAATCAGGCGTGCCGGCGGAAAGAAGTCAAAACACCCTTTTGGACACAGTAGACCAAACCTTCAACAGTATGATTGAGGATGTCAGAAACATGATCAGTGAAAATGACGAGCGATCCAGCCGAGAGTGATAAACGCCTGCAGGGGCGTTTATTTGCTTTCAGACACAGAATTGATGAGGAACGATAAATATGAAAATATTTTTCTGAAAAAGAAACCCTTTCTCTTTTTAAAACGTAAAAAAGAGAGGTCATGGTTATTTGGCAGGTTCTATGAAACTGGCAGTTTTCTGGTCCCTGCCTAAAAAATTCGCACTGACCGGCGCAAGTCCCAGTTCACGTGCCCAAACAGATAGCTGGCCAATATGATGGATCTCATGTGCAATGATGTGATGGAGGATTTCGTTTTTGCTAAAAATGTCATCATCCCATGGAACGGAAACGATAAAATCAGGCGCTTCTATCAGACCTTTGGCAAAATAGCTTATGATATTATTCCGGAAAGAGTCGGAGAGCTGCTTGGCCTCAGTCAGACTGCGATATTCTTCAAAATCAACGATTGTATCGCCCAGACCTTGGATAGCACGGATCCAGCTGTACTCTACGTCGGATATGTGGAGCAGTGTATGAAGTATGCTCCCGGCTCCGCCCGTCCGCTTCTTATCCAGTTCATCCTCTTCCAGCTGCTCACACCATCGGAACCACTCATCCCTGACCTGCCAGTTATAGTTGAAAAAATGGATCATTTTTTTGCCTCCTTTTTATATAAAATATTTTTGAATGGAATTCATTTTAGCATAAAATTGCCAATATTCATTGTATTTTTTAAAATATAGGAAAAACACTGCAGGACGAAGAAGCAGTACTCAATGAAAATATGGAGGCAATAAAATGCAAATAAGGCTTGCAGAAAAAAAGGATATAGATCAGCTAATTAGAATGAGGTGGGACTTTACGCTCGAAGATTATGAGGAGGGGAATTTTTCAGAAAAAGATTATCCAGAATTTCAGAAAGAATGCAGAACATTTCTGGAGGAAGCTGTTGGAGGAGGTCAATGGTATATCTGGATTGCGGAAGATCAGGGAAAAATAATATCACATATATACATGGAAAGAATCCAAAAGGTGCCAAGGCCTGGACGAATTACATATCCTTTCGCCTATATGACCAATGTCTATACTGTGCCAGGATACCGCGGAAAAGGAATTGGAAGCAGGCTGATCACGGCCATTAATGAGTGGATTGAAGAAAACCATTATGAATTCGTCATCGTCTGGCCGAGTGAGGAAGGGATCGAGTTTTATAGAAGGAACGGTTATAAACATTGCAGTGAGCCTATGGAATATTTTTCGAAAAATTAGGATGCTGGCATGGGTGTCTGCTTTTATGATGGGAGGGAGGATTAGTCATGAATGTTAATAAGCAGAAATTTTATCTGAAGAAAATGGAAAACAAAGAAGGAAACCTGGTCGAAGCTGCAAACCTATATAACCTGGTCTGGAATAAAGAGGATGATTCTTTCTTTAATAGACTGAAACGGCATGGAAGCTATGGTGGCTTCCAGGGGTATATGGCTTTTGATGGTGAAGCCAGATTGGCAGGGTTCGCATATGGCTACAACTCACAGGAAGGTCAATACTACAGGGGACTGATTGAAAGGGAGCTTTCGGAAAAAGAGAAACTAACCTGGCTGGAGGATTGTTTTGAACTGGTGGAGTTGGCCGTGCATCCGGAGAGCAGAAAGCAGGGGATCGGCCGCCTTCTTGAACAAAACCTTCTGGAGAAAGTATCAAATAAGACAGCTATCCTCACAACACAATATGATAACTTTGCCGCCCGGCAATTGTATCGCTCACTTGGGTGGACAGCAGTAAAGGAATCCTTTTTACCTGACCAGACAGGAACTGCCTACGTTATTATGGGGAAGAGACTCGCTCAAAACAGGTGCTCTTCAATAGCAGGAGACAGTGAACATGACTGAAATCTGCCTTGTACGCCATGGCCAGACTGACTGGAATGCTGAAGGCAAAATCCAGGGAAGGACTGATATTGAGTTAAACGAGATGGGTGTCCGCCAGGCAGCAGCATGCAGGGATCATCTCGCCAATGAAAATTGGGATATTATCATTTCAAGTCCCCTTTTAAGGGCCAGGCAGACTGCTGAAATCATCAACGGAAAGCTTAAGAAGCCTTTGGTGATAATGGATGAATTCATTGAAAGATGTTTTGGCAGAGCCGAAGGTCTTACAGCTGAAGAGAGGCACGCTCTTTTTCCAGACAGGGATTATCCGGAAATGGAAAGCAGAGAGGCCCAAAACACCCGGCTTAAGGAAGGGCTGGATAAAATCAGCATGCATTACCACGGAAAAAGAGTGATCCTTGTTTCGCATGGAGCATCCATAAATGCCCTGCTGTCACTGCTTTCTTCAGGCGTGATAGGTTCTGGCAGAACGAAGCTTGAAAATGCCTGCTTCTGCAGCCTTAAATACAAAGAAAAAGAGTGGCTTGTTGAGTACTATAATGAATCGGGTCACTTAAAGGCACTTTAAACAGGAAGTTTGTTGAAAAATATGATATGGTATATTAAGGAAAAGGAGGGGCTGAGAATGGGAAAGGTTTTCTTGTCTATTCTGCTGGTTCTGCTTGCTGCGGCGATTGTCAGCTTTGTATCTGGATTCCATTCTGCCGGGTATATATTTGGCTTTATGTTCGGTACATTTGCAATGGGGATAAGCTTTGTGTATTCTGCCAGGGATGATGACCGGTATAGGCCGAATTATCTGAACAACGGAGGCGGGAAAAAATAGATTGCCGCCTTAAGCAAGATCGTGAACCCAGATTTACAGCGGGTTCTTTTTTTATTACGCGGTTTGCAATATTAATAGAAAGGCTAAAAGAAGAAATATGTTAGAAAATGAAACTTTTTACTCTTTTTATTCGTTAAATTATATATAGTATTACGAGGTAGTCTATAATCTAATTATCGTAACCTATCTGCTCAGCTAGTTAAACCGGATCATCATGTCTTACATAGGAGGTTAACTGTGGAAAGTTTAACGTATAAGCTTGCCAGTGAACAGAGCGAGTTTGAACAAATCCATCAGCTTAATTATCAAACATTTGTAGAGGAAATTCCGCAGCACAGCAAAAATGATGAAAATGAATTGATTGATAAATTTCATCAGGAAAATACATATATGATTGCCAAAAAGGGAGAGGAAGTCGTTGGCATGATTGCCATTCGTGCCAAAAGGCCTTTTTCTCTTGATTATAAGCTTGAGTCACTTGATGACTGCCTCCCCGTAAAGGGAACAGCTTGCGAGGTCCGTCTATTATCAATCAAGAAAGCCTACAGAAGCAGCCGTGTCTTTTACCACTTGTGCGAAAAGCTTGTACAGTTCTGCTTAGAGAAAGGGTACACGATGGCCCTTATTTCCGGTACGGTCCGGCAGCTGAAGCTGTATCGGAGGATTGGCTTCATCCCTTTCGGCCCTTTGACAGGGGAAGAGGGTGCTCGATTTCAGCCAATGTATTTAACGAAAGAAAATTTTGAACGCTCGACAAAAGCTTTTATACGCCTGATGGCGAAAAAGACAGAGCCGACTAAGAGGATTTCATTGCTGCCAGGTCCAGTTTCGATCCATCCGGAGGCTGAAAAGGCGTTCTCAGATCCTGCCATTTCCCACCGAAGCGAAGAGTTTAAAAGAGAACTTCATGAACTCCGCCGCAGTCTATGCCATATGACAGGGGCAGTTCATGCAGAAGTCGTAGTAGGTACAGGGACCCTTTCCAATGACCTTGTTGCTGCACAGCTTTCCTGCTTTCCGGGAAAAGGGCTGATTCTTGCAAATGGGGAATTTGGCGTCCGGCTGGTCGACCATGCAAAAAGGCAGGGGCTATCCTTCCAGTCTATAGAAAAAGAATGGAATGAGCCGGTCGATTTAAATGAAATTGAACAGGCAATCAATGATAATCCTTCTATCAGCTGGATTTGGACTGTCCACTGTGAAACTTCGACAGGCTATTTATATGATTTAGATTCTCTCAAGGAGCTATGCAGACGCCGGGGGATTGAGCTATGTGTGGATGCCTGCAGCTCGGCAGGTGTTGTGCCGGTTGATCTGAAGGGAATCTATCTGGCATCATCGGTCAGCGGCAAAGGATTCGGATCCTATCCTGGTCTGGCGATTGTTTTTCACAGGGAGAAAATACTTGGTGGCAGTCATATACCAAGATATTTGGACCTGAAAATGTTTCAGGACCATGAAAGCATCCCCTATACCCATTCTTCCAATCTCGTCAGGGCGCTTAACAAAGCTTGCGGTCTCACCGATTATGAAAAAACATCAAGGATTGGAAAGCAGGCAAGGGAAAGGTTGAAGGCGAACGGGTGGAAAGTTCTTGGAGATGAGAGCTACTCCCCGGGCATCATTACAATACTCGTACCGGAAACTAAATCAAGCAGAAAAATAGGTGATTACTGCAAAAGTAAAGGGGTGCTGATCAGCTATGAAAGTGAATATCTGCTGAAAAGGAATTGGATTCAGGCAGCTTTCATGGGAAGCATAGCCGAACAAGAAGCAGCAGAGGCATTGAACATCCTTGAACAGGCTTTTGAAATACAGAACGAAAAACGGTATAAATATGAAACAGTTTAAGAACTTGACGCCGGTATGGATAGCCGTCCTCTTTATGTGGCTCAAAACAGCTGTGGTATCTTTCATCGGCTTTAATCTGCATGCTGCAAGCCTTCTTGAAGTAATGCTGATCACGATTTCACCCTTGGGGCTGCTGATGCTATTGATCGGGGGCGGCCTATTTTGGAAAAGGAAAGTGAAGCCTGCTGGAATATGGCTGCTGATGCTGGTCTTGACTGGCATCCTTTATTCCGATCTTTTATATTACCGTTTTTATACCGATTTCGTCACGGTGCCGATTCTCTTCCAATTCAAAAACGTCGGCGGCCTCGGACCGAGCACCCTGGAACTGATCAGTCCCTGGGATCTGCTGCTGTTCATAGATTTGCTATTATATTTTCTTTTAATCAGGAAAAAGAAGCTGACAAAAATGACAGTGACAGGAAAAACGGCATGGCAGTATGGTGCCGCCTGCATTGCCCTTTTCCTCATCACTGGGGTGATCGGGCTTGTAAATGCTCCTCATCTTTTCACAGAATCATACAATCGCCCGCAGCTTGTCAAAAATATTGGACTGTATCCGTATCATTTATATGATATTGGCGTAGCGGCATCATATCCCCTGCAAAAGGCATTTGCAGATGCCTCTGATGCCAAGGCTTCTGCAGAGTACGTAAACGGCAGGACAGAGGAGCCATCAGATTATTTCGGCGCTGCCGAAGGAATGAATGTTGTCCTCATCAGCATGGAATCGACTCAGGGTTTTGTCCTTAATCAAAAGGTTAAGGGTGAGGAAATCACTCCTTTCCTTAATTCTCTGGCAGAGGACAGCTTTTATTTCAATAATCTCTATGACCAGACCGCCCAGGGAAAAACTTCTGACTCTGAGTTCATGGTCGATAATGGATTATATCCCTTGTCCAGCGGCTCGGCTTTTGTCCGGAAATTCGAGAATACGTACAAAAGCCTTCCGCATATTTTGAAAGATGAAAAAGGCTTTAAGGCAGCGATCCTCCATGGGAATGAGCCTTCTTTCTGGAACAGGGAAGAAATGTATAAGGCGCTAGGTTATGACCGTTTCTTCTCTAAAGGCGATTATAAGGTGACAGAGGAAAATTCAGTGAACTACGGAATCAAGGACATACCGTTCTTCCAGCAGTCAATTCCGCACTTAAAGAGCCTTGAAAAGCCATATTATACCCGGTTCATCACATTGACGAACCACTTTCCATTCCTGCTTGAGGAAGAGGACCGGCTGATTCCGGAGGCTGATACTAGCGAGATGGTCGTTAATCGTTATGTCACAACAGTGAGATACCAGGATGAAGCGATCAAGACATTCTTCCAGGAAATGAAAGACAGTGGGGAATACGACAATACGATGTTTGTGCTGTACGGGGATCATTACGGCATTTCCGACAAATATGAACATGGTGTACTGGAGCTTTTAGAGCAGGAAGATTCGCTTGTCAACCGGATGAAGCTGCAAAAGATCCCGCTGATCATCCATATTCCGGGGCAGGAAGGAAAAATGATATCTACAATAGGCGGCGAAATCGATATAAGAGCAACGCTCCTTCATTTGCTCGGCATCAATCCCGAAGATCATTACAGCTTCAGCCGAAACCTTTTTGCCCGGAATCCCGATCAGCCAGTCATATTCCGGGATGGAAGCTTCATTGCAGAAGACTATCTTTATAAAAGCGGGAGCTGCTTGAAAGTAGACTCCGCGGAAGAAGCGGATATCAGCAAGTGTGAACCTTATCTGGAAACAGCCAGAAAAGAGCTTGGCATGTCCGATGATGTTGTGAACGGTGACCTGCTGAGATTCTTGAAATAGCAGCAATGAAATCACTTCCACCTTGGAAGTGATTTTTTGCTCTCCAGCCAAATCTGCACCTGCTCTGGGAAATCTGTCTTACACCAGGCGATTATTGCTTTTTCTTCTCCTAGCCGTTCAATCTGGCTTTGGAAAAATAAATCTCCAATAAAGTAGCCTAACCTGCTATTCCCGAATGTTTGACCGCCCCGGATGGAAAACCATTCCCTATATAGATCTTCAGGCTGATGCTTTTGGAAATCTTCGTAAAATTCCTTTTTGATCTCATTGGCATGGGACTTGGCAAAGGATAACCAGCCATCACTTTGATTATTGAAGCTGAAATAGACGGAAGAGGGAAGGCCTAGAGCGATTTTGCGTGAAAAATGGATGGCGGCGCCTTCCTGGTTAATCCAGATTAGGGGACTGTCCCATGTAACGGTCCGCCAGTCCATTCCAGCATGATCACTGAGGATATTTTGTGCAGCATGGCCGAATTCATGGGAAACGATGGCTCTTAAATGTTCTTTATCATCTGTCAGCTGCTCCAGAGCAAAGGTGATATTGGGGATGATTTGCCGCCAATTATAGGCATTTGACCCGTATAAGCCGGCAATTAGGCTGACTTCAATTGGAAACCCGACTCCATAAGCTTTTTTGAACCGAGTGGCCGTCACCTGAATAATGGGAATTATGTTTTCCTGCACTTTTTGAATATGGTTTTTTTGAGACTGCAGCTGCTCAATGCTTCTAGGAAGGCGTTCTTCATGATTCCTGCAGTGATACTGAAAATACTGCGCAAAAATATCAGGAAACTGTAGGTGGTATTCCTTGAGGGAATCAACAGAAAGATGTTCTGTTTGCAGAAAATAAGGAATCGTATCGATTATTTTCATAAAAAGGGTCTCCTTCTCTTTTTTTCACTATATCATAGAGGGGAACTCCTTTGTGGTAGTTTTTTACAAAAGTTATTTAATCTAAAACCTAAAAGGGGTGGTGCAGAAATGGGCTATATAGAAGATTTAAGGAAGGCTGTTGGCCACAGGCTGTATCCTGACAGGCAGTGTTGGGATATTGGTTGAAAAGAGGGGACAGCTGCTGCTTCAGCAAAGGAGGTTTCCGGCAGGATCATGGGGCCTTCCTGGCGGACTGATGGAACTGGGGGAGTCTGCAGAAGAAACATGCAGGCGGGAAATATGGGAAGAAACAGGGCTGATAGCCGGCTCTCTTTAGTTGATTAATGTCTATTCAGGCAAGAGTTATTTTGTGACGGCAGAAAATGGAGATCAATTTTACGCTGTCACAATTGCGTATTATACAGAAAAGTTTGACGATGAAATGATTATGGACCCCAGGAATCGATCAATATTAAATTTTTCCGCCAAGATGAGTTTCCGGTGAATATGGCGGGAAGCTATAAAAAAATCATAGAGGATTTTTTATGTAATATTTGTAAGAAGGAAAAATACGAGACAGAAAAATAGCTGTATTTGACAGCCATCATTAAGGAAACAGGATCAAAACAGGCGTAAGAATCAGCAGCCTTGCAATGAATTCAAACATAAATTCCAGCCCCCTTTGAAGGATTCTCCCTGCACCTGGCTCCTCCTTCGCCAAATGCTATGGCAGCCACGCATGCTGCCCCCGCTGATTACTATATTAATAGGGAAATATTAAGCTGGTATTTATGTTATGTTATAAAAGTTTAATAAGAGAACAGAAAGCTTAAGTGCAGAAAAAAAGGACTCTGCAAGTCCTTTTTAGGCCTTCGTTAGATTAGATGTCCTGTTCCTCCAGTTCAATTTCCATCCGCGTTTGCGGGAAACCGTTGGCTACCCATTCGGCCCTTAATGCAGAATCATACTGGGTGAGCCCTTTTTCGGCATCCACTTTATCAGCATCCACACTTTCAATCTGGTCAATCCTCTCACTGTTCCTCATGCTTGTGTCTTCTATGACACCGTCTTTGATTGTGTATGAAAAGGTTCTTGTATTGGCGGATTCTCCGCTGCGCTTTTTCATTGCCGCAATGGCAAGTGCAGCTCCGCCAGCAGAAAGCAGGATACCTGCAGCCATGTTCATTGTCGACTTTTTCATGGTTATTCCCTCCGATAATTCAAATTTTGTAGAGTAGTAATCTATTCATTTTATTCCCTTGTTTTATTACTTTAAAAAGTATTTTATTTACAATTTGATTAAATTTTTTTCGATTAGTGCTAGGCCGATTTAAAAAGTGCGCGGCAACATCGGACTTTCAGCTGAAATAAAGATCCTCGAAATATTGTTTTTTTGATTCAGGGGGGAGGTAAGAAAATGGTTTCTCTGAAAAACCAAAATA
>NZ_PKLA01000001.1:521232-797415 GCF_002858875.1 Bacillus sp. UMB0728 | reverse complement strand
CGGTTCCAGCCCAGAGAGCTAGGACCGCTATTTCTCTGAAAAACCAAAATAACGGTTCCAGCCCAGAGAGCTAAAGACGCTATTTCACTGAAAAACCAAAATAATGGTTCCAGCGGAGAGAGCTAGGACCGCTATTTCTCTGAAAAACCAAAATAACGGTTCCAGCACAGAGAGCTAGAGCCGCTATTTCACTGAAAAACCAATATAGCGGTTCCAGCCCAGAGAGCTAGGACCCCTATTTCACTGAAAAACCAAAATAGCGGTTCCAGCACAGAGAGCTAGGACCACTATTTCACTGAAAAACCAAAATAGCGGTTCCAGCCCAGAGAGCTAGGACCGCTATTTCACTGAAAAACCAAAATAACGGTTCCAGCACAGAGAGCTAGAGCCGCTATTTCACTGAAAAACCAAAATAATGGTTCCAGCGGAGAGAGCTAGGACCGCTATTTTACTGAAAAACCAAAATAATGGTTCCAGCGGAGAGAGCTAGAACCGTTATCTCAATAAATATAATAGCGGCCCCAGGAGAGATTGTTGTTAATTTAAATTTTTTAGCTCCTGGCGTACTTTTTCCCTGAACTTTTCATCCTTCAGCAGCTTCAGCTGGAAGCTGTTCATATTACGTGTGAGTTTTGCCTGCTCTTTGGGACTTAGATTGTTTGAGAGAAAAGCAATTTCAGTCTGATTGTTATCTGTATCTGTCGCATACATGGCCATTGTTAGGACAAAAGCAGTTGAGCCGCCTTTCTGGCCTGCGTGCAAAAGCCATTCCTGATTGCGGGAGTCTTCCATCAGCTGTTCGAGAACCGGGTCAAGATATGTATGTATGTCTTCTGCCAGGTAAGATTTGCTGTTCAGTTTCTCCATAAGAGAAGCATAATCTGCAGCCGTCGATCTTGGGAGCCTGTCAGACCAGACCTGCTGAAAGTCCATATCAAGCTTTTTAAGGAGCTGCGCTTTTTCTTCAGATGTTGGGGGATCGGACTGCCAGGAGCTGTGAATGTCAATTGCCATATCTCTGTATTCACGTAATGGCATTACCTTCAGTTTGGCCAGTGCTTCTTTTTTTGACAGATTATTTTCTTCCATTAATTTTATTGGAATGAATAAGGAACTGGCGAGCGGGTAAAGAGGTTCATGATTTTGTAAATTCAAGCTTTCCAGATTTGAGTTGATTTTGTGGAGTCCAAGCAATTCAATCAAATAATCTGTGTTCGCATTCGAGCTGTACGCGATCATGCCTTTCGCCACCTGCTGCAGTGAAGCACTATTAGCTTTTAATTCAGATAGCCATGCTTTATGGGCGCCGCCGTCTGTTTTGGGTACATAGTATCTTTCAAGCTCCTTCAGGCTGACTTGCTGTTCAGGGTTGATTTTTCCAGCGGCTGCTTGTTTCGCGTATTCTACTGCTACAATGAATTTCACGGTGCTTGCCAAAGGCAGAGCTTCGTCAGGATGAATTTTCGCTAATATTTCTTTATTATGGCTGATTAATAGTGAAACATCTTTTTTATCCTTATTCTCTTTAATGAATTTAATCAGGTAATCCGGTTCGTCTTTCTTTACATCCTTTATGTAGAGCCAGGCTCCTGTAGCAATTACTATACAGGCGGCAAGGAATACGGCGCCGCCGATCCACAGAAATATTTTCAAAAAACTTCCCTCCTCTTATCATTTATACGGAAAAAATAGGAATAAGTTTCAAAAATAGGATTGTTTTATAGAAGGATATGTAAAAAAATAGGGTGAACCTATGATGAAGTTGCGATATGATGGAAATGTCCAGAAAATCTGACAAATTGATTAAAAGAGGCTTATCATATGTTCAATAAGAAATTTGCAATCCAAGCGGCAAAGTATCTATTGCCGGTTATTCTCATTTTGTTCATTTACCATGAGGGGAAAAACGAGCTTAGAAGGATTGACCCCTCCAGTTTGCTGATAGATATAAAAAGTTTGTTGCCTGCACAGCTGCTGTCAATTCTCCTGATAGGGCTGATAGCGGTATCTGCACTGACAGCATATGATGCTATTCTCGCAAAAAAGCTGAACCTGGAGATCTCTTTGCCGGCTTTAGCCAAGGTTTCATGGATAGCCAACTCGATCAATAATGTAGTTGGGTTTGGCGGAGTGGCTGGTGCCAGCCTGCGCGCTTTTCTGCTCAAAGGCTATACAAAAAATTCGAAAAGCCTTCTCGGCGGCATTATTTGGCTGACTCCATTTATGCTGACAGGATTGTCTGTAATGTCTTTGATTTCAATAATTTCTTTCCACGGCAATGGAGCCGTGCTGGAAGCTTATCCATGGCTGAATGCCGGCTTTTGGGGAATGGCTGCTTTTTTGCCAATCTATCTTATCTTCCTTTATGTCAGAAGAAATAATAATACGGCTTGGGAAGGAAAATGGGCAGGGATGGCGGTTCTGGCTTCCGTGCTTGAATGGTTTTCAGCGGCTGCCTTTCTTTGGGGAATAGCTGTTGTTTTAGGCTTTAGCCTTCCTTTTAATCTGGTGCTAGCCATATTTGTCGCTGGTGCAGTCACAGGTTCTTTGAGCCTTGTGCCAGGAGGGGCAGGCGCCTTTGATATCATTGTGATGATCGGCCTTCAGCAGGCCGGGCTTGAAGATGGCAGTGTTCTGCTCGTATTGGTGTTTTACCGGATATTTTATTATATAGTTCCATTTATAATTGGACTGATATTGGCATCTACTGAAGTAGCCGTCCAGACGAAAGAACTGTTTATGGAATCCAGGGCAGGCCGATTCATAAAAAAATACAATTTGATTTCAAATTACTTGGTGGCAAATCTTAGCTATTGGTCAATATCCGTACTGGTGTTCATTAGCGGGGTACTGCTGCTTATATCTGCCGGGGCTCCTGCAGGTTTGGAACAAATGCTGTTTGCAGAAAAACTTTTCTCTGAATCACTGCTGAACCTGTCATTTCAGCTATCCGTTACAGCTGGGATTTCTCTGCTTCTCTTATCAAGGAGCATTTATCTGAAAGTGAGAGCATCTTATATACTTACTTATATGGTACTTGTAAGCGGAGCTGTTTTTACCTTTTTTAAAGGAATCGATCTGGGCGAGGCCTTATTTCTCCTGGGGATGGCTGCACTGCTGCGGGGCTCCAAGAAACAATTTTCCCGGGACAGCTCTCCGTTTTCATGGAAGGCATTTTTTATAACCTGGTGCTTAACCTTGGGAACTGTTGCCTCTTATATTATGATAGGATTTTTTGACCATCCGTATGGGGGAATGGTGATTCCCGCTCCAGTCAGGGATTTACTTGTCAAAAAGCCCAGCGAGCTTTTTGTATCAGCTGTGATAGGCACTTGCCTTGCTGTGGCATTTAATAAAATGGGGTTTCGTTTTATGGCTGAAAAAGAAACACATCCTTATATGTCAAAGACATTTTCAAAGAGACAGAGGAATTCGGCTTCATAATTAATAGCTTGGAGGAAATGGGGGAAAGAAGATAATGATTATGACAAAACCGCTAGTGAAGGAAGATTATGAGCTGATCCAGGCCGCTGAGGAAGTCATAAAGAAAAATTACCGGTATGGCCGCCATCATATCGGTGCTGCTGTCAGGACAACCACTGGGAAAACCTTTGCAGCTGTCCATGTGGAAGCAAATGTAGGAAGGATAACGGTTTGCGGGGAAGCGATAGCGATCGGCAAATCTATTTCTGAAGGAGAGCATGAATTCCAGACGATTGTAGCAGTCGCCCATCCTCATCCGCATGAAGACATGGAGGACTGCTGGGTGGTTGCTCCATGTGGAATGTGCCGGGAGTTGATCAGTGACTATGGAAAAGAAACGGATGTTATTATTACTTATCAGGGAAAACTTGTTAAATGCAATGTGATGGAGCTGCTTCCTGAAAAGTATGGTATGCAGCAGGCTGATTGAATTTTGAAGCATATATTATCGGCTTTCCAGCAATAAAATGATAGAAATAAATGCACCTTCAGTGTAAAATAAAGTTGAAATTCATCAGAGTTTCATAATCGGCTTCCAGTAAGCCAGCATACACTATATCAGCGGTTCCAGGTTTTGATTTATCAAATATTTCAGAAATTTAAAAATTGAATAAGAGGACGATGAAAGTTGAAAATAGATGCAAACGAAACTCATGTAAAAGAACAGACTATTTTTGATCATATTGGTAATAAAATTAAAACGGAAGATAGAGAGATTCATATCATTGCCAAAATAGAGGAACCGCTGATTGTCATTTTGGGTAATGTGCTTAGTGAAGAAGAATGTGATGGATTGATCAGGATGTCCGAGGATAAGCTGAAGCGTTCAAAAATCGGAAACACCCGCACAGTGGATGATATCAGGACGAGCAGCAGCATGTTTTTTGAAGAAGGCGAAAATGAGCTGGTGGCAAGGATTGAAAGAAGGCTGTCGCAAATTATGAACATTCCTGTGGAACATGGTGAGGGTCTGCAGATGCTGAATTATCACATCGGGCAGGAATATAAGGCTCATTTTGACTTTTTCTCTTCCACCAGCAGAGCGGCAAGCAATCCAAGGATCAGCACGCTTGTTATGTATCTGAATGATGTTGAGGAAGGCGGGGAAACATATTTCCCTAAGCTGAATTTTTCAGTGAACCCGCAAAAAGGCTCGGCAGTTTATTTTGAATACTTCTATGATAATCAGGATTTAAATGATCTGACTCTCCATGGCGGGGCGCCCGTAATTAAAGGAAGCAAGTGGGCAGCCACCCAGTGGATGAGAAGGAAGAAGCTATAAAGCGGAATAAATCGATACTGTGAAAAATAAAAAGAATTGCACCAAACATATCATGAAAAAAAGACTTCCTTTTAGAAGTCTTTTTTTCAATATTATCTGTGGACTGCTGCAGTAAAATCCTTACGCCTATATACGCTGAGGGCGATGCCTATGACAAAAGCATTAAGGATTGCGGGTGTTAGTCCATAGCTTATGAACGGCAATGAAATAGAGATGATAGGGAGGACCCCTAATGTCATCCCGATATTATAAAGAAACTGGACAGAATAGAGGGCGATTGCCCCTGTGACAAGCTGTTTGCCGTAAGAGTCCTTAATCTGGCCGCCGACAGATACCATCCTGGCCAAAAGAAGGGCAAGAATGACAATTAACAGGCCAGCCATCAGCCATCCGTAAAAATAGGTGATATTAACAAAGGCATAATCGGAATGCAAATTTGGAATGGATGCTGTTTTTTCCGGATTGCCAAGCCAGCCCCCTTCAGCCAGCATTTCTCTTATCTTAATATACATAAATCCCGAAGTCTCTGAGTATTCACTTGGGTTAAGGAAAGCGAATAAGCGGACTTTTTGATACTCGTTGCTTGTGAACCACGCTAATATGCCCAATAAGACTAGGATGCCTCCGACAGATGATGTGGTTGCGATGATGGTTTTCCGTGTTACAGCGCTTCTGAAAAACAAGATCATGACAAGGAAGCCGTACATCATGGCAATCGGGAAGCCCGGCAAAGATAAGAATAGAAATAAAGTAATAGCAAATATAAGCCAGCCTATCCATAGATTTGGTTTTTCTCTTGAAAAAAAGCTTGCCCAGAAAAGGTAGAATAATGGCAGTATCGACATTCCGCCGAATGCTCCAATTCCAGGGATCATGAAATATGGGAAACCGTTTATTATGGCCCTGATAGAAAATGGAGCTATAAGCAATAAAACCAGGTATAAAACCCCAATTGTAAGCAAGTGCCAGCTCCACTTTTGAAGTTTCCGATAGTCAAAGAACATGAAAGCAAGTGCAGCCAGCAAACCTAGTCCAATATAGACAATTTGATGGGCAACGAAATTACTGTTATACACATTCTGTATACTTATTAAAGGCAGGAGCCCCATCCCAAAAGCTGCAGCCAGCAGTCCGATCAGCAACCAATCCACCCTCGGCTTATGGATTTTATTCAGCTGCATCCCAAGCTCTGCGGGACTGCCCATCTGCAGGACTGCCTTTTCTTCCGCCTCTGTTTCTTCGATTCCCTCTGACATAAGCTCTGTTTTGGTTTCCTGGAGATGGTGCTCCAGCTCTTTATGGATAAAAACCTTGGCTTCTTTGGATTTTATATGCTTTTTGACCTCCGAGAGGAAGCCTTCTTTCTCAGCTGCCATTTTTTCAGCCCTCCCATAATTCCTGCAGGGCTGTACGCCTGCCGGCCGATTTTTTCTCTGACTGCTCCAGGAGCTTCCTGCCCCTGTCATTCAGCTGGTAGTATTTGCGTGAATCCTGCCAGTTGGACTGCAGATAATTTTTACGCTCCAGCCGGTGGAGCAGGGCATAGAGGAAGCCTTCGTTTTTTTCAAAGTTAGAAACTCCCCTTGCGATGATGCTTCTGGTCAATTCAAATCCTGTCTTTTCATTGACAAGCAGCTGCAGGACGGCAAGGATGATATCTTCATCAGTTTTTATCTGAAGATTTCTTGCTTTTGCCTTCACCTCTTCACGGGTTTTGCCGGTAAATGACAGGTCCTGGAAAATGGTATTTTCCATCGCTTTTTTTAATCTCTTCAGGCGCTCTTCCATCATAGCTCCTCCAGTCTTTCTTTTAATAGCTGCTTTGCCCGCTTCAGGCGTGTCTTGATTGTATTTTGGTTGATGCTGGTGACGGCCGCTATTTCCTTCATGCTCATTTCCTCGAAATAATGAAGGTAGATGACTTCGCGGTAATGGTCCGGCAGATCCATGACCGCTGAAGCAAGCTGTGAATCATCATCTTTTCTGATCACGGCTGCTTCGACCTCATCCTTCAGGCTGCCGCCTGACTTTGCCTGTTCTTCCGAAAGGATAATATGACGGTTGTGCCAGCTTCTGAGATAGTCTTTGCAGTGATTGACTGCAATCCGCCAAAGCCAGGTTTTCACCATCGATTTGCGGTTGTATTGATGGAGGTTTTTATAGCATTTAATGAAGATTTCCTGTGTCAGGTCTTCTGCTATATCCCTTTGCTTTACATATGTATAGGAAAGCTGGAGGATATCCTGGCCATATAGCTGCATGATCTGGTCGATGGCAGCTTCCCTGTCCATTGCCAATAATATTTCTGATAAAGTTTCTTCCACGGTCTTTTGCTCCCTTCCAACCATTAGACGGGGCACCCGCTGTTCAGGTTTGTGTTTTTATAAAAAAGTTACATTTCATTTTAGCTTTTAAAAGGTAAATAAGAAAACCCCCCCGGATTATGGAAGGGCAAGACAGTTATTAATCTTTTTCCAGCTTTTTCAGCAATCTGATGATTTCATCCAGCTTGGCATGCAGCTCCTGATCTGAAGAATAGGAGGCCGCTGAACGGGACACCATCCTCCTTATAAACAGGGTAAAAGAGAATACACCCAGCAAAGTCAGCAAAACAATGACTATCATAATCAGCCAATCTCCTATATACATACTATACCTCCAATGCTGTTCAATTCGATATAAGGGAAATTATGGTATAATACTATCAGTCAGCAGGAGGGATTGCAATGTTCAAACATATACAGCCATTTCAGATTATAATAGGCTATTTTATTTCTATTGTTTCTTTTTCACAGGCATACAGCAGCTATTCTGAAGGAAGGACTGCTTCGTTTTATCTGTTTCTAATCAGCGGGGTCCTGATCATAATCCTTTATACGGCAGCCTGGATATCAATTTCATCCAGAAAAAAGGCAAATAATGTAGCAGAATAAAAAGGAATCCTGCTTCCGGATGGAGAATCTCTGTATATACTGAATTTTCCAGGAGGGGTTCTCATGAGCAAAAAGATTTGGAGAGTAGGTACTGCTTATATTCCGGTTAAGGATGTGCAGACATCTGCAGATTGGTATGCCGGGAAACTTGGGGCAGAGCTGAATTATATTGATGAAGACAAAGCCATCCTTAATTTGGCAAACCAGAGTTTTTTTCTTGTTAAAGCAGCAGAATCGCAATCTGCCAATTTCACAGATGCTTCCGGAACGGAAAGATTTTCGCTGACGTTTGAAGTGGACGGTGTGGATGCCCTGGAAGCTGTTCACCAGGAGCTCAGTGAAAATGGAGTCCATACAGGCGAGATCGAAGAGAGGGGACATGCTGGCAGGAACTTTGTCTTTAGAGATCCGAACGGCAATCTGTTCGATGTATGGAGCGAGCTGAGTCCTTCATTTAAAGAGAAATTCATCGTATCGCAGTAAAAAAAAGGGCCTCCTGGTCCTTTTTTTGTCTGATTTCACGAGTGGAGCTGAAACTATGAAACGATTTGTAATCATGACCGTCGGGAAGACGCACAGCGGAAAAAGCACATTTGCAGGAGAATTGAAGAAAGAGCTGAAAGGCTCTTTTGTGATGGACCAGGATAACCACGCGGCATTTATCCATACATATTATGAAGCTCTTCAGCCTGTAAGCGGGCCGAATACCTTAAAGCACGGGCTATCAAAATATATTATCGAGTATGCGAAAGAAAATACCAGCCTGCATATGATCATCTGCAATTCAAATCTCAGCAGGAAAGACAGGGCCTATCTGTTGAATGAATTATTTCCAAGTAAAGATTTCTTCCGGATTATGGTTCATTTCCGAATCCCGGATTCCATTCTGGAAGCAAGGGCTGCAGAAAGCACCAGGAGCACTAATATATTCAGGAGTGCAGCCACCTTTAAAGATGTGCTGGAGCGGCAGCAGGCTTCCCGTAAGGAAGACCCCGTTGAAGATGAAGCAGATTATCTTTTTGTTATAAAAAATAATGAAAAGGCTGGTTCTGTCATTAGAGAAATTGTTAAGCTTACTGAACAATTTTATTGAAGGGGAAGTAGAAAAAAATGAGAATTTGCGGCAGGGCAGTAATTGTTAATGAAGGGAAGCTGGCACTCATTAAGCGGATCCGGGAAAGTGAAGAATATTATGTGTTCCCCGGCGGAGGGGCAGAGCCTGGAGAGCTGCCTGAGGAGGCAGCAGCACGTGAAGTCCTTGAAGAACTGGGAATTAAAGTGAAGGTTGGCAGACTGCTGGTCTGTCATGATTATAATGGACCGCAATTTTTTTATTTTGCAGAGATGATGGCTGGTATTTTTGGGAGCGGGTCAGGAGAAGAATTCGATCTGGCAAGGGGCCGCGGCACATATGAGCCGCTTTGGGTGGATATCGGTTCATTGGCAGATTTGCCTGTAAGACCGGCTGAAGTGGCAAGACTGGTTAGGGAATGGCAGTTTTTTAAAAATTGAAAGCAAGCCGGGTGAACCATCAACCGATCCTCAAACACCTCTAAAATAGCAGACTTAAGGTATAATTGAAACCAAATACAATATAGAGGTGTGCCACTTGGAAGAACTTATAACATTAAAGAAGGGCCATAAAAAGCTTTCCAGGCTCAAGATTATCCAGCGCATGGTATTTATAACGCTTGGTGCTTTGCTGATGGCTACCGGGCTTGAGATTTTCCTGATCCCCAACCAGGTAATCGACGGCGGGATCACAGGTATATCCATTATGCTTTCCCATATAACAGGAATCAAGCTGGGATTATTTTTATTCGTTTTGAACTTGCCTTTCATCTATCTGGGCTACAAGCAGATGGGTAAGACATTTTCGCTTTCTGCCATCTACGGCATCATCATGCTCTCCCTTTTCGCTTCATTCTTTCACCCAATCCCTCCTTTTACAGAGGATATTCTTTTAGCCACAATTTTCGGCGGCATTTTTCTCGGAATTGGCGTAGGGCTTGTCATCCGCAATGGCGGAGCGCTTGACGGGACTGAAGTTCTGTCCATCGTCATCAGCAAGCGTGTCCCTTTTTCTGTAGGGGAAATCGTCATGTTCATCAACTTTTTCATTCTGGGCTCTGCAGGCTTTGTCTACACATGGGACCGGGCCATGTATTCTATACTTGCCTATGTCATCGCTGCAAAAGCGATTGATATTGTCGCTGACGGCCTCGAGGCATCTAAATCAGTCTGGATCATCAGCGAAGAAGCTGATATTATCGGCGATACCATCAATGACAGGCTGGGGCGCGGCGTTACGTATTTGAAAGGGGAAGGCGCTTACACAGGTGACGATAAGAAAGTAATCTTCTGCATCATCAACAGACTTGAAGAATCCAAGCTCACCAGCATCCTTGAGGAACTTGATCCGTCCGCCTTTTTAGCGATTGCTGACATCACAGAAGTTAGGGGCGGACGATTTAAAAAGAGAAGCATACATTAAAAAGCAGAACAGGCCATTTTTTTACCTGCTATGCAAAAAGGCGGACATAAAGTCTGCCTTTTCATTTTGCACGTGCAGAAATACTAATAACCGATAAACAGGAAATGCATGCTGTGGCTGCCACAATCATTCCGAATAAGAAACCAATGGTCCGCATAAAGGGGTCGTCCCCAGGAAATTCAGACTCTGCTGCTGCAAACTGATAAAGAAAGAAAATGAATAAAAATAGATAAAAGCTGCTTCCAATCAGCCCCACTTTTAAACGTCCCTTTTTAGAGCCTTTCCATGCCAGTTTCATATTGAGCCATAAACGGATGCTAAAGGCTGTTGCCAGGAACATGATTACCAGGTGTATATAAGGTATATTAATAAACAGCAGCAAATACAAAATCAGCAGTGTTGCTGAAAACAGCAGCGCATTGGAAATAAATAAAAACAAACCAGCTTTCCATTGGATTTGGTACCAGGAAGTATTACTCAATAAATTTACCATCATCCGATTGGCTGCCCTCCCCTCAAGTGAAGGGTTCTTTTTGAACAAAATAAGCAATAAAGTAATTCCGATGATTCCCAAAAACAAAATAGATGTCATAATGAACCGCCCCTAATATTGATATTTAGTAATAATTTATCGTGAATCAATAAGTAAAGTCAACAGTTTTATATTAAAAAACATTGAATTTTTGCTGAAATGTATTTGATTTTTATTGAAATACGATAAAAACTGTATTACTATTAATATAATAATTCTTAAACCGGAGGTACCTTATGAACAAAGCTATAACGAGTTTTCTGAAAGCCGCCATCCTTGTTATGGGATTGATCGTGGCCATCCTCTGCATTTTTCTTCTGCCTGAACTTGCAGGGGATGCAGCTGCAGAGAACCCTGATTTTGCTTATTTGAAATGGCCGGTCCTTTTGGGCATGTATGGGGCTGCCATTCCATTTTATATAGCCCTGTACGAAGCATGGAATCTACTAAGATATATTGAAGGACAGACTGCTTTTTCCGATCTCTCTGTTCAGTCGCTCCGCCGCATCAGGAACTGCGGCATTGCTTTGGGACTGATTTACGCTGCCGGCATCATCGGAGTCGGAGCTGCCGGTGCTCTTCATCCAGGAGTCCTGCTGATGGGTGCAGCCATTGCTTTCTGTTCTTTTGTCATCAGTGTATTTGCAGCTGTCCTGAAGGAGCTGCTTCGGAGCGCGCTTACTATGAAAAATGAAAATGAACTGACTATCTGAGGTGAAGGAATGGCGATTATCATTAACATAGATGTTATGCTGGCAAAAAGGAAAATGAGTGTTACAGAGCTGTCCGAGCGGGTGGGAATCACCATGGCCAATCTCTCAATACTGAAGAACGGCAAAGCAAAGGCAGTGCGGCTTTCCACACTTGACAGTATCTGCAGGGCGCTGGACTGCCAGCCGGGCGATATTCTCGAATACCGTGGAGAAGAAGAATAGCAGAAGTATGAAGAGACAGGGCGAGCCTGTCTCTTTTTTTGGCAGCACGTATTATCTGAAGATGGAATATATATTTTACACAAAGGAATATATATGTTACATTTTGTTTGGAGGAAGAATATATGAAAAATAATGTGAAGCTGGCCCGGCTGCAGGCAGAGCTGACCCAGCAGGAGCTGGCGGACCGGGTGGGGATTACCAGGCAGACGGTGAGCTTAATTGAAAAGGGTAAGTATAATCCTTCTTTAAAGCTGTGCCTCCAGATCTGCTATGCAGTCCAGTCAAAGCTGGACGAATTATTCTGGGTTGAAGAGGAGGACCTTTAATGAAAAAAATTACGGATGAACGTTTGAAGCAGAGGAATTTAGAGCATGTACGGATAGTCTATATCATCCAGACGCTAGGAATCCTTTGCATTCTTGCATACGATTTATTGCAAGGCGGCATGGAAGCTATGCGTGAAAATCCGCTTTGGTTTGTTTTTATCGGAACCTCGGTTGTATTTGCTTATCTATCCATGAGTGTGAGTGTGGAGCATGAAAGACAGGGAAAAGATCCGAAAAAGCCATTCATTGTAAGCATAACAGCCATCCTGGCAGTGGCTGCCATCATTTCTTATCTGATCAGTATAACACCGGGCTATGGATGGGGTGATGGTCTGCTCTTCGGTTTTATTGCCGCTGTGTGCGGAGGAATACCTTCCTTTTACATTTACAGGCTGCGGCTGAAACAGGCAGATTTGCATGATGAGGAAGACGAATAAAAGGATTTAACATAATCACAGTCCTCCTGAACATATATATACAAAAAATGCGGAGGAATAACGATGGAAAAAAATCAGTTTTTCAGGACGGTAAGGGTTTTTATCGCCAGCCCCTTTTTTAATGAGGAGCAGCTGGAAAGAATCGGGAGGCTGGAGAATGCGCTGAAGAAGAATCCTTATGTGGCTGATTTCTTCTCGGCGAGATTTTATCAGTTCCCGCAGCTGACTTTTGCATCTGATCCCTGGAGGAAGACTGTTTTCCAAAATGATTTAAGGTTTTTGCGGCGTGCTGACGTGGTAGTTGCCATTCACGACTATGAAGAAAACTCTGTGGACAGCGGAACTGCCTTTGAACTGGGCTATGCGTATGCAATGCAAAAGCCGATAATACTGATAAAAGAAAAAGAAGCGAGCATTCCGAATTTAATGCTGGTGGAAAGCCTGCATGCTTACCTGACTAGGGCAGATGAGATTGCCGCATATGACTTTATCAATATGCCTAAAATTCCTTATAAAGGCCCGCTTATTTAAGAAAATGATTCCTTATGTGAATTTATAATCTAAGAGAGGATAGACCGAAGTTCCAAGAAAGCAGAAAAGATATTACAGAATGAGCAGGGAAAGAAAAAAGTTGGCAAAAGAAACCTACAGGGTGCCTAAACTGCTGGGATTTATTTCTTTTGGAGTTATGGTCTTGATAAACTTTACCGCAGGACTTTTCTATTTCCTCGCATCGAGGGGATTTACGGCAAATATTTTAACTGAACTGATCAGCAGCGATCCAAGGTTCCGGCGGGAAATGGCAGGGCAGGATGGAACTGCTGCAGCCCGGGAGATAGCGGGCGGGACTATGAATTTTGTCGAGGCAGTGCTTATTCTATTTCTCGTTTTTTGGCTCCTTATGCTGTTCCTTAACCTGGCAGGCATTTTAACTCTAAAGAAGAATCCGAAAGCTGCAGGGATCATTTTTATTGTTATTGGTGTTTTGAGTCTGCCCGCATTAATTATTCCAGGCCTTCTTATATCCGCCGGAGTTTTGATCCTCTCAGCCAATAAGAGAAAAGGTCCTTCGTATCCGGATTACTAAAAAGGGGCCGGATATCTGGAAATATGGAAAGGAAAATCAGATGTTTATAATCATTCCATTGGCTCTTGGCTTTCTATTGTTCGCAATAGAGCCGCCTTTTAAAATACGCGAAAATCTTTTCGCCAGATTGGGCCCGGTGGCAGCCGGGGCATTGGCAATCATTGTCCCTTTTGCAGTATGGCTGTTTCTTACTGAGCTTGTACCCATAGAAGACGAGAGAATCTATACTTTTTCCTGCATCATGGTCACTGTATTCTATATTGCTGGAGGCGGGAAGAAGTACAGCAAAGGCATAAAGCAGAGAACCAACTATGAGGAATAATAATCTTAACTTGTCCAAGCTGTCCGCCGCTTTTTATTGATGAAAGCGGCATTTTTTATTTATAAAACTTTGTTTAGGTACGCATTTAATACCAATGGATGTATTTATTACTCCTTTGAAGCATGAAAGCAATCACCTTGGATATACAGGCCAGTATCCTGCTCTGCTATGAGCGGATGGCTGGGAAGTTGAAAAATGTGGCCCATAAGGAATTCGTTGTTTGCGAATTTTTTTGGATTTGCTGCAGCTATTGACAGGTCCGATATAGGCTGTAGGCTGCACTTGTGCAATCGTGTCTTTCCATTGGTTTTCATCTATACAGTAGGTGTTTGCCATAATATTGGCAGGTGTAAATTTCAGTATATCAGAACCTAATATGACTTCAGGTGTCGAAGCATTAAAAATGGCTAGAAGATGCGTGTTATCCTGCAGGGCTACTTCATAATGCCACCAGCCATGAGGAACATTGGCAACCTGTCCTGGGCCGATCGTATAATTTTGTATATTTTTTGTAAAAGGATTCAGCAGGGAAACAGTGGCAGATCCGGATATGCAATAGACCAATTCTGCAGCGTTCTGGTGGTAATGGGGTTCTACAGCATTGCCGGTGCTTAGAAAAATATCAAGCAGGGAAACATTTTCAAGGGTATTCAGCTGGGCAATCCCAAGAATATTGATAAAGTTCCGCCTGTCTTTTTTTGTAAGGGGGCTTTTATTTACATCAAAAGCATACGCAAGTGACGGAGAAGTATAATCCAGATAAGCAGTCATGTTCATTTCTCCCTGGGTATATTTTTCCAATAAACTATGCAGTATTGCGATTAATGTGCAGGTGCCACTCTGACAGTATAATGTCGAAATGTATTGAAGCCTGCCAGAAAGGAATTGTTTCCTGCCTGTTGAATATAAAAAAGGGACAGAAGTAAAAGGCAGCGGGGAACATTCGATTAGGGAGGTCGAAGAAATGAACGGAAAGCTGGTTATGAGGGAAGAGGGCAATAACCTTGTAATGGAGTGGAGTTTTGATGCGCCGAGGGAGGCAGTATTCAAAGCATTCTCAGATTCCAAACTGCTGGAAAGCTGGTGGGGTCCAGAGGGCTGGGAAACGAAGAATAAGAAATTCGAATTTGAACCTGGCGGGACGTGGCATTATGCTATGACCTGCAAGGACAAAAGCCAGGGCGAGTTTTATGGGATGGAGTCGTGGGGTCTTGCTGTCTATAAGGAAATTGATGCGCCAGAGAAAATTGTCCATACGGATGCATTCTCAGATGAAGAAGGGAATATAAATGAATCTTTGCCTCAAACATTAATAACGGCAACCTTTAGTGAAGAAGAGGGGAAAACGAAGTATGTGTCCGTCACTGAATTTCCTTCCAAAGCAGCTATCAGGCAGATCATTGATATGGGGGCGGCAGAGGGATTCTCTTCCCAGCTGAAAAAACTGGATGCACTCTTGTCAGGGGATAAAGTTTAAAAGTGAGCGGGGCCGAATCATGGGATTTGGCCTATTTGCATGAATGGCAGCATCAAAATATGAACCTGCCCTCCCTTTATAATCAGATTAATAATTTTTGCAAAAAAGTTAAAAATAAAGAGCCTCCTGCAGCTGCCGATCATGAAGCTTTGGCTAAAGAGTAATATTTCAAGAAGGCAGTATAATGCTTTTGTGCGGCGTTCAGAAAGTTGTCTGGGGCTGGGAAAGATAATTCAAGAACCAGCTCCAAAAGCAAGAAACAGGTTGACTTTTTCAACTGTAAATATTAAAATTACAGTAAGGAATCTGATATCTTTACTTATTTTTTTGTTTTAACTGTAACATTTTATTTTACACTTCAATATAGATAAACTAAAAAATCACCTTATAACAATAAATCTTCTTTAAAGGAGTGCATGAGTAATGGTCAATCTATATGTATCATCCAGCTGTACATCCTGCCGCAAAGCAAAGGCGTGGCTTGAAGAGCATAATATTGAGTATACTGAGAGAAACATCATTAACGAGCCGCTTACAGTTGAAGAAATTAAATCCATTCTGCGCATGACGGAAAACGGGACTGAAGAAATCATTTCAACTAAATCAAAAGCTTATCAGCAGCTGGATATGGAGATCGATTCTCTTCCTCTTAAAGAGCTGTACCAGTTGATTGCTGACAATCCCCAGATGCTGAGAAGGCCGATCATCATGGATGAAAAAAGGCTTCAGGTGGGATATAATGATGAAGAAATCAGGAGTTTCCTTCCGCGGAAACTGCGCACATTCTCATTCATGCAATTGCAGCATATGGCCAACTGATCTGCTGAAATATAAAAGAGCAGCAGGGCCGGGAACACTGCTTAGTTAGGAGGCTATCCATGAACAGCGACTTTACACTAGCCATTCACAGCTTAGCCTATCTTGCACTGCAGCTGGACCGGATGTCTACAAGCGAGGCAATCTCCAAGAGCGCCGGGGTCCATCCTGTACGGATCCGCAAAGTATTGAGCCTGTTAAAAAGGAATGGCTTCATCAAGTCCAAGGAAGGCACCGGAGGCGGATTTATTTTTGCAAGGGAGCTGGATGAGGTCAGCTTATGGGACATCTATAAGATAACCTCTGAGGGCGCATTGCAGCCAAAATGTCCGGAATCAAATGAGCAGTGCATTGTAGGAGCCAACATGCAAAAAGTTCTCTTCAGCATTTTCATCGGTGCAGAAGAGCATCTTGGAGTATATTTGAAAGATTATACTATTAAGGATATAGTCGGACTTGTTAATCAGGAAGATGGTTGCCGATAAACGTTGCGACAGTGGAAGGACCGGATGCTCCAAGGGGCAGCCGGTCTTTTTGTGTACCAATTAGGAGCTGTGGCTCTCATTAAGGCATTTGCGCCGGCAGTTTTAATGCACTATGTTAATGATATTCTCAGGGGCAAACCACCTGCAATTTGGAAAGAGACTGAAGTGCAGGGGAAGCTGACCGGCAGTATCGAAAGGTTCTGGTAATAGTTGGAGGGTGTATTGGCACTTGGAAAAAATAAATAAGCAGAGGGTATTCCTCTGCTTATTTTGCATCTTTCTAATAGTCCATATGCTATTTAGTGTTTGTAAAACCTCCATCAATACGGATCACTTCACCATTGATATATTCTGCTCTTGAAGTTAATAAGAAAACAACTAGCTCTGCAACTTCTTCTGGTGTTCCTAATCTTTTTTGCGGTATGCCGCCGGTGGCATTCGCCTTCATTTCCGGATTTGCAGCGTAAAATTCTTTCACCATGGGAGTTTCCGTGGGTCCTGGAGCAATGGCATTCACTCTCAAACCGTCTTTTGCATACTCTGCGACCATACTCTTCGTAAGGCCGACAATTCCATGCTTGGTAGCCGAATATGTTACAACAGAATCTTGCCCGATCACACCTGCACTTGAAGCTGTATTAACGATTGAACCTCCGCCGTTCCTTAGCATCGCTTCGGCAACATAGCGCACTCCATACAGTGCTCCCATTAAATTGATGCCAACAATTTGCTCAATTTCCTCTACGCTTGTGTTAAGAAAAAATTGTCCGCTTCCGGAAATACCGGCATTATTAAAGAAATAATCTATCCTGTCGAATTCTTCAAGGGTCTTGTCTACATAATTCTTTACTTCTTCTTTCCTGGAGACATCTGCTTTAATAAAGATAGCATTAGCACCCAGCCCTTTAACCATCTCGACTGTTTCATTTCCGCCTTTTTCACTAATATCGACAACTGCTATATCGACACCTTCTTTTGCTAAACGAACGGCAGTGGATTGTCCTATTCCGCTTCCTGCACCTGTTATGATAGCTGCTCTATTGCTGCTCATGAATATTCCTCCTTGCTGTATAAAGAACTTTGACTTTTTATGTGTACTCTCTAATTTTTCTCTAATTAAAAGCATTTAAACATGTCATCTGACTTTTACGGATGCATGGCTTTTTTTCTGCCATAAGAGGGCACTGCTTAACAGGGTGCCCCCATAAGTTTTAATTACTGGATGGCAAACTGCTCGAGGAATATTTTTGAAAATATTGATTGATATTATAGTTATGGTGAACAGATTAATTAATTTTGTAACAGCAATTTAAAAATATTTAGTAAGCATTCATAAGGATGATTTGTGATGGAGAAGAAAAGGGTCGAAGAATTCGATAATATTGTAGAGATGAATGAAAAAGGGCAGGATGCCCTCAATTCGTACTGGATGGATTATTCGCTGTATACATCCTTTGAGTACTGGCTGATGGCGGCATTTTTCTTTGTTCCGCTAATTGTGCTTTATTTCAAAATAGATCGAAGCAAGATTTTTCTGCTTGGTTTTTACGGTTACAGTATCCATGTGTTTTTCAATTATACAGACTGGTACGGTAAAAACAGCGGTTTTTGGAATTACCCGTTTCCGCTGATTCCGGTGACTCCTGGAATATCCATTGATTCGAGCTTAATACCTGTCATTTTTATGCTTGTCTATCAGTGGACTTTGAACAAACGAAAGAACTATTATGTGTATACCATCCTCACAGCAGTATTTTTAGCATTTGTCTTCAAGCCATTCTTAATTGCAATTGGCCTCTTTCGAATGTATGGAAATACTCATTATCTTCATTTGTTTGGAGGATATTTAATTGTCCTCTTGGCAGCAAAGATTATCACGAATGTTTTTTTGTGGATGGAAAAGCGAAACAACAATCGGCTGGAAAGAAAAAAAAGTCCCCGCTCCTAAAAGGGAGGGGACCTTTAACAGTGATGCCGGGAGAATAATACTGTAATCAAGAGGATTGTCTGTTAGTTCAAAACCGTTTCAAGCGTTTCTAAATTGCGCTCCATTATAGAGAAATAGCCTTCATTATTTTTAATATCTTCCTCGGTGACCGCTTCAAGATTATGAAGAGTCAAGCTTTCGGCACCGATTTCATCCTGAATGACTTTTGCAACACGGGATTCAACATTCTGTTCAAACAGGATATAATTCAGTTCATGCTCCCGGGATTCTTCTATAATCTTTGCAAGCTGCTGCTGGCTGGGCTCCTGTGTAGGGGATAGGCCTGCGATCGCGATTTGTTCAAGACCATACCTCTCCTGCCAGTAGCCATAAGCCGCATGGGATACAAGAATATATTTTGTATTGCTTTCTGCTATCGTTTGTTTAAACTCAGCATCCAATGAAGTAAGCTGTTCTTTCAGAACCTTAAAGTTATCCTCAAACTGTTCTTTTGCTTCAGGTTTTAATTCAGTCATACTGTTCTTTATATTTTCCGCTAGTGTTATAGCCTTTAATGGATCAAGCCAAACGTGAGGGTCATGATCGCCGTGGTGGTGCCCGTCATCATGGGAGTGGCCCTCTTCAGAGTGGTCATGGTCTTCTCCTTCATGGGAATGGCCCTCTTCAGAATGCTCATGGTCTTCTCCTTCATGGGATCGGCCCTCTTCAGATTTCTCATGGTCTTCTCCTTCATGGGAATGGCCCTCTTCAGAGTGGTTGTGTTCTTCTCCTTCATGGGAGTGGCCCTCTTCAGAGTGCTTATGGTCTTCCTCATCATGAGAGTGTTCTTCTTCATTATGACTGTGCTTATCCGCCGTTTTTAAAAGTTCGATTCCCTCAGCCGCTTTAATAATTTTCACTTTTTCGCCTTGCAGTGTTTTTTCAGCTTTTTCTGCAAATCCTTCAACACCGGCTCCTGTATAGATGAACAGGTCGGCGTCTGCTATATTTGTCATCGTTTTAATATCCGGCTCATAAGAATGGGCATCAATATTCGGCGGATAAATGCTCTCAATTACAACTTCATCCCCGCCGATTTTTTTTGCAAAATCCTCAAGAGGGAAAATTGTGGTGAAAACTTGAAGTTTTTCTCCGGTATTTTCCTCACCGGACTTGCCTTCATTATCTGCACTTGAACAGGCTGCCAGGAAAGCAGAGGAGACAAGCATAGTTCCGAGCAGGACATTTTTCCATTTTTTCATTTTCATCGTTTTATCTCCTATTCTTTAAACCTATTATGTAATGTAAGTAGAAATCATTACGATTTAACCGACAAAAAAATAGCTGCGCAGCATGGTAAAACGTAATGATTACTATTTGTATTCTAATGCAAGAATTTTAAAATAGCAAACAAACATTTTAAGATTTTTAAAAATTATGTTTGACCTTAAACTAACTTTAAGCTTTAGTATTAGGTATGGAAGAACTTACCGTATTTTAATGGAGGAGGACTGCATAGTGACATTTCGTTGGGATGGCGGCTTTATCATGGTTTCATGGGATGGATTCGAGGAAGGGGTGGAATGGTACACAAAGCATTTTGGCTGGAGCTGCCTGGATAAGGTGATTTCGCCGGTCGGCAAAAAAGCCTTTATGAAGATGCCAAGACTGGGGGTTGTCACACTGAAATCTTTTGAAGGGAATTATGAGCACTTTCAAAAGGGGTGCGGCATTGAAGGTCAATTGAGGCTATGTTTTGAAATATTGGATATTGAGAGGTCCCTTTCTTATTTTAAAAAAGAGGGGATTGAAGCAACTCCGATAGCTGAGCTTCCTGGAGGACTCAAGAGTTTTGATATAATTGCCTATGAAAAGGCGAGAATCACAGCTGTGTATAATCCCGATGAAGCAGGTCATTTTCCGGATGCGAGAATTACAGGATTCGGTCCTGTTAATGCAAGAATTGCCGTGAGAAATCTTGATGATGCAATTTCCTGGTATGAGGAGCACTTAGGATTTAAACTGGCCAAACGCTTTGGCAGCGAGTTTGCTCATATGCAGCTGGAAGATGCCTACGATTGGATTCAGCATAAACAAGTATTCCATGATAGTGTATGGCTGGAAATGGCTGCCGGCGCTGTTTTTGAAAAAGGGAACCCTTCAGTGAGGAATTATTTTGATCTAAGGCCAGATGAGTTTTATCACACATATGAGCTACTGTCGAATAAGGGTTTGAGCCCATCTGAAATTGCGGGCAATCCAGCAACGGGGTGGGGCGGGTTCCACTTCTTTGACCCTGATGGGAACATGATCAATGTCTGGTCATATCCCTCATAAAAGAGAGCAGGTACTTCATTGGAAATGAATATACAGAAGTTTGCTGAGCGGACTGGGCTTGCTCCGAGTACTCTCCGTTTTTATGACCGGAAAAAATTGATTGAGCCAGCAGGCCGCAGCGAAAAAGGCTATCGTATTTATACAGAAGAACAGATACACAAGGCAATGGTCATCCATTCTCTCCGGCAGGCTGATATAAAAATAGAAGAAATACAATCCTATTTGCAGGGTGAAGAAGAAGAGAAGATGAATTGGATATCCGGATGGAAGCGGGAATTAGAGGAAAAGCTTGCGTCCATGAATATCGCTAAGCAGTACTTGAACTCCATGGATGCTGAAGAGCGGCATCTGCACCTCGTTAAATGGGAGGGGGACAGCTCCTTCATCTGGTTCCGGCGCACTGTCCCAAGAACCTTCCATCCCTTTCAGAATGAGATGTCTGAAATAAGCGAAAGAATGAAGATGTTAAGGATTGAAACAAAGCCTGGGGTATATGTAAGAACTTTAGAATCAAAGGGAGATACAATAACCGGTGAAGTGGGCTGCCTTTTACAAAACCAGCCCTGCAAAGAAATTGGCTGTTATAGAGACATGTATACTGAGCGGACTGGCCCAAGTTTATTTGCTGCCGTGGAATGCAATGTGTATGATCCTTTCACCTGCTTCCACTTTATGAGGCAGATTCAGAGGTTTGGATTCAAGGCAGAGGGTATTAAAATGGAAAAATATGAATCCCCGGAAAGCCGGACGTTCAGTTATCTCATTCCGCTAAAAAAATAAATTAAATTTTATGGCGCCCGTATGTTTTTACAATTGAATCCCGTCTTACAGATTAAATAGATAAAAAAGGGGGATTTTTGTGAAGAACCATAATGATTTGTCTTCCATCAGTAAAGATATGGAGGAGCTTGCATCTTCATTTGAATACATCGTACAGCCATACAGGGATCAGCTGTGGCATTATTGCCGGAAGCTGACGGGATCACCGTGGGACGCGGAAGATTTGCTGCAGGACTCACTGTTAAAGGCATTTTCTTCTTTAACAAGGGTCGGGCAGGCAATGAATGCAAAAAGCTACCTGTTCCGGATTGCGACGAATACTTGGATGGACCATTTCAGGAAAAAATCGCCTGAGCTGCTTGGTATGGAGCTGGAAAGAATTCCGGATGGCGATATCGTGTCTTATTCAGAAGTGCTTGAAAGTGTTGAGATACTGATTCATCAATTGCCGGCAAAGCAGGCAGCGGCCATTCTTTTAGCAGAGGTATACCGTTTCACCATCCGGGAAACCGCTGAAATCATCGGTTCAACAGAAGGAGGTGTCCAATCCTTGCTAAGCCGGGCAAGAGCTAATCTCAAAAGGCAGAGAGCTGTGCCAAACCTTCCGTTCCAAGAGGCATTGCTGACAGATGAAAAAAAACAAGTCATCCAACAGTATATGGACTATTTTGTGAGGGGCGATTTCCAGTCTATCGGCCAGCTTCTTGGTGAATATGCGACAAATGAAGTGGTCGGACAAGGCATGGATATCGGGAAAACACAGATACGGAAGAACTCTATGGGTGACTGGGGCGGCAATACAGCTGGTCTTTCCGCAATGCTTGCTGTCTTATGGGGACGGTATACAGTCATCTATACCAGGGATGCCGGTTCAGGCCCTGTTTTATGGGACATTGCCACAGTGGAAATTGAAGAAGGAAAGCTCATCCGGCATAAAAGCTATTATTTTTGCCGGGAATTTCTGGAGGAGGCTGCGGCTGAACTTTCATTAAAGCTTGATACAGAGAAAGACCTGTTTGGACAGGAATGGGAGAGGATCACGGATTATGGAAAGCGTGAAACTTACTAATCAGAAGATCCCTGTTTGATGCAGGTTCAAGGCTGTCTTCCTGGTTCACACAAATTCAGCACAGCCAACCATTAGATCTACACAAAAAAAGCAACCAGCCGGCGAGCTGATTGCTTTTTTGCTTTACTGCTGCCCTGCACCATTCTTCACGGATTCAGCAATCCCGATAACACGTTTTGCCTGATATTTGATCGCGCTCTTATAAGCATCCTTATCGCCAACTATTTCATTGTTTTGGTCGACAGTGACGCTTGCTCCATAAGGATTGCCGCCAGCAGGGAATAAAGACTGATCTGAATATCCTGGTGTTACGACAATCGCACCCCAATGGTACATGGTTGTATAGAGTGAAAGGATGGTTGCCTCCTGCCCGCCATGGGGGTTTTGGGCAGAAGTCATGCCGCTGACAACCTTATTAACTGTTTTTCCCGAGCCCCAGATGCCGCCGGTTGTATCGAGGAACTGCTTCATCTGGGCTGCCATATTCCCGAAACGGGTAGGTGTACTGAAGATAATGGCATCCGCTTCAGCGATATCATCAGGCGTCACTACAGGAACATCCTTTGTGTCTTCCAAATGGGCTTTCCATGCAGGCACACCTTCAATCACGCTTTCTGGAGCAAGCTCCTGAACTTTGTAGATTGTGGCTTCAGCGCCGGCTTCCTTTGCGCCCTCAGCAGCCCACTGAGCCATCTGATAATTTGTTCCGGTTGAGCTGTAATAGACGATTGCAAGTTTGACAGTCATAAAAAAATCCTCCATTCAAAGCTAAATTAAAATAATTATCCTTCATTGTTTACCCGCTCTTTGAGAGATTATACCTTCAATTTTCAATAGGGAAACTTAGGTTTGTGGGTTTGTTTTCTTTTGTTTTCAGGAGGGAAATTTTTGAATAATATCTCACGGAAATTCTTATTTTAATGATATAATTTGAATAATTTAACTATTCTGACGCCTGTTTTATTCCAGCCCTTTCACCTAAAGAGCCAGGATAAGCTGAATGAGGAGCTATTATTTGTAAAATAGTGCCTGGGATGGAATTAAGGCTGTCTATGAAAAAAGGGGTGTAAAAGTGAAAAAATCAGCGGTATTCCGGGTGCCAGAGTCCATTTTTTACGGGAGGGGCTCCTTTGAAAATTTAGGATCGCAAGCGGCTCTTAAAGGGAAGAAGGCATTGATCATTAGTGATAAAATAATGGATCAGCTTGGATATGTGACCGAAGGCAGAGCTTTGCTTAATGATGCAGGTGTTCAAAGCGCAGTCTATCTGGGTATTGCATCTGAACCCACCGATAAATATGTGTCAGAAGCATTGAATCTTTTTAAAAGTGAGCAGTGCGACCTGGTGATATCCATCGGGGGCGGCAGCTGTATCGATACCGCAAAAGCAATTGCAGTCCTTGCTGCAAATGGCGGCTTTATCGGCGATTATATGGGAGGAAAGAAACTGGCTCTTCAAACACCTGTCCCTCATATTGCTATTCCAACTACAGCCGGTACAGGTTCAGAGGCAACAGATGTAACCGTAATCACCAATACATCCAACAATGTTAAAATGATGATCAAGCAGCCCGCTTTTTTGCCGGATGCTGCGATTGTGGATCCCCTGCTGACAGTATCTTCGCCAAAGAATATCACCGCGGCTACAGGAATTGATGCTCTAAGCCATAGCATTGAAGGGATACTTATCTAAAAAAGCACATCCCATGACAGACACATGGCCATCTCAGCCATGAAGCTCATTGCGGAAAATATTTTAACCGCTTACAATGATGGCGGAAATCTAGATGCACGAGAGAGGATGAGTCTTGGCTCACTTCAGGCGGGAATGGCATTCTCAAATGCTTCAGTCTGCCTTGTACATGGGATGAGCCGACCGATCGGCGCCTTATTCCATGTGCCGCATGGCATCTCAAATGCCATGCTTTTGCCTGCTGTATTGGAATTCACACAAGGAGCTTGCGTTGAACGTCTTGCTGATATAGGCAGAATCTTTAGGCCTGATATTAATAAGGGTGCCAATGGGGAGGCAGCTGAAGTAGCTGTTCAATCTGTAAAAGAGTTATGCAGAAAATTAAATATACCCAACCTAAAAGAGTGGGGGATCGACGGGGAAGCCTTCAAGCAGGCCGTTGGGAAAATGGCAGCAGACGCTATTGACAGCGGCAGCCCGGCTAATAATCCCCAAGTGCCCAGCCAGCTGGAACTGGAGGAACTCTATCATATTTGCTATGACTATGATTTTTCCATTGAAACTGAGAAGGTGTAAAGGCAGAATGTCACTAACGTTGAGAGGAGCTTTTTAATGGCAATGACATCCCTAAATGTTTTAAGAAACTTTATCAATGGCGAGTGGGTGGATGCAAAAACAAAAAGGTTTGAAGCTGTCCCCAACCCTGCTACCGGCGAGGAACTGGCGCGCACACCGATTTCCACCAAGGAAGATGTGGAGGATGCCGTACAGGCAGCCAGGGAAGCCTATAAAACATGGAGCAAGACGCCTGTCCCTAAAAGAGCAAGAATTCTATTTAAATATCAGCAGCTTTTAATAGACAATTGGGACGAACTTGCAAAACTGATCACACAGGAAAACGGGAAAAACTATAAAGAAGCGTATGGAGAGGTTCAGCGGGGTATCGAATGTGTGGAGTTTGCTGCTGGAGCCCCATCTCTTATGATGGGCAAGCAGCTGCCAGATATTGCGACAAATATTGAATCCGGCATGTACCGCTATCCTGTAGGCGTCATCGGCGGCATCACGCCTTTCAACTTTCCGATGATGGTCCCTTGCTGGATGTTCCCGCTGGCAATTGCATGCGGAAACACGTTTGTGCTGAAGCCTTCTGAAAGGACTCCGATACTCGCAAACCGGCTGGCAGAGTTATTTACCGAAGCGGGCCTCCCGGGCGGCGTTTTCAATATTGTTCATGGCGCCCATGAAGTCGTAAACAGCCTTATTGACCACCAGGATGTACCGGCCATTTCATTTGTAGGCTCCCAGCCTGTTGCCGAGTATATATATAAATCCGCTTCTGCGAAGGGGAAGCGGGTCCAGGCTCTGGCCGGTGCAAAGAATCATTCGATTGTGATGCCGGATGCGGACCTTGAAGTGGCTGTTAAAGAAATTATTGGTGCTGCATATGGGTCAGCAGGGGAAAGGTGTATGGCCTGCTCTGTTGTGGTGGCCGTAGACTCCATAGCTGACGAACTCGTGGCAAAGCTGCAGGAGGAGGCAGACAGCCTGACAATGGGAAATGGGTTGGATGAAGATATTTTCTTAGGCCCTGTCATCCGCCAGGAAAATAAAGAACGGACAAAAAGCTACATTGAAATCGGCGAAAAAGAAGGAGCAGTCCTTATACGTGATGGGCGGAAGGATGAAGCTCACCATGAAAATGGGTATTTTATCGGACCGACCATCTTTGATCACGTTGATCCATCCATGAAGATTTGGAAAGAAGAAATCTTTGCTCCCGTTCTCTCCATCGTCAGGGTTAAGAGCCTTGAGGAAGCGATTGAGCTGACAAATCTATCGGATTTTGGCAATGGAGCCTGCCTGTTCACCGACAGCGGAACGAATGTCCGCTATTTCAGAGAAAACATTGAAGTTGGAATGCTCGGCGTCAATATCGGCGTACCTGCACCTATGGCCTTTTTCCCTTTCTCCGGCTGGAAAAATTCTTTCTATGGAGACCTTCATGCCAACGGCTCTGACGGAGTCGAGTTTTATACCAGAAGAAAGATGCTGACTGCCCGCTGGTAAACGGAATGATGGCTCTCTTAAGACACCCAGAAAGAAAATGGGTGTCTTTATTTATGCTCTTTATTAATGGAGGCGATCTGCCGATAATGGGAAAAATTATTAAGATGATGTATTGAGCTGGCTTGCCTTTCTTGCTGATACTGATTCATGGAAATTATATGTATATTATAGATAATTCTACGGACAATAAGAGGAAAAGCTCTAAAGATAGGGCTAGAAATTCATGTCATGGAGTGCTGCAGATGAGCTATAACGAGTATTGGGATAAAATTTTTCAGCTGAGTGAAGAGATGACTTCCTTGGTTGATTCTTATTGGAAGAACTATTCCGGTCCTGGTTCATGGCAGTTCTGGGCTGTAGCAGTCCTTCTGGTGCTGCCGCTTGTTTTATTGTATTTTACAGTCGACCGCATGAGGATCTTTGAGGTGTTCTTTTTTGGATTTATTGTCCACGCGCTTTGGACATATACAGACATTGTGCTCGGTAATTATACCTTGCTCGTTCATACATACTATATGTTGCCGATTTTCCCGCATGCTTTTAATGTAACGATGTCAGTGCTGCCTGCAGGATTTATGCTGATTTATCAGTATTGCACGAGGAATGGAAAAAGTTTTATCCTGTATACCGTTATTCTCAGTGCAATGTATTCTTTTGTGTTTGCTTCCATAGAGAAGGCGCTCGGCATGGTCGAGCTGAATAAGGGAATGAACTTGTTTTACTTGTTTTTGATTGATCTTGGCATTGCTTTTATTGCTTATGTTGGCACAAGGCTGGTGAGGAGAGCACAACTGGGTGCCGATGCAGAATAAAAAAAGGAAATGGGCAGCTGCCATTTCCTCTACAAATATTAATTTTCCCCGTAATACTCATCAATGGCCCTCAGCCAATTGGTTCGTGCTACATCCGAAGCTTTATGGGTATTTTTTTCTTCAAAAGCTTTGATGATTTCCTCATGCTCATCAATTGAGCGGGGCTTCAAAATGATTGTTTTATTATAATAAAGCCTCATTACATGGGCCTGCAGGGAAGATACATAGCTGGTGATGTAAGGATTGTCCGCTTTTTCAATAATAAGATTGTGCAATTGTTCATCTTGTTTCAGTGCTGAAAAGGTATCGCCCCTTAAGAGGGAATCCGCAAAGGAACGGTTGATGGACCTTAATTTCTCAATCGTCGCGCTGTCCATGGATGGTGCTGCAAGCTCTGCAGCAAGCGCCTGCAGGGATCCAAGCGGCGGAAGAATCTTTGTGATATCTTCCGGATTGACGGTAGTGACCTGGGTGCCGACGCCTGGGAACATTTCTACGAATCCCTGGACGCTGAGCAGCTGCAGCGCTTCCCTGATCGGTGTGCGGCTGACGCCGAGCGCTTTGGCAAGGTCGGCATCGTTCAATTTTTCCTGCGGCTTTAAGGTGCCGTCAATGATCCATTCCTGGATTTGCAGGAAAGCGCGGTCTTTGGCCGATACGCGTGCAGGAGAAGCAAAATTGGCAGGGATGGGCATCTATCTTCACCTCTAGTATTTTCATAGGTTTCTATAAATTTTTACTGGATTATACAATTAGTATAAAGAATTAGAAAGAAAAATTCAATATATTGCATAATTCGACAATTTTCTTTATGCAATATATTGCATACGGTCGAATCGTGTGTTATCTTGAGTTATGCAATATATTACGTAACTATTAAACTAAACTGCTTTTATCATTTTCAGAAATTTGCAAGTTGAGAAAAAACTGAGCAGCGAGAATCTTTAGCATAAAGGAGAATTTGATGGGATCTAAAATACCGTTTTCTTATGTAGTCGCAGTAGGCTTTATGTTGTTTGCACTTTTCTTTGGGGCAGGTAATCTTATTTTCCCTGCGATGCTCGGACAGTCTGCAGGAACCAGTATCTGGTCAGCCAATGCAGGCTTTATAGTAACTGGGGTAGGGCTGCCGCTATTAGGGATATTGGCGCTTGGCTTTTCCGGCAAAAGCGATCTTCATTCGCTGGCAGGAAGGGTGCATCCAGCATTCAGCGCGGTATTTACGATGCTATTATATCTGTCCATCGGGCCATTGTTTGCCATTCCCCGGACAGCAACCGTTTCATTTGAAATGGGCGTAAAGCCGTTTTTAACTGGTAACAGCACGATTGGACTCATTATCTTTTCTGTACTGTTTTTTGCAGTTACAGGCTTCTTTTCTTTAAAATCTTCAAAAATCGTTGATATTGTCGGTAAATACCTGACGCCGATCCTGCTGATTGTAGTGGGCATTTTGATCATTGCCGCTTTTTTCAATCCTATGGGTTCTTTTCAATCACCAGGTGAAAATTATTTAGCCAACACCTTTTTTAAAGGATTCCAGGAAGGCTATCTGACAATGGATGCACTTGCCGCATTTGTATTTGGGATCATTGTTGTGGATGCAGTAAAAGAAAGAGGGGCTGCATCAAGAAAAGAAATCATGATTTCAATAGCTAAAGCTGGCCTTATTGCGGCAGCACTTCTTGCTATTATCTATACCTCGCTGTCTTATATTGGCGCATCGAGCGTCGGTGAGCTCGGCAGGCTTGATAATGGCGGAGCTGTACTGTCCGGTGCATCAGAATATTACTTTGGTTCATTCGGCGCACTGCTTTTAAGCATCATTGTTCTTGGGGCATGCCTGACAACGAGCATCGGACTAGTGACGGCTTGTTCATCTTATTTCCATAAAGTGTTCCCTTCTGTTTCGTACCCAGTTTTTGTTGTCATACTGTCTGTATTCAGCGCTGTATTCTCCAATATTGGACTTAGCCAGCTGATCAGCATTTCCGTCCCTGTTCTTACAGGAATCTATCCTTTAGCCATCTGCCTGATGTTCCTTACTTTCCTGCATCCTCTATTCAAAGGAAAAAAGGAAGTCTACCAGGTAAGCATGCTGCTCACTTTCATCGTCAGCTTATTCGACGGATTGAAGGCTGCCGGCCTAAGCTTTGGACCGGTTGAAGAGGTATTCAGCGTAATACTTCCATTATATGAAGTCGGACTTGGATGGATTATGCCGGCTGCAGTGGGTGCAGTGATCGGATTCTTTGTTGCTGCCATTCGAAGCGGCGGTGTAACGCAGGCGAAAGAAAGCCTTTGATAGATTGAAAGACCTCCTTCGCAGGAGGTTTTTTGTTTTGAGAAAAGCTGGAACTATTATTTCATGAGGAAGAGAGAATAGTGGTTGCAGAGGAGTGAACTGGAACCACTATTTCAGGAAGAAGAGAGAATAGTGGTTCCAGAGGAGAGAGCTGGAACCACTATTTCAGGAAGAAGAGAGAATAGTGGTTCTAGAGGAGAGAGCTGGAACCACTATTTCAGGAAGAAGAGATAATAGTGGTTCCAGAGGAGAGAGCTGGAACCACTATTTCAGGAAGAAAAGAGAATAATGGTTCCAGAGGAGAGAGCTGGAACCACTATTTCAGGAAGAAAAGAGAATAATGGTTCCAGAGGCGATAGCTGGAACCGCTATTTCAGGAAGAAGAGAGAATAGTGGTTCTAGAGGAGTGAACTGGAACCACTATTTCAGGAAGAAAAGAGAATAATGGTTCCAGAGGCGATAGCTGGAACCGCTATTTCAGGAAGAAGAGAGAATAGTGGTTCTAGAGGAGTGAACTGGAACCACTATTCAAGATAGAGAGAAAATAATGGTTCTAGTAGTGTAAGCTGGGACAGCAGTTTCAGGGAAAAGAGAGAATAGTAGTTTCTGAAACAATGAACAGCAAAGTCCAAACCCCGCAGCATGGTAAAACATCCAAAGTATGGTAAGGTAATAGTATGACAGAAAAAGGAGTGTGGAAAGATGGTTAATGGGATACCTGAAGTAAAGCTTAATGATGGATTGTCCATTCCCGTGATCGGGCTGGGTACATATCAATTAAAGGGGAGTGCCGGTGCCGAGTCGATCCGTAATGCGATTGATGAGGGAGGATACCGCCTGCTGGATTCTGCCTATAATTATGAAAATGAGGGTACAGTCGGAGAAGCTGTAAAAAGAAGCTCTGTTTCGAGGGAGGATTTGCTCATCACTTCAAAGCTCCCAGGACGCTATCATGAATCTGCAAAAGGGATGATTGCGATTGAAGAATCCCTTTTCAGAGCAGGCCTGGATTATTATGATATTTATTTGATCCACTGGCCAAATCCTAAAAAAGAATTGTATGTTGAAGCCTGGCAAACATTAATAGAAGCAAAGAAAAAAGGGTATGTCCGTTCAATCGGTGTCTGTAATTTCCTGCCGGAGCATCTGGACAGGCTGGAGAAGGAGACAGGAGTTAAACCGAGCATAAACCAGGTCGAATTGCATCCTTATTTCAACCAGGAAGAACAGCGTGCCTATCATGAAAAGAACAATATTCTGACAGAGTCTTGGAGCCCGCTTGGCCGCGGCAGCGATCTTCTCGGAAATGAAGAAATCCAGAAGATTGCTGAAAAACATGGGAAATCCATTGCCCAGGTGGTTCTCCGCTGGCATTATCAGCTGGGAGCTGTTTCCATTCCTAAATCATCTTCTGCTGAAAGACAAAAAGAGAATATTTCTATATTTGACTTTGTACTGGACGGGCAGGATATGGCATCCATTTCAAGATTAAGCCACCCTGGCGGCAGGCTGCATGACCAGGATCCGGCCAATTATGAGGAATTTTAATCAAAGATGAGCTGGCTTCAGCTCATTTTTTTATGCCCAAATTTTAGTGAATTGGGGGGAATGCCTGCTTTCCTTGTCGAAATAAGATGTTAAAAGGAAGGAGCTGGCAGAATGCAGGCGAATTTGAAACATAAAAAAAGGATAGTTGAGATGGCGGAGGTTCATCTTATCGGCTTTCGCGTACTTTGTGAGGGGAGCCAATACATAGAAGAAATACCCAAGGCAGCTAAAAGGCTTCTGGAGCGGGTCTCCGAAATCCAAGGTGTCAAGGATGGCGGACGGCAGATTGGGGCATTTGTAGCAGAAGCTGCTTCAGAGCATGAAGATGGTTATTGGATCGGGGTTGAAACGGACCGAAACAATCCGGTACCAGAAGGAATGACGAGTCTGACTGTCCGGCCACAAGGGTATGCTGCCATCCATCATCATGGGCCGAACACCGATATCCGACAAAGCTATGAAATATTGCACAGGTGGATGGAAGCAGAGGGATATGAAAGGGCCAAAGACTGCTGGAATCTGGAGATTTATGAACATAATAGTGATCCTGACAATACTGAAAATGTGGACGTGGAGCTATTGGAATCCATTAAATAAAGAAAGCCCGGATTATTTCCAGGCCATTCCATCTTATCTTTTTATCGGGCGCTGCAGCGTCAGGATTTCTTCTTCCATTGAAGCAAATTGCTGTTCCACAACGGTTTTGGCATCTGAAACGGCACTATTATAAAAATGAGGGGCAAGTGTCTGTTTTATAAAATCGAGCACCCTTTCAGCCGCAAATTCTGATAAATCTTCGTCACGCTCCTGCAGGAAAAACTCCTGTATATCGGAAATCATGGTTTGCTGCTGTTCTTTCGTCAGTTTAATGAACATATTTATCACTCCTTCGGTCTGCACTTACTATAGTACAAGTGACGGAGCAAATCCAAGACTGTTATTTTCCTGAAATTTATGTACAGCAGGTAATTGATAAATGCATGGAATAGAATATTAGAGATTATAAACAGAAGGGGGAGTTGAGGAATGAATTTTAAGCTGATTGAAGCAATGGAAGTGCTGGAGCGGACACCGCGGGTCTTGGAACTTTTTTTGGAAGGGCTGTCTCCAGGATGGCTTGGGGCCAATGAAGGGGAAGGAACCTGGAATCCTGTCGAAGTGGTCGATCACCTGATAGAGGGAGAAAAGCATAACTGGGTGCCTCGCCTTAGGTTTATGCTGGAAAAAGGGGAAGAAGAGCCATTTCCTCCTTTTGACCGTTTTTCCCACTTGGAAAAGGAGGAACAGACTGTCGCCCGGAAGCTTAAAGAATTTAAAGAGATGAGAGCTGAAAACCTTTCTCTTCTGAGGGAACTAATGGGGAATGAAGACATGCTCGAAGCTGCAGGAAAGCATCCGGCATTGGGAACCGTGAAGGCTAGGGAACTGATTTCCACCTGGGCAGTGCATGATCTTACCCATCTTTCACAGATTACAAGGGTTATGGCAGAAAGATATCGTGAGGATGTCGGACCTTGGGTGGAGTATCTGGGTATACTCAGCAGAAATCGAGATGCCGGGTCAGGAGAAGAAAAGTGAGAATCCGAAGATTGTTCTTTTCGTCAAGCCTTCTATTTCTTTTGATTGCAGTATATCCAGGCATTGCTGGGGCGACCAAATGGGCGAGCAGCTTTGTTGTGTGGGAAGGCTATCAGTATACAGTACAGGAAGAATATATAGAAAAAAGTGAAATTGAGTCAGAAATCGGGCAAGTGACAGCTTATTCTGATATGGAGCCTTTGAGCGGTAATTTTTCCAATAAGTTCCGGAAAGGAAGCAAATACTTCTCGATAAAAGGAGTCAGTACCGAAGAATCGATTGCAGTGGAAGCAGGGAGCGGGACATATGCAAGAGCTGACAGAAGTGGAGAATATACATTTGTAAATGAGGAAAAAAATTCAAAGCTGCTGCTTATCCCTGGTCTTGTTGTTATTTTTGTTCTGGTGATGGCGGGTACAGTGATTGCAGAAACAAAGCTTAAGAAATAAGGAGGGACCATGGCTAAATATATCAGCATTTTTTTTCTGGGGATCGGGTCCAGCATCATCTTGTTTTTTATTTTTGCAAGCCTTTTTGCTGACAGTTCACCGGGAGAATTCGCGGCAATGACTTTTGGCTGCATAAACTTGATCTTATGTTCCTTTTTGATTGCACTCTTGTATTATGTTATTGATCTAATTAAAAAACTGAAATAGGCAACCATGCAGCTTAGATTCTGCGGCAGTTGCGATTATTAGGGCTGCTGCCGCAAACGAAATTTTCAAGGATGGTTCTGTCAATGTTTGGTCAACTAAAGCTTATTAAGACATTTTCTGCAATTGAATTGCCTCTTATGCTTAAGAGGCATTATCCAAAATAATGGAAACGAGCAGACCAAGGGAAGCGACAAGCCCTGTAACAGGACCGCTGTCTTCATAGGCTTCAGGCATCATCGTTGAAGCGATCATGCTGATGATGCCTCCCCCTGCAAAAGAAGCAATCCCTGCCATCACTTCAGCAGGGGCCCCGGCAAGAAGGCTGTAGCCTGAGAGTGATGCAATGGCAGAGATAGCGAGGACAGTGAACCAGAGCAGAAATATCTTTGCATAGGAATAGCCGCTTTTTTTCATGCCGGCAGTACTGGAGAGGCCTTCAGGAATATTGCTGATGAATATGGCGACGACTAAAAGGAAGCTGACTGACTGGCCCTCAATCAAACTGGCTCCGATCATGATCGATTCAGGAATTGTGTCAATTACGGTGCCGATAAAAATGGCCATTCCTCCGCTTCGCGCAGCCATATGGCTGGACCGTTTCCGTTTGTCTGCACCTCTCCGGGAAACAATGCTGTCCAGGATGGTAAAAAGGAGGGCGCCCGAGAGAAATCCTATGCTTGTGGCGAGGATTCCGCCTTCAATGACGGCATTTCCAATCAGTTCATAAGATGCTGCACCGATCAGGACGCCTGTCCCGAATGCCATAATCAGCCCGATGACCTTTTGAGGGATTTGCAGCAGCATTGATGCCATTGCCCCCAATAGGACAGCAGATCCTGATATTCCTCCCCACAACAATGCATTCCACATGCCGGCCCCTCCCCGTTATTGCAGCTCTCTTAATTCTCTTTATAGAGTGCACAGTTGAAGGCTAAACATGCCTATTAGAATTTCGTTTAAGATGACTAGGCACCGGCCAGTTTGTTATTGTGTCCCCAGTATCTATGCAAGGAAGTCAATAAAGTCCAAATATCTGTAAAATGAGAGGACGTTTCGGTGTCCAGCTCAAAAAGGATGAAAGCTTTCTTTTCGTATTTAATGATGGCATAGGGAATTTTTTGCTGATTTGAAAGGGTGAGGGTAATTTCGGTCTGCGGGTATCTCTCCAGTAATTCCAGTAGATTTATTAGGTGGCCTTCTTCCAATCTCAGGACTCCTTCATTTGAATGGCTTTAATAAAAAGAATAGCAGAGGTTGAGTGGGGTTTCCTGTTTGGATGTGTTGGGGTATGTTTTTTCTGGTGCGTTCTTCATTATATTGCTCAAAGGCTAACGCAATGCAATAATAGCTATATCGCCACCTTTTTATCAACTCCAGATATGTTTAAGGTGTGATATAGGGAATCGCTATAAGTGCAGCCATTTTATTTTCTGAAATACCTGTCATTTTTTCAATTTATAATATCCGGCAAAAAAGGAGAGCCGTCCGGGCCGCTCCTTATCTTTGCCGGCCACAGCCGTCACATATTCGTTTTAGGATTAGTGTTGATTCTTCCGTTAGTATTTTCTTTTTCATGCCCGTGAACCTGATCTCCGCCATCTCCCTTTTCCTTGGCAATCTTTCCTCCAAGGCTTACATTGGGAAATTCTTTTTCCGCCATACCAATCACCTCCATAAAAATAAAATAACCAATCTGAAAGGTTTTTATTTTGGTGCAATGCTGGCTGCTTTAAGCTGCTGTTCAAGTCGTTGACTTTTTGCTGAATATGATATCTAATAGTATTAGATAAATTAAACTTAAAGGTGCTGGTTATGGATTATAAGGATTTAGTAGATGAATTTTTCCAGAATATAAGCAAATCACCGAAGATGCCTTTCCAAAAGAAGGTCAATGATCTTTCCCATGGGGAAAGGAGTATATTGGGTTACCTGACATTTATTCATAATGACGTTACTTCAGGTGAACTGAGTGAAAAGCTGTGCCTTTCGACTCCAAGAATAGCTGCTGCATTAAAGAACCTGGCAAAGAAGGGATATATCGAGCGAAGCAGGAATGATAAAGACAAGCGGCTTGTCATCGTTTCGATTACACCAATTGGAAGGACTTTTGTGATGGAAGAGCATGAAGAAGCTAAAAGAATTGTCGAAAAAACCTTCAGGAAGCTTGGAGAACATGATGCAAAAGAATTCGTCCGCATTGTGAAACGCATTGAAGAAATCCATAAAGAAATGGAATGATCTTCAGCCGCTCAATGCGGTATATCTGGACTAATATCTAATACTGTTAGATAAAGAAATATCAAGGGGGAATTTGGCGGATGCTTGCTATGTTTAAGCATTTTAAGGGGAAAGATTGGCTGCTTGTCCTGTGCAGCCTCGTATTTATCATTATCCAGGTCTGGCTTGATTTAAAGCTGCCTGAATATATGCATGAAATCACCATGCTGGTCCAGATTGAAGGCAGCAGTATGGGCGATGTCCTTATTCAGGGCGGCTACATGCTATTATGTGCCATCGGCAGTATGGCTGCTGCCATGATTGTCGGCTTTTTTGCCGCCCAGGTTGCTGCCGGGTTTGCCGTACGCTTGCGCGGAATGGTGTTTGAAAAAACAATGTCGTTTTCGATGGAGGAAATCAATGGGTTTTCAACTCCAAGTCTGATTACCCGTTCGACCAATGACATAACACAAATCCAGCTGCTGATTGCTGTTGGATTGCAGGCGATTGTCAAGGCGCCGATACTGGCTGTATGGGCCATTTTAAAAATAATGGGCAAGAGCTGGCAGTGGACTGCAGCGACCGGGATTGCTGTTGCCGTTCTTATGGTGATGCTCGCTGTCATCATTGTCATTGCCCTCCCTAAATTCAAAGTGATCCAGACTTTAACAGACAACCTGAATCGCGTGACAAGGGAAAACCTTACTGGAATCCGGGTAGTCAGGGCCTATAATGCTGAGGAATTCCAGGAAGACAAGTTTGAAAAGGCAAACAGCGAGCTGACGAGGACCAATCTTTTTACAGGCAGGACGATGGCGATCATGATGCCGGTTATGACATTGATCATGTCGGGAATCAATCTTGCCATCTATTGGATCGGTGCCTTTATCATCAACAATGCTGCTTTGCCAGACAAACTGACTCTTTTTTCTGATATGGTCGTGTTCTCTTCTTACAGCATGCAGGTCATAATGGCTTTCATGATGCTTTCCATTATCTTTGTGATGCTGCCTCGTGCGACGGTATCCGCAAAGAGGATCAATGAGGTGCTGCAAACAGATTCCAAAATCCTTGACGGCAGCTTAAGAGGGAATGAAGCAAAAGCTGCAGGGGAGATTGAGTTCCGGAATGTAAGCTTCAAATACCCGGATGCGGCAGATTATATCCTGCAGAATATCAGCTTCACTGCCCATAAAGGGGAGACTGTCGCTTTTATCGGATCAACAGGCAGCGGAAAAAGCACCTTGCTTAACCTGATTCCCCGCTTTTATGATGCCACAGATGGCGAGGTGCTGGTTGACGGCATCAATGTTAAAGAATACAGGCAGGAAGATCTCCGCAATAAGCTTGGATATGTTTCGCAAAAGGCTGTATTGTTCAGCGGCACAGTATCGGAGAATATCGCTTACGGCACCGGGAGGACAGAACCTGAAGAGGAGATAGAAAGAGCGGCAGAAATAGCGCAGGCCTCTGAATTTGTTGAAAAGTTGGAAGACCAGTATAAAGGCGCGATTTCCCAGGGAGGAACCAATCTTTCAGGCGGCCAGAAGCAAAGGCTGTCCATTGCCAGGGCCATTTATAAGCAGCCGGAAATTTATCTGTTTGATGATTCCTTCTCGGCACTTGATTATAAAACAGACAGGCGGCTGCGGTCACTTTTGAAAAAAGAAACCAGTGACAGCACAACCCTGATTGTTGCCCAGCGAATCGGAACCATCAAAGATGCAGACCGCATTGTAGTGCTGGATCAAGGAAAGGTTGCCGGCATCGGTACGCATGAAGAATTGCTGGACAGCTGCAGTGTGTATCAGGAGATTGCATATTCTCAGCTGTCAAAGGAGGAACTGGAAATTGGCTAATAAAAAATCTAACCGCAAAAGGACTGGGCAAAAAGGCAGGGCAGAGGCTATGGGGCCTGCAGGCGGGCAAAAGCCAAAGAATTTCAAAAAGACTATTAAGAAGCTGGTTTCCTATTGCAGGGCCTATCTGCCGTTTATTGTGACTGCCCTTGTTCTTGCAATGGCAGCATCAATCTTCAGTATCATCGGTCCAGACCTTCTCAGCAGGATCACTGACCTGATTGCAGAAGGACTGATGGCGAAAATCGATTTGGACGAAGTAGTAAGTATTGCTTCCATCCTCGCCTTTTTATACGGATTGGGTTTTCTGTTCAATTATATTCAAGGATTCATCATGGCAACAGTCACCCAGCGGGTATCCAAGAACTTAAGGAGTGATTTATCCTCCAAAATGAACCGGATGCCTTTGAAATACTTTGATTCAGGCAGCACCGGAGATGTGCTAAGCCGCGTGACAAATGACGTCGACCTGATCGGACAAACGATGAATCAGAGCTTAAGCACATTGGTATCAGCCATCACAATGTTCCTCGGCTCGCTCGTCATGATGTTCTATACAAACTGGATCATGGCTGTATCTGCCATTCTTTCAACATTAGTCGGTTTTGTGTTTATGAGTTTCTTAATATCCAAGTCTCAGAAATACTTTGCCCAGCAGCAGGCAGAGCTGGGAAGGCTTAACGGCCATATTGAAGAAATATATTCAGGCCACAGCGTTGTAAAGGTATATAATGGAGAGCCGGAAGCAAAGGCAGCCTTCCACGAAATCAATACAAGGCTGTACGAAAGCGCATGGAAGTCGCAGTTCCTTTCAGGACTGATGATGCCGATTATGATGTTTGTCGGCAATTTCGGGTATGTCGTAGTATGTGTGGTCGGCGCAGTGCTAGCGGTAAACGGCTCAATTACATTCGGCGTAATCGTCGCGTTCATGATCTATATCAGACTGTTCACCCAGCCGCTTTCCCAGCTTGCACAGGCAGCCGCAAATCTGCAGTCGACAGCCGCTGCAAGTGAGCGTGTTTTTGAGTTTCTGGCTGAAGATGAGCTGGAAAATGAAGATAATAAGAAAACTGTTCTCACTGATGTCAAAGGGGAAGTTGAATTTAAGAATGTCCGCTTTGGCTACAGTGAAGATAAAATGATCATCCATGATTTTTCTGCTCTTGCAAAAGCAGGGCAGAAAGTTGCAATTGTCGGACCGACAGGGGCAGGAAAAACAACCATCATCAACCTGCTGATGCGCTTTTATGAAGTAAATGGGGGAGAAATCCTGATTGATGGTATACCGAGCAAAGAACTAAGCCGCGAAAAACTGCGCAGCCTGTTCTGCATGGTGCTTCAGGATACATGGCTGTTTGAGGGGACAATCCGTGAAAATATCGTCTATTCCAGAAAAGGTGTAAGTGATCAGGAGGTAGTGGAAGCAGCCAAAGCCGTTGGCCTGCATCATTTTATCCAGACGCTCCCAATGGGATATGATACCATCCTTGACGATAAAGCCAATCTTTCAGCTGGACAGAAGCAGTTAATTACCATAGCACGGGCCATGGTAAAAGATGCGCCGCTCCTCATTCTGGATGAAGCGACAAGCTCTGTCGACACACGCACAGAAGTATTGATCCAGGAGGCGATGGATAAGCTGACAGCAGGCAAAACTTCATTTGTCATCGCCCACAGGCTATCCACCATCAAAAATGCCGACCTGATTCTCGTCATGAAAGACGGCGACATTATCGAAAGCGGAAATCACGAAGAACTGCTGGGGCAGAATGGTTTTTATGCTGATTTGTATAATAGCCAGTTTGAGGATGCTTCTTAAGAGTAGATCAAGTGTGGTTTTGGTTTGTTGAGGATAAACAGTTCATTTGGTGAATCAGTTTAATAAATTTTATATTGGGATTAAGAGTTATGAAGAAGGAACCATTTTTTTAGCCGAAAGACAAAATAGTTTAAACGAGAGAACTGGACAAAAAGTACTTTCCAACTAGTCGGGAAAAAGATACTAATTACCGCACCGGAACTAGAGGGTCTCTCTTATCGGTTAGGGAATCAGGTTTATGTGTCTGTCTGATTTATAGTGGGAAGGATTCCGCTTATTTAGAAATTACCACTAAAAACTGGCCATATAGACGGAGAAATTCCGCTTAAAGACTCAAAAAGCGTGAGAATGTGATGATTTACTTTGCATAAGCGGAAAATCTCACCTTATTTTTCTCAGAACGAGCTCTTTTCTGTATTTAGACGGAAAATCTCCGCTTATTTTTCTTTTGCAGGTTCAACCTGTCTAACATTATGGGGTCACTTCACAATGGCATCCTTTGATATTTGCAGAAAATTGAAGTCATTATTTTAAGGGAAAGCTAAAATAATGAATCCCGCAAGAGATAGAAGAAGTCATTATCTCACCCGAGAGCGAAATAATGTTGCATTGAGAACTATGCGACAAATCCCCATAAAAAAAGAAAAAAACCGGCATCATGCCGGGATTTTTCAATTAATCTGCAATATTTATTGTGACCGAATCCATTTCTTTCTCCATTAATTGTTTGCCTGAGCCTTTGGAATAACTGATCTTCGGTACGAAGGTAAGTGTTTCTGCCTTGGCGTCGAGTGAATATATGGTTGTTTTCCAGTCGAATGAAACACCATTATCATGGCTGACACCGCCATTACCTTGAATTTTATATTCATTCCCAAGATTATCTTTTACATCTGACATTTCGACAGTCACGAAAGGATACTCATCCAGCGTTGATTTTTCAACTATAAAGCCATAAGTGAGAACTGCTCCCAAATCAGTTTTTTTCAAAGAATTAAAGCTTAGGCTGATATCATCGTGCTTAACCGTCCTGGACAGTTTCTGTACATTACCATTAAGCTGTTCGAGCGAGAACTGAAATTTCCAATCACCTTTGAACTGCTCGTTAGTCGCCCTATTTTCAAATACTTTCGGCTCCCACTTCACCAGAATTTCCTCCGGATTGTTACCGCTGAAATGAGGGGTTACTTCTTCAATGCCGGCATAGGTTGTGTCGTTAATTTTTTCTATGGTGCCTGTCCCACCCATGCCAGTAGCATCTTCCACGTCTAACCAACCTTCCGAACGAGGTGTTGCACCAAGTTCTTTGTCCGTTTGGATAGCGTACGTTAGGATGATATTAGTACCGTCATATACAGCATCCTCAATCATGATATCGATACCATTGCTTGATTCAACTTGATTGATAACGGTGGCCAAATCGCTGTAGCTTCCCGGAAGTTCTTTATCCGAAAAATAGGAAAGGATACTTTGGAGAAAGGGAACCTGGTTCGCGACAGCCGGTACGGATACCAGGCTGGCTGAAACAACCGCTGTTACGAGAATGGCTGCTGCGGCCATATGTGCTGGTTTAAATCTCTTTCTAGGACTGCTCTTTGAGAGTATATAATTTCTCATCTCTGCCTTCTGCTTATCGGACAATGGTTCTGGTTCAATATCATCCACATCCATATTTAATAGCAGTTCTACATCTTTATTCAAAGGAATCTCTCCTTCAGCTTATGATTTTTTGCGAGTTTTTTCTTACCCCGATACAGGCGGTTATCTACAGCGGCGACAGACAGGCCGAGCGATTCGGCGATTTCTGAGGCTGACAGGTTCAGGTAGTACTTTTGGATAAATATATCCCTGTCCAATTCAGGGAGGGTGCTAAGGGCAAGGAGCATAGTGTTTCGTTCTTCTTTTCTTACCAATTGCATCTGGACATCCTGCTGCCCCGGGTACTCATAGATCATATGATCATCCTGCTCCCGCACTCCCTGCCGTTCAAGCTGCCGAAACAGGTCAATGCTTTTATATTTGGCGAGCATGCCGATCCATTTCTTGAAATCCTCCGGTTTTCCTTCAAATCTGCTGGCCTGCTCCCAAACCGCCAGGAAAATATCGTTCAAGCATTCCTGGATTGCGCCGTTTCCATAAGCCGATAAAGCTTTCCGGCAGATTGCGTGGACAAGGGGCGAGTATTCATCAATGATATATTCAAGGGCATCTTCTTTTTTCTTCTTTAGCCGCTTGATAAAATTCCGATCATTACATTTCATCTATATTCTCCTTTAATTTTCGAAAAAGCTTTTTCATTAACTATATCGGAATCCGGAAAAGAAAACTCTCAGCTTTTATCATTTTTTTTTTGTTTACAATCAAAGGGATTGAAAGGGAAAATTTTGAAAAATTGAAACCTATCCAGCTTTCAATCGTAAATATAGGAAAACCCTCTGGAAAGGAGCTGTAAATAATGGACAGATTAATTTTCTTATGGGCTGCCGGAATATACCTGCTGCTGTCGCTTATACTTGCTCCAGTTCAATATCGATATATAAAAGAGCTGAAAAAAATGGATCAGGAGCGAAAAGCACAAGGAAAAGCTCAGGATGAGTTTTATGACGACATGACCTTTGAGAATCAGCTGTTGCATTATAATGCTCAAGGGTTCCTCTTTTGGGGAGCGAACCTGATTGCCTCTTTATTTTACAAACTCAAAAAGGGATAAGACTAAGAAGGGCAACCATTATCGGCGGCCCTTTTTTTCTGGAAGCGCCGCAGCCATAGACCCGGCAGCACGCTTTGGGATATAATTCTATTATTCTGAAAAGACAGGAGAATACATATGCATACTAAATCGCTCCAGGAATCATACAGCTTGGCTAAATATCCGCTCGCAGGCCATGGCAAGCGGAATGTAGAGGTATTGAAAAAGGCATTCGAACATATCAGCGGCGACATTGAGAGTGAAATGTATGGGAAGGGGAAGGTAATTGAGGACTTCCAGGATAAAATGGCAAAGCTGCTCGGAAAGGAGGCTGCTGTTTTTTTCCCAAGCGGTACAATGGCCCAGCAGATAGCTCTGCGCATCTGGTGCGACGAAAAGGGGATTGCGAAGGTGGCTTACCATCCTTTAAGCCATCTTGAAATTCATGAAGAAGACGGGTTGAAAAAGCTGCACCATATTGAAACTGTTCTCCTCGCAGACAAAACAAGGGTGATTGAGCTTGAGGATGTCACCAGCATGGAAGAGGAGGTTGCCTGCCTGCTGCTGGAATTGCCTCAGCGGGAAATCGGCGGACAGCTTCCTGATTATGAGACATTGGAGAAGATATCGGCCTATTGCCGGGAAAAAGGGATCAAGCTGCAGCTTGACGGTGCCCGATTACTGGAAGTGCTTCCGTTTTACGAAAAAACAGCCGCAGAAGTGTGTTCACTGTTTGATAGTGTTTATATCTCACTCTACAAAGGGATCGGCGGGATTGCCGGCGCCATTCTTGCTGGAGGCAGAGAGTTCACCGAAAAATCAAAGATATGGAAACGCCGCCATGGAGGCGATTTGATCAGTCTTTATCCTTACATACTTTCTGCAGACTTTTATTTCGACAGGCGTTCAGATAAAATGGCAGATTATTATCAGGATGCTAAGGAGCTTGCAGAAATGTTTAACAGCAGCAAAGGTATTTCTACTTTGCCAACAATACCAGTATCCAATATGTTTCATGTCTATTTACAGCATCGGAAGGAGGAAATCGAGCCGATCCTGACGGAAGTCCAGGAAGAAACAGGCGTAGGGTTTACTGGTAACTTAAGAGATAAAGAGGGTCATTCATGCTATTTTGAGCTCAGCATTGGCGATATGTATAGAGAGGTGCCAAAAAAACAGTTGGAGAAGGCCTTCCAGCTTCTTCATGAGAAGATGGCCAATGTGTTTGCCTGAGTTAGTAAAAGCTTGCTGAGAGGAGGTTAGAGATGACCGAAGAACAAGTTTGTCCTCAGTGCGGTTCAGCAGAAAGTGGAACTGGCGAGTTTAAAGGCTATGGATCAATTTTTAAGAAAAAAACCGTCCTGAAATATTCAGAGGTGGATGCCATTTTTTGTGCGAAATGCGGTTATGTCCACTTTTTCAAAGTAAGAAATCCGGAGAAGATACTTTAAATCAAGGAGAGATTTAGTTTGGTACAGAGCGTTAAAGAGAGATTCTCAATAAGGGAAGCAAAGATAGAAGATGCTAAAAGTCTTTCAGATTTGAGAGTGAAGATCGATGGCGAAACAGAGAATATGGACAGGGAGAGCGGTGAAAATTTCATCGATGAAAAAGGATTCGAGAGAGTCATTGTAAATGACAGCAAGCAGCAGAACCATCTTTTCCTGGTAGCTGAAGCGGAAGGCAAACTTGTCGGATTTTCCCGCTGCGAGGGCTCCAATTTAAGAAGAACTTCCCATAAGGTGGAGTTCGGAGTATGCGTTCTTAAAGATTATTGGGGAAATGGAATCGGTAAACAGCTTCTGATTGATTCCATTCGATGGGCAGAAGGGGCTGATATTAAAAAAATCACCCTTCAGGTTCTGGAAACGAATGAAAATGCCATCCAGCTTTATAAAAGATATGGCTTTGAAATTGAAGGTGTATTGAGAAAGGATAAGCTGCTGTCTGACGGTAAATATTATAGCACGGTGGTTATGGGCAGAATTTTGTAAATTCCCGTGGATGTACCGGTTATGAAGATACCAGGTACGATTTTCCTGGCTTTAGCGTGGGGTCCGCCTCAAGGTGGTCATACAATCAGGATGTTTTTTCAGCCAGCTGCATAGCATCCCTGCAGTAGTCGTACTATATATTTTCTTTTTCATATGTTCATGATAAATGGAACAGCATACAGGAGAATGAAAAAATAACAGCTGTCAGCATTTTAACAGAGGAGAATAAAGATGATACCCATCATTCGAAAAATGGAACCGCACGATATTGAACAGGTACAGAACGTAGCAAAGACCAGCTGGCACACCACCTATGAAGGCATCATTCCAAGGGAAGTGCAGGACCAGTTTCTGGCTGCAGCTTACAGCAGTGAAAGAATGCTGCAAAGGATTGAGCGATCCCATCTTTTTGTCGCCGAGGAAGAAGGGCAGATTGTTGGCTTTGCCAACTTTTCACCTGTAAACAAGGAAGGGAAAGCAGAATTGGGTGCCATCTATCTTTACCCTGAAGCACAGGGCAAAGGGATTGGAACCTCTCTCCTCAACAAAGGTATAGAGGAATTGGCTGGTGTGAAAGAGATTTATATAAATGTAGAAAAAGATAATGAGCTTGGCAGGAACTTTTATCTGGCAAAAGGTTTCGAGCATATCGAAGAGTTTGAGGAGGAGTTTGAGGGCCATTTATTAGTGACGATCCGCATGGTTTTGCGGCCAGGTAATTAAAAAAGCCTTCTAGTCTCAGCTCTATAATCCCAAAAAACGTAAAGAGAGAGGAGTCCATATGGATCGCTTTGATTTTAGCCTGAATAATAAGCTTGTCAGGGCCTGGCTGCTGATCATGCTGCCGGTTATAGCAGTGGCTGTCATATTGTTTTGGGTCGTCCCGGCAGAATTCCATTTTGTTCCCCACTTGCTGCTTATAGTAGCTACTAGCGGATTTTTTTTCTATTTTCTGTTTGGAAAAAAAAGAAAGTGACCGTTTGTATGTGGAATAGGTGCCTGAAAGGGAAAGGACTGTCAACCTTTCCTTTTTAATACCCGGACCGCATGGGCTTAAATGGGTAAAGACGCGTCTATATAATGACAAAGGAGAATCTATGAAAACATACATATACATGGTGAGGCATGGAGAGTCGCCTAAAGAAAATGGAAATGAAAGATTAAGAGGGCTGACGGAAAAGGGAAAAAGAGATGCACAGAAGGTGTGTGAATGCCTTTTGGATGAAGGGGTTGAGGTGTTTTCATCCAGTCCTTATCAGCGTGCGATCCAGACAATTGAAGGGGCCGCAGCACAGCTCAGTAAGGACATCCATGTTTTTGAGAATCTGAAGGAAAGAGTGTTCTTGCCGGATGAAGCTATTATCAATAAAGAGAAATTGCTGCCGCTGCTGGAACGGTCTTTTTCCGACCCTGAATACGCCTTGCCGGGCGGGGAGTCTAACAGAGCTTGTCAAGATAGGGCATCAAGAATACTGCTTAATCTGATTAAAAAAAATCAGGGCAGGAAAATTGCCATCGGTACGCATGGGGCGGTTATGACTCTCATGATGGGTACATTTAATAGAGATTATGGATTGGAATTTTTATTAACTTCCTCAAAGCCCGATTTATATAAATTGGAATTCGATGGCATCAGACTTTTAAGTGTGACAAGGCTTTGGCATGTCTAGTATCATTTGATCGAATGCCCCCGTCAGAAATCATAAGGCCTGGCGCCAGGCTGACGGCTTGCCAGTGAATCTTTTAGTATTTCTTCGTACAGCGAATTCCAGCCTTTGTACAATAGAGAGGCTTTTTCAGGATCTATAAGCATCCTCTCTGCAGATTCATATTTCCCTTCAAAAGGGTGGAGCTGCTCTATTTCCATGATGTAAATAACCTGGAATCCTATCTTGGGATAAGGGCTGCTTTCGTTCCAAAGCGGATTTTCCTCATGGCTGACGGTGATATATCCCAGAAGGGTGCAATTTCCTTCAATATAGCCCTCCTCCCAGGCTTCCCGCTTGCAGCATTCTTCCGTTGTCTCATTTTCTTCCAAATGACCCCCAGGGAAATCCCATCCACGTTCATTCAGATTAACAAGCAGTAATCTATCATTATAAAAACAAAAGCTATGGATGCTCGTAATCCTATTTAATGGCGGCAATGAACTGCTTTTAGTCCAGGATAGCTTAATCCTCGCATCTCCCCAATATACAGATACATCAGACATGTCAATACCTCCTTCATTCTTTTATTATATGATGGATATGATTGGAAGACTATTTTAATTTGTCAAGTTTCTATGTTCTTGACCGGCTGGGTCAAACCAGCCACATTCTTTATGTCCTTTTTCGTTTGATGAACCCCCATACTGGAAAAGTAGGTTACAAGGGAAAAATAACCGTATTCTTCTTCATCAGGATACAAGGAATCTTTATTAGCAGTCTATGAAGAACGGAGAGAAGATTATGGAATTCACCAGAATTATGAGAGAGATAACTCATCGGGCTTTACTGGAAAAGGATTATCAGGATATGCCTTCTGAGTGGAAGAATGTGATCCATCATTGGAGAAATAATCTGGCTGATATGATTGCGGAGGCTTTTCATCCTGACAAGGAATATAGGAAGTCAACGATTGGCTATTGGGAAGAAAACCTTGATCAGCTGTTAGCAGCAGGTGCCCCATCTGAGCTTTTAATAGAGCAGGTCTGTTCCTTTAGGGAGGAAGCAGCTGAAAGCCTCCGGGATATGGCTAAACAAAATGGTTGGGAAGATGAGATTTATGAACAATGGGACCGGCAATTCCACAAAACAACAGATGATATCATCAACTGGACCAGCGAAAAGGCTTCTACAATGATGCGTAGACGATTGCTGGCTGCAGAAGCAAAGGTTAAGATGCTTTCTATACCAATCATCCGGGTCTCAGATGAAATAGCGGTCATCTCGCTTGTCGGCGATCTTGATACGAAAAGGACGAATGACCTGATGGAAAAAGCGTTGCAATATGGCGCAAGCAGATCACTGAATTGCATGGTTATTGATTTGTCTGGTGTCGAATTCATTGACACCCGCATCGCCCATGAACTGCTTAGGACAGTTAAAGCGATTAAGATAACAGGCATGTCAGTGAAGCTGACGGGAATCCGGCCGGAAATTGCCCAGACCTTTGTGAAGCTGGGTGTAAATTTAAACGACATACAAGTTTTTTCTAGTCTTCATCAGGTATTGTAGACCAGAAGCAGGAGAAAGGAGAGGCAGAGACTGCTTCTCTTTTTTTAACGAAAAATGAATCTTTTCTCTCAGTATTTCGTCTATTATACTGAATACATATACTTATCTGGGATTTTAAGTAATTCATAACAGAAAAAGGCTAGCCTTGGAATGAAGAAATTGGGAACTTTTATCGGGAACACAAGATGTTATCCAGCAGTCATTTTTTTGATTGGATGGTTTCATTCATTCTATTTGATGTGCTCAGGGGAGATAGCATTGATTGGCAAAGGAACGTCAGTATAGCAATATGTGTTACTGGAGCCCGGCAATTTTTCACATGTGTTTTTACAGATAAAAAGAGTGATAGCTAGGTAGTATGTACATAAAGTTCAAAGGTTTTTTTGAGTAAATCTGGTGGAAAAGGTGATTGAATTGAATACAATTTTTAAAAATATCATACAAACAAAGAAAGAATTTGAAGAGTTCCGTCCTGTCGTCGGTTCTCCAAGTGAGAGGGCCCAAAGCAAGGTGATACCGATAGTAGATGAACATTGCCGGGAGTTCATCCGAATGTCGCCGTTTCTGACGTTGGCCACCTCCAATCGCGCCGGCGAATGTGATGTTTCCCCAAGGGGGGATATGCCGGGGTTTGTGTCCGTTTTGGATGAAAAACATTTGTTCATCCCGGAAAGGCCCGGCAATAAAAGGCTGGACTCTGTCCAAAATATTTTGGAAAATCCTCATGTTGGACTGGTCTTTTTCATTCCAGGACTGGGAGAGACATTAAGGATCAATGGAAAAGCATTTATCGTGCGTGATCCTGAGCTTCTGGAAGGCAGTGCGGTAAACGGGAAGCTGCCTTTATTCGGCATCGGGGTGCAAGTGAAGGAATGCTATACCCATTGTGCCAAAGCTTTTATCAGATCAGGGCTGTGGAAGCCGGACACATGGGCAGATAAAGAGGATTTGCCATCTGCAGCTAAAATGATCGTCGCTCATACAAAGATACCGAATGTCTCGGCTGAACAGGTTGAACGGGAACTGCATGAAGGCTATGTGCAGCGGCTTTATTGATTTCGGGGAGATTTTCTTATGAATATAGGTGCTGGCATCATACTGCTGTTCATAGCTGCTGGACTCCTGATAACAGGATTTTCGATTATTAAGCAAAACAATAAGGCAGCTGCAGTATTATTGGCTGGGGGCTTTATCATTCTTGGTATTTGTGTGCTTTTATTATCAGGTGTTTTTGATCCTTATAGCAATCATATTCACTAGACGAGTGAAATGGTGACTGTCTGGATGAGGGCTGCTTTGCAGCTCTTTTTTATTGAGAAAACAAAAACTAATGGGAACTTTTTGCACCCTTTATTCCTCTAATTAACAAACAGACAGCAGGAAGGGGCCGGGAGAAGAGTGTGATTAAAGCGATAAAGAATTCGATTATGCTGAAAAAAATCAAGGAAAAGGATATTGATGCTGTCTTAAGCTGGTTTGAGGCACGAAAATCGAAGTTTTACAAAATCGGCTGGGCTTATTTAAAGAATCATCATGATGTGGAGGATGTATTTCATAATACGATCCTTAAGGTCCATGACCATATTGATAAACTGAAGCAGGACCGTTATTTTGAAACATGGGTCACTTCTATTTTCATTAATGAGTGCAGGGACCTTTACAGGAGGAATAAGCGCAGGCAGCAGGAAGCTGCTTTAGAAGGAAATGAGGCCGGACAGCATCCCTCTGACAGGCTGGATGTACTGGATGCACTGGAACAGGTTGATGAGAAATTCAGGGAGCCAATTCTGCTGAAATATATACAAGGATTCTCTCAGGAAGAAATCGCAGGCATTCTCGGGCTTCCGCTTGGCACTGTTAAAAGCCGTATTTATAGAGGATTGCTGATTCTTCGCAAAGAATATGGAGGTGCTGGCAGCCATGACATGCAGTGAAATACAAAACTTGATGCTGGATAGCCTGGAAGGACGACTGCAGCCTGGAGACGAGATAAAATTGATTGAGCACCTGGAAAACTGCAGAAAATGTGAAGATGAAATGATTCAGCTACAGGAAATAACGGCAGCATTGGCCGTAAAATCGCAAGAAATTGAAATGCCGGAAGATTTTATGCTGAATGTGGGAAAGAGGGTCCGGCAGACAGAATCGAAAAGGAAGAAGAAGGGCAAAGCCGGCAGGATCGGCGGTTTGGCTGCCGCTGTCTGTCTTGCCTTATTTGCCGGTACCGCAGCTGCCAATGGCGGATTTACTGCATTTAAGGATTGGTGGCAGAATTTCAGTACCGAGGAAAGCGAGCAGGAGCAGCAATACATCCAGTCCGGACTTGGCGAAAAGCTGGATCTGGAAGCAGAAAGCAGCGGGATTAAAATCAGGATAACAAGTGTGGCGGCTGATGATATCCAGACACTGATTTATTATGAAGTAGAAAATTTGAAGAGTGAAGATCTTTTTATGCTTGATTATGATCGAATTGAAGTCTTGAATGCTGATAAGTATTGGAGCAATCAGGATGAACCCATATTTTCGCCCATCAGAAGCCAGATGAACCTTTATTCCGATAAACAAAATACGTTCAGAGGGAAACTGTCAGTGGCGCCAATGGACCATCCAGAAGGAAACATTGAACTGAAGATCCTGCAGCTGGAGAAATTTAGTGAAGCGTCAGAACAGGATGAGGTACATGAAACTTTGAAAGGTGAATGGTCATTTGAGGTTCCGGTGGTGAAACACCCCAGCATAGAATATCCTTTGTCTGCCGAAACAGAGACAGACGGGAATCCAATCATCTTTGAGAAGCTCGTCATTGCTCCGACAGCGACCATGCTTACCTACAGATATCAAAACACTCATAATGATAAAACCCTTGATTTTATCGCAATCGACAGTATCGAAACAGAGAATGGCCTTGTCAGCAGCCAGCTGTTCGGCCCTGGGGGCGGCTCATCAGGCAATGGGTGGAATACAGTAACATCTTCCTTCGATTCTATATACGGGGAAAAGCCAAAGCATATTAAAATACATCTTGGTGCTTTGCAATATTCAGTAGAAGAACCAAAAAGCATTGATTTAAAGGGGAAGGATCTTCCCATTAAGGCTGAGTATAAAGGAAACAGCCTCTCAATTGACAGCATAGAACCCGGAAAACCGGCTAAAGTAGTCTTAACTGAGGAATTGCCGGAAAACCGTGCATATGAAAAACTGCGATTTTCAATTGCTGCCAATGGCAGGACCTCAACAGGCATCAATTCGGACGGTTATTTTATTGACAAAAACGGCCAAAGATACAAGGCAGATGAATACTTTATGCGTACAGCAGAACTACACGAACCGCGACTTTATACAACAAAGCATACTATTAATCTAAGTGGGGATGGCAGCCGGGAAGTGATTCCTGAGCGTCTGGAGATTGAGGGATTCAGCTATACCACATTCAGCAGCAAAAACATAAAGATTGAACTGGATGGAAAAGCAGGGCACTGACCCTGCTTTTTTGTTTTACATTTTATTACTATTTTAAAGGTTATTTTTAATTCAAGTCGAAGATAAAAAGGAGAAGAACAAATATGGAGGTAAAAATGGAGATTAGGGAGGCAAGATTTGAAGATATTCGGGGGCTGGCTGATTTAATGGAACAGCTCGGGTACCCCACAACCATTAAAAGTATGGAAAAGCGGTTCAAGAAGATTCATCCGCTTGCTGATCATTATACATTAGCTGCAGTATCAGAAGACAAATTAATTGGAATGATCGGCTTTCATACAGGCTATCTATATACATCTGACAATTTATATGCACGTGTGACTGCGCTGGTAACACACTGTGATTTCCGAGGGCTGGGCATAGGAAAAATGCTTCTCGCTAAGATGGAGGAAATGGCCGTCAGTCTAGGCGCAGAAAGCATTGTGCTGAACAGCGGCAACCGGGAAGAACGTGTAATAGCACATCAGTTTTATACAAGCGCAGGTTATGCGGCCAAAAGCACAGGTTTTGTCAAAAGCTTATAAAAGAATAGGAGAATCCATGGACCATATCCAAAAATATATTGACCGGTTTCATATAAGTGCAGAGCAAATCAGCGATGTTCCAGAATCATTCAGTTCAACAGTGTACAAGCTAGTGCTTCAGGGAGGACAAACCGTATATTTGAAAATCCCCTTTTCTAGAGACAAGCTGGAAAGGGAACTGGAAATGCTCCAAAAATTGAGAGGATATGTCCCTGTGCCGGCAGTTCTTGATCAATGGGAAGGGGATGAAGATATTGCAGGTGCACTGCTGCTTGAAGGGATCGAAGGCGAACCATGCACCCGGGGAATGGACACGGAGCTTGCCTTCCAGATCGGCAGGCATCATGCAATGCTTCATAATGCCCCGGTGCCTAAGGAATATTCTAGCTTTGATCCGAAGGCGTGGAGAGAAATGGTCAGGGAGAAATTCGAACATTTCGGAATCCATGCCTCCAAGGTGCTTCCTGAGAGTCTGCTTGAAATGTCTCAAAAGCATTTTTATAAGCGTTTTCAGGAACTGCCCATTCCCGATGGCCCATGTATCATCCACATGGATTTCAGGCCGGGAAATATCCTTGTAAAAGAAAATAAAGTGGCGGGTATAATAGATTTTGAAAGTGCCCGTCCAGGATCTCCTGAAATGGACTTTTCAAAAATAAACCGTGATGTTTGGGAACAGTATGAAGGTGCCAGGGAGGCTTATATAAAAGGGTATGAAACCATTAGGCCGATGATTGATCTCGACAGCATCCTGCCTTTTTATAAGTTTTTCGATGCATTTTGTTCTGTCGGCTGGGGGCAGAAGAGGGGAGCAGAAAAGCATAGGAAATTCATCAGAGAGAATGAGCTGCTGCTTGCCTCGCTGCTTTGAATGCCTACCTCATTCTGCAGCCCTTGTACCTGGAAAACTGATAAAAGAAGGTCTTATGATGTATACCAGAGGACGTACTGTGTATTTTATCCGCTCTATTTTTTGTGTAACATTATTGGGAATTACCGGAATATATTTTCTCATTAGACTGGCCATGATTATTATTTCGGCTGCAGGCTTCGCTCTTATCGGACCAGAAGGGCAGGATCTGCAGATGGCAGCATTGGTTCCCGACTTATTGATGGTCTTTGTGTTCACAATGGCTTCGGGAATATATTATAAGAACAAAAGCATACCTGGGATGGCTGCGGTATTCCTGCTGCTCATCATTCTTGTTTCCATACTGCCAAGGCTTATGCTGGCAGAAAATTATACAATCATTGAGAGTACTGATTTTGCTGTCACCGGATTTAGCTATGAAATTCCACAGAAAGAATATGATGGCGTGACCGTAAAGGTATATAGAAGGATTTTGCCATATGTTTATCAGGAGGGAAAAGAATTCAGGGATGACTCCATACTCGCTGAAAAGAGCCAGAGGGAATTTATAATTATGTCATATGAAGTGGAAGAGGGAAATACACTGATAATTGGCGAGTTAAAGATCCCATTGGAGTACTATGGAAAAGGAGGAGAATCATGATTTGGTTTCTATTTAATTTTATTTTCCTTGTCCTTGGATTTGCCTTTCTGATCGACTGGCGGAGGAAGAAGATCAATAATAATCCCCCGAATATCACACATCCTCATGCCAAGCCTGGCGATGATTCAAATTATATGATGGGAGATAACAGGGATCATGGCGGCTCTAACACTTAATATGCTGCATTGGAAAGGCTGTGCAATACAGGACAGCGGCGGCATTGAGGACAATGGCTATTATCCTATGATATAGGCCGCTGCCGCTGTTAAAAAAGGGCGCAGCTTTCAGTACCTGCTCAGCTTGGAATTGAACACATTCTAATTCTGGATTATTCCAAATTTCTTTAAGGCAAATTCTATGCCATCCTCACTGGATTTACGGGTGACAAAATCGGCTATTGCTTTCAGCTCATCAGTTCCATTCCCCATCGCAATCCCTAGTCCGGCCAGTTCAAGCATATCAATATCATTATTTCCATCCCCGAAAGCAATCATCTCTGATGGCTCAATTTCAAAGAATTCCAGCACTTTCATAATGGCCAAAGACTTGGATACTTCCTCTTGGAGCACATTTGCTATAAACGGATGCCATCTTTGAAAAGAAAGATGGGGAAAAGCATGGATATATTTTTCCATCATTTCCTCGTTTGCGTACAGGCACATCAAAAAAACTTCCTGTTCATGGATATCAGCATAAAATGGCGGGTAATCGGTGAAAGCCAGTGTTTCCTTCAATATCTGCAGAATTTCTTCACTCTGAACGCCATTAGTGCTGAATTCTTCAGTGAAAAAGGATAAACCGTGATTTTCAGCTTTAGAAAAAGCAGCAACATCACGGATAACCTGCGGATCAAGCGTGACCTTATGGATGACTTGATCACAATGCTTAGCATAACCGCCGTTTGCAGTCACAAAAGTATCAATGCCAAGCTCCTCAAGCTCCCTGCACAAGGACAAGGGCCTGCCGGTGGCAGCTGCAACCTTGATCCCTTGCTCTTTCAGCTTAATGATCATCTCCTTCGTCTGGTCTGAAATGCTGCCATCTTCATGATGGGTGATCGTCCCATCCACATCAAAAAATACAATTTTATAGCTCATAAGGCCTCCGGCGACAATTGTTTTCAGCTTATTAATTTTATATAGGAATGACCCGAGATATTATCGCGATCACTATTAAGATGTTTTTATAAAATATTATAACATCTTCAACAACTCTGCTCTCAAGGTAATCTGAAAAAAGGTTGATTTTTCAGAAATTTTTCTGAGCTTGAAACCAAATGGATACCTGCTTCGTAAAATAGATATGGGAAAGGGGGAAACTACGTGAAATATATTCTGATAGGAATTGCAATATCCATCCTTGGTATAGTAGCTTCTCTATTAACAGGGGTTCTAGAATATGCACATTTGGTTACCGGAGCCATTGGCCTCCTGTTCTGGGGAGTCTCCGTCCTTATTTCAGGCGTCATCATGGGACCCCATCGGTTTAAAGCTGATTTGCATGTGGAAGAACCGCCCGAGCAGAGAAAAAAGCGCAGAAGGACAGTTGTTGCCGCTATATTAATAGGACTCCCCAATATTGCGGCAGCCCTGCTTCTTTATATGGCCAGATGAAAAGGACCTTTGGTGAAGGTCCTTTTTACTTTCCTGGTAGTTTCATTTGTATTTACATGCAGTTCCTCTTATTGTTTCTGCCCATTTTTCTCAACATAATCCAAAATTCGTTCAAGCTGTCCATCCTGTCCAGAGATGATATCTTTCCTGGTTTTTTCTATCTTTACATCTGGTTCGACGTACGGGAGTTGCCTATTTTCAGGACTGGGCCTGAAATACTCCCTGTGAGAAATTCCTAAATCAAATTTGCTGTATGGAAGGCTCAATATAATAATATCGCCAAAGCCTTCGGGGTTTCCGCCTGAAGGCTCACCGATGACTTCAGCTAATTGATTATCCTGAAACATAGCTGCAAATTGAGCAGCTGAGCTGAATGTTCCGCTATCTGAGGCAATATAAACCTTTCCTGGGAAAATGGGAGCCTCCTGAAAGTTCTCAACTTTGCTTGTTGGTATGTTATGCATACCCTTTGTCCGTCTATAGCCATATCTATTTGCCGCATCGGTTGAGTACTTCGTTAGATAGCCTACACTTTGAATGGTTGATGCGGGAAGATGTTTGAGAAAACTATTTGTCACTGCAGTCTCTCCACCGTCATTACCCCTAAGGTCAATAACGATGTTATCAATACCTTTTTCAACTGTTTCCAGAAAAAAAGCATCTACTGCAGACTGATAGCTTATTGAATCTAAACATAAGTCTAGATTAAAATACGCTATATTTCTATCTTGCAGGATCTCCCAATTGAACCATTCTTTTGAGTGGCCAGATGTGCCCGGATTGTTATCTAATAATTTTACGGCTGCCTTAAGCTGTTTTCCATCTCGTTCAATAGTTGTTTTGATTGTATCGTCCTTTTCTGTGATTGATAATCCTTTAAGAAAAATATCATAATGAAACAATACTAAGCTGGTTTTTTTCTCCCAATATTCATGTTCCGCAGAAATCAGCTTGCTCAACTTTTCATTTAATTCTTCCGGAGAATGTCCGCCCATTTTTAGGATAAGATCCCCGGCCTTCAGGGATGAATCAAAACTTTTGGTGACAACCAGACCTTCTTGCACCCATTCCAAGGCTGCCGGGAAGGTTTTTGACTTCCCCAGCATTTCAGCAGAAGGAAACACGGTAGTGTGCGCGTCCTTCAGTTTGCTTGTAAACCTCATGAGTACATGGGCAAATTCTCCGGCAGTCAAAGGCCTCCCAAGCTGTTTCTCTATTTCCCTTACACCCTTGTCCCAGTTATCGATATTCCGTTTAGGATCGGGATGGATCTCAAGTATTTTTGTTTTGATGAACTCAAAATCCTTTTTCATTACGGCAGGAGAAAGCAGGTCTCCTTGATCCAGCATATGTATTTTCATGATCTCATCCTCTGTTAATACGGCTTGAGGCAGCAATTCACAACCCGTTAAAAGTACTAAGCAAATCAAAAACAACACAAGATTTTTCATCGTACACCTGCCTGCCTATTAGTCTGCTCTTTCATACTAACTTAAATAGTAAGTATTTAACAATTGGGAAAAAATCTGTAAAATTAGTATCGTACGTTCAGAAGGGGAGATTAGATGTTTAAGGAACTCGAGACAGAGAGGTTAACGCTCAGGGAGATTGTGGCGGAGGATGCTGCAAGTCTGTTTGCTATTTTTTCGAGAAGTGATGTTGTGCGCCATTACGGACAGGATGCATTCCAGCGGGTGGAACAGGCGGAAGAAATGATCCGTTTTTTCCAAAAGATCTTCAACGAAAAAAGAGGAGTCCGCTGGGGCATCGAATTAAAAGGAACGAATCAGCTGATTGGCACCATAGGATATAACGCGTGGATCCCAAAGCACCATCGAGCTGAAATAGGCTATGAGCTTCACCCTGGCTATTGGGGGAAAGGGTATGCTTCAGAGGCGGCCGAAAAGGTAATTGCTTATGGTTTTGAAAAAATGGATCTGTACAGGATTGGTGCGGTCGTTTTTTTGGAAAACGATGCTTCAAATAAGCTCCTTTCGAGGCTGGGCTTTGAAAAGGAAGGTATGCTGAGGGGGTATATGTATCAGGAAGGAAAGCCAAATGATACATATCTTTATTCTCTCTTACAAGAAAAGCGGTAATTCAATAAGAGAAATATATACGATGATAGAAAATTCTGCTATTATAATGATTCCAGTAAATATTTGGGTCATTTTGTTAAAGGAGGCGTTCATTATGCAAAAGAAGGCAATAAGACAGCATAACAGCACAGAGGGGATTGCGGCTTTTTAACAAATAGTCCAGCATATCCCCTTATGATGAAAGGGGATAATAAATGATTATATTAGAAGAAATCAATGAGAAAAATTGGTATGAATGCTGCCAGCTGAAACTAGCCAGTGATCAGGAAGCTTATATGGAGCCTAATGCCATATCGATCCTGCAGTCTCATTATGAACAGACCTTAAGAGCTTATGCAATCTTATATGAGGGAAAAATGGCAGGCTTATTGGTGTACAATACTGTTCCGGAAGAATTGGATTCTTTCTGGATTTACAGGATCATGATTGATTCCAGTATGCAAGGGCAAGGAATCGGGAAAGCAGCCACGCTCCTGATGATTGAGAAAATAGCGCAGCTGCCAGGTGCCAAAAAGGTAGCTGTGGGCTATCATCCTGACAATCTGGCTGCACATAACTTGTATGCAAGCCTTGGATTTATTGATAAGGGAGATAGATTCGGCAGGGAGATGGCTGTTGTAAAGGAACTTTAAGATTGGAGGCCTAAATAGGCTTCCTTTTTTTATAGGAAGGAAAGAAGAAGTGTGATTATTCATTTATTGCTTAATGAATTCCGGATACTTTTAATTATGCAAGAACTATTACGGTAGAAGAGGTGCTTGAATTTGGCCGCTTATCGGGTGATCGAGGGAGGCATCATATGATACCTGATAACAAGGGACCTGATGGTCAAAGGACTTTTGACAGCAATCCAAAAAAGAGTCAGGCTGATGATTGTGAGAGGAAGCAAATGTTTTTTGTATAAATTGCAGCATAGTTTTACGCTGGCATCTATTCATTGATGACCTGGTTATTTGTGGTTATTCTTTTCGCATGGCGTTTTCTCCAGCTTTTCATATACGGTTATATTGGTTGAAACATATTTCAAAAAGTGATTAGGAGCCTTTGCCAGCGCGAAGGCTTTTAATTTTTATTTAAATCAAAAGTACTAAACCGGGCAGTTTATTGGGCAACTTATTCCCTAATTATGCTGAATAATGTTTAAATTTGTAAATCTTTTGGTAAAAACCTAAAGTGTTATTGTAATATTTGTAATAGTTTTGAAAGGGGGTGAAAAGAGTGAGTTCAACTAAGGTATGGTCAGCTTTTCTTTTCTTGGCCATCTTTTTCGTCCCTGACATAGCTTTAGCAGAAGAAGATTCTCCAGCTGAAGAAATAGATAAAGTAACAGACGAGGATACTTCTATTATAAAAGTTGAGGTTCTCGGTATTTCGATTTCTGCTTCAGCAGATGGAGAACGGGAAACTGCCAAAGCTGAAAGAAAAGGTCTCCTGGAAAATATTGAAGTAAAGACGCCGATTTCAAGGGCTAAGGTTTCAGCAGCAGAAGGAATCGAAGCAGAAACGCCTGTTGTTAAAGCATCAATTTCTGAAAATAAGGGACTCAAGGTAAAAGCATCAGTGGCAGAAGTGGAGATTTCTGAAAATTCCGGCATGCAGGCAGACGTGCCTGCATCCGACACTTCAGTATCTTTGAAAAATGGATTGAACGTGAAAACTCCTGGTTTAAAAGCGGAAATATCGAAGGAAGCGGGGATTAAAGCAGAAAGCTCTGTATTACAAAGTTCTTTAACGGTCAAAGACAGTTTAAAGGCAGAAACACCTGTCGCTAATGCTGAGGTCTCCCTGGAAGATGGAGTAAAACTGGAGTCTGCAATAATCAGTACGTCCATTTCAAGTGAAGGCATCAATTTGAAGACACCTGCAGTTGGTGCTGAAATTTCGGTAGAAGACGAAGCAGAAGCACAGGTTCCTTCTCCTGTTCCATCTGATGTGGAAACAAAAACGGATTCTAAACAAGGGGAAGAAGAATGGATTCCTCAACCTAACCGGACAACTGCTCCAGCCAAATCCGAAGACAATAAAGGTTCTGAAACAGAAGGCTTTCCAGAGCAGGATAACGGGATCGCCGAAAATGATGAGAAGAATAGCTACGATCCTGTTACTCATGAAGCTTTAGAAGAAACCGGCAATGAAATTATAATACCCCGCGCGGGACAAGGCGAAACAGAAGCTAGAGAGTTTGCTGTTTTAGAAGAAAGTCAGCCAGCAAGAGCTAATTTTCTCAGAGATATGAAAGATTTACTCCCTGTAGAATCCGGTTTTAAAGCTGAACAGACAGTTATAAATCAGAAACAGCAAGATGACAATGTCTCAAGTTCCTTGGATAATGGCCATCAGAATAATCGAGAGGCAAGTTCAGCAAGCGCACTGCTGATTTTTGAATCTAAAGCTGCCCTTGCAGGAAACGGTTCAGGCACAGGGCAGGCATCTTCAAATTCATCAGGACACAGCCAGCCATTTCCGGCAGCTGTAATGCTAATGGCGGAAGCCACTGCACCAATTTTGTCTGATAAGGCTAGAAAACAGCCAGACTGGCTAAAAAGCCAATGGACCAATGCCCCTCCAACTCCGCCGCCGAATCAACCCTTCTTCTCTAAAAACAGAATGACAAAATAAAAAGAGAAGAAGGAGAGATACAAAATGAATAAAAAACACTTGATGAAAGCCCTGGCTTTGTCCGGGATATTTACCGCAGGTATACTATCTGAAACCCTTTTTGCTCATGCAGAAGAGGGGGAAGTGAAAATTACAGCTGATGTCTCAGTTGCTACTGAAGCTGGGGAAGAAGGTAATAGAGCAGAAAGCATCCCTGACAAAGAAAATAAACCGGCTGCTGAAAGTGTTGATGTGGAAATGAGTGGAGAATCAGAAGCAAGCAAGACAGATAGCGTTAAGGATCCTGCCAGCATTACTTCTGACAGTCCATCAAACAAGGTATCAGAGGAAGCGAATGAGGAAGAACAAATTTCAAACAGGGAAAAGTCGGCTGTTATAGACACTGACTTAAAAGATCTTCCCATCCTCGGAGATGTTGAAATAACTGTATTGGAAGGGAAAGAGCTGGAAGAGGGAGAGCAAAAGGCAGAGCACCAGGCACTCCTTAATGCAAACCTTAAGGATCTGCCGATTGCTGACGATGCAAGTGTTGACGTACTGGAAAAAACAGAAGCATCGACAAGTGAAGGAAGGTATGAACATACAGCGGTCCTAGATGCAGAAGTGGAAGATCTGCCAATTTTGAAAGAAGCGGATGTCGACGTACTGGAAAAAACGGAAGCTTCGGCGAGTGAAGGAAGGTATGAACATACAGCGGTCCTGGATGCAGAAGTGGAAGACCTGCCGATTTTGGAAGAAGCGGATGTTGACGTAGTGGAAAAAACGGAAGCATCGGCAAGTGAAGGAAGGTATGAACACACAGCGGTCCTGGATGCAGAAGTGGAAGACCTGCCGATTATAGAAGAAGCGGATGTCGAGGTACTTGAAAAAACAGGAGCATCGGCAAGTGAAGGAAGGTATGAACACACAGCGGTACTGGATGCGGAAGTGGAAGACCTGCCGATTTTGGAAGAAGCGGATGTCGAGGTACTTGAAAAAACAGAAGCATCGGCAAGTGAAGGAAGGTATGAACACACAGCGGTCCTGGATGCAGAAGTGGAAGACCTGCCGATTGCTGGAGAAGCAGATGTGGGTGTTTTGGAACAAACCAAATTCTCCAGCAGAAAATTTGAAGAAGAGCATGAAGCCACAGTTGATTTGGACTTAGATGCACATCCTCTTCTAGGAAATATCGAACTTGGTGTGTTAGAAGGATTAGAGATGAACAATGGAGAAAGCGAACTAGAACAATCTGCAGCAATTCATGCTGATTTTGGTGACCTGCCCATCCTGGGAGATATCAATCTTGGCGTTCTTGAAAAAGTGGAAGCATACAGAGGAGAAAGTCAGCTAGATGAATCTGCGTTAATTGATGCCGATTTTGCTGATCTTCCAATACTGGGAGATATCGATCTTAGTGTTCTTGAAGAAGTGGAATCATCCAATGGAGGGAAAGGGCTTGATCGATCCTCAGTACTTGATTTGATTTTAACTAATTTGCCTATCGTGGACGAGATCACTATTGAAATATTAGAGCGTGAAGAATTTTCGGAGGACTCTGAGAGTAATGATCATCCAAGCCAGCAGCCGGATGATCAAAAAAACGGATCCAGTGATGAAGAAGGCTCTCAGCAGCCGGGTCCAAATGAAGATAATCCAAGAGAACCCAATGATAATCAGCAAGATCAATCTAATAATGATAATAAGGATGGACAAGACGGGCAAACACCTGGCAATGGCAGCAATTCGCCGGAGGATGAAGGCAATAGTAATCAGGACAACACAGGAGATACTGATTACGGACAAAACGAGGAATCCGCTCCAAAAGATGAGGATATAGAGAATGTCAGCAATAACAGCCAGGGACAAACTGGCAATCAAGCCGACAGCCAGAGCGAGGAGAAGAATGCCAAAGAAAACAGTTCAGATTCTGGCAGCCTAACCCAGAGTGGTCAGGAAAGTTTTTGGGAAGAATTGCATTACGGTGAGAAATATTCTCCTGTATCCAAAGCTGGATTGGTAATGTTCAATAATGCCGGCAGCAGTTCATTAAGCGGCCAGGATGATATCCAGTTAACGGATGGAAAGCTCCCAAAGACAGGAGGGTGGCTTGATCAAAATATCCTGGTGGTTTTAGCTTTGCTGCTCATTGCGGGGGGTACTGCTATGAGTTTTTATAGAAAACCAAACTGACAAACCTTGGGGAAGATTTCTCTTCCCCTTTTTCCATTAAAGGGGTGAAAACTATGAAAAGAATAGGTGCACTTTTTATATTTTTGGGGTGCGTATTGCTAATATACCTGGGATACGGAAAAGTTGAACAGCAGTCACAAACGCAGGAGCTGATTAAAGAAATTGAACAGCTGGCTATAGATGATCCAGTAACGGATAAAGCAAAAGCTGCTAAAGCTTCCTCAAATAAAAACAATCGCTGGATATTAACCATATCTGATATCAACTTGGAATTGCCCGTTCTTGAAGGAACCACACCCGAAATCCTCAATAAGGCCGCTGGACGTCTCAAAAGCAGCGGAGAATTGGCCCGGTCAGGACATAATTTTGTCATTGCCGCCCACCGGTCCCATAAGTTTGGACGATTTTTTAACAGACTGAATGAGCTTGAGGCAGGCGATGAAATTAATATTTCAGATGGTGAAAAGAATTACAGCTATATAGTCAATGGAAAAAAAGTGATCTTACCTGATCAGGCCGAGTATTTAAAGCCGCAAAAAAATAAATCAATGCTTACTTTAGTCACATGCCATCCGCGCTACTCAGACAAAAAAAGGCTTCTGGTTTTCTCAGAGCTTGCAGAAGAAGTGGATAAGGGTGCAAGAAAGCCATAAAGTCCAAGATACACATACTATAAATCTTTATATTGCCTTATTAGTTTAATTTAAACGGTATGCCACCTGCCGGAATTTTTCAGTTTCAATAAAATACTTTTCTTTTTCTGCGAAGCAATCCTTGATTGCCCTTCATTATATCTTCTGGTGATAGAACAGGCCACCTAGTGGAGATAAAATTAAACTCCGGGTGGGATCATAATATAAAGTTCAAGAAGGATGAATTTCTTGATGATTGGCTCCTTCTTGCTTCACTTTTTTGCTTGCTGTATGTTCAAGGGGGCCGATGAACTGACCGAATCGTTAATAAAGCGGCGCACATCGTCCTTTGTCAGCCCTAAGTGTCTGGCTTTTAGAATCAACATTCTCCATTCAGGATCAATTTTTACTTTTTCCTCCATTCTATAGCCCCCTATAAATTTACTTCTTATTGTTGATTAGTCCGTAAAGGAAGATTTCCACTGTTTCCTCTGCCAGTATATCGGGTGTTTTCTTTCCCGTAAAAATCTGCGTGACTGCCAGCCTTTCAATGGCACCCACAAGGCTTGCCGCTGCCAGTTCCATGTTAGCCTCTTCCCGGAAGTAGCCTGCTCTTTGCTCGGAAAGAAGGTTATGGTGGATTTGGGCGGCCATTTGTGATTTTATGCCTTCTGCATCGGGATTAATATAAAAACCGATCTTGGCAAGCATCTGATTTTCATGGAAAAAACTAAAAATGGCATATAGTCCTGATTTAATCCTTATTGGAAGCTGTGGCAATTCTACACCTGGCTCTATTCGGCTCGCATCTGTTAAATATGAGAGCCTGTGCTGAAATGCCATGATCAACTCATGAAAGATCGCTTCTTTGCTTGGAAAATACAGATAAAATGAAGGCTGGGTCAATCCTGCCTTTTTTACAATGCTGCTGATCTTGGCATCGTGAAACCCCATCTCAGCAAACTCCTCAGCTGCAATATTCAAAAGCAGATTCCTGCTGTTTTCTCCGATGGAACCTTTCTTGCGTCCTCGATTTGGCATAGTTCTGTCTCCTGCAGATTATATTACTTTTAAGTATTATTTATAATATACCATAAATAGTCAATATTTTATGAAAATTTAACCATTTGTTAAAGAATAATTTAACTTTGCAGTGAAACAATAAGCAAAAGGGGTGACGACTATGAAATCAAAGGACAATTTTCTTGAAGGAGCCAAAGTCACAAATGACGGCCAGACATTTGGTTCGAAAAATAATAAAGGCATTCATGCAACAGGAGATTCACCGAATGACAATGTAAAGAAAAAGTAAACAGAAAAGCCGGGAACAGGAATCCCGGCTTTTTTTACAAGCTATTGAAGCATTTACCCAACAATGAGCTAGCCGCTGCAGTAAATATTACTATTGTGATTAAGCGGGAGTGCCTGCATAGATTACGCACAGGCTGGTGTATAACAATTTTTTAGGAGATGCCTGCTGATGCCAAAACAAGGCAAACCTTCTTGAAAAGCCTTTTAAATAAATGATTTTAGACTGTTTTTCTGTAATCTGCTCTATATAAAGAAGTGTAGCAAACCTTATATAGTAGATTGGCAGCTTTCAGCCTAAGTTTCTGTTTTCCGCCATTATAAAGGCGAGATTTTTTCGTAAAGATTAATAATTCTACATAAAATCATCAAAATTCTCCCTAAAAATTTATGTATTCTACTCAAAAAAACTAGAATTCTACATAAAAAACGAATGATTCTACATAAACTACATATATTTACAAAAATCACACTCATTCAATGTTCCCGCTGTTAGTTTATCGCTACCAGAAAAGGGAATGTATTAGTACGGATACATAGTGAAGAGCTGCACAATCTAAACGGCAGGCTTTATATGTATTGAGACTATTTTTTTTCAAAAAGGAGTGCTGAACAATGTCAAACCCTGAAAATCCGCTCAAACAATTCTTTAATGGAGACTTCCCTAAGCAGTATCAGGAGCCGCCTGGAGTCCAGAACGAGATGAAGGATCCTCAGCCTGACTGCGGTGAGAAGAGCTATAAAGGCACTGGGCGCCTGAAAGGAAGGAAAGCGCTGGTGACCGGCGGTGATTCCGGGATTGGACGTGCTGCAGCCATTGCATACGCCCGAGAAGGTGCCGATGTGGCAATCAATTATCTGCCAGAGGAGCAGAAAGATGCTGAAGAGGTAAAAGAGCTGATTGAAGCTGAAGGCCGCAAAGCTGTTCTTATCCCTGGTGATTTGAGCAATGAGTCATTTTGCAGGGACATGGTCGGACAGGCCCAATCAGAATTGGGAGGCCTTGATGTTCTTGCACTAGTTGCCGGCAAGCAGCAGGCAGTAGAAAATATTGAAGACCTTTCGAGCGAACAGCTCCGCAAAACGTTTGAGATTAATGTATTCTCCCTTTACTGGACCGTTCAGGCAGCACTTCCGCATCTGCCTGAAGGAGCTTCTATCATCACAACTTCTTCTGTGCAGGGATATAATCCGAGTCCGAATCTGCTGGATTATGCCGCAACAAAGTTTGCCATTAACGGTTTTACGCGCGGACTGGCTAAACAGGTAGCTTCAAAAGGAATCCGTGTTAATTCTGTAGCACCAGGGCCAATCTGGACGCCGCTGCAGATTTCCGGAGGACAGCCACAGGAAGTCATCCCGACTTTTGGCCAGGACACACCGCTTAAGCGTGCTGGACAGCCGGTCGAACTATCAAGCGTATACGTGTTCCTTGCTTCTGAAGAATCCAGCTATGTGACCGCCCAGGTATATGGTGTCACTGGAGGCATTGAGCTAGCTTAATTTAAAAACCCAACCAGCCACTCAGTCTGGTTGGGTTTTTGATTGCAAAATTTTCAAAGAGACTCCTTAATGACATAAACTCTCTGCAGCAGAGGCGAGAATGCGTATCCTAAAAATACTCCTAGCAGGTTAAGGATTAGATCATCAATATCAAGACTGCCGCGCCTGCTCAGGAATTGGGTTATTTCAATTGCTGATATAGACACAATCGGAATAACCAATAGAGTAAAAATAGACTTCTTTTTCATAAGGAGAATCAAGAATAGCCCATATGGAATGAACAATATAATATTCGCAGCTAAATTATAGAATGCAACCAGAAAGTCCACCCGTCCAGCTAAATAAAATTCAATCGTTCTGAAGGGGATTAAGTTATAGTTTGCATAAGCATTATCGCCCGGCCTGAAAAAAAGCAGGACGAGGAGGGAAGCGCTATATAAAGCAAAACCGAGCTGGACAAGATATTTTTTCAATGGCAGCTTTTCACCGCGGAACAGCAGACCTGCTGTAATTGTGAAACTGGTAATACAGGCCCATACGACAATTAAAGCGAGCGGATGCAGATATTTGATAAGATTGCCTATGAAGGGCAGAGACAGGAGAAAGAAAAGCTGTGCAGCGGCGGCACTGCGGACAATTGTAAAGAACATAAACAGATTCACCTTTTTTAATATTTTTTCAGATAAGAGAATCATACACTCTTAAAAAGAACAGAACAAATTAAAAATGCCCATGAACTGTGCCAGGCACGGGGAATGGGCATTAAAGGATATATACAACTATTCTGCTGCATCCGCCTCTCTCATGATTTCTGCATAAAAGGCGATCGCATTCAGATAGTTTTCAATTGAAATGTGCTCATCTGTTCCGTGCATCCGGTTCAGGTCTTCTGAGGTGATGTGGACAGGCAGGAACCGGTATGTGTTTTTGGAGACAGAGTCATAATGCTTTGCGTCAGAGCCGGCTAACATCAGATATGGAGCAATAATGGCATCTTTGTAGACATTCCTTGCCGCCTGCTGCACTGTCCTGAACTGCCAGCTGTCAATGCTGGAAACCTTTGAAGCTTCGCTGCCAGTGACGGTGACCTTAATAGCTTCATCCTCGATTGTGTCTTCTATGAAAGACTGGATGTAATCAAGTGTGTCTCCAGGCATGACCCTCAGGTTGATGATAGCTTCTGCCTTCTCAGGCAGGGCATTATATTGTTCCCCTGCCTGAAAAATGGTCGGCGCTATCGTGGTGCGGATAAGGGCGGCTGATGCAGGCTGCTGCAGGAGAATCCTCTCAATGACAGGTTCAAAGATCATTTTGTTGGCAAAAACGTATTTCATCGGAAAACTCATTTCCGGTGCGGTGAAATCAAATAGATCCTCTCCAGGGCCTCTCAGATCGCCCTTGAATTGTTTATCCTCAAGCTTTGCTATCGCGCTCGATATGCGCCCGATATTAGTATGATCCTTCGGCTGCGAGGAATGTCCTCCGCTGCCTTCAATCGATAGGACGGCTGTGGCCGAGCCTTTCTCGGAAATTCCTACGACTCCGACAGGCTGGCTGATGCCTGGTACCATCCCATCCACGATGGCACCGCCTTCGTCAAGGACAAATTCAAACTCAATACCCCGGTCTTTCATAGTTTCAGCAATGGCTAAGGCCCCTTCGTCTCCGCCGATTTCTTCATCGAATCCGAACATTAAATAGATATCCCTTTCAGGCTGATAGTCTTCAGACAGGAGGTGCTCGACCGCTTCAAGAATGCTGATGACCCCGATTTTATCATCCAGGGTTCCGCGCCCCCATATTTTCTTTCCTTCCACCTTCCCGCTGAAAGGCCCTTGTTCCCAATTATTTTCCGTTCCTGAAAGGACTGGAACCACATCATAATGGCTAGTCAGGCCAATTGGATTTTTCCCGGTATTTCCTTTCCATCTGTAAACGAGCGCATAAGAATTTATTTTTTCAAGCTCCAGCTTCTCATGGACGAGCGGATAGCTTTGTTCCAGAAAAGAAATGAATCTGTCAAACTCCTTCCAGTCAAATTTGCTTCTGTCCTGGTAAGAAACCGTTTTGTATGTAACTGCTTCTGATAAATGCCCGACAGCCTGATCCTCATTGATTTCCAGGGATGCTTCCTTAGGTTCGGGCTGCCGGGATTGGACCATCAGCGTATTGAAACCGGTTACAGCCAAAAACAGCAGAAGCAAACCTCCGAAGATCAAAAGAATGATTCTCCATTTACTCAATATAATTCCCCCTTAGTTTTTCGTCTGCTTTTATTATAAAATAATTAGTTGAATTTTCGGAATAATATTTGTGCGATTACGTTCCGTTAAAGTACTCTATATACGGGGGGTGAGCTGTTTACTTTCTATGAAAAAAGGAAAAAAGCACTAGGAACTAAATACATACAGCATCGTATTATACGTCGCCGGGAAATATATGAGACTGTGTTTTTGAAAATCAGGAGGAATGCTTGATGAAGCAGGAAAAATTAATACGCCGTAATGACCGGGAAGCATTTGAAAAAACGAGGAAAGAGTTTGTGCAGCTTGAACTTGTGAAGCCTGACGGTGAGCTTCGGCTTTGGGACAGCAAGGCTGGGGGACACCCCTACCTGCCAAAAGGCATCGATTATCCGCTTAATCAAGCAGGGCAGCCCCTTCATTTGCTTGCCCAGCTTAATTTGGGTAAACTCCCTAAACTGCCGGATTTTCCGGATAAAGGCATTCTATCTTTTTACATCGATTTAAATGATGATGTTTTTGGGATGAATTTTGATCAGCAGGATGACCAGTCAGGCTTCCGGGTCCTATTTTTTGCGGATGTGGAGGAAAATGAAGAATATCTGGTGACAGATTTTTCCGCTATAGATAAACACCGTTCCAATTGTGAATATGATGTCCTCGAGGGCGGGGAGTATTTGATTAAAGGAAAAGCATCAAGTATGTATATAGCGACAGGTGATTACCGGTTTGATGAAGTGATCGGGGAATCAAGCCTTGATTATTTCGAAAGGCTGGCAGAGGAAGAAATGCCTGAAGGATATGAAGAGGTTGACGACCTTTACAATGACTACAGCAATCCTGAGGGAGCAGTACACCATCAGATGGGCGGCTATCCTTATTTCACACAAATGGATCCACGCGAGGGCGGGAGCAGATATGATACACTCCTGTTCCAGCTGGACAGCGATTATGACAAGGCAAGTGAAAAATACGCGGTCATTTGGGGCGATGTTGGCATCTGTAATTTTTTTATCAGCGAAAGCGACCTGAAGGCACGCCGGTTTGACCGGGTGCTGTTTAACTGGGACTGCTGCTGATCTGGCGGGGAGGATTATATGAGTCTTTTTGGATGGATTTTCTTATGGGGGCTGCCTGCTTTACTCCTCTGGAGTACGGTGCTTGCAGCGATTCAGGCAAAAAGGGCAGGAAACGAAGGTCAGTTCCTCGGGAAGACCCTGACCTTTATAAGTGCAATTTATGATTATACGATTAATTCCTTTCTTACATGGCTGTCGTTCATTTTTCTGGTGTTTGGTTTTTTTGCCATAGCGGAAGGCAGTATATTGGGATTCCTTTTCATGACCGGTACTGGGGGATTGATGCTCTATCTTTGTTTTCCAAGGCTGAAAATGCCTGAGTGAGGGAGATCTGCTATCACACAAAGAAGGCAGCTGGGTTATGATCTTTTAATAAATGAAAGAAATTATCTTCCGCTTGTATTATAATAAAAGAAATACGATCTGAAGGAGAAACAATATGTCCAATCAGGAAAATACTCAAAACGGCGAAAAGAAAAAAGTAAGTCTTCAGGAATTGATGAAGCAGCAGCTCGAGAAAAAGAAGCAAGCTCAGGGAAATGGAAAACAAGGCACAAAGTCAGCTGCTAAAAATCAGGTGATGAAAAGCCAGATGACTAAAAAGGCGAGCAATACCCGCAGGAAAATGGGCGTATGACCAGAGGAACCCTTCTTTCAAGGAAGGGTTTTTTTATGCTTAAAAAAGAATCTGATGAATGCTTGAAACGTGCAGAAAAAGAGAGGGCATGCATAGGAACAGTCAAAACTGTGCATGATCCACACTTGAAAAGGGACCTCATGCATAGGAAACAGTCTAATCGATGCATGACCTTCATTTGAAAAGGGGCTTCATGCATAGGAACAGTCTAATCGATGCATGACCTTCATTTGAAAAGGGCTTCATGCATAGGAAATAGTCTAATCAATACATGACCCACACTAGAAAAGGGGCTTCATGCATAGAAAACAGTCTAATCGATGCATGACCCACACTAGAAGAAAAGGGCTTCATGCATAGGAAGCGTCTAATCGATACATGACCTTCATTTGAAAAGGGCTTCATGCATAGGAAATAGTCTAATCAATACATGACCCACACTAGAAAAGGGGCTTCATGCATAGAAAACAGTCTAATCGATGCATGACCCACACTAGAAAAGGGGCTTCATGCATAGAAAACAGTCTAATCGATGCATGACCCACACTTGAAAAGGGGCTTCATGCATAGAAAACAGTCTAATCGATGCATGACCCACACTAGAAAAGGGGCTTCATGCATAGAAAACAGTCTAATCGATGCATGACCTTCATTTAAAAAGGAAACTCATGCATAGAAAACAATCTAATCAATACATGACCCTCACTTGAAAAGGAAACTCATGCTAGGAAACAGTCTAATCAATACATGCCCCACACTTGAAAAGGGACCCCATGCATAGAAAACAGTCTAATCAATACATGACCCACACTTGAAAAGGGGCTTCATGCATAGGAAACAGTCTAATCGATGCATGACCCTCACTTGAAAAGGGACCCCATGCATAGATAAAAGTCTAATCAATGCATGACCCTCACTTGAAAAGGAAACTCATGCATAGAAAACAATCTAATCAATGCATGACCCTCACTTGAAAAGGAACCTCATGCACTGAAAACAGTCTAATCAATACATGCCCCACACTTGAAAAGGGATCCTCATGCATAGCAAGTTAGCTCCACCCACAGGAGACCTCCCTACAACTTTAGTCTTAGTCAACTCAGCCAAAAGCAGCATAGTCTTTTCGCCAGTATGACGGAAGGAAAGTCTTCTGTCTCCTGCTATATTATAAAAGAAGAGCAAAGAGGGGGCTGTGGTGATGAAGGCAGTAATTGTTTCGGGGAATAAACGAGTCAGGAAGAGCTTAATGATGCTGCTGTCTGCATATCCAGAACTGGAGGTTTTCTTCCTGGAAGATTATGAGCCCTTCAGCATACCTGATGATACGGATGTTGTTATCATGGATATAGATTCATTGCTGGACGTTCAGCAGCTTCCCTATTTAATAAGCAGTCATTCTCTCATTTTTTACACCCGCTCCAAGGAGTTTTCCGAGCTGGTGGATTGGCTGCATGTGTATAATGCAGATTTTATTAATGTATATACACCTCCTGACTGTGTCCTCCATCTGATAAAAAAAGCGTGCTCACGAAGAAAGCTTTAATAGTTGATGCAACAACTAATATATGTTCTAATGAAGGCAAATAGGGATAAAGGCAAAGATTTGAACAAAGAAGGAGATGGATAGAATGGAAGAAAAGAGCCTTTTTAAAAGAAGTGTCAAAGACCATTGGTATGTAGAGTATGAGGAAGCGAGCTTCCCGTTCATCCAGAAGGGCTGGGTACTGCCGGCTGACCGGTTCACGGATTTTGATCCGTTCATCCTGATGGCGGAGGACTGGTTTAAGAAGGGTGCTTTCTCAGACCATCCGCACAGGGGGTTCCAGACAGTCACATATGTTGTGGATGGCAGGCTGGAGCATATCGACAATGCAGGCGGCCGGGACATTCTTGAGCCAGGCGATGTGCAGTATATGAATGCCGGCTGGGCAGCGCGCCATGCCGAGGAGGGCGTGGAAAATGACATTGCCCACACGCTGCAGCTTTGGCTGAACCTGCCGAAGGAATTGAAAAAGTCTGAAACAAGCTATCAGAATGTTTACGGTGAGGATGCACCGGCCGTCCATTTTCAAGGAGGCTCAATCAAAGTATTTTCCGGAGATATAGCAGGTGTCAAGGGACCGCTCAGTTCTGCTGTCCCAATTACTCTTTCTGAGATCAGCTTAACTAAGGGGTCAGAATATACACTGACCATCCCTGAAAATCATAATGCATTTTTGTATGTCCTCTCAGGGGATATGGATTTTGGAGAAAATGAAGTGAATCTCAAAAAGCATGGAGTCGCGACCCTTTCATACAAGGACGGTGGAGATATCAATAAAGGCAGCGAACTTGCCATAAAGGCGAATAGCAGAAAATCGAAGGTGCTTATATACTCCGGTGCACCGATTAAGGAAGAAATTGTTCCCTATGGTCCATTTGTGATGAACACAATGGAAGAAATCAGGGAGGCATACCGGGATTTCCATAATGGCAAATTCGGCCCGCCTGCTGTTTAAGGAGCTGGTTTCATGGATCTTATGCAAAAAAAACTGTATGAATTGCTTTCCTCAGAATTGCCGGACTCTTCTTTTAGACTTAATGAACCCTTAAAGGAGCATGCATATACAAAGCTTGGCGGACCGGCAGATATTTACGCTGAAGCGGTATGCCCGGAGGATGCAGCATATATCCTAAAGCAGGCAAAGCGGCATGGGGTGCCTGTGACTCTGATAGGCAATGGTTCCAATATTATCATCAGGGATGGAGGAATCAGGGGGCTTGTCCTGTCATTGTCAAAAATGAATAAGATTTCGGTCACTGGAGATACAGTAATTGCCGAGGCTGGCAGCCGGATCATCGATGTTTCCCGCAAAGCATTGGAGCACTGCCTTTCAGGGCTGGAATTTGCGTGCGGGATCCCAGGGACGACTGGAGGGGCTCTTTACATGAATGCAGGTGCCTATGGCGGACAAATCTCTGATGTCCTTCAAAAAACACTAGTTCTCACAGAGGAAGGAAGCATCCTGGAACTGGGGCAAGAGGAGCTTCTGCTGAGCTATCGGAAAAGCATCATTGCTGAAAAAAAATTCATTGTCCTGAAGGCAGAGTTTAATCTGTCCATCGATTGCCAAGAGGATATTTCAGCCAGGATGAAAGAAAACACGGTATCGAGGGAAAGCAAGCAGCCGCTTGAATTCCCGTCCTGCGGGAGTGTGTTCAAGCGTCCGCCAGGCCATTATGCAGGAAAGCTGATCCAGGACAGCGGCCTTCGAGGAAAAAATATCGGCGGGGCAGAAGTCTCCCGCAAGCATGCCGGCTTCATCATTAATAAAGATAATTGTACGGCAAATGATTATCTGGCACTTATAGAATATGTCAGGAAAACTGTGAAGGAAAAGCAAGGCGTCGAGCTTGAAACCGAAGTTATTACCCTTGGTGAGGAATTTTACAAAGGGCATCATGCTTAAAAAGCAGGGAGGTGAGCCGCTATGGGGATAGTGGTAGTGGAGATTTGCGACGGCAGCCTGATTGCAGAACTGGACCTTGAAGGGATCCTTGAAGCGCAATATCCTGAAGTAGCCGTTATTGAGAGCAGCTGCCTATCCTTTTGCGGCATGTGCGCCAGGCGGCCTTATGCTATAGTGAATGGGAAGCGCATTTTTGCAAGGACGGCAGAAGAGTGCCTTCAATTGATAAAAGAGCATATTGATAATGAATTGAAGGAATTTGCTGTTTAAAAAAGAACTGACATTGGGAGGAATCGGTTGTGAAACTTGTCGGCATTTCAGGATCCCTGACCGGATCGAAAACATCAAAGGCTGTACATGAAGTACTCGCTGCGGCAAAGCGCTTGTCTCCATCTATCCAGACAGAGCTGCTTGACTTAAAGGACTATGACGTTGAGTTTGTTACAGGCAAGCCGCTGACCTATTATAACAGCGACACATGGAAGGTTGTGCAGACTATAACTGAAGCAGACTTCCTCGTTATAGGCACGCCGATCTACCAGGCATCCATTACTGGAGCGCTGAAAAATCTATTTGATCATCTTGCTGTAGATGTTTTTAAATCAAAAGCAGTCGGTGTTTTGACAACAGGGGGATCCGACAAGCACTTTCTTGTTGCGGAATATCAGCTTAAGCCGATCATTTCCTACTTAAAGGGAACTACCCCAGCCAGCTCAGTTTTTGTTCACAGCAATGACTTTAATGAGGACAATGAAATTGCAGCACCCATTGTCCTTGAGAGAATTGAAAAGCTGGCAAGGGAACTGATCACTCTACAGGAATCCTTGGACAAATAAGAACTCAGAAGAACTCCTCCCATAAATGGCAGGAGTTTTTTTCTTGATTTTAAAGGGCAACAAGAAAGGTGCTATACTAAAAGGTGCGATTAAAGATTATTAGTAATAAAGGAGCAATCATCATGATTTATATGTATGTCGGACTCGCCGGAATGTTAGGCAGCATGCTGAGATACTGGATAGGGATCAGCCTGTTTGTGGAGAATGTTTTTCCGTACGGCACATTGGCCTGCAATCTGGCCGGCAGCTTTATGCTTGCCTGGCTGACAACCAGTGTATTCAATAAAATGAAAGTCACTCCTGAGCTTATGGCCGCTATTGGCACGGGTTTTGTCGGATCATTCACGACTTTCTCAACTTTAAGTGTGGAAACTGTCGATTTATTTAACAAGGGACATGCAAACCTCGGAATCCTTTATATCATCTTCAGCATGATCGGCGGACTGTTTTTTAGCCGGCTTGGATTCAGGATAGCTAAGGAGGAGGGAGCCATATGAGTATTTTCCATTTTGCACTGGTAGGCATTGGCGGATTTTTCGGGAGCATGGCCCGGTTTGCCATAAGCCGGAAATATAACAGCATAGAGAAAACCCTTCCTATTGGAACGATCATCGTCAATTTGTCTGGTGCCTTCTTGCTTGGCCTGCTGACAGGAGCTCATCTGGATCAGAATTATCTTTTATTCGCCGGCACCGGGTTTATGGGTGCCTTTACCACCTTTTCAACGTTAAAGCTTGAAACCATGCAGCTGCATATCGGACAAAAGAAAAAAGCACTTATCCTGTACATTGGCATTACATATGTTTTCGGAATTTTCCTCGCCTTTCTAGGCTATCTGACAGGGAATAATATTTAATGATCTTCGGCTATCCAAAGAGGATAGCCGTTTTTTTATTGACTAATTACAAACAAAATTATATATTGTTTGTATAATAATCAACTAAGTTTATGATTGTTTATTAATCAACATACGGGTCATTGGAGGTATTTGAATGCGGGATACATCTGCAAGCCTTTGGGAGGCAAGTCTTGAGGAAATAAAAAAAGGATACAAAGAAGAGGAAGAGAGCTTTCTTTGCTTGTTATGCGGTGAGAAATTTGAAAAGGGTGTTGTTTATCCATATGAAGACCGCTTGTATGAAGCAGAGAGATATACGCGGCTTCATATCGAGAGATCACATTCCTCGGTGTTTGACTATTTGCTGGGTCTTGACAAGAAATGGACCGGGCTGACAGAGCATCAGAGCCAGCTTTTGAAATTGTTCTATAAGGGAATGGCGGATAAAGAGGTGCAGGCCGAAATGGGCATCGGAAGCGCTTCTACCATCAGGCATCATCGTTTTGCTCTAAAGGAAAAAGAGAGGCAGGCGAAAACATTCCTTGCAATCATGGAGCTCTTGCGAGAAAAGGACCAGTATGCGCCGGCTTTTGTACCACCTCATAAACATGCATCAATGGTTGATGACAGATATGCCATTACAGAGGAAGAACAGCAGAAAATCGTCGATAAATTCTTTCCCGGAGGCATTGCAGGCGGCCTTGAAAAATTTCCGCCAAAAGAAAAACAGCGGCTGGCAGTGATAAGAGAGATCAGCAAGTTTCTGGAGGCTGGCAAAGTGTACAGGGAAAAAGAGTTAAACAGCATTATAGAGGCCATTTATAAAGACTATGCTCTGATCAGAAGATATTTGATTGAATATGGCCTGCTGGACAGAAAGGCCGATGGAAGCGCCTATTGGCTGAAAAAATAAAAGATGGGGGAAAGAATCATGGACCGGAAAAAGGAACTGAAAAATCAATTCATGGAAGTGCCAGTGGAAGCAGGTGTCTTTCAAATAAAAAATAAACACAGCCAAAAAATGTTTATTGGAAGCACTAGAAATATTAAGACATTGAACGGTCTGAAATTCAGTCTGGAAACAGGGTCCTATGTTAATAAGCCTCTTCAGGAAGATTGGAGGAGATTTGGGAAGGATGCTTTCGAAATCTCGGTGCTTGAGGTTCTAAAGCCGATTGACGACCCGTATTACAGTGAAAAGGAAGCACTCGCAGAGCTTGAGAAGAAATGGCATGAGCATTTCCAGCCTTATGGCGAAAAAGGGTATCATACCCGGCCCAAATAAATAAAGAAGAGGTCTCCCTCTCCATTATTTATTCGTCTTCATCTTTCCAGGTCTGGACATTGTCTGTTTCCAGTATACCAAGTGTGGCATCGCCGATATCGGTATCTGTCAGCAGCAGGTCGCGGACCCTGAATTTGATATCATCAGCATCTGCCAGTGAGAGGCCAGCCCTAAGCTCAATGTAGCTTTCTACATGGAAGCGCCTGCCTTCCTGCAGGATGCGCATATCCATGATATCCACCACATCAGGATCGGAAAGGATCATATCTGCTACACGGTCCTCAACGACTTTCGGGGCGGCTACCCCGATCAGTCCGATGGTATTTTCATAGCCGATTTTAACAGCAATCCCTGTGAGCAGTAATCCGATCAGTATCGTTCCGACCCCATCCAGAAAATAAAAACCGGTAAAATGAGCAAGCAGGATGGAGACAAGGGCAAGCAGTGCGCCAAATGTGGCAATCAGGTCTTCATAAAACACAAGTCTGGTCGGCGGTGATGCCAGTCCATTATTCTTGAAAGCAGTCGTAACAATGGCAAAGCCTTTGGCCTCACTGCGGGTTTCATGATTGATTTCCTTCATCGCCTTTAATAGAATGAAGCCGTCAACCCCTATTGCGAGAAGCATGATGGCAATATTAAGCAGGATATTGGTGGACTCTTTTGGGTGCTGGATCAGCTCCCAGCCTTTGTGGATTGTTTCATAGGCCATGATTGCGATGACGATCACCGCAACGAGCACAAACAGGTTGACAACACGCCCAAAGCCGGTCGGGAATCTTTTCGTCGGCTCCTTTTCAGCAAGGGCACTGCCAATGAATACAAAGCCCTGATTGAGGGCATCTGCTGCAGAGTGCAGCGTGGTTGCAAGCATTGTACCGCTGCCGCTTATGGCAGCAGCTATCCCTTTGGCAATCGTAAGCACAGTATTGCCGATTGCAGCGATGCCGGATGATTTGTTTCCTTTTTTCAATAATTGGATAAAAGACATCTTTTCACCTCTCCATTTTTTCCAAATGGTTTGTCCACTATTTAGCTTAACCATCTGGCTTTGATTTATCATTTTTGAACATTTAATGGACAGAAGGGCTAATAGATTGCCACCGGCCAAAAATGACAGTAAAATAAGAACTAACTATAACGTGCCGGTAAGGGGGTGATTCATTTGGGAACGAGCAATTAAAGCAGCTTGGCTTTTCAACAGCAACCTATGATGCAAGGGGTTCTGTAAACTATTACACCAAATTTAGTTTGCTGAAACCTGTACGTTCTAAATTGAATTGCCGCTGCAGCCTGGCCGGGATTCGGCTTAAGTAATGGATTAAAGGCTGCTGCCGACACCAGCGCCTTACTAGTCTTAAAAAAACATGTGTGAAAAAATATTTCTCCTGACTTGCCTGATCAACTGCCAGGGGATAAGCAGCGGTCATGACCCTAATTTTCCAGGAGGTGTACGCCTTACTTTGTAAGGCTATTCATTGACCACTATTAACTTGATCATTTTTGCTATTTTAATTGCATTGACCGCCTTTTTCGTAGCGACGGAATTTGCAATCGTTAAAGTAAGATCTTCTAAGATTGACCAGCTTATTGCAGAAGGGAAAAACGGGTCACTGGCTGCAAAAAAAGTCGTGACACATCTTGATGAGTATCTCTCTGCCTGCCAGCTCGGCATTACCGTGACAGCACTGGGCATCGGGTGGGTAGGGGAATCGACATTTGAAGTTATCCTGCACCCTGTTCTTGAATATTTCCAAGTAAGCGAATCGCTTTCCCATATTCTGACTCTGGCATTTGCGTTTGCTATTGCCACTTTCCTGCATGTTGTCGTAGGGGAGCTTGCACCAAAGACTCTTGCCATTCAAAAGGCTGAAAAAATCACATTGCTCTTTGCGAGGCCCATCATCTGGTTTTACCGCCTGATGTATCCTTTCATCTGGTTCCTGAACGGGTCTGCCCGTTTGCTAGTCGGTCTTTTTGGCCTGAAACCGGCATCCGAGCATGAGCTTGCCCATTCAGAGGAAGAACTTCGCCTGCTTTTGTCAGAAAGCTATAAGAGCGGGGAAATCAACCAGAACGAACTGAAATACGTTAACAATATCTTCGAATTCGATGAAAGAGTTGCAAAAGAGATCATGGTGCCGCGCACCGAAATGATTACGATCAGTATTGAAGATAACTTTGAAGAAATCATGCTAACGGTGGAAGAGGAGAATTATACCCGCTATCCTGTTGTCAATGGAGATAAAGATCATATCATCGGCTATGTAAATGTGAAGGAATTTCTCACTGCAAAAATCCTTGATGACGGTATGATCCACGAACTGTCCGAGTTCGTCAAGCCTGTCATGCATGTGATTGAAAATATACCGATTCATGATCTGCTCGTTAAGATGCAGAAAGAACGGACCCATATTGCGATCATTATGGATGAGTATGGAGGAACATCAGGACTCGTTACGGTAGAAGATATTCTTGAGGAAATCGTTGGAGAAATCAGGGATGAATTTGATGACGATGAAGTTCCTGAAATCCGGAAGGTGAAGGAAGATGAATACATCCTTGATGCCAAAATGCTGCTTGAGGACGTGAACGACCTTCTTGGAATTGAACTGTTAAGTGATGATATCGATACGATTGGCGGCTGGGTCCTTTCGCAGGATTTCGATGCTGAAGTAGGAACAGAAGTGGAAGCAGAAGGGTTTATTTTCAAAATTACAGAAAAAGACGGGCACCAGGTCCTATATATTGAAGTAAAGAGAGTTTCATAGCATGATAAAAAGGATGCAGCCTTAAGGTGCATCCTTTATGCTTAGAGAAAAAGCAGGTCAGCTGACGCGGGCCTGCTTTGTTTGTTTTGGGGCAATTTCTTTGACGCCCAGTATATCCAGCAGAAACATAAATACAGGAATTCCGATGATCAGACCCCAAATTCCGAAGAAATGCTCTGAGAAGATAAGTACAATGAAGGTATAAAAAACCGGAAGTTCTGTTTTGGAAGACATCAGCTTCGGGTTAAGGATATAAGCTTCAATAGCATGAATGACCATAACGACCAGGATGATATAGCCGACGAGCATGAATCCGCCTATGGAATAGGCTATAATGGTCAGCGGAATCATAGAGATAATGACACCTGCCACAGGGATGAGCCCCAGGACTAATACCATCAAAGAAAGGGCTACCAGCTGCGGGAAGTCCATGATCCATAGAGCCAATGTCGTCAGGAGGCAGTTAACGATGGCGATTACAAACTGAGCTTCAATGACTTTTCCGAATGTCATGGAGAATTTCCTCGAGAAATATTCGATTTCATCATAAAAAGCAGCGACTTTGCTCGTCTTGAATTTTAAGGTGAAATCTATCAGTTTCTTCTTTTCAAGAAGGAAAAACAGGCTTAGCAGCAGGGATATCAGTACTTGCATGCCGATTTTACTTATATCGGTAAAATATTTCAGCAAAAACGTAAATCCTTGCTCAAGATATTTGTTGATATCATTTTGTTCAATGAACAATACAATATAATTGATGAATCCATTTTCATGGGGGTGCAGATAAAACGCCTGCAGCTGGGCAATCAATTGTGTTACTTCCCGTGATATGACAGGCAAATAATTTATTGCCGCGAGTGTCAGTCCTCCAATTAAAACGAGGTATAAAAACATTACCACCAGGGGCCGGTTAAGGTTCCACTTGTCTGTAAGCAGGGTGGTCAGCCGGTCCATTAAAAAGGAAAAAATAAAGGTCAGCAGGATGATATTGATCATGCTGTGCAGTGATATGAGGAGCAAGAGGATGATTGCAAAAATGATAATCCGCTTTGCACCAGTCTTAACCCAAATATTTCTCCAGTTTTCCATTCATGTGCTCCCTCTGATTCTTATTAAACAGCAGCTGTTATATAAGAAATATAAAATGATATTACTATTCAATTATAGCATCTAAACTCTCCAATACTAGCTTTCCAGACTCTGCAGAAAACTATTTTTTAAAGTTGAAGGAATATCTCTCTAATAAAAGATACGCACTGGAACATTCGTTCATTCACTATCTGTAAAATTATAAAAAGCTGTTATTTATATGGATAAGATAACCCGGCTCATACAATAGAACTAGGAAAATTTGTAACATAAATGTAAAAAATCCTTCGTTAAGCATACAGAAATCTTCTTCAAAAGCATATAAGCTATTCGTATATAAAAGAGAAGGGGGATCGGCTCTTGGAAGAAATTTCGCAGAAAATAGTCTGTCCTTGCTGTTCCCGCGGGACTGTACAAAAAAGAAGGCTATTAAGTAAGATACTATCCTTGCCAGTCCAGGGTAAATCGGCAGGATGGCTGACCGAAAGCATCGAGGACTTTCTGCTTTCTGAAAGTATACCGCTTGATAAACTCATGGAGATTCGTAAAGAACTGACTGCATCAATTGCAAAACAAAGGAACCTTCACGGAACTGTCAAAATACTTGACCGGTATTTTACAAGTGCCAATCGCTGTTTTTATTGCTGCCATTCTTTTTAGCAAATGGTCTGCTTTGATTCATAGAGCAAGAGGAGTAAAAATTATACAATATTGCATATTCAGCCGTTAAACCAGTGATTAATGAAGCAATCTGTTCTTAATTTGATTGAAAAAAACAGCAATCGGGAAGAACTCCTCCCAGATGTTATTTGATACACTGAATAAAACGCAAGGAGGAGGTTCAATATGTACATTGAAATGACCACTCAGCTGCGAGTGGCAGATATAAAAAGAGGCCGGGCCTGGTATACCATACTTCTCAACAGAGCGCCTGACTTTATTCCGCATGAAGGGTTTGCCGAGTGGGAGCTTGTGCCTGGCAGCTGGCTGCAGCTGGCCTCAGGGAATACTGCAGAAGGAAGCGGGCCTATCCGCCTCGGAGTCAAGAATATTGAAGCAGAAAGACAGCGGCTGATGGATGAATTAAATATAGAGCCCTTTTTAATACAGTCGCGGAGCAGGGTACCTGTAAAATGGGGCACTTTTACGGATCCCTGGGGAAATATGCTGGGCCTTTTTGAATATCGGGATAAATCAGAAGAAAAGAAACGCCTGCAAGAAATATGGGGACTTACGGTATAAAGCAGAGTGAATATCCTCTGTTTTTTTCTTTGCTCTTTTTTTCGTCGAAAAAGAAGGACTTATACATTTATTATCGAAATGCATATTGATATAGCAGTATTTGGGAGGTACAAGGAAGGAAAATGAAGAAGTGGATTGGTTCAGCTGGTGTTTGTATTGAAAATGGTAAACTGCTGATGGTCCTGCAGGGAACCCCTGATGAAGAAAAACGCTGGTCAGTTCCCTCCGGCGGGCAGGAGCAGGGAGAGCGCAGTGAGGAATGCTGTATCAGGGAAGTGCTGGAGGAGACAGGATATTTGGCAAAAATCATCCGTCCTTTGTTCGTGAAAGAGACTGAACTTTCGGAAGTGAGTTATTTTGAAATTAAAATAGCCGGCGGCAGCCCTGTTATCCAGGACCCTGATGGACTTATTTATGATATATCCTGGATTGGCGCAGAAGAGCTTGAGAGGATCCCGCTTTCTTTTCCTGAGGACAGGGAGTTTCTGCTTAAGCTGTTTGGGAAGCAAGAACTCCTGGAAAAGGTATAGAAAGAGAGAGGCCCAATGAAAGTGAATAGAAAAATCCATATTATCGGCTCTGTTGGAAGCGGCAAAACAACTTTGGCCAGAAAGTTATCTGCCCAGGTCGGAATTCCCCATTATGAACTGGACAATGTGGTATGGGAAAGAGGGCCACAAGGTGACAGGCGAAGGACTGAAAAGGAAAGGGATGCTCTTTTTCAGGAAATTATTGCCTCTGACTGCTGGATTATTGAAGGGGTGCACCACACCTGGATCATGGAAAGCCTTAGGCTGGCAGATCAGATCATTCTGCTGGATCCCCCATATAGCCAAAGAACCTATAGGATCATTAAACGGTTCATTAAGCAAAAGCTTCATCTGGAAAAAGCAAACTACAAGCCGACATTTAATATGTTCAGAAAAATGTTCAGATGGAACCGGTATTTCGAAACAGTAAGTAAGCCGGAAATAGTGGAACTGCTTAAACCATATGAGGAAAAGCTGCATGTTTTGGAGGAGGATAAGAAAATGCCTGAAATAATGGAGGTGCTGGTATGAATCTGATGCTGATCCTGCTGACAATGCTGTCTTCCGCAGGCTTTCTGTATTATTGGGGCCAGATTGAAGGCACAGATGATCACTAAAGAGATGGTGAAGAAGAGAAATGCTTTCAGGAATGTCATCTGGGTCTTTGCTCTCTCGCTGCTGACAGGCTGTCATGATCAGAAATATGGTGAGCTGACAAGGATCGATATTTTTGAGAAGGGAAAGGAACAGGAACACACCTTGGTGGATGAAGAATTGATAAACAGCATAGAGGAGAAAATGTCCCAGATAGAATGGGTGCCGAACATGAAGCCTGAAATGGAAAGAGAACCGGATGCCGAGGCAGATTTCTTTTTTACAGAGGACAATGATGAACCTGAAACTATAACCACATACCACATATGGTTCAATGGCAAGAATGCAGAAATACTCAGCAATGACAAGCGGGAGGGCTTTGGCAGGTTAGAAAATGGCAGCGAAGATTTAACAGAGCTATTAATAGGAGGATAAAAAAGAAGAATCCCAGCATAAAGGGATTCTTAACTATGTTCCAGCCACATAATGGCCAGATAGTAGGCAAACATGGTAAGCAGTCCGACCGGGACCCCGAACCGTGCCCATTCCTTGCTGGTGATTTTCAGCTTCCCGGCAGAGATGATGTTAGGTATATTCCCGGGAATCAGCATGCCGCCGGAAATCAGAAGCCCGAGAAGGATGGACTGAATCGTAAAATGGTCCATGGAAGGGCTGATTTCTGCTGCTGCAAGTGTGGCGTTGTCAAGGATGGCAGATATCATGTTGACCCAATAAAGAAGAAATGGGCTCTGGCCGATCAGATAATGCTTGATCAGCGGCTCAAAGCCTGCGCCAAGGAAGGTCAGCCCCATGACAAACAGGTAGACTTTCATGCTTCTTGCCAATATTTCTTCATATGTTTCACTTCCGGATTCTTTGCGGAAGCTTCCGGGCCGTTTTTCAGGAGGCTGAATAAGGAGCATGGCCATAATCGCTAATGCAAGGAGGGCTGCGATTACTTCCGGCCCAATCAGCTCTACAAGGAAAAAAAAGTCCTCATTCAGCTTTGAAATGGCTATGGTCGACAAAGGTTCTCCAATCGGCGTAAGGGCAGCCCCCAGGCCGATAGAAAAGCAGGACAGCACCGTGAAGCGAACCTCTGCCTGCCGTTCAAGCCGGATGGCGCCGACAATCAGCACGAGTACCAGAGCGGCAATTATCGCAGTGATAATGCTGGAAACAAGTCCAAGCACGACAACCGTCAAAGCGGAAAACAGCCTGAATGGCATTTTTCTGCTTATCCCCATGATGATTCTTTCAAGCGGCCTCTTGAGCCATTTGAACAGCAGACCTGCAGCCAGAACAGCCGCAGTAATTTTAATTGGATCCCAGGCAGCCTTAAGGAATAACTCCCCATTGAATATCCCGCTTATAAAAGCCGCAAGAATTCCCATCGCAAAGAGGAAAATCTCCAGATTGTGCTCCACAGCTTTCAGCGTAAATGGCAGCAGCAGAACAAGAAGAAAGATTAAAATTAAACCGGTCATAATCATCTGCCCATTCTTGTTTAGATTGTTCCTTAAAAGAAGGAACAGCCTATATATATGCAGCCGGAAGGACAAACTTTCATGATAAAGGCAAATCAGCCGGAACCAATTGAAAAAGGAAGACAGCTTTAGCGGCCTTCCTTTTTCCCTATGATCCCATAGAAAAAAATATTTGTAATATCCTCAGTCAGCGGCAAAGCCTTGCTGTATACATCCTCACGCTGAAAATAGTCCTTCATCATCTGTACATAGAACAGCATGCTTTCAAACGAAAGATCAGGATTGATATATCCTTGTTCACGCCCTTGCTTGAACAGCTCATTGAAAAGGGGGATGGCTTTTTCCTCGTAGATTTTTTCTATATAATTGCCTTCCTCGGAATACTCCTTCATTAAGTAATGATAAAACTCTTCATGGATACCATTGGCATTTTCCTTTTTATTGAAAATGATTTTTTTCACTTTCTCAGGGAATGCTGCTGCACTGCTGATTAGCTGCTCAAATTCACTGGTAGCTTTGTCAACATAATAGAGGAATACCTCATGGATAAGCTGATGCTTGCTTTCAAAATAATTATAAATGGTCACTTGTGATACATGCGCTTCCTTCGCAATTTCTGATATGGAGACCTTATGAATTCCTGAGGCCATAAACAGTTTAAGGGCTGCCTCAAGTATGTGGCGCTGTTTTTGTTCTTTTCTGCGCTGAAAACCGTCCAATTTCTTCACCTCATTATTATTGTAATGAAATTTATGTAATATAACAAATAAAATAGTTCATAAACTCTTGTAAGAAGTAAAAATTATATGTATTATGAACTCAATCGATAAAAATAATTCATATCTTCATGTGGCAATAAGAACAGAAGCAGGGGGGAATGGAAATGGCAATTATAGAAACAAACAGCCTTGTAAAAAGGTTTGGGAAGTTTACAGCCTTGAATGAGATCAATATTGATGTGAATGAGGGGGAAGTTTACGGCTTCATTGGACCGAACGGAGCCGGGAAGTCCACCACGATTAAAATATTGCTTGGTATCCTGAAGGCAACCTCTGGGGAAGCAAGACTGTTTGGAAGGGATGCCTGGAAAGATGCTGTCGATATTCATAAAAAGATTGCCTATGTACCTGGAGATGTCAATTTATGGCCAAATCTTACAGGGGGAGAGGTAATAGACTTATTTGCCAGGCTAAGGGGAGCTCGCGATAAAAAACGGACAAAGGAATTGCTGGAAAAATTCAACCTGGATCCTTCCAAAAAAAGCAGGACCTATTCAAAAGGCAATCGCCAAAAAGTCGCTCTTGTGTCAGCCTTTTCTTCAGACGCAGAGCTGTTTATCCTGGATGAACCGACTTCAGGACTTGACCCATTGATGGAAATCGTCTTTCAGGAATGCGTTATTGAAGCAAAAAATCAGGGGAAAAGCATTCTTTTATCAAGCCATATTCTTTCTGAGGTGGAAAAGCTGTGCGACCGGGTCGGCATCATAAGACAGGGAGAAATCATTGAAACGGGTTCACTTGCCAAGCTCCGCCACCTGACCCGCACACATTTGATTTTTCACACCAGCAATGTCGTACCCGGTCTTGACAGCCTGAAAGGGGTTCATGAACTTAAGGCCGATGGAGGAAGTATTTCACTGAAGGCAGATGCTGAAGAACTCGGTGCAATTCTTCAATATATCAGCCAGTTTGGCATTTCTAAGCTTGAAAGCATGCCGCCGACGTTAGAGGAATTGTTCATGCGCCATTATAAAGCTGCACCGAAGCAGGAGGGGAACTGAATGGTAAAGGGACTATTCAGCAGGACCGGGCTTTTAATCAAATTCCTGCTCAGGAGGGACAGGGTTAGGGCAGCCGTCTGGGTTTTAGCGCTTGCAGGGCTGACCGTAGCGACTGCTTCAGCTTTTACTGATTTATACAAGACAGATGCAGAACGCAAGGCCATTGCAGAAACGATGAAGAATCCGGCTATGACTGCGATGGTAGGACCGGGCTTTGGGCTGGAGAACTATACTGCCGGCCCGATGATGGCCCATCAGATGCTCCTGTTCACAAGCATCGCTGCAGCCATTATGAGCATCCTCCTGATGGCGAGGCATACACGCAATGATGAAGAAGAGGGAAGGATTGAGCTGATCCGTTCATTGCCTGTCGGCAGAATGGCCAATCTTACAGCAGCAGTCCTTGTTTTATTTGCTGTGAATATTGTTTTGGCCATTGTCACCGGTTTAGGACTTTACAGCCTGCAAATCGAGGGGATGGGGCTTGAAGGTTCAATGCTATATGGAGCTGCAATCGGTGCAGCAGGCATCTTTTTTGCAGGAGTCACTGCTTTGTTCGCCCAGCTTTCAGATAATACAAGGGGAACAGCCGGCTTGTCCCTTGCTGTTCTGGGCTTCGCCTACTTGATCCGCGCTATAGGGGATATAAGCGGAGGCAGCCTTTCCTGGTTTTCGCCGCTCGGCTGGGTAGTGTTCACTGAAGTATACGTAAATGACTTTTGGTTCCCTGTCATCCTTACAGTCATAGCGGGCGTCCTGATAACAGCAGCTGCATTTTATTTCAATCTGAAACGCGATATTGATTCCGGGCTTCTGCCATCAAGACCGGGGAAGAAAAATGCCTCTCCGCTGCTATCCAGCCCATTTGCAATGGCTTTCCGGCTGCAGCGGACTGCCATTATTTCATGGGCAGCAGGTATGTTTATTCTTGGGGTTTCCTATGGATCTGTATTTGGAGATCTGGAGTCTTTTTTTACCCAAAATGAATTGCTCAAGAATATGATTGACCCTTCCAGCGGTATATCACTGACAGAGCAATTTATGTCCATGCTGATGTCCGTCATTTCAATGATCACTTGTATCCCGCCGCTGATCTTCTTTTTAAGGCTTAAGAGCGAGGAGAAAAACGGCAGAATCGATATTCTGCTGTCAAAACCAATTTCACACCTGAGGCTGGCGGGAAGCTATTTCTGCCTATCCCTGATTTCTAGCGTAATGATGCAGATTCTTGCTATTTTTGGGCTTTGGCTGGCGGCTGTGTCCGTTATGGAGGATCCGATTCCATATGGAAGGATGCTGGGTGCCGGAGTTGTATATTTGCCTGCTGTCTGGCTGATGGCAGGCGCCGCGGTCTTTCTGCTGGGATACCTCCCAAAGCTGACAGGGCTTATATGGATCATACTTGGCTATTCTTTTGTTATTGTATATTTAGGAAGCTTGCTTCAATTTCCCGAGTGGCTTGAGAAGCTGTCGCCATTTGGATATGTTCCGTCCCTGCCTGCAGAAGAATTTAATTTGGGACCTTTGCTTTTGCTGATAGGTGCAGCTGCTGTTTCGGCGCTTGCGGGTTTTACCGGCTATCGAAACAGGGATCTTGGCTGAAATAGAGTGGAGAAACGGATGGCTAAATAGCGGCCATCCATTTTATTTGTAAAATTATGCCACTGGCAATGTAAATGCTGCGGAGAATGGAAAGGGCTTAAACAGGGAAGAGAGGGATAGGCAGCAGCTATTTGTTTACATAATGATTTTATTATCTATTATTTTTTGGTCAAAAAGCACAAAAAAAAGCCTTCTAATTGAAGGCTGGGGGGAGCAAATAATGTATTAGCGGTAATCATTCAATCCTGTCCCGAAAATATCAAATTCGGGCGCTGTTCCTTTTGTAGAAGGAGGGACGACAGAACTGCTTCCTGTTAGGCTGATAACCATTTTTTTGGGCTCAACTTCACCTGACCGAATGGCGGCTGCATCAGTTTCTGCCTTGAATGGGTTTTCGATCATTGACATCGCTGATTCAACTCCTCCTAAGATTTTCAATACACTTAAATATTACCCGTCTGGACAAGTATGAAACCCTTCTAAGGAAAAAGTTTGGAAAATCATTGCCTGATTTTATTCGTAAACTCTTTCTGCTGATTATGGTCGATCTTTCGAATAATTTCTATGATATACCTGTTCAGGAGCGACTTGATCGTAAGTGAGCCAAATGAATGATATCCCGTCCATCCTTTCTGCCATTTGACAAGTCTTGTTCTGCGCTCAGCCCAAGATTCTATCCGGAACATGATAAAAGTAATGACCATCATTTTAATGAAAAGAAGCGCCCCTTTGTCCCTGCTTGTCATCTGGTTGGCAAGAAGGGAGGCGGTCGGATAAAAAAGGTAGTCGAATAGTATATTGATATCACTCAGCTTTGGCAAAAATCGGACAGGATAGGAAACAAACTTCTTGCTGACAACATATTTATCAATGATTCCATTTGTGTACGCATTGAATAGGAATGCCAGAAGCCAATCTTTGATGGGCGGTTTCCTGAGGGTGACAAAGAGGGTGATGATTGAAATAAGAGAAATGAACCATAATATTTTTCTGTCTGAGGCACTTCGTCTCATCGCTCTTCAATCCCTTCTTTTAATAAAGGCTCTGTTAATGTTTCCTAAGGATGCAGGGCTAAATGGGCCCAAATCAACGGCAATGTTTAACACAGTCAAAATAAATAATAAAAATGGCCTGTTTATAGCATGTTCAGAAGCAGCTTTTTAATGAAGCCGGGTTGGAGAAAAAGTGCGAAAATGCAAAAAAACAGCCTCTGATAAGGCTGTTTCTATTTATTAAGGATTGTTCTGATATCCACTCCTGTCAATTCGCGGGCATCCGCAAAGGAGCGGACACGCTTTGTCGCCCAGTAATCATACAGCCGCGCCAGGCTGTTCCGGTCGTATACCTGATGGGCATATGAGTCATAAAAATAAACAAGCAGGACATTGACGACTTCCTTTGGCAGCTGTCTCCGGCTGTTCAGGGACCTGAGTGCCAGGTTTTCCAGTCCGCGCACTTTTCCTCCTGTAAGCCTTGTGACCATTTCAAGAGGGGTGGCTGTTTGACAAAAAGAGATGAAATTCGGTTCGTATAAATTATTAAGCATCATAAATCTCCCAATTCTGGCTTCTCTTTACTATACACGTTATTATTCAGCAGCATATGTAGCTTATTGGACACACTGTGCAGCTTGTTCTGGAATCAATTGCAGCGGCAGTGTGATAGTGACAGTAGTACCCTTGTCCACTTCGCTTTCATATTCTATCCTTCCATCCATTTCCCTGATGATCTTATTCGTCACCATACTCCCAAGCCCTGTTCCTTTAGACTTTGTTGTGTAAAAAGGAAGGCCTATCTTTCTAAGCTGTTCGTCTGTCATCCCGATTCCATTGTCAGAAACCTTAAGGGACACTATATTTGCGAGCTGATTAGGCTGGATGGTGATTTTAATAAGACCGTCCTTCTCTGTCGATTCAATGGCATTTTTTATTACATTCATGATTGCCTGCTTCAGATGGTGCTCATCACCGCGGACAAAATGATGTCCATCTTCCTCAAATAGTATCGCTGTATTTATATAATTCGCCAGCGGACGGAGCAGGTCTACACTATCCCTGATCACTTTTTCCAAATTCATGACAGTCAGATTGAATTGTTCAGGTTTGGCGATTTTTAAATAATCGGTAATGATTTTGTTGGTTCTGTCCAATTCCTCTAATATGAGAGGGGAAAAGGATTTAACCTGATCATCTGTAGTTTTTTCGCTTAAATACTGGATGAATCCCCTGACGGTGGTAAGCGGATTCCGTATTTCATGGGCAATGGCAGCGGCCATCTGTCCAACCATCGTCAGCTTGTCCAGATATACAACCTCTTCTATCTGCTTATTTGTCTTAATGAGTCTTTCGATAATCAGTATCATACTGCCAAAAGTAATATAAAAGGCTGAAAAATACATAAGATAAAACGATGCATCCAAAAACCTGATATTAAAATAAATGACCAGGATGTATAGGAACGCATAAACAGCAAAAGCTGCAGAACTTACAAGCAATTTATACGAAGTTTCGATGTATTTCTTCCGAAAGGCGAGTCCGATCAGCATGGCTAGGAGAGAAACCACAATGCCGGTCAGCACAAATGGTCCGCCAATCGCCATCCTGATCAGCGAGACGACAAGGACAACGATCAGGCCGGGAATAGGCCCGGCATAGAGCGAAATAATCAGTATAGCGATCATCCGGAAATCAAAGTGTGTTTCACCAAGCGTCTCAATAGGATACAGCATGCAAAAGACTGCTCCCAGAGAGCCGATCAGCCCGTAGGTAAGCTTATGCTTAAAGGAAAGAAGCTCCTTCAGCTGGAATGGAAAAAATAAATTTGCATTAAAGGTAAATGAGAACAGTATCGTCATATTTATTAAAAGCGTTTTTAGCAAAGTAATCAAATGTGATCCCCCAAAAATGACCTATATAAGACAGCGTTGCAAACTGCCATCCTTATTATACTCGCATATCCTTGCCTGCGGGGGAATTGTACAAAATTCCTGTTTTTTTGCAGGAAAAGCATGAGCTTTTTTTGTATATATTTGAGAAAACGCTTAGGGAAGTGGAATCAATGAACAGAATTTCTGCTGTTGAAAGCCAGTACAGGTTAAAAATAGCCAAGGTAGAGGGGCTGACTGACCGGGTTGCACTGCATCCAGCTGATCTTTATGGCTTATTTTTCAAGAGATAAGGAATTGTTCAGCTTGAATGCTGAAATGCTTGTCTGGATTTATGAAAGGCGGGGGGAATGGCAGCAGGTATAGATCAGGTTTCCTGCCGATAGCCAGTTTCAGCACAGGCTATCAAGAGAAAGGGCGTTATTAGCAAGTTTTGGGATTTATTAGCAACTTTTTCAGTTTATTAGCAACTTGAACCAGCAACTTTTCGATTTTACTAGCATCTTTCCCAGTTTATTAGCAACTTTACCGCCAGCAAGGAAATGTAGTGTCTAAATAAAGGCCCGGGACTATGTCCCGGACCCTTTCTCTCAGGAGCGTCCGCCTTTGCCGGGTTCATCAGCCAGCTGATCAAATGATTTAACCTTACCATGCGGATGCTGAGTTTCTTTTCTTTGCCGCCACTGTCTTTCTTCCTGCTTTTTAGACTGTGTCATGAGAGGCCCTCCTCTTAGTGGTATCCTTTTTAGATTTGCCTGATGTCCCTTTTTCAGTCTTAAAACTTTCTCCCAGCTGGAGTCTTGGGTATATTTTGTCCAGGTTCCTTAATTGTTTATCTGCTGTTTTTATCTGTTTGTATTCAGTCATGGAAGGAAACGAAAATAGAACAGCACAAACCCCAGCTTTTAAAGATGGGGTCAGGGGGTTCCTTTTTTGGCTAATGCATCACGGTCTGTCGTTCCGGGAGGCTGCTCCAGCCAGCCGTGCTTGATCATAATGTCTGCTCCGCTTTTAGCATATAGTGCAATCTCAACGGCAAGCCGCTGGTAGCTGGCAGCTACATCAGTACGCTGGCTTGCAACACCTGCTGTAGCATAATTTCCGGACCCGGTTGCACTTAACAGAGACATATGAAACATCATCAGCTTATCGGAAAATATCTGCATCGTTGTATCGTACACGGCTATATTAGGTGAGCCCACGGCCTGTATATTGCTTTCCAGGAGGATCTTCGTAAAAATGCCGACATGCTTTTGGGAAATTTCTTTTCCTCTAAGCATAAATTCCTGAACTTCTTTCAGCCGCGCTGTTTGTGCAAAAGCTGCAGCAATCTGCAGTCCGATGGAATTTGTCTGTATATTCACAGTCAAATGAGAAATTTCCACCGCGTTTAAAGGCCTTTTAGTCGCAAAGGGATTGATGCCGCTTAAATATTTCTTTGTATCCACATAATCCGTTTCATGCGGATAAGAGATATAAGGAGCTCTTATGTAAATCCCTTTTTCAAGCATCAGGTTTGTTGTCTTATTGTAGAGCGAGGCTGTTTCTGCCAATCCTTCGGTATAGAATTTCCTTATATCATTTCTGGCACACATAGCTAGCATGCCGCTGTAAGCAAGCATTCCTGCTTTTGCCATATGATTGATATATGCCAGGCAGAAGGTGTCAGAAAACAGCCTGGGAGCATCCAGATTGACATCGCCGCCGCTGAAGCCATTGGGGACAGCCATTTTTTCCTCCTTGAAAAGAGGTTCCAGGTATTGCAGATGGCTGGTCGAAAGATCAATGGCAAATTGGAGGGCTGTGCTAATTTCAGCTTCTGAGGCATGAGTAATCATATAGCCAAGAACACATTTTGACATGCTGTCATTCATATAAGTGGTCCAGAGCATTGCGATTTCTGCCGATGTAAGGGGTGTTTTCATTTTCATGGTATACTCCTTCAATCAGTATGCAGATAGTGTTTGCATTTGAGTAAGGAATTATAAGGCAGTAAACTGAAAACCCCATAGTATTTAAGTTGCCTAAGAAGATAGAAAAGTTAGACTTTTATCTTTTTTGTTGACGAAATTTTCTAAATTGGTTATTCTTAGTGCACCGAAAAAAATTATATATCTATAATTTCTTATCCAGAGAGACGGAGGGGTATGGCCCGAAGAAGTCTCGGCAGCAGGTTCATTTGAACACTGTGCCAATTCCATCAGGCAGAAGCCTGGCAGATAAGAAGGGATCTTGTTCATACATACTGTCCTCTTCTATCTGCAGAAGGGGATTTTTTATTTCAGCCAGCTAAAATCTTATATCACTTATCCAGAGAGGCGGAGGGACTGGCCCAATGAAGCTTCGGCAGCAGGTCTGTGGACACTGTGCCAATTCCACCGGGTATACCGGAAAGATAAGCGGAGAACAAAGTCCTCTCAGCCTGTCTTTGCTGGGAGGACTTTTAGTAGGTTAAAGAAGTAAAGAACATTTTCGGAATAAGCAAGAGAGGGCGGGGAGATTGCAGTTATAATTCTTAGTATTTTAATGAGTTAAATCGCTTTAAAGCATTGAATTAAAGGAGGAATCATGACATGAAAAAATTATCGCTTGTAACGCTTGCCATCCTGCTGTTTGCCCTTGCTGCACTGACAGGATGCAGCAATGATGAAGCTGCTTCACCAACCGGAGAAAATGATGTTGAACAAGTATTAAATGCCAATCTTGGAGGGGAGCCCTATACTCTTGATCCTGCTTTTGCATCTGATACAACTTCCTTCTGGGTGATCGATAATCTTTATGAAGGCTTGTACCGCTATGATAAAGACGGAAATGCTGTAGAAGGGGCAGCAAGCAAGATTGATGTTTCAGAAGACGGTAAAGTATACACCTTTACAATCAGGGACGGGCAGAAATGGTCCAATGGAGATCCGCTGACAGCAAAGGATTTCGAGTTTGCATGGAAAAGGGTTCTGAATCCCGAAACAGGCGCCTATGATCCATCCAGCTTTTTTTACATAAAAGGGGCTGAAAAATATAACAGGAAAAATGGCGCTGTGGAAGATGTAGGAATTACCGCAGTGGACGACAGTACCCTGAAGGTCGAGCTGAACACACCGATCAAGTTTTTCCCGAAAGTTCTGATGGGCCAGGGCTTCATGCCGGTGAATCAGAAAACAGTCGAAGCAAACGAAAACTGGGCGGCAGGGCCGGAAACAATCGTTACCAATGGCGCTTATACACTCGGGGAATGGGAACACAATAATCTTCTTACCCTGAAAAAGAACAGCAATTACTGGAACAGCGAAGACATTACGATGGACGCCGTAAATTTTAAAATGGTGGCTGATGCCAACACAGAGTATCAGATGTATAAATCCGGCGATATTGATTTGATTAAGAATCTTGCAGCCGATGCGATAGATATGGAAAAGGGAGGCAAGGAGTTTATCAACTCGCCGCAATTCAGTGTCTATACCTATACATTCAATGTAAATGAAGAGCCTTTCAATAACAGTAAAATCCGGAAAGCCTTCAGCATGGCAATCGACCGTGAGGCCATCACAAAAAACATTTCGAAAGGCGGAGAAGAGCCTGCATACGGCTATGTGGGATTTGGTGTAGAAGGGCCGTCTGGAAAGGACTTCCGGGATGAAAAGGATCCTTACTACTCTTTTGATGCTGACGGAGCAAAAAAAATGCTGGCAGAGGGAATGAAGGAAGAAGGCTGGAAGGAGCTTCCTGCTGTCACCCTGAAGTATAATTCAGAAGGCAATCATAAAAAGATTGCTGAAGCTCTGCAGGAGATGTTCAAGGTTAACCTTGGTGTGGAAGTGAAGCTTGAGAACCAGGAATGGAAAACATTCATAGATACTTTCAAGCAGAAAAACTTCCAGGCTGCGCGTATGGGCTGGGTAGGGGACTTCCTGGATCCGTACCCTGTTCTGGATCTATACAGCTCAGGCAGTTCCAGCAACTTTACAAACTGGTCCAATCCTGAATTTGATGAGCTGCTCGACCAGTCGCTGATTGAGCAGGATGAAGCAAAGAGATTTGATCTGCTGCATCAGGCTGAAGCTGTCCTGATGGATGAAATGCCGATCATCCCAATCTACTTTTCTTCTCAAAATGCTGTCGTGAAAGAGTATATGAAAGGAATCCGATTCAGCCCTCTCAACAATCCGGATTTCCGCTATGCTGAAAAAATTTCTGAATAAGTGAATCCGAAAGGAGCCGGCATGCCGGCTCCTTTTACAAACAGCCTTCTTCAGGCTGCAGGTTAAGAGGAAGCGGCGGGCATATTGGAAGCCGGCAGAGCAATGATTTTGCCGCCGATCTGGATATGGACTGTATCTTTGTATATTGCCTTAACAATGCCTTTTAGCAAAACAGGTGAATCTACCGCTAATTTCTTTGAGTCTTTGCTGATTTCCATGCCAGAATCCTCCCAGGTATAAATTTTGATAAATCGGCAGAATGGATAAACATATAATTCAATTCTACCTTTATCGCTGAAATCCTGCGTATTTTTCACACAAAAGCAATTATCCTCAGCAGCTTTCTTCTATTAATATCTTAAGCCGCCATTATACATATCGTGTATTCAGACAATCTTGTAATTTTTATGCGATACGACCGTGATTGGAGTATCAATTTTTAACAGCATTGCATCTTCATCGCTGATCTGGACAAGAACGCTTTCTTCTTTGACCTTCACGACTGTTCCGGTTATGGAAAGATCATGTCTTTTAAATCTGATTGTATCTCCCTCTTTTGCCATCTTCGCGACCCCTTATCGTTAAATTTTTCAACCAGTAAAAACTATGACGTAAGGACTATCCTACTGAAATTAAATTCATTATTGCACCATAAGAAACCACTGTCAATCAATAAGGTGAACTTCAGTTCAGGTTTTTCCATCTCCCGATTTTAGCTCTCTATGATGTTCTTTATATGATATGATGAGTTAGGAGGTGAGCGTATGGCGGATAAAAATGCCGGCCCGTTTCCGGGTGAATTCCCATCCCTGCCTAAACAGGAAAGAGCGCTGCAGAAGCGGAAGGCGCTGCTGGAAAGCGGGCGGCGGCTATTCATAGAAAAAGGCTACGAATTAACAACAGCAAAAGACATAGCAGCCGCAGCCGACGTGGCCACAGGCACCTTTTACCGCTATTTCTCTGATAAACGCCAGCTGCTTATGGCACTGCTGCAGGATAAAATTGATTTTCTAATGGTTCCGGAGCCCGACTGGCTCAGTGAAGACCCGGTTCTACTGCTTGCCCGTCTGCTGGATGAGCACTATAAAAGGCTTGAGGCTGTCGGCATCCATCGTGTTCTGCCTGAACTGCTGCCCAAGGATTCTGAATTGGCCGGTATTTTACAGGAGGCTCGGAGAAATATACATATGCAGATCGTGCAGGGTTTAGAACTGGCGAGGCAAAAAGGATTGACCTGGAAGGACATAGATCTTGACACTGCCGCATGGTCTGCCCTTATCTTGGCAGAAAATGGGCCCGATAAAGAGGAGCACAGCTCTTCGCCGCTCAATACACTGGAAGCAGCCCGCATTATCTGCAGGATGATTTTCCCCCCCTGAGGCAATCAGCCGCAATGTGAAGAATGATGCCGGAAATATGGAATAGAAGGCCCTGGCATTGTGCCGGGCCTTATTTTATTGATGCTGATGTGATGGCAAGCTGTATCATCTCATAATAATATTTTAAACTATAGAGTCTTTCTGACCTGCAAATTATTAACCTTTCCATGCACGCTTCAACTGTATTTTTTTATTTCCTCTCAAGCTGCTTCAGCCCTTTTTTCAGAGCCTCCACAGCCACAATACTGGTACAAACTGATGCAATCTCATTGGCGAAAATGACCTTTGCCCCATAATAGAAGGCCGTACCAAAACCCATTTCCAAAGCAAGGAATTTTCTGATGGAAGACGCTTCTATTACAAAGAAGATAAACCGGCTATCTGCTCTCATTTCGCTCACCTTCCCAGACTGATCTTTTATCATATGCCTGCAAAGATTAGTCCAATTCCCGAATCTTCCTGATGCAAAAATCTTCCTGTTCATGTGCTTTTTAACTCAAGGTTTCAATTCCTGCTCAATCAGGGAAAAGCTAATATCAGCATCTTGATTTTTTTCAGCGAGAAAGGGGACCGCATACATGTCAGGAATTCTACTGGCTGTCATAACAGCAGCGTGCTGGGGCAGCATTATCTTGGTCAGCAATAAACTTGGAGGGGATGACAATAGCCAGACCCTTGGGACGACCATCGGCGCACTTATTTTCGCAGGAGCGGTATTTCTCATTGTCAGACCAGAACTTTCGCCGCTGGTATGGGGAGCCGGGCTTGCTTCGGGGGCACTTTGGTCCCTGGGACAAAAAAATCAGTTTGGGGCCGTGAAATATCTTGGAGTCGCAAAGACTACTCCGCTATCGACCGGCCTTCAGCTTATCGGGACAAGCTTTTTCGGGATTGTTGTTTTCAATGAATGGTCAACAGGGCTTCAGATCACACTCGGGATCATCGCCCTTGTCCTGATCATCGGCGGAGCAGTCATGACTTCCTGGGGACAGAAGGAAGGGAATGACGAATCAAAGAGTTTAAAAAAAGGATTTGTCACCCTGCTCATATCGACTGTCGGTTTTGTCGGATATGTTGTCATCATCAACTGGCTAGAAATCGACGGATGGTCTGCCCTCCTTCCGCAGGCGCTCGGTATGGTCATTGGCGGAACGGCCTTGACAATTAAAAATAAGCCGTTCAATAAATATGCCCTTCGTAATCTAGTGACGGGGCTGATCTGGGCAACCGGAAATCTGACGCTGCTGCTGTCGCTTCCGAAAATCGGGGTGGCGACAAGCTTCTCGCTTTCCCAGACCGGAATTGTCATCTCTACCCTCGGAGGAATTTTCCTTCTCGGCGAGAAAACGTCCAAAAAGCAAACCATCCTTATCATCACAGGATGCCTGCTCATCATTGCAGGCGGCGTGCTGATTGGGTTTACAAAAGGATAAGCAAAGGAGAATGGATATGTATAAAGACCTTGAAGGAAAAACAGTTGTGATAACAGGAGGAAACTCAGGACTTGGCCGGGCAATGGCCGAAAGATTCGGAGCAGAAAAATCGAATGTCGTCATTAATTACCACAGCAGTGATGATAATATTGATGAAATCATTAAGAAGATTGAAAACGCGGGAGGAAAGGCTACCAGCATCCAGGGTGATGTCGGCAGTGAGGAAGATATTAAGCGAATTATTGAACATGCAGTGCATACCTTTGGTTCTCTTGATGTTATGGTCAATAATGCAGGGATTGAAAATGAAGTCCCATCACAGGAACTTTCATTAAACGATTGGAATAAAGTCATCAACACAAACCTGACGGGTCAGTTCCTTGGCTCCAGAGAGGCAATTAATTATATGCTGGAGAACGAAATAAAAGGTTCTATTATCAATATGTCATCCGTGCACCAGCGTATTCCCTGGCCACATTTCGTCCACTATGCTGCCAGCAAGGGCGGCGTAAAGCTGATGACCGAGACACTCGCGCTTGAATTCGCCCCTAAAGGAATACGGGTCAACTGCATTGCACCCGGGGCCATCGACACACCGATCAATGCAGAAAAATTCTCGGATCCTGAACTGGAAAAAGGCGTTCTGGAGCTCATTCCTATGGGGTATATCGGAAAGCCTGAAGAAATCGCAGCCTGTGCCGTCTGGCTGGCATCAAAAGAAGCAAGCTATGTCACCGGGCTCACACTCTTCGCTGACGGAGGAATGACGCAATATCCGGGGTTCCAGGCAGGGAAGGGCTGAAATTAAAATCTTATTACATGTAAAAAGAGGGTACGGAGAGAATTTTCCGTGCTCTTTTTTTAATGGTTTATCTAAGAATTTACTTAAAGATTTTGTAAAAGTTAAATAAACCCTGATGACCTTCGTTTCAAGTACGCTCACTGCGGGAAATTGCTGATGCCCCCGTAAAGCGAAATGCCTGGAATGCAAATCAACAGCCCGGTTATAACTGCATAACCAGGTCGAAAAACTTTTTTGTATTTTGGAGACTAATTAAGGTTCTAAACCCAACCATGACGTTTATCATGTCCATGATATGACATGTATGTCTTACATCACCTCTCTCTATATTACATAATGGAATTAGCAAGTACGAGGAGGATTAACTGTATGGATAAAAAAACGTCAAAACCTGGCAAATTATCGAGGAAAAATATCTCTCCTTACGAAAAAGCAGATACAAAGAGCAGTATCATCCAACTAATAAACACGCTGGTGCCATTCTTTCTCATTTGGTATCTGGCCTATGAAACCATGCAAATATCCTATCTGATCACCTTGATTCTGACTGTTGTGAATGCAGGATTCCTGGTGCGGATCTTCATCATTTTCCATGACTGCTGCCATAACTCTTTTTTCAAAAGCAAGAAGGCGAATGAAGTGCTTGGCCTGATCACTGGAGTGATGACACTCTTTCCTTTCCATCAGTGGAGGCACAGCCATTCTGTCCACCATGCAACCAGCGGCAACCTTAATAAAAGGGGAACCGGTGACATATGGGTCATGACGGTTGATGAATACATGGACGCCAGCTTCTGGCAGCGCATGCAGTATCGGGCTTACCGCAATCCGCTTGTGATGTTCGGCCTCGGACCGATTTATGAGTTCCTCATTGCCCAGCGCTTCAACCGAAAGGAAGCACGGCCTAAGGAAAAAATGAACACTTATGTCACAAACATTCTGATTGTCCTGGTAATTGCGCTTATGTGCTGGCTGGTAGGCTGGAAGGCCTTCCTTCTGATCCAGGGACCGATTTTCTATATTTCCGGTGCGCTTGGCATCTGGCTGTTTTATGTGCAGCACCAATTCGAGGATACTTATTTCGAATACGATAAAGAATGGGAATTTGTCAGGGCAGCTGTTGATGGAAGCTCCTTTTATAAGCTTCCGAAACTCCTGCAGTGGCTGACCGGCAATATCGGCTTCCACCATGTCCATCATCTCAGCCCAAGGGTTCCGAACTATTATCTGGAGGATGCCCATAATAAGGAGCCGTTGCTCAAGAATGTCCAGACGATCACACTATCAACCAGTTTGAAGTCGCTGAAATACCGATTATGGGATGAACAGAGCCGCAGCTTTGTTACTTTCAGGGATATCCATCACCTGCTGAAAGCACAGAAGAAGAAAAGTGTTTCAGTTTAAAAAGCCTATTCAAAGGACGGAGCCCGGAAATCATGGCTCTGTCCTTTTTTGAAAGACTGTTTTCGTATAGATTGTTGCTTTTTGAAAAAATCCAAGAGCCGGATTTTTTCCCTTCATACAAAAACTTTCTCTTTGAAAAAAGAGAGCAGCTCTTTTCCTATCATGATATTTCATGGTAAGCAGGGTGATATCTGTAAATTTTTTTTATTAGAAAACAACAAAGTTTAAGAAAAGACCCTTTTGAAAAGACATTTTTATGTAAAATAGGGATACAAAGATATTGGAGTTGTATAATGAAGAAAAAATTGCTTGTCTTTAACAGCAGCACCGGGATATCCCCATATATTTGGGCGATTTTGACGATACTGCCTTTCTATTTCATTTTCCAGTCTTCATCAACAGCGGAAATCGTTGCCGGCATCATTTTAACTGTCATCTTTTATTTATGTTTCCGGCTGGCATTCCTTTCGAGGGGATGGACAGTCTATATCTGGGCAGTCGTGCTGATCGGGATTTCATCTGCAATGACTACACTATTCGGCTATGTGTATTTTTCGTTTTTCATTGCTTATTTTATCGGCAATATTACTGGAAAGGCCGCTTTTGCCGTTCTTTATATCCTTCACCTGGTCGGCGCTTCTGCAGCGATTAACTATCAATTTGTATTGCAGGATCCTTTATTTCTGAAGCAGATTCCATTCATTATTATCAGCTGGCTCAGTGTCATCCTCCTGCCATTCAGCATCAAGAACCGCAACATGCGGGGCAGGCTGGAGTCGCAGCTGGAAGATGCCAATAAACGGATCTCAGAGCTCGTAAAAATGGAAGAGAGGCAGCGGATAGCCAGGGATCTGCATGATACGCTCGGCCAGAAGCTTTCACTGATCGGCCTTAAGAGTGATCTGGCGGATAAACTCGTCTATAAAGATCCTGAGCAGGCCCGTTCTGAGCTGAAGGATGTACAGCAGACAGCCAGGACCGCCCTGAATGAGGTCAGGAAGATGGTCTCCCAGATGAGGGGGATCCGGCTGAAGGAAGAGGTAGTCCTGATAGAACAAATACTAGACGCGGCAGGAATTTCATTTGTGCTTAAACAGGAGCGGCAGCTTGTCAATGTCTCACTATTTGTGGAAAACATCCTCAGCATGTGCCTGAAGGAGGCAGTGAATAATGTGGTGAAGCACTCCAATGCCAGTGAAGTCATCGTGGAAATCACGCAGGCCGATGACGAAACCGCAGTCACAGTGAGGGACAATGGCGTAGGAATGGACCCTGACCGGGACATTGGCAAAGGAAGCGGCCTGCTCGGAATAAGGGAGCGTGCTGAATTTGTCAATGGCACCATGGAGGTGTACCAGGACGAGGGAACTACACTGATTGTCCGGGTGCCGAATGTTGTGAAAATTAAACAAAAGGAGGAGCTGCAATGATACGGATCGTCATAGCAGAAGATCAGCGTATGATGCTCGGTGCACTTGGTTCGCTGCTGAGCCTTGAAGATGATATGGAGGTTGTCGGCAAGGCGGGAAACGGCGCCGAAGCTGTATCCCTTGTTCATAAACATAAGCCGGATGTCTGCATCATGGATATTGAGATGCCGCTGAAGACCGGCCTTGAGGCAGCAGAAGAGCTGAAGGGCATATGCAAGGTCATTATTCTGACGACCTTCGCCAGAACAGGCTATTTCCAGTCAGCCATCAAAGCCGGCGTGAGCGGCTACCTGCTGAAAGACAGCCCGAGCGAAGAGCTGGCAGGCAGCATCCGCAGTGTCATGGCAGGCCGCCGCATTTACGCTCCTGAGCTGATGGACGATATGTATGCCGAAGAAAATCCGCTGACCGAAAGGGAAAAAGCAGTGCTTGAACTGGTCGCAGACGGCAAGAACACAAACGAAATTGCAGCAGAGCTGTCCATTAAAACCGGGACAGTGCGGAATTATGTGTCCGCAATCATGGAGAAACTTGAAGTACAGAATCGAATTGAAGCCATCACACGTTCCCGTGAAAAGGGCTGGTTTAAATAATGAGAAGAGCTGGATGGATTCCGGCTCTTTTTTTTGTGTATTGGTAATATTTGCTAAATGGAAAAATTATCTCTGATTCTGGGTTGAATAAAAGGAATTCTAGGTAGAATCCTTCACATTCCAGGTATAAAAACTAAAAATTCAGGCATAAAAACTAAATTTCTATGTAGAATCCCTCCTTCACCACAATAAGGATATGTCTCATCACATCCAAATTAAGGCAGTAATCCCCAATTCGGCAGAGTTCAGCCAGAAATTATATGATCTTCAGAAAAATTTCCCTGTTTTTTGACCCTTTTTACATCTGTGTTGCGTCTATATAACAAACGGCTTTTTGAGCAGCTAGGAGGGGAGCGATTGAACCCTGACAGAGACAAAGATTGGCAGAAGCTTGCAAAGGAAGAAGCCATAGAATATGCCATGGATTTGTATGGCGAGAAATTGAAGCGGTTTATTTATACATATACGAAAAGCTGGTCACAGACCGAAGATGTGCTACAGGAAGTGTTCCTGAGTGTTTATATGAATCTGGAAAACTTTAAAGGTGAATCGTCTTTTAAGACATGGATTTACAGGATTGCCGCAAATAAATGCAAAGATCATCTAAGAAGCTGGCATTACCTCCATCTCCAGCTTACTGACAAACTATTCTGGTTTGACAGAAGGGAGAAATCGGCTGAGGATGAGCTGGTTGAAAAAGATGGACAGGAACGCCTGATGGAAAATATTTTGGGGCTGCCGGTCAAATACAGGGAGAGCATCCTTCTGTACTATGTGAAGGAATTTTCAATGCCTGAGATTGCCGAGATTCTGGATCTTCATATTGAAACGGTTAAAACGAGGATCAGAAGGGGCCGGGATAAGTTGAAAGTCTTTTATTCTGAAGAAGAAGGGAATGAATTCAGTGGATGACAGGCTGGAAGATTTGAAGCGGCAATTTGATTCCTATATTTCTAATGACCCGGTTTTTACAGAGAAAGATAAAAGGCTGATCAGGCAAAAGATTGCGGCAGCGAAGGAAAAGAAAGCGGCACGTTACTCAACCTTTATCCCCAGGGCTGCCGCATGGCTCACAGCAGGTGTATTTTTTCTGTCTGCGGGCGGCTTTGCCGGATATCAGCTGGGCCTCCTTCAGACAGAAGGACAGAGTTTAAAACAGCAGGAAACAGTTAAAGAAATCGTCCCAATCGACGATGGACGAAACATTTTTGACCCTGAGGAAGCTGTGGCGGGCGATATGGTTGCGGGAATGGGTTTATCGCAGCTTGAGAGTGAAGGCAGGCATGGAGCTTTCCAGACAGTGTATGCAGAATTCACGGGAGAAAAGCTTATAAGCGGTACGGTCCAAGGGTTCGGCAGCTCTGGCGGTTTCCTTGAAGGACAATTCTACTTTAAGCCTGATGCAGGTTCTGCCGCTTTACTGCCGCGTTTTAAGGGAGACACAAGGGAAAGCTGGATCACTTTTGAAAATCAGGAAGAATTCTTGAATAATATAAAAACGGCTGCAGAAGAAGGCGGAAAGATGCAAGTCGTCATAGACACCTATACCATCCGCTTTGCCCCATCGGATTCAAACAATACTGCGAGGATAAAATCAATTGTAAAGAATTCACCGGTAATTTCCATAAAACAGGAAGGGGACACGGCTGTTCCTATGGAAAAAGGTAAAGGGAAGGCTTCCATTTCAATGGACAGTACACAGAGATTCACCGGCGGAATTTCGCTTGAAAATCTCAATCCCGGCCGCCGGTATACGATTACACTGAAGTCTTCCGCAAGTGCTGGCGTTGTGTTCGGACCGGCTGAAAATATTGAAATAGCGGAAGGGTCGATTGAGGACGAAATTTATTTCATCCCTTCTGCTGACGGGAGGCTTGAAGTGTCGATGGCTAACCCAGTCCGCATCCTTGAAGGCGGGAGTGAGTTCTTTTTGATTGTACAGGCAGAGGGCGATATGGCTGACATGTCTGTATCCAGGCCTTTTCAATTCAAAAAATAAAAGGGGGTCTTAAAAGTGGAAGTGGAAAAAGAGAAAAAAAAGTTAAAAAATAAGCTGCCATTCCGGCTCAACCTGCTTTTTTTCTTTGTTTTCGTATGCTTCAGCCTGCTGATTGTGCGGCTGGGCGTGGTCCAGATTGTCAAAGGTGAGGATTTCGTGAACGAGCTGAACCGGACCGAAAACCTCGTCATAAAAGAATCTGTTCCAAGGGGGAAAATTTTTGACAGGGATGGCCGGCTTATTGTCGACAATGTCGGGCAGAATGCCATTTCCTATATTAAGGACCAGAACACGAAGCAAGAGGATATCAAGGATGTTGCAGCAGAGCTTGCCAAATATATTGAAATAAGCACAGATAAGCTGACAGAAAGAGATCTGAAGGATTTCTGGATCCTGACACATGAAGAAGAGGCAAAGGCACTGCTGACAGAGGAAGAGCTGGAAAATGAAAAGCTGACATTTAAAGACCTTTATAAGCTTCAGCTCAAGAGAATTACTCCGGAAAAGCATCTTGCGGAAATGACGCCTCAGGATAAAAAGGTGGCCGCTATCTTCAGGGAAATGGCAAAAGGCTATGCGCTCACACCGCAGATCGTCAAAAATGAAAATGTAACCAGTAAAGAAGCCGCTCTTGTGAGTGAGCATCTTCAGGACATGCCGGGTGTCGATGTTTTCACGGACTGGAAGCGTGAATATCCGAACGGCGATACATTCCGCTCGATCCTTGGGAATATCAGTTCAAGCGATGAAGGCCTTCCTCAGGATCGGCTGGAATATTTCACTTCGCGCGGCTACAGTCTGAATGACCGGGTCGGGAAAAGCCAGATCGAATATCAGTATGAAGATGTGCTAGCTGGTGAAAAAACGAAAACAGAATACAAAGTGGACAAAAGCGGCAAAGTGAAAGAAGCAGAGGTGATTTCTCCCGGAAAAAGCGGCAAGGATCTGATTCTGACCATTGATCTTGAGCTGCAGGAGAAGGTGGAGGAAGTCATCGAACGTGAGCTGAAAGCTGCTAAAGCAAGCGGCGGCGGCAGATTTCTCGACAGTGCCTTCGTTGTCATGACCAATCCAAGGACAGGTGAAGTCCTGGCCATATCAGGAAAGAAACTTAAATACGAAAATGGCGGCTATAAGGTGGATGACTATGCACTTGGGGCTTTCACTTCATCGTATGAAGTCGGGTCCGCCGTCAAGGGGGCAACTGTCCTTGCCGGCTATGAAATGGGCGTCCTGCAGCTCGGAACCAGATTTAAGGATGAGCCTCTTAATCTGTATGAAACTCCAGTGAAAAAATCATACAGCCTATCGCTCGGTTCGCCGAATGATATTGAGGCACTGAAGAAATCATCGAACGTTTATATGTTTAAAACGGCGATCCGGGCGCTAGGCAAGGAATATACCCCCGGGATGAAGCTGCCGTATGATCCGGGAGCATTTGAAAAGTTCCGCTATTATTTCAATCAGTTCGGCCTTGGTGTCAAGACGGGGATCGACCTTCCGAACGAATCCAGCGGCCTGCCGGGCACCGATTACAGGCCCGGGCTTCTGCTCGACTTGTCAATCGGACAGTATGATACGTATACAGCCCTTCAGCTCGCACAATATATATCGACGATTGCCAATGACGGCAACCGCATGAAGCTCCAGCTTGTCAGGGAAATCAGGGAACCATCACCGGCAAAAGAGCTGGGCCCTGTCTATAAGGGCTTCGAGCCGATTACACTGAACCGCATCGATATGAGTGAGCGGGAAATCCAGCAGGTTCAGGCCGGCTTCAAGAAGGTATTCCAGGAACAGGGCGGGACTGCAGCAAGCTATTTCAGCGGGAGCCCTTACCGGGAGTATGACCTGGCAGGAAAGACCGGCACAGCACAGTCGTTTTATTATAGTATGGAAGAGAAAAAGCTATACAAAGACACACCAACCTATAATCTCACACTGGCGGGATATTCGCCTTCAAGTGATCCTGAGGTTGCCTTCTCGATCGTTGTGCCTTATGTGTCTTCTGATAAAAACAGCATCAATAAAAAAATCGGCCAGGGCATTATGAAGGCTTATTATGACTTGAAAAAAGGAAAAATAGCTGAGGACACCGAATAAAATGGAAAAGGCGAAAGTAAGGGGCCATGAATGGGCCCCTTTTTCCATGGCTGAAATGATCACGTGCGATCTGAAAATTAACTTAGAGGGGGATTTTAAATGAAAATCAGTGAGTTTAAGAGCTTAGGGGAAAAAGAACTGAAACAGCTGTCCGTGCTGCTGGCTGATGCAGTCAACAGCGGAGCGTCGATTGGATTTTTGCCGCCGATGGATGAAGCAGCCGCATATTCCTACTGGAAGGAACTGCAGCTGAATGATACTGCCCTACTGATAGCAGAAGAGAAAGGAACGATAGCTGGGGCTGTCCAGCTTCAATTTTGCACAAAAGAAAACGGCAGCCACCGTGCTGAAATAGGCAAGCTGATGACACATACAAACTTCCGCCGCAAAGGGATAGGCCGCCGGCTGATGGTGTCTGCAGAGAAAAGGGCAGAGGAAGGCGGGATTTCCCTAATAGTGCTCGATACAAGGGAGGGAGATCCTTCCAACCTGCTTTATCGTTCCCTGGGTTATACAGTATCAGGAATGATTCCCTGCTATGCCCGCTCGGAAGACGGCACCCTCCACACAACCGTCTTCTATCACAAACTCCTATCATAATATCCTGCTATATTGGGAAACTGCCAGGTTTTACGCTTTTACTCCCCGCTGCTGGAAGAAAAATGTTAAAATACAATAGATTGACAAATTTTTCATCCGGGAGACGCATCACTGAAATTCGGATATTTATCCGTGGCGCTCTCCATTCATTTAGGAGGCTGAAATATGAATTCACAATTAAACAAGCCAAAAGGCATCGGCCAGATCCTTGACCTTACCTTCAGCCTGGCCAGGAACAGATTTGGTTCCTTTACGGCCATCTTTCTCATTCTGGTAGGGCCGGTTTATCTTCTCCAGGCACTGTTCAGCCTGGCCGCGGGACAGAGCTTTTTCAGGGACATTAATTCCGGGGGAACGTGGTTTGAACAAATTGCTTCAAGCTTTGAAACAGGAACCGCTGGAGCAGATGTTTACGCACCGGGTTCGCTTTTTGCCGATCTTGGACTGGTTTTTGCCGGCCTGCTGTCAGCTTTGATGATCCCTGTGGCCGGGGCGGCTGTCCTTATAGCGGTAGACCAGGTGAGAAAAGGTAAGGAGTTTACCACGGGAATGGTGATCAAGAAGGCTTTCAGGCGTTTTTGGCCAATTCTGGGAACAAGCATCCTTTTTAGCATAATCACCTTCGCCATCATTATCCTGCCGATTATATTCGTATCAATCACTGGTATATTCGGGTCCATGGTCCATCCTGTAATCGGCATCATTTTTGCCGGGCTGTTTTTACTCGCTTTTGCCGTTGGAGTAGGCTACCTCCTGACAAGGTGGAGCTTTTACTTTGGATATACCGTTCTGGAAAAGAAAGCGCCGGGTTTCTCAGAAAGCTGGACATTGACCCAGGGGCGCTCCTGGCATATGCTCCTTATTTATGCCCTGCTGTTTTTGATCATCGGGATAGTATCTTTTGCGATCGAGATGACGGCCGGCCTGCTCCTTGGAGGCAGCGTCCTGTTCGATATCATCCTGAACCTGGCAACCCTTGTCACAACATGTTTGTATTATGTCGGGTTTTCTGTCATGTATTTTGACCTGAAAGGAAGGCAGGGCGGCGATGACCTTAACAGCATGATAGAGGACTACAGCCGGGTGCAGTAGCATGAGTGTTGAGACTATCGGCAAGAGGTGCAGACGATGAAGGATGCAAAGCAAGCAAGAAAAGAACTATCTGAGATATTGGAAGACAGGGAATATACCGTCTACCAGAATCAGGAGGAAAGCTTTCTTGAGAAGCTGAGGGAAAAATTCTTCACGTGGCTTGAAGGGCTGTTCCCGCAAATAGAATTTTCGAGCGGCTCTTCAGGCGCCTTTCCTTTCATCATGATTCTCGCGGGAGTCCTATTCATTGGTATAGTCGTGTTTGCGGCTGCAAGGGCTGCCAAAAGGCAAAAGTTCCTGCAGGAGCATCAGCCTCTCGACACGGCCTCTGAAATCAGCTGGTCCTATAAGAAGCATCTTGAGGAAGCCGGAAAACATGAGGAAGCCGGGGATCTGACAAAGGGAGCACGGCACATATTCCTTGCCCTTTTGCTATGGTTCAATGAACATGGGTGGCTGAAGGCAAAAATATGGAAAACGAATTGGGATTATTATGAGGAACTCAAAAAAACAGACAGCAAAACGGCTGAGATTTTCTTTTCCCTGTCAGCGCTTTTCGACAGGGCTGCCTACGGGGGGCAAAGCATAAAGCCGAGTGAGTTCCAGCAATACAAGAAAGAAGCATTGAGGCTTATGGACAATAGTGCGAACCTGCAGGAAGGGAGGGAATCGGAAATTGCGGAATCAGCTGATTAAGAAGGCTTTTTACTGGTTATTTCCGCTGCTGCTGTTTATTATGGCCAGCTACTTCCTGGCGGGAGACGCGCCTGCCGGCTATCCTCCCTATCTTGCCAAATCCCCTTCGCCGACAGGCATTAAGGGACTGTATACATATTTGGAGCAAAACAGCTCCAGCATCAGAAAATGGAGCAGGGATCCTGATCTGCTTCCACACCCTGAAGAGCCCATCCTTCTGGTCATGGCAGAGCCGCGTTCTGTCCCTGACCGGGAGGAGATGGCCGCTTATAAGAGATTCCTGGAGAATGGCCATACCATTCTATTATTCAAGGAAAATCCTGCGCCGATGTTTGGGATAAAAACAGAGCAATTTGCCGCTGAGGCGGAGAGCGCCGTAAAGGTTGCAGATAAGGATGGCGGGATGCACAGTGCTGCCATATACTCTCCGTTCAGGATCACAGAAGAGCCTGAAGATGAAATTTTGCTTTCCGATGAACTGGGAACGCTGGCAGTCAAAAGGGCAATTGGCAAAGGAAGCCTGATTGCCGTCAATTCCCCTACCTGGCTCACAAATGGAATGATTCTGGAAGAAAACCATTTAGAGCTCATCCTGGCGTTAATGGACGAAGCAGGTGCACAGGATATATTCATAGATGAATTTTTGCATGGGCAGGAATCCGCTTCCGGGGCTGGGGCTTATCCGCAATGGTTCCTCGTTATTCTTGTACAGGGCGCCCTGCTCGCATTTTTATGGATTTTTTATAAAGGCAAAAGGTTTGGCCCTGTCGACTGGCCGAGAGAGGAAACTGTCCGTTTTACCGATGAAAAGATTGCTGCTTTGTCTGCCTGGCACATAAGGGGGCGGCGCTACCAGGACTCGCTCAGGATCCAGGCGGAGTATACGAAAGAACTGCTGCAGGAAAAATGGGGCATCCCTTCAAGCCGCAGCTGGGAGGAAGCCGGGGAATCCATCCTGGCCAAAGCGTCTACCTTGACTGAAGTAGAGGTAAAGTCACTCACTGAAGGTATATCTTCTGTATTAAAAGAAGAGAAATTGCATAAAAAAGATTATTTGCGCTGGTCTGTACAACTGGATGATTTAAGGAAAGAGGTGGAGAAAAGATGAAACAAGATACATCATCACTGCTGCAGCAGTATGAGGAACGGATAAAAGGACAGGGACTGAATCTGAGGCTGCTGTTTGCCGCTATCCTCTCCGGGGGACATGTATTGATCGAAGGGGTGCCGGGCACCGGGAAGACCCAGATGGTCAAGACGCTGGCCGGGCTTCTCGGCGGTGAGTTCAGCCGGATACAGTTCACACCGGACCTGCTCCCGAGCGATATAACCGGAAGCATGATTTATAACATGAAGGAAAGCTCCTTCCAAACGCTGAAAGGGCCGATTTTTACGAATGTCCTGCTCGCAGATGAAATCAACAGGACACCTGCGAAGACACAGGCTGCGCTTTTAGAAGCGATGGAAGAAAAGCAAGTTACTATCCAGGGGGAAACCTATCAGCTCCCAGAAGCATTTTTTGTTGCGGCAACCCAGAATCCGATAGAATTCGAAGGGACATATCCCTTGCCTGAGGCACAGCAGGACCGTTTCCTTTTCAAACTGATCATAGGCTTTCCTGAATTTGATGAGGAAAAGCTTGTGCTTCAGTCTGTGCTGGAAGGACGGATGGAAGCCGGATCAATCATGCAGGCACTTTCACCCGATGACTTTATGTCCATACGGAAAAAAATTGAGAGCGTGGCTTTAAGCAATGATATCCTCGATTATATCATGAGGATTGTCAGGAAGACGCGGGAGGCAGAGTCCATCAGATTCGGCGCCAGTACAAGGGCGGCCATCTCCATCGGAAAAGCCGGCAGAGCATGGGCCTATCTGGCTGGCCGCGATTATGTAACCCCTGATGACATCAAGATGGTTTCCAAGCCGGCATTAAGGCATAGGATCCAATTATCCCCAAATGCAGAACTGGAGGGAAGGACTGTTGACCAGACAATCGATGAGCTTGTGGGATCGGTTCCTGTTCCGAGATAGAGGCATACTGCCTGGAAAACGGCTCCTCAACGGCATGCTAATTCTCTCTCTGTCCCTGTTGGCGGCAGCATTCTGGGGAGTGCCGTGGAAGCTGGCAGCAGGACTCAATATCGGTTTTCTGCTGCTTTCCTTTGCTGATCTGGCTCTATTGCCTAAGAGTTCACAGATCATGCTGAAACGGAGTGTCCCGGAAGAAATGGAAAGAGGGGTTCCTGCTGAAATTGGCATTGAAATAGAAAATCACTCCCAGCAGCCTTTAACGTTTCAGATCATTGATGATCTTTCTGACTCCTTTGCCAGGCCTTTTCCGCTTAAACGCAAGCTTGCAGGAAACACGAGGGGCACTGTGCAATACGTAACCAAGGCTGGTACAAGGGGGCATTATAAGCTGAACAGGATCTATATCCGCTGCAGCAGCTTCCTCGGCCTATGGGAGAAGCAGATGGTGAAAGAGGCGGAAAGCCAAGTCAAAGTGATTCCTGATTTGACCGAAACCCGTCGCTATCTTGAAAATGCGCAATCCTATTTGCTGTATGAAGGAGAAAAGATCAGGAGACAGCAGAGTGGAGCCGGGGAATTTTCAAAGATCCGGGCATACACAGCAGGCGATGATCCCCGGAAAATCAATTGGAGGCAGACAGCCAAGCTCCAGGAGGTCATGGCCAATGTCCATGAGCCTGAGCACGGAAAATATATCACCATTATGATTGACTGCGGCAGGATCATGGCTGCAGAGCTGGAAACTGGCAACAGGCTTGAAAAGGCGCTGGAAGCTGCGATGACTACGGCAGCGGCTGCGCTTAAAAACGGTGATTATGTTTCCATCCTCGCTTTTTCCAAAGACATTAAATCTTATGTCCCGCCTGCAAAAGGGATGCAGCACTTAAACTTCATCCTGAAAGCTTTGTATTCGATACAGGCGGATGCTGCTGAATCCAACTATAGCGGAGCCTTTCAATATTTGCAGACTGTCCAGAATAAAAAGAGCTTATTGCTTCTCTTTACTGACGTAAAGACTTTCATTCTGGAGGAAAGTGCACTTGTTTATCTAAAAAGGATCAGGCATCGGCACCTGTTCTTTATGCTGGGAATAGAAGACAATATCCTGGCCGCACGTGCTAAAGCGCGGCCGGAGGATATAAAAAGCGCCATGCTGAAAAGCATGGCGCAGCAGCAGTTCCTTACGGCTAAGCGGGAAAAGCTGAGATGGGAAAAGCAGGGTCTGCAAATGGCGGAAGCACCGGAAGGAAGGCTTGCAGCAGCAGCAGTATCCCATTATATCAGTGTGATGAACCGGGGGCTTCTTTAGTGTTCAGCCTTTTACATAAGAAGTCTTCAGTCCATCCCGCAGGCAATCAGCCAGCTGTCGGACCACGAAGCCGTTAGGGAGAAAGCCGAAGCATCCTCCTGCAAGGTTTCATTGAGCTTGCAGGGGATGTCCAATGCGTTTTCGTTTTTGATCCAGGAGCCAGCCGGACCATGCATAAAACAGCAGTCCGAGGACCGTCAGGAAGGCAGCAGCATACTTCATTTCGAGCGGAAGAGGAGAAGGGGTGATAAACCCTTCGATCAATCCGGCGATGATGAAGAGCGGAATAGTTCCCAACAGCAGCTGCACCGACCTTCTCGCCTGGGTTTTCAGCTGGTAACCGCGGGAGTATCTGCCGGGGACAAGAAGCTTGTAGCCCATCAGCAGGCCGGCGCCACCCGCTATGAATATTGCGGTAAGCTCTATCATTCCATGAGGGACAATATAGGCCCAGAATTCATAAGATTTGCCGTGCGACCAGAACAGGCCGGCAATGGCGCCTACAATGATGCCATTATAAATCATAAGATAGACGGTCAAAATGCCGAAGGTGATGCCGCCGGCGAATGCCAGGATCGCGACACGGATATTATTGGTCATGATGCTTGCTGACATGACGGCAGAATCGACCGCCCCTTCATTCTCGCCGAGCCTCTGGGGATCTATCGCCCCTGACATCTCAGCCGGGAGAATGGAATGGATCGAAAGCGGATCATGGATGACAGCAAAGAAGCTGCCCAGGCCGCCCAATGCGAAAAGAAGCATGCTGGCTGCGACAAATTTCCATTGCTCGAACAGCAGCCGCACAAACTTGACCTGTAAAAAATCTTTCAGCTGAGCCATGCTGGAGGATTGGCTTTTATATAAAAGATTATGCGCCTTTGCGACAAGATCATTTAAATAAAAAGTCACTTCTTCGTCTGGAAAGAAAGTCCGGGAGAATGAAAGATTTTGTGCCGCTTTCTGATACAGCCTGTCAAACCGGGCCAGATCAGTTCCTGCCGCTTTCCTTCTTTGCATCCTGGCGAGCAGCTCCTCCAGCTCCTGCCAGTTTTCCCGATGCTGCTTGATGAACTGTTTACTATTCAAACTAATCACCTGCCTGTAACCATAAAAGTTGTATCTCCATTATAAGTCATAGGGAGAGAGAGATACAGGCAAAACTTCCAGGAAATGGGGTGCGTCATGCAAACAGAAACAATCCTTGTCAAAACACCTGAATATGTATCGCTTCAGTTCCAGCCTGCCGGACTTGGCAGCAGGGCTGGAGCCATCATCATCGATCAGCTGATTCTCATGGTCTTCAATCTGGCCAGCATTCTGTTATTTATTTTTTATGCTTCCAGTGCTGCTGCGTTCTTTCTAGATGATACTTTCCTTTCATGGCCATTCGCCATTATGCTTATCTGCCTTTTTCTGGTCAACTGGAGCTATTTTTTTGTATTTGAATTTTTTTGGGCGGGAAGGACACCGGGGAAAAAGATCATGGGCATCCGGGTCATCCAGGATAACGGGCAGAGCATCACTTTGCTTTCAAGCTTTATCCGCAATCTCCTGCGAATCATCGACTCCCTGCCGGTGTACTATCTGCTTGGCATCCTGCTGGTGTTTTTTCATTCCAGGCATAAACGGGTCGGCGATCTGGCTGCAGGTACTGTGGTCGTGCATGAACGGAAAAAGAAGAAGCCGGGTAAAATGACTGAGATTGAAAAAGAAATCCGGGAAAGAGGCCTGAAAAAGGAAGATTTATATATGGACGAGTGGACTGTCAGGAAAATTGGCGCCGAGGAATGGAAGCTTTTAAAAACCTATAGTGAAAGACTGCTCCAGCTCCCTATAGGCAAAAGAGAAGAGCTCACAAAGAAACTTTCTTATACGCTTCTGCCAAAGCTCGATATCGATCCAGCAAGGAAATCATTCAGGCAGCTGGAAGACATCCTGCTGGTTCTTTATTTAATCGGCAAAGAAGAGTGGGAGTTTGAGAATCAGATAAAATGAGCAGATTTTCCTAATTGAAAAAATAATTAGAAAACTTTCCGCTAACTCGTTGACAAATCATATGGGTATGGTAGGATTAATTTCAACAAAATAAATCAGAGCAAACGCTCCTGATTATATCACTTATCTAGAGTGGCTGAGGGACTGGCCCATCGAAGCCCGGCAACCTGCTAAAAGCAAGGTGCCAATTCCAGCAAAATGTCCAGCATTTTGGGAGATAAGGTGCAAGTATGTGAAATGCGCCTTTTCCTGTTGGAAAAGGCGTTTTCTTTTTCCTCCTTGTGCCCATCCCAGCCATTCAAAAAGGAGGCGAGCCGATCTGAAGCATGCTGATTGGGAGGAAGTGGCAGCACATCTGCAAAGGATGCTGCAGTCTGTTAAGTTTGGAAGCATCACACTTGTGGTGCAGGATGGCAAGGTCATTCAAATCGAGAAGAATGAAAAGGTTCGCCTTCAATCTAATAAAGCGCGCTGACTAGACAAACTAGAGGCGGTCTTTCTCCCGAAGCGGGAGGAAGGCTGCCTTTTTTTCTTGTTAAAAAGCAGGCCAAAAGCAGAAGGCATCATGAAAGGAGCACTGAAATGAGCACCACCGTAACGTACACACACTGGGAACCGCCGTCATTCCCTGAAGATGATGGATTCAAAGGGGCAAAAAATGTGCTGGAATGGGCGTTCAGCCATTACAGCCCGCAGGAAATCAGTTATGCATCAAGCTTCGGGGCAGAGGCGATTGTGCTGATTGATCTGATCCAGGCAATAAAGCCTGATGCCCATATAATTTTCCTGGATACCGGGCTTCATTTTCAAGAAACTTATGCAGTCATCGAAAGGGTGCAGGAGCGTTTTCCTGAGCTGAATATTGAAAGGAAGCTGCCGGCCCTTACTTTGGATGATCAGCGGGTAGCCTATGGACCGGCACTGTGGAAAAAAGAGCCGGACCGCTGCTGCAGCATCCGGAAGATCATCCCGCTCCAGGAAGCCATGAAAGGCAAAATGGCCTGGATTTCCGGGCTGAGGAGGGAACAGTCTGCCTCCAGGGCAGGGGCGGAATTTTTAAACAAGGACAGCAAATTCCATAATGTGAAAATCTGTCCGCTAATCCACTGGACTTGGGAGGATGTGTGGGAGCATATCCGAAAAAAAGATCTCCCCTATAATAGCCTCCATGACAATGGGTATCCAAGCATTGGCTGCTTTCCCTGTACAAGGGCTGCAGGAGATGGCGGGGACAGCAGGGCAGGCAGGTGGGCCGGGACCGGCAAGACGGAATGCGGCCTGCATTCCGGGTGAAAGGGGGGCACGACCATGCTTGCAGCAATAGCAATGACTGTTGGACTATTCTTTGCCATGAATATAGGAGCAAGCGGGGCAGCAGCCTCGATGGGGATCGCCTACGGATCCGGGTCGATTAAAAACAGAAAAACTGCCCTGCTGCTTTGCGGGGCAGCCGTATTCCTTGGCGCCTGGCTCGGAGGGGGCGAGGTTGTCAAAACGATGGGAAGCGGGATTGTGCCGAAAAGCACTTTCACGGTGAGCATTGCCCTGATAGTCCTTGCTTCGGCAGCACTGTCGCTATTCCTGGCCAATATTTTCGGCATCCCGCTTTCGACGAGTGAGGTGACGGTCGGATCGGTTGTCGGAGCAGGGATTGCTTATCAATCCTTATTTGCTTCCAAGCTCTTGTGGATCATTTCCTTTTGGCTTCTAACGCCGCTGGCAGCCTTTATCATTGCTGTCATTGCCGCGAAGCTGCTCAGGATGTTCCGCTTGTCCAAACAAGCCAAAAAGCCGGGCACCATCCGCTTCCTTGGCATTCTGGTCGCTCTCATGGGATTGTTTGAAGCCTTTTCGGCCGGCATGAACAATGTTGCCAATGCGGTCGGCCCCCTTGTTGGCGCTGACATTCTCTCTTCAGGGCAAGGAATTTTATGGGGCGGCATATTCGTTGCTGCCGGGGCAATTTTTCTCGGGAGCAAAGTGCTGGAGACAAACGGAAAGAAAATAACTGATATCCAACTTGAGGAAGGATGCATTATCTCTGGTACGGGGGCAGGCATTGTCACTGCAGCATCCTTGTTCGGGATTCCCGTCCCTTTGACCCAGATCACGACAAGCTCCATCATCGGAATCGGCTTTGCCGGCCAGGGGCGCTCTGTTTTCCAGAAAGAAATCGTCGTCAGGCTGCTCGGTGTATGGCTTGTGTCGCCAGTCCTATCGATGGTCCTGAGCTATACCTTGATCCAGATCATGATCAAGCACGACTTTTATCCGATTGTTGCCATGGCTGGGGTCCTCATTTCTGTATTCGGTGTCCGTTTCCTGATGGGAAGGCAGACCGCGGCCCTGCCGGAAAATGAAACTTACAAATTAGCAAGGAAAGGCTGATGAAAATGTCACTACCTATGCCTCATGGAGGCAAACTCATTGAAGCATTTAATCCAAATTATCCCGTCCAGTACACGAATAAGGAGATAGAAATAGACTCAGTTGCATTAAGCGACCTGGAGCTGATTGCCTGCGGCCTTTTCAGCCCGCTGGCAGGTTTTCTGGGAAAAGAAGACTATGAATCTGTTGTTGGAAGGATGCGCCTTGCAGACGGGACAGTATGGCCGATACCGGTCACACTGCCAGTCACTCCAGATAAAGCAGAAGAGCTTCAAAGAGGCGATACCTGCAGGCTGAATCATAAAGGAGAAACCTATGGGATTCTTGAACTTTCAGAGCTTTATCAGCCTGATCTTGAAAAAGAGGCACTATCTGTCTACCGGACAACTGACCGGGCGCACCCTGGGGTTAAAAAGCTTTTTGAACGAGGCGGCACCTATGCTGCAGGAAAAATTACATTGATTAAAAATCCTGATAAAGGAGAGTTCGCAGATGTCTGGCTGACACCAAAAGAAACACGGTCATTATTTGCCGAAAAAGGCTGGAAAACGGTTGTGGGCTTCCAGACGCGCAACCCGGTGCACCGGGCCCATGAATATATCCAGAAAGCTGCCCTGGAAACAGTCGACGGCCTTTTCCTCAACCCTCTCGTCGGATATACGAAGGAGGATGATATACCGGCAGATGTCCGTCTGAAAAGCTATCGGGTGCTGCTGGAGCATTATTATCCTGAATCCCGTGTCCAGCTGGCAGTCTATCCAGCAGCCATGAGGTATGCGGGGCCGAGGGAGGCTATATTTCACAGCATCGCCAGAAAGAACTTCGGCTGCACCCATTTTATTGTCGGGCGCGATCATGCCGGAGTGGGAAATTATTACGGAACCTATGATGCCCAGCATATATTCAGCGAATTTACCGAAGAGGAGCTGGGAATCAAGCCGTTATTTTTTGAACATAGCTTCTATTGCAATGTGTGCGAAGGCATGGCTTCCGACAAGACCTGCCCGCATACAGCAGATGACAGGGTGGTTCTTTCAGGCACAAAGGTCAGGGAAATGCTCCGTGCAGGAGAGATCCCGCCTTCCTCTTTCAGTAGGAAAGAAGTGATAGAGGTACTGATTGAAGGCCTTCGGGAAAAAGAAACGGTTTAAGGGGGACGCTAACATGGCACAATCACTGAATCTGACCTGGCATGAAGCTGCAGTCACAAAGGAAGAACGGAGAGCGCAGAACGGCCATGCCAGCTGTGTACTCTGGTTTACCGGCCTGTCCGGATCAGGAAAATCAACGATCGCAAATATCGTCAGCCACCGGCTTTTCAAGGAAGGCATCGCTGAATATGTCCTGGATGGCGATAATATCCGCCATGGACTCAATCGCGACCTCGGATTCTCAGAGCAGGATAGAAATGAAAATATCCGCCGCATCGGTGAGGTGGCAAAGCTGTTTACAGACAGCGGCCAGATTGTCTGTACAGCATTCATTTCACCTTATCGGAAGGACAGGGAGCTGGTGCGGAGCCTTTTTCCTGAAAAAGGGGAATTCATTGAAGTCTTCATTGACTGCCCTTTGGAAGAATGTGAAAAGCGGGATCCCAAGCGGCTGTACCAAAAAGCACGGCGCGGAGAAATCAAGGGATTTACAGGAATCGACGCTCCTTACGAAGAACCGGAAGAACCGGAGATTATCATTCGGACTGACCAGCTTTCTCCAGAAGAGGCGGCTGAAAAGATATTAATCTATTTAAAAGAGCAGGGTATCATTTAAGGAGGGGCTAGAATGGCATATGTAAAGCATTGGGCTGATAATGAAAAGCTGAACAAAACGGAAAAAGCAAAGCTGGAAAAAGACGGACTCGAAATTCTTAATGATATTCCCTATTATGCAGAAAACGGCTTTGAATCCATTCCAAAGGATCAATGGGACCTGTTCAAATGGGCAGGTCTGTATCTGCAGCGCCCGAAGGAGGATGGCTATTTCATGATGAGGGTGAACGTCCCCTCCGGCATCCTGACGAAGCCGCAGGTTGATGCACTGGCAGGAATTGCCCGGGACTACGGGCGCGGCGTCTTTGATATTACAACAAGGCAGGCAATCCAATTCCACTGGCTTGAAATCGGGCAGATCCCTGATATTTTCAACAGGCTGGAGGCTGTCGGCCTTTCGAGTGCAGGGGCATGCGGTGACATCACAAGAACAATTGTCGGCAACCCTATTGCCGGGCTTGATCCGCATGAACTGTTTGATACCACTGAAATTGTCAAAGCTGTATATACCTATTTTCAGAAGAATGAAGATTTCTCCAATCTGCCGAGAAAATATAAAATGTCAATTTCAGCTAATCTGCATAATGCTTCTAATGCGGAAATCAACTGTGTATCCTTTACCCCGGCGGTCAAGGTGATTGATGGCGAGCAGAGAAAAGGGTTCCACCTCAAGGTTGGCGGCGGACTTTCTTCACGACCGTATCTGGCAGAAACACTGGATGTATTTATCGAGCCTGAGCGCACACTGGAAACAGCAATTGCCGTAACAACGATTTTCAGGGACTACGGCTACCGGGAAAAAAGGCATCTTGCCAGACTAAAATTCCTTATGGCAGACTGGGGTCCAGAGAAATTCAAGGAAAAGCTGCTGGAGTTCACAGGCCCTCTTCCTGAAAAAGGAACAGAGCCTGCAGCAGGCTGGAATGCCGGCTATTTTTACGGTGTCCATGACCAGAAACAGCCCGGCCTGAAGTTCCTTGGATTCAATGTGCCGGTGGGGCGCCTGTCGTCTGATGAAGTGTTCGAGCTTTCACGCATTTCTGCCCAATATGGGAACGGAGAAATAAGGACGTGCAATTCGCAGAATCTGATCATTCCCAATATAGCTGAGGAAAACGTTGAAGCACTGCTACAAGAGCCGATTTTCAGCCGCATCACCATCAATCCCAATTCTTTTATCGGGCACGCGGTTTCCTGCACCGGGATTGAATATTGCAATCTGGCACTTGTTGAAACAAAAGAAAGGATGCGCGTGATAGCTGAAGAGCTGGATAACCGGATCGCCCTCGATGTGCCGGTCAGGATCCATATGGTAGGCTGTCCGAACTCCTGCGGTCAAAGGCAGATTGCCGATATTGGCCTGCAGGGGATGAAGGTGCGGAATGAAAAAAAAGAAATGGTGGAAGCTTACGAGATTTATGTAGGAGGAACCCTGAATGCCGGCGGCAAATTCAATGAAAAGCTGAAGGGAAAAGTAGAAGCGGAAAAGCTGGCAGATGTACTCGAGGAATTGCTGCAATTTTTCAAAAAAGAGAAGGCAGCCGGGGAATCCTTCTTCGATTTCGTCGGCAGGGCCGGTCTGGAGCTTTTCCAGCAGCAGCTGGACATCATATTGGGAAAAGAAGCCCATGGCCTATCTTTATAGATTCAGTGTGCAGCTGGAGGAGAAGGAGATTGCCGCTGTCATCCTCGCTGAAAATGACGAGGCGGCTTTCCGTCAATTGGATGTTGAGCTTGAGAAATTTTATCTGAAAGAACCCGGTGTACAGGAAGTGGCCTTAAGAGAGAAGAAACGCGCTGCAAAAAATGCAGGATATATATTTGATGAAGATGAGAAAGGGTGGTAGTGATGCCAGGAAAAGTATATTTGGTCGGGGCAGGTCCGGGGGAAGCCGAGCTGATTACCGTTAAGGGTCTTCGCTGCATCCAGGGAGCGGATGTCATCCTTTATGACCGGCTGGTGAATCCGAAGCTGCTTGAGCACGCGAAAGAAGGCGCCCAGCTGATTTACTGCGGCAAGCTCCCCCATTATCATACAATGAAACAGGAAACAATCAGCCGGTTCCTTGTGAAATTTGCCAAAAAGGGACTGAATGTTGTCAGATTGAAAGGCGGAGATCCCTTCGTGTTCGGCCGTGGAGGGGAAGAGGCGGAGGAATGTGCCAATAATGACATCCCCTTTGAAATAGTTCCCGGGATAACGGCTGGCATCGGGGCCGCCGCCTACGCAGGGATCCCTGTCACGCACCGCACCCTCAGCAAAAGCTTCGCCTTTGTGACAGGCCATCAGGCTGGAGACATGGAAGCAGAGCATCAATGGGCCCATCTCGCCAGGGCAGTAGACACCATCTGTGTGTACATGGGAGTATCACATCTTTCTAATATCGTTGCCAAGCTCCTCGAAAACGGCAAGGAAAAGGATACGCCCATTGCCCTCGTGCACTGGGGCACCCTTTCTGGCCAGCAGACTGTAGCTGGGACACTTGAGACAATTGTGCCGCTTGTTGAACGGTCCGGCATCAGCAACCCAAGCATGATTGTTATCGGGGAAGTCGTCAAGCTGCACAAAAAGCTTCATTGGTTTGAAGAAGAAATTGTACACCAGCTCCCGGTCATACAGGGAATATAAAGGAGGAGGAACATGGAAGCGATTCTTTATATAGGGCATGGCACCCGCTCGAAAAAGGGGGCACAGGAGGCAAGGGACTTTTTGAATAGGATTATCAGCAAATCTTCTTCACGGATCCAGGAAATCAGCTTTTTGGAGCTTGCAGAACCGTCGATTGGCGAAGCTTACGAAAAATGTATTCGCCGGGGGGCCTCCTCCATCAGGGTGGTTCCGATCTTTCTTTTATCAGCGGGGCATATAAAAGAAGATATCCCGGATATTCTGAAAGAGTTAAAAAATAATTTTCCTGACATACCTGTTGAAGTGGCCGATCCCTTTGGTGTCCAGCAGACGATTATTGATGCAGTATGTGATTTGATATTTCAGGAAGCAATGGTGCTTTCCAAAGAGGATTCTGTTTTGCTTGTTGGGAGGGGGAGCAGTGATCCTTCTATCATTGAAGCGTTTGAAGAGATTAGAAGTGGCGTCGCTGATAAAACTGGTGCCATGGTGAAGGTTTGTTTTCTGGCTGCGGCTTCTCCAACTTTAGATGAAGGGCTTGAGGGTGTTTGTGCCGATAGCCGGGGAAGAATCATAGCAGTTCCTTATTTATTATTCGGCGGGCTCCTTCTTAGTGAAATTGAGAACGCGGTAAGGAAAAGGAAAAAGCAGGGTATGCAGATCATACATACCGGCTCATTGAGCAGGCATTCTGCAATAGAAAAAATCGTCATTGCTCGTGCAGCAGGGAAGGAGGAACGAGATGCAGCCCCTGTTCATTGATCTAAGAGGGAAAAAAGTAGTTATCGCGGGCGGAGGGAGGATTGCGGCCAGGAAGGCGCGTGTACTTGAAGAGGAGGGGGCTGACATCACTTTCATTGCCCCCTCATTTTCGGAGGAAGCATTATTGATGGCTGATAGGAAAGGATATGCTCTCATTGAACGTAAGGCTAAGGCTGAAGATTTCGCTGATGCCTTCCTTGCAATACTGGCCGCAAATGACCGGTGTGCCAATGATGAGCTGTATAAGGGTCTCCCGGTCAATCAGCTGGTTTGCGTGGTTGACGAATTTGAAACCGGCAATGCTGTTTTCCCTGCAAGAGTACGCCGGGGCGGGCTCCAGATTGCTGTAACCTCTGGCGGCACCAGCCCCAAGCTGACCCGGAAGCTGAAAAAAGATTTAGAGGGATTTTTTGACGAGTCTTGGGCAGCTTATACAGATTTCCTTGGAAGATGCCGGGTGGAAATCAAGAGGCTTGGTCTCGCCGCCGATGAAAAAGACAGGCTGCTCTGGAGCCTGCTGGAGGATGAATACCGATTGAGCAGGAGTGCTCAGGAGGAAAAGATGGCGGAAATCAGGATGATGGCGGAGAGAGTGGGGGAAGATGGCAAGGCGGTTTGATGATATTGTACCTGGCAAGGTCCGCTTAGAATCGTTTGAGGCATACGGGTTAGTCCGAGGGACTTATCGGAACCGCCGCATGAGCTCTGGTATTGTTGAAATGGTAGATTAATGGGCCAATTGATTAAATTATCGGGCGAATTGATTAAAATAATCCCGCAAATGAATGAAATAATCCGAACTTTGATAAAGAAAACAGAAATTGACCGCTGCTCATAAGGTCCAGCCATACCAGACAGCCAGCAATCACGGCTGTAAACTCAATAAAATTCCTATAATGTTTTAACTGCTGATAATAACAGCCGGAATTCCCCTGAAAATCACCAAAACAGCCGCACATTCTCATTTTCACCCGGAGATCACCCAAGCCACACCACACCTGTTTTCAAACACTACAAAAAAGAAGCTGACGAACCCGTAAAGGACCGCCAGCTTCTTTTTGTTCATAAATTCCTATTCTTCCAGATTCAAAGCCGGTCCGAAGAATTCAAAGTGAATCTGGGATTCTTCTACATTAAGTTCTTTTAATCCTTTGACAATGGCACGAAGGAACGGAACCGGCCCGCATACATAATAGTGTGCACCATCAATCAGGATTTCGCGGAGGAAGTCCGCATCTATATAGCCTTCTTTAGCAAAGCGGGCATCCTGGCGGTCAGTGTCCTGAGCTTTTTCGTATACATACAGAAGCGTGCTGTTTTCAAGTTTAGCTTCAACTGAGGACAGTTCCTCTTTGAACGGCTGGTGGCTGCTGCTTCTGGAGGCATGGATAAAATCTACCTTGCGTCGCGGGTTTCGCTCAGCAATAGAATTGATCATGCTCATGAAAGGAGTGATTCCGACACCGCCGCTAAGGAACACAACCGGTTCATCAGCATCAGCTGCAAGTACAAAGTCACCGGCTGGGGCCGTCACTTCTATAATGCTGCCTGTTTCAACAGCATCATGAAGATAATTGGAGACCTTGCCTTCAGGTGTATTTCTTTCTGCTTCCCGTTTGACAGAAATCCGGAAATAATCTTTGCCAGGTGCTGCTGAAAGACTGTACTGCCTGTTCATCAGATATTCTTCACCAGGAATGCCAATGCGTAAGGTGATATACTGTCCAGGCAAGAAGGCCGGTACAGTTGAACCGTCTGACGGCTTTAAGTAGAAGCTGGTAATAACATCGCTTTCTTTCACTTTATCAATGACTGTAAACTCCCTGAAATCAATCCACCCTGCAGGCTGGCTGGCTGCTTCTTCATACATTTCCTTCTCGATTCCGATAAAGGCGTCGGCAATTACGCCATAGGCATCTGCCCATGCTCCGATGATCTCATCAGTTGCCGCATCGCCTAGCACTTCTTTGATTGCTCCCAAAAGATGTTCTCCTACAATAGGATAATGTTCAGGCTTGACCCCAAGGCTTCTGTGCTTGTGGGCTATTTGCTTCACTGCAGGGATAATGACTTCAAGCTTATCGATATAAACCGCTGCTGCAAGAATGGTATTGGCAAGTGCAGTCTGCTGTCTGCCCCTTTGCTGATTGGCATGATTAAAGATATTCAATAATTCCGGATGACTTGAGAATAAGTTTCGGTAGAAGACGGTTGTTATTTCCGTTCCTTTTACTTCCAATACAGGAACGGTTGATACGATAGTGTCAATGGTCTTTTGAGATAGCATTGCTGAATCCCTTCTTTGCTTAAGTAGTATTTTAAATACATCTTTATTTTAGTAGCCAGATAACCAAAAAGCAATATTTCAAATACATCTTTTAAAGAGCAGAACAGCAAAGTTTAAGATTTGTTCACAATTGTGATAAGATGGGGAAAGAACAGAATGTGAGGGAAAATCATGAGGCTGACAACCTATTCGGATTATTCAATAAGAGTATTAATATATCTCGCTTCACATCAAAATGACAAGCTCGTCAACATAAAGGAAATCGCTGAAGCTTACGATATTTCAAAAAACCATTTAATGAAAATCATTTATAATCTTGGGAAAATGGGCTATATCCAAACTGTCCGGGGTCGCAACGGGGGTTTCAAGCTCGCAAAAAGCCCGGCCGATATAAATATCGGGGAAATAGTCCGGAAGACAGAGGAAGATTTTTATCTTGTTGAATGCTTTGACCATAACAATAATTGTGTGATTACACCTGTCTGTTCCTTGAAGCATATTTTAAATCACGCGCTTGAAAGTTTTTTAAAGGTGCTGGATCAGTATACACTTGAAGATATTGTTGAAAACAAAGCCATGCTGAAAGAATATTTTGCCCGCAAAACTGAAGAAGGACAAGATGAAGTCCATGTTCAAAGGCTGCCTTAAACGGCAGCCTTTTTCATGTCATCTCCGGTGATTTCTTCCGAACTGTCCGGTTGAGCGCCTTCATTGTGGCGAGGGATAGCCAGAGCCATATGCTGCTGTAGGCAAGGCCAAACAGGAATATAGTTCCGCCCGTCAGCAATGCGGAGTATCCTGAAAGGGAAGGGCCAAGTATCGGAAAACCAATCACATACAAAAGGAATAAGATGCCGGCTGTCAGGGATGCACCTCCAAATAAGATGGCAGCCAGAGGCCGTTTCAGCCTATTAAGGGCAATGCCGATGCTGATGCCAAGCAAGCCGGTGGTAAATGGGAATACGAAAAGTTCAGAAGGCTGGAGGACAGCAAGCATCATAATTGTGAGCAAATACGTAAGCAGGCCGATCCGCACTGATAGAAAGCAGGCTATAATGATGGGCCATGTGGTCAGGATGCTGAGCGCATAGCCTGCACCGCCAAAAAGCCCGGCTGATTGAAATATTGCCGCCAAGCCTCCCAGGATCGCACCCATCACCATTTTGACCGTATTAGAATGACGGGACATCTCCTCTGCCGCTGATAATCCCAAAAACCATTTTCTGATCATTTTTCCACCCCCTTATAGGCAATGCGCTCCTGTGCGGGTTTATACCTGTTCTTTATATAAAATTGAGATGGGAGCCATTTCCAGCATATATTCCTGCAGCAGCAGCTGGTGCATCGTTTTATCATGGACAATCAGGAAACAGGCGTCAGCAACTTCCCTGCTCCCGACTGAAAGGCCGAGCTGTTCGCCAACGGCAAAAGCGCCCATTGCCTGCTGGTTTAACAGGAGGAGGTGATGCAAGGATTGCCATGATCCTTTTGCACCAGCGAGGAAGTCCTGAAAAGACAGTAAAGCTTCCTCCACTTTGCCGATCACCGTGCCGAGAATCCGGTCTTTACGGTCATCGGCTGTGCGGCCTATAATGCTAAAAAGGTTTTCCGCACTTTCCCCATGATGCTGCTGCGACTTCTGTATTTTTTCAATAGCTTCCCTGATGTGGGGCTCCCGGATAGAGGGCACTGCTTTTGCCAGCATAACCTCAAGAGCGGTTTGGGCTGTGAGGATATGTTCAAACCATTTTTCCATTTCATTCTTCTGCATTTCAATATAATCTTCACCCAGCTCAATAAGAATGGCTTTATGTTCCCGCATATCGTTCCCTCCGTTCATTCCTTTGTAATTTTCCATAAAACTCCCGTATGGCCATATGCCTGGATGTATCCTTTTGTCACAGGGGAGTAGCCGAAATCAAGTACATACAAGCTTTTTCCGTCCGGGTGAAATTTGCAGTCAACCGGCCTTTCAATTCCGCCTGTGCCTGAATAGGAAGCAGCTCCCGGGGCCCGGTTGCGGAGGAATACCTCAGAAGTTCCTGTTTTAACATCAACCATCGCCACCCTGAATCCGTTATTCAGGTCTTTCTCGTGCGGGGTGTTGAGGGGAGCGTAGGTACCCCATTCTGTTACAAACAGCTTCCCGCGGTGACCGAAGAAATCGGAAGTGCAAAACTCCATTTTTGTCATAGCCGAATGAGGCTTCTCCAGGTAAACCGGAGGGCCGGCCCATTCAGGTGGATTCTCAATCAGCTGCTCAGCTGCTTTCCCATTTGCCGGCTTGCAGCGTTCATCCCATACAGGTACGCCATCTGCCCGGTAGTCTGGAAAACCGTACCAGTCCGGCGTTTTTACTGATCCATGCTTTGTTTTGGCATTGCGGATGTGCCAGATTCTATCAGGGTCTCCGGCGATCGACCGTTCGCCTTTTTCCTCCAGGCAGTTATCTGAGGCATATAATTCGCCATCTTCACTGAAAGCCAGTCCATATGGGTTTCTGAGTCCCCAGGCCAGCAATTCTGGTTCACTTCCATCCGGTTTGGATCTCCAGAGGCCCGTTGAGCACCATAATTCCCCTTTGACTTTTTCTCCTTTCTGCGCTGGTGTCCCGAATGGCTTAAAAGCGCCTGTCTCTGTTAAGTAAGGGAAGGGCATGAGAGGGTTTCGGGATGTGACATTATGGCCTGTCAAAGTAATATCCGCTCCAGGGACATCATGGGCTTCAGGATGTTTAGCAAGATCGACCGTAAAGCCTGCAGGGAGGCAGACGCCGTTTTGGGAAACGGATCCATTGGCAAAATACAATAATCCGTCATGCGGCCCAAAAACGGGTCCTCCAGGTTCATGCCAGCCGCCGCTCGGTATTTTTTCATGAAGGACGGTGCGCTCCTTCGTTTTTCTGTCATATGCCACAATGCGGGCGAGATAGCCGCCTTTGCAGGATATATACAGTTTGTCTTCCCTGCAGACGACTCCGCGTGGTCCGCCCAATGTCTCAATCGCAAAAATTTCGAGCTTTCCATCAGGATCCAGGCTTAAAATCCTTGGCGGGAGGGCAGGCCTTGTCGGCCAGGTGCTTCCGCCTTCTAATATGTAAAGGGTGCCATCCTCCGCAAATCCCATCCCGGTCGGAAAGGACAGGCCGGCAGCGGCCACTTCCACTTTGTATCCTTCAGGGACCCAGACATCATCGGGATTCACCAGTGGCCGTGCAGTTAAAGGGAGCTTCAAAACTTTTTCAGTAGAGTGGGTATAAGCGATATGTTCCATTATGATCTCCTTGATTTTAGTTAGTAAAAAACCTTATCAGTATAGTCCTACAGGGAAACGGGTATTCAATTTGCCGGCGTATGAGCCCGGTTTTTTGTTGTACAAACCCATTTACAGACCATCCTGAATATGATGAAAGAGCAAACAGGAGGCAGGGATGATCATGCTTTTAATCAGCGACATATCCGGCTTGAAAAAAACTGACTGCTGGGAAGAAGATGCACTAAGGGCATTCCAGTCAAAGCTGGGCAATAAAAAAGATCGATTCCCATGTATCCCGGCGACCCAGGGATATGCCCTTCAGCAGCTTCGCTATGGATTTGCCGGAGATCCGCGGAGTATTTCTTCAGCAGGCGAATTGGCAGAAATGATGAGGGAGTATACAGCAGTTTCAAGGAGCTTTGGCAGCTATACTTCGCTCATTGTCTTTTTTGAAACAAATGAACAGCTGGCGGAGCATGGAACGGTGGAGGAGTTTGAAGAACTTTTCTGGCAGCAGTTGAATCTTTTAGCCGAGAGGGACAGGGAAAAATGGCCTGCGCATATACCTGAGGACCCGCACGATCCGCTTTGGGAGTTCTGCAGCCATGGTGAACAGTATTTCATGTATTGCGCCACACCTGCGCACGTAAACAGGCAAAGCAGATACTTTCCTTATTTCATGCTGGCAATCACACCGCGCTGGGTGCTGGAAGAGTTCAATTCGGCCCCCGAGCGTGCTGCAAAGGTAAAAAGCAAAATACGCGACCGGCTGGCAGCTTACGACAGTATCGGGGCCCATCCCCATTTAAACAGTTATGGAAGCGAGAATAATTATGAGTGGCAGCAATATTTCCTGAGGGATGATGACAGTGCACTTAGCAAATGTCCTTTCCACCAAGTGCTTGCAGAGAATAAAAGCAAAGATTTTTTTGGCATGGAAAAAGGACGAGACAATTGAAATGTCTCGTCCTTTGTAATTTCAAGCCTGTTTATTAACAGGTGCAGCCGGAATTGCCATTGAGGGCTTAGCTTTGGATTGCGAGAACCGGCTGTGCAGCACCATTCCGATTACAATGACCAGCAGTCCTGCAGAAGAAAGGGTGTCAGGTGCCTGTGCCGAAAATACGAGAACTTCACCTGCCATCACAAACAGCACCTGTGTCGACTGTGTCGCTTCCACTGCGGCGAGCCTTGACTGGTCATGGCGCGCGCGGTCAGTTGCAATGAAAAACAAGGTTGTCGCTATGACACCGGATGAAATGGCGACAATGAAGGTCTGCAAGAGCTGGCTCGAGGAAGGAAGGCCGGCATTTGCGTAGCCTGCAGCTGCGATAATGAGCCAGAAAGGGAGGCTGGCGATTGTCATCCCCAGCACTCTTTGGAAGGTATCAAGCCTGCCTCCGCAAAGCTCCATCATTTTCCGGTTTCCGAGCGGATAAGCAAAGGCAGCCACCACTACAGGCAGGATTCCTGCAGCCATTTCAGCGGGAGACAAAGTGTCTGCTTTTTGGAGCTGGATAAGGATGACTCCTGCCAGAATGATAAGCGAAAAGCAAAGGGCCCTAAAGGGAATTTTATTTCTTTTTCCTTCAATGCCTCCAGAAGTAAACAAAGGGGCAAGAAGGGTGCCTGCCACTATCGTCAGCTGCCAGGAGCCGGCAACAAGCCAGCCGGGTCCATAGCTTGCCGCATATGTGATTGGGGCATAAAAAAGGACAAATCCAAAAAAGCTCCATAACAGCCACCAGAAAGGATGTTTTTTCATTTCTGCCAATAGCTGCTTCCCATTTCCACGCAAAGCTACAATGATAACAAGAAAAGGAACCATGAATATAAATCTTAAGGAAGAGCTCCAAAGCCAGCTTCCGCCTGCAAGCTCCATTGTTCTGTTGAGAATGAATGTGACCGCAAAAAACACGGAGGCAAGAATGCCGATCATTATTTCTTTCATAGCCAGCTCCTCTCCAGCCTAATTATTGCAATATACTGAATTTTAATCCTATTATACTCTCCTCCCCAAGATAAGGCTATAAGTAATAATAGCTGAACAGAAAGATGACCAGCTGAGCAGCTCATGAATATACTGAGGCAAGGGCGGACATCGGCCACTCCTGTTAAGACAGCAGCAGAACAGGCGGGAATCTTTCATGAAAAATCAGAAAAAGGAGATTGCCGGCGCCTGGACCCAGGCTGCCGGGACAATTATAGCCGCTATTGGGACATCAGAGTGGCTATTTTTGGATGATAGCGCAGCAGAGGCACTGATCATTGTCGGCAATGAATTGCAGGCAGCAGGAAGCGCTTTGGAGGCGGACGGACAAGACCAGCCTTCCTTGGAGAAAATAGGAAATGAACTGCAGGCGGCCGGCAATTTATCCGTAATTGCCGGACTAGTCTTAAATCCTGGAGAAGAAAACGAATTAAAGCTTATCATTACAGGAAATCTGATACAGGCACTGGGATCTATCACTGTGCTTGGTGATGAGCTGATTGATCCTACTGCAGAAGGCCGAACCTTTCAGATCATTGGCAGTTTCCTGCAGGCCACCGGCAATTCCCTTCAGGCATTCGGCACATTTCTTATCCTCGATGCCTTTCAAACATATCCGGATGCAGAAGAGAGCTATAAAGGCAAATCGCTCGATATTTCAGGGAGCTGGATTCAGGCTGCCGGTTCTGTTCTTTCAGCCCTGGGACAGACACAGGAGGAGCTGTCTGAAGTTTCATCAAAAGGCGAAAAGGGATTAAAAGGTTTCGCCTTACTAAATAAACATCATAAGTATGACTGAAAGCCTGCTGGTAATAAAAAAAAAGCTGACGGGTAATCCGTTCAGCCTCTTTTACAGCACATAAAGATAAACACTGAGGAAGTGGGCCATGCTGCCCATCATGATGAATACATGGAAGATTTCGTGGAAGCCCATATGTTTGAACTCCAGGAATTTGGGCTTGACTGCATAGATGATGCCGCCGACCGTGTAGAAGATTCCACCAAGCAATAGAAGGAACACGCCGTGGAAGGACATTGCATCTGAAAGCGGTGAGAAAGCCAATACAATGATCCAGCCCATCGCAATATACAGGACAGTTGAAAGCCATCTTGGGCAATTGAACCACACCATTTTGAAAATGACTCCGCAGACGGCTACAAGGGTGACAATGGAAAAAATGACCCAGCCTGTAGTGCCATTCAGGCTCACAAGGCAGAAGGGAGTATAAGATCCGGCAATCAGAACGAAAATCATTGAGTGGTCAAGCCTGCGCAGGAATGCGATTACCTTATCCTTTGCAATCACCATATGATACGTGGCTGAAGCAGAATACAGAAGGATCATGCTGACGCCAAAAGCAATTGATGATGCGATTGCGACGGCAGATGAAGTTACCATCGAGGCTTTGATGACCATTGCCAGCAGGCCGATGAACGACAGGATGGCGCCAGCAAGATGTGTGAGCCCGTTGATTGGCTCGCGGATATAAGAATTCAAGACAATTCCCCCTTACATAACGATACGTAGTATTGATAACTACTTATCATGATATAACGATTATCCCTTCCCGTCAACAAATAGTTCTCACTTATGGTAAAATAAAGGAAGCGCACTACAAAGAAAGCTAGAGGGTTAAACACTATGGATAAAAACAATATGACAGAACTGATCGAATCCCTTGGCTTTGAAAGGCAGCTTTTGCCTGAAGAGCTTCCAAGCATCGATTTGTATATGGATCAGGTGATCCAGCTTTTTGAGAACACATTTGGTTCAGCCACCCGCAATGAAGGGGAAAAGGTCCTCACCAAAACGATGATCAACAATTATGCCAAAGGAAAGCTGTTCACCCCGGTCAAAAATAAAAAATACTCCCGTGAACAGCTCATGATGATCAGCCTCATCTATCAGCTTAAAGGGTCCCTGTCCATCCAGGATATCAAACAGACCCTGGATGGGGCGAATAATAAGGCATTGAAAGGCAATCTCCGGATCGAGGAGTTTTACAGCAGCTATCTCCAGCTCGCAGAACAGAATCTTGCTGGCTTTAAAGAAGATGTCCCGCTCCGCGGCCGCCTGGCACGCGAACAGGCAGAAGAGCTGGAAGCAGGCAGCAGCGAGCTTGAACAGATCCTCCTGATCCTCTCGCTCGTCCATATGGGCAATATGTATAGAAGGACAGCTGAAAGGCTGATCGATGAACTAGGCGGAAATCCTCCAGCCCCAAAAGGGTAATACCCGTTCACCTTCTTTTTAAACCACAAAGGCCGGAGGAGAAATTATGCTGGATAAGCTAAACCGATTTTTACAGAAATTTATGCCGTTCATGACGCCGCTGGCCGTTCTTCTCGGCATCACATTTGCAGATCAGCTTCATAATCTCGTCTTTATCGTGCCATGGCTATTTGCTTTCATGACTTTTTCCGGAAGCCTCGGCTCAAGCTTCAGCGATCTGAAAAAGGTCATTTTGCATCCGCTTCCGATCATTATCTGCCTGGTGCTCCTTCATCTGGTGATGCCCGCTGCGGCATATGGCACTGGCAGGCTTTTTTTTCCGGAAGATGCTTATACGAGGACAGGGCTGATCCTTTCCTTTGTTATTCCAACCGGCATCACCAGCCTCGTCTGGGTGACGCTTTATAAAGGCAAGACCTTCTTGACTTTATGCATCATTCTTGTCGACACTATGATCGCCCCGTTTGCAGTGCCATTCATTCTGCATCTCTTTGCAGGGGCATCGGTAGAGATGAATGCAGCCGATATGATGGGAGGGCTGCTTTGGATGATTGTGCTGCCGTCCATTGCGGGAATGGCAGCCAATCAGCTGTCGAAAGGCGCAGCACCTAAAAAATTGAATCCGTACTTATCACCTTTTTCGAAAATTGGCATCGGTGTGGTGGTCGCCATCAATAGTTCAGCCATTGCCCCATATCTTAAGACACTTTCCAGCAAGCTATGGGGAATAGCAGCTGCTGTACTTATCCTGTCTATCACTGCTTACCTTCTAGGTTTTCTCGCAGGGAGGGTCATGAAAGAAGAAACAGCTGGCATCATTTCGCTCACCTACAACAGCGGGATGAGAAATATCAGTGCAGGTGCCGTGCTTGCCATCGCCTATTTTCCGGCCCCGGTCGCAGTCCCGGTCATCATGGGCATGCTGTTTCAGCAAATTCTGGCTGCTTCGGCCGGCACCCTCCTTAACCGCATGAATCACCAGCAGAGGGAGATGCCGGTTACCAAAGCCGTTTAGTATAAAGGAGGCAAATATTAATGATCAACCGCCTTTCGAAAACAGGCAAGACACTATATTTCCTGGGTATGGCCCTTTTTGCAGCTGGTTTTGCCGTCAATCCGCTTCTTGATATCGGGGATGTGCCAGCCGCTGTAAGCAATTTGTCCATACCTGTTATTATAGGAGGAATCCTCCTTATAGCGGCCTCGAACTTCTTTAAAAGAAACAATTAGACAGAAAGGCAGCAGCAATGAAAAACACAAATGTAAAAAGATATGAAGCAGATTTATACAGGCCAATACAAAAGCATTTTTCCGCGCTCGGCTATGAGGTTTATGGAGAGGTTCATGATTGTGATGTTGTGGCTGTGAAAGAAGAAGAGCTCATCATTGTTGAGCTGAAGCTTAATCTGACAGTCGAGCTGCTGGTACAGGCGGCCAAAAGGCAAAAGCTCTCCGACCAGGTCTATATTGCTATCCCAAAGCCAAAATACAGGCTTCGGTCGAAAAAGTGGAATGATATCAGCCATCTCATCCGGCGGCTTGAGCTTGGCCTTATCATAGTTTCTTTCCAGGCGGGTTCCGCCAGAATGGAAACCCTGATTGAACCTGGAGCATTCGACCGCAAAAAAAGCATCCGCCTCAACAAGAAAAGGAAAGATAGAATGCTGTCCGAAATCAGCGGGCGGAACGGAGACTATAATGTGGGCGGAGTCACCCAGACAAAGATCATGACCGCCTACAAAGAAAATTGCATCCACATCGCCTGCTGCCTGAAGCGCTTTGGCCCCTTGTCGCCAAAGAAGCTCCGCGATATGGGCACCGGTGATAAAACCCAATCAATCCTCCATAAAAACTACTACAGCTGGTTTGAAAGAATCAGCCGCGGAACCTATTCCCTGACAGAAAAAGGGAGGAAGGAGCTTGAAAGTCATCCTGATGTAGCAGGGTATTATTCCGGGGGACTGAGTTTTGTAAGTGAAGATAGCGATTAGTCATGGCCTTGATGGCTGTGGCTTTTTTGTTTGAACTGATAGTATTATTGGCTATGGCGGTTCTATGAGAAGGGAGGGGAAGTCAGGGCTGGTACATGACTCCCCATTCTAACGGGTTGTACTGTATTACATTGGGCTTCTGAGGTACATGAGCCGGCAGTGCAAGGGGAGTCCTGTATTCCGTCAGGCTCCTGGGATACATGACCCGGCCGTGCAAAGGGAAGTCATGTACTTCAACAGGCTCCTGGGATACATGACCCGGCCGTGCAAAGGGAAGTCCTGTACTTCAACAGGCTCCTGGGATACATGACCCGGCCTTGCAAAGGGGAGTCATGTACTTCAACAGGCTCCTGGGATACATGACCCGGCCGTGCAAAGGGAAGTCCTGTACTTCAACAGGCTCCTGGGATACATGGCCCGGCCGTGCAAAGGGAAGTCATGTACTTCAACAGGCTCCTGGGATACATGACCCGGCCGTGCAAAGGGAAGTCATGTACTTCAACAGGCTCCTGGGATACATGACCCGGCCGTGCAAAGGGAAGTCATGTACTTCAACAGGCTCCTGGGATACATGACCCGGCCGTGCAAAGGGAAGTCATGTACTTCAACAGGCTCCTGGGATACATGACCCGGCCGTGCAAAGGGGAGTCATGTACTTCAACAGGCTCCTGGGATACATGACCCGGCCGTGCAAAGGGAAGTCATGTACCCCAACAGGCTCCTGAGATGCACGATCCGACTGCCAAAAGGGGAGTCATGACTCTATTCAGCCTGATTCCAGACTTACCTCAAAATGTCACTCCTCCTCCAGCCACGTAAAAAAGAAAAACAAGCCTTTAATTCACCTTTTGTCCGTTCTGAACCCTCATAATTAATTCCTCAATCCTCAGATGATGATAAATCGTCATTCCAATAATGATCAGGCTGAAAAAGCTTGAGAGAATAGCGCCTGCACCAATCATTTTCCTATTTTTATTCTCGAACACAAACAACACCTCCCTGATTCCATTTATTTCACCGGATTTTCTGGCCGAAGATTAGAAACGATAATCTTGTATAGTGTTTGTCGGATAAATGACAATAATTCATTTTTCTCTAAGAGGGAGGCAGAAAATGAGCAGTGCTAGTTGTGATCCAAGCAGTTCAGGAAAAGGAAGCAAGGGAGGGAAGGAAGGAAATCTGAAATGGTGGCAGCTGTCCTTGACAGGGGTTGGCTGTACAATCGGGACAGGCTATTTCCTGGCCTCAGCCATCGGCATTAAGATTACTGGCCCTTCCATCGTCTTTTCGTTCATACTGGCTGCACTTGGAACTTATATTGTTTTTAACCTGCTTGCAAAGATGACTGCAAAAGACCCGCAGGAAGGTTCATTCTGCTATTACGCAAAAAAGGCTTATGGAAAATGGGCCGGCTTCAGCTGCGGATGGAATTATTGGACATCCAATATCCTGATCATGGGCAGCCAGCTGACAGCCTTGTCCATATTGTCGCGTTTCTGGTTCCCGCATGTGCCTTTATGGGTATTTGCAGCCGGCTATGCCATTTTGTCCATCCTTGTTGTACTGACTGGTACAAAAGGCTTTGATAAGATAGAGGATATCCTGGCAGTCGTAAAAACGGCAGCCATCATCATGTTCATCATTCTGGCGGCAGCCGCCATGTTCGGCTGGCTGCACAGCGATGCGGACCGCCCTGGGATCCCGGACTCTGCAGGTGCTTTTTTTGAAGACGGCTTTAAAGGCTTCTGGTCTTCCCTTATTTATGCTTTCTATGCCTATGGGGGGATTGAAGTCATCGGGCTGATGGCCATGCAGCTGAAAAAGAAGGAAGATGCACCAAAGGCGGGGAGTGTGATGCTGATCCTCCTGGCATCTATTTATGTGATCTCTCTGGGGCTTGCTGTCGCGATGGTGCCGATTGATGCTTTCCATGAGAAAGAAAGCCCGTTCATTACGGCTTTGTCGAAAAATCATCTGCCATTCTTTCCGCATGTTTTTAACGGGGCAATCATCATTGCCGGGTTTTCAACCATGACTGCTTCACTCTTCGGAGTGACCAATCTTCTTGTGACACTGGCTAAGGATGGGGATGCACCGGCTTTCTTCGGAAAAAAAATCAAGAAAATGAAGGATCTGCCCCTGCCATCCCTGGGGCTGGCTTCTGTCGGGCTGCTGTTATCCATTATCACCGCCCTGCTTTTGCCGGGTAAGATTTATGAGTATATTACAACAGCGGCAGGGATACTGCTTCTATATAACTGGTTTTTTATCGTCATTTCTTCATTTAAGCTTCTCAAAGCGAAGATTTGGAGTAAATTGATGGGTTCGGCGGCACTGCTGCTGATCCTGGCAGCCGTCAGCGGCACTCTGCTTGAAAAGAATATCCGTCCCGGATTTTTCGTTAGCCTGGGCATCATTGCTTTAATCGCCATTGCGGTGATAATAATGAAGAAAAAGGTCTGGGATTCAAATCCAACTGAAAATACCGGCTGAAACAGGATTGTCGGCACCATGGGCATTTGTCCGGCATATATTATGCTGAAAGCAAATGAACGGGGTGCTGCCTTTTGTTTATACGAAAAGCAAATCGGGCTGAAACAGAACAGCTGCTATATACAACCGTGCATGTGATGGAGGAAAGCTCAATGGGGCATCTTCAGAATGATCCCCAAAAGGGATTGGGTGCATTTATTCCGGCGCTGCAGAGTGGGGCATTCTTTTATGTGGCAATCCATGATTACAATATCCTTGGCTGGCTGATGGCAGGAAGGGATACGAATCCTGTAAATGGAAACAATGCGGCATTTTTGTATTCTCTTTATGTGTTCCCGCCCTACAGAAAGCTTGGGGTTGGAAGGATGCTGATGTCCCACGCGGTAGAAGTGTTCAGGCGGGAGGGATATGAAAAGGTACAGCTGAATGTTTTTCAGGGAAATCCCGCCAAGAGGATGTACGAGAAAATTGGCTTTCATGATATATCAACAGTGATGGAAATGAAGTTTTAGGCTATGTTAAAGTCTATTGTTGATAAGATGATTCAATGGATCCTTGAGCAGCAAGCTTTAAAAATAAGCGGGAGTTTCTCCGCTTATTTTTGTGCCTGTCACCGATCCCCTCATTCAGGTCCGGGAAGGTCCGGTCCTTTTATGGGGTGGCGCGGATTTTTTTTTACATAGATTTTTCGATCGGGTCCGTCAGTTTAGCAAGCAATTCCTGCAAAATGGAACTTCCGCTAATCATGAAGTCCTATTTTTTATCAGTATTATAAACATGGAACTTTATAAAGCTAACTTTTAAAGATAATATTTCCCATCATCTTCCTTTTGGTTTAAAATAAAATAAAAAGGAGGGTGGAGCATGGCGGCTTTCATTACAGGAAAACTCCTTATCATAGCCCTGCTTCTGCTGGTCATCACGGCTGTAGAAACACTGGCTTATTCGGCAAGGCTGTCAGGGGCAAGGGTCGGCCTTATTGCCACTGCTTTGTCCCTTTTCAGCTCGATTGTCCTTATATCCAGGTTTTCCACTCTTTTTCAGCAGCCGATGACAGCAAAATTGGCCGATTTAGCTCCTGAAGGGGACAAGCTTGGCTTTCTGGAGGACCAATACCGATTCCTTTTATTCGTCTCATCTGCCGGGGTCGTGCTCGGCATAATGCTGTTCCCAACCTTCATCGGCATTTTTTCGAGGACCATTGTCCAGCTGTCGGAAGAAAAAGGATCATATATCAAAGTGCTGAAAAAAGGGTTTACAATAGCAAGCCTCAAAAAAACAGCTGCCTGCTTCCGTTTTCCGAGGCTCTCTTATCTGGACGGCATCACTTATCAGACGGTGCCTAAACGCTTGTTTGCCGTTAATGTCCTGATTTCCGGGATTTATACAGTGGGCATCCTTGCGGCACTGTATGCTTCGGCGCTGGCTCCTGAATACCAGGGGGCAGCCATGATGTCATCAGGCATCATCAATGGCTTCGCCACCATTATGCTGACCCTTTTTGTTGATCCGAAAGCGTCTATACTCGCCGATAGGGTCGCCAATAAAAAGGCCGGCTATGTCTATTTGAAGAGCTATTCACTGACCATGGTGACAAGTAAATTCGCCGGGACGCTGTTTGCACAGGCATTATTCTTGCCCGCTGCTTATTATGTTGCCTGGTTTTCTAAATGGATTTAGCAGGATGTTCATAGCTTGCCAAACTAATATAGGGGGAAAATCATGGGGTATATAATGGATTTAAGAAAGATGGTAGGGACACGGCCGCTTATTGCTGCGGGAAGCAGTGTCCTGCTATTGGATGGAATGGACAGGCTGCTGCTGCAGCTGCGAAAGGATAACGGCTGCTGGGGCCTTCCAGGCGGATCGCTTGAGCCGGGAGAATCACTAGAAAGCACAGCACTCAGGGAGCTGAAGGAAGAGACAGGCTTTCATGCAGAAGATCTTTCATTTTTCAAAGTATATTCCGGCGAGGAATTATATTATAAGTATCCTCATGGCGACGAAGTTTATAATGTCATTGCTGCTTATATTTGCACGAAATACCACGGAACGGCTGAACCAGATCCTGAGGAAGCAGTGAAGGTCGAGTTTTTCCCGTTGGAGCAGCTGCCTGAAAATATCAGTCCTCCGGATAAGATTGTCATCAATGACCTATTGAAAACTAAGCGTGCTATGCATTCTTCTGTCCTATAGAGGCCTCCCGGGTCTCTTTTTTCTTTTACGGTCCGATAAAGGTTGCTATTTGATGAAGCTATCGCAGATAATAGGAGTATTGTCCAAAAGAAAGCAGGGATTAGATTGAATTTTAAACATCTTGGGATTTCAGATCCTCTTATACATAAACTGGCCGCCCAGGGAATCAATGAACCGACAGCTGTCCAGGAAAAAGCGATTCCAATCGTATTGGAAGGCAGGGATATCATCGCCCAGGCACAGACAGGCACAGGAAAAACGCTGGCGTTCATTCTTCCCATCCTGGAAAAAATTGATCCTTCAAATGGAAGCACGCAGGCATTGATTGTCACGCCGACAAGAGAGCTCGCCCTGCAAATCACATCCGAAGTGAAAAAGCTGATCGAAGACATGCCTGACTTGAATGTGCTGGCCGTGTACGGGGGCCAGGATGTCGAGAAACAGCTGCACAAGCTGCAAAGACAGACACAGATTGTAGTGGCCACGCCTGGCCGCCTTCTTGATCATCTCAGGAGGGGGACTGTCCAGCTTGATGAGGTCTCGTTCCTTGTTCTTGATGAAGCAGACCAGATGCTGCATATCGGTTTTCTGAATGAGATGGAACTGATTATCAGCCAGACACCTGCTTCAAGGCAGACGATGCTGTTTTCAGCCACCATGCCTGACGATATCAGGAAATTGTCCAAAAAGCATCTGAAGGAGCCGGAGAGCATACGCATTGAAAAAACATTTGTTCCCGAAAAAGCTATCGAGCAGCTGGCTATTTTTACGACAGACCGAGCCAAGCAGAATGCCCTTATCAGCAGAATCAGGGAAGACAGGCCATTCATGGCGATTATATTCTGCCGGACGATCCGCAGGGCCACAAAATTATACGATGCCTTGAAGTCCCAGCGGTTCTCATGCGAAGAACTTCATGGGGATCTTACCCAGGCGAAACGTGAAAAAGTCATGAAGAAGTTTCGTAATGCTGAAATCCAGTTTCTGATTGCAACCGATGTAGCGGCCAGGGGCCTTGATGTGGAGGGCGTGACACATGTATACAATTATGACATCCCCCAGGACAGCGAAAGCTATGTCCACCGCATCGGCCGCACCGGGCGGGCAGGCAAAGACGGGCTTGCTGTCACTTTCTACGCAGAAAAAGATGAGGCTGCTTTAAAAGCGATCGAGCAGGAACTAAAAATAAGACTGCCTAAAGAAGAAAGCACTGCGACTGCCAATGCAACAGCTGATGGGGAGAAAAGCAGCAGTGGAGATAAACCTAAAAAACGTTCTGACAGGGACCGCAGGGCTGGCGGCGCTGAATCACGGAGAAGGACTGGGGGCCGGACGGAAGGGCGGGGTAGCCGGGAAGTCCGCAGCACCCGTTCAGGGGAGAGGCGCACCCGTTCGAGTGAAGGACGCAGAGCCGATGGCGAAATCCGCAGCTATACACATGACGAGCGGAGAGAGAATGGCCGCCGATCAGGGGACAGGCGCTCTCTTAGTGATGGCCGGAGATCGTCAGGTGGGCGATCTGCTGAAAGAAACCCAAGGCCTGATGGCATACGCTCAAGCGGGGAGCGGAGCCGTGACAGCCAGCGCTCCAGAAGTTCAGATGGAACAGGCGGTCGCAGAGACCGGGGTCCAGCTTCAAATGGAAGCCGGGGACCTGGCCGCGGCAGGAGGTAATGAGAGAAGGCCGAAATTTGGCCTTCTTTTTTTTTTGAACATTTTTTTGCACCATTCTCACCTTTCATTTAATATATTGCTCAAAATACTTCCAAAGGATATCTTTTCTCCTAAACGGCTGAAGCTCAGGCATGCCTAGGCCTGGGACTGATTAGAAATCGGGAATACCATTTGCCCAAAAAGCTCCTTTTTTCTCCAATTTCCATAAGTAATTAAGCCCAATTTAGATAAAAAATGGAACCTTTGCATTCGAAAAAATGTCTAATGTGCAAAGGGAGGAAGATAAATGTGTTTTCAGAAAAAGACATTATTCTTGCCAAAAAAGGAAATGAGGAATCTTTCGTCAGACTGATCGAATCTTGCGAACTATCGCTTTACCGGGTGGCGCGAGGCCTGCTGTCCAATGATAATGATTGTGCAGATGCCATTCAGGAAACGATCCTGAAGAGCTTCCGCAGCATCCGCAAACTGAAGCAGCCCAAATATTTTAAAACCTGGATCACGCGCATCCTCATCAATGAGTGCCATAACATCCTGAGAAAAAAACAAACAGTCGTGCCTGTGGAGGATATTGAATATTATCTATCAGACCGGTTTCTCGGCGATCCGGCCCAAAGCATTAGCGAAGCAATCGGTGAGCTGGATGAAAAACACCGTGCACCAGTCATCCTTTACTATTATGAGGATTTCTCCGTCAAGGAAATTGCAGAGCTGCTGGAAATCAGCACAGGAACAGTAAAATCAAGGCTGAACCGGGCAAGGGCCAAATTGTCTGTCTATCTTTCTGAGGAGAGGGGGATCGGCAATGCATGAGAAATGCAAGGATGAACAGCTGAAAAGAATTCTGCAAAATGAGCCGTCATATCTGCCGCACTCTATCAAGCAACAAATACACTTCACTTTATACCGCCTTCCCAAACAAAACAGGACCCTATCCATTGTGATGCATTATCTAATGTACGGAGCAATTTTTGTCCTGGCCGCACTTATATTTCTATTCTTTTTCCTTTGGAACGCTGAAAAAACTAAACAAACAGCCTATGAAGAGAGCTATAACAGAATTTTGGATGCAGAAACCTATTTCTTTTGCCAAAAAGGAGGGAATGACATGCACCAGCCCGAATAAAGAGTCAAAAGTGCCTTAAAAAAGGGAGTGCTGTAAATGAAAGCTGTCCTGCTAATCTTCTTGACTATTTTAGGCTTAGCATTGTCCTGTAAAGGCATAGAGCTTATGCACCTAGGGACAGATGTTGATGGTGACGGGATCGGCATACAATTCCTGGGCTTTGAAATGGCTGACAGCCTTTCCGAACAAAACATTCCAAAAGCTGCCGCAGCCTTTCTTGCAGCTGGAGTCCTGCTGGTGCTGTATGGCATTATTTCAGCATTATGTTTAAAAAGACCGTCTGAGCGGAAAAAATGACAACAAAGAGTTACTGAACAACGAAAGGCAGGTAATTCTATGACAAAGGAAGGTCTGATGGATCTCAGCCTGATCATTTTTTTCAGTGCCCTGGCTATATGTTTGATTTTTCAAGGTTCCTGGCTTGCCGGCACTGCGTTTTTCTTCATGCTGGTTTCCAGCATAACCACTTTGGGAAGCTTCTTTCTCAAAGAAAAAAGCCGCTAGTCCAGAAATCTGCCGGATGCCATCCATCCGGTTTTTTTCTTTGAAAGAAAGAGGAGGAATGGGCCAATGTTCCCGGAGTGTAAAAAAGCAGCTGGATGGATGGACGGATTTGAGAGGCCTTGGTTTGTTGCGGGCGGCTGGGCGATTGATCTTTTTATAGGGAAACAGACCAGGCCGCATGCAGATCTGGAAATCGGCATATTCCGGGAAGACCAGAAAGCTTTGAGGGACCAACTCGCAGATTGGGAGTTTCGCAAGGCTGTCAATGGGTCTCTCATCATCTGGAATGGAGAATACCTCAATCTTCCGGTACATGAAATTCACGCAGTAGATAGAGTACATAATCAACAGACGGAAATTCTCCTGAGCGAGCGTGAAGAAGGAAGGTGGATCTTCCGCCGCAACTTTGGGATTTCCTGCCCGGCTGCCGAAGCCATACTGTTCACAGAAGATGATATCCCCTATCTAAACCCGCAAGTTGTCCTTCTCTTCAAGCTGAAAGCCCGTCCCAAAGATCAAGCAGATTTTCATAGTGCGAGGGATTTTCTCAGCAAAGAACAAAGGTATTGGCTGAAGCAAGGCATCCGGCAAATGGACATTCATCACCCCTGGATTTCTTATTTATAGAAGGAGATTACGAATCTAATGAAGAATTGGTAGAGGATTGCCAATTAGGGGGGAGAAAAAATGGAAGCATTGCTGGTGATAGATGTGCAGAATGGTATTGTTACGACAGGGGATTTTTCAGATGAACTGCAAAAAATGGAAAAAGTTATAATGGATTTTAAAGACAGGGGCAGACCGGTCATATTTCTTAAACATCTGGATGGAGTTGAAGAAAGCCCGCTGTATGAAAAAGGTGAAGGAGCTGAAATCATCGGGGAATTTGCCGATTATCCAGATTATGTGATTGACAAAAGGACCCCGAGTGCCTTTTTTGAGACGAATCTGGCAGAGCTGCTGCAGAAAATGGATGTCGAAAAGCTGGTGATCACCGGATTCAATACAGAATTCTGCTGTCTCTTTACAAGCATCAGCGCTTATGACAGGGGATATAAAGTAACTTTCATTGAAGATGCCACAGGCACTGTAAATAAAGATGAGACATATGAAATGCCCGGCCTTGATATCAAGGATTTTATCGGGACGGTCCTTCATTGGTCTGACGTTATCGAGGTGCTGGATTTTGAGGAATATGAAGAGATTTATTTGAAAGTGACAGAATCTTAAAGTGAAACAGCACCCTGACAGGGGTGCTGCTTTTAATTTTTATCTGACCCTCAAAGGAAGCTCTTTAACGCCTCTGACAATCATGCCAGGGCGCCACTCTAGCTCATCCGGTGAAGCATTCAGACCGATTTCCGGGAACCTTTCCAGCAGGGCTAGGATGGCTATCTCGCCTTCTAAACGAGCCAGTGGTGCACCGAGGCACAGGTGGATGCCCTTGCCAAAAGCAAGATGGGGGCTCTTCTCCCGCGTAATATCCAGTACGTCCGGATCCGCAAATTTCTCATCATCGCGATTGGCAGAATTCAGTGCAGCAATGACCAGCTCGCCTTTTCTGATCGTCTGCCCCTGGAATTCGACATCCTCTATTGCCCAGCGGGACGTGCTGTATTCTACAGGCCCATTGTAGCGCAGAAGTTCTTCTACGGCATTATGGATGAGTTCCGGTTTCTCCCTCAGAAGCTTTAGCTGATCTGGATTTTCAAGCAGGGACAGGATCCCGTTTCCGATCAGGTTGACGGTGGTTTCATGGCCCGCAATAATCAGCAGGGAGACGACGCCATACAATTCTTTTTCTGTCAGCTTATCCCCGCCTTCTTCAGCATTGATAAGCTGGCTGATCAAGTCATCACGCGGATTATCGCGCAAAAATGCAAACCATTCGCCCAGGTACTTGACAAATTCATTCATATGCTGCTGGATTTCATTCCAATTCTCGCCATTTGACCCTTCAATCAAAGAGTTGGACCAGATCCTGAACTTGTCCTGGTCTTCTGTTGGGACACCAAGGATTTCCGAAATGACGATGATCGGAAGGGGGAAAGCATAATCATCGATCAGGGTGATTTCTTCCTTGTTTTCCATCCTGTCCAGAAGCTGGTCTGCTATTTCCTTGATCCTGCCGCGCATGTTTTCAATCATCCTCGGAGTGAATGCTTTCTGGACCAGACCGCGAAGCCGTTTGTGGTCAGGAGGATCAGAGAAGAGCATATTCTCTGTAAAGATGCTCTCATGATCCATCTGGCCGCCGTAAAGTTTGGAAAAGTCCTTAATGAAGCGCTTGTCCTTCAATGCTGCAACTGCGTCTTCATATTTCGTAATGACCCAGCCTGTCTGTCCATCAGGCATGACGGTTTTATAGACTGGCTGTTCTTCTCTGAGCTTACGGTAGCCGGGATAAGGGTTTTGGATAAACTCTTTTGAAAAAATCCTGTATGCTTCCGGGTTGTCTTGATGGTTTCCATTAAACACGCTAATCGCTCCTTTGCTAGTACTAATGCATAAAATAAGCGTAGCATAAAGAGGATGTTAAAATATAACAATAACTGTCAGGCTGCAGAAATTTCGTGCCAATGTCTCAGATGATCAATCAGGAATATAGGCTTATTTCCAGAATTTCCAGCCTTTTTTTGCCTTTTCCTCTGCAGCAGCTGCCTGGCGGAAGCCGACGACAAAATCCTGGAAGATATCTTCTCGCTGTTTGATATCCACCCGATATTGCTCTCTCTCTTCATTCATGGCATGAAGATAGGCATCACGGTCCTTATTCAGTGTATCAATGAGGCTGGTAATCTCGTGATTCGTTATTTCCGCAGATTTTGAAATATAGTGGATCATCGTTTTGAATTCTTCAGAAGCCGCTTCCGAGGAATCCGACACACGTGCCGTCAATTGGCGGATCTGCTCAGAAGTGCCTTCCGAAGCCCTCGCAACCTCTTCTGAAAAAGCTCCGAATGTTTCGGAGGTATCTTCTGAAACCTGTTCGATTTTGTGAGACAGGCTTTTAAGCTGGGATTTCGTGCCTTCAGCTGTTTTATAAATAGAATCGGATATTGTTTTGACTGTGTGCACCGATCCCCTGGAAATCTCTTTTTTTACTTCTTCAAGCACTTCCTTTCGGATGCCATTCCTGATTTCAGCACGGATATCAGCAAGAAAGCTTTCTTTGTAGCTATCAAGGGCTTCCATAAAGAGTTCCATATCATTTACAGGATTCGCCTCAAGGCTTCTTGTAACGGCTGGAGGAGATGCCGGCAATGGGGCGGCATCTTCTTCGCCGCGCCCGTCCAGGTGGATCTGCATAAGATGGCGGATCATTTCCTTGCTGAGATTTTTCTCGCGCATCTCTTTAATTTTTCCCAATAGCTCAATTTCTGTATCAGTAAAAAAGCGCACCCCCTGCTTGGACCGGGGAATTACAAGAAGGCCATTCAAATCTTTTTCCCATTGCCGGAGTGTACCGGAAGGAACTCCTATTTTCTTTGATACCTCTTTAATCGTGTAAGCTTTCATAAATTGAGTTTCCATAAAAAACATCCTTTCAATTATATTGAATATAAAACATGATTTTACCTAACGTATTAGAGCCGCTTTTTATCATTGCCTGTTATATTCCGCAGTGCTGTCTTTTTTCCTGCCGTCTGACAAAAGCTCACAAAACTAGACGGAATCTATCATAGAAAGAGAAATTGCACGAAACTGGCAGAAAAAAGGGGAGGATGGCAGTATCAGCTGAGGCGCCCATATCTATACTTAACTGGAAAAGAAGGGAGGGATTGTGTCGAAAGGGTTAAGTTAACTTTAAAATTGAGGCAAATTTCTTGAAAGTCCCCTCTCCAGACTTAATAATAAAACTACTAGAATGTATGCAGCTAAGGAGAATTTGCAGATGAACAAAGCTTGGGGAATCGCTATTGCCGCCACAGTGGGTCTTTCTATTACTCTGGGAGGCTACCATTGGATGGATGCAGAAAACGAGCAGCCGGGAAAGGCCCTGGCAGCAGAATTACATAGTAAAGCAAAGAATGCGCCGATAACGAAGAATGAAATTATAAAGGAGGAAGTGATGCTGGATGTCCCATTGTTCAACCAAATGGCCGCCCCCCGGCTTTATAACGGCTGTGAGGTGACAAGCCTAGCCATGCTTATGAATTATAAAGGATATAAGGTTACGAAAAATGAATTGGCGGACAATATAGATACCGTCCCGCTCCGCTATAGTAACGGCAGCTATGGCAGCCCAAACACAGGGTTTGTGGGTGACATGGCCAACGGGCCTGGACTTGGCGTCTACAGCGGACCCATTCTCAAGCTGGCTCAGTCTTATGCCGGCGATAAGGCGGAAAACCTGACAGGCCGGGACTTTGAAGAAATCCTTAAAAAGGTAAGTGAGGGCTCGCCCGTATGGATTATAACAACGGCCAGTTTAACGCCGGCTGCTTCCTTTGAAAAATGGGACACGCCCGAGGGAGCGGTAGAGGTGACATTCAACATGCACAGTGTCGTGATCACTGGCTATGATGAGGATCATATCTATGTTAATGATCCTTATGGAACGAAAGACAGAAAGGCTGAAAAAGAAGCTTTCGCCGAAGCATGGAAGATGATGGGCAGCCACGCTGTAACTATAAATTAAAGCAACATAATACTAAAGAGTGCCTGATCAGAGCGTTCTTGTAGAAATACTGTAAATGGCATATGTGTCAGCATACATTTCAGTGCATAAAACATATGGTTGTTTGATAAGACAGCACAACTAAAATGGCAAAGAAACAAGCACCCCAAATAGCACATTGGCAATGAAGATTGTATCGTGCCATTTAGGGTGTTATTTAACTTTCTTGAGAGTTTGATCTGCTCATACAATTACGATCGATCATAACAGATACAACAGCTGGGAAACTACAAAGTGAGTAACAAGTGACAGGCAATAAGGGGAGATTTTACTGTTAATTGCAGGTCAGAAGTCGTTTTTGGGTAAAATAAGAGGGTTTTTTCCCTCTATGCAAATAAAAGCAATCTGTTTTTCGCGTTTTCGATTACATAAAAGGAATTTCTCCCTCTATATCAGGTGTTTTCAGTACAATTAGCGAAATAAGAGGAGTTTTTCCCTCTATAACACTCTATTGCAGAAAACCTGACTTCATTGTTTAAAAATCAAAAAGTTTAACGCAAATCACAGTTCTACCATTCAGCGATTGAGAGCGTTTACTGAATAAAGTCAAAAAAATAAAAAGCCTGGGGACATTCCAGGCTTTTTTGGTGTGTTAATTACCCTGCTATTTACATTACGAAAACGCATGTTTATTGGGCTGTGATTTTTACATTATCTGAACTGCTATGGTCATAGTCAGGCCCTCTTTGCCGTTCTCTTGCGTGTCCGAAGGCGGAAATACCAGCGCAGTGCAGGGGGGACGGCGAAAAAGATAAAAAAGATCCGGAAAAGCTGATAGCCGGTGACTGTGGCCAGATCTGCATGAACCTCGTGTGCCAGGATTCCCATTTGGTCCATTCCTCCTGGAGCAAGGCTGAGAAAGCTGGTGGCAGATGAAAGATCGTACTCGAATGCCAGCAGGATACTTAATAAAAGGGATAAACCGATAAGCAGAGCGCCGCTTAAAAGGGCAAGTGAGATGGTTTTAGTTTTGTGATGGAGCTTTTCCGGCCTCATAAGGAGGCCGATATGGCCGCCGATGAAAAACTGGGACAGATCCAGCAGGGAAGGAGGAAGCGCAGGTCCTCTCGTAAAATATATCCCCATCAAAGCGGTTGCGACAATGGGGCCGAGCAGATAAGGTGTCGGCAGCCTTAACTTTTTCCCCAGATAAGCACCTGCCAGTGAAGCGAAGATAAAGGGTATGACAGCCGGAAACAAGGCACTCCATTGCGGTATTTCTTCCTGAAGGATAGCAGCAGGCCCCGCTTCTCCTGATAAAAGCGGACCTAATACTAAAAAAGGGACAAAGAAGACGATCATCAGCAGCCTTGCAACCTGCAGAAACGTAACTGTCGTCAAGTCAATCCCTTCTGATTCTTCTGCAAAAACAAGCATTTGCGAAAGCCCGCCAGGAATGCTTCCTGTAAGGACCGTCGGAAAATCAATTCCGGATATGCGGGAAACGATGACGGCAAGGAGGACCGAGAATGCAATGGTAAGCAGGGTCATGGCAAGCATGCTAGGCAGTTTTCCTGACATCTGGCTGACTGCATCCTTTGTGAATGTCAGACCGATGCTGTATCCGACCATGAGGATTCCTGCGTCCCTCAGCTTTCTTGGCCATTCCAGCTTGAAGGGGATGAACCGGCTGGCAGCAAGAATGGCCGTCAGACTGCCCAGCAGCCAGGGAATCGGCAGGTGAAGGAGAGTAAAAATTATACCGCCGGCAAGAGCGATGAAAAAAGCAGCCAGGAACCCCTTATTATTTGAAATGATTTGCATGTTGCAACCTTCTTTGTTTGTTTAGTTTTCCTAAATATATCTTACCATTTTTTTGCTGATACCCCAAGAAGTGCGGTTTCCTGCTGCAATCTTCAATAGAAAAAGCGCAAGCCATATGGCCTGCGCTTTCTGCTGCATAAGCAGCTAAGTTTCCCCTAGAGGGGCACGGAAGGTTCAGCTTTGGGGCCGAATCGGTTCTAAGTCCACCGATTAAGCACCAGGGTTCCTTGTGAACGGAAAACAAAAGAACCTTCCATTAAGATGCCAAAACCAGAAGTCGCTGCTAATCGATTCATCGTTTATCAGTCCCTTCGATAGATTGGCTTTCCTTCCTTTTTTACCCCGGGACCAGCTCATCAAACATATAAATCCTGCTGTCAGAAGATTTATACAATAAAACCTCTAATGAGTGCTATAATATATCAGTAGTGTTAATTTTTTCCTTGTGCTTAAAAAGGGGGAAGCGTGCTATGACTGGTGAATTAATTCTGCTGGTTGATGATGATCCTGACATTCAGAATATTCAAAAGGCTTATTTATCTAAGGAAGGCTTTAGGCTTGCCTTTGCAGCAACAGGTGCAGAGGCGGTGCAACTGGCAGGAAGCCTGGAGCCGGACTTGATCATCCTGGATGTGGCGCTGCCGGACATGGATGGATTTGAGGTTTGCCGCATCATCAGAACAAAGACAAAGGTTCCGATCCTTTTCCTTAGTGGAAGGGAAGATGATATAGATCAGATAATAGGTCACAGGATAGGCGGCGATGACTATATAACGAAACCGTTCAGCCCGCCAGTGCTCGTTGCAAAGGTAAAGAGCCATATTAGAAGATATAAAGAGCTGTCAGGAAGCCCAAAGGCTGCTAGTAATGGACGGGCATTAATATTTGGAGAGCTGGCTATTGACAGGGACTGCTGTGAAGTGACGAGGGAGGGAAAGCCCATCTCTCTGGCTGCAAAGGAATTTCAGCTGCTCTGCTGCCTCGCTGAAAATGCCGGCCGTGTCTTCAGTGCAGAGCATTTATTCGATTCCATTTGGGGAAAAGACAGCTTTGGGGATATCAGGACTGTTATGGTCCATATCAGCAATCTCCGCAAGAAAATCGAACAGGACCCGGCCCGGCCGGAATATATTATCACAGTCAGGGGCATGGGCTATAAATTCAATGGAGGTTGAGGTTTTTGGCGGATTTGAAGAATTCCCTGACTTCCTCAGCCGTCATGCCAAGCTTTCTTGCTTTTGCCATCAAACATATCCATTCATACAAATCCTGTTCATAAGAGAGCGTTTTCTCTTCCTTCTTCATACTTTACCTCCAGACCATTCTTCTCGTTGGCTATATTATAAAATGGAAAGTTAAAGTTTTATTAAAGCCGTATTAAAGTTTCGCTTAAATAAGAGGGTGACCATTATGATTGAGAACATTAATATACCTGGATACCAGCTGATTGCCGCAGAAACTGCAAATGAAGAATTTATCTTCCTGAAAGGCTACTCGGTCAAAGGCAGGGAGCAGGTGCTGATAAAGACATATAAAAACGATGTGCTGTCAGATATGGAGATTGCTGCTCTTGTTCACGAATACCAGCTTACAAAGGAAATGGAAGAAGACAGCATCCTAAAAGCAGAAGAGTTAATCATACACTTAAAAAAGCCATATCTGGTCTGCAAATACTTTCCTTGTATAACACTAAGTGAACTCAGCATCAAGAATGCCGATCTTACAGAGATGCTGGACATTTCAGCAAAACTGGCCGGGGCAATCCTGCAGGTACACCAGCAGCATATTATCCATAAATCGGTCAATCCGGGAAATATCCTTTTCAACCCCGTTGATGGCAGGATTAAAATTACTGGTTTCGGCCAGTCGACGCTATTAAAAGAAGAACATCCTTCCTTGAACGCTGCCAGCCTGGCCAATTTGGCTCATTTGCCTTACATATCCCCTGAACAGACTGGAAGATTGAACAGGCTAGTTGATTATCGTTCAGATTTCTACTCAGCAGGAATAGTACTTTACGAATTATTTACCGGTGAATTGCCTTTCAAGGCGAAGGAACCGCTTGAGCTTGTGTACGAGCATCTGGCAAAAAGTATGAAGAATCCCTGTGATTCAAATCCTGATCTTCCACCTGTAATTGCGTCAATCATCATGAAACTGCTTGAAAAAATGCCTGAAAATCGATACGGCAGCGCTTTCGGGATACGCGCCGATCTTCTCCGTGCCCTCGAAAATCTAAAGTCCGGGAAGCGGCAAGAAGTGTATCCACTTGGGAAAGACGATGATAGTATGCTGTTTGAACCCGGAAGGAAGCTGTATGGACGTGACAATGAAAAAGCACAAATCCTTCATGTTTTTGAGGAGGTCAGCCGGGGGGGTACAGGCGCCGTGTTCCTGCCAGGTTCACCGGGGATGGGAAAGACGGCTCTTGTACACGAGATCCAAAAGCCGCTCATCCGGGAAAAAGGCTATTTTGTTTCCGGAAAATATGACATGCTGCAAAGGCAGATGCCTTATGCCCCGATCATTGCAGCATTCCGTTCTCTTGTTCTCCAGGTAATGCTTGAGAGCGAAAGCCGCAGAGCGATGTGGGCATCTAAATTGAAGGACGGCTTTACCGGAAATTATGCGGTCCTTTTCTCAGTCCTTCCAGAGCTGGGCTTGCTTATGGGAGAGCAGGTTGAAGAAGGGCCAAATGGAGCCGACGCCCATCAGCAATTTTTGTTTCATATCCACCAGTTTATATGCCTGTTTGCAGATGAACAGCATCCGCTTGTTCTCTTTCTTGATGATCTTCAGTGGGCGGATATTGCTTCGCTTGAGCTGATCGAATATCTCCTGCTGAAGGGCATGATTCCCCACTTTATGCTTATTTGTGCATACAGGGACAACGAAACAGGGTCCAGGCATCCAGTAAGGAGGACACTTGCCAGGCTGGAAGAAGGAGCAGCAGAGATTCATCATATCCCGGTTCGCACGCTCAGTCAAAAGGAGATTTATGCATGGGTAGGAAATGCCCTGAGAGATGATGGGGAAACGGTTTTGGAACTCGGAGGGCTCTTACACAGGATAACCGGGGGCAACCCGCTGTTCATCAGCCAGCTTTTATTTTCATATTTTGAGGATGGCTTCATTACCAGGGATCCAGCAGAAAGAAAATGGAAAGCCGATATCGGAAAAATAATGGAAAGGCCAGTGGATGACGGAATATCCGGTTTTATGCTGGAGCGTTTCCAGAAGCTGCCTGAAAAAGCAAAAGAGGTTTTAAAGGCTGCCTCCTGCTTTGGCAACAGATTTGATTTCAAAACGCTTTCCCTCCTGTTCAAAGACCGTCCAGGGTGGCTCGCTGAATCTCTTTGGCTGGCCCTTGAATCTGGCTTTATTCTCCCTAGAGATCCTTTATATAAATATATTCATTCCAGCAGCTATGTGAATGCTATGCCAACAGAGTACAGCTTCCTCCACGATACCGTCCAGCAGGCAGTCTATCAGTCTATGAACCTGGAAGAACAGAATGCCTCCCATTTGAAAATCGGCAGGCTGCTTGTCGGCATGAAGGAGAATACACCGTCACGCCTTTTCCAGATTGTCCACCATTTGAATATCTGCAGCGAACAGCTTGAAATGAAAGAAAGAGCTCCGCTGGCAGAATGGAATGCCGCTGCAGGAGAACTTGCCAAGGATGCTGCTGCCTTTCGGGAAGCACTCTCTTATTTCCAGGCTGCACTTAAGCTCGCCGGGGAAGATTGGAACGGTAAATATGAACTGACTTTCCGCATATTCAAAGGTCTTGGTGAATGCTTTTATTTGACAGGAAAATTGGTTGAAGCTGAAAGAACCTTCGCTATAGTGCTTGAAAATGCAAAAACTGATTATGAGAAGTTATCAATTTATAATCTGCAAATCACTTTATTCACTCATATGCACAGGGTGAAAGAGGCGGTCAGCTCAGGAATAGAAGGCCTTAAGCTTTACGGAATCACTTTTGCACCAAGCATCGGCAAACATGCTATTGTGATGGAGTTTCTCCGTGCAAAATTTGCTTTAAGCAATAAATCACAAGAAGACATAATGTCCCTTCCTGAAATGGTGGACAGGGACAAAAGGCAAATCCTGCAGACGCTCATCAACCTGAACGCTCCATCCTACCATGCAGACCAGAATCTTGCCACCATGCTGATGCTGAAGGCACTGAACTACACGCTCAACAACGGATTAACCGACTTAAGTGCCCTTGTATTCAATAATTACAGCCTGATATTAAGCTCGGGATTCAGCGATTTCAAGGGCAGCTACGACTATGGCAGGCTGGCGATCAAACTGTCTCAGCATTTTGGTGTCACAGGCATTAAAGGCCGTGTGCAGTTTGTCTTTGGAAGCTTTGTCAGCCACTGGAGACACCCGATTTCAGAAAATCTCCACCACCTCACGGATTCACAGAGATACTGCCTGGATGCAGGAAATATCCATCTTGCCGGTGCTAATAGTTCATTCATCGTCATCACATTATTTATGAAAGGATCGCCGCTTGAAGAGGCGCTGGATGGGATCCGGAATCAGATCATGTTCGTCAATAGGATTCAATATCCTATTTCAATCGGTTTTTTGACGGAGATGGAGGAATGGGTCCTCTATTTGAAGAAGGAAAAAGAGAGTCATGACTGGACCTTTACTCCTGTGCTCGATGATGACTCTGCAAAAATCATCCATTATACGATCCGGCTGCAGATGAGCTATCTTTTTCAGAAAACTGAATATGCCGATGAACTGATTCAGAAACTGGCACCGCTTATCAGCAAAAGGCTGACGCTTGTCATTGTCCCTGAATACCATTTCTATCATGGTTTATGGCTTGTCCGTTTTTATGAACATGAAAAGCAGAAAAAGAAAAAAGCTCTTCATTTGGCTAAACTGAAGGACTCTATATCAAAAATGAAACGCTGGGCAGCTCTTTCCCCGTCGAATTTCCGTCATAAATACTTGCTTTTAAAAGCAGAATACCGAAGGATTGCCAAGAGGGATTCCAATCTTTTTAATATTTATGATGAAAGCATTCAGGAAGCCGAAAAGAACGGCTTCCTGCAGGATGCTGCCCTTGCAAATGAATGTGCAGGCCGATACTTTTCTGCGCAGGGATATAGCAGGATGGCAAGTTCCTTTTTCTCAGAAGCTTTTAAATGCTATCGCCTTTGGGGTGCAGAAGCCAAGGCTGATGATCTTCGGAAGAAGGTTAAAATTTCCTTACCGAAGGAACCGGAAACCAGTCATTCCATTCAGTTTGATGAGTATGCCCTTGTTTCCGCCGCCCAGAGCATATCCAGGGAAGTAGTGCTTGAAAATCTGCTGGCCCGGCTAATGGAGGTTACCATGCATTACAGCGGAGCAGACAGGGGGATTCTGCTCTTTAAACGGGATGGAATTTGGACGATCGGGGAGTATGCCGGTGGGGGTGAACGGCCAAAACGCTTCGAGCCGGTCCAAGGAAGAGAAATGCTGTCCGAACAGGCAATAGAACTTGCAGAGCTGAGCAGAGAAGGAATCATTCTTGATTATGCCTGTGAAAACAGTCTGATTTCAGGGGATCCTTATGTCAAAAGGATCCTGCTGAAGTCGCTCATTTGCCTGCCGATCCTGAATAAGGGTGAAGTAAAGGGTATGATGTACCTGGAAAACAACCAGATTTCGCATGCATTCACAAAAGAAAATCTCCGGGTTCTTGAATTGATTGCCTCTCAGGCAGCCATATCTTTGGAAAATGCAGATCTGTATGAGAGGATGGAAGCAAGGGTTGCCCGGCGGACCGAAGAGCTGAATGAAGCAAATATCCGCCTGGAGAGGGCCAATAAAGAACTCGACCGCTCAAGGCAGGCAAAGAACACTATATTATCAGACATCTCTCATGATTTAAGGTCTCCGCTTGCTGCCGTTAAGGGCTATATAGAAGCTGTGCAGGAGGGTATTGCCGAATCAGAAGAGCAAAAAAGAGAATTTCTTCAGCGAAGTGTCAGCCGCCTGAATGAACTGAATGTCCTGATCCGCGACTTGTTTGATCTTTCCCGTATGGAGGCTGGCCAAATACGGTTTGAGATGGATTATTTGCCCCTTGGCCAGATGCTGGTCAATATTAGGAAGCAATTTAAATTTGAAGCCGAAAAGAAAGGACTTTATTTTGTCCTGGATCTGGAAAACACGAATGTTGAGAATGTTCCGTTGGTGGAGGCAGATCCCGCCCGTCTGCTGCAGGCCTTCTCCAATCTGGTCTCAAACAGCATCAGGCATACAGAGACTGGCGGTTTGATCCTTAGCGCCAGGCTTGCATCCCAGGGCGGAAGTGTCAGGATATGCCTGTCAGATACCGGCAGCGGCATCCCGGCTGCAAGGCTTCCATTTATTTTTGACAGAAACTATACCAAGGCAAGCAGTAACAGCAGGACGGCCGGAAATGGCATCGGACTTTCGATTACAAGGGAAATCATCGCAAGGCATAATGGTAAAATTTGGGCTGAGAGCAATGAAGGAGAAGGGACTTCCGTTTTCATTGAACTGCCAATCTACCATTTTGCCGCAGAAATGGTTTAGTAAATGATTATCGCTTTACGCCGGGGACAAAAAAAGATACTATGTAATTGTCAATCTAATAAGCAACTACTGGGGGTGCCTGCGGAAAGCAGGCTGAGAGAAAAACTGGCCCGTTTTTTAACCCTTTGGACCTGATCTGGATGATGCCAGCGTAGGAAAGTAGCGAAGTGGAACTATTTGCTATATTTTTATGCACAATTGCCAGGTCCTTTTCAGGGCCTGGCTTTTTTGCTGCTGAAAGGAGAAAAGGGAATGAATACAATAGAGATAGCAGTGATGCTGGAAAAGCTTAGGGCTGAAAAGCCGCTTGTACATAATATCACCAATATGGTTGTCACCAATTTTACCGCTAACGGCCTGCTGGCGCTGGGGGCATCGCCTGTCATGGCTCATGCTGCAGAAGAAGCTGCCGATATGGCCGGCATTGCAGGGGCGCTGGTCCTGAACATCGGCACTCTTACTTCCCCTGTGGTAAAATCTATGAAACTTGCCGGAGAATCAGCGGGCAGAAACTCAGTGCCGATCATCCTTGATCCGGTCGGGGCAGGTGCAACAGCTTACAGGACCGAAACAGGCAGAAACCTTCTCGAAGAGCTGCCGATCTCCATTTTGCGCGGCAATGCTGCCGAAATATCTCACCTTGCCGGAAAAGGAGGAGAAATTAAAGGTGTTGACGGCGGGGAAGCCGGCAACCCGGAAGAGACAGCCCTTCTTGCTGCAAAACTGTTCAACACCGTAACTGTTATTACAGGGAAGGAGGACATCATTTCTGATGGAATAACAGTTGTCCGGATCAGTGGCGGAAGCAGCCTCCTTACGAAAGTTACAGGAACGGGCTGCCTGCTGTCATCGGTGATAGGCGCTTTCCATGCAATTGAATCAGACTCACTGAAAGCCGCGGCGGCTGCGCTGGCTGTATACTCTGCAGCGGCAGAAATGGCTGCAGAAGCAGCGGGAAACAAAGGACCTGGAACCTTTCAAATAGAGCTGCTTAACAGCCTTGCCCTGCTTAAGGGTGAGGATCTTGAAAACAGGACGGACATTACTGTCCTCAAAGGAGAAATATAAATGAATATTAACAAAGCATTGACAATAGCGGGTTCGGACAGTGGAGGCGGAGCCGGAATCCAGGCTGACCTTAAGACCTTCCAGGAACTTGGTGTCTATGGCATGACAGCACTGACAGCAATCACCGCTCAGAATACCACTGGCGTGCAGGCGGTCTTCCCGATGACGGCCGAAGCTGTAGGTAAACAGATAGAGAGCATTGGAAGCGACATGGGGACGGATGCTTTAAAAACGGGCATGCTTTTTGATGCAGACATCATTAAAGCTGTTTCTGCTGTTATCAGCCATTATCAATGGACAAAGGTGGTCGTCGATCCTGTGATGATTGCCAAGGGAGGGGCTAGCCTCCTGCAGGAAAGCGCCATGGCAGCCCTGAAGGAACATTTACTCCCGCTCGCACTAATCATCACCCCTAATATTCCTGAAGCAGAAGCAATAACCGGCATGAAAATCTCTTCTTTAGCCGAACGGAAAGAAGCAGCCAGGAGATTATGTGCGCTCGGCGCTCACAATGTAGTCATTAAAGGGGGGCATGAAACAGGAAATCAAGAAGCTGCTGCTGATTTGCTTTTTGATGGAAGCAGCTTTGATGTGTTTGAAGGCAGGAGGGTGGATACAGTCAATACCCATGGGACCGGCTGCACCTTTTCAGCAGCAATCACGGCAGGACTGGCGAAGGGGCTTTCTGTAAAGGAGAGTGTCCGGCTTGGAAAAGACTTCATCCAGGCAGCCATCGAAGATGATCTTCTCCTTGGGAGCGGCCACGGCCCGACAAACCACTGGGCATATAACAATAGACAGAAAGCAGAGGGCTTGGCATATGGCGCGAATTGACAGTCAAAGAATGAAAGAGCTGTTAAAGGTCTATTTTATCATGGGAAGCACGAACTGCACTAAGAATCCGGATATGGTTATGAAAGAGGCGATTAAAGGCGGGATCTCCCTTTTTCAGTACAGGGAGAAAGGGGCAGGATGTCTTGGCAGGCAAGAAAAATACGTGCTTGCAGAGCAGCTTCAGCGGATGTGCAGGACAGGGGGCATTCCTTTTATCATCAACGATGACATAGAACTGGCATGTGAAATCGGCGCAGACGGCGTCCATATTGGGCAGGAGGACGAGCCGGCCGAAGCAGTACGGGAGAAAATCGGGGATAAGATTTTGGGGGTATCTGCCCATACACTTGTGGAAGCGAACGAAGCTGTCAGGGCTGGCGCAGATTATCTGGGTCTTGGCCCCATCTATCCGACGTCAACAAAAGCAGATGCCAAGGCGGTTCAGGGAATGGCTCTCATACAGGAATTGAGAGAGTCTGCTATCACAATACCAGTTGTAGGAATAGGCGGAATCACACCGCACAATGCACGTGCTGTTATTCTGGCCGGGGCAGACGGCGTTTCTGTCATAACAAGCATCAGCCAGGCTGCAGATATAAAGGAAGCTGCTGCAAGCCTTAAAAGAAGTGTGACGATATAGAAGATTCATAGCCTGCAAATAGGTGCAGGCTATGAATCTTTAGTCTATTATCAGGACAGTTTTCCCCAGGCTCTGCCTGCTCTCTATCCTGGTATGGGCCTCCGCTGCCTCAGACAAGCTGAAAGTTTCTCCAATTTTCATGCTGAGCCGGCCGGTTTCCAGCAAACCGATAATTTTTCCAGCTGAAGCCCTTACAAGATGCGGCCTCTTTTTGCGCACCGTCCCAAAGCTGAAGCCAAGGAGGGAGCGGCAGCTGCTGTGAAGATCATTTGTCTCTACAGTTCCGGCATTTCCCGAAGCATTGCCGAAATTGACAAGCCTTCCAAAAGGTGCAAGGCAATCCAGACTTTTTTCTGTCACTGTACCGGCAACAGAATCAAGGATCACATCAGCCCCTTTACCTTCTGTCCATTCCATTACTTTTGCAGGAAAATCTTCGATTGTATAACACACTCCGTAATCGGATCCTGCTTCCAAGGCATATGCTGTTTTTTCAGGGGAACCAGCCGTTGTGATTACTTTTCCAGCGCCAAGTATCCTGGCAAGCTGAATGGCTGTAGTCCCGACTCCGCCAGCGCCGGCATGCACTAGTACGGTTTCTCCTTGCTGGATTCGTGCTATATCTTCAAGCAGCTTAAGTGACGTTATTCCGGCAATCGGGCATGCTGCAGCCTGTATATCTGAAATGCTTTTCGGGATGGGGAAGGTCAGCATGGCTGGGGCAAGGGCATATTCGGCATAAGATCCTTTAGAAGGAAACGCAATTACCCGCTGACCTGGAATAAGACCTTCCACACCGTTCCCTAAAGCTTCTATCGTGCCGGTACAGTCTATACCCGGGATATAAGGGAGTGGACCGCCTCCTTTTTTTCCGTATCTCGTCTTGATATCGGCAAAATTCACACTGGCCGCCTTCACTTTTATCAGAACTTCCCCTGCAGCAGGCACCGGCCTTTCAGCTTCTGCCAGAATCATATTCTCTGGGCCGCCATACGCTGTAACATGTATCGCCTTCATAATAAACCTCCTTATGTATCTGCTATTATCTATTTTAACTTTTGAAAAGAAAGTGAGGAATGATCAGAATATTATAGTTAATCATAAGAAAAACTTATGTAACTAGATGACAAAATGAAGGGATTTCGGGGGAAAGTTATTTATTTTCTTATAGAAGTAAGTGAAATATTTTTAGTACAGCCAATCCAGCCGTGGAGGAACTACCCAGTTTATCACTGAAAACTAGCCAACAAAATTATTAAACCCTGTTGATTGCAGTGGAGGCACGCAGACTCCTGCGGGAGATAGCGGCAAGGCTGAGACCCCGCAAGAGCTTGCTCTGAGGAGGCTCAGCGTCGCCCCGCGGAAAGCGAAGTGCCTGGTACGGAAATCAGCAGCCTGCATGGAAAATCAGACTTAAAATAAGGCTGCAGGCAAAGTGGTTTATATAGTTAGCATTTTTTAGAGACTTAAAAAGTAATAGCCACAAAAGCTTTTTAAGGTTATATCCGGTATAATTTTCTCTAAGAATACCAGGAAAAGAGGACTAAGGATGAATTTTATTCGCAGCAAATTCAGCTGGCGGTTTTTTATATTTTTAATACTGGCCTCCCTTATTACAAGAATGCCGGTCATCGGCGACTATTCCGGCATCATCAATACGCTCATCCACGAATCCGGCCATGCGCTTGTAGCCCTGTTCGGGGGAGAAGTCCATCATATCTCCCTTTTTGCCAATACAGAAGGTGTCACATACACAAGACATTCTAATTGGTTCGGGGGAGTGTTTACTGGAGCTGCCGGATATGTTTTTTCATCTTTTATGGCTTTTATCGCCTTTTGGCTGCTGGGGAAGAAAAAGGACAAAGTGCTGATTCTGATTCTGCTCGGCTTTATCATTCTTAACCTGGTTTTCTGGGTGCGGAATGCTTACGGGATCTTCTGGCTGATTTCTTTTGGTGCCGGCTTTGCTTTTCTTTTAAAGAAAGGAAGCCCTTCGCTCATACAAAATGTCCTGCTCCTGATCGCATCGATCATGCTCGTTGAATCCGTCACAAGTGCCTTTGAGATCATGCTGCTGAGCTTGATGTCTCCTCAGGCAGCAGGGGATGCAACCAATCTTTCTGCTTCTCTTTTGCTTCCTGCACAAGTATTTGGGACCTTGTTCTTCCTGCAGGCGATTTGGTTCTGTTATTTGTCCATAAAAAAAGGCATATTTAAATTAAGCCGCTATTAAAAAAAGAATTTCTTATCTGGACAGAATTTCACATATGCATTACTATGAGAAAACAAGGAAACTTACAAAATCAACCAGTTAAAAACCATCTGAAAAAAAGTGGAGGACCTATGAAACTGACGACTGTTATTAATCCCGCTATCCTTGTCTCGTCAGGGCTGGCTGCTGCTTTTGCTTATGAAAATATCCAGCCGCATTCCTTGAAGACCTTATCCATCTTCGTCACCATCGGGTTCATCCTGCTATTAACCGACTTTGCTCTGAAAAAGCTGTCTTTGGATAAAAAGGAAATACGCATGGAAACTGGCGTCTGGCTGATCATTGCCATTTTCGTTGGCCCGCTGGCAGTCTCTTTAATCATGGATGTATTTGGAGCTGGAATATAACTAAACGAAATAAATGAGGGTCAATATGAAACAAATTGTGCAATATTATGTGATTAACTCTGACTTAAAAATGTCTGCCGGGAAAGCTGCTGCCCAGGCTGCCCATGCAGCAGCCATAAGTGTGCTCACTTATATGGAAGAACCACTTTTCAAAGAATGGCTGATGAGCGGACAAACAAAAATTATGCTCTCCGGCCGTGAAGCAGAGCTCAAGAAACTTGAAGAGAAAGGCTATGTAACAATCAAAGATGCCGGAAGGACAGAGGTTGCTCCCGGAAGCCTCACTGCATCAGCCCTGCCGCCTATGGATAAAGAAGAAGCCAAAATGATCGTCGGGCATCTTCGGCTGTATAAATAAGCTTATATATAGGGAGGTTCTTATGAAAACCATCGTCAGGGCCTTAACTGTTCTTCTTGCTCTATTCATTTTAAACGAAGGAGAAGAGGCTCTCGCTGCACCCGATCCAGCTGAAGTGGAAGAAATGAAGCTTCAGGCTCCATTGCATATCGTTGGCAAGGTGGAAAAAGATGCGTTCTTTCAGGATTTGCCAAACGAAAAATTTCTCCAGATCAGGAAAATGACCCTTTTACCCTCAGAAGTAATAAAAGCGCCCGGAAGCTTTGACCAGGACGTAGCCTTAGAGGTTTATTATCATTATATTCCTTCCTGGATGGCTGACCAATTCACCGGTCCTGCACCGATGGATATCGCAAAGGGGGATATAATAGAAATTTGGCTCGAAGAAGGCAAGAATGGATGGGAGCCTGTCATGTCCGGCTCGACTGTCAAACATGTTCAATATAGGGATGAACGTGAGGAAGCAGTAAAAGAGCCTCTCATTCACAAAATAAAAAGGCTTGCTGAAAATGTTTTCAGAGAAAGCAGTTTTTTAACGGCACTGTTGTTTATTATTCTGCTGCTCGCCATCACTTTTTTATCCAGAAAGGTTCCAGCAGGTAAATTTAAATAATACAGTGGAACAAGCTGGTCAGAATTTAAATTTCAGAGAAAACATCTGATTAAATCATTAAATATAATCCCAAAGGCAGCGCCCGGAATCTTCCCGGGCGTTTTTTATATGCAAACTTGAGCAAAATTCAATGGTAAAAGATTTCTGCTGACTCAATTTAAATATAATGATTCCCAATTTAATTCCATATTACTGTAATTTCTTTCAACCATTCGCACATACTACCATTATCAAAGGAGGATCGGAAGATGGAATTACATCATGACCCAAGGCTGACCAGTGCTGAAATAGCTTACTTGTGGAACACTTATATGGACGACAGCGCAACCATCTGTTTGATATATCATTTTTTCCAGCGAGTGGACGACCAGGATATCAAGGCTTGCCTGGAGCATACCATCCAATTGGCGGAAAGCCATATGGAAAGAGTGGCACAGCTGTTTGCCAAGGAAAATATTCCGGTGCCCCGTGCCTTTCCGGCTGACCAGCATGTTAACCTGAATGCTGCCCGCCTATATACCGATATGTTTTATTGTGATGTCATGCTTAATGCAGCAAGGTTTGCAGTCCTTTCCCATACCATGGGCCTGAACATTTCTTCCAGAGAAGATGTTTTCATACTCTATTCTGAATTCTATGAGGAAGCTAACCATGTGCTGAAAGAGATTCTTGATACCATGAAAGGGAAGGGGATATTTGTGCGGCCTCCTTATATCCCATATCCAGACAAGCTTGATATCGTAGAAAAACATAGCTTTGTCAAGGGGTGGATGGGAAAAAGAAGGCCGCTTCTTGCCATCGAAGCCGCCCAGCTGTTTGATAACGGCATCACCAACCAGATGGGCAAGGAGCTGCTTACAGGGTTCATCCAAACCGTAAGAGACCCGCAAATAAAAGAATATTTCATAAGGGGCAGGGAACTTGCTTCAGAATTTGTTTCTAAAGTACAGAGCCTGCTTGAAGAGGACCTGGTGCCAAATGGGATGACCTGGGACTCGAAAGTAACAAAATCTACTGATGCTCCGTATTCAGATCAATTGATGCTTTTCCTGGTTTCTACTCTCAATGCCTTGGGGGTGGCACGCTACGGGCAGGCACTGTCCATGACACTGAGGAGGGATGTTGCGTCTTATTATATGAGATGCTTTGCAGATACAACAGCCTATTCAGAGGACGGACTTGACCTGCTTATCCAAAACAAATGGTTCGAACAGCCGCCGCCATGTCCAGAAAGAGATGAACTTGCCGGGAAATGATCTGCTGGTCTTGATTACATCTTTTAAAGTTTCGGCGGTGCCCTGCATAAAATTAGCCAGCCAATAAAAGAGCACTATTTATCGTGCTTCTATTGGCTGGCCCGGCATTCAGGAAATTCTATGATCATCATATTAAAACACCATTCTTCGTATTAATTCTTCGCCCTCAGCCGGCTGCCGCACTTGCAGATTATGCTGTGCTTCAATTGTTTTTCAGCTGTCTGGCATTTAGGGCATATCTTCTTAATCATTAATTTCACCTTCTCATTCAGCATTGATTATTCTGAGACAAGTGCATCTTCACATTCCTTGCATGTTCCGAAGAAGGGGCGGTTCCATAAGGAAGTTCGTCCAAATCTGCAGTTCCACATACAATTCAAGATCATGATAGATTGTCGCCAGAGGCTCATTTCGTGGATTTACTCTCCTGTGGATGGTTATATTGCTTCAGCAGCTTGTACGAATGACCATTCTTTAAGAAGCAATTCACAATCCGGTCTTTTGACCAGCAAGCCTTAAAATAAGCGTAGATTCTCCGGTTAGGCTGCTGACTATAACTCTGGCGGGTGTAAAAAGCGGAGGATTTCCGATAAAGCAGAGCGAAGTTGCCCATTTTCAAGTTTTTCAGCTGATAGCCGGAATGACTCCACTTATTTTCAACCTGTGGATTTCCTTATTCAGTTATGAATGGCAAAATAACAGCCATTCATGCGATGAGCCTTTTCATAAAATAATTACAGGCACCGGCCGAAGCAGGTGCCTGTAATTGAGAATATTGTCGATTATTGAGAATAGAGAAGGGCAGATTCAGACAAGGATTTATGCTTTTACAGGCACCTGCAGGCCCAGTCCTTCTGCTACTTTAGTTCCATATTCAGGATCTGCTTTAAAGAAATGCTCAATTTGGTGAAGTTTGATTTCATCGCTCTCAACAGGCTTCATGGCACCGACGATATTTTCCACAAGACGGGAACGCTCTTCTTCACTCATAAGCCGGTAAAGATCTCCAGCTTGTGTGTAATGATCATTATGGTCGTAAGAAACGCTGTCCGCAGCACCTGTTACGGCAAAAGGAGCGGGCTTATTTTCCGGTGTTTCTTTAGGGCCTCCGAAGCTGTTTGGCTCATAGTAGACTGATCCGCCGCCATTTGAGTCAAAACGCATCTGGCCGTCGCGCTGATAATTATTCACTTCATTCCGGGCACGGTTGATCGGCAGTGCCTGATGATTCGCACCTACACGGTAGCGGTGTGCATCATGGTAAGCGAACAGGCGCCCCTGCAGCATTTTATCAGGAGAAACATCAACACCCGGGACAAGAGTGCCAGGAGAGAAGGTTGCCTGCTCGACTTCCGCAAAATAGTTTTCAGGATTTTTGTTCAATACCATCCGGCCTACCTCGATAAGAGGATAATCCTTCTGGGACCACACTTTCGTTACGTCAAACGGATCAAAACGGTATGTTTCAGCATCTTTTTCCGGCATGATCTGCACGCAAAGCTTCCATGAAGGATAATCACCATTTTCAATCGCATTGAAGAGATCCTCAGTATGGTAGTCGGGATTTTCCCCGGCTATTTTCGCAGCAGCTTCAGGCGCCAGGTTTTTAACACCCTGCTCAGTCTTGAAGTGGTATTTGATCCAGACACCTTCGCCTTTCTGGTTGACCCATTTGAAGGTATGGCTTCCGAAACCGTGCATATGCCTTAATGTAGCAGGGATGCCGCGGTCAGACATCAGGATGGTTACCTGATGAAGGCTTTCAGGTGAAAGGGACCAGAAATCCCAGACAGCATTCGGATTCTTCAGATGTGTCTGCGGATGACGCTTTTGCGTATGGATGAAATCAGGAAATTTAATCGCATCCCGGATAAAGAAAACAGGTGTGTTATTGCCGACGATGTCATAATTGCCTTCCTCTGTATAAAATTTCACAGCGAAACCGCGCGGGTCACGGACTGTATCTGCTGAACCGAGCTCCCCCGCTACAGTGGAGAAACGGATAAACAGCGGAGTGCGCTTGCCGACTTCAGAAAGGAATGAAGCCTTTGTATATGTAGTCAGGTCATTTGTGACTTCAAAATAGCCATGCGCACCTGCTCCTTTGGCGTGGACCACACGCTCAGGTACACGTTCACGGTTAAAATGGGCCAGTTTTTCAAGAAGATGTACATCCTGAATAAGGGTCGGCCCGCGGGATCCAGCCGTCATTGAATTTTGATTGTCGCCAACAGGGGCGCCCCAGCTTGTAGTCAGTTTATTATTTGTCATCAAAACATCACCTCTTAGTTTAATAGATTGCTTGTTCCATGTAATCAATGATATCACTTCTCAATAAAAAATCAATACTTTTTTATAATAATTATTAATAAGTAAGAGATTTAAAGAGATAGACATTTAAATGTTTTAACAAGATATCTATTTCGCTTAAAATATCTTTATGCCAAAATGGAAGAGCTCATTACTTTATGGGCTTTTTCCACCCGTTTCCTTCAATAGTACATGTGGGTTACTATCCTGCATAAAGGGGTATTAGCCAGGAATGTATGATAAAATTCCTGCCTTTCAGCCAATATTTTGATTGGGAAGTATTATTACATAACAAAAAGATGATTTTATGGTAGGATTTAAGATAGATATTTCTATTATGAAGGGAACATTGGATATGAATGACACTGCCAAGCTACATGAAGAAGCCTATGAAATGCTGAAAGAGACAAGCCGGACCTTTTTGATCCCGATCAGTTATCTGTCCCCGGGCCTGAAGGAAACCGTTTCATCCGCTTATTTATGCATGAGGGCTATAGATGAGATTGAAGACCATCCCGAACTTGAAGCGGAGTCAAAGGACCACCTTTTGCGTTCAATCAGTGAATTGCTGAAGAAGCCTGTAAATGCCGAGGATATGAAATCCCTTTTCAAGCCGTATAAATCCAAGCTGCCTGAAGTGACATTGCGCCTGTATGACTGGATCAGGCTTTGTCCAGCAAGCATCAAAGAAAAGGTTCTTGATTCTACCAGCACAATGGCAAAGGGCATGGCTGACTGGACGATGAAGGGCTGGAATATCAGGGACGAAAAAGATCTCGATGACTATACCTTTTATGTGGCGGGCCTTGTCGGCGTCATGCTTTCCGACATTTGGAAATGGCATGATAATACAGAAACGAAAAAGGACCTGGCGATTGCATTTGGCCGCGGTCTCCAATCTGTCAATATCCTCCGCAACAAAATCGAAGATAAAGAGCGGGGCGTTAGCTTTTATCCCGATGGCTGGGACAATGACCAGATGTTCAGTTACGCCCGCAGGAATCTTGCACTTGCAGATGCATATATAAAAGATATCAAGTCTGCCCCGATCCTGAATTTCTGCAGGATTCCGCTTGCACTTGCACATGGGACCCTTTCTGCCTTGTCAGAAGGCAAGGAAAAGATGAATCGCGAAAGTGTAAATGCAACGGTCAAACAAGTGGTCGCAGAATAGACAATAAAAAAATCCGGCCGGCCTGGCCGGATTTTTTTTGCTGTGCTCTAATCTAAGTGTACCGAAGGAAAGGATGAAAGAGAATGAACGGGAAAAAGAATGCCATTGTTACAGGGGCATCCAGGGGATTCGGGCTTCTAATTTCCATTGAGCTCGCAAAAATGGGCTATAGCGTGACAGCTGCAATGAGGGACAAGTCCAGCTCTGCAGAACTGCTGAAACAGGCTGAAAAGGCAGGGGCAGTGGATAATATAAACTTGCATGAGCTCGACGTAGCTTCAGATGAATCTATTCTCCGGTTCCGCACCTACCTGGAGGGTCTTGGCTCAGTTGATCTCCTGGTTAATAATGCTGGATTTGCCGGTGCAGGGTTTGCAGAGGAAGTTGAACTTGCTGAATATAGGAGCCAGTTTGAAACCAATGTATTTGGCGTTTTTGCTGTTACTCAGGCTGTCCTTCCTTATATGCGTGAACAAAAGAGGGGAAGGATCATCACCATCAGCAGCATCAGCGGAAAAATGGGTTTTCCGGGATTGTCTCCCTATGTCGCCTCCAAACATGCAGTCGAAGGGTGGGCTGAAAGCCTCCGACTTGAAATGAAGCCCTTTAATGTTGATGTTGTTCTCATTGAACCTGGTTCATACAATACAGGCATCTGGTCAACAGGTAAAAAGGTTTCTAGTCGGTCTCTTCAGCCAGATTCTCCTTATTATGCATACTATTCACAGCTTGAAAATTATTTAAATAAAAGCTCTGAAAAATACGGAGATCCCGCAGAAGTGGCCGAGCTGTGCGGGAAAATTGCCGGGAGAAAGAATACAAGGCTGAGGTACCCAGTAGGAAAGGGAACAGCTTACACGCTGAAGCTGAAAGACAGGATAGGATGGCGGAATTGGGAAAGGCTGTTCTGGCGAATTCTGGCAAACAATAAATAAGTTGACTAGAAATGTATTATGTAAACTGCATATCCAGCCCAGCTTCACATCTAAGCTGGACCTGCAGCATTCCAATCATCCTGTATAGAAAAAATCACTTGGCTTTTGAGTTTTTCATTTAAATATTCATATAACCCAATTTTGTTCATCCAGGGATCATTAATGGTGCACCAGCGGGTTTGCATGCTTTGCTCGGTTTTGATCTGAAGATCGTCAACCTCAATGCCGATTTCTTTCTTCAGGCGTTTTAGCTCGGTTTCAAGATTGTATACCCCTAAACGGAGCAGGCTGTTCTTTGAATCAGGCTGTCCCTGGACCAGCCTGAAACCGCAGCCGGGAGCAACAGACCATTCTGCAAAGCCGCCATCCCGCAGCAGATCCGGTTTTCTATTGAAAAAAGGACTGTACCAAACGATTCCTTCATTAAGTTCGGGAATTTTAATCTCTGCTATCATTTCATAAATCATTCCAGCTTCCTCCTAATCTCTGGGATAAGAGCTGAGTGAAAAAGAAACGCAGGCTAACAATAATATTTCATTTTTTTAACCCAATTAGAGTGATAATATAATCCTATTCCCTGAAGGATCTGCAGTTAAAACCAACTCTCCTTGAATTTCAGCATTTTGGCCCAGCTTCCTGATCCTTTCTGCTGCTGCTCTGATTGATTTTGTATCGGGATAGAGCAATTTAAAATCTTTCATACCTGGAGCATTTTCTCTGGCCGGCGGTGCACCAATCCCATTCCATGTGTTAATGCCAATATGATGATGATAGTTCCCTGTGGAAAGAAAGAGAGCCTGCCCGCCGTATTCAGCTGCAATATTGAAGCCCAGCCCCTTTACATAAAACTCTTCAGCTGCTTTCAGATCCGACACATGCAGATGAATATGGCCCATGATGGTATCTCCCGGAATTCCTTTCCAAGGCATCTTTTCTTCCATGGCGAGGAGCTCCCCGGCATGCAGTGCAGCAGTGTCCATCCTGACCATTCCGCCTTCCCAGGTCCAGGATTCTGTGGGCCGGTCCGCGTATATCTCAATCCCATTTCCGTCAGGGTCGGCCAGATAAATCGCTTCACTGACAAGATGGTCGGAAGCACCCTGCAAAGGCCAGCCGGTCTGGATCAGATGTGCCAGTGCTGACGCGAGAGATGGGCGGTCCGGGAGCAGGAGGGCGAAATGGTAGAGGCCTGCAGACCTGGCTGACTTTTGTTCTATAGCTGGCGGCTGCACCAGTACAATCAGAACTGTTTTACCGTCAGCAGTAAGTTCAGCACTTCCTGTATCCTCCCGCAGCACTTTTAACCCGATTATTTCTTTATAAAAAAGAATCGATCTTTCAAGGTCACTGACCTTGAGTGTTATTTGGGAAGCATAAGTGAGTGGTGCTTCATGGAAATTCATAATAGTAGCTCCTTTGTAATCTACTTACTTTATGTAAGTTAGTGTATGAAAATAACTTCATTCAGTCAAGAAGAATGCCATACGAAAAGCAAAAATTTTATAATTGTTTTTTTTTATGTATACTGTAGCTATAGGAGTGAATTCAGATGAACGCTTCAAAGATTTGCCCCAGATTTGAAAAGGCTATGAGCATACTCAGCCAGAGGTGGACAGGGCTGATCATATATCAGCTTTCACAAGGGCCGCAAAGATTCTGCACTATAGAATCTTCTATTTCTATAAGCGGCAGAGTTTTGTCTGAGCGGCTGAAGGATTTGGAGAAGCAAGGTGTAGTCCATCGGCAGGTATTTCCGGAAAAACCCGTCAGGATAGAATACTCGCTGACCCAAAAAGGGGAGGCGCTTAAACCAGTACTCTATGAAATTGAACAATGGTCTCAGAATTGGATAGAGGAAACCGGGGGCGAATAAAAGCCATGCTTAACCGCATGGCTTTTATTAAATGGAGTATAGATCATAGTAAACTCAGCAATTGGCTGTTTTCTATTTTTCAGCAGAAGAGAGGAAAAGCATGGACCAAGCATATCGATGCCTGTCCCAAATTCAGCTAGACCGCTAAAACTGCCTGTTTTCCTCCCAGGCTGAATAAAGCCCGCTTCCGCTGCAGCCAGGGCATTCTAGTGAATTGGTATAATACACATATTCATTTGCATGGAACGCATTGAACCCGCGGCCAAAGCAGTCAGGGCATTTGTCGACCGCCCGCATCCCGGCAATCCGGTTTTCTTCCCTTGCAGCCAGCCAGTCCTGGAAGGATTGTAGAAGACCCATGCTGTTCACCTCCTTTTCTTTACATATTGTTATAGCATCGGCATGTTTTTATACCTTATTTTTCTATATTATATTCAGAATATTTAGAAATGTTAAGGGATTTTTGTATTTTACATAAAAAATTACTTGTCAGCACATTCATTTTTGCCTCAATTCGAAAAAGGAGGTAGTATGCTGATAGGGATTGGATACCCAATCTTGATAATCCCTAATAGGAGGAGCTATATACCCAGCATGGCTCCTCTTTTTAGGATATCAGTTTCCTGAATGCGGTTACATGCGGCAGCCTGATACAGGTGCCGTTTTTCTTTGATCTTGGCTTTGCTGAAATACATATTAACCATAGTTTTACGATAATGAGTTCAAAACAATCTGATGCACTGATAGACCTTGTTCATAATGGTTTTTGATTAGAAAAAATTTGTGGTAATCTTATATAGAGATTTCAAAGAGAAGGGAAACACGAAAGATGATAGTGAAAACTGAAGAAGATATTAATGGAATTAAGGAGATCGGCAGCATTGTTGCAAAAATCCGAGATGAACTGATTGAGAAGACAGTGCCTGGCATTACTACAAAAGAGCTTGATGAGCATGCCGGCAGGCTTTTCGAACAATACGGGGCCATATCCGGTCCAAAGGGAGAATATGACTTTCCCGGCTACACATGCATCAGTGTAAATGAAGAGGTTGCTCACGGAATACCGGGCAGCCGCATCATCAAGGACGGTGATCTGGTCAATATAGATGTCTCGGGATCAAAGAATGGCTATTTTGCGGATACAGGCCTTTCTTTTGTGGCAGGAGACGAAGCTGATGACACCTTGAAAAAGCTTTGCAGGACAGCCCAGCTGGCATTTGATGCCGGCCTTAAAAAAATCAGGCCGGGAAAAAAGCTGAACGGAATAGGAAAAGCTGTTCATCAGACAGCTGTCAATGAAGGATTTACAGTTATCATGAACCTGACTGGCCATGGAATCGGCCGTTCACTGCATGAAAAACCTGACCATGTCCTTAATTATTTTGATTCATGGGATACAGGGCTTCTCAGGGAGGGGATGGTCATTGCGTTTGAGCCGTTCATTTCAACAGCAGCTGAGGAAGTAGTGGAGCTTGGTGATGGATGGACCTACGTTACCGAAGAAAAAAGCTTTGTCGCTCAAATCGAGCATACCCTTATAGTGACCAAAGAAGGCCCGGTCATTGTTACATTATAGAAGAATAGGAAAATCCCCCGGATCATCCGGGGGATTCTTCGCGCTTAATAGGTTTCTGTGTTTACAGTAACTTCTATATTGCCTCTTGTAGCTCTGGAATAAGGGCAGACACCATGTGCCTTTTCTGTCAGCTCCTTCGCTTCCTCAAGGGATACGCCGCTGACTGCCGCATTCAAAACCACCGCAAGGGCAAGGCCGCCATCGTTTTCTTTCCCGATTGTCACTTCAGCTGTTACCTTTGATTCAATTTTCTTACGGTCCTGCCGGGCTACTAGATTAAGGGCACCATCAAAGCAGGAGGCATAGCCGGCTGCGAAAAGCTGCTCAGGATTCGTTCCATTTTCTGTTCCATTTCCGCCTAAAGACTTTGGCATGGATAGGTTAAAATCAAGATTGCCGTCATCAGTACGTACCTTCCCGCTGCGTCCGCCCTCAGCCGTTGCTTTTGCTGTGTACAATTTGTCCATGTTCCTCACTCCTGTCCATTTTCTTTCACTATATTGTTCCCTAATCACGAAAAGCGAAACCGGGGAAACATATTGAGGTTCAAAAGTGCAAGCTGAGCCTGATCATGTCCCGGCAGACTATTCCGTTTTCACAGATTTCATCAGGGTAACGTCTGGTGAAATAATCAAAATCGATTCCTGTTATCCGGAATCCATGCTTCTGATATAATCCAAGCTGCTGTACGCTTGAATTCCCTGTTCCGATTTCCAGGGTAAGGCATCCTGATGACTCTGTATATTTAATCGCATGCTTCAATAGCTGTGTCCCAATTCCACGGCTCCGCGCATGTTCATATACGGCCAAATTGATGATCTCTGCTGTTTTTGGCCTGGTAAGAAGAAGGATGCAGCTTCCTGCCAGATCTTCCCCCTCGTACGCTCCCCAGCAAATCCCTTTAGCTGCATACTCCCTGACAGCTTCAGCAGAAGGATCTGCCAGCAGCAGCAAGTCCAGCGGAGGCTGTTCCAGCATTTTTATAATAGCAGCCATCTTATCACCTTTCTTTTCAGTTTATAAATGATTATAAATTCTGTTTAGCTTTCACGATTATTTGCCAAGATGATATCAGGCAGAAAGCAGGTGAGAAAGCATGGAAAAAACAGAAGTTTTTAAAATACTAATGTTAATAGAAAGCAGCTATCCATTATGCCGCTTTAGAAATGAAACGGTCGAACAGTGGTTCAGCCAATGTAATGCCCTTATATATGAAGATGTTCTCCAGCATGTTTGCGGGCATATTCGAAGCAGGCCGTACCCGCCAAGTTTTCGGGATGCGGCAGGATTTACTGCAGAAGGAAAGTCTGCTGATTGGATGGAAGAGTACATACTGCCTAAAGAAATCTAAATACATCTTGCCGCTGTCATATCTAAAAATGTGTTCAGCTGCAGGAATCGCTGGTCCTTACTGCTTCCTTGAATTTGCGGCAAGCGGGGCTAGGATGACATGAAGGACGATATCTGCACAAAAATGGGACAGCATGGCCATTTCAATCCCATACTTCCAATATAAGTAGCCAAAAAGGATGCCGGGCACCATATTGAGGAGAATAGTCCGCAGCGTCACGATGAGTGATTTCCCGTATATCTGATAGCTTGCCGGAAGATGGCCTGCACCGAACAAGAAGGCAGCCAAGATTATTCCAGTCCAGTAGATCCAGCCTCCACTGGACAGGAATGAAAGCATATAGACAACCAATGTCATCAGAAACAGCCTCATCAGCACTTCTTCCGATATTCCGCCGTAAAAGGAAGCAAGAAAAGCTTGTTTTCTTGTCGGTGTTTCCGCTTCCGCTTGAGGCATCTTTTTGCTGAATATCCGGTCCAGCAGCAGGATTGCCAAGGCGGATGCTGCACCGCCAAGGATACTAAGCAGCATAACAGGCCATATTGAAAAAGATATCCTCGTGCCATATAAATAATAGTCCAGCAGCGGCCATTGCAAATCTGTCTTTGGAGCCAGATAGGTGCCTGTAAATGAGGCTGCCCCCAGGAGGACTCCAGTCTGCACTGCACCAATCAGTGCAAGCACCGGGAGGGGAGGCAGCTTCTTTTTCGGCTGCTTTTCTGCCGCTTCCTGGATGCGGCCATGCAATATTTTGGTCTGATAAGGAATGACAAGTATGGCTCCAAATACCGAAGCCAGCCAAAAGATATAGAATTCTGTCATCATGAACACCTCTTAAAATTTATAAGTACAAAGATAAGACGGTTCAAAACTGAATTCGTTCATTTATTTTTAAAAATCCACAAAAAAATGAGGCTATCCTGTCCGGGACATCCTCAATGAATATCCTGCTTCTTGAATCTTCCTCCCCGAACCTCGGCAATGTCTCCGACGGCAAGGAAAGCAGAAGGATCAAGCCCCTCAACTATTTCTTTCAGCTTTGCTTCTTCCAGTCTGTTAATGACACAAAATATCACTTTTTTATCATCCCCGGAATAGGCGCCTTCTCCAGAAAGATAAGTTACACCCCGCCCAAGGCGGCTGTTGATGGCATCCCCGATCTGCCTGTAGTTGTCGCTGATGACCCATACTGATTTGGATTCTTCCAGTCCTGTAATTGTAATATCAATGGTTTTGAAAGCAACAAAATAAGCAATGAGAGAATACATAGCCCGGTCCCATGTAAAGACAAACCCTGCACTTCCAAGTATGAACAGATTGATGAACATGATAATTTCCCCAACTGAAAATGGAAGTTTCTTATTGGCCAGTATGGCGAGAACCTCACTTCCATCAAGGGAGCCTCCGTACCGGATGACAATGCCGACCCCGATTCCAAGCACGATTCCTCCAAATACAGATGCCAGGAGGATATCCTGTGTGAAAGCAGGCACTGGATGAAGGAGGGCAGTTGTAATAGAAAGGATGAAAATACCGTAAAGTGTGGAAATCGCGAATGTTTTTCCGATTTGCTTGTAGCCGATAAAGAAAAAGGGGATATTGAGCAGGAAGATGATCAGTCCGAGCTTAACGCCTGTAAGATGGGACAGCATGATTGAAATGCCGACTATTCCTCCGTCAATGACCTGGTTGGGAACGAGGAAAATCTCCAGCCCGACTCCCATAAGGATTGCTCCTATCGTAATGAGGAGAGCACGTTTGAGAATTTTTCCTTTTGTCATTTTCCGGTGTGATTCTCTCAATAGAACTGCCTGCTGTCCAATTTCCAATTCCGTCACCCGCATCCCTCCTTTTCTTTCCTGGCAGCTGGCTGTACTGCCGGCAGCAGGATTATACACTCATATCTTAAACAGTATATTCAATTGTGTTCATCCTAAAACCTTTGAGCAGAATAATAAATAGTATTCTAATCGCCTGTATTTATTATATCCTCATTGGCGTAATATTCACACTATTTAACCTTCAGGCTGATAACAAAAATGCCCGGCTTTTTGGCCGGGCGGGAAAATCCTTAACAGAAGGATAAGGGAGGTATTCATTTGCTTGCCCGCCTCTATATCCGTTAGCAAAGATAAAGAGGCAGGGCCATATTAAAAAGGGGAAAAGCAGGCGGCCTGCAGCCACAAGATCAGTGTATCGTTAAAGTATGAACAAAATATGACCCTTTTAAGACGAAGCCATGAATATGAAAAAAATATAATCTTAACTGATCCAAATTCCTTTTCTTTTCGTTTTTTGCATAGAGCGGGCAGATTTGATTTACTTCCTGCACAGTACTTTCCGATATAATGATAGAGCTAACCTGAAAAGAAGGAGGAATACGATGAGCAGAAGCAATGACAGCTTGCTTTATGAAAAGATACTTCGTAAAGATAAGCAGGCACTAGAGGATCTGTATGACAAATACGAGAAAATCCTATTCTCTTTCTTATATAAAATGACAGAAGACAGAGATTTGTCAGAGGAAGCCCTTCAAGAAGTGTTCTTAAAAATCTGGCGAGGCAAGGGACATTATACCGAAGACAAAGGAAAATTCAGTTCATGGCTGTTTACAATGGCGCGCAATACAGCTATTGATATCATCCGGAAAAAGGAGAAGGGTCCTGTTCCTATTGACGAAATTCAGCCGGCCGCCAGCCTGGAAAGCTCGGCGGAAGAGCAGACAGAGTGGAAAGAAGAAAGAATGAAGGTACATAGTGCAGTCTCAAAACTGTCTGAAGACCAAAAAGGGATTATTGATCTTATTTATTTTAAAGGTTTCACACAGCAGAAAATTTCTGAATCCTGCAATATTCCACTTGGAACTGTCAAAAGCAGGGCAAGGCTGGCACTTAGGAATCTCCGAAAATTTCTTGATGCTGCGGAAGGGAGGGAGAAGGCATGAACAAAGATTATTGCGAACTATCAATTGACTACTTTAATGGCACACTCTCAGAGGAAGAAAAACAGGCATTCGAACAGCATCTGCTGACTTGCGAAGAATGCAGGGCAGAAATGGAGGATTTGAAAATGCTATCCGGCCATCTTCCCTTCCTTTCAGAGGAAGTCCAGCCTCCAAAGGGCATGAAAGACCGTATATTTAAAGAAATATTCCCAAATGAAGAAAAGCAGACAGCAGCTAAGGAAGACAAAGTTGATGAGCCGGCAGGACTGACTTCAAAACAGAAGAGAAAATGGCAGATGCCAGCATTAGCTGCGGCACTCCTTCTATCTGTCATTGGAAATGGCTATGCAGTAATAAAGCTCTCTGAGAAAGAGCCTGTACAAAGGGCGGAAGAAAAAATCTCTTCTATTGCCCTGCAGCCTGGGGAAAACTTCGACGGCAATGCTGAAGCCTATCTCATACAGGAGAGTAATGGCTTGAAAGTCATTGTTAATGCAGAAGGGCTAGAACAGACTGAAGGAGAACAGGTATACCAGGTGTGGCTGATTAATGGCGGCAATCCTGTTCCAGCAGGTTCATTTGTACCAGACAGCACCAGTAAAGGTACAGCCTTTTATCAAGCAGCAGACAGCAGCAGTGAAAACTGGGATACCATAGCAGTGACATTGGAGCCAAGAGCAGGCAACTCCCTGCCAGAGGGGCAGATCGTCTTAAGCTCTGAATTATAGCAATAAAAGGCCGGCTTTCCGAATAGGGAGCCGGCTTTCTTTATATGCCGGTGGGCAGGTTGAAGCATCCGGCTTCTTAGATAGAAATGAAGTGTAAATGGCTCTATAAAAACTTCCTGCATGTTTTCATATTGAGAAAATATTAAAAAATGTCTCTATAATGTGATCCAAAAGAAAATCCGCTGCGTTTAGTAGATGTAATCAAAAAAATAACTTATGAAAAGGAGAGTGCATCACATGAATTTGAAACAAAACCTGAAAAAAATGATTATTCCTGTACTGGGGCTTTCACTTTTATTCCCTTCTGCAGGATCTGCCGCAGAACAGACACCAACGGTAAAAACACCAGCAGCCGATCTAAGGGCAGCACTTGATCAGCTTTTATCAGAGCATTATATACTTGCCGTTTCGTCCATGACCAAATCCTTTGAAGGTGCCACGGATGCGGAAGCACTTACAAAAGCGCTGGACCAGAATGCACTCGACATGACACCGGCAATTGCCTCCATATACGGTGAGGAAGGAGCTGCTGAGTTTGAAAGGATTTTCCGGGGACATAACGGCTATGCATACACCTTCGTGCAAGCAGCTAAGAATAATGATGAAGCTGCCAGACAGGAAGCAGAAAAGGAAGTGGAAGAATTTGTTGAGGAATTTTCCACCTTCCTAGGCAAGGCAACAGAAGGGAAGCTGCCGGCAGAAGCCGCTGCAAAAGCAGTCAGCCTCCACGAAGACCAAGTCATTCAAACCTTTGATCATTATGTTGAGGGTGAATACGAGGAAGCATACAAAAGCTTCCGTGAAGGGTACAAGCATATGTTCTCCATCAGCAAAGCACTTTCATCAGCCATCACAGCTCAAATGCCGGAAAAGTTTGCAAATTCTTCTTCTGACACGCCAGCGGCCGATTTGAGGTCAGCCCTTAATAGCCTCGCTTCCGAACACTTTGCATTGGCAGTCATGGGAATGGAAAAAGGATATACTCAGTCAGAGGATTATGATTTCATCACTTGGGCAGAAAATGCCAACACTGCAGACTTCAAGGCGGCCATAGGCAGCATTTACGGTGAAGCTGGTGCACAGCAGTTTGAAAAAGTTTGGCAGACTGACCACATTAATGCCCAGGGCAAAATTGCAGCAGCAGAGCTTGAAGGAGATAAAGAAGCTGCCGAAGCAGCCAGGGCACAGCTTGACAAATTTGCAAAAGATTTCGGCGGATTCCTCGGTGCGGCAACAGATGGCAATCTTCCTGCAGCTGACGCTGAAGCAGCTGTAAAAGCCCATGAAAACCAGGTCCTCATGGCTTTTGACCAATATAAAGCCGGCAATTATGAGGAGTCAGCAGGAACTTTCCGTGAAGGATTTGCTGCTATGTTCACGATCGGGGAAGTACTGGGAAATGCAATTGTCACACAGATGCCTGATAAGTTTGCAGAAGCAGCCATGCCGGAAACTATGCCCAAGACAGGCTTGGGCGGAGCAAGCAATCCTGCAGATGCAGCCACAATTTTATGGAGTGTACTCGGTGTGATGCTTGCAGCAGGAGGAGTATTTTCTCTTAGAAAAAAAGCAGTAAAATAATTGCAGCAAAATTGGGAAGTTCGCTGGCCTCTTCCCGGTTTTGATTTAACCGCGACATAGAGAGGTGAAGCCATGAAAAAACCAGCCGTATTGCTTGCCGGCAGCCTGATCTGTTTTATCATCGGAGGCTTTAGCTATAAGGACAGCAATGAATTAGAGGATCCCCCCATAATTAAACAAAAGCAGGAGCTGGAACTAAAAAAGTCACAAATTAAAAACGAATTCCATTCAGTAGATATAAAGATTCAAACCAAGGAAGAAGAGAATTTGAAAGGGATAGAACCAGCAGCAATAAAAATCCCTTCTCTGGGAATCGAGGCCCCGGTCGGCAAGGTAGGCGTCCTGGAGAATGGCGCAATGGGGGTTCCTGATGACAACGAATCCGCCGGATGGTTCGAACCGGGAATAAAACCTGGAGAAAAAGGAAGCAGTGTCATAGCTGGGCATGTAGACAGTAAAGCAGGACCCGCAGTTTTTTTCTATTTAAAAGATCTTGTAAAAGGGGATGCAGTGATTGTAACAGCACAGGATGGACTAAGCTATACGTTTGAGGTTCAGGAATTAAAAAGCTATCCTTATGACCGCGCACCCATCAGCGAAGTGTTTGGTCCTTCAGACGAACGGAGGCTTAACCTTATAACGTGCACAGGTACTTACAATCGTAAAACAAACACGCATGAAGAAAGGCTTGTTGTTTACACAGTACTTAAGTCAGGACAGGAAGACAAAGCAGAAACCTTGGTAGTACCGCCACCGCCTGAACATGTAAAAATAAGCGGGGGCCTGCTTACCTGGCATGCAGTCAGAAGCGGTGAGATTTCAGGATACCGCATTTACAGCAGCACAGAAAATGGAGACTTCATCCATGCAGCCAGTATTTCATCTCATGACAGAAAGAGCATGGTTATTGATAATGAAGAAGCAACATCCTTCTATATCACAGCAGTCAGCTCATCCGGCAATGAATCTAAACCATCTGAGATTGTCACAAAATAGTATCCATTCAGTATATTTGCTGAGATTATATTAATGAGGAAGATCAATACTTTCTTTTCCGATGTTAGTTTTTCAGCGAATCAGGGAATAAATGAACGAAAGATTTTATTCCTGGGAGAGATTATAATGGCAGAAACAGCAGAGAAAAACCTGTCTGAGCGCTTTGAAGCTGCGTTCAATCGTATTCACAAAGCATTGAAGCAATCAGTTAAAAACGCGCGCACTGACAAATTCCATAAGCTGGTCGATTTGGGGAAAAGCCATTCACTTGTAAGAAGTTACGAGGTTGATCTTTTCCAATTCGCCAAGCTGAGAAACGCAATCGTCCATGAAAAAATAGATCTTGGCTATTATATTGCAGAGCCCCATCTGGAAACAGTTGAAAAGATCGAAAAGATTGCCGATTATTTTGAAAAGCCTAAAACTGCAATCTCGGTAGCAGCCAAGCCGGTCTTTTATTTTTATGAAGAAGGGAAGCTTTCAGATGTGCTTTCGGTTATCAATAGTTTCTCGCATTCACAATTCCCAATTTATAACGAAAAAGAAGAATACAGCTGGCTCCTTACTTCAGCAGAAATCGTAAAATGGATGTCTGAGCATTTCTCTGAGGATACTGTCAGCCTTAAGGAAGTGAAAATCAAGGAACTGTATAACAAGAAATTCAAGCATCAAATCGCCTTTGCTCCAGCAGATTTAGATATCTTTGAAATTGAAAATATGTTCGAGGACCATCATGCAAAGAATGAAAAGCTGGAAGGGATCATTGTTACAGAGCATGGCGGATATAATGAAAAACCGCAAGGCTTCATTACTTCCTGGGACCTCCTTGAAGTGGATTCATTTGAATGAGGAAAGAACGGGCTCCTAAATAGCCCGTTCTTTATTTTCGTAAAATTTAGTACCAGATACTAATAATTGGTGTTAAAATAATGATAAATCTTGTCAACAAGGGAGGGTCAGCATGATGTATAATTTTTTTGCCCGGCTGGCTAATGCAGTTTTTAAATCAAGAGGGAAGTTCATTATAGAAGGGAAGGAAAATCTGCCGGATGAAAAAGGGTATGTAATTGCCTGTACACACAGGAGCTGGGTCGATGTAGTCGCACTTGGTGCTGGAGTTTTCCCGGAGCAGATTCACTTCATGGCAAAAAAAGAACTGTTTGAAAAGAGTTTGGCAGGCAAGTTCTTGACAAGCATCAATGCTTTTCCTGTTAATAGGGAAAACCCTGGCACAAGCACACTGAAGATTCCTCTCCAGCTTCTGAGAAAGGGGAAGACAGTCGGGATTTTTCCATCAGGCACAAGGTCGAGCGAGGAGGCATCCCTGAAAAGGGGGGCTGTCACAATTGCAAGCATGGCAAAGACGGTGATCGTGCCTGCTGCCTTTTATGGACCTGAAAGCGTCAAAGCACTGCTGTCAGGCAAGCCTATCCTGCTTAAAATCGGACAGCCTATCGACCTGAGCAGCGGCAAAAAAGATAAAGATGAACTGTCGCAAATTACGATGCAGCTCTCTGAAACGATGCTGGCTTTGGAAGAAGAGCTGAAATCCAATAAAATAAGCAGCCGGAAATAGTTTCCGGCTGCAATTCAATTTACTATTCCAAGCTCTTTCAGCCCATTAAAAATGCCGGAATCTGACACTGTGGTCGTCTTTTTGTCTGCATACTCCAACAGGTCAGGATGTGAATTGCCCATTGCGATTCCTACACCGGCATATTTCAGCATTTCTTTATCATTCATTCCGTCGCCAAAAGCAATCGAGGCCTCCCGGGGGATGCCAAGCTCTTTCATGACGACCTCCAGGGCATAACCTTTATTGACTGTATCGCGGATCACGTCATAACAGTCGCGCATTCCATCTACATTAACCTGGGAAAGGTGAATTCCATTCCTTTCATAAAGATGCTGTTCTCCTTCTTTAAGAGAGAGGACTGTCATTCCAAGAATCTGATCGAAGTGCTCAGGCTTGATCAGTGCGTTTTTGTTAAGATGGAACTTGGCAAGGAAGTCTTTCATTTTACCGGCATCTTTGTCGGTCAATAAGTTTTGTTCACTCGAATAAAGCACTGCTTGATGATTATACTCTATTGCCGTCTGCAAATACTCTTCAATCACTGGCCGGTCCATCGGCTTATCCAGGACCGTTTTGCCTTTGTGGACGGCAAAGGCCCCATTATATCCGATAAAAGAGGAAATGTTCAGCTCTTTTCCGATTTCTGCTATTTCATGCAATGGCCTGCCGGTGGCAAGGAACACTTCGATGCCTTTTTCTTTTGCCTGTGCGACTGCATGCCTGGTCGATTCCTGTATGGTATCATCAGGACGAAGAATGGTGCCGTCAATATCCAAAAAAATAATTTGATAAGCTGTCATGTCAATACTCCTTGCGGCTGGTTATTTAAAGGGGATTCTAGCACAAAAAAGGGGAGAAATCCATTTTTCCGGCATAAAACAAAAAGCGCCGGATTCTGCCGGCGCTTTCTGCTCCTTACCGTATTATCATATAGCGGCCATAGAACTGCGGACCCTTTGACCGGTAAGCAAAATTGATCTTTCTCTCAATGCCAAACGATAAACGAGAAGTCGCTGTTAACCGAATCATCGATACCAGTCCCTCCTGATTAGTTTTGGCCTTGCCTCGATGTCACGGAGGATGGGGATTAAAAGGCAAAGACAGCTTCGTAATAGCCATTAACGAGAAAAAGCGTCAATTCCCTGAATAGGCGCTTTTTCTCAATCCTCCAAAAGGATCATGGAAACCAGACATCAAAGCCGAATCGATGTTTACGTATATCGATTCAGGACAAGTGTCCCAATTGACCTGTCTGTAAAAGTTTCCTCTTGTGCAGCGCCAAATACCAATTTTGAAGTCGCTGTTCTGCGATCCATCGCTTCCAGTCCCTCCTTTAATATTTTGGCTTGCATTATTTATATACCACGTGTCTCATGCATCAAACATTTTTATTAAGAAAAAGAGAATCAATCTTTTATAGACTCATATATTTATGGTAGAATAAAACCTGTCATTTTCGACAACTGCATAAAAATCCGTTCTTGAAACGGTAGAGGTTCTAGCTACCCTCTCAAAAAAACTAAGGAAAACAGCACCGCTTTCTTAGTGGTGCTGTTTTTCTGTTAAAGGAGATCAAACCATGAAAAACGAAAAAGCAATCGTCGTCTTCAGCGGCGGCCAGGACAGCACGACCTGCCTTTTTTGGGCTAAGAAGAACTTCAAAGAGGTGGAGGCAGTCACCTTTGATTACGGCCAAAGGCATATTGCCGAGCTCGAATGCGCCAGAAAAATTGCCGCTGACCTAGCTATCCAGCATCATGTCCTTGACATGAGCCTTTTAAATCAGCTGGCTCCTAATGCTTTGACAAGGAAGGATATCAAGGTAGAGGAGAAGGAGGGGGAGCTTCCTTCAACCTTCGTCCCAGGCCGGAACCTGCTGTTTTTATCTTTTGCAGGGGTGCTTGCCAGCCAGGTTGCAGCGAAGCATATCATTACAGGCGTATGCGAAACAGATTTCAGCGGCTATCCCGACTGCCGCGACCAGTTTGTTAAATCGCTTAATGTCACATTGAATCTTTCAATGGATAGCCAATTTGTCATTCACACACCGCTCATGTGGCTGAATAAGTCGGAAACATGGAAGCTGGCTGACGAGCTGGGGGCGCTTGAATATGTAAGAAAGCAGACTCTGACTTGCTATGAGGGTGTTATCGCTGACGGCTGCGGGGAATGTCCTGCCTGCAGGCTGCGCAAGCGCGGATTGGAAGACTATCTTGCTGAAAGGCAGGGAGTCTGATATGTATGGCTTCCGGATCGTCGACAAGCTTCAGAAGATAAATGAAGATATAAAGCAAAACCAGCTAAGATATCATAGAAAAAGAGTATTAGTAAGCAAGGAATTCACTTTTGATGCTGCCCATCATCTCCATTGCTATGAAGGCAAATGTAAAAACCTTCACGGGCATACCTACAAGGTCATCTTCGGAATCAGCGGGTATGTGGATGAAATTGGCCTTTTGATAGACTTTGGAGATATTAAAGAAATATGGAAAAAACAAATTGAAGTCCACCTTGACCATAAATATCTGAATGAAACACTTCCTCCGATGAACACCACAGCTGAAAATATGGTTGTCTGGATTTATGAGCAAATGTCTGCCTGCCTAAAGGATTACTCGCCGCAGCAGGATGCAAAGGTCGAATTCGTGAGATTGTTTGAAACTCCGACCAGTTATGCAGAGGCGAGGAGGGAGTGGATGGAGAATGAGTAAGATTCCAGTCATGGAGATTTTCGGGCCTACCATCCAGGGTGAGGGGATGGTCATCGGCCAGAAGACAATGTTCGTCAGGACCGCCGGGTGCGACTATTCATGCTCGTGGTGTGATTCTTCCTTCACTTGGGATGGAACAGGCAAGGAGCTGATCAGACAGATGGATGCAGAAGAAATCTGGAATGAACTTAAGGCAATCGGCGGGGAAGGCTTCTCATTCGTCACGATTTCCGGCGGCAATCCTGCCCTCCTTAAAAATCTCGACAAACTGATTAGCCTGTTAAAAAAAGAAAATATTCAACTCTGTCTGGAAACACAGGGCAGCCGCTGGCAGGACTGGTTCTATTCCATAGATCAGCTGACAATCTCGCCAAAGCCGCCAAGCTCTGGCATGATAACAGACTTCGAAATTCTTGATGATATTTTTGAAAGACTGGCAGATCGCTTTACACACCAGGTGAGCTTGAAGGTGGTTATTTTTGACGAGAATGATTTTGAATACAGCAAAAAGGTAATGAAGCGATATCCAGGAATTCCACTTTACCTGCAGGCAGGCAACGAACATTTGTCTGCTGCAAATAATGACGAATTCCTGAGCCAGCAGCTGAAGAAATACAGCTGGCTGATCGAAAAAGCAATGCTTGAAGAAGAAATGAAAGAAGTCAGGGTTCTGCCCCAGCTGCATACATTTGTGTGGGGGAATATGAGAGGGGTATGATTGGTGCGGTTATAGTACAGCCGTAATCGGCTAGAAGTATGGAGAAAAAATAATAGAGAACAGTTGATGGCAGTGCAAGGCACGTAGACTCCTGCGGGAGATAGCGGCAAGGCTGAGACCCCGCATGAGCGGAGCGAAGAGGGCTCAGCGCCGCCCCGCGGAAAGCGAAGTGCCTGGAACGGAAATCAACACCCCTATTACTGGTAAACCAAAATAGAAGCAGACCACACTGGCTTTCTTTACCAGGTATCTTATCTTCAACGATCTATATCATTCCAATGTGGAGTATTGATAAAGTCTAAAGATTCTTTTTCTAAATCCTATCTCACACAAATATAAAAAGCCAAAAGCAGCAACCCTGCTTTTGGCTTTCTTCCTTATACCTGCTTCAATGCTTCCTTAATCGGTGTTTCCCCGTTCAGGATTTCAAATGTTTTCTTATAGGTATTCTCAAGGTCAACCGCTTCTGCCAGGACCGCTGCGACATCTTCACGGGTGATCTCCCTTGAGCTGAATTCCTTGATCTTTTCTTCCAGCAGAATTTTCCCCGTCGCAGGCTCATTAAGAAGTCCGCCCGGACGTACGATTGTATAATCCAGCCCTGATGAACGCAGATGATCGTCAGCAAGTTTCTTAGCCACAAAATAATGCTTCATGGATTCTATCCCTGTATCAGGAGTGTCCGCATTCATGCTGCTGACAAGAAGAAAGCGGCTGATATTATGCTCTTTCGCCTGATCAATCGTCTTGATTGCACCCCAAAGGTCTATGAGTATGGTCTTATCCGCACCTGTGTGCCCGCCGGAACCCGCAGTGAATATAACACTGTCCACTCCTTCGAAAGCGTGCGAGAAGTCTTTTTCCAAGTCACCAATGACCACTTCATCGGCACCGAGTTCTCTCAATTCGCTTTCCTGCTCTTCTTTACGAACCATGGCAACTGACTTATGTTCAGTTTCTGCCAGTTTCTCAATCAGATGTCTGCCTATTTGCCCATTTGCTCCAACAATCAGGATTTTCATGTTACATTCTCCTTTCCAAGTACACATTTGTATAATAACAATCTACCCTGATAGACCCAAAACATTCCGCCTGCAGCATATCCCCTAACAGGAAATAAGAAATATTTCTTGGGAAAGCGCATAATCTGACACGCCTGCCCTTTTTCTTACCGAAAAAATAAGCATGCTGGCGTTTTATGGCGCATCAGCTCGAAAGACGACTTATTGGGTGCGATTTGTTATAATAGAACCCAGACGAAACCTCATGTACTATTGGATGGTTTCGGTTTTGGAGGTGTAATATTCATGCTGCAAACAGCCAAAACACTTATAAATGCAGATGAAATAGAGGATATGCTGTTAAAGATGGTGGAAAAAGCGTATTTGGACATCAAGGACGACCCGATGCTGCTCTGCATAGACTGCAGCGATGTAGACCTGTATGTAGCTTCTTCAGGCAATCTGGAATTTGAAGAGCTGATAAAGGCCAATTTTAAGCTGGATGAATACGGAGACCCCTTAGACAATAAAGAATACCAGACATTAATGTGTGAGCTTCATGACTGTTTTATAGAGCTTCATAAATCGAGCGGAATGTTCGATTATTTCCCTGAAGGTGAATATGAGGTAAAAGGAGAAAAAAGAGATTCAGAAACAGATATGCTGGGGCCAAAAGGAGTCTTTTTTGCTCCGTTTGAGGACGCACTGCTTATATAAAAAGGAACGCTGCCTTATTGGGCAGTATTCCTTTGGTTACAATGGCTGATTTGGATGCTGTCCGCTGGATTCTCTTTCAGCTGCAGGGAAAATCAGTATAAATTCAGTCCCTTTATTCTTTTCGCTGATGATTTCGTAATGCCCGTCAAGCCGTTTGATGATATCAAATGAAATAAGCAGCCCCAGGCCAGTGCCTTTCGTTTTAGTTGAATAATAGGGGCTGCCCAGCTGTTTGAGCTGTCCAGGTGAAAGACCTGAGCCCTCATCTTTTATTTTTACGGAAACTTGCTTCTGATCCTGCTCTGCGGTCACAATGATAGAACCTCCGTCAGGCATTGATTCTACCCCATTTTTTATAAGATTGATCATCAGCTGCTTAAATTCATTTGCATTGCCATATATATATAAATCATCCTGGGTACGACATCTGATTTCTGCTTGGGATAAAAGGGCAAAAGGCCTGATGAATTCGGAAATTTCCCTCACTAGATCTGTTACCGGCAGCTTTTCCTTTGAGGATATCGAAGGTTTTGCGAGCGAAAGGAAATCTGAAATAATATGATTCGCCCTGTCAAGCTCTTCAAGTGAAGTTGCTACATATGACCGCTGGCCGTCCGTCAGGTTTTGCTCTTCCTTCATAAGCTGCAGAAATCCTCTGATTGTCGTCATGGGATTTCTGATTTCATGGGCAACAGAGGCTGCAAGCTGGCTGATCGCATTGGATTTGTCTGCTGTTTGTAGTTTCTCAGCCATTTCTGAGTGCAATCTGTACATTTCCATAATATAAATGGCAGCACAAAGGCTTATAAATGATAAAAGAAAGAAAAGGGCAAGGTTCACTGCATGCTGAATATGGCCAGTCTGCAGGAAATATATCAGCCTGGTAAACGTGATTAAAAAGTAAAAAGCAAAAGCAACCAAGGTTTTACCAAGGATGTTGATCTTCTGATATTTTTTCCGGATAAACAGCATCGGTATTGATATAATAAAATAATTTATGAGAGTTACATAAAGATTATCTATATTAAAAAGGGCCATGAGAATCAGAAGGGCCGCGATTGACAAATACCCTCCGACAGGTCCAAGATAGAAAAAACAAAAAAATACAGGTATGAACTTCATATCAAATTCAAGGCCATTGGACATTCTCACAGGAAATGCCAGTGTCAGCACCAGGGAGGCAGCAGCAGCAAAAAACATGACCCATGCTCTTTTTTCATGCTTTATGCTAACATTGTGCATAAGCGGGATGATCATCATGATAAAAAAATGAAGAAATAGATTTTCAGCAAACTCCCGCAACTTCATCAGCCTCCACACTTAAAGTCCTGTCAAAAACATTATAGCAAATATTTTGAAAATGGATAGACGGCATTTTAAAGAGCCTGCAAAGGACTTTACACATTACAAAAAACAAAGGAATGGTAGTTATGGACAGCCAGGACAGAAAAATGATTAGAATGAAAGACATTGTCAGAGAAGGAGATCCTATACTTCGGCAAAAAACAGCTGAAGTGGCGGTCCCTCTCAATCAGGAAGACCATGTTATCATGGAGATGATGATGGAATATCTAAAAAACAGCCAGGATCCTGAATTGGCCTACAAATATCAGCTCAGGCCCGGAGTCGGCCTTTCAGCCAACCAGATAGGGGAGGATAAGAGAATGTTTGCTGCCTTCTTCAGGGATGAAAAAGGGGAAGTAAAAGAGCTGAGGGTCTTTAACCCTAAAATCATCAGCCACTCTGCTGCAATGGTTTATCTTCCGGAGGGTGAGGGCTGCCTCTCTGTTGACAGGGAGGTTAAAGGCTATGTTCCCCGCTATGAAAGAATCAAGATCAAATATTCCGATGAAAAAGGGGAGCAGGTAGAGATGCGCCTAAAAGGGATTGCGTCTGTCATCGTCCAGCATGAAATTGACCATCTGAACGGCATCATGTTTTATGACCGCATCAACAAAGAAAATCCATTCGAGCTGCCTGCAGGTGCATCAGCTGCTGAATTGTTTTAAGATGGAGAAAAACAGCAAAAAAGGAGCGGAAACGCTCCTTTTTTTTAATATGGGTCGTTATCTGTGAAAGAAACCGAAGAAATGGCCTGTTCAATTGCCCGGTACGCCTGGCCGAAGGCTGCTGATGAGGAAGGGGTCCCTTCATTCAGAAGCTCTTTACTGCTGTTTCGGGCATGGGTCAGACTGTTGATGAGATCCTGGATCATAATCTTTTTATTCCCGGCTGTTTCTTTTAGTGCTTCAAGTTCTTGGATGCACGAATCCAGATCCAGTGACTCAGGATGATCAAAATTTTCCTCCAGCAGCTGTTTAATGTGCTCTAATTGTTCTTTCATATTGAATTCTCCTTTCAGACTCTAAATAGAAACAGCATCAACTTATTCTTCATCAATGAACGAATGAGGCATGGCTTATAGGGACTGTACCCGGCAGGAGCCTCTATTTTTTCTGATAAACCTTTGCAATTCCTACACCGCTAGTATGGCTGTTCTTCAATGCTTTATACTGGAATATAGGCAAAGCGTTTTTTATCAAAAAAAAGAAAGCAGCCGAGGGCTGCTTTCTGCTGATTCTATACTGTCACAAGTTCTGCCTCATGCTGCTTCGATGGTTCGCCAACAATTTCCTGAACCTCTGCACCTTCCAGTGTCTCTTTCTTCAGAAGGGCCGCAACCAGGCATTCAAATTCATATTCATTCGTTTTAATGAGCATTTCTGTTTTAGCTAGAGCCTGCTGGAACAGCTCTTGCATCTTGGCTTCCTTTTCCGCTTTGACAAAGGTCAGGTTGAAACCGTCCTGGAATAAGCCGATTTCCACCATTTGCTCAAGTATATGCTTGGCCTGCTGGACATCGCCGCTGACACCGATGCTATGCTCGCCGAGATACAGCCTTTCTGCAACTCCGCCAGCAAGAATCATGCTGACCTGGTCAAGCAGCTCACTGCTGGTGGACAGATGAAGCTCCTTTGGTATGGGTGCAACATATCCGAGCGCCTGTCCACGTGGTATGATTGTTGCTTTTCTTACTGAGCCAGGCTTGGTGATGGCGGCAATCAAGGCATGTCCGGCTTCATGGATGGCAACCCTCTTTTTAGTCTCGGGGTCCTGAAGCGGGCGTGTTGTGCTTCCAAGCACCGTCCGGTCAATGGCAAAATCAAGGTCTTCTTTATCTATTTTTTCTTTCCCGTTCCGGATGGCTCTTCTGCTGGCTGTCTCAAAGAGAGAGCTGATGTCAGCCCCTGAGAAGCCGGAAGTGCTTTCTGCCAGTGCAGGCAGGGAAGCTGCTACATCTTCTGCCAGAAGCTTGCCTTTTGTGTGAATGCTGATGATTTCCTGCCTTCCTTTTGTATCCGGAAGCGGAACTAGGAAAGAGAAGTCAATCCTGCCTGGACGGAGGAATGCATCATCCAGCATATCCTTGCGGTTTGTAGCAGCGATGAACAGGATGCCGTCATTTGAATGGCCGCCGTCAAGCTGGACAAGCAGCTCAGTCAATGTTTTCTCGCTTTCGTCCCCGCCATGCTGCTTCCGCTTGCCTGCAAGGGCATCGACTTCATCAATGAAGACAACTGCAGGTGAGTGCTTTCTGGCGTTCTGGAATAAGCTTCGGACCCTTGAGGCGCCTACGCCGACGAACATTTCATTAAAAGAAGATCCGCTGGTTGAAAAGAATGAAGCGCCGATTTCCTTGGCAATCGCCTGGGCAAGCAGCGTCTTGCCTGTACCCGGAGGTCCATAAAGCAGGATTCCCTTTGGCGGCTTCACACCAAGCTGGATTGATGCTTCCCTGTCTTTAATGATGGAAAGTGTCTGGAGGATTTCCTCCTTCATTTCATCCTGAAGGCCGCCAATATCATCCATTGTGATGGAAGGAAGGGGCTTTGCCTTGCTGGCGCTGTTTTTCATCGAATTGGCGGTGGATATTCCTTTGCCGGATTTATGAAGGTAAAGGCCAATCCCTGCAAAAAGGATCAGTGTTCCACCCAAAATCCAGAATGTAAATGGATTTGCGGAAGAATAGCTGTACTGGATATTGTAATTTTCAATCAGTTTAGCAACCATTTGGCTGTTTGGAGGCACCTGTGACACATACTCAGCTGTACCTGCGGTCAAATGGAGAGTGCCATTTTTCATTTCTTTTAATAGGACAGTTTCACTAGGATGATCCTGAATGATATTTTCTATGGAAGAAAAGGGAATGGTAACTTCTTTGCTGCCGGATAGGCTGAACCACAGCGCAGCAGCAGCAATTAGAATGGCCAATGAAATAAGGGGGACAGGTTTCGAAATTTTTTTGAAAGTGGATTTCAACAATTTCCCTCCTAAATGAATCTATCTCCATTATAGGAAAACTTGTTCGGACTGTATAGATTTATGCAAGGGAAAAAACATGTAATTTTTGGTAAAGGGTTTTAAATTCTATTATACAGGGTATTTAAAAAGCTTTTTCATAAGGAAGCCGAGTACCGGCTTGTTAACAGCCGACACTCCCATGATGATCAGAACTCCGCCGATGCTGCTGTATAATGGGATTTTTTCCCCGAGAATAAGGATTGCTGCCAGCAGTGTAAACAGCGGTTCCAAATACATCATGACCGAAACCTGTGTCGCTTCGAGCACCTCAAGCGCCCTTCCCCAGTACCAGTAGCCCAGGGCCGATACAAAAATGCCTAGAAACAGCAGGTGCAGCCACCCGTCCAAAGGGAGGGTATACAGTAATTCATACCCCCGATTTCTCAAAAGGAATGGCAGAGTCGCCAAACAGCCTATCAGGCTTGTCCAAAAGGTGACAGCAAGAGAAGAATAGGGAAGTGCAAATTTCTTGGACAAAATCGAATAAACAGCCCAATTAAAGGTACTGAAAAGCAGGAGGAAATAACCAAGACCAGGGCTGAATTGAAGCGTACCCCCTGAATTTTCTGCAGAGATAACCAGAACCCCTGTAACGGCAATCATCATTCCCCCAATTTTAAGGAGCGAAAGCTTTTCAGATAAGAAAAGGAAGGAAAGCAAACTAGTAAAAACAGGTGTGAAAGAGATCATCCAGCCGGCAGCAGAGGCATCCAGGGTGAGCATGGCAGAAGCTTGTACCATTTGATGGATGAACACCCCAAGTACCGAAAGAATAAAAACATGGGCGAAATGCTCTTTTTTTATGTAAAAGGATTCTTTGAATATTGTGAGAAGGCAGCCCAGGAAGATGGCAGCAATCATAAATCTTAAGGAAACCAGGGCACCCGGTGCCAAATAATATACCAGCCATTTGACTGAAACAAATGAAACACCCCAGAACGCAATTGCCAGAAGGGCGTACCATAAAGATAGAATGCGATTGCCCTGCATCATTCCCACCTCCCATATACCTTCTATTATTCTTATTCAAGAAGAATAGAAAATAGACTGAAAGAAGTGATAGACTGTTGCTTTCGCTTCAAGAGATTTGCCTTTGAATATGATGACTTCATCCAAGGGTTTAGACTCCATATGGATGTAACTGAAAAAGAGTTCTCCTGGTTTCCGATGTTCCAGAGGGGGCATTATATATACACTCATGCCGTTAAAATCGGGACCTGTGATTTGCATTTCACTTTCGGACAGGAAACCTATTGGCTATATCAGCTGAATAAAAAGCTGAACAGGAAATTGCAGCAGTACATCTTGACAATCAAAAGAAATTAGCGTATATTTAATTCCAACAAAACTTATAGGAATACTCTTATCCAGAGAGGCGGAGGGAATTGGCCCTATGAAGCCTCGGCAGCAGACTCCTTGCGAGAACTGTGCCAAATCCAACAAGCGGAAGCTTGGAAGATGAGAGAAGCGGCAGCCATACGCGCATAAAGCCTCTTCTGCTTCCGGGCCACCGGTCAGAAGGGGCTTTTTTAATGAAGGAAGAAACTATAATGATAAAAGAAGAAGAGAAAAAGGACCAGCTGATTTCAGAGCTGCTGTCCATGGGTATATACAAACAAGAAGGCCGCCAGCTATTTCAAGTGCCGTACGAAGAACTGTTAAAACTTTATCAGGAAAACAGATCACATATTAATGAATAGAGGGAAGGGACTATATATGTCAGAAAGTATTCTAATACCCTGGAAGGATAAGCACTTGTGCGGATCGCTGGATTTTCCTGCAGGATTCAGCAAGAACCGCCGCTATCCCCTGGTCATCATCTGCCATGGGTTTACAGGAAGCCGTATTGGTGTCGACAGGCTATTTGTTAAAACTTCCAATCGTCTTACTGCAGAGGGGTATCTTGTCCTCCGCTTTGATTATGAGGGCTGCGGGGAGAGTCCGGGTGAGTACGGAGAAACAGGTCTTCCCGATTTGCTGGAGCAGACTTTATCTGCTATCGATTTTGCAGTGAAGCTTGATTATGCAAATCCTCATTCAATTTCTCTCATCGGCCATAGCCTCGGCGGAGCCGTTGCCGTGCTGGCTGCTGCAAAAGATGTCCGCATCCGGAAGCTTATCATATGGTCGGCTTCTGCAAGACCATATCAGGATATCGTCTGCATTGTCGGCAGTGAAAAGGTAAAGGCACTGGACAAGGGAGCTTCACTTGATTATTTGGGCTATCAGCTAACGGACAATTACTTTTCTTCGCTGAAGAGATATGAACCTTTGGAAGAGCTTGCGGCATACAGGGGCGATGTCCTGATTGTACATGGAACAGCAGACCAGGATATTCCGGTATCCCACTCAGGAAGATATGCGGAAGAATTCAGGAAGCGGAAGGAAGGATCATGTTCCTTGCATTATGTTACAGGAGCCTGCCATACCTATTCAGCCGGCCGCTGCTTTGCGGAGCTGATCGAATGCACATCAGAATGGCTCAAAGCTTTCAGGGAGCAGCAGTCATATGCATCTTCATGAACTGAATCAATGCTGAAAATGACCGGATTTTAAAAGATCCGGTCATCTGTGGTCATTTTAGGATTCTATCCAGGTAGCGGCGGAGAGTTTTTTCTATTCTGTCCGGTTTCAGACGTTCAGGCTCGAGCATACTGTGCAGGGCCAGCCCGTCAATGAAACTGTATAACATTTCAGTCTCAAGATCATGATCCTGGCCATCCTTCAGCTCTCCATGGGACTTTAGAAAATCCATCATCTGAACAATCCCCGTATATATTCCCTGCTTCAGGATGCGAAATTCTTCCTTTTGCCTGCTGTATGCAACAAACGCAAACCACACCTCCATTTCTGCCATTTTCTCATCAGTGGTTGGAACAATTTCAAGCAGGACTTGATAAACCTTTTCCCTTGGGGGCAAATCCTTCAATGCAATCTCCGAAACCCTGTTTATCACATTTTCATTTACCAGTTTCATTGCATAGACAAGCAGTTCATCTTGTGTGGAAAAATAGTGGCGCAGGGCGCCAAGAGAAACACCGGCTTCCGCTGCAATATTGCGGACAGACGCACCTTCCACCCCTTTATCCAAAATAACCTGCCAGGTGGCCTGGACGATTCTTTTTTTCCTTTGTTCATGATCAACTATTTTAGGCATAGTCTCAGTGTAGCAGACCGTAAAACAGGTTTCAATTTTTAATAATACACTTGTATCACTAAAAGTGTGGTGTTATGATGAGTTTAAACAACAATAGTACTGGAAGGGGAAAGTATGAACTGGATATTGTGGGTTATCATAGGGTGTGAAATCGGCTTTTGGGTTTTAATCCTGGCCGGTCTTTGTATGCGTTATCTTTTCGGAAAAAAGAAAACCGGTCTCATCCTGCTCGCGATGACTCCTGTTGTAGATCTGATCCTGCTGGCAGCAGCGGGTGCGGACTTATACAGAGGCTCAGAAGCAACACAGGCACATGCATTGGCTGCCGTATATATCGGTGTGTCGATAGCCTTTGGAAAAAGTATGATCCAGTGGGCGGATGAAAGATTTTTATATTACATCGCCAAAAAGGGGAAACGGCCGGAAAAAAGATATGGTATGGATCATGCAAGGCATAATATAAAAGGCTTTGCGAGGCATGGGGCCGCATATCTTATCGGAGCTGCCTTGCTGATGGGAACCGTGCTAATCATAGATGATCCTGGGAGAACGGAAGCACTATCCGGTGTCGTGAAAATATGGTCGATTGTTCTAGCAGCAGATTTGATTTATTGCATTAGTTATTTTATCTGGCCAAAGGCCCCTAAAAAAAGCAAAGAGATGAATATATGAAAAGAATATCCCGCCTCAATCAGCGAGGAGGGATATTCTTTTATATGTTTTCTTTTTCCAGTTCTTCCTCAACAACCAGAATCGGTATTTCCCTTTTCTCCAGCTCTTCAATGAATTCCTTCCGTTGTTTAAGGGAATTCATACTAATATTAAAAGGTGGAAAACCGGTTCCTTGATTGATCTTCACCAATCTTTTCTTTCTCGCTGGAAGCCTTTCAATGTATTTTTCTTCATCCTTCACGATAACCCCAAGGAAAGCATTGCCTTGAACCTCATATGGAAAGATACCCTCAAAATCTTCCCAGACGATGAGCCCGGGGCCGCCTGGACCATTGACTTCCAGACCTTCTGTGCTGAAAGAAACCAAGGGGGCTTTGTCATAAATCATTCCTGCAAAAAGCAGGGCACATCCAAACAATAAAACAGCAAACAGTAAATAGATAATCAGCATAAAAGTTTCCCTGTTTTCTTCATGTAAAACCATATCTGCAGCCAGCCAGGCAAAAAATACACCTGCAGCCAATACAACCAGCATAAACAGAAAGAATTTTCCTTTCGCGGCATAAAATTGTTTTTCCATCTTGTCCTCCTTATTGATTGATTAGTAGATACCAAATGGAAAATTCCCCCTTATACCGAAATATAAACCAAAAAATTCCATGGTGAAGCAATAATCCGATATTCGAAACGTTTGAGTAGAATTTATACATAAAAAGAGAAATAATAGAAGCAATCATTATTGAAGGTGTGGTTTTTATGTCCCAGCAAGACTTTACACAAGGGAATATTCTGAAGCAGATGTTTATTTTTTCTACTCCCATCATGCTGACGAACTTGCTGCAGGTTTCTTACCAGTTTGTTGACAGCCTCTGGGTGGGAAATCTGCTTGGAGCCGCGTCACTCGGCAGCATTGCGGTTTCAAGCACCGTCATATTTACGGTGCTGTCATTTATTATCGGTATCAATAATGCAGCTTTGACAATCTTGTCGCAGCAAAAAGGAGGAGATGATGAGAAAGGTCTGAGGCAATATCTAAACAGTTTTGTGATTATCCTCACACTGCTTTCCCTTGCGCTGGGAGCGGCAGGCTATTTTGCTTCAAAGCCTATTCTCCAGTGGCTTGATACCCCAGAGGCGATGATTGCTGAAGCAGACTCGTATTTAAAGATTAATTTCCTCGGCATCCTTTTTTTGTTCGGCTACAATTTTATCGGGACGATTCTTCGTTCTCTGGGGGACAGCAGGACGCCGCTGATTTTTGTACTGGTCGCGGTGGTACTTAACAGCATATTGGACCCTGTGTTCATTTCTATCCTGGGATGGGGGATCGATGGAGCTGCCTATGCCACTCTTGCCGCCCAGGGGATCGCATTCATATCTGGCATGTATATTGTTTTAAAAAGAAAACTCGCACCTTTTTCGATACCGTTCATGCCCGGTAAAGATGAAGTGTGGACGATACTAAAATTAGGCATACCATCAGGACTCCAGATGATGGTGATCTCAGCGGGTGTAATGGCCATTATGAGTGTGGTGAATTCCTTCGGAGCGGACACGGTTGCAGGCTTTGGGGCAGCCCAGAGGATTGACAGCCTGATCATGCTGCCGGCTTCGGCGCTCGGCACAGCCGTCAACAGCATGGCAGGACAGAATATTGGGGCAGGCCGGTGGAAAAGGGTCCATAAGATTGCGCTCTATGGTTCACTCTACAATTTAGGCATAATGCTCTTGATTGCCGGAGCGGCTGTGCTATTAGCAAAAGCGGGAATATCCCTGTTCATTACCGAGCCTGGAGCCGTTGAGTTTGGTACAGGCTATCTTGTATCAATTGCTTTCTTTTATCCGTTCCTCGGGCTTAATTTTGTATTAAATGGCATAGTAAGGGCTGCAGGTGCCATGTTCCAGGTGCTTGTGCTCAATATCATCTCCTTTTGGGTGCTGAGATACCCTTTGACCTGGCTGTTCTCACAATGGATGGGGGAAGAGGGGATCGCATACGGAATGGGAACAAGCTTTATGATCAGCAGCGTGATTGCTTTTTCGTACTATAAATACGGCAGATGGGACAAGAAAAAGCTGTTTTCAACTGAAAAATGACACGCCAAAAGACACTCCCTGTGCGGAGTGTCTTTTGGCGTGCGGAAAAAAGGAAAGCCATATATCGATCAGGCTCGTGGAATACATGAGTGGGGAGAAAAAAAGGAGAGTCATGTATCCCATCACGTTCCCGGAATACATGAGTAGGGAGAAAAAAGGATGGTCATGTATCCCATCATGCTCCTGGGATACATGAGCATGGAGAAAAAAGGATGGTCATGTATCCCATCATGCTCCTGAGATACATGAGTAGGGAGAAAAAAAGAAAGTCATGTATCCCATCAGGTTCCCGGAATACATGAGTAGGGAGAAAAAAGGATGGTCATGTATCCCATCAGGTTCCCGGAATACATGAGTAGGGAGAAAAAAGGAGAGTCATGTATCCCATCAGGCTCCTGAATACATGAGTAGGGAGAAAAAAGGATGGTCATGTATCCCATCAGGCTCCTGGGATACATGAGTAGGGAGAAAAAAAGAAAAGTCATGCATCCCATCAGGTTCCCGGAATACATGAGTAGGGAGAAAAAAGGATGGTCATGTATCCCATCAGGCTCCTGGGATACATGAGTGGGGAGAAAAAAAGAAAGTCATGTATCCCATCAGGCTCCTGCGATACATGACTAGGAAGAATAAAAGAAATCATGTATCCATCGTGGGGATACATGACTTGGCTGCACGTTGATGTGTCATTAACTTTTTTCAAGCCTTACCGTTTTTAGAAAGTCCTCTTCACTTTTTCCCAGAACGAGTTTTCCCCTTAAATTCCCAGTTTTAATTTTGCCGCTCAGTTTGGCTTCATTTTTTTTTAGATGCTGAGACACTCCACCAAAGAGTGTCTTTTTTCAGCTCTCCGGTCTCTTCTCTCTCTCCCGCAAACTATACAAATATCGCTCCAGCTTTTCTTTAATCTCTTCGTTCTTAAGCGCAAACTCGATTGAAGCCTGAAGAAAGCCGAATTTATCCCCGGTATCATAGCGATTGCCTTCTATCAGACATGAATACATGGGCCCTTTTTTCAGAAGCTGCGAAAGAGCTTCAGTCAGCTGGATTTCTCCAGAAAAGTCAGGCTGAAGGGACTCCAGTACAGTAAATATCTCTGGTGTAAGAACATAGCGCCCGATGATAGCCTGATTGGTCGGAGCAGAGTCCTTCGAAGGCTTTTCGACCAGCTGCTCGATTTTACAAAGATTGCCTGCTTTGAAGGAATAGTCGATGATCCCGTATTTGGAAACGTCCTCCCAGGGAACTTCCTTTGCACCGATCATGCACGTTCCAGTTTCTTTGAATTGGCTGATCATCTGCAAGAGAGCAGGGGTACCGGAATCAACCAGGTCATCACCGAGGAGGACAGCAAAAGGCTCATTCCCGATGAATTGTTTTGCACAAAGAACTGCGTGCCCGAGTCCCAATGGTTCCTTTTGCCTTACATAATGGATTGAAGCAAGATTCGAAGCTGCTTCCACTTTTTCTAAGAGTTCGGTTTTGCCGGTTTTCTTCAGTATCAGTTCAAGTTCGATAGACTTATCGAAATGGTCTTCAATTGCACGTTTGTTTCTTCCCGTAATGATGATAATATCCTCAATGCCGGAAAGAATGGCTTCCTCCACGATGTATTGGATGGCAGGCTTGTCGGCAACCGGCAGCATTTCCTTTGGCTGGGCTTTGGTGGCGGGCAGAAAACGGGTGCCAAGGCCTGCCGCCGGAATGACCGCTTTTCTGATCATGCTTGATACCTCCCAGCAGAATTTTAGCTGAATTAAGTGCACTCAACTGAACATATGAACAGGGACAAACGGGATATGCACCTTTTAATCAGGAAAAAAAGGAATAGTTCTCCTGATGCCCGCACAATTTAATACCAATGCAAGAGTTGGCGGGGTGTATGAATTGACCGGAAATCTATTCCTGAAAGACCGAAAAAATATCATCATGGCGCTTGCTGCCATTGCCTTGTATGTAAGTCCCTTATTCATTCTCGGGGAAGATGCGCATATACGAGTCCATGACAACCTGGATTCTAACCTGGCATGGTATAAAGTCCTCAGAGAAAGCGGGCAGACTTATGGAACGGCAGAGGCTGTCATCCCGCAGGTCATCAACGGCCTGCCGCGCAATGCCTTTGGCACTGAACTCAGCGGCATCGTTTGGCTGTTTTCTATTTTTCCGACCATGACAGCCTATGCCCTTAATCAGCTTCTTACAAGATGTGCTGCATTCATGGGCATGTATCTTTTGCTGAAAACTCATTTTATCAGATCACCTGAATGGTCAGCCATCAGGGTGGGGGCAGCACTTGCATTCGCTCTGACTCCATTTTGGCCATCCGGAATGCTGAGCACTCTCGGTATGCCCCTTGCCTTATGGGCATTTTTGAATATACGGAAGGGGGAGTCAGACTGGAAAAGCTATCTGGCGCTCACCCTGCTTCCTTTCTACTCCAGCTTTGTTCTCGGATTTTTCTTCTTCCTTGCAGCAATGGGAGGATTATGGCTCGTTGACCTTTTCAGGGGAAAAGGCACAAATCTGCGATTTCTTGCGGCTATTGCAGGCATGACATTTTTATATCTGCTGGTTGAATACCGCCTTGTCCACTCATTTCTTTTTCTGGAAGAAGACAACAGCCGTGATGAATATTTTCATGCGCGGCTTACGTTCGCCCATTGCGTAAGGCTTGCCTTTAAAAACTTCGTTCTGGGCCATACCCATGTCATGACAGTTCACGGGCTCATTATCCTGCCTGTCACCCTTTATGCTTTATTCCTTGTCTGGAAGAATAAAAGCTGGAGGCAGGAGAGAATTTACGTATGTTTGTTTGCCTTTAATTTTCTTTTGTCCTTCTGGTACGCTTTCTGGTTTTATAAAGGATGGCTTCCATTGACAGAGCGGTTTCATTTTATGGACACCTTCAATTTTGCCAGGTTTCACTTTTTGCGGCCGCTTGTCATTTATATAGGATTTGCGCTCGCTTTAAGGATCGTCTGGACATCGTCGAAAAGCAGAAAAAGCATCCTTGCCGTCATTATCGCTCAGATTCTTTTGCTTGGAGCTTTCAATGACGAAATTATTTACAGCAGAAAGCCCTCGGTGAAAGAATTCTACGCAGAAAGTTTATTCGATGAAATAGGAAATTACATAGACAGGCCAAAGGAGGATTACCGGGTTGCAAGCATAGGCATCCATCCGGCAATTGCCCAGTATAACGGCTTTTATACGCTGGACACGTATAATAATTTCTACCCGCTCACCTATAAGCACCAGTTCAGGAAAATAATTGCGGAGGAATTGGCAAAAAATAAGACCATTCGCCGCTATTTTGATGAATGGGGAGGAAGATGCTATATCTTTACAGCAGAACTGGGGAAGCATTATATGTTCAAAAAAACTTCTGATAAAAAGCTCAAAAATCTCAAATTGGATACTGCTGTTTTCAAAGAAATGGGAGGTGAATATTTTTTTTCTGCCGTGCCGATTATGAACAGCATGGAAAACGGTCTGGAGCTGGAGAGAGAATTCACATCCGGGGATGCTGCCTGGAAGATTTATTTGTATAAGGCAATATAGACATCTAGGAGGAAGCAGAATGACTGAAACTATATTAACTATCGTTGTACCCTGCTATAACGAAGAAGAGATGCTGGCATATACGATGGCGGAACTTGGCAGGCTTCTGGAGGACCTTGAAACTGAAGGACTGATTTCCAGCTCGAGCAAGCTTCTGTTTGTTGATGACGGGAGCAGGGATAGGACATGGAATCTCATCCATAAAGAAAGCCTGAAATCTGAACGGGTGACAGGGCTTAAGCTGTCCAGGAACTCAGGGCACCAAAATGCCCTTTTAGCAGGAATTTTCACCAGCATGAAATCTTCGGACTGCATTGTCACGATCGATGCAGACCTTCAGGATGATCCCTGTGCCATCAGGGAATTTCTGGTTAAATATCATGAAGGCTGTGATATAGTCTACGGAGTTAGGAGTAAAAGGGAAAAGGATACTTTTTTCAAACGGGCGACTGCCCAGGGTTTTTATAAACTGATGGCAAAGCTTGGCGCCAGCCTGGTCTATAATCATGCTGATTTCCGCCTCTTAAGCAGGCGCGCTGCCGAGGAGCTGGCACATTTTGGGGAGGCAAATATGTTCCTGAGAGGCATTATACCCCTGATCGGCTTCCGCTCAGACCAGGTTATGTATGAGCGGAAAGAGCGGATGGCCGGGGAGACGAAGTATCCGCTGAAAAAAATGCTATCCTTTGCCCTTGATGGATTGACTTCCTTTTCGGTGACACCGATCCGGCTCGTTTTAATGGCAGGTCTTGTATCTTCTGTAATCAGCATCCTTTTTGGGACTTATTTTCTTTTTCTAAAGTTTACCGGCAGCACTGAAGCCGGCTGGACATCTCTCATTTCATCCATCTGGCTCATAGGCGGAGTGCAGCTTACCGCAATAGGAATGATCGGGGAATATATAGGGAAGATCTACAAAGAAACTAAAAGGCGGCCAAAATTCATAGTCGAAATTGATACCTACACACTGCCTGCGTCACTTCAGCTGAAAAACAGGGAGATGGAGCAGGATGAAGGATTCAGCATCAAGTATCGCCAGCTTCCTGAAACCAACTGATACACTTGTCCGGTTCCTCCTTGTCGGCCTAATCAATACACTGATCGGGCTAGGCAGCATTTATATTCTATTGTTGGCAGGGACAGGATACTGGTTCTCCACGCTCCTCGGAAATGCTGCTGGTGCTGTGACAAGCTATTTTCTTAATAAAGCTTATACATTTAAAAGCTCACAGCCTTTTATAAAAAGCGGTCTTCTCTTTGCGAGCCTTGCGGCAAGCTGCTATTTTATTTCCTACAGCCTATCAAAGAAGCTGGTATTGATTTTGGACAATCATCTGGCATTCTATCCAGAAACGGCGGCAGTCCTGTTGGGAACTGTATTATATACAGTGTTGAATTATTTGGGACAGAAATATATTGTATTTAAAAGGTAGGCAGCTTCCATTAAGTAAGCTGTCTATTTTTTTCCCTTATATAACTCCCTGAATGTTTTGATAATTATGGTAATATTAAGTGAGGGAAAGGAGGACTACATGAAACCATATTCGCTTATTATTTTTGACCTTGATGGGACCCTTTCAGATCCATATCCGGGAATAGCACGCTCGATCAGGTATGCTTTAGAAAAGATGGGGCGGCCTGTTCCGCCCGTGGAGATTCTCAAACTTTTCATCGGCCCGCCTCTTCACCATTCCTTTCAGGAACATAGCCTTTTCAGCAGAGAGGAAGCAGACGAAGCGGTGCAGTTTTACAGGGAGAGATACACAGAAAAAGGATTATATGAAAACGAATTATATCCCGGAATATCAGAATTGCTTTTATCATTAAAAGAAAAAGACTGCAAACTGGGCGTCGCCACCTCAAAGCCTATAGCGTTTGCTGAAAGAATTTTATCTCATTTTCAAATCTCACATATTTTTGATTACATAGAAGGCGCTTCGCTTGATGGCAGCTATTCGGATAAAAAGGATATCATATCATCCGTGCTTCTGCATTTCAGGGAATATGAAAAGAAAAATATTTTAATGATTGGTGACCGGAAATATGATGTGATCGGCGCAAATCACTCAGGCATTGATTCAGCTGCTGTCCTTTACGGATATGGAACCGAGGATGAATTCTTTCAAACTGCTGATTCATCGCCGACTTATTTGATTCGGACGGTTGAAGAACTATATAGCAGCTTCGGTGTTGAAAGAAAATTTAACATAAAGCAGAGGCGTGAAAGTGATGTTCATAGTAAATGTTGAAGGAGCAGTCCACAGAGGAGGTAAATGGCTGATCGGAAAAAGAAGCAGCCAGGAAAGCCATGCCGGGGGAATGCTGGCTCTGATCGGAGGCAAGGCGGAGAAGGAGGGTCATTCCACAGATGTATTGGAAAGAACAGTAAAAAGAGAAATCCTGGAGGAAACAGGTGTACTGATTAAAGATGGAATGGAGTATGTATGCAGCAGTTCTTTCATTACGGATGACGGATATCATGTGATTGACATTGTTTTTCTGTGTGAATACGAAAGCGGTGAAGCCAGTCCAGTCTGTCCTGATGAAAACGAGGAAGTGATGTGGATGAGCATCAGAGAAATCCTTGAACAGCCGGATGCACCTGAATGGCTGACGCGGAGCATTACGGCTGCAGAAGATTTATTGCGGAAAAAAGAAATGTCTAAAAGAGGCAGGCGGATTTAGCAGTGAAAGAGAGCTATTCTCATATCAAAGGAGGTGGACCTGATGGAATTTAAAGTAAATGGTGAGAGTATTTTTAAAAGCATCAGTGAGGCGGCAAGAATCGCAGGGGGAAGCCATAGTGCTGCTGGCAAACTCGTTATGATAGAAGCACACAGCGGAGGCCTTTCTGTCTCTTCCGGAAACGGGGACCACTCTGTGATCTTTGAGCACCCATTAATAAACTGCAGGGATTCTGGCCTTGATATATTGGAATATGGAAAGCTGGCAGCCGATGGAAGAATGCTTTCTGAAGTCATCAGGAAAATACCTGGCCGTTTAAGCATCAAAGCTTCCACTTCACATAAAATCCTGATTAATTCAATGGACAAGCAGATTTCCGCAGCGATTGCGGGTTTCCCGCTAGACCAGTTTCCTGATAGAGCACATGTAGAGTTTCCTTATATATATCCATTGGAAGCATCTGATCTTGCAGCAGGATTGAGGAATACAGCTGCATCTGCGGCCAGAACAAGCTCAAGGCCAATCCTGGAAGGCATCAATCTGGCATTTGATGAAAACGGGCTGACATTCACGGCGACAGATTCAAGCCGGCTTGCCATGTGGAAAGCTGACGGCTCTGCTGGGTTCAGCCAGTCATTTACTCTCCCGGCAAGAAATGCAGCAGAATTGCTCAAATTGATAGGCAAGTCACCAAGCGGAGAAGCAGCCATTTATATATCTGATTCACAGGCCGTATTCGCCACATCAACATTCCGTTTCTGCTCTTCGCTTTTGACCGGCAGATTTCCCTCTTCTGAGAAACTGAAGCCGGAAGGGTGCAAAACAGAGTTAGTCATCAATAGGAAGCACCTTCTTCAAGGTGTCAAGCGGACAATGATATTTGCTGGAGAAAAAAGAAGCTCTCTTGTTTCCATCCAAGCCAAGGATGAAAACTCCATCACTATATCTTCCCCAATGTCTGAAATGGGCATGATCGAGGAGGTGCAGGAATTGCAGAGCATCAGAGGAGAAACAGAAGCTTCAGCAGTAATAAATGGGAGTTATCTGGCGGATGCGCTGATAGGAACAGAGTCAGAATATATTAAAATAAGGCTTTATGGGACAATGAAGCCAATCCTGATCTCTTCCCCTGGGGAGGCAAACTATTTTCACCTTATTTCTCCTGTCAGGACTGCATCAGGGATGTTCCTTGGCAAGGGACAGGTTCAGAATCAAGATTAAAACTGAAAGGTGAGAAAATCAAATCTGAAGGGGATCTGAATACTAGTAGAATATTATTAAAAGAGGGAAATCTGTTGCGCTGTATCAAGTAATCCAGCTGGAAAACGGCCAAAGCGGGGAGGGCTAAGCAGAGGTATTTCCTCCCATCCAGGCTTTTTAGCTGAAAGGAGGCATACCGCGGCCGATTTCCTTAATGATGCTGGTAATGGATTCAATATCCTGCGCTTCAAGTCCGAACGCATTTTTAATCTTTTTTTCTATATTGTCTGAAACATTGCGTTTCCCGATTTCAATCAAAGCAACCAGTGAAAAGCTGCAATTAATCATTTTGGCGAATTCACGCTGTGAAAGATTATAATTCTTTCTGATAAACTTAATGATTTCTTTATCCAAGGTTAAATCTCCTTTTTTCTTTTATTTTCATATTATAAAAGAAAGTGAAGAACATCACTAGTGAAATATAAAAATAAAAGAAGGAAGGAGAAGAAAAAAGCGGCTTTTGAGTTAAAGCGGCTGCTTGGCTGGCTGATCTGCGCGTGGTATCCGGCTATAGACAAACCACATGTTCAGAAACTCGACTTTGAGCTTCTCGCCGGGCTTCAATTTTTCAGTTTCATTGACCACAACAAGCTTCTGACCTTCCAATTCTACTGTTTTCTCATCCACTGCGTCAGCGATATAAACCTTGAAAATAACTTTATTGAACCAATATGGATTCAGCCTGCCTTTAATATCAAGGATATTCTTCATCTTAAAGCCTCCTTCCTGTATGCATGTAAATTCTTATTATTTGAAAATTTAAACAATTAAAAGAATACTTCATATATTAATTGAATACCCGATTAGATCATATAAAAACCAGTAAAACTGATGAATTGAATAGAACATACGTTCTGTAATATACTAAAGTATGGACGGGAAACAACTTTTCCTGCCTGGAGCTTAATCTGTACTTAGAGGAAGGATCATATGAAAAAATGCCTTTATTGCCAGGCAGCGGGGGACCTGATCCCCCTCAAGGAGTGGAACAGGGACCGGACGATTTATTATTGCAGCAAGCATTATGAACAGGTGCTTAAGTTCCAGGAGAGAGAACAAAGGGAATTTGTCGACTATTTCAGACAGCACCCTAAGCTGCTGGAGTATCTCAGCAGCAAAAGTCTTGAACTTTATGAAAAGCTCGAAAAAGAGAAAGGAGGACCGGCATGACAAAACGATTTTTCAGAATATGCTCTTTTCCTGCCTGATGGAATGAGATATAATGCATTATAGTATTAATTACATAACGTAACCACAAGGGGAGCTTAATGCTGAGAGTGAACTTTTGTTCTGACCCTTTGAACCTGTTAGATAATTCTAGCGCAGGGATGTGGATGGATGGGTGAAGGTATGCCCGCTTCCTGATCAGTTCTCCCTTGAGGTTTGCGTTAATTCGGACAAAAGGGGAGAATTTTTTATGAAAAAATTAGGGCTGGTTGCCTTGATTGAAGCATCTTTTTTTGCAGCATTCGCTGTTATTCTTGATCTGCTTCCTTCTATTAAACTAACGCCTGCAATATCCATTTCCATTGCAATGGTGCCCATCTTCATACTTTCATTGCGATGGGGCTGGAAAGCGGGCTTCATTTCCGGATTCTTATGGGGGATTCTCCAGATTGTCATGGGCGACGCCTGGATAGTGACGCCCCTGCAGACTTTCATTGAATACTTCGTTGCTTTCGCCTTTATTGGCTGTGCCGGCTTCTTAGCTCTTGCCCTCCAAAAAAGCCTTGCTGAAGGCAAGAAGGGTAAGGCTCTGGGATGGGCAGCTGCAGCCATTTTCCTTGGCAGTGCGGGCAGATATTTCTGGCACTTTCTTGCAGGTATGATTTTCTTTGGAAGCTATGCACCTGAAGGGATGTCTCCTTTTGTATATTCTCTCATGATTAATGGGATAACGATGCTCGGGTCAGCTGTCTTATGTACAGCCGTATTGTGGCTCCTCCTTTCTGCAGCGCCGCGCCTGGTACAGAGGAAACAGGAATATTCCGCTGCGGAAGAGCATAAATTGGCGAACTGATAACCATGTGCACAAAGCAGTCCCTTCTGGCGAATCGGCCAGAAGCGACTGCTTTTGTTTTAAAAAAAGGGAAATTGAAGAGAATTGCTGAAAAATGCTTTCATTCGACAAATTTTGGTATATAATAAGTTACGCTATTATACTAAAGTGATAAACTGGCCTACAAGGCTTAACTTCTAGAGGTACATCGACTATTAATATAGTAAAGGAGATTGAAATGACAGATAAGTTTATTATCCGCTTTGAAGATGTTACAAAACAATATGACAATGACAGTCCGGTTCTGGACGCCGTCAGCTTTGATATAGAAAGGGGAAAGTTCTACACGCTCCTTGGTCCTTCAGGCTGCGGAAAAACGACGATCCTGCGCCTGATTGCGGGTTTTATCGAACCGACAGAAGGATCCATTTTCTTCAATGGACAAAAAATCAATAAAGTGCCTGCCAACAGGAGGCAGGTCAATACCGTGTTCCAGGACTATGCACTTTTCCCGCATTTGAATGTATTTGAAAACGTGGCATTCGGATTGCGCATCAAAAAAATGAAAAACCAGGAAATCAATGAGCAGGTGAAAGAGGCGCTCAAGTTTGTCAACCTGGAAGGATATGAACAGAGGGAAATCAAAGAGATGTCAGGAGGGCAGAGGCAGCGTGTCGCGATTGCGAGGGCGATTGTCAATAAACCGGAAGTCATCCTGCTGGATGAGCCCCTTTCTGCACTGGACCTGAAGCTGCGTACAGAAATGCAGTACGAGCTGCGGGAGCTTCAGAGAAGGCTTGGCATTACGTTTATATTTGTCACCCATGACCAGGAAGAGGCGCTTGCTCTTTCTGATGAAATCTTTGTGCTGAACAAAGGCCGGATTGAGCAGAGCGGAACGCCAACTGATATTTATGATGAGCCTGTCAACCGGTTTGTGGCCGACTTCATCGGTGAGTCCAACATCGTCGAAGGGACCATGCTAACCGATTATCAGGTTGAATTTGCAGGCAGGAAATTTGAATGTGTAGACGCCGGCTTCGATTTGAATGAAAGGGTTGAAGTGGTCATCAGGCCGGAGGATATGGAAATTACTCCGAGCGAGCAGGGCAAACTTCAGGTACGTGTAGATTCACAGCTATTCAGGGGAGTTCATTATGAAATTTCCTGCTTTGATAAAGATGGGAATGAATGGCTTGTCCATTCTACACGAAAGGCAAAAGTAGGGGATGAAATAGGCCTTCATTTTGATCCGGAAGCCATCCATGTCATGAGGCCGGGAGAATCTGAGGAAGAATTTGACCGCAGGCTGGAGGCTTATCAAGAGGAAAGCCATGAGAACTAATCAGACACGCAACCTGTATCTGATCCCATATTTGCTGTGGATCGTTTTATTTGTCGTGACCCCTTTGTTTTTGGTGCTGTATTATTCATTTTTTGATATAGAAGGGCAGTTCACATTCGGGAACTACCAGAAATTTTTCACGCCCGTTTACCTGAAAATGACTTTGAGCTCTTTCTGGTATGCGTTCCTGATCACTGCCTTTTCTTTACTGATTGCCTATCCGACTGCCTACCTGCTTACGAAGACCAGGCATAAGCAGCTCTGGCTTCTGATGATCATCATTCCTTCTTGGATCAATCTGCTGCTCAAGGCTTATGCTTTTCTCGGCATTTTTGGAACTTACGGGGCAGCCAACAGCTTCCTTGAGGTGATTGGAATAGGTTCAAGGCAGATTCTGTTTACCGATTTCAGTTTTGTTTTTGTATCGGTATACATCTTCCTGCCTTTTATGATTTTGCCGATTTTCAATTCGCTTAACGAATTGAATTCATCGCTCATCGATGCATCCAATGATTTGGGGGCATCACCCTGGACTACTTTTACACGGGTTATTTTCCCGCTGACGCTGGATGGCGTCAAATCCGGCTGCCAGGTTGTATTCATCCCTGCACTTTCCCTCTTCATGCTTACCCGCCTGATTGCAGGGAACAGGGTCATCACCCTGGGCACGGCCATAGAACAGCATTTCCTTGTCACTCAGGATTGGGGGATGGGCTCCACCATTGCCGTATTCCTGATCCTTACGATGGTGATCATCATGCTGCTGACCGGAAATCGCAGGAGGGGGGCATAGCATGGGGAAATTATCTAAATGGTCATCACTTTATCTGATCCTTGTATTTTTTGTTCTTTATGCGCCAATATTTTATCTAATGTTTTATTCTTTTAACAGCGGCGGGACAATGTCACATTTCGAAGGGTTCACGCTGGACTGGTATAAAGAGCTTTTTGCTGATGCAAGGCTATTGATAATTGTGCTGAACACCATCATCATTGCCCTGTTGTCGGCTGCCATATCAACGATCATCGGAGTGGCCGGTGCACTTGCCATTTTTTATGTAAGAAAGCGGCAGGTCAAGAGCACACTCTTATCTTTGAACAATATTCTGATCGTCAGCCCCGATGTTATCATCGGTGCTTCCTTCCTGATTTTGTTTACGATGATCGGAATCAAGCTCGGATTTACATCGGTCCTGCTCTCTCACATTGCTTTCTGCGTTCCGATTGTAGTTATAATGGTGCTGCCTAAAATCCAGGAAATGAGCCCTACACTTGTGGACGCTGCGAGGGATCTAGGGGCAAGCCGCTTTGATGTTCTGTCCAAGGTCGTTCTGCCATATATCACACCAGGCATTTTTGCGGGCTTTTTTATGGCCCTAACCTATTCACTTGATGATTTTGCAGTTACTTTCTTTGTAACAGGGAATGGCTTCACCACTTTATCGGTTGAAATCTACTCTCTGGCCCGGCGCGGGGTTTCGCTGAACATCAATGCACTTTCCACGCTGCTGTTCCTGTTCACACTTATACTGGTGATCGGCTATTATTTCATCACCCAGAAAAATGCGAAGCCGACTGGAATGGGGGTCAAAAAATGAAACAGCTCGGTAAAGCCCTGCTGGTCATTGCTGTCATTTCTGCACTTCTGCTGTATGCAGTCTCCCGGCTTAATTCCTCACAAGGCTATTCCAGCGGAAATACGCTGACGGTCTTTAACTGGGGAGACTATATCGATGCAGAACTCGTGGACCGCTTTGAAAAAGAAACAGGCATCAAGGTGATTTATGAAACCTTTGACAGCAATGAAGCCATGATGACCAAGATTGAACAGGGCGGGACAGCCTACGATATAGCGGTTCCGTCTGAATATGCAATTGAAAAAATGAAAGAAGAAGATTTGCTTTTACCGGTAGACCATTCAAAAATTCCAAACTTGAAATATATCGACCCGAGGTTCATGGACTTGGCATTCGATCCAAAAAATGAATACTCTATCCCTTATTTCTGGGGGACGGTCGGCATAGCCTATAACACAGATCTGCTTGGGGACAAAGAAATTACAAGCTGGAATGACCTTTGGGATGAAGATCTGCGAAACCAGATTCTCCTAATTGATGGTGCAAGGGAAGTAATGGGAATGGGCTTGAATTCCCTCAATTATTCCCTTAATGATCAAAATAAGAAGCATCTGAGGGAAGCGAAGGAAAAGCTTGATACCCTTACTCCGAATATCAAAGCCATTGTCGGGGATGAAATCCGGATGCTGCTTGAAAACGATGAAGCAGCCATAGGTGTTGTCTGGTCAGGAACTGCTTCAGAGCTGATGTGGAAAAAGGACAATATTGAGTATGTTCTCCCTGAGGAAGGGACGAACCTGTGGTTTGATAATATGGTCATTCCAAAAACGGCAAAAAACGTGGATGCCGCCCACCAGTTCATGAACTTCATGCTTGATCCGGAAGTCGCTGCCCAGAATACCGAATATGTAGGCTATTCGACGCCGAATAAAGAGGCGCTGAATTACCTGCCGGAGGAAATTGTCAGTGACAAGCGCTTCTATCCAGACCCGGTAATGACCGAAAAGCTGGAAGTGTACGAGAACCTTGGGAAAAAAATGCTCGCACATTATAATGAACTGTTTTTGGAATTCAAAATGCATAGTAAATAATAGCAGCGGCTGGAGGAGTCTCCGGCCGCTTTTTTGCATTCTAGCATGATTTCCGTCCTGTCAGGGGATCCTAGTCTTAAAAACAGGAGGAGGCAATCATGTATTATATCAGCGGAAACATCATTTCAGGGGAATATGATGATCAGGCAGAACAGTTTTCCATCAGCATGATCAAACACTTTAAGACTCAGTCCATTTTGACCAAGGATCAGGCTAGCCAGCTTCTTGACTACCTCTACAGGCATAGGGACGAAGAGGGAGGCCAGGTCATCACCTTGAATGACCAGATGCCGCTGCGCATCTCTTCCGAGGAGATCAATTCCCTGATACTTGATCTTGAAAAGATTGAATCCCATTTTTAATGTTCTCCGAAATCTATATCCGATAATGATAGAATATGATATGATTTCTTTAATTGAATAAATGCTTTATGGTGCTTTGCAGCATGCTGCAAGCTTAAAAGGGAAGCCGGTTGAATTCCGGCGCGGTCCCGCCACTGTAATGCGGAGGCTCCTCCCTCGATGCCACTGTTCCTTAGCGGACGGGAAGGCGGAAGGAGTCTGTGATGCTGAGCCAGGAGACCTGCCATAAAGAAGTACACAACCGTCCTACGGGTGATAGGAGAGTGATGCGCTTTTAATATGGCAAAGTTTTGTTATTTGTTAAATTTTTTATGTGCAGGCATCCTCTATGAAGGATGCCTTTTATTTTTTTCATACAATAAGCCCGAGGAGTGAAACCTATGAAAAAAGCTTATCCAGCAGACCGTTCCCGCACCATTCAGACCAGGCTGGTGCTTCCGCCGGATACAAACCATCTTCAGACAATTTTCGGCGGCAAAGTGCTATCCTATATTGATGAAATTGCTGCCATTACTGCAATGAAGCATTCCGGCAGCATGGTAGTAACAGCTTCGATCGACTCTGTGGATTTCCTGTCTTCAGCTTCAGTCGGTGACGCCCTTACTCTTGAAGCCTTTGTTGCCTCAACAGGGAGAACCTCCATGGAAGTCTATGTGAAAGTGCATGCAGCCAATCTTTTAACAGGGATTCGAACGCTGACGACCGAATCCTTTTTAACCATGGTTGCCGTGGATGAAAGCGGCAAGCCCATTCCAGTATCCGGGGTGCTGCCTCATTCTGAGGAAGAAATCAGGCTGTTTGCTTCAGCAGGGGCACGAAAGGAGCATAGAAAAAACAGAATGCTTATACGATAAAAGGTGGCTTTCAGCCACCTCTGTATTCATGAAATAAGGCACCTTCTTCAGCAGCTATTTCCTACGGGCTGCTTCCAGCCTATCCAGCTCCTCTGGGATCCTTCCTTCTTCTATGCGGCTGAAAAGGGGGGCGATAGTGCCGAGCCTTTTCTCTGCAGCCCGAACCTCTTTCCATTCCAGCGTATGCGCATTCACCTGCAGCATGTTATTTATCTTCCTGCTGGAGAAAGGGAGGAAGGGGTTCAGAAGCCTTGCCAGATTTTTGATGATGTACACACAGGTCTGCAATGCATCTGCACATTTTTGCGGGTCGCTTTTAATTGTTTTCCAGGGCTCTTCACTGTTAAAATATTTATTGGCCGAGCGTACGAAGGCGAATATATCCTCAAGCGCTTCTTTTAGCTTTGCGCCTTCGATCTTTTCTCCGGTTTTCTCATATAAATGCTTAATATCCTCCTGTACAGCTTCACTTAATTTTCCATCCGGTATCATGCTGTCATAATATTTTTCGATAAACTTAAAAGTTCTGTTGACCAGATTGCCATATGCCCCAAGCAGCTCACTGTTATGGCTGTAAACGAATTCCCGCCAGGAAAAGTCAGCATCCCTGTTCTCAGGAGCATTGACAGCAAGGAAATACCGGATTGAATCCGGTTCATATCTTTCAAGTATGTCAGGGACCCAGACTGCATAATTCCTGCTTGTTGAAAGCTTCTTTTTCTCTAGTGTAAGATATTCGCCGGAAACCATCCGCGCTGGTTCCCCAGGCAGCCCTATCCCCATTTGAATAGCTGGCCAGATGATGGTATGGAAAGGGATATTGTCTTTCCCATGCACATAATAGGATATAACATCACTACCCCAGAACCTGCTGCCATCCTTGCCGTGCTGGCGGGCCCATTCCCTGCTGGCAGAAAGATAGCCAATCACCGCTTCAATCCATACATAAATTTTTTTCTTCTCCATTCCTTCAATAGGGACTGGCACCCCAACATCCAAATCCCTAGTTGCAGCCCGGTCCAGAAGCCCCTCAGTTAAATATCTTCTTGTCAGGCTGCTGCTGTTGTCCCTCCACAAATGGCGGGAGCGTGCCTCCTCGGACAGCTCTTCAAGCTGCTTCTGAAAATGGCTCAGCCTGAAATAATAATGATCAGTTTCTTTCATTTCCGGCGGTGTCCCGCATATTTTACAGGATTTATCCAGAAGGTCGGCCGGCTCAAGGATGGCTGAGCAGGCATCGCATTGATCCCCGCGTGCTTGGCTGCCGCAGGAAGGGCAGACTCCCTCTACATACCTGTCAGGCAGAAACTGGACACATGTCCGGCAATAAGTTTGTTCTATCGTTCTTGGAACAAGATGGCCATTTTCCAAGAGCGACAGAAATACTTCCTGTACAGTCTGATGATGATGCGGGGCATCTGTCCTTGTATATAAATCATAAGTAAAACCCAGCTGTTCAAAGCTTGCTGCGAAATCCCTGTGATAGCGGTCAGCAATTTCTTTCGCTGATTTGCCTTCATGTTTTGCCCTGATCGCTATGGGTGTTCCGTTGCAGTCGCTCCCGGAAACATACAGGACTTCTTCGCCCTTCATTCTGTAATATCTTGCAAGGATATCTCCGGGCAGCAGACTTGCAATGTGCCCAAGATGAAGGGAACCGTTTGCGTAGGGCCATGCCCCGCCAATAAAAATTGCCATGTTCAATCTCCTCCTCATTTTTCCATTGGCAGATCTTAGGATAAAATAAAAAAGCCCCGTCCTTTTCTATACATATAGAAAAGGACGGGGCTTGCCCGCGGTACCACCTTTATTCGCCTTTCGGCCTCTGCAAGTACGGGGCATATAGATGCCCTTATACTGTGGGTTTGATAACAAGTACCACTACTTGCCGCAGCCTACTGGCGAAGATCGCGTTCAGTACGGGGCTCGGAGACCATTGTTCAAACAGCCGCTTTTGCTTCTTTTCACCTGCCGAAGCTCTCTGGGAAAAACGGATCTGTTTTACTTTTTCTCTTCAATGCCTTTGTATAAGAGTTAATATCTGCCAATGATTTAAAGATTATTATATTCACGGGCAGCATAAATGTCCAGCAAAATTTAACAGGGGAAGGGAAAAAATCTGGCTGTATCAGCATGATGCCCATTGCAAATATTTGACTGTTTAAAAGCAAACCTTTATCATACAAAAGGCAGATAATGATAATATTCATATAGAATAGTCCAGATAAAGGGAAGGCTGATTATGCAGAAAAACCAAATGTTATTTGAATATCTCAGCAATAATTCTCAGAGAATTACTGACAAATGGCTGAGCACCAGGGCAAAAGATAAAGGATCGATTTATTCAGCAGAAGCGGATATAAAGATTGAAAGAATGCTCCGTGAGCAAAATGCCTTCACTAATAAGACCGTTTCGACCATTCTTTTGGATGACCGGTCTTTATTCGAAAAATTGGTCCAGGAATGGGCGAGCACAGTTGCTGAAAGCAGGGCAGATACCGATACTCCGATCTATGAGGTAATATCAGCTTTAGGCAAGGTGAGAGATACATACTGGGAATTTGTGGAGGAATTTGCGAAAAAGAACGATGAGATTGTCAAGGAGGATATCCTCCAGTGGAGTCTGGTCATTCATTCAGCTTTTGACATTCTCACACAGAAATTTGCTGAACAGTATTACAAAATTACCAGAAACAGGCTGAGAGCACAGCAGGATCTCATTCATCAGCTTGGTGCACCCATTATCCCGATCATCGGATCCATTGGCGTTCTTCCTTTGATAGGCGATATTGATACAGAAAGAGCCAAAGCAATATTAGAGAGCGTGCCCCTTCAGTGCACAGAAGCTAAGCTTTCCTATTTGTTTATCGATCTGTCCGGTGTACCGATCGTTGATACAATGGTAGCGCAGCAAATCTATCATATCGTCCAGACGCTGGACTTGCTAGGCATCAAGACCACCATCTCAGGCATCCGCCCGGAAGTTGCCATGACATCTATCCAGCTTGGAATCGACTTCAGCAAAATCAACACACATAGCACATTGAAAAATGCCCTGGCGAAAATGGGGCTGAGCATGAAACCTGAATTATAATTAGAAAATGCACCCTGCTTTTAAGCCTGAGGTGCATTTTTTTATGCAGCAAGAGGCAAGCCGTTAGGCGCGCCCGATGCTCTGAACTCTTCTAGGCTGACGGAATGATTCCTGCAATAAGAAGGACGAAGAAGATCAAGCCGATGACAGCAAGGACGAGAGATGCAAAAAAGACCGGGCCTTTTCTGAAGAAGAAGGGTTCATCTTTCTGGATGATCCCCGTTTGGGCGCCCACCATGCTGTTGATGTGCCTCTGGGGCGAACCGCCGCTTGTTGAAAAAATAAAAGTGACTGCAGCAAATGCGGCACCAATAAAGAAGAGCACTTCAATAAACCTTACAGAAAAATATGCTGCCACTCCCCATGCGGCCAAAGCTTCAGCTGCTAAAGCAGCTATAAAGACAATCGTATTCCTGCTCATAACTATCACCTCGTCATCTATACGATGAAAGAGCTGAAAATGTTTCATCAAATATTAAAATATTCAAAATGTTATAATGAATATTCCATCATTATGATATGATATACAAAAATCTACTCTAAAAGGAGATCATAATGATTTTACAAGGAGCAGGGAAGCTGTCCATAAATGGGGTTGGGTCTTCGGACGGCGGGAGCTATGATAAGGTAAGCATCAACGGAAAAGGCACTGTCAATGGCAATATTGAATGCCGCATATTTGATTGCAATGGTTCAGGACAATTCAACGGAGACCTGCTATCTTTTGAAAAAGCTAAAATCAATGGAAATGCGTCGATTGCCGGAAGCTTCTCAGGGGCAGCGCTGTCTATCGACGGGAGCGCAGGCTTTTCCGGCGATGTGGCTGTTGCGGACGAAATTAAGGTAAATGGAAAAGGAAGAATCGGCGGAAGGCTCGCATCCAGAAAAATTATTGTTAATGGCAGGCTTACTGCAGGCGGCGGTGTGGAAACAGAGGAATTTAAATCAAAAGGCCAATTTATAATCGGCAGCCATTTGGCGGCAGAGAGCATAGAGTCTTTTATCATGGGCGAGTGCAAAGTGCAAGAGATGAGAGGAAAAAGCATTCTAATCAGGCAAAAGAAAGACAATCCGCTCAGAGGGCTGCTCCAATCTTTTTTTCCTTCCCGGCTTGAAGCAGCTTTGATAGAAGGTGAAGATATACATCTCGAAAATACGAATGTGAAGATGGTAAGGGGAAATCATATTGTGATAGGTGAAAATGCCATTGCTGATATTGTGGAGTATACAGGATCCCTCAAATATGAGGGGAACGGTACGGCTTTGGAGAGCAGGCAAATATAATCTATTACCTGGAATATACAGCTGACTGGGCGCCTGGAATAGGGCGTCTTTTTATGAGTTCATTTAGTCCTGGTTTTTGAAACAGAAGATAAAACGGTTTAAATGCGGAAAAAAGCAGGGAAAATAAATGATAGCTCCAGAAAATATTTGAACATCCTTCATACTTATAGCATAATATATGTACATATACTCATATAAGGAGGGAATGAAATGGGACACCATCATAATCATGGACACGGACATTCTCACGGACATTCAAGCAACAAACGGGCGCTCTTTCTTTCATTTATCATCATCGCTTCTTTTATGGTCGTTGAAGTTATAGGGGGCATCCTGACAAACAGCCTAGCTCTTTTATCAGATGCCGGCCATATGCTCAGCGACGCTGTCGCCCTGGGACTGAGCTTTTTTGCTATAAAGCTTGGAGAAAAGCAGGCAACTGCAGCAAAATCTTATGGCTATAAGAGATTTGAAATCATTGCAGCTGCATTGAATGGCCTGACGCTGATCGCGATTTCCATTTACATCTTTTATGAGGCCGTCCAAAGGATTATGGACCCGCCGGCAGTCCAAAGCATGGGGATGCTTGCTATCTCGGTTCTCGGCCTTATTGTCAACATCATTGCGGCCTGGATACTGATGAAGGGCGACAAAGATGAGAACCTGAATGTAAGAAGCGCCTTTCTCCATGTACTTGGCGATATGCTGGGCTCTGTAGGTGCCATCACCGCAGCTTTGCTGATTTATTTCTTTAATTGGGGCATTGCAGATCCGATTGCAAGCGTCATCGTTGCCATCCTGATCATTATCAGCGGATGGAGAGTTACAAAGGATTCCTTCCATATATTGATGGAAGGAGCACCTGAACAGATTGACGCCTCCAGCATCCGCAGCTCTCTGGAAGGCATCGCATCTGTAAAAGAAATTCACGATCTCCATATCTGGTCGATCACATCAGGAGTGCCGATGCTCAGCTGCCATATCGCTATTACAGAGGAAGGCCGTCACGATGAAGTCCTTAGGGAAGCACAGACTGCCCTTCATAACCAGTACGGAATCGACCACAGCACCATCCAGGTGGAAAGATATGAAAAAGGCTGCCCAAGTGCGCATGGCACATGCAATTAATGGTGGCTGGCATGCTCGATGGTTTGCAGGAGGATCCCCATCACATGTTCGTCATCATGGGAATAATATAAGGTAGTGCCCTCACGCCTGAATTTAACCAGCCTGAGATTTTTTAAAAACCGCAGCTGATGGGAAACCGTCGATTGAAGCAGAGTAAGTTTTTCAGCAATTTCGTTCACTGAGTGCTCCCCTTGAAAAAGCAGGTTCAGGATTCTGAGCCTGGTCGGATCGGATAATGCTTTAAATGTCTGCGATACAATGAATAAGGTTTCTTCATCCAGATCCTTCATAATGTGCGGCTGTGTCTTTTCTTCTTCTGCCATTGATTCAGCCTCCTTTTTATATCATTATAAAGAAAAAATGCACGAAGAAAAATCCCGGAGAACTTTTCCCGGATTTTTTCTTCGTGCTTCTTGCTTTTCGGGCCATATAGGTATAAATTAATGCTTATCAGCATTTTTTCTCCTATCTATCTTGGCGTCTCCTGATAGGTAATTGCTCGGATTTTTTCTGTTTTTTCATCAAAAGTTATACGGACAAAGACACCGAATTCCCGATTGTCCCTGGCAAGCCAAAGTTTGAAGGTTTCTGTACAGTTGGATCCCTGTGTTGTTCTGCCTACATGAAGATAATCAAGGATTCTTGCTCCGGGATACTTTATTTTTGTATTGGTCATCGCTAGCTTTCCCCATTTGGCATATGCTGGCGTCTGCTGTGCAGCTGAGATATGCCGGATATTTGCAGCAGAAGGGGAAAGCAGAGCAGGGAAACTTAACAATAATATAATCAGTATCGACTTTTTCAAACCGCTCACTTCCTTTATAATTAGTTAGCCTGTCATCATTGTGTATTAGTATTGAAAAAAAGAGTGCAGTCTATGCCCTTATTCGTTATTTACTTAATTACCGTTCCACCAGACATCTTGTAAAAGGCGGGAGATTGATTGAAACAACCGGAATACGTTAATGTTATGGAAGAAATTGTCGCAACACTCGTAAAAGTCCTTATGCTGAGCCCGGATTATCAAACCTTCTGCCAATGTATGAAGTGCCGCGCCGATATTATCGCCATCAGCCTCAATAATCTGCCAAACCATTATGTAACTACAGAAGAAGGCAGGAAAATGGTATTTGAACAGCTGAACACAGAGGAAAACCGGAAATGGATCAATAAAAGAATCATCAATGCGATTCATGTGGTGAGTAAATATCCGAAGCATTAGCAGTCAGTGAAGCGGAGGTATCGAGTTTCTTTTTTAATAAATTGTGGTTGATTCCTGCACATCTTACTGGAGTCACTATTTTCATTTTTCTTCAGGAAAGTGGTTCCAGTTCCTCCGGCTGGAGCCACTATTTCCATTTTTCTTCAGGATAGTGGTCCCAGCTCCTGTGGCTGGAGCCACTATTTTCGTTTTTCTTCAGGATAGTGGTCCCAGCTCCTGTGGCTGGAGCCACTATTTTCATTTTTCTTCAAAATAGTGGTCTCAGCGCTACCGGCTGAAGCCACTATTTTCGATTTTCTTCACGGTAGTGGTTTTACCTCCACCGGCTTTGACCACTATTTTTTATTTCATATCACTATAGTGGCACCAAGCACATCCTGCCCCCAATTTTAATTCACAATAATTGCACACTAACCCCATCTGATTAATAATAGTAGTAACGAGATTTGAATGGAAAAGTTAAGGAGGAGTAATGTGCGCGATTTTATCAAAGCTGCGGGTGAAGCAGATAGATACGAACTGATGAAAGAGCTGTCCGCCATCTTCAAGGAGCGGAGCCGATCAAAGGAAAATAGAGGGAGCTTCCCACATAGAAATATTTTAGACCTGAAAGCATCCGGCTACACATCCCTTACTGTTCCGGCAGACCGGGGCGGAAAGGGTATCTCATTGCTAGAAATGATCAGGCTGCAGGAAAAGCTCGCAGAAGGAGATGGTTCTACTGCACTTGCAATCGGGTGGCATATGGGGATAACGAAAAATCTGGGAGAGAAAAGGAAGTGGGATGACGAACTTTTTTCCTTTCTTTGCCGTGAAATCCTGGAAGGGAAGCTGATAAACAGTGCCGCAACGGAAAGGCAGACAGGCAGCCCGACACGGGGCGGACGGCCCCAGACTACAGCAGTCCTCAAGGGTGGAAGCTGGGTGATCAGCGGCAGAAAGACCTTTACAACGATGGCTCCGGCTCTGGATTATTTTATTGTCAGCGCCTTTATTCCAAGTGAAGACAAGACAGGAAATTTCCTTGTTCCCAGAGAGGCTGAAGGTTTGTCGATCGAGGAGACATGGGACAGTGTCAGTATGAGAGGCACCGGCAGTCATGATCTTGTGGTTGATGAGGTTTCCATTGATAAGACATTCCTGGCTGAAATATTGGGGCAGGACAAAAAGGCGAATGGCTGGCTTCTTCATATTCCAGCGGTATATCTTGGCATTGCACAAGCAGCCCAGGATTATGCGGCTGGCTTTGCTAAAAGTTATTCTCCCAATAGCATCCAGGGAACCATCAGCGATATCCCTTCTGTCCAGCAGAAAATAGGGGAGATCGAGCTTGAACTGATGCGGGCAAGAGAGTTTCTTTATGCAGCGGCAGACAGATGGGACAGGGCCGCAGAAAATGAAAGAGAGTCCATGCAGCCTCTTCTCGGTGCTGTAAAGCTGGCTGTTACAAATGCAGCATTAACAGTTGCTGACCTTGCAATTCGGGTCGTTGGCGCAAGAAGCCTTTCTGAACAGAATCCTCTGCAGCAATATTATCTGGATATCAGGGCAGGCCTTCATAATCCTCCAATGGATGATATGACCATATCGCTGCTTGCCCGCAAAGCCTTATCAAGGCTTGACTGAAAAAAGAATGGGAATTCCCATTCTTTTTTTTGTTAAGGAAAAAGTACACGAGTAAATTACCGGCAAAACTGCATAATAAAAACATCCAGCACTTAAAGAAAGAGCATAACCGGGGTGTAAGCAATGGCTTTTAAAAAGAAAAACACTACTGAAAAAAAGTATCAATGGAAGCCTGAAGAAATGCCTGAAGAGCTGGTATCCGCTGATCATGTCAGGAAGAAGATGGAAGGCTCTGATGACTTCAAGGAAAGGATCATTGAAGCAGAGGGAAGGACTCTTTATCTCTTTTTTCTTTCCAGCATGGTTGATGATGCCAGGCTTGAGGAAAGAATCATCAAGCCGCTTTCACTATCAGCAGGAAATCTCATAGAGAAACAGGCGCAAACACAGGAGGTTCAACGCACTTCTATCCTGAGTGATGCACTGAAAGGGATCCTGACAGGATATTGCTTTGCCATGGAACATGATTCTTCCGAGGGTGTGCTTCTTTCTGCAGCTTCCAGCCTTTCCAGAGAAATTTCTGACCCGGCCAATGAACATATTATCCAGGGCTCTCACGAAGGATTCATTGAGAACATCGGCAAGAACCTCCTTTTGATCAGGAAGCGCATCGAGAATCCCAATTTAAAAGTAAAATATATAACGATCGGCAAAGCGACCAATACCGCTTCTGCACTTATTTACATAGAAAACCTCACCTCCGGAAAACTGATAACCGAGATTACAAAAAGGCTTGCCAGCATTTCCATGGACAGCATTCAGAGTCCAGGATTTATCCAGGATTGCATCGAGGACCATCCTTTTTCTCCGTTTCCACAGATATTGAATACAGAAAGGCCGGACAGAGCTGCTGCACATTTGATGGAAGGAAGGGCTGTGCTCATTACGGATGGCAGCCCTTCTGTGATGATCATGCCAGTGACATTTTTTGCTTTCTTTCAATCTCCGGAAGATTATAACAACCGCTGGTACCTGGGCTCCTTTTTCCGGTTTCTGCGGCTTATCTCATTTATCTTGTCGCTGATATTGCCTGCTTTCTATGTGGCGGTTGTTTCCTATCATCATGAAATCGTTCCAATTGAACTTGTTTACACACTTCAGGCGTCATTGAATTTTGTGCCGGTGCCTCCAGTCATAGAAGCAATGTTCATGCAGCTGGCCCTTGAACTGCTGAGGGAAGCGGCAGTACGGCTGCCGCAGCCGATTGCACAAACCATTGGCATAGTCGGAGGGCTTGTTATTGGGACTGCAGTGGTGGAAGCCGGCCTCGTTTCCAATGTCATGATCATAGTAGTGGCCTTGACCGCAATTGCATCCTTTGTCATCCCATCTATTGAAATGAGCAATACCCTCCGGTTTATCGGGTTCCCGCTTATGCTTCTGGCAAGCATATTCGGCTTCATCGGCATTGTGTTCGGCCTGCTTCTGCTGGTGATCCATCTAGCTCAGCTTAAATCATTTGGTGTTCCGTATTTCAGTCCTTTTGCACCTCTCAGGCTGAAGGAGCTGAAAGACACATTCATAAGGGTCCCTGTATGGCTTATGAAGAAAAGGCCGAAGGATTCAATGGCAGCTTCTTTAACTAAACAGGGGAGCTCGAGGGGGTGGAAAAGAAATGAAAGTGAAGACACGTATTGACCAGCAGGATTTATTTTTCCTCCTGCTGCAGACCCAAATAGGGGCAGGCATACTGTCCATGCCATATTCACTTTATATGGCCGCAAAAAATGACGGCTGGATATCTTTATTGCTGGCAGCCGCTGCTATTTTCTCCTTGATTTATTTCTATTGGCTGCTTTGCAGGCGCTTCCCCCATCAGACACTGTTTGATTTCTCAGGGAAGGTGTTTGGAAAATGGGGCGGGGCTCTGATCAATCTCGGCTATATATGCTATTTTGTATCTACAGCTCTGCTGGTTTATCTGAACTTTGCCGATATCATCGGCCGGTGGGTTTTGCTTGATACACCTCGCTGGCTTCTTATTCTTCTTTTGATGTTCATAGCCGTTTCTGCCTGCAGCGGCTCCTTTAGCAGCATCGTCTCTCTGTTTTCATTCACTTCGGTATTCATTGTCTTTCTTTTCATCCTTTCTCTATTCATTTTTAAGGAGCCTGAAATTGATTATCGATATATGTTCCCTGTTGCCTCACAAGGAGTTCTCCCGATTTTAAGGGGGGCAAAAGAAGCAGTATATGGTTTTCTCGGCGTAGAAACGGCACTGTTTTTCCTGGCATTCGTCAGGGAGCCGGAAAAAAAGGGGGCAGTAAAGGGAGCCTTTTTGGCCCAGATAGTGATCAGTGTATTTTATTTATATCTGTTTATGGCAAGCATTATCATGTTCAGCCCGAAGGAGATCGTACTCATCCCGGAACCTGTCCTGTACATGCTCAAAGCCATCACCTTCAAGATCATAGAAAGGCTTGATCTCGTCTTTATAACCGTTTGGATGACGGCAGCTGCAACAACGATTATCAGCTATACATACCTGTCAGGAATGGGCCTCTCCAAGCTGCTTAAAATCAAGCACAGAAGAGCCGTCCTTGCTGCTACAGGCATCATTTTCATCCTAACCTTTATTCCGCAAGGGGAAATGGAGATAACCAGCATTGGCAGGGCGGTGTCCTTTGCCGGGCTTATTTTCAGTTCTGCCCTTCCTTTAGTCTTGTATATCGCAGCAGCATTTTTAAAGAAAGGGGGTGCGGGCCTTTGAGGACCATTAAGCTGGCATGGCTGCTTATCATAGTGCTGATTCTAGGCGGCTGCTGGGATGAAAGGCTATTGAAAAATTCCCGCCTTGTTTATATTTCCGCCTTTGATCTGACTGAGGACGGTAAATACGAAACTACTTCAATCATCCGCAATACAACCAAGGTTCCTAATCCCCAGCAGGAGGCCACCAATGAAATTGCAAAGGGAGAGGGCTTGAATATACGGGATACAAGGCTTACAATCAACCGGTCACTTGCGGGGGAATTTGACCCTTCCAAAAGCAAAGTGCTGATCCTTGGAGAAGAGCTGGCTAAAAGGGATATCTATACAGTCCTTGATATCGTCTACCGTATTCCGCGGACGCCCATCATTGCTAAAGTGGCAGTAGCTGACGGAAGTGCAGGCGCTCTGCTGGCGGAGAATCATAAAAATGAACCCTTGCTTGGGGAGTTTTTGTATGAATTGCTTCTTAACAGTGAAAAAAGCACCGAAATCCAGGAGCTGACAGTGCAGAATATTTGTACCATCCTCTTCGACGAGGGCAAAGACTTTATGGTTCCTTTTATTAAAAATAATGATGAGAATAAAAAGATTGAAGTCAGCGGGAGCGCACTGTTTCATGACAGGATATTTACCGGAAAGGTCATAACCCCTGAGCAAAGCAGTCTTTTGATGCTGTTCATGGACAAGATGAACAAAGAATGCAGGTTCGCTTATAAACTGTCAAAAGGCGAAACGGTCACTTTTGCTGTCAACAAAGTTAAAAGAGACCTTCATTATACCTATAGCTACGGCAGGGCAGTATTCAAGGCAGTTCTGTCGATTGACATTAATATTGAGGAATATCCCCTCGATCATCTGCACGAAAAAAAGATTGCCAAGGAGCTTGCCAGGGAAATTTCGCAAAAAATGTCTGATGATGCAAAGGGGGTTTTCAGTATTCTTAAAGAGGAAAAAGCTGACTTACTGGGAGTTGGAAGAGAATTAATCGCTTTCCACCCGGATATATGGGAAAACATAAAGGGGAGTGATTATTATGCAAAGGTGGATGTAAAACCGGAGGTCCGCATCCTTATTTCGGGTAACGGCATCATCAATTAATGATTGCCACCCTTTTATTTGAGAGGTTTGGTTTTCGCTCTATCATGGTAAATAAATATTAAAACAAAGACTACAAAGATAGAGGGTGATGTCACTGCTTGCGTTTTTAAAAAGAGGGAATAAGTCTTCAGGGATTGCAGCTGTAGGGAATACGGCTTTAGCCATCGCCAAAGGAGTCGCAGCAGCAATAAGCGGCAGCGGTGCCATGTTTGCTACGACCCTTCATTCGGTTGCGGATGCATTGAACCAGGGATTCGTCTTCTTCGGAAGCGCCATATCCGAGAAAGAAGCAACAAAAAGATTTCCAAGCGGATTTGGCCGTGTGGTCAATTTATTCGTTTTGATCGCGGTTATTGTGATTTCCATTATGGCATACGAAACCATTCATAAAGGATGGGACCTTATTGTCCATCCCCATGAGTCTTCTGATTTGTGGCTGAACATCATTATCATGATTCTTGCCATCTTGACAGATGGGGGGGTCCTTGTGAAGGCAATGAAAGAGATTGCCCATGAAACAAAAAGCGGGGCAAAGGGATTCAGCGTATTTACGACTTCATTTAAGAATGTCCGCCTTGCTGCACCGCCTACAAGACTTGTCTTTTATGAAGATATCATCGCGACCTTCGGGGCTCTGCTGGCACTTATTTCAATCATCCTTGCCCATTTGACAGGCTTCTATTTCCTGGATGGGGTAGGGACAATCCTGATTGGATTCCTGCTGGTGGGAATTGCCATCAAAATTGGATATGAAAATACTCTTGGACTGATTGGTGTTGCGGCACCAAAGGAAATTGAAGACCGGGTGGCAGATACCATCCTATCAGATCCGGACGTGGTTGATATTAAAGATATGCGCATCCTCCAGGAAGGAAGGAAGTATCATATTGAAAGCTATATTGAGCTGAAAGCCGGCCTTTCCCTGGCCATAGCAGATGATATCATCTACAGGGTCCGGGATAAGCTCTTCAAAGATCCGGATGTCGGGGATGTCAGGATGGGAATCCTTGAAACTGACAACATCACCACATGGAAAAGGGATTAGATAATAATGAGGCACACTTCCAAAAGAAGTGTGCCTTTTCTATGCAGCAGAAAGCTGTAAATGCAGGATCTAAAATAGTCAGCTATTATTGCTGTAAAAGGGACTGACGATATTTTGCTGCGAGCTGCTGCTTTGTCATGACGAGATACGCAGGAGCTGCATCCTTTAAGTCCTTCCATTTAGCTTTAGGCTGGGACAAAAAATAAATCGGTGCCTGCATCAGCTGCTTAAGGAGAATATACCCCCTGTGTGTCAAAGGATGACGTTCAAAGCCAAGAATCTGGTAGCCTTTGTTAATCATGGTGATGCCTATGACACCCTTGATTAAGTCGCTGTCAGGATGCTTTTCAAGATGCAGAGCCAGACAGGGCATGGATTCGCCGACAATTCTGATTAAAGCTCTGCCTCTGGATACCGGGCTTTTAATGTGGACAAGCTGCTTGAGAAGCCTCGAATTATGAAGATGGATTTTGATGACAATATCATTTTTTTTGAGGGAGGAGCCGTCTGAGAGGATGATATCGGGACCTCGATATTTCGTCTTTCTGACCCGGAATACGCTGTACTTTTCCTCCAGCTTTAAATGAAACAACCTTGTACAGCAATAATAGACAGGATCAAGGAAATCCCATAAGTAAATCAGCCAGATACGAATGATCATTCCAGTCTCCTTTGATGTTGATTTTTTGTTAGCTTTTTATAAAAGATGCTTTTGTATACTCCCTGTATTCAAACTTAAGGCTGTGTCCGATGTGAATGTTTACCATCATGATTAGCAGCATTCATGAGCACGCTAAGAGAAAACTGACAACCCGAGGTGCACTTTAATGAAAAGAATAATCACAGCCCTCATCAGTGCTGCAGCGTTGTTTGCGGCTGTTATGATGTTATTCCAGCTGCCGGGCAACAACCAGGAAAGGAAAGATGAAGGGGAGCTCTCCGGTCGTACACAATCTTTAGAACAAAGCTCAAGCCGCCTGCTGAGAATCAATGCAATAGAACAGGGCGAAAGAATTAAAACAATCCTGAACAGGGATGACGATGTGAAGATCATCCATCATAACCTGAAGGATAAAAGCCACTATAAAGAGCATGAAGCTACTGTTAAATTTTCCTCTCCTCCTGATGATGATGAGCTTGACAGTCTGGCAGCCGGACTTGATGCAGAATTCTTCCGGCACATGGATTCCATATTTGTTTTTCAGTCTGACAGTATGACAACCGCAGACCTTCTGCAGTTTTTCAGGGAACGGACTGATGTCGCCTATGCAGAGCCTAACTTCATCCTGATGCAAAATCAAACTCAGCTTCCGAATGACCTGCTTTATAGAGAAAAGTACCAATGGAACCTGCCTGCCATCGATATTGAGAAAGCCTGGGATATCTCAAAGGGTGATGAAGATATCATTATTGCCGTTGTCGATACAGGGGTGGATATAGATCATCCTGATCTCAGGAGACGATTGATGAAGGGCTATAATGTTATGCAGAACAGCAGCGATTTTGACGACGACAATGGCCATGGAACTCACGTTGCAGGCATTATAGCTTCTGAAACAAACAATGGGGAAGGTATTGCAGGCATAACCTGGAATAATCGGATCATGCCGGTTAAGGCAATGGGCAGCAAGGGCTACGGTTATACATTCGATATCGCCAAGGGCATTATCTGGGCAGCGGATCACGGAGCAGATGTGATCAATCTGAGCCTTGGCAACTACCAGCCGTCTGCTTTCCTGGAGGAAGCGATCCGGTATGCTTATGACAAAGGAGCGGTCCTCATTTCAGCTGCAGGGAATGACAACTCTGAACAGCCATCATTTCCGGCTGCCTTTCCGGAAGTGCTCAGTGTATCGGCTGTAAGCTATACGGGTGAAAAAGCTGATTTTTCTAATTATGGTTATTATATTGATGTGACCGCACCAGGTGTGTATATTCCAAGCACCTATTTTAAAAATCAGTATGCAGCCCTTTCAGGCACATCCATGGCAAGCCCGCATGTCGCAGGACTTGCAGGGCTCATTCTTTCAGTCAATCCTGATTTGTCCAATAGAGAGGTCATGAATATTATAAAAGGTACAGCGAGGGATATTGGGGAAGAAGGCAGGGATGCTTACTTCGGCAATGGCCTGATTGATATCAATGCTGCACTTGCAGCTGCTGAATAATAACAAAAGGACCGGCCGCGGTAATGAGCGGGCAGGTCCTTTTCCATGTTGGATAACATTAATTGGATATACTTTTTCTCCAGAGGTAAAGCCGTTGCTTGAAATAAAAATGCTTTTAGTCTTTGCAGCTCCTATAGAGCCTCATCAAAAACCCAAAAAATTATTAAACCCCTGCTGATTGGAGTGAAAGGCACGCAGAGTCCTTCGGTAAAGCAGCGCCTCCCCGCAGAAAGCGAAGTGCACGGAAATCAACGGCACCACTCCAGCTGAAAGCTAAGGGATAGGAAAAATGAAAATTAACTAATTAAGCTTTTAATAAGCCTACAATCCATATATAAGCTTAGTTTATGGAGCCTTGGCTGCGCTCAGCTCTTCACTCCATACAAAATGCAGCCGACACCGGCAAATACCCAGAGCATCTTGGTAAATGAAACCTTATCGGCAAGGCCAATGAGCCCTATAGTGGTTGTTGCAATCAGGATGAGCGGGCCAACGAGGGCGAGAGAGCTGTTCAATACGAGTGCTTTTTCAATATCATTGTATTTAATGATCAGAAATGCAGCCAAAATTTCAAGGCTTCCCGAAAAAATCCTCAGTGAAGCCATCATGATTATGGTTTTTTCCAAAAGCTGAAACATAAGTACCTCCCAAAAGCAGTTTGCTATAGTATATGCAGCCGGACTGCCGGGAAGGACAAACAATTCCAGCACCTGCTGAAAGTAAAAAGATTCTGCCCATCATGACAGAATCTTTATGGCATCATGCTGACTGTTTCAGTTTATTCAAACGGCTGCCAGAAAGCGCATTCCGATTCAGTCTTAGTGCAAGAAGGCCGGCCAGTACGGAAAGTATGATATCCTTAGGCAGCGGAACCAGCATCCAGATCCATGCCATCGCATAAGTGAAGCCTTCCGGTGCTGCAAACCATAGTTTATAGGCTAGATACATATAGTTTGTCCCTAATATATAATTGATGGCCAGTCCCGTAAGCGCAGCTGTGATATAAGATGCTTTGCTTGAATTCTTTTCAATTATCTTCCCTGTTGCATAAGCTGCAAGAATATATGTAAGGATGAAGCCGAATGTCGGGCTGATGACAGTCGCAAAGCCGGAGCCGAATTTTGCAAACACAGGGACACCAGCGATGCCAACCAAGGCATATACAGTCATGGCGATGGCTGACAGCCTGCTGCCAAGGATGGCGCCAGAGAGGATCGCGATGAATGTTTGCAGGGTAATAGGGACCCCTCCGATAACCATGAATGGGACGAATGATGTGATATTTGCTCCAATTGCCATCAGGGCAGTAAACATACCGGCCAATGAAAGATGTAGCGGCGTCAATTTCTTTTTCATGAATTATGCCTCCCAGAATTGTTTTATACTAAAATAAGAATAAGATGGAAAACGACTATATGTCAACTGAAATTATATTTAGTTTACTAAAGGAGTTCGAATGATGGTGGACAGGCCAAGAGCAAATACATTGGGCATTATTTATAAGGACGGCCGCATCCTGGCGGAAAAGCTCAGCGGGAAGCATTCAAAGGGTGAGGGAGTCTTTTACCGCCCGCTCGGAGGAACAATAGAACTTGGGGAAACCTCGATAGATGCTTTGAAAAGAGAGTTCATGGAAGAGATAGGAGCAGAGATCAATATAGTGAATTATATTGCCTGCATAGAAAACATTTACTCTATTAATGGAATCACGAGACATGAATTGACACAGCTTTATGAGGCCGAGCTTGTGAATGAGTCACTATACGAAAAAGAGTCCATTCCAGTGAACGAAAATGGGAGAAAGTCGGAAGCAAAATGGATACCAGTTATTTCTTTTATTGATGAGAGGGAAGTACTTTTTCCAGCCGGGCTTGAAAATTATCTAATCCGTTTCTTGTAATCCAAATGTGTACTTTTCTGCCTGCACGGGTATAGAACTAATAAAAGAAAGGGTGATAATCATGCAGACATATGGCGAGTGGTATACTCGCAGGCGTCCAGAATACAAAGGGTGGGAGAACCAGGATACTAATGAGATCTTATTCAAAAATGCTCTTTACTACGGCCTCCCATCTGTTGTCATGGTTGCGCTTTTAATATTAGCCTGAATAGTGAAGCACCTGCCTTTCCGGCAGGTGCTTTTTTATGTTCTCTTTTTCTGGATAATAGTAAAGCTTCAGAAATTATAGTAAAATAGGGGCAATTAACTGGTAGGAAGAAGGTGTCCGTATGTTCGAGCTGCTGCTGACAATGCTCGAGAGGCTTGGCCTGATTGTTACCATTGCCTTCATTTTGACCAGATTCCGTTTTTTCCGCGAAATGATATACCAGGAATCATTGACGGCAAAACAGCGGTGGGTCGCTGTTCTTTTTTTTGGATTCTTCGGTATATTCGGCACCTATACCGGTGTCAGTTTTGACACGGATACCCTGCAGTTCAGCCGCTGGGCGTCAGAGCTATCTTCAGATGAAGCCATTGCAAACTCCAGGGTGATCGGCGTGGTTCTTGCCGGACTATTCGGAGGGTACAGGGTAGGGATTGGCGCCGGATTGGTGGCAGGAGTCCACCGTTTTACATTGGGCGGCTTTACAGCTTTTTCCTGCGGCTTGGCTTCAATCTTTGCTGGGATCATTGCAAGCATCCTGCATAAGAGAAACAGGCATGTGAAGCTGTCGACAGCGTTTTTTATCGGAGCCCTGGCCGAAAGTGTGCAGATGCTTATCATCCTTCTTCTCTCAAGGCCTTATAGCAAAGCTTCAGCTTTGGTCGAAACCATCGGTCTGCCCATGATTCTCGCCAATGGAGTCGGCTGTGCCATTTTCCTGCTGATCATCAAAAGCGTGGTCAATGAAGAGGAAAAAGCTGCAGCCATCCAGGCGCAGAAATCCCTGCGCCTGGCACGCCAGACTTTGAAGCATCTGCGAAAAGGGATGACCAGCGATGCGGCAGAAGAGGTATGCCGCATCCTTTACCACGAAGTCAATGCAAGCGCCGTGTCGATTACAGATGATGAACGCATCCTGTCTCATATTGGTGTGGCTGATGACCATCACAAATCAGGACATCTGATTCAAACAGATATAACCAGAAAGGTTCTTGGCCAAGGAGCCTTGATCATTGCCGGCAGGAATGATATCAGCTGCAGCAGTCCGTCATGCCCGCTTGGTGCTGCCGCCATTGCTCCGCTGAAGGAAAGGGGACAGACCATCGGCACCTTGAAATTCTATTTTAAGTCAGAAAAAGAAATTACCAATGTAGTCATTGAATTAATTTCCGGTCTGAGCATGCTCCTTAGCAATCAGCTCGATGCTGCAAGGGGAGAGAAAGCATACCAGCTTGCGAAGGATGCAGAAATCAAGGCACTGCAGGCACAAATCAGCCCGCACTTTTTGTTTAATACTTTGAATGTAATTGTTTCCCTGATTCGCATTGATCCAAAGAAAGCCCGCAAGCTGCTCTTGTCGCTTTCCCATTTCCTGAGGCAGAATCTTACGGGTACAACTTTGGAACGTACAACATTGAAGGAAGAATTAAAGCATGTACAAGCCTACTTGGAAATAGAGGAAGCAAGATTTTCTGACAGGCTTAAAACTGAATTCCGGATAGAAGAGGAAGCACTTTCTGCTCAAATTCCGCCGCTGACACTCCAGCCGCTAGTAGAGAATGCAGTCAAGCATGGCATCAAGGATAAGGAAGCTGACTGCAGGATCATTATTTCTGCTGCTGTTAAAAAAGAAGGGACAAAAGTTTCCGTTTCTGACAATGGAGCAGGTATCGAAACAGAACGCCTTCACCAGCTGGCAAGGGGCATCGTACCTTCCCTGACTGGGACAGGACTTGGAATTTATAATGTAAACAGGAGGCTGGCGATGCTCTTTGGGGAAAGAGCCGGACTTAATTTTGACAGCAGGCTGAATGAAGGGACGACAGTCTCATTCGTGCTGCCGGACAAAGGAGAAGAATAGCATGGAAAGAAAAATCAGCATACTGATTGCGGACGATGAGCCATACAGCAGGCAGGAGCTTGTTCACCTGCTGAACGAATATGGAGACCTTCAGGTAATAGGGGAAGCAGAATCTGGTGAACAGGCAGTCATCCAGTGTCTGCAGCTGCAGCCGGATGCTGTATTTTTGGATATTGAAATGCCAAAAATGAATGGCATGGAAGCCGCCCGATCGCTGAATGATTTAAAAAAAGTGCCAAAAATAATCTTTGCGACAGCTTACCCGCAGTTTGCGGCAGAAGCTTTCCGCTATGAAGCGGTTGATTATCTGCTGAAGCCCTTTGACGAAGAGCTGGTTAAAGAAACTGTATCAAGACTCAGAAAGATTTTTGCAGAAGAAGGCGACAGCACAGCCGCAGCCGTGAACCCGGGGAAACTGGCAGTGGAGGAAGATGGCAATATCTCTTATATAGACCCATTGTCCATCCTATATATTTCTCGTGATGATAAAGTTTCAAGGATTGTTGCGAAAAACGGAAGCTATTCTGTTAAAACTCCTTTAAAGGAGCTTGAAAGCAGGCTGCAGCAATTTCCTTTTTTCCGCATACATAAAAGCACAATCGTCCATCTGCCCTATGTATCAAGGTTGACTCCATGGTTTAACGGCGCTTACCAGCTTGAAGTGGAGGGGTCTGAAGAAATATTATCTGTCAGCCGGAATTATGCCAAAGGATTAAGGAGCAGGCTGGAAATTTAGTGATGCAGGCAGGAGTATTGTGCCTGCATTTCACCTCTCTATTTCAGCATCTTAAGACAGATTATTGACATGTTGGCCACAATTCCGCCACATTTTCCTCCAGGTGCCTTATACTTTATGTAAGCGATTACAAAAGGAGGCATTTCAATTTGTATTCTTTTATAGCAGGCATCATTTTACTTATAGCAGGGTATTTCACTTATGGAAAATTTGTAGAAAAAGTATTCGGCGTTAAAAAGGAGAGGCAGACTCCAGCTTATACGCACAAAGACGGCGTTGATTATCTGCCGATGAATACGAAAAAAAACTCTCTCATCCAGCTGCTGAATATAGCAGGTGTTGGTCCGATCTTTGGACCTATCATGGGTGCATTATATGGACCAGTTGCTTTCCTGTGGATTGTGCTCGGCTGCATTTTCGCCGGTGCTGTCCATGATTATCTGACAGGTATGATTTCCATCCGCAACAGGGGTGCACACTTGCCGGAACTGGCCGGAAAATTTCTCGGCAGCTTTATGAAGCATGTTGTGAATGCATTTGCCATTCTGCTGCTGCTTCTTGTGGGAACTGTATTTGTTACTTCCCCGGCAGGGCTTCTTCACAATTTGATGAACGGGTGGATGAGCATGGGCCTGATTCTTGGTGCCATCTTTATCTACTATATACTGGCGACACTATTGCCGATTGACAAAATCATAGGACGCTTTTATCCCATCTTTGGAGCATTGCTTTTGATCAGTGCGCTTGGAGTAGGGGCTTCGCTCATCATCAGCGGTGCGCCTATCCCTGAAATCAATCTGACAAACATGCATCCTGATAATGCACCGATCTTCCCGCTTCTGTTCCTGACAATTTCCTGCGGGGCTTTATCCGGATTCCATGCGACCCAGACCCCAATCATTTCGAGGACAACAGAAAATGAGGACCAAGGCAGAAAGATTTTCTATGGCATGATGATTGCAGAAGGCGTTATTGCCATGATTTGGGCTGCAGCTGCAATGAGCCTTTTCAATGGCTCTGCAGGCTTGAATGAACTGCTTGCAGCAGGCGGGCCTGCCGCAGTAGTAAGTGAAGCTTCAAAACTGACTCTTGGTGCTGTCGGCGGAACACTGGCTGTGCTCGGAGTGATAGTCCTGCCGATCACATCAGGCGACACTGCTTTCCGGAGTGCAAGGATGATCATTGCCGACTATATCCGCTTCGGCCAGCAGAAGCTGGGCAACCGCCTGGTTATCGCCCTGCCGCTGTTTGTAATATCATTTGCACTGACAAAGATTGACTTTGAGATTCTTTGGAGATACTTCTCCTGGGCAAACCAGTCTACTGCTGTCATCGCCCTTTGGGTAGCAAGCATGTACCTTTTCATTGCCAGAAAAAATTATTGGATTGCCATGATACCGGGCATCTTCATGACAATGGCCACCGTCACTTATATCCTGAACGCAAAAATCGGATTTGGCCTTTCAATGAATATATCGTATTTAGGGGCTGCGATTGCTACGGTTATTATCACTGTTCTTTTCTATAACGCTGCAGGAAGGGCAAGAAAGAACAATATCGCACTCGAAGAAGATATCACAGGAAGAGTTGCTTAAGATCAATTATGCGTAAGAGCCTGGATGAGCATTTCCGGGCTCTTCTGCTTAGATGCTGTGCTAAAATTAAAAATAATGCTGGAAATAAACGGAATGATGCAGGATTTAGTTTTGCAGCCGTTTTCTGAGAAAGGAAGGTAAGAATATGCGTATATTGATTGCAGGGGCAGGAGCAGTAGGAGGGTATTTCGGAGGCAGGCTCCTTGAAAAAGGAGAAGATGTTACCTTTCTAGTAAGGGAAAAGAAATACGATCAGCTTCAGCAGAACGGCCTGGTCATCAACAGCGTACATGGAGATGCGATGTTGAAACCAAAGCTTCTGAGAACAGGGCTTCCTTCAGAAGAAAACTTTGATTTGATCTTGCTTTCTGTGAAAGCCTATCACCTTGAGGAAGCCATCGGAAATATTAAGCCTTTTGCTGGAGAAGGTACATGCATCCTTCCGCTGCTGAATGGCATTGCACATATGGACACGCTTGAAAGGGCCTTTGGAAAGGAGAGGCTCCTTGGAGGTCTTTGCTTCATAGAATCAACATTGGATGAAAAAGGAGAAATTGTTCAGAAAAGCGATATACAGGAGGTTGTTTTTGGCGAAATTGACGGGAGGGAGACCGGGCGGATTTCCCGAATACGTGAAGCACTTGCCGAAACAAAGGCTTCTTTCCGGTACAGCAGTGAGATCGTGAGTGAAATGTGGAGCAAGTATCTTTTTATCAGCATGATGTCCGGGCTTACAACGCTGACACGTTCGCCAGTCGGTCCTATAAGGGATACAGCAGAGGGGAGAAGCATCATAGAGGGGCTTGCTCTGGAAATCCTTCCTGTCATGAAAAGCTTGGGAGCGAATCTTCCGGATGATGCAAAAGAAAATATCATTAAGAAAATAAATGCAGTCGGATATCATATGAAATCTTCCATGCAGCGAGACATGGAAAAAGGCTTGCAGACCGAGTCAGCCCACTTCTTTAAATATCTCCTGGATGCAGCGGCTGAACACCGTTTACCAGTGCCAGTTCTGAATACCATCTATATGAATCTGCAGGTATATGAAAAGAGGAGGGAAGAACAAAAAGAGAGGGGGTAAACTCAAAACAGTCCGGAGACAAGTAATCAGAGGGTGTTAGTCAGAGCGACTAACACCCTCTGGCTGCAGAAAAGCGATTCAGAGGTCTTAGTCAGAGCGACTAATACCCTCTAGCCGCAGAAAAGCGAATCAGACGGTCTTAGTTAGAGCGACTAACACCATCTAGCCACAGAAAAGTAAATCAGAGGGTCTTAGTCAGAGCGACTAATACCCTCTTGTCCACAGAAAAGCGAATCAGAGGGTCTTAGTCAGAGCGACTAAAACCGTCTGTCCACAGAAAAGCGAATCAGAGGGTCTTAGTCAGAGCAAATAACACCATCTAGCCACAGAAAAGTGAATCAGACGGTCTTAGTCAGAGCGACTAATACCCTCTTGTCCACAGAAAAGCGAATCAGAGGGTCTCAGTCAGTGCGACTAACACCATCTAGCTACAGAAAAGTGAATCAGACGGTCTTAGTCAGGGCGACTAATACCCTCTTGTCCACAGAAAAGCGAATCAGAGGGTCTTAGTCAGTGCGACTAATACCCTCTGGCCACAGAAAAGCAAATCAGAGGGTCTTAGTCAGAGCGACTAATACCCTCTGTCCACAGAAAAGCGAATCAGACGGTCTTAGTCAGAGCAAATAACACCATCTAGCCACAGAAAAGTGAATCAGACGGTCTTAGTCAGAGCGACTAATACCCTCTTGTCCACAGAAAAGCGAATCAGACGGTCTTAGTCAGTGCGACTAACACCATCTAGCTACAGAAAAGTGAATCAGACGGTCTTAGTCAGGGCCCCCAAAGCCCACTTGCTCATTGAAAAACAGAAGCAGAGGGTTTCCCCCCAATCACAACTTCTGTTTGCCTGAAGGGGATTTCTAATTTCATTAGTTGTCTTAAAGTCTAATGCAGATCTTTAACCTTATACTATTGGAGAGCAAACCCCAGCAGTTTTATATCCTGGAGGATTTTCTGCTGGATATCAGGCTCTTTGCATTTTTCAAAGTCAGTGATCAATCTGCCAATTTCCCTAATAAAAAGCAAATATTCGCTGTCTTTCAGCATAAATAGTCACCCCTACTATCGAAATAGGTCTAATTTCATACATTTTAGTATAAAATAGCAGAGATTGGAAGTAAAGTAAATTTACCTGCAGTTCACTCATTTATGCTTTTTTGTTTTAGTATGAACCTCCTCTGCGAGCTGTTCTGCTCTCTGATCGTTTTCAATGCCGCCTGAAAGGCCCGGTGTATCAGGCAGAAAGACGGGGCGGACTACGGAATCTGCTGATACAACTTTCCACTTTCCTTCATCAAGAGCCAGGCTGAAATCTATAATCCCTAAATGGCTTCCCCAGGAACCTGCCTGTACAGCCGGAATTCCATTGATTGTCCCTGCTTCCGAATCGATCAGACCGCTGCTGTCCCTAAGTTTAGGAGACGGAAAGACCTGGTGGGTATGGCCGAACATAATGGCATCAATTCCAGGCACCTTGCTCAGCCCGAGCACTGAATTCCTGCTTTTATCCTTAACCTGTTCATCAGCTTCGAGACCAGCATGTGCCAGTGCTATTATGACATCTGCGCCTTTTTCCCTCATAATCGGAATATAATGCTCAGCTGACTCGACCATAGATTTATTGCTGAGCTTTCCTTTTAAATGTTCTTCATCCCATTTCAGGACAACAGGTGTAATGAAACCAATCACACCAATTTTGACAGGATATTTTCTGCCATCATCTGCCGTAAAGTTCCGATGAAGAATCACATAAGGGGAGAAATAGGGAAGCTCTTCCTGGAATGATTCTGTACCCTGGATAAAGAGATTGCTGTTAACATAAGGAAAGGCTGCCTCTTTCAGCTTTTTATTAAGATAGCCCAGCCCGTAATTGAATTCATGATTGCCGGGTGCCGCGGCATCATACTGCAGCTCGTTCATAATGCTGATAATAGGGTGAGGCAGGCCGGGATGCTCATGAATATAATCTCCCAGAGCACTTCCCTGGATTAGATCGCCATTGTCAAAAAGAAGGGTATTATGTCTCTCCAGGCGCGCTTTTTTGATTAAGCTAACGGTTTTTACAAATCCGAAGCTCTTCACTTTTTTTCCGCTTTTATATTCGTAATTCAATATGTAAGAGTGAAGGTCCGTCGTCTCCATGATCCTGAGCTGCATGTTGGGATGGTGTTCGCTGAATACAGCTGAGCCTGAAGGAACACAGAGGAGCATGGTTAATAAAACAAACACGGTAATAAAAATGGATTCTTTTTTCAACATGGCTCACCGCCTTCCCGTGATTCTGTTATTGTGCCTTAAACACAAAGAATCATGCCAGAAAGTTAAGCGGAGGATAACTGTTCAGATTATAGAAGGAGGGCCGCAAATACCGCTTTCAGCAGCAGAGCCTTTTATTTCCCATTCAGGAACACAGTAAAAAATCTGAAGGGCTAAGTCCAGCTGTCCCTTCAGATTTCGTTTATTTTGAATAAGTTTTTTCTGTACCATCCGTAAAAGTTACTTCAACTTCAATATTTTCATAGTCTTCGTTAAGATCAAGGCCTTGTATTACCTGTACCAGTACCTCATCCTCAGAAGACTCTTCATCAAAAGTAAATTGCTTGAATGCTTCCAGCAGCTTGTCCAGCGCTTCATCTCCGTTTAATTCTTCATCATTTAAACCATCTTTGATCTCAGCTTCCATCGTATTATTTCGATCATATTCGTAATCAACTTCATACGATTTCATATCCGGATACTCAGCATCAAGCTCAAAATCTGTAAAATTGATGCGGGAGAAATCCTCAACCGGCTGTTTATTATCTGTATTCAAATCATCTTCCTGGCTAGGTGCGCTAGGGGGCGGATCCTGGACTTCATTCTCATCATTCCCGCAGGCAGCAAGCGGCAGCATCAGAAGGGCGGCTGCTATTGGTTTCAATAACTTCGATTTTTTCATGACAGACCTCCTATTTCGTTTTTATAATATGTATATTTCCTATTTCGCTATATTAAAAACGCATATGTGAGGTTTTCTGTTCTGATCTACTCTGCTGCAGGCAGCAGCCGGTCCTCTGAAAAGCATATTTCATGGAAAAAACTTTTCAGCAGCAGCCATCTGGCTGGATAGGCAGCAGCGAAGTCAGAAGCAGATTGTTCATTATAACATACGAGGCAGTCCAGCATCGTTCTGCCTTCCTTTAAGTCATAATAAAGGGCATGCAGGTTTTCATAATGCTCATTAATCTGCCAGCGGTTCAGCTTGACAGGAGATATCCCGTTTAATTTCATATAATTTTGCGCTGCCTTCTTTTGGATTTCCTGTACAATTTCAGGCGCATAATCTCCGGCTGCCAGTTTTTCATTGATAAAATAAATGCCTTTCTTCATCTATGAACCCCGTTCCTGTGTTTTCTACCACTATTGACAGAAAAAACTGAGTTCATACAGGAAAGAACAGAAGATTATAGAATTCTTATAATAGAGTGAATATTAATGTGGAGGCTTATAATGTGTGTATTATTTGAAAATGGCAGCCTGAAAGTAAGAGAACTGGAAGAAAGGGATAAATTACACCTTGTACGCTGGCTGCAGGATCCGTCAGTACTGGAATATTACGAAGGCAGAGACAATCCTCATTCACTGCAAATGGTAGATGATCATTTCTATAATCGGGACCGGCATGTGGCAGCCTGTATTTTTGAATGGGAAGAAACAGAACTGGGATATATTCAGTTTTATCCGCTGGAAGAAGAAGAAAGGGAGAAATACGGATACCTTCCGGGTATTTCTGTCTATGGTACAGACCAGTTCATCGGGGAATCAAAATGTTGGGGAAAAGGAATCGGGAAGCTGCTCGTTCAGTCAATGATCAGCTATTTAATAAAAGAAAAGGGAGCAGACTTGGTAGTCATGGATCCCCAGACATGGAATGAAAGGGCCATTGCCTGTTATGAGAGCTGCGGATTGCAAAAAAGAAAGCTTCTCCCGAAAAACGAATACCATGAAGGTGAATGGAGAGATGCCTGGCTGATGGAATATGACAAAAAAAGCGGGATATACTTGTAAAAAAGGAAAATAGCTAAGAACACCATAAAAAGGAAGCAAACTCAACTGAGTTTGCTTCCTTTTTTATAGGGCAGTATCTGAGCCCGAGACAACACTTTCTCTTTTTGCCCGAAGGAACCGGACAAAGTTCATGACAATTGTTTTTACAACCGCATACGTCGGAATTGCAAGGATCATGCCCAGAATTCCTGCAAGGTTTCCTGCCACAAGCAGCAGAATGATAATGGTAGCAGGATGTGTATCAAGTCTTTTGCCGAGTATCAGAGGAGATAGGATATTCCCTTCAACCTGCTGGGCAACGGCAATGACGATAATCGCCAGGATGGCCTTGGCCGGGGAATCGAACAGTGCGATCAATACAGCAGGCGCCCCGCCGAGAAATGGACCGACGTAAGGAATGATATTCGTAACAGCGACAATCAGCGCCAGAACGAGGGCATATGGCAGGTCAATGATCATATAGCCGATGAAGGCCAGAGTCCCAACGAATAAAGCCACGGTCACCTGTCCCTGTATGTATGCTGCCAGGGTTTCACCTGTCTCCTTCAGTGTCTTTAAACCTTCACTCCGATAAGAAAGAGGGAGGAATTTGGATATGGCAGCCGGAAATCTTCCGCCATCCTTGAACATATAAAAGAGCAGGAAGGGAACCGTTACAATCGTGACTGTAATATTGGCGACAAGGCTGAATACATTGGAAATTCCATTTGTCACCCTGTCAGGGATTGTGTTGGCAAACTCCATCAATGACCTTTCCAGATTTTCAATCGGGACATAGTCCTGGTTCATAACCCATTTGAACTGCTGCGAGCTTGAAAGATTTTCTATGTAGATTCTTGTTCTTTGTGCATATGTCGGCAGATCATTGAATAATGCTGTAACCTGCTTTGAAATGATAGGAACAAGGCTGCCGATCACCAGGACGATAAGCCCGATGATAATCAGGTAGATGATTATGATGGCAAGGGTCCTCGGCAGTTTTCTTGCCTGGAGGAAATTGACGACCGGGTTAAGCAGAAAATAAAGGAAGCCTGAGATGATAATCGGGAAAAACAAGGTTGACACAAAGATTCCGATTGGTTCAAATAAAAAGGAGATTTTGGATGATACGTAAATGATGGCCACAATCAGAAGGATCTGAAGGGACCAGAATTGGATATTTTTTTTTGTCACAGAATTCACCTTTCGCTTTCGCTTTCTTCCTGTAAAAAGTATAACAGAAGTTAGGATAATTTTCCTGATAATTGCCAGGCTATGTATTTTAGGCGGACATCACCATTCGAAGTGCAAAATAAAAAGACCCAGATTGGCCCTTATGTTTGGATTTGTATAAAAGATCTTTCTTTGTTTTTGTCCTTCTCTCAGACATATCAATCAATGCATAAGGGCTTCTTTTGCTTTCCGGATTTCTTTTTCCTTCACGCACCATTTTAGCGCGCAGCTTCTTCGCTTTGGATTTAGCCATTTAATCTACACCCCTGTCTTTATGGAATGTATTTATTTTATAATATCCAGGTCACTCAAACAATGGGTTCCTGGTCCGCGGAGCTAATTTTTTTCTGAAAACTTCTGCTTTGCCTGTTTCAGTCCGGCGGCCAATGATTTCTCGAATTTACCTGGTCCATTCATATAGCGGCAAATTCCAAATATGGATCCCTCTTCAATGATCATAAGCAATAATAGTATAGGGATGATTGCAGGTAAAAGATTTATCACAGATTATGCCTCCCAACCAGTCATATATAAATCTTATGAAAGGAAGGGAGGCTTGATGATCATTTTTATCCTCTGATTCCGGGACTTTCTCTCAACACAGGAAGGGTGCAGCAGCGGAAGGCTCCCCCGGACTTAATGATTTCCGTTATATCCACTTCGATCACCTCGAAGCCTCTTTCTTTCAGCTGGCTGTTGACATTTTCATTTACCGTCAGACTGAAGATCTTTTTGTCCCCGATGCATAATACATTCGTGCCCAGGGAAAATTGTTCTTCTTTGGTTACTTCTATCAGGTGATACCTGGATTTGATGTATTCCAGTGCTTTCGGCTCAATTTCTCCTGGGAAAATCAAGGCTTCGTCTTCAGATATGACATTGAAGACACAATCCAGATGAAGGAATTTATCTGTAAAAGGGACCGTAATTACCTCATGATCAGGCAGAAGTGATTTCAAATGGGCAGCGGCTTTCTCATTTGTCCTGTCACTCAAGCCAACATAAACAGTGTCGCGGTCTATGACGATATCTCCGCCTTCAATTTTTTCTCCTATCAGGTTGAAATAGGAAATTCTCTCCTTCTCCAGCCATTCCTTGAACACATCCTCTTCTCCCTGCCTGATCCTGCTTGCCATTTCGGCCACAAACACCGTTTGGCCAAGCGTAAAACCGATATCCCTCGTGAATACCTGTTCAGGATATTTGCCCCTGGCCGGTAGGAGGGAAACTTCCACACCGTATTGCTCTAGTGTTTTGACAAAATTGCGGTGCTGCTCCAATGCCTTGTCAATATCAATGCCTTCTTTCAGAAAATGGCGCTGGGTCTCGTTGATCACATCTTTGATTGTCATATGCTCCGGTTCACATAGAACCACTTTTTTCAGCCGGTCATATTCGCTTCCAACATATGCCGGCATATCTGGCGTTTGCTTTACCATAATATCCTCCTAAGATTAGGTTACTTTCCTTACTATTCACCTAAACCAGGACAGTTATGAAAAAAGCTCATACTATCCCGGGGACTGGCTTCATATACTAGAGGACATGCATCAGCCAGGAGTGTTCAATCATGATTTTAAAAAAAACGGCTATCGTCCTTACTGGATGCCTACTTCTATCTTTGGGAATAAACGGTTTTCTAATCCCTAACAAGGTTCTCGACGGCGGTGTCATCGGGCTGGGTTTGATCTGCAACTACTTATGGGGATTTGAAGCAGGATTGTCCATCCTGCTGATGAGCATTCCGATATTTGCTCTTGCCTGGTTCAAGGATAGAGGTTATTTTTTCAACAGCCTGCACGGTTTGCTGTTGTCTTCCATTTTAATCGATATCATGAACCCGGTCAGCCGGTCACTTCCATATATCGACCCTGCAATCGGCTCTATAGCCGGCGGGGCGCTGGTCGGCCTCGGCATAGGCTTAATGCTCCGCTATGGCACCAGCACCGGGGGAACAGACCTGCTGGCGCAATTTATCGCAGACCTTTCAGGAATAAATGTGGGAATAGTGATTTTATTGATTGATTGCCTTGTCATATCAATCGGAGGCCTGCTGGTTTCAGGCGATACTTTCATGCTGTCCCTTATCACGGTCCTGACAGTAGGGCTGGTCACAAGCTTATGCACCTATCGGGCAGCAAAAGAGTAAGGAGGGCAGTGTTGGAGTCAAAAAAAAAGCCCTTACTCAGGGCTTTCTTCTTCAGCCAGTTTCCTGACCTCTATAAAAACAATATGATGGCCTTCCAGTTCTTTGACTGTAAAGGAATAGTTTTCCTCGATGATTTCTTCCCCCTGAACGACATCATACCGCTGGGAAAGGAACCAGCCGCCAAATGTGTCAACATCCTCTTCAGGCAGGTTTGTGCCAAGGAGATCATTGACATCTTCAATAAGAACCTTTCCGCTGATGATATAATGCCCCTCAGCCAATTTGCGGATGTCGGAGATTTCATCTGCATCAAATTCATCACGGATTTCACCGACAATTTCTTCTATGATATCTTCTACTGTCACAAGCCCCGCTGTCCCTCCATATTCATCCAGCAGCAGGGCCATATGGGTGCGCTCCTTTTGCATTTTAAGGAGAAGATCATGAATCGGTATTGTCTCAATGACCCTGATGGCAGGCTTCATGAAAGCTGTGATGGGTGAACCTGTCAGCGTTTCCCTTTTTACAGTGGCAGTCAGGATGTCCTTGATGTTGACGATTCCTTCAATATTGTCTTTATCTCCATTTATGACCGGATAGCGTGTGTACTTTTCCTCGCGGATGGTACCGAGGATATCCTCCACGCTGTCATCGATTGAAAGGCTGACGATTTCAGTCCGCGGCACCATGATTTCCTTGGCAAGCCTGTTATCAAATTCAAAGATGTTATTTACATAGGTCAGCTCTGATTTATTGATTTCTCCGCTCTCATAGCTTTCGGAAAGAATGATCCGGAGCTCTTCTTCTGAATGGGCCAGTTCATTTTCTGATGCAGGCTTAAGCCCGAACAGGCCGGTAAGGATCCTGGCTGAACCATTGAGCGCCCAAATGAAAGGGAACATCAGCTTATAAAACAAAATCAGCGGCTTTGCAAACAACAGGGTAATTCTTTCTGATAGCTGAATGGCCATGGTCTTTGGAGCCAATTCGCCGACCACTACATGCAGAAAAGTAATGGAAGCAAAGGCAATTCCGAAAGATAAAAGATGGGTTAGCGATGGATTAAGCTCCAAACTTTCAAAAAGGGGATGAAGCAGCTTCTCGACAGTGGGCTCTCCAAGCCAGCCAAGACCCAGCGCTGTGATGGTGATACCCAGCTGGCAGGCAGAAAGATATTCATCCATATGGGTAATCACATGCCTGGCCGCCTGGGCCCCAGGTTTATTTTCTTCAATCAGCTGGTCAATCCTCGAACTTCTGACTTTGACAATTGCAAATTCTGCTGACACAAAAAAAGCGGTTAAAGCAATTAAAAGTGCAACTAATACCAAATTGATAAATATGTCCAACGAATCGCCTTACAGAGTAAGGCTTACACCTCCTGGATGAGTAAAAAAGTCTACTGTAAGTTCCGGCAGGAGGGCTACATCAATAACAGGAGAATGGTCTGCATGAGGGATATGCTTTCAGCAGAAAGGTGCTTTTTAAGAGCTTCCTTCTTCAGTCCTTTATCCTCCAGATTTTGGAGCAGCTCGGAAAGCTCCTTATCCAAACCGGATATCTTTACTTTAAGTGTTTCATAATCGATAAGATCTGATTCTTTTTCCTTTAGCCTGTTCTTTATTTCTTCCAGTGAAAAGCTGTTCCTTTTGCACTGTTCGATATATTTAAGGGTGTCAAGAGCTTCTGCATCATAGTAGCGGTAGTTGGAAGCAGACCGTCTTGCTTTAATAAGGCCGATTTGTGTGTAATAATCTACCGTCCGCTTCGTTACATTCGCCCTTTTTGCAATCTCTCCGATTTTCAGTTTCTCTGCCCCAAACTCATCGCCTCCCCAGCAGAACGTTTTAGTTATAGTGAAAATGATAATCCTATTTATTTAAAATCACAATCATAAAGTTTTGGCGGTAATGGAATTTTCTTATCAGGATAGGGTAAAACCTATAAAAAGGACAGGGAGGAATTATTTTATGGACTCTACACATCCGTTTTGGCAGACTGTGCTTTCATTCTTGCCGCTGATTATTATTGCGGCAATTGTGGTCGCCTTTCTCGTCTACCGAAAAAGCAAGAGCAGGCGTTAGCAGGGCAAGGCCCGGCATTGAGCCGGGCCGCATTTTAGTTGAAATAGCGGGGCAGCTTCATTTACCATGATACATAACCGGGTTCCAGGCAATCCTGTCTCTATATTAATAAAGGAGGGAAACTGACCGATTTGGCACACCGCTGTTCGCATCCTTATCGAATATACAGCAGAAAAGTGGAGTGGAATGTACAAAAAGTGATTGAAACGGAATATCACCTCCACCTTTATGATGACCGGGTCGTTGCAGAAGACCGCGAGTTCCGGCTGGCTGATATCTATGATGTCTCCTACCGGGAACAGTCTTCTTTCGGGTTTTTATACTTGCATACAAACCATGGCCTTTATCCCTATAAAGTTTATATCAGCCCTGAGGACTTCATCAGGCAATACCGCATTGCTGCGGGCAAGGCCTATTAATCAGGCTGGCTGAGCATCCTGGCAGGGTGCTTTTTTTTTTCGCCTGAAACAGTGCGTATGAGCGACTAATTCGGCTTCAGAAGGGTAAAGATAGGCAGACTAGCAGAGGAGCTGATTCCATGAAAGAAAGTTCATCATCCAACCGTTTTCTCCCGGTTGCTTCTGCAACAAGCGGAGATATGAAAAATATCACCCCTGATGTCCATTGCCTGCCGATTCAAATTGTTAATGTCTTTTATGCTGAGCTAAGCGATGGCTCAGGTGACTGGGTGCTGATAGATGCAGGCATGCCAAAATCAGCTGAAAAAATTATTGAAGCAGCAGAAGATCTCTATGGCGTGGGAGCCGCACCGAAAGCAATCGTCCTGACCCATGGGCATTTTGATCATATTGGAGGGATAATCGGACTGCTTAAAACCTGGAAAGTGCCAGTTTATGCACATGAGCTTGAACTTCCATATCTGACAGGGGAGAAAGATTATCCTAAGCCTGATGCCAGTGTCGAGGGCGGGATGATTGCCAAGATGTCACCGCTCTTTCCGCATGAAGGGATTGATATTAGTGAATATATCCATCCGCTTCCTTCTAATGGTTTTGTTCCTCCATTGCCGGGCTGGAAATGGATCCATACACCAGGACATTCTCCTGGCCATGTATCCCTGTTCAGAGAAGATGACAGCCTGCTCATTGCAGGGGATGCTTTTGTGACGGTGAGGCAGGATTCCCTTTATAAAGTTCTTGTCCAGGAAGAAGAAGTGAACGGGCCGCCCCGTTACCTGACTACCGACTGGAAAGCCGCAGAAGCATCTGTCATCAAGCTGGCTGCTTTGAACCCTTCGGCCGCTGGAACAGGGCATGGCCGTCCGATGTCCGGCCCGGAATTGGCAGAGGGTCTGCAGAAGCTTGCCGATCATTTTGGCGATCTGGCTGTACCGGACCATGGCAAATATGTCGACGGGAATGCATAAAATGTCCTGTCCGGCCCAAACTAGAGATTAAAAAGGGGCTGGACTGCATGATTTTCTATGCATGCGTGAAGTATGAAGAACATGATCCTAATTCTTATAAAGGGATTGAAGTCACCACACTGGGATCCAATGATAAAGTGGCCGAATTCGAATCTTATGATCCGCTTGAAGATTACCGTAATTTTTCCAGCTGGGCTGAGAGTGTAGGCGAAAATAATGTAGGATTCTGCGACACATTCAAGGCTTTTGCCCATGATTACCGGCAGGTATCAGAAGAGGATTCAGAAAAGATGATCTCCATGCTGTATGGGGACCATGGCAGCTGCGGCTATGAATATTACTGACAGGCTTTTGAAGCTGTAAAAGCAGAAAAGCCCTGGTTATCCAGGGCTTTTCTTACTGCTGCTCTTCATCAAAATAACTCTCAAAGGCAATCCGGTCTGTCAGTTTTTCATTTTTGTAATATGGATTTTCTATTGTTGAGTTCTCAGGATCCAGATTGGTCTTGATGACGAGGAAAGGCACCGAAGAATGCTCTGCAATGAGCCTGTCATCCAGCTCCCTGAAATCTGGCATTTTTTCACTACCCGGCTTAATGGGGTCCATGCTTCCACCTCCTGATCTTAGGTTGCTGCCGGCAGGAATGCGCTATCCAGGAAAGCGGTGGAAAATAGAAAAACAGATTGCTTCAGACCTGATGCAGGTGCTGCCTACATTGTTTTTCGGGAGAAAAGGGGGCTAACCCGTCTTGCCCGGCATGATCTGCAAAATGAATTGCTTGGCCTGTTCATCAATGAAGAGGCAGTATTCCTCCTGATCCTTTAGGTCGAGCAGATTTCTCAGCTCCATTGGTATATGGATGGAACCATTATCAGAAACAAGCCTTTTATTTTCAGTACTCTTCGGATCTGCTTTTCTGATTAAGATCTTCTTGTCTTCATCTTCAAACTCCAGGTCGGCAAGCCGGCCTGGAAGAAGGTCGAATTTTTTTCTCCAGGGACTTGGAAGAAGGACTTTTCCGGTCTTAGTAAAATTTTTGCATTTATAGACGCTTTGCATCTTAACACTTCCCCGATTTTTATTTACTGGCTCTCTGCTGGATAACGTTTTCGAGCTTACTTACTACATAGCACATGACGGAGCGAAGAAAACCTCTTATTGCATAGGAGGGGGAAAAAGGGACATTTTTAATAACGGAGCTTCGTTATCTGGAAGAATAAGAAGAGGATGAGAGTTTCAGCTTAAGTTTAATTAGGGAAAAATAAGGAGAAAGTACAATAGGGCTGCGCCCTGTCATATGCCTATCGAAAAGGAGGAAGAAAGATGAAGGATGAAAAGAAGCTGATGAGCGAGGAAGAGCTTGATGCCCTCCATCATGTAATGGAAGAACAGATTGCATATATTCTTGTTGATGAAGAAGAAGAAAGATCCAGGGAAGAGCACAATGCTGAAGGGTGAAAAAAGGGGGGAGACCCCCTTTTTATGTGAATGAAGCAACCTCAACGCCTCTGTCCTTTAAGGCGGCATGAAGCGTCGCCGCAAACTCGAGCGCTTGGAGACCATCGCCGTGGAGGCATATGGTGTCTGCTTTAATCATGATCTCTTTTCCGTTCCGGCTGACAGTTTTGTTTTCAAGAACCATTCTCAGTACCTGGCCGACTGCTTCTTCCGCAGTAGTGATCAGGGCATCACTGCTTGATCTCGAAACAAGCGTACCGTCATCTTCATATCTTCTGTCCGCAAACACCTCCTGCGCAGCTCTGATTCCAATCCTTTCCGCTGCCGAGGTGCTTTCACTGTTATGGAGCCCAAAGAGCACGAGTTCCTCATCCGCACTCTGGACAGCCCTTGCTACCGCCTCTGCAAGCCGTTTATCTCCCGCACACATATTATAGAGCGCCCCATGTAGCTTTACATGGCTGAGCCTTCCGCCTTCTGCTTTCACAAAAGCTGAGAGTGCGCCAATTTGATACAGGACAAGGTCGAAGGCTTCTTCTGGACTAATTTCCATTTTTCTGCGGCCAAACCCCTGGAGGTCAGGCAAACCCGGGTGTGCACCAATGGCAGTCCCATGCTGAAGGGCAAGCTTCACTGTTCTGCGCATTGTCCCTGGATCTCCGGCATGGAACCCGCAGGCAATATTCGCGGATGTGATATAAGCCATGATTTCCTCATCAGATCCGATCTTGAAGCTTCCAAAGCTTTCGCCAAGATCACAGTTCAAGTCAATTTTCTTCAACAATGTGCACCTCTTTCTGCCATTTTTCATTGACGGTTTTTGTAAGGGATCCTATTGTTTTTACCTGTTCCAAATATGCCAGTTGTGCCTCAGCCAAGGAGGCAGGCGCAAACCTGATCTTATCTCCCGGTTTTTTCTGTGCCAGGATAGGAAGGTCTGCCGACAGGACTTGAGCGATTTTCGGGTACCCGCCTGTTGTCTGCCTTTCAGCCATCAGAATGATCGGATTGCCGTCAGCAGGCACCTGCACTGTTCCAAATGATACTGGTTCAGTTATCATTTCAATTTCTCTTGCCTTTGCTAGTGAAGGGCCCTTCAGCCTGTATCCCATCCTGTCAGAATCTGGAGAAATCGTAAATTCCTGTTCTGAAAATTGGTTTATAACATCAGAAGAAAACCATTCAGACTGCCTGCCGGGCATCACCCTGATCTGATCCTGATGAAGATAAGAGGCGAGCGAGGGGGAGAAGCTCCAGCTTCTGCAGAATCTGCAGGAGGTTTGTCTGATGGGAAGGACATCGTTCTTTTCTAATATCCTGCCATCCAGGCCGCCGAATCCTGCTTTCAGATATGTGCTCCTGCTTCCCATCTGGCGAGGCACCAAGATGCCGCCATGGAAGGCCAGATATGTACGGCACCCTGCCTTCATCCTGCCAAAAGAAAGAACATCTCCTTTTTTTGCGGCGATCGGCTTTCCGCCTTGAATATTGCTGCCGCTCAGCTTTGCTTCTGTTTCAGCGCCAAAGAAGCTGAAAATGATATCCTTTTCAAAAAGCAGCCGGGGGCCAATCAAGGTAATTTCAAGAGCTGCTTCATCATTGAAATTGCCTGCTGCCAGATTGGCAAGCGTGTAAGAGAAAAGATCCATCGCACCTGAAGGCGATACGCCGAGATTTTGGTATCCTTTCCTCCCTGCATCCTGGACAGTTGTCATCAGTCCCGGCTTCAGAACTTTTATTCCCATAGGCTGCCGCCCCCTGACTGAAATTCTGCTTCTTTGATCGGAATGAAACGCAAACGGTCTCCGGGCTTTAGATAGCTGGGTTCTTCCCTATTTGGATCGAATAACGCTATCGGTGTTCTTCCGATAATCTGCCAGCCTCCAGGGGTCTCCGAAGGATATATCCCTGTCTGCCCGCCGGCAATGCCCACCGAGCCGGAGGGAATCTTCAATCTTGGGGAAGTTTTGCGCGGAGCCGCTATGCGCGGATCCATCCCGCCCAGGAAAGGGAAGCCGGGTGAGAAGCCAAGAAAGTAAATCTCATAGTCTCTTTTACTATGTATCTCTATAACTTCTTTCTCTGATAATCCATTTGAACGGGCTACAAAAGCCAGGTCCGGGGCGTGGGCTCCTTCATAGCAGACGGGGATATCCAAGAGCCGCGGAGATTGGACATCCAATTGTATTTTCTCTGCAAGCATTTCAGCAATCAAGGATGAGGCTGCTTCAAAGGGAGATAAGGTTCCGACGGCATACGGATCATAATGAACAGCCAGTGTATGAAAGGCAGGAACGCATTCAATCATGCCCCTGAAAGGTTTTTTGGATAAAAGGGAAGCCGCTTTCCTGACCTTTTGATTGCTTCCCGGTTCGATGCTGCTGCCAAATTCAAGGATGATGCAGCTGTCGCCTGCAGCATATGTATGATAATGCATATTTGCACCAGCTTTCTCTAAGTAGTCAGAAACAAATGAGTATACTGACTATTGTACAAGATAGCCACCTGATTTAAAAGGCAAGCTGGACCGGCACTTTAAAAAGCCAGACCATCAAAAGGATGATCACAGCTGACAGGCCGTAGGACACTAATGGCCGAATATGATGAAGCCTGATCATGATGTACATCACCGGGTAAAAAAGAAGCTCCATCCAATATTGATAGCCATTCTCAAAAACAATCATCCCTGTTGCAGCAAAGGGGAATTCAGCTGCAAAGGAAAGGACACTCCAAAGGATAATATACCGAAGCCGGCCATGCTTCTCCGGATAGAATGTCAAGTATAATACTGTTATGGTCGGAAGTATGGCGAATGCATGAAACAGCTCGCCAGCAAAATGTGATTCTAATGGAATGCTTCTGTGCTTCCACAAAAGATGATCTTTGCAGATAAAATTATACAATAACACCAATACAGAGGTATAAAGCATGGTAGGGTGAAAGACACGCCAGTTTTTCCATGCTTTCAAATAGCCGGCGCAAACAGCCAGGATAATGGATAAAGTAATATTCATTTTCTGCACCTCAATAGAAGAAGTCATTATATAATTTACTTTTTTTGTAAAAAATACACCCCCGTTAGAGCTCTTTTCGTAAAGATTGTCTATTTTAATGATTGAGGGAACAGCAAACCTTGAAATAAGCGGAGAAATTCCGTTCAAGAAGAGCAAAGTAGCCCATTTTCCTGTTTTTGGAGTCGTTAGTCGGAATTTCTCCCTCTTTTTAAACTGTTTTTAAAGGCTTTTCAAGCTCAGGGGGAATTTCTCCGCTTATATTTCAGCCTGTCACTGAATCTACCATTCAGGTCCGGGAAGGCTCCGTTCTTTAATGGATGGGCGGGGATTGATCTTAAATAACGATTGCGAAAAAGCAACAATCAATGCGAATAGAGCCTTACAAAAAATACAGCATCGCAGCTCCTGTATGTCAATCAAACATTAATTACACAAGATTAAAAATTTTAAATGCCTGCACAGCGAAAAAGCCTGCCGTTACAGGCAGGCCTCCATATCAGTTTTTCAATACATTAAAATAGCGTGCTTCCGGATGGGCAAAAACCATGGCTGAAACCGAAGCTTCCGGCTCCATCATAAATCCTTCTGTCAGGTCTATGCCAATTTCCTCCGGCTTGATCAGATCAAAAAGCTTCCGCTGATCTTCAAGCTCCGGGCAGGCGGGATAGCCGAATGAAAAGCGCTGTCCCTGATATTTTGCTGAAAACCTCTCTTTCATAGTAAAGTCTACAGGATCAGGGAAGCCCCAGCGGTCACGTATTTGCCTGTGGACAAGTTCAGCAAAACCTTCTGCCGTTTCAAGCGCCAAAGCCTGCAGGGCATGATTTTCAAGAAAGCGGCCTTCCTTTTTAAGTATTTCGGCAGTCTCCCTTACAGCATTGCCTGCAGTAACAGAGAAAAAGGCGACATAATCCATTTCCCCGCCACCAGCAGGCTTCAAATAATCGGCAAGGCACAAAAATGGCTCAGTCTGCTGTCTTGGAAAATCAAATACCTCTAATATCCTGCTGTGGTCGTCCTTATCATAGATGATGACCTTGTTCCCGTCAGATTGAGCAGGAAAAAATTGATAGACAGCACTAGGCATGATCCAGCCCTCAGTTTTCGCCTGCACGATAAGGGAATCTACAGTATCATTCAATTTCAATGCCTTCTCATCACCTGACTCAATGAGACGGCTGATATTGCCCTTAAGCCCCAAATGATGCCCTAAAAGCATCTGCCGGTTAATATAAGGCTCAATATGCCCAAGTGTATAGGATCTTAGGACATGCCGCTCCAAATCCTGCGGAACAAAAACCGGTACATCAGACCGGACTGAAGGCCTCACCTTAAGTGCAGCAAGAGCTCCTGTTTTTCTTTCTGTTAAAGCAGAAGGGAGGGGGAGGGACCGCTTTGCCTCTTGCTCGGCAAGGAGCCTGTTGTATTCCGGCTCATCACGGAGCTGATCGGCTATTGATAATCCATTCATCGCATCTTTGGCATACATCACGAGGCCATTGTATTCTCTCGATATTTTCGTATCTGTGAATTTCCTTGATAGTGCGGCACCGCCGACGAGAATAGGGATATCAATGCCTGCCTGTTTCATATCAGAAGCGGTGATGACCATCTGCTGTGCGGATTTAACAAGCAGGCCAGAGAGTCCGACCATATTGGGCTTTTCCTTTTTTACTGCTTCAACTAGCTCAGAAGGTGATACTTTGATGCCAAGGTCGATTACTTCGTACCCATTATTACTGAGAATGATATCAACAAGGTTTTTGCCTATATCATGAACATCTCCTTTTACAGTGGCAAGAATGATTTTCCCTTTGCCTGATGAAGTTCCTTTCTCCATAAATGGTTCAAGATAGGAAACCGAGGCCTTCATCACTTCTGCACTCTGCAGCACTTCGGCGACAATCAGCTGGTTGTCGTTGAACAGTCGGCCGACCTCTTTCATCCCATCCATCAAGGGTCCATTTATGATTTCAAGAGGGGAACTGTACTCCAGTAAGGCTGCTTTAAGGTCTTCCAAGAGGCCTTCTTTTGTACCTTCTTTTATATAATAGGCAAGGCGTTCAGCCAGGCTCATATCAGGAAGAAGGCTTTTTTCTTCCTTTTTCTTGCCCCGGTAAAATTCTGTGAACTGTGCGAGTGTTTCATCCGTAGTTTCAAATAACAGCTTTTCTGCCAAAGCAATTTCTTCACTTGCTATACTGGCAAACCGCTCAAGTTTTTCTGTATTCACAATTGCATAGTCCAATCCCGCCTGGGTACAGTGATAGAGGAAGACGGAATTAAGAATCTCCCTTCCAACCGGAGGCAGGCCAAAAGAAACATTGCTGATGCCAAGAATCGTTTGTGTCTTTGGAAAGCGTTCTTTTATCAGGCGGATACCCTCAACAGTCGCTTCTGCCGAACCGATGTATTGTTCATCACCTGTCCCAACCGGGAAGACGAGCGGGTCAAAAATGATGTCCTCAGGAGGAATCCCATATTTTTCAACCAGAAGGGTATAGGAGCGGGAAGCAATTTCAAGCTTTCTATCTGCACTCACTCCCATGCCTTTCTCATCTATGGTTCCGACTACCACTGCTGCCCCGTACAGGCGTATAAGAGGGGCAATAGCCTCAAATCTTTCTTCGCCATCCTCCAGATTGATAGAGTTGATCACGGATTTTCCCTGCAGGTAAATAAGGGCTTTTTCTATAACTTTCTCATCTGTAGAATCTATTACAATCGGTGCTTTTACTTTTTTAGTTACTTCTTTAATGAAATTTTCCATATCTTCCAGTTCATCCCGATCAGGGTCGGCAAGGCATATATCAATAACATGGGCGCCATTCTTGACCTGTGCCCTCGCGACTTCTGACGCTTCTTCAAACTTTCCCTCGGCAATCAGTCTTTTGAACTTCCTGGATCCTATGACATTTGTCCGCTCGCCGACCATGATGGGGCGGAGGGTTGGGTCATCATAGATGAGCGGCTCAATGCCTGATACTTTATGGGCAGATGCTGCAGAGATTTTCCGCGGTGCAAAATGTTCCATTTTATCTGCAATTGCCTTGATATGCTCCGGTGTAGTTCCGCAGCACCCGCCGACGATGTTCAGCCAGCCCTGTGAGGCAAACCCTGCAAGCTTTTCTGCGAGCGATTCAGGTGTTTCGTGGTAGCGCCCTTCTTCATCAGGCAGCCCGGCGTTTGGATAACAGCTGACAGCAGCATCTGCAAGCGAAGATAATGACCTGATATGCTCCTGCATAAATTCAGGTCCTGTAGCGCAATTAAGGCCGACAGCCAGCGGTTTCATATGCTCTAGGGAAATATAAAAAGCTTCAATTGGCTGGCCCGCGAGTGTCGTCCCCATAGGTTCAATTGTACCTGAAACAATAAGGGGGAGAGTGATGCCGGTTTTTTTGAAGGCATTTTGTATCCCGATATATCCTGCTTTCACGTTGAGCATATCCTGGCTGGTCTCAAGAAGGAGGAGGTCCGCTTTGCCATCAATTAATCCGCAGGCTTGTTCCTCATATGACAATGCCAGCTCTTCAAATGTCGTTCCTCCTGTGACACTAAGTGTTTTTGTAGTAGGTCCCATAGATCCGGCAACAAAACGCGGCCATGAAGGAGTGCTGATCTGATCAGCCGCTTTCCTTGCAATCAAAGAAGCAGTTCTGTTGATTTCATAGGCTTTTTCTTTAAGGCTGTATTCATCAAGGACAATGCTTGTGGCCCCGAAAGTATTGGTTTCAATTATATCGGCACCGGCCTTAAGATAGGCAAGGTGGATTTCTTTAATAACCCCCGGTGCTGTAAGATTCAAGTATTCATTGCAGCCATCATACTGTTCGCCGCCGAAATCTTCAGCAGAAAGATCAGCTCTCTGCAGCATCGTTCCCATGGCGCCATCCATGATCAGGATTTTATTATTCATTCTTTCAGATAGAGAAATCTTTGGCATTCCTGCTCCTCCTGGCTGTCTTCAGCTTCTCGCTGCGCGCATATGCGGCAAGCTCCGCTGTCAGTTCATACTTCATAAACGGGGTGATTAAATAGATGCCATTGAACAGCTCTGCTGCTGCATCAATCAGCTCTTTGCTTATGCTGATCCCTTCGCGGACTGACTGGAGGGGGTCATCTTTCAGGCTGTTCATACGTTCCCTGATTTTGTCGGATATTTTGATGCCCGGCACCTCATTATGAAGGAAATCAGCATTCCTGCTGCTCGTCAGAGGCATGAGGCCGATATAGATCGGCTGTTCCATATGTTTGGTAGCCTCATATATTTCCATAAGCTTCTCTTCCGAAAATACAGGCTGGGTTATAAAATAATCCGCTCCGCACTCCGCCTTTTTTTCGAGCCTCTGAACTGCCTTCTCAAGAGAACGGACATTTGGGTTAAAGGCAGCAGCAACAGAAAATGCAGCTTTTTGTCCAAGATCCTTGCCTGAAATCGAGCGGCCTTCATTCAGCTGCTTGATCATCTGAATCAGCTCGAAGGAGGACATATCATATACGGAAGATGCGCCGGGAAAATCGCCGACCCTTGCAGGATCTCCGGTAATGGCAAGAATGTCATGGAGTCCCAGTGTATGAAGGCCCATTAAATGGGATTGCAGCCCAATGATATTCCTGTCCCTGCACGTCAGGTGAATGAGCGGACGAAGCCCCAGCCTGTTCTTTGCCAAATAGCCGAGTGCTTCATTTGAGATCCGGGGGGATGCAAGCGAATTATCGGCAAGTGTAATTGCGTCAATGCCTGCGTCTTGAAGAGCCTTGGCCCCGGCAAAAAATTTATCCGTTTCCAATTTCCTTGGAGGATCCAATTCAACGATGACTGACTGTCTCTTTTTCACAAGATCCTGGAGCGGGGGAAGATCCCTTTGGGCCTCTTTTGGCATAATCCGAATTTTAGCCTTTGGTTCCCTGACTTCCTTTTTCTCTAAAGGAGGAGATCCTTTTAATTCATCTGAAAATGCACGGATGTGAGCAGGAGTGGTGCCGCAGCATCCTCCAAGCAGCCTTACCCCCTGGTTCCTGAAAGCTTTGGCAGACTGCCTGAAATATTCTGCATCGCCTTCGTAATGGAATTTTCCATCCGTGTATGCAGGCAGGCTGGCATTCGGATATGCGGACAGGTAAGCCTTCTGTGGCAGGGGCACCTCCTCAAGCGTCAGCAGCATATGATGGGGGCCAAGCCGGCAATTGAGCCCGACGATATCCGCGCCGAGCGCATCCAGCCTGGACAGCGCTTCGCTTATGGGAGTGTGATCCTGCATAATACCCGTCTCCTGCAGTGACACCTGGGCAATGAGAGGGAGGGCTGTTTCTTTCCTCGCGATCGAAAGGACAGTTTCCAGTTCTTTGAGATCATAATAGGTCTCAAGAAGGATCGCATCCACCCCTTCCATCAGCAAGCAGTAGAGCTGCTCCCTGAAGCTCCTTTTTATTTCTTCTATAGATATTGAGTGGGGTTTGATCCCGCGGTTTCCGCCAATTGTTCCGGCCACAAAGGCATGATTTCCCGCAGCCTTCCTCGCAACAGTGACAGCGGCACTGTTTATTTCCTTTACATGGTCCTCCAGTCCGTAGCGCTGCAGCTTGAGATAATTGGCTGCATAGGTATTGGTCTGGATCAAAGTTGCACCTGCATCTATATAAGCTTGGTGGATATTTTGAATATGGCCTGGCTGTGATACATTAAGTTCTTCAAAGCAGAAATCTGTACCATAGGAATAGAGGAGAGTGCCCATCGCTCCATCTGCTATGATGATCTCTTTTTCCATTTTATCCAGCAGACTCATAGTTTTACCCTCGCTGTATGGCATGTTCTCTCTGCGGCAGAAAGTGCTCTGCTGAAATCGTGTATTAAATCATCCGGATTTTCGAGGCCTGCAGAAAGGCGGAGAAGGGAGTCGGATATTCCGCGCCTGCTTCTTTCGGGTGCAGGCATGGAGGCATGAGACATCCGGGCTGGCCAGGAGAGTATCGACTCGACAGCGCCCAGGCTTACTGCAAAAACCGGGATTTCCAGAGCATCAGAGAATTTCCGCAGCGCATCTTCGTCTTCAAGCTCAAAAGACAGCACAGCTCCCGGCCCGGCAGCCTGTTCTCTCTGCAGCTTAAACTGCGGATGGCTCTCAAGCCCAGGGTAATGCACTTTTTTCACAAGTGGGTGATTCTCAAGGAAAAGAGCAATTTTCTCTGCTGTTATCATGGACTGCTGCAGTCTGACATGAAGGGTTTTCAAACCCCTCAGCACCAGCCAGCAATCCTGCACACCAAGGACAGCACCAAAGGAATTCTGCAGAAAGGCCACTTTCTCAGCCAGCACTGGATCTTTTACTGCACAAAGGCCGGCAACGACATCACTGTGTCCGGAGATAAATTTCGTCGCACTGTGAAGGACAATATCTGCCCCAAGGTCCAGCGGCTTTTGCAGTTGGGGGGTCATGAAAGTATTGTCAACGAACGTATAAGCATCTTTTTCCCTGGCAATCTCAGCAATGCTTTTAATATCGGCAACCTTCAAGAGGGGATTGGAAGGTGTTTCAACATAGAATAGTTTTGTATGTGGAAGGGCAGCCTCTTTTACTTCTTCTAAATTAGTCATATCTGCGAAGGTGTAATCAATTCCGTAGCGCGAGAGGACCTCTGTGACCATCCTGTAGGTGCCTCCGTATACATCCTCTGAAATGACGACATGGTCTCCCTGGGAAAGAAGAAGAAAGCAAGTGGAGATGGCCGCCATACCGGAAGAAAACGCAAATCCTCTGGTTCCGCCTTCAAGTCCTGCAATTACTTCTTCAAGCGCCTCTCTTGTCGGGTTTAGGCTTCTTGAGTAGTCATATTTGCCAAAAGACTCAAGATCCTTTTGATGAAAGGTGGAGGCATGATGAATCGGGACGCTTACAGCCCCTGTAACCGGGTCTGTTTTATGTTTATTGTGCAATAGCTTTGTTTCGAATCTATAACAGTCTTCGTTCATTTTGCATTCTCCCCTTCCACACAGCCACTGAAGGCCTGTTCCAAATCTTTCATCAAATCTTCCGGATCTTCGATGCCAACAGAAAATCTAAGGAGCTTGCCGCAGATTCCATTGGCTAATCGGGTCTCTTCCGGGATGTCAGCATGTGTCTGTGTGGCAGGATAAGTAATAAAGCTTTCAGTTCCGCCAAGACTTTCGGCGAAAGTAATAAGGTTCAGCTTCTGCAGGAATAGATCTGCCCAATTTTCTTCAAGGATTCTGAAGGAGAGCATTCCGCCTTTTCCGGGATACAGCACTTCCTCTACATATTCATGGCTGTTCAAGTATTCAGCCAGTTTACGAGCATTGCTTTCATGCTTCTTCATCCGGAGGGCAAGGGTCTTCATCCCTCTCATCAGGAGCCAGGAATCAAATGGGCTTAACACTGCTCCTGCAGCATTATGGTGATGGGCAAGGGAGGCACATAACTTCTCTCCTCGTGCCGCAATGAGGCCTGCGAGCACATCGTTATGGCCGCCCAGATATTTTGTAGCACTGTGTATGACGATATCGGCCCCCAGTCTGATTGGCTGCTGAAGGACCGGCGTAAAAAAGGTATTATCGACGATCAGTAGAATTCCATGCTGGCGGGCGATTGCAGCCATAGCCTCAATATCAGCCTGCTGCATGAGCGGGTTGGTCGGCGTTTCCAGGAATATTGCTTTCGTATGAGGCGAGATTTGCCTGCTTACCGCATGGATATCAGAGGTATCTGCGTATTTTGTAACCAGCCCCCATTTGGCAAAACCCTGCTCAAGCAGCCTGTAGGTGCCTCCATAAAGATCCTTTGACACCACCAGCTCATCACCTGAACGGAATAGAGATAAAACAACGGAGATGGCGCTCATGCCCGAACTGCAGGCATAACCCTGATCAGCTCCTTCAAGGCTGGCAATTGCCTGCTCAAGTATTTCCCTAGTTGGATTTCCCGTCCGGACATAATCATAGCCGTTGGACTTGCCGATTCCTTCATGTCGGTAAGCTGTAGAAAAATAAACCGGAGGGTTGACGGTTCCTGTATGCTGATCGCTTCGATTGCCAAGCTGCGCCAATAATGTTTCTGTTTTCACCAATATGTTCACTCCTTTTTTGCACAATGCTTTCATGCTCCATGGAAAATAAAAAAAGTCTTCTATAAGAAGAAGACTTTTTGGATGCAGCACTTGTCATTCTTCTTATCTTTCAAGCCCATAAAGGACCTGCAGGAATTAGCACCTTTTCAATATTATCCATTGAAGGTTGCTGAGGCTTCACAGGGCCATACCCTCTGCCTCTCTTGATAAGAAATACAGTTATTGAATTTTCTATACTTTACAATATTAAACCAGTAAAAGTCAATGAACTTTCATAATATTTTAAAAATATGATCTCAACCCTCGATCAGATTCAGGACAGATACATCCAATTCCTTTTCAGGTTCAGCCCTGGAATATATCCTCGCTGTCCTTGTCCTTTCATCCACATGCTGTATGATTACAGATTCACCTTCATAGCTGACTTTAATAGGATCAGCAGACATAAGAATTTCTTTTGCCCTGCCAATATTCATTTTCATTCCTCCTTGGAAAGTATCGTTATATTTTTTGTACAGCCGGGAGAAATTTATGCGGAAGAAAAGAAAAAATGGGAATTTATTTTTGTGAAAATTCAGCTCTTTTGCTTTAGAATAGAAGCAAGAAAAGGAAAGTGAAGGTGAGTCCATGCAAAAACATATGAAAAATCGCTGCTTATTGTATGAATGCATTCAAGACGGAGAGCTGATCGAAGAGGCAGGCCATATGCCATTCCAGCATGCGGACACCCTGGTCAAGGGCCCTTATGACTTTCCTTTGGACAGAAGACAAGAATGTCTGCACAGCATAAAGAGCAGGAAAACAAAACAGCTGGGCATTAATATAGAAAGAATATAATGGGGGACTGCACATAAAAACGCCGGGTCAGGCATTGTATTAGATTACTAAGTTGAAACATAGGAAAAAAATAAAACCGGGAATCTTTCCCGGTTTTATTTTTTACTATTAGAATAATAATCGCTGTTTATTCACAAGAATCCCTTAATCCTTTACAGTCCTAAAGTTAGATATCTACCTATTATAACATTACTATATTCATAATGGAGCGAAAAAAAATAGAAAAATCATTTTTTTAATATAGATTTTAAGGTGATGAAAAAAAATTACATTTTTCTTCTAATTTTCAGTTTAAATCCTTTGTACGATAGGGATTTGCGTGGTAAAATGTCATTGAAAACGTTTTATCCTCTGAATAAAATTATTATTCATACAATTTTGCGTTACTATTTCATATATTAGGGTAAAAATTTACGGGATAAAATGCCGGAAACTAAATGTTTTCTTAAAAAAACACTCGGAGGTAATTTTCATGAAAACGCCATCCAACGGCGAGGGACCTTTACAGGGGTTTCATGGACCAAACCTTGGCTATGTTATTGAATTATATGAAAGATTCCTGGAGGACCCTCAATCAGTAGACGCTGAAATGAGAGAGTACTTTGAAAAGTGGGGATCTCCTGAACAAACTCAGATTGACACCTTTGAAAATGATAAGCCTGTCCAGGCTGCTGCTCCCGGACAGCTGGAAAAAACGCTGGCAGCTATCCGCCTTGCGGATAATATCAGGGCGTACGGCCATATCTCGGCTGATATCTACCCATTAAAAAACAATAAGCCGGAGAAAGACATCCTTGCGCTGGAGCAATATGGATTGACCCGGAATGATCTGGAGCAGGTGCCGGCATCGATCATTTGTTCAGATGCCCCTTCACATGTACGCAATGGATTTGAAGCAATAGAGCATCTTAAGAATGTATATACCCAAACAATAGCTTATGAGTTTCATCATGTATACGATGTGAACGAAAAGAATTGGCTTCGGAACAAGGTGGAAACAGGCACACTGCTTGGAGAACCTTCAAATGAAAAGAAGGTGGGAGTCCTGAAAAGGCTGATGGAGGTTGAGGAGTTTGAAAAATTCCTTCATCGCACATTTGTCGGGCAAAAACGCTTTTCAATCGAAGGACTTGATACGCTTGTGCCGCTATTGGACGAGCTGGTTGCAGAATCTGTTGTCGACGGAGCGAAGACGATCAATATCGGAATGGCTCACCGGGGCCGCCTGAACGTGCTTGCCCATGTGCTTGGTAAGCCGTATGAAATGATCTTCGCTGAATTCCAGCATGCGCCGAATAAAGAGCTTGTGCCTTCTGAAGGTTCTATCGGCATTAACTACGGCTGGACAGGCGACGTAAAATATCACCTGGGATTGGACAGGCAGATCAAGAAGGAAAACACGACTAAAGCAAGGCTGACGCTTGCTAATAACCCGAGCCACCTTGAATTCGTCGGCGCGGTAGTTGAAGGCTTCACACGGGCAGCCCAGGATGACAGAAGCGCTTCCGGCTATCCGAAGGAAGATCCAAGCTCGGCTATGGCAATCCTTATTCATGGTGACGCAGCTTTCCCGGGACAGGGAACTGTGGCAGAAACATTGAATCTCAGCCAGCTTACTGGTTACCGTACTGGCGGAACCATTCATATCATTGCAAATAATACGATCGGATTTACAACAGAATCCCAGGATTCCAGATCTACCCGGTATGCAAGCGATCTTGCCAAGGGCTATGAAATTCCGATCCTGCATGTAAATGCTGACGATCCTGAAGCTGTGGTAGCTGCCGCCCAGCTCGCCTGTGAATACAGGGCGAAATTCAATAAAGATTTTCTGATTGATCTGATCGGCTACCGACGTTTCGGACACAACGAAATGGATGAGCCGATGACGACAAATCCGCTTATGTACAATGTTATACATAAGCGCCCAACCATTAAATCACTATACAGTGAACAGCTGGTTGCAAACGGCACTCTTTCCAGGGAAAGCCTGGAAGGAATGGATGCTGAGGTTCTTGATAAGCTGAAAGAGGCCTATAATAAAGTTCCAGATAAGAAAAAGGAAGTTGAGGAAACCAATCCGCCTGAAACGGTTGAAAAAGGTATTCCTGAATTAGCCACAGCTGTTGAACTGAAGACATTAAAGCAAATCAATGAAGAGCTTCTGACATGGCCTGAAGATTTCAAGGTCTTCAATAAACTGGACAAAATCCTGAAGCGCAGGACTGAAGCGCTCGAAGGCAACGGAAAAATTGACTGGGGCCTTGCAGAAACATTGGCATTCGCCTCCATCCTGAAGGATGGTACGCCAATCCGCCTGTCCGGGCAGGATTCAGAACGCGGAACCTTTGCCCAGAGAAATGTTGTCCTTCATGACAGCAGTTCAGGAAAAGCTTATTCACCATTGCATATGCTTTCTTCTTCTAAAGCTTCATTTGCAGTCCATAACAGCCCGCTGTCAGAAATGGCTGTTGTCGGCTTTGAATACGGCTACAATGTATTCGCACCTGAAACTTTAGTGCTGTGGGAAGCACAATACGGTGACTTCTCCAATGCTGCACAAGTCATGTTCGACCAATTCATATCCGCTGGAAGAGCGAAATGGGGACAGAAATCCGGTCTTGTCATGCTTCTGCCTCATGGTTATGAAGGCCAGGGGCCAGAGCACTCGAGCGGCAGGGTTGAAAGATTCCTGACTTTAGCAGCTGAAAACAACTGGACAGTTGCCAACCTGACTTCATCTGCACAGTACTTCCATATTCTGAGGAGACAGGCTGCCATCCTGAACAGGGAAGAAGTAAGGCCTCTTGTCCTCATGTCGCCAAAGAGCCTGCTGCGCAACCCGAATGTTGCTTCCAACGGGCTGGAGCTCAGCGAAGGAGCCTTCCAGCCGATCATTGAACAGCCTGGATTGGGACAGGCAAAAGATCAGGTGAAAAGGATTGTATTTGGTACAGGAAAGATCATGATCGACCTTCATGAGAATATTGAGGATGCAGCTAACCTTGACTGGCTTCATATTTTAAGGGTCGAAGAAATTTACCCGTTCCCGATGAAGAAAATCAGAAGCATCCTTGAACAGTATCCAAACGTTGAGGAAATCGTATGGGTTCAGGAAGAGCCGAAGAATATGGGAGCATGGAATTTTGTAGAACCGCGCCTTTCCGAATTGGCTCCAGCCGGTGCAAAAGTTTCCTATACCGGAAGACGCCGCCGTTCAAGCCCGGCAGAGGGTGACCCGAACGTCCACAAAAAAGAACAAGCGCGCATCATTAATGAAGTCTTAACACGTACGGAAGAGGGAGGATTTTAAAGTGGCAGAAATTAAAGTTCCAGAATTGGCGGAATCAATTACAGAAGGTACGGTGGCTCAATGGCTGAAACAGCCGGGCGACTTTGTCAATAAAGGGGATTATGTCGTAGAGCTGGAAACCGACAAGGTCAATGTTGAAATCATCTCTGAATACAGCGGAGTCATCAAGGATCTCGGCGCACAAGAAGGTGACACTGTCCAGGTTGGCGAAACGATTGCGACAGTTGATACGGAAGCGACAGAAGGCAGTGCTCCTGCTGAAGAAGCACCAGCTGAGAAAGCGCCTCAGGCATCTGAGCCGCCGGCTGCTCCGAAAGAGCCTGTAACAAACGAAGCTAAGCCGCAGACAGAAGAAGAACAGGAAAAGAAGCAGCGTCCGATCGCATCTCCTGCAGCACGCAAGATGGCCCGGGAAAAAGGCATTGACCTCAGCCAGGTGCCGACAGCCGATCCTCTTGGCCGCGTAAGGGCACAGGATGTTTCCGGATACAATCCACAGGCAGCAAAGCAAGAATCAAAGCCAGCAGCTGCATCACCAGGACCTGCTGCACAGCCGGCACAGGACAGCAAGCCTGTCGAACGCGTCCGCATGTCCCGCCGTAGACAGACGATTGCCAATCGCCTTGTTGAGGTTCAGCAGAATGCTGCCATGCTGACAACGTTCAATGAAGTTGATATGACCAATGTAATGAACCTGCGCAAGCGCCGCAAAGACAAGTTCTTTGAAGAAAATGACGTTAAGCTGGGCTTTATGTCATTCTTCACAAAAGCAGTTGTTGCTGCCCTGAAGAAGAATCCTTTGTTGAATGCGGAAATACAGGGTGACGAGCTGGTACTCAAGAAATTCTATGATATCGGCATCGCTGTTTCTGCAAAAGAAGGCCTCGTCGTTCCTGTCGTACGGGACGCGGACCGGAAGAACTTTGCTGAAATAGAAGGCGACATCATGGATCTTGCTGACAAAGCAAGAAACAATAAACTTTCACTGAATGACCTCCAGGGAGGAACATTCACAATCACAAATGGCGGAGTATTCGGTTCACTGCTGTCAACACCGATCCTGAATGGCCCTCAGGTAGGCATCCTGGGAATGCACAGCATCCAGCTGCGCCCGGTTGCCATTGATGCCGAGAAGATGGAAAACCGCCCAATGATGTATATAGCATTATCATACGACCACCGCATCGTTGACGGAAAAGAAGCCGTTACCTTCCTGAAGCGCGTAAAAGAGCTGATCGAAGATCCGGAATCATTGCTTTTTGAAGCTTAATAGATAGGAAGCAGAGCCTTAACAGGCTCTGCTTTTTTGTGCGTCTAAAAAAGTTTCCTTAAGGAAACTTTTTGTCGTTTTTGAATAAGCTATATAAAAAGCAGGAGTGAGAAAAGTGGGACGAATTCAGAAGAAAATATACTGCTATTCAGCTTTAATGAAAAAAGCGGGGATCATCAGTGAAGAAGAATATCAAAAGATAATTGAGGGTTGCTGCGGCGGAAAAAGAAGCAGCAGCTGAACATGAGTCCTTGCACAGTTAAAAAAATTCATAAGGGTTAATACTAAAAAACCCGTTTAGATTATTCTAAACGGGTAAAATGCTTCATTAATTTTTAAATGGCCTTAGTCCTCTTCGCTGAATTTCACCTTTAAGTATGTTGATCCATTCTTTTTCCATACCAGTTTTCAATGCATCACGATACGAGACGACAAGTTGTTCATTACTCATAATTTTCATTTTGCATTCCTCCCAGAAAAAGAATTGAATATTCTTACTATTAATTTATTGTAAATGATTGTGCTCATTTTGAAAAGCAATAAGGTAAAAAAATTTACAATCGGTCCTAAAGTACCTATTTTACGCAACCTTCCTCAAATCGATTATTTCTGTCGATTTAGGGTATGAATAGAAATTTACAGCTGGCGGAAGATAGACTCTGGTTATAAAAAAAAAGTAAAATAGACTGTGAGAGACATACAATGACAGGGAAGTAGTGAAAGCATAATGAGTGAAGAAAAAGCAGTAAGCAGAAGCACAAGCCTGATAACAGCAGAGACGCTCAGGAAAGATCTTGAAAGTCTCGGTGTGCGTGAAGGAATGACTTTAATTGTACATTCAAGCCTCAGTTCAATCGGCTGGGTATGCGGTGCAGAACAGGCAGTCATTCAGGCATTACTTAGCGCCGTCGGCGAACAAGGCACAATTGTGATGCCGTCTCAGTCACTGGGAAACAGTGATCCAAAATATTGGCAGAATCCTGCTGTACCTGAAGAATGGTGGGATGGTATCAGGAAAGGCATGCCGGCTTATGATCCCACGACTACTCCTACAAGAGGAATGGGCAGGGTCGCTGAGCTGTTCAGGACTTTTCCGGACGCCAGAAGGAGCGGACATCCTACCGTTTCATTTTCAGCCATCGGCCGCCTGGCAGAGGAAATGACACAGACTCATTCCACCGATTTACCATTCGGGGAAGAATCTCCGCTGGCTAAGCTTTATGATTCCGGCAGCATGGTACTCCTGATCGGAGTGGGTTACGACAACAGCACAAGCATGCATTTGGGAGAGTACAGAGCAGGCGGCCTGAAAACCTATAAGCAAAGTTCTGCCATGATGGAGGGCGGGAAAAGGATCTGGAAGACTTATACAGAGGCAGAGGTTGATTCAGACCGCTTCCCTGAAATCGGACGGGCTTTTGAAAAAGAGCATTCTGTCATGAAAGGGAAGCTGGGGCAGGCAGACTGTCTGATGATGAGTCAGAGGGATATTGTTGACTTTACAGTAAAATGGCTGCAAAAAGAAAAAGGAGGCCAAATAAATGAATTTGAAGCTTGATCATATTGTGCACTTTATTGACAGGCATCCCGCTGAAGCGATTGATAAATTGAACCAAGAGGGACTGAAGGGATATATGGGCGGCCGGCATCCGCTCTGGGGAACCTATAACAGTGTCATTTACTTCAATTCTTCATACATAGAATTCCTGGCAGTGGAGGAGGCGGAGATTGCTGCTTCTTCTGATAATCCATTGATTCAGCAGCTCATAAAAGGGGTAAAAAGAGGAGAAAGAATCGGCCAGCTTTGCTTCAGGACCGAACATATCGGCAAGCTGCAGGAGCAAATGGCCAGTAATGGCATCAAAACAGTCATCCATAAAGGAAGAAGAACAAGGAAAGATGGTAAATTGATTAAATGGAAAATGCTTTTTGCTGAAGGGGGAGGCCGCCTTCCATATCCTTTTTTCATCGAGTGGGAACAGAAGGATGAAGAAAGGTTTAATGATTTAAGAAATACGGGCATCTTATTGCCCAGCCAGGAGTCACATGCGGTTAAGACTATTAAGATGTTGACTGAGAATAAGAGCGAAACAGCAGAATCCTGGGCGAAGCTTTTGGGAGGCACCTCCCCAGTTAAGCAAAAGACTCCGGGTGAATCGTTAATTGTTCAGGCAGGAGGGTGCCGGATAGATTTTAGTGAACCATACAGCGAAGAAACCGAAAACATCTTCTCAGAGTATGGGGAAACGATTTGGCAAGTCACTTACAGCCCGTCCCTGAAAGAGAACCGGATCCATATTTATGGCGGTATCTATCAATAAAAACAAAGGAGGATGCTTGTGCTTAAAAAATACTCGATAACTACCTCGATGCGGGATGAATTAGCAGAAATTACTGATACTGTAAGGGAATTTGCCTCAGATCAGGAACTCACTGAAGGAGCAATCCTTATATATTGCCCTCATACAACGGCAGGACTGACAATTAATGAAAATGCAGATCCAGATGTAAAAATTGATATGATCAACCGTCTCGATGAAACCTTTCCATGGAATCATTTAAAGGACCGGCATGAGGAAGGGAATACGGCCGCCCATCTGAAAGCTTCCTGCATGGGAGCTTCACAGCATGTCATCGTTACCGGTGGCAGTCTGCTGCTTGGTGTATGGCAGGGCATCTATTTCTGTGAATTCGATGGTCCCCGGGAAAGAACATTTTACCTTAAGGCCATTCATAATCGTGCAAAAGAGTAGGCAGGCGCTAAGGCGCCTTTTTTGTTTTGGTTTTTTGTGATAAAATTCAAAAGATTTGAATTTATGAAGAAAGAGGTGGAATGATGCCATTTAAGGGACCGGAAGCCTATGATGAGGAAGGGTTTTTCAGCAGCTATCTTTCCAGGAGATATCGGGCAGAGAGTCCGAATCATACAATGGAAGAGCCTGCCTTTTATTCTTTGGCCGGCAGCCCCTCAGGCAAGGAAATACTCGAAATTGGGTGCGGTGATGGCTCATATGCTGCCAGCCTGCTGGAAGCGGGATGTGCTTCTTATACTGGAATCGAAGGGTCGCAAAATATGGCCAGACTTGCACAAAAGCGGCTGGGGAACTCCAATGGAACAGTGATTCATAGCAGGATAGAAGATTATGAGTGGGAGCAGGAAAAATATGATTTGGTCTTATCCAGGCTGGTCCTTCATTACATAGAAGACCTTGGCCCGGTTTTATCCCACATCCGCTCAGCCCTGAAGCCTGGGGGCAGGCTAGTCATCAGCCTGCAGCACCCCCTTTTGACTTCTTCATTCAAAAGCACGGGCAGTGATGGAAAAAGAAAGGAATGGATCGTTGACGACTATTTTCTGACTGGAAAAAGGGAGGAGCCATGGATGGGGAGCTTAGTAGTAAAATACCACAGAACGGTTGAGAACTATTTTGGACTCCTCCAGCAGGCAGGACTGACTGTTGAAAGCTTGAAAGAAGCAGTTCCTCAGGAAGGATTATTTATGGATAAATCGGAGTATGAACGAAGAAGAAGGATACCATTATTCCTGCTGTTTTCCTGCAGCAAGCCATAATTATTGATAAGCCCTGCCGGGGATGCAGGGTTATTTCCCTCTCTTAATAATTGAATATTCTGTAAAATATGATAACATATTTGTAAGCCTTTTCAACACATTAGAAGGAGTGGGGAATATGCAGGGATTGCTTAATACAACAGTCGGAAAATTATTGGAAGAGAAATCACGGCTGCATCCGGGGCATGAAGCTGTCGTTTATCATACAGAAGGGCTGCGGATGACATACCATGAGTTTGACCAATATTGCCGGAAGGCTGCAAAAGGCTTAATGAAACTGGGCATTGAAAAAGGAGAAAACCTTGCTGTTTGGGCGGCAAATACACCAGAATGGCTTGCCTGCCAATTTGCCACAGGCAAGATGGGTGCTGTCCTTGTCACAGTGAACACGAATTACCAGGCTTCAGAGCTGGAGTATCTGCTTAAGCAGTCAGAGTCTTCCACTTTGATCCTTCAGGAGAATTACCGGGGTTCTTCTTACATAGACATGCTTTATGAAATTGTACCTGAGCTGAGGAAATCTGAGCCCGGCAAGCTGAAGAGCAAGAAGCTTCCCTTTTTGAAGAATATTATAGTCATGAGTAAAAACAGATATCCTGGAGCCTACTGCTGGGAAGATATCCTTCAGTTATCAGAAGAAGTAAAAGACAGAGATCTCGACCGCCGGATGGAATTACTGGACCCAGATGATGTCATTAACATGCAATATACTTCAGGGACAACCGGTTTCCCTAAAGGCGTAATGCTGACACATGCTAACATCATCAATAACGCCTACCATATCGCAGGCTGCATGGAACTGGGAAAAGAGGACCGTCTATGCATTCCTGTCCCTTTTTTCCACTGCTTTGGATGTGTGCTTGGCACCCTCGCCTGTGTCTCTGTCGGAGCTACTATGCTCCCTGTCCGGGAATTCAGCCCGAAAGAGGTGCTGCTGACTGTCCAAAACGAAAAGTGCACCGGCCTTCATGGTGTACCGACGATGTTCATTGCCGAGCTTAACGACCCATCCTTTGGCGGATATGATCTTTCTTCACTGAGGACAGGGATCATGGCCGGCTCCAACTGCCCGATTGAGGTGATGAAAGCTGTCATTGAGAAAATGGGAGCGGCTGAAATTACGATTGCTTACGGACAGACAGAATCATCCCCAGTCATCACACAGACAAGGACAGACGACCCCATAGAGCTTCGTGTAGAGTCAGTTGGGAAGGCGCTGCCGCATGTCGAAGTCAAGATTGTAACTCCCGGGACTTCACATGAAGTTCCCCGGGGGACCCAAGGGGAACTATGTACAAGGGGCTATCATGTCATGAAAGGCTACTACAACAACCCTGATGCAACAAAAGAGGCCATTGACAGTGAAGGGTGGCTTCATACAGGGGACCTTGCTGTTATGGATGAGAACGGCTATTGCAGCATCACCGGCCGCCTGAAGGATATGGTGATCAGGGGAGGAGAAAATATATATCCCCGTGAAATTGAAGAATTCCTATATACCCATCCCAAGGTACTGGACGTGCAGGTCACCGGGGTCCCTGACCCGGTTTTCGGGGAAGAGCTGATGGCATGGATCATCCTGAAGGAAGGGGAAACCGCCGGGAAAGAGGAACTCAGGTCATTCTGCCGGGGAAAAATATCCAGGCACAAAATTCCCCGGTATTTTGAGTTTGTCAAAGAATATCCGATGACAGCCTCCGGGAAAATCCAAAAGTTTAAATTAAGGGAAAAAGCAAGAGAGATTGCAGAAAAAGAACAAGGAGCCCTGTTACGGCATAAATAAGATACTTCCTTTTTCAATCAAAAGTCTGAATACTGTTCCTCCTTCCCGCCAATGCTGCAGAATGCTCTGCAGATTATAATGAGAATATCAAAAAGCGGGAGGCGCAGCATGATGTATGAAGATACTTATGTAATTGAGAAGCTCAGTCAATACAGGGGAAAGGAATTGGCAAGTATAGTGTTTTTAGAAAAGGAAAAAAAGGAAAAATATCCTTTTTACTGCCACTTTTCACTATTTAAGAATAGGCCGGCATGCCATTGCAGCCAGCATAATCTGTAGCCGGGTAAAGCAGGGTCTTCATTAGCCCCTGCTTTCTATATTCTGTATAATAGGCGTAAGGCAGGAATGACGGGAATCAACATTTCATTTTATATCAATATGGAGGTTTGACATTGTCTTACGTAAAGCTGTTTGTGTACGGTACATTGAGAAAGCATGAAGAGAATCACTATCTGCTGGAAACCGGCAGGTGCCTGGCAGAGCAGGCATGGGTTTACGGGGAACTGTATGACACAGGGCTGGGCTATCCTTCCATGAAGGCTTCAGCCAATCAGAAAGTATACGGGGAATTATATGAAGTGCACTTGGATCAATTCAAGGACCTTGATGAATTGGAGGATTATATTCCTGGCCGGAAGGATAATCTCTATGACAGGGTGGAGCAGGACATCCATACGGATGCCGGCTCCCTCAGCGGTTTTGTTTATATATCCAACAGAGATGATCTTTTGGCGAAACCAATCCTTCATGGCGATTGGAAACTTTACAGATTTATGAAAGAACGCCCTGCAGACGTATTATATTTTGCTTACGGCTCCTGTATGGACGATGAACGCTTCAGACTGGCAAAGGTGGATCATTTTTTTCAGCAGATTATTGGATCAGGCACCTTAGAAGGCTACTCAATGAAATATCTTCTGGAGAGGCCGGACGGGGGCAGGGGAGATATCATTGAGGATGGCGGATTGACTGAGGGGATCCTTTACCGATTGCCATATGATGCAGTCGAATACCTGTTCATCCGTGAAGGTTTTCATGGAGGACTGTACAGGCCCGTTTTCGTTGATATCAAATCAGAAGGCATTTTGCATAAAAATGTCCTTTCCTTTCATGTTTATAATAAACGGGATGAGCTTGCACCTCCTGACCATTATGCTGCAGAGATCCTTCGGGGTGCAAAGGGGAGGCTTAGCGGGGAATATTTCAAGAAGCTAGAAGGAAAGATCGCTGCGCTCCGTTCCCAAAGCCCTTTAGCTGGCCAAAAGGAATAAAAATTTCTGCTAAAGCCTATCCATAGGTTTAATACTGGCTCCCAAGGTGGTAAATAACCTTTGCCATCATCTCAGAAAGAGGGTCAGCATATGAATATGATTATGGATAATGGCTTGCTGATTGAAGTAATCTATAAGAAAAAACTTTATCAATACTTAGAATTCATCCGGCTAGATAATATTTGCCAAAAAACATATGTAACATGCAAGAATATAGTGACAGGTGAAATGTACACTTTCGATGAAGAATATATTGATAACATCATTACTAATATCCAGCCAAAACCGGATGAAGAGGAAAATCCAGTTGCTATATAGGCTCCCGATTCTTTATACTAAAAGGTGAAAAAGCTGAAGGAGTGGCAAAAGATGATCCATTTAGACTGGCATGAACGGCCAACATTAAAAACAGTAAAATGCGTCCATACGAATGCAGCCAAGTATATTGTGAACAGGGCGCTTACTGAGGGCAAAGAGTATGAAGTAAAAAATGAGACAGAAGAGTTTTATTTTGTCGTAGACAATTCCGGAAAAGTGAGCGGTTTTTATAAAGATTACTTTCAGGAAGCTTAAGAAGAGAGCTCCAGGCATATGCCTGGGGCTTTTTATTTTTGAAAAAGGATTTTTCTCAACCATTGTCGAATATAGTTTTTCTTAGCAGAACAGGAGGAGAACTTTTATGGCATTATGGATAGAACCGCCCATCCTTGAAGGAAAGACCGTCAGGCTGAGCCCAATGCATGAAGAACAAAGCAGTTTGCTGTGGGAGGCTGCTGATTATAAGGAGATCTGGGAATATACGGCGTCAAAAATCTTTAGCCTTGATGAAATGGAGGCAGATATCCGGAAAGCGGCGGATTTGGAGAAGGAAGGGAAACACCTGGCTTTTTCGGTGGCCCTGAGGGAATCCGGCAGGCTTGTGGGCAGCACCAGGTTTCTGGACATCCTGCCGGAAAATAAAACGCTTGAAATCGGCTCAACATGGTATACGCCAGATGTCTGGAGGACATCTGTGAATACGGAATGCAAGTTTCTCCTTCTTAGGCACGCTTTTGAACAATGGGATATGAACAGGGTCCAGCTAAAAACGGACAGCAGGAATGTCAGATCCCAGAAGGCAATTGAAAGGCTCGGTGCAGTTAAAGAGGGCATTCTTCGGAAAGACAGGATCATAGCAAATGGATACGCCAGGAATACTGTATTTTACAGCATCTTAAAAGAAGAATGGCCGGAAGTAAAAGAAAGGCTCATACAGAAAATGGAGCATATCTATCCTATTTAAGACTTGGAAATGTTTTTTCTGCAAGCATTATAAACTCCTGGTATAGCTGATCAACCGGTTTTCCGGCAATGATTGCATCCTGATAGGATTTTACGTGCTTATAAAACTCTGCATCCTCTGTTAAATAAACCGTTTTTGCAGAGTTTTCTCCCTGCATTGCCTGTTTGATTTCCTGTCTGGAGTTTTCGGCAAGCTGGTAATCATTACCTGGCTTTACCGCAACAAACGTGCGGTTATTCGTTTTAATCACGACAGCATCATTAACCATGTCCATACTGCTGATCCTATTAGAAGCATTTTCATCCAGGATCAGCCTGGGCGCTTCATTTTTCCCTTCATAAGATGTCCTTGTTGGATCTGTCAGCTTTGTGTTTGTTTCACTGTCTTCCTTCGGGCTGCTGATGAGATTTTCAGTCTGCTTGCTTCCCATATCCCTGATAGCAGTATCATCATATGTATCTTTTTCATTAATTCCGCAGCCGGGGAGAACAGAGAGGGCTGCAAATCCCGTTAGAAATAGTCTTTTGCTGATCAAAATCCCACATCCTTTCTATTCTTCATTATTTCAGAGTTCCATGCCATTTATACAAAAAAGAAGCATGAAGGTTTCCCTCATGCTTCTTTCAATATTACTTAGATATTTCCGCTTCTTTAGCTGCAGGAGCCGTCTGATAAAGCCTGCGTCCGATAAGGGTCTGCACGATAAGGAATGTTCCTCCTACAGTCCAGTATAATGGCAGGGCTGCTGGAGCGCTGAAGGAGAAGACCACAATCATGACCGGCGAGAGCAGTCCCATGAACTTCATCTGGTTCTGCTGCTGGACCGGCATATTGGCCTGAGTCACTTTAAACTGCAGATAGTAGACTATGCCTGCTGCAGCTGTTATGAGCAGATCAGGCTGTCCAAGGTTGAACCATAGAAAAGAATGGGTAGCAATTTCATGAGAACTTCTGATGGCATAGTAAAAACCCATCAGAATAGGCATTTGAATCAGGATAGGAAGACAGCCCATATTGAGCGGGTTGACTCCATGCTTGCGGTAAAGGGCAAACATTTCCTGCTGCAGCTTTTGCTGTTCTTTTTGATCTTTCGTCTTTTTCAACTGGGCCTGGATCTTGTCCATTTCCGGCTTCAGCACATCCATTTTGCCTTTCATATCCTGCTGCCTTTTGTACTGCTTAAGCATAAGCGGCATAAGGGCCAGGCGGATGATCAGCGTAATAAGGATGATGGATAAACCGAAATTGCCATTAAATAATTCAGCGACCATATGGATGGCACTTGCAAAAGGCTGGACCAGATAGGTGTTGAAAAAGCCATCACTCTGCTGGCCGGGCTGTGATGCCTGGCATGCGGAAAGAAGGATAGCTGTTAAAGATAGAACAAGAAATGCAGCAGGATTTTTTTTCAATTTCAATTTAATTCCTCCATTAGTTTAAATTTTAGATAGCAAATTTAAGCAAAATGGAGGAGTCTGCATCCTTGGAGTCGCTGCCCGATCCTTCCTTGGCGCGTATATATTTGGCAATCCAGCGGAGAAGCGGGCTGAAGGGCCTGCCGCATGCTTCGTAAAGCTTAAGGCTTCCGGAACCGGCGCCCAGCTCGGCTGGCTTGCAGGTAGATTCCATGAAAGAGTATTCAATATTCCATGCCCATAAGAACTTTACTGTAAGGCCAAGCATGAAGCTCGCATACAAAGTATATTCAGCCGGAATATTTGTAAAATCCATTAAAAGATCAAACATTCATTCACCCCATACATTAGTAGGCCAATACGGTCATTATATGCTATTTCAGCACTAAAGGCAATGTTGCCCGGCGGCGGCCCAACTGATTCAGCAGGCTGCAGATTCTTTTTAAACGAAAGAATGAATAGGATAAGTTATAGCAGATTAACAGAGAGGAGGAAAAGGGTGGCAATAAAAAATAAATATATCTTTCTACTGAAACTTGCCCTGCCAGCATTATTTTTCATTGTCTTAGGATATGAGGCTAAAGGCATGCTCTCCAAATTGGACTGGGATGCTTCTGCCGGATTGGCCCGCAGTCTTTCATTCCTGGATTTGCTCTATATATTTGCTCTTGGAATCGCCGCCCTTTCTCCAATGTACTTTTACGATGTTGTACTGCTTCAGATGTTTTCTGTCCATATACCGAAAACAAAATTATTCTTTTATTCACTTTCAGCTAACGCGTATTCCAATATCGTGGGTCTGGGAGGCATAGCGGGTGCCACCCTCAGGACATATTTCTATAAGAAATATCTGCCGAAGGACAGTCCGCTGGTATTGACGGCTGCCAAGCTCTCGTTCTTCTTTTTAACCGGTCTTTCTCTTTTTGCAATTGCTGTCCTAACCAATTCTGCAGGGCCGCTGGATGGCTGGGAGAGTGTGCCCTTATGGGCGATTGCACTTTATAACCCGCTTTTTTTGGCACTTTACTGGCACCGGAAGCCTTTTTGGGATATTCCCGGAAACCGGAAAGGCTTTGTATCTGAGCTGGTTGCCATTTCAATCTTTGAATGGCTGTTCATCGTCCTATGCATATGGGGGATATCCCATACAATCGGGGTGAACATATCCTTTTTTCAGCTGTTCCCAATCGTCATCATCGCGCTGTGTACTGGAATTATCAGCATGATTCCGGGCGGAGCAGGATCTTTTGATCTGATCTTCCTCTTAATGATGCAGAGGGAGGGGGTTGCAGGTGAAGCTGCCATGCTCATCCTGTTTTTGTACAGGCTCAGCTATTATCTATTCCCAGTCCTTCTAGGAACACCGTTTATTGTAAAGAAAATACTGGGAAAATAAAATGGCTGCCCTCATAATGGACAGCCCTCAATTTTTATTATATTATGCAGACTCTTTTACTGCGGGTCCTGACGTGAAGAGGAGCCTTGCACTCACAAGCCTTCGCCTTACAATGATCCCGGCCCAGGCTGCCAGGGCCGCTTTTATGACTCCTACAGCAAGGAAAGGCGTAAATCCTCCTGCTATTGCAGCACCCCATCCAAGCCCTACTGCAATCTTAAGCCAGGCAGTTCCAAAAATGAGGGTAACGAACATCCCGATTATGTTGGCCACTAAAGCATGCTTGAAGGTAAAACCCGTTTTTTCAATATACAGCCCGGTGATAAAAGCGGCAGGAATAAAGCCGACAAGATACCCTCCCGTTGGACCGGCCAGCTTTGAAATGCCTCCTGAAAATTCAGCAAAAACAGGAACACCGGCAGCGCCGATAATCAGATAAAGAATAACCGATAAAGTTCCGTAACGGGAGCCAAGTATGGTAGCTGCCAGTCCGATTGCCAGCGTCTGGCCGGTAATTGGCACGAGAGGCAGCGGAACAGTAATCTGTGCCAGCACCCCGATGATCGCTGCAAATAATGCAGTCACAATCATTGACCTAAGTTTAAGTTGATCTTTCGTCATCATGATTCTCCTTTTCAGTAAACTATAATCTTATGTATGTTAACAATTAAAATGTAAACCTTTCAGAATTTAATGTCAACCAAAAAAATATATAAGTTTACTTAAAAGTAAAGTCCGGCTTCATGAAGCCGGACTGACGGTTCTACTTCCATATATATTCAATCATACGCCCCTTAAATAGATTGGTATCAATATTGCAGGCTTCGGCATCTAGTCCATATTGCCAGCCCAACACAGCTGACCCTTCCGGTGCTTCCGGACTGTAGGCAGGTGCCTCGCTTTCAGTGGAAATCCCAGCTTGAGGATAAGCTGTCCAAATAATTACATTCTCCTTTAATCCCGCTGAGTCTGCGGCAGCATTATTATAAGCGGCATACAGAGTGCTGTTGCTGGAAAAAACACCATAAATCCCTGCCTCATATGGAGATTCACTCATAGCGCCGTAATAGCCTCTAATAAAGTCAGAGTCAACCGGATAGTCAGGTTCTATATCAGCAAAAATGGCTGTACCTTCCGGAACCCCCAGCTCACTGGCAAGCTGAATCCCCAGATTCCCTATTTCTGTTCCATTTTCCATGCCTGTAGCATCTGTGAATTGGTTATTGATCAGCAGGATTCCGGCATTATTGGATTGCAGAAAGGCCGCTTCCTCTTTTGTCAGTCCTTGTGAAACTCCTTCTTTAGTTCCCAGATATCTTCCCCAGATCTGAGGGTTCCCAAAGTTATCTCTAACACAGGAAAATAGTTCCTCTGTCGTCAGGCTGGCGGAATCGACTCCCCACACCACCGATTCGGGATCGGTCTCATTTCCGCCGCTGTCATCTCCCTTTGAAGGACCCCAGTGGAAAATAATAAAAGGAATGGCCGCTATCAGAAGGACCGGGATCAATACAGCAAAGAACTGCTTCCAATTAATCATCTGTCACACTCCTTTCATCGTTACATGATATTCTCAGGCCCGGGAGTGTGCTTGGGCTGTCAAAGATTCTGAGCCGGTTGCAGGGCTTTATAAGAGTAAATAGCTTGAAGTTGGGGTATCATCGTAAAAGATGAACCATTTTGGAGAAAGCTCCGGGATGATTCCTTCCATGAATTGGCTTATAATAGATTTATTCTTAAAGAGCAAGGGAGGAATTCTGTATGAAAAAAGCATTAATCAATATTGATTACACTTATGATTTTGTAATCGGAGCCCTGCCGTGCGGCAAGCCTGCCCAGGAAATCGAAGAATACATAACAAACCTTACTGAGACTTTCATAAAGGAAGGGCATTATACCGTTTTTGCCATTGATCTCCACAAAGAAAATGATCCTTTTCATCCTGAAACAGAGCTTTATCCGCCCCATAACATAGAAGGTACTAAAGGGCGGGATTTATATGGCAGCCTGAAAAATGTGTTTATGCAGCACCAGAGTAAGGAAAATGTCCACTGGATGGACAAAACGCGCTATAGTGCCTTTGCAGGAACTGATCTTGAACTTAAGCTGAGGGAGCGGGGGATTGAAGAGCTCCATCTGTCAGGGGTCTGTACCGATATCTGTGTTCTTCATACAGCTGTGGATGCTTATAATAAAGGGTATAAAATCATCGTGCATGAGAAGGCGGTCGCAAGCTTTAACCAGGCAGGACACAGCTGGGCACTGGAGCATTTCAAAGGCAGCCTGAATGCTTTGGTAATAGAGTAATCATTGGAGGTAGGACATGAAAGGAAAGTATCTGGACGACAGTTTGACTCTTCATACTGACTTATATCAAATCAATATGGCCGAAACATACTGGGAGGATGGCGTTCATAACCGTAAAGCGGTGTTTGAGCTATTTTTCCGGAAGCTACCGTTTGGAAACGGCTATGGTATTTTTGCCGGCCTTGAACGGGTAATAGGCTATCTCGAAAATTTCCGTTTTACTGAAACAGATATCGATTATTTAAGGGATGAGCTTCACTATAAAGAAGATTTCCTTGAGTATCTGGCAGAATTGCGATTCACCGGATCTGTCCGTTCAATGGCAGAAGGTGAACTTGTTTTCGGAAACGAGCCGATCATGAGGATTGAAGCTCCGCTTGCCCAGGCGCAATTGGTCGAAACGGCGCTTTTGAATATTATTAATTACCAGACCCTTATTGCAACCAAGGCTTCCCGCATCAAGCAGGTGGTCGGCGAGGAAACTGCGATGGAATTCGGAACGAGAAGAGCACAGGAAATGGATGCTGCCATCTGGGGAACAAGAGCGGCCTATATAGGAGGCTTCAATGCAACGTCCAATGTGCGGGCCGGGAAGCTGTTCGGCATTCCTGTTTCCGGTACACATGCACATGCGCTTGTACAGGCTTACCGGGATGAATATACTGCATTTCACAAATATGCACGCCGGCATAAAGACTGTGTATTCCTGGTAGATACTTATGACACCCTGAAATCCGGGGTTCCAAACGCCATTAAGGTAGCGAAGGAACTTGGCGATAAAATCAACTTTATAGGGATAAGGCTGGACAGCGGCGACCTTGCCTATCTTTCAAAAGAAGCCAGAAGGATGCTGGATGAAGCCGGGTTCCCGAATGCAAAGATAGTAGCATCAAATGACCTTGATGAATACACCATCATGAACCTGAAAGCCCAGGGTGCAAAAATAGACACATGGGGCATCGGGACAAAGCTTATCACGGCTTATGAGCAGCCAGCCCTGGGTGCCGTTTATAAGCTTGTGTCCATTGAGGATGAAGAAGGTAACATGAAAGACACCATCAAAATCAGCGGCAATCCTGAAAAGGTCACAACCCCTGGCCTGAAAAAGGTTTACAGGATCATCAATACGGCTAATCAAAAATCAGAGGGCGACTATATTGCTATGGAGAATGAACGGCCCGAAGAAGAAGAAAGGCTGAAAATGTTCCATCCGGTCCATACCTTTATCAGCAAATTCATCACCAGCTTTAAGGCACAGGAGCTGCATCATGATATTTTCCGTGATGGAAAGCTTGTATATGAAACCCCTGAGCTCAACAAAATACAAGCTTTTGCAAAGAGCAATCTGCATGTGCTCTGGGATGAATACAAGCGCTCCCTCAATCCTGAGGAATATCCGGTTGATTTGAGCACATTATGCTGGGAAAACAAAATGCGCAATATTGAGCAAGTTAGAGAAAAGGTGAAACGGAATCAATAGAGGAGGAGAAACAAAATGAATCTGCAAAAAAGAATTATGGAAGAGTTAAATATAAAGCCAGAAATTAATCCTTCTGAAGAAATCAGAAATAGAGTCCAATTTTTGAAAGATTACCTGGTGGCCTCCCAGGCAAAAGGCTATGTGCTCGGAATCAGCGGCGGACAGGATTCAACCCTTGCCGGCAGGCTGGCCCAGATGGCAGTGGAGGAATTGAGGAGTGAAGGGCATGAAGTGCGCTTCATAGCCGTCCGCCTTCCGTATGGAGTGCAGCAGGATGAGGATGACGCACAGCTTGCTCTTTCATTCATCAAAGCCGACACTGAATACTCTTTTAATGTAAAAAATGCTGTAGATGCCGTTAAAGAAGAATTTGACACCATCACAAAAGGCGAGCCTTTGTCTGATTATCATAAGGGTAATGTAAAAGCCAGGATGCGCATGATTGCCCAGTATGCTATTGGCGGCCAGGAAGGACTTCTTGTCATCGGCACAGACCATGCAGCAGAGGCAGTTACCGGCTTCTTTACGAAATATGGCGACGGCGGAGCAGACATACTTCCTCTAACAGGTCTCACGAAACGCCAGGGTAAGGCGCTCCTGAAGGAAATGGGTGCAGAAGAACGCCTCTATCTCAAGACCCCTACCGCCGACCTTCTAGATAATAAGCCGGGACAGGCGGATGAGACTGAGCTGGGGATCAGCTATGATGAGCTGGATGATTACCTGGAAGGAAAAGAGGTTTCACCTGAATCTGCCGAAAAGATCGAAAAGAGATACCTGATCACCGAACATAAAAGACAGCTGCCTGCTTCCATGTTTGACAGCTGGTGGAAAAAATAAAAAACGGACCTATGGCAGAAATGCCGGACAGAGCCAGTAAATACTAAGAAAAGCCGTCCAATCAGTGGACGGCTTTTCTTACTTTGGAAGTCTGGATTTAAGTTCTTCAGCGAATGCCTGCGGTTCATCAGCGTCCAGAACAATCCGGTCAGCCTGCTGGACTATTCCGAAAGGCATCAGTACTTTTCCCGGCTCTTTAAGCCTGATTTCAATCTGAGGCTTTTCCTGCATAAAGTCGATGGCCCTTGCATCATAGAGAGTTTGCAGTTCTTTTTTTGTAAACTTTTCGGGACCTTCGTAGAAAGATATGCTTTCAATATTGCTGAGCTTCACTTCCATGCTTTTGGAAAGCCCTGTTTGCAGCAAAAGGACTTCTTGTGTCAATAGATAAGGGGTCAGCCGCATTGCATGCAGCTCTCCGATGAAATATAAAACTGCATACACATTCACTATAAGAAGAATATAAGAAATAACCGCATTCCATTGATGCAGAAAGAAGTGCAGTCCAACCGATTCAAGAACTGTTGCATGAATCAACATGATGTAAACGGCCGTTGAGCTTTTCTTTTTATGATAGGTAAATACAGTGCCAGTGTCTGTCAGAGGCTTTCTTTTCCAAGAAAATAAGGAATAGTGGAAAAGGGCGATTTCAGACATTAAAAGCCTGAGAGCCGCTGAATCAGAAAAATACTTTCCGGCTGCTTTGTCCAAATTGTATTTCAGAAAAGAATCATGGGTGTTCCGCCTATTAAGTTCTTTATAAAATTGCCATATTTTTTGTTTGTTTCCCAGTATTGCAGCCGAGAAGATAAAGATTTCCCCGAGAATAAGCATAAACTGCAGCATATTGTCTGATTGCAGGTGCCCGTCAGGGATAATCACTTGTGAGAGTACATAAGCGGCAAAAAGGACGGGGCTTAAATATAGAATAGAGTGTTTTCTCCTTAAAAGGAGAAAATAAACCAAAGCCGGCAGGACAATATACAAATCCACCAAAGTGCCCCAATAAACTCCCTTAGGGACAGGAGCTAAATAAGATGTCCGATAAAGCAGGCAATTTGCTGCGATTACCATGCCTGCAAGTACTGCAAAAGTAGCTTTATCATACCTTTTAATGGACAACAACATAGTTCTCACCTCATTTCCATTATATAGGAATTGATGGAGTGCAAGAAGGCCTTTGAGTGCAGCTTTGTGAAACATTTATGAATATTTGACTCCATTTCCAGGTTTCATCAGAGAGGGCAAATCCCTCAAAAATGGCCAGGAATTACCGCTGGCTCTGAGACTATCTATCTGGTTAAATAGCAGTATGAAAACATTACTGAAATATTCTATCATTTTATTGCTTTCCGTCACCTTTGTCTTTGGAACGCGCTTAACAGCGGACGCTTCAACCGTACATACAGTACAAAAAGGGGATACGATGTGGAAAATAGCCCAGCAATATCAGGCGGGCATTACAGAAATCATCAATCTGAATTCCCATATCACAAACCCTCATTTCATTTATCCGGGCCAGAGGATCACCATTCCTTCAGCAGCAGCCGAACAATCTGCCGAAGAACAGGTAGTCCAGCTGGTAAACAAAGAAAGGGCGAAATACGGCCTGAAGCCACTTCAGTCCAACTGGGAGCTCTCAAGGACTGCAAGGTACAAATCCCAGGATATGATCAACAAAAACTATTTTGATCACAACTCTCCAACCTATGGTACACCATTTGATATGATGAAGAGCTTTGGAATTTCCTACAGGACAGCTGGGGAAAATATCGCTGCCGGACAATCCACACCACAGGCTGCAGTCACCGCCTGGATGAACAGTGAAGGCCACCGCAAAAACATCCTCAGCAGCAGCTTCACCGAAATCGGCGTCGGATATGCCAAAGGAGGCAGCTACGGGCATTACTGGACACAGATGTTTATTGGGCGATAGGAAGGCATTGGCTATACTGAACAGCAAATGTATCTTGGAAAAAGAGGGTTCCAGCCTGATGCGCTGGAACCCTCTTTTTATTTAATCGGGGAACAGAACAGAGGTTAATTCATTGAGTTTAAATTTTGCTCGGGCAAACTGGACTGTATAGGTCGAGTGTCTCAGTCGGCTGATCAAAAGCCCTCTGAATTGTGGAGTGTTTGCCAGGGGGTCTTAGTCGGCTGTACTAGTGCCCTCTGATTTGAAAATTGCTAGCCTGAGGGTCTTAGTCGGCTGTACTAGTACCCTCTGATTTGAAAAATGCT
>NZ_PKLA01000001.1:175826-520805 GCF_002858875.1 Bacillus sp. UMB0728 | reverse complement strand
TGATATGAAGCACTCTGTAACGTAAAATGCTTGCCAGAAGGTCTCAGAAAGAATCCATGAAGCCCTCCGGTCTTAGATTCTTTATTCCACACTAGTCTCCTCAAAAAACGCCGTTTTGTTTAATCTAATAGGCACTTCTTTATTCTTCCTTTCAAGCAGAAAAAACACAATGCCGGCGTATTCTATTCCCGAATCTGTCCACCCGCCATCAAAAGGTGCGGTGGTCCTTTCAATCCACAACAATATACCCGATCATCGGCCCGTTGCTGTCTCTATCAGGATGGGTAAGGCAGACCAGGCGGTAAATGCCTTCTTTATCAATCTTGACCGGCACTGATGTTTCACCGCCTTTTTTCACGATCCCTTTTATATCAGTTCCTTCAATGATGAAAGGATGTTCCATGCCGTTGATGCCGGAAATCTTTAAAACGACTTCTTCGCCTTCCTTGATGAAAATCGTTCCAGGATCCCAGCGGTATGCTTCAAGTTCCTTTCCATCAGGCAGCGTCGCCTTGAATTCGCCTGTGACCATGTGTATTTCTCTTGGAGCCGCCGCTGCTTTATCCTGGCTGAATACACTTATGCTGTCCTTGCCCAGCAAAAACCAGCCTGTTGCCGACACGACAGCTGCCAGCAGAACCAGTGCGAAAATAACGGTACTTCTTTTTAAAACTAAAAATGGCATATACAGATCCCCCTTTGAATTGATCTATATTAAAGATATGCCAGGGGGGCGGGGGAACTTGTCTTATTCCACAAAATATTTTTAATTTTTGTTCCAGCTGGGTAAAAGGCATAAAACAGGAAAGTTTCACCACACTATTCAGGACAACATTTTTGGCGAGGTGTAGTATGTACCGATTATTTACACATAATGATCTTGATGGGATAGGCTGCGGAATATTAGCAAAGCTTGCATATGGTGACAAGGCAGAGGTCCGCTATAATTCGGTCTCCGGATTGGATATACAGATAAGCCGTCATTTGGACCGGCTGAAAAACAAAGAAAAGAAACAGGATATACTGCTGATCACAGATTTATCTGTTAATGAAGAAAATGAACAGCGGCTAAGCCAGCTGCAGAAGGAGGGAGGCTCCGTGCAGCTGATCGATCACCATAAATCCGCTCTGCATCTGAACAGCAGCAGCTGGGCGAGTGTAACCGTGGAATATGATGACGGACGGCTTGCTTCTGCAACGTCCCTGTTTTTCGATTATCTGATCAAGAAAGACCACATAACCCCAACAGAAGCGCTTATAGAATTTGTAGAGCTCGTCAGGCAATATGATACATGGGAATGGGACCAGAACGGGAACATGAAGGCAAAACAGCTGAATGATCTCTTTTTCCTTCTTTCCATTGAAGAATTTGAAGAGAAGATGCTCGACCGGCTGAAAGATAGCGCGTCATTCGAGTTTGATGAATTTGAGAAAAAACTTCTCGAAATGGAAGAAGACAAGATTGAACGTTATATGAGAAGAAAAAAGCGGGAAATCGTCCAGGCTTTTATAGGGGAGCATTGTGCGGGAATTGTCCACGCAGAGTCTTACCACTCCGAGCTTGGCAATGAGCTTGGAAAGGAATTCCCTCACCTGGACTATATTGCCCTGCTCAGCATAGGCGGAAAAAGGATAAGCTACAGGACCATCCATGATCATATCGATGTTTCAGAAATAGCAGGAAGGTTCGGAGGCGGCGGGCATGCCAAAGCATCAGGCAGCAGCATGACTGAAGAGGCATTTTCCCTTTTTGTGAAAGACGTTTTTTCAGAAGACCCCATTAAGGGTGACGCCTATAAAAATGAACATAATCACAAAGAATCCGGCTCAGGCTCTCTATATGAGAACAGAAAGGGAGATCATTTCCTCATCTTCAAGGACAACGACTCATGGAAAATTGATGTGAATGGCCGAACAGCAGGGGAAGAATATGACAGCTTTACGGCTGCGGAACATGACCTCAAAAGGAACCATTCCGCCTGGCTGGCCAGAGACGAAAATTTCATCGATTATTTAAAAGATTTCTTCCTTGAAGCAAAACTGAATTCCAGCAAGGGAAACCGCCATTGATAATATGGCGGTTTTTTCCTGTAAAAAACATGCATGACAGAATATAATGGTAGTATCAGTCATAAGGAGGGGGAGAATGGCAGGTTTCATTGTATTTATCATCGTTTTCGTATTCATCTTTGGTATGGCGGTTTCTATCATCAGCGGCAATAAAGGAAAAAGGCGTCCGAGGCTGTATGCGGATGAATTGCCTGAAGGGCTTGGCATCGAAAAAGATGCGGCCAAACCGCTTGCACAGCATTTAGAAAAAGCAATGTCTGACGGATTTCAGTCCAATATAAAAAATAGAATGCTGAAAGAGCATCCTTCCTGGTCGGAAAAGCATTTTGACTGGGTATTCTTTGAGCTTAAAAGATTCTTTGTGCTAAGCAGCATCTTAAAATCGGTGCCGATGTTCAGCGGGAAAGTGGATGCAGTCTGGCATGAGATGCTTATGTTCACAAGAGATTATGAAGATTTCTCGAAAAAGTTCTACAACAGCTTTTTGCACCACACACCCAATATGGAGATAGTTCCCATCCCAGGGGAAAGAGCCTTTTTCGACTGGGTCTACCTTCAGGTCTTTTCTCCGGCAAGAAACAGCCGCTTGATTTGGGGAGAATTTTTGAGAACACCGATTGAGCAGGGCATTTTGCATGATTTCAGAACCAAATCTGAAGGAGAGCTTCTAGCAAAGTATTTCAGGGATGGAGAAGCTGCAAGAGAAATTCAGCTTTATCTGATCCGGCAGCTCAAAAATGATATCAGGGAAGCAGAAATGACTTTCAGCAAAAATGAAAAAAAGCCATTCACGCGAATTTCTTCTTCACATGATATGAGCATGCTTCTTCCGGCAGCCGTATTTTTCTCGATATATGAGCATGATGATTATTCATCACATATTGAAGAGGTGCTTCCTGTAGAAATGATGAAGAGCGGGTATGCGGGTGCGACCTCTTGTTCCGGTTTTGCCTGCAGCACTGATCATGATTCAGATTCCGGCAGCTGTTCAGGGGGGGCGAACTGTTCGGGCGGATCCAGCTGCTCAAGCTGCGGAGGAGGAGGCGGCTGCGGGGGAAGCTAGACCTTTGCAGCCCTGGATAAAAAGTGTTTTTAAACTAAATATGCAGCTTTTAAAAAAGCACACTGTTTGAAGCCATCTTAATAGATGGCTTTTCAATTTGGCCGGCTATATACCCAGCCTCAACATTCACCAAACCTGTTATTTTTCATTTTTGTAACAATTCATAAACAAGCCCATTTGCCGCAAAATATTTTGGTACAATCAAAATTAGGGAATTTAGCACTATCAAAATCAGCAAATGGAGATTGACAGATGAAGAAATTTTTATCCGCTTTAATGGTTTTCATGCTTACTGTACACGCCGGACAGAGCGCTGTCGCAAAAGAAGAAAAAGAACCTGCCATAGTGAGTGAGGCTGCGGTTTTAATTGATTCGCAATCAAATGCTATTTTATACAGCAAAAATGGATCTGACCGGATGTATCCAGCCAGCCTGACAAAGATTGCCACCGCTATTTATGCTATAAAAAAAGGAAATCTGGATGACATGGTGACTGTCAGCAGGAGTGCTGTTGAAACAGAAGGGACTAAGGTTTATTTAGAAGAAGGCGAGAAGACAACGCTCAGGCATCTGATCGAGGGGATGCTGATAAACTCAGGGAATGATGCTGCTGCAGCTATTGCCGAGCATATTGACGGAAATATAGAAGAGTATGAGAGAAATTTGAACACATTCCTGGAAAAAGAAGTGCATGTCCATAATACCCATTTTACAAATCCGCACGGCTTGTTTGATGAAAGGCATTATACGACAGCTGAAGACATGGCTCTTATTACCAGCTATGCCTTGAAAAACAATACCTTCAGAACGATTTACGGGACAAAAGAGCTCGCATGGGATGGAGAAAGCTGGGATACAACGATATTTACCCACCATCGGATGCTAAAAGGGGAAGTGCCATATACCGGGATAACCGGCGGAAAGACAGGGTTTGTGAACGAAAGCAAGCAGACGCTGGCCACTTCCGCAGAAAACGGAAAAATCCAGCTGACTGCCATCGTCATGAAAGCAGATTTCAAGAGGGATATCTATAATGATACAAAAACCTTATTTGACTACGGCTTCAGCCGTTTCAAGTCTTCTGTGATCAGCAAAGAAACTTCCTTTCAAAAAGGGGACCAGATTTATTTTAGCGGAAAAGACCGCTTTGTCACATTACCGCTGAATCATTTTGAAAAAATCGTCACAGAAGAAGGCCTTTTGAAAATCGTTGATGGAAGCGGAAAACTGATTCAAATCTTCCCCCTCGAGCCGGAGGCCGTAAAAGCTGCAGGTCCTTCTGAAGCGGTCCAGGCACAGGAAATTGAGGAGACACCGGTTAAGTCAGGGGTCTTTTACATGGTATTTGTGCTTTTACTGGCTTCTCTTTACATTATGTCACGGAAACTATACCGCAGAATCAAACAAAGGCATTGAATCAGCTGATTCAATGCCTTTTTATAAAAGAAAAGACTAAAGAGTAACCTTTAGTCTTCTGCGCCATTTATTGAAGCCTTGATTCAACCTGCTGGCAAACTTCATCTGCCGATAACCCGTTTGCCTCGATGACTGAAGATTGTGTGAAAGTATCCTGCATCCCCATAACATTGGAGTCCAGTCCTGTCACTACACAGCAGGAGCAATTCTGGGCATCCTCCTGAGTTTTCATGTCAATTACATCATAACCTTTCGCACGGAGTGCCTCCTGGATATTGGTAAGAGATTGTTCTACCGCAATACGTTTCGCCATAACTTACACCTCCTCTGAATGTTATGATGCCTGAAAGAGCGTGGTCTTATTCCCATGAATGAGATGGGACTTGGGAGTTAAAAGTAATAAACGGAGGTGTTTAAGATGGCCAAACATAAAAAAGATCCTTCCAAAACCGGCTTAAGCTCGCCTGAAGTTGAGGGACAGGGCACGACCAATAATGAAACAGGCAGGTTCAAAACTGATTCAGCAAGAAAAAAGACAAAAAAACAAGATGTCTGACCCCTGAAAATCTTAGCCTGATACTAAACCGGAACTTGATCAGGAATAAGAAAAACCAGGAAAGCAGTGCTTTCCTGGTTCACTTTTATTTATACATTTCAGCTACCTGTTTTTGCAGGTCTGTGTTTTCCAAGTATTCATCATAAGTCATTTGCTTATCAACAGTGCCGTTCGGAGTGATTTCAATGATCCGGTTTGCAATGGTCTGGATGAACTGATGGTCATGAGAAGCGAAGATCATGGAACCTTTGTAGCTGGTCAATCCGTTATTCAATGCTGTGATAGATTCAAGATCCAAATGGTTTGTCGGCTCATCAAGAAGAAGCACATTCGCACCGCTCAGCATCATCTTTGAAAGCATGCAGCGGACTTTTTCTCCACCAGAAAGCACGCTGGCTTTTTTCAGCACTTCTTCGCCTGAGAACAGCATTCTGCCAAGGAATCCGCGCAGGAAGCTTTCACTCTCATCCTGAGGGGAGAATTGGCGCAGCCAGTCAACAAGGTTAAGTTCGCTGTTTTCAAAATACTGCGAGTTGTCTTTAGGGAAATACGCCTGTGAAGTCGTGATGCCCCATTTAAATGAACCGCTGTCCGGTTCCATTTCTCCGGTAAGGATTTTGAACAATGCCGTTTTTGCAATTTCATCTGTACCGACAAGTGCAATTTTATCGTCTTTATTCATAATGAAGCTGACATTGTCGAGCACCTTGACACCGTCGATCGTCTTGCTGATACTGTCTACCCTTAAAAGATCATTTCCGATCTCGCGCTCCGGCGTGAATCCAACATAAGGATAACGGCGGGAAGAAGGCTTGATATCATCAAGGGAGATCTTATCGAGCAGCTTTTTCCGGGAAGTTGCCTGCTTGGATTTTGATGCATTTGCACTAAAACGGGCAATAAAGCTTTGCAGCTCTTTGATTTTTTCTTCTTTTTTCTTATTTGCATCAGATGCCATCCTGGAAGCCAGCTGGCTTGATTCATACCAGAAATCATAGTTCCCGACATAAACCTGGATTTTTCCGAAATCAAGATCGGCAATATGCGTACAAACTTTATTAAGGAAGTGCCTGTCATGGGAAACGACAATGACTGTGTTTTCGAAGTTGATCAGGAACTCCTCAAGCCAGCGGATTGCTTTGATATCCAAGTGGTTTGTAGGCTCATCTAGCAGAAGGACATCAGGCTTGCCAAATAGAGCCTGTGCAAGCAGGACTTTTACTTTATCTGATCCTGTAAGATCTTCCATCTTTTTATTATGGAGCTCTTCGCCAATTCCAAGGCCTTTAAGCAGGATGGCCGCTTCAGATTCAGCTTCCCAGCCGTTCAGTTCAGCAAATTCACCTTCCAGCTCAGCTGCCTTCATTCCATCTTCATCAGAGAAATCAGCTTTCATATAGATGGCGTCTTTTTCCTGCATAACCTGGTATAGGCGGGCATGGCCCATGATGACCGTCGTAAGTACCTCATGCTCCTCATACTCATAGTGGTTCTGCTTTAATACTGCAAGACGTTCTCCTGGGCCAAGTGATACATTACCCGTCTGGGACTCGATTTCTCCAGAGAGGATTTTCAGGAATGTCGACTTCCCGGCACCATTGGCGCCGATAAGGCCATAGCAGTTACCGGGATTGAATTTAATATTAACATCTTCGAACAGCTTCCTGTCGCCATAACGAAGACCTACGTTGCTGACAGTTATCATATAGGTTTGATTCCTCCAAAAAAAACAATATCGTAAGAATTATAACACTTTCAGCGTCCAAGAGCGAATCTTTCCAACAGGTGCCTATGAAAAGAAAAAGGCAGAATAAGAAGAAAGGCAAGAGAAAAAGTTTCAGCTGAGAAGAAATGGGAAATAGATAGAGTAAATCAGCTGACTCAGAATGCGTGCCAATTTTTTATAAATAAAATTATCAAAAATTATTCACATTTAATTTGCCGAATGTCATAGTTTTTTCATATTTTTCATGTAAAATGAAAACATACAGGCAAAACAAAGGAGTTTTTTGACATGGCTAAAAAGCAGCTCGTCGATTTAGTTAACCGTTTGAAAAAATCCGGCATAAAGATAAGCTTCACTAAGCCAAAATCTGACTACCTGCTGCACATTAACCAGGCCGGAAAGATATCTTCCTCCACGAACTGAGACTAGAGAGGTACAGGAGACAGGCACATATACAGCTGTCTCCTGTTGTGCAGCCTGAAGAACATAAGAAACATACGAATGAATATACATACAAAAGGCTGACCTGCCTCTCCGGCAGTCAGCCTTTTTCGTGCTTAAGAAAAAATCCAGGCCGTGGGAACCCTGGATTTACAGCTCCTTCAAAATCTTCTTATACACTTCTTTTCTATCAAAACTTTCACCCATTGGGAACTTTTTAATATATTTATTGTCTTTATCCAGGAGATAAACATAGGTGCTGTGCACATAGAAGCCATCCCCGGGATCACGGTACTGAAACTGGAAGGCATTGGCGAGCTCCTGTATTTCCTGCTGGTCTTCTTTCATGCTGTCTCGATCTCCAGTCAGGAACACCCAGTTCCCGTCTTTATTAATTTCAAAAGTGTCCATATACTTACTCAGCACTTCAGGTGTGTCGCGATAAGGGTCAATGGTTACTGTCATGAATTTTACTTTATTGCCAAAAACATGATCTTTCTCCAGATCGCTTCTGAGCATATTCATTTTTTGTGTTGTTGTGGGACAGATATCAGGACAATGGGTATAGATAAATTCAACTAATGTTAAGGTCTGTCCACGCTCGCTGAAATCATAGGTTTCACCATTTTCATTAATCAATGATAGATCTTCAGGAATTTCTGCTGAATGATCCCTGATGACAAAAAAAGCAATCCCTGCAGAAATCCCGGCAATAATAAGGATAGAGCTGATCCAATAAAGTTTCTTCATTTCGTTCCCTCCCACTTAAGAATAGGGAAGAGAAGGAAAAAATGACATGGATATTATGTGAAATTTTAAAAGCAGGAGCAAAAAAATATTCATCCGGCTCCGTGGCATATGGACAGCACTATCTGGGTGATTCGATAATTTCTCAAGTAGAGTTATAAAAGAAAAAAAGGAGCCCGCGGGCCCCTCTTTTAATGATTGGATCAGTTCATTCCGATCCAGACGCTCTTCACTTCTGTATAATTATTCAAAGCGTAGGATCCCATTTCCCGGCCCATGCCAGACTGTTTATAGCCGCCGAATGGGGAGGCTGCGTCAAAGGCATTATAGCAGTTGACCCAAACAGTTCCTGCCCTGAGCTGACTGGCGATATAATGGGCTTTGGAGACGTCCTTCGTCCAGACGCCCGCCGCCAGGCCGTATTCGCTGTTATTTGCCCTGGCAATCAGTTCATCAAGATCTTCATACGGCATCGCCGAGATGACAGGACCAAAGATTTCTTCTTTGGCAATCGTCATCTCATCACGTACATCGGCAAAGATAGTAGGGGAGACAAAATAACCTTCTTCATATGGCTTATTTCCGCCGACAAGCAGTTCCGCTCCTTCGCTGACGCCTTTTTCAATATATCCAAGGACCCTGTTCTGCTGTTCTGTTGAAACGAGAGGGCCTATCTGCGTATCAGCATGCAGGCCGGCACCCTGCTTGATCTTCTTGGCATGATCTACCATATCGGACACTACATTATCAAACTGCTTTTTCTGGATGAACACACGCGATCCTGCACAGCATACCTGGCCCTGGTTGAACATGACTCCGTTCAATGCGCCTGGGATGGCCTTTGTCATGTCGGCATCAGGAAGGATGATATTCGGCGACTTCCCGCCAAGTTCCAGCGTGACACGTTTCAGTGTCTTGGAAGCCCTTTGCATGATCATTTTTCCGACCTCTGTAGAACCGGTGAACGCGATCTTATCGACCAGAGGATGATCCACAAGCGGCTGGCCTGCTGTTTCACCAAAGCCGGGGACGATATTCACGACTCCTTCAGGGAAGCCCGCTTCCTGGATTAATTCTGCCAGATACAGAGCGGAGAGAGGTGTCTGCTCTGCCGGCTTGAGAACAACCGTACATCCTGTGGCGAGTGCCGCCCCAAGCTTCCACATTGCCATGAGGAGAGGGAAGTTCCAAGGGATGATCTGGCCGACCACTCCAACAGCCTCGTGGCGTGTATAGTTAAAGAATGGGCCGTTTACCGGAATTGTCTGTCCGACGATTTTTGTCGTCCAGCCCGCATAGTAGCGCATATGCTCAACAGCAAGCGGGATATCAGCTGCAGAGGTTTCCCTGATTGGCTTACCGTTGTCCAGGGTTTCAAGCTGTGCCAGCTCTTCTTTGTGTTCTTCCATTAAATCTGCGAGTTTATACATTAATCTGCTTCTTTTAGCGCTGCCCATCTTGGACCATTTTCCTTCATCAAATGCCTTCCTTGCAGCGAGCACGGCTCTATCAATGTCTTCAGGACCTGCTTCATACAGGGTCGCCAGAACTTCACCGGTAGCAGGGTTATAGCTTTCAAATGTTTTCTGAGAGGCGCTTTCCACGAATTCTCCATTAATGAAAAGCTTTTTCTTTCCGGCCAGGAACTTTTCTACTTTTTCCTTCAAATTAATTGTTAATTGGGTCATTGCAATTCCTCCCTGAAATTAATTTATGTAGCCAAAAGCCTATTTTGATAGCGCTTCCATAAACTATGTTAGCATTTACAGATTCTATTATTCAAATAAAAAGAGAACAAATTTTCAGATAGTTTTCGACAATATTCTTATGCGCTTTTTGTCTATCCCTCCAAATTTCTGATAAAAAGAAAAATTCTATTTACTTCTGTGGCCTCCCTTGTATATGATTATATTGTATTAAATAATTTGTTCAGCAAAAGGGGTATGTTGTATGTTAGGTGCCGTTCTTAACTAAACCGTTAATCAAATACGGTCATTCCGGGGCTCTTTCTTAAAAGATTAAGGAAGGGAACTTTTATTTAAGTGTGCCCATGGAATAGAGTTAAGAACTCGGTCATAGCCTGCAGCATTTTCTATCAGTGGAAAGCTGTGTTCTTTGAGCACAGCTTTTTTGAATACTGATATATGCTGAATCCTATTTTTGGGAGCCGCAATGATATAGTTCATTGCGGCTTTTTGTATTGATAAAAAGGAGGAAAAAAATTGAATTCACACACTTATGAGTCTTTAGATTTCCATGTGGTAAAAGAAAATGCGGCTCAATTCGCTTTGACGGAAGGAGGAAGAAAAAAGATACTCAGCATGGAGCCATCCTTTCTAAAAGGCCAGATCGAAGCACTGGCAGACGAAACTGCTGAGGCAGCTGCAATTCTTAAAACCGGAAGCAGTGTTCCCATCGGCAGTATGAAAGGGGTTGAAGCCCTGCTGTCATCATTCCACAAAGGAATTGTGCTGCGGGTAGAACAGCTTAGCAGGCTATATGAATTTCTGCAATCCTGCAAGAAGCTTAAGAAGTATATGAAAGACAAGTCTAACCTTGCTCCAAGAATATCTTCCTATATACTCTCTGTTGACGAGCTGCCTTTCCTTGCAGAAGAACTAATGCGCTGCATCCGGAATGGGGGGATAGATGACCATGCCAGCAAGGACCTCCTGAAGATCCGCAAACAGATTGCTATCCAGGAAGAAAGGCTTAAGGAAAAATTGAACCAGATCCTGAAATCAGCTAAATATAAAGAGGTTTTGCAGGAGGGGGTAGTCAGCCAGAGGAATGGCCGGTATGTGGTGCCGGTAAAGAAGGAATACAGGTATAAGATCAAAGGGTCAGTGCTGGACAGAAGTGCTTCAGGTTCAACCCTTTTTATTGAACCTGAAGAAATCGGAGCACACCAGGACCAGCTGAATTGGCTGCATTCAGATGAAGAGTCGGAAATCCTGAACATTCTCTTGTACTTGACAGGGCTGGCGGAGGATAAGCATGAAGAAATCAAGCTGGCGGCCGAGACAATGATCCATTATGATATCGTTTTTGCAAAGGGAAAATACGGGCTGGCGATTGAGGGCATCCCAGTTTGTTTTCAGGATGATCAGTCTTTCCGCCTCCTTGATGCCAGACATCCTTCGCTGGGGAGCTCAGCAGTCCCTCTAACAATAGAGCTTGGACAGAGCGGAACTACAGCCCTTGTGATAACGGGACCGAATACAGGAGGCAAAACAGTTGCCATCAAAACGGTCGGCCTGCTCGCCCTGATGGCTCAATGCGGTCTGCTTCTCCCGGTTTCCCAGGGAAGCTCAATGGGCATATTCCAGAAGATCCTGGTTGATATAGGGGACGGCCAAAGCATTGAAGAAAACTTAAGCACCTTCAGCTCCCGGATAAAAAATATAGGCGAAATCTTAGAAGAATCCACTGCTGACTCCCTGGTGCTTCTGGATGAACTTGGCTCAGGCACTGACCCGGGGGAGGGAATGGGGCTGGCAGCAGCTATTCTGGAGCAGCTGCACAGGAAAGGAGCTGCTATCCTGGCAACAACGCACTATAAAGAGATCAAATCTTTTGCAGAGCATCATGAAGGCTTTATAAATGGAAGCATGGAATTTGATCTTGCCACCTTAAAGCCAACATACAGGCTGAAAATAGGAGAGTCAGGAGAAAGCCAGGCATTTGCCATCGCTTTAAAGCTTGGAATCCATCCGAAGCTGATTGAAAGGGCTCATTACTATTCATACGGGATAGAGAAGAGCTATCCACAGGAACTTTCAGATGATACAGCAAAGAAAAAGATGGAGAGGCAAATATTTGTTCAGAAGCACGAAAAGAAAAGAGAGAAGACAGCAAAAATAGAAAAGCCTGCCGCCTTTAAAACAGGTGACAATGTACTCTATACAAGTACAGGTGAACTGGGGATTATCTATAAAGGACCAGACAGCCGGGATCAATATATTGTGCAAATTAAAGGAGAGAAAAAGGAGATCAACTCTAAAAGACTCAAGCTGTATATTAAGGCAGAGGAGCTATATCCGGAAGAATATGATTTTTCCATCATATTTGATACAAAAGAGAATCGGAAAGTTCTGAAGCAGATGGGTAAGAAGCATGTAAAAGGTTTAAGTGCAGATGCTGATGATTAACATATAAAAAGAAAGGAAAGAAGCGAAGTGCTTCTTTCCTTTTTGCATACTTACAAAAGCATTCCTGCAATTGCTGCGCTCAACAATGAAGCCAGCGCACCTGCTACGACTGCTTTGAATCCGAGTTTAGCGATATCGCCTCTCCGGTCGGGAGCCAGGTTTCCAAGACCGCCAAGAAGGATGGCCATGGATGAAATATTGGCAAATCCGCATAGAGCGAAGCTGATGATGGCTGAAGTTTTTTCAGACAGATTCCCGATTTCAGGGGCAAAGGAAGAATAGGCCACAAATTCATTCAGAACAAGCTTTTGACCGATATATCCCCCAGCCTGAACCGCTTCTGACCACGGAACACCTACCGCAAATGCAATTGGCGAGAATACATAGCCGAGAATCATTTCAAGAGACAGATTGTCTGCACCGAATAGCCCGCCGGCAAAGCCGATCAATCCGTTAATCATAGCAACAAGCGCTATGAACGCCAAAAGCATGGCACCGATATTCAATGCAAGCTGAAGGCCGACACTGGCGCCTTTTGCGGCTGCATCTACTACATTGACAGATTCTGTATCTTTCTCAATAGTAATCTCTTTATCTGTCTGTGATTGTTCTGTTTCCGGAATCATGATCTTTGCTAATACCAGGCCTGCAGGAGCAGCCATGAAGCTGGCAGCAAGGAGATATTCCAGCGGCACCCCCAGCAGGGAGTAACCGATAAGGACTGAACCTGCAACTGAAGCAAGTCCGCCCGTCATGACAGCGAATAATTCCGACCGGGTCATCTTACTGATGAATGGACGGACGATGAGAGGAGCTTCTGTCTGGCCCACAAAAATATTTGCTGCTGCAGAAATGGATTCTGCCTTGCTTGTCCCCAGCAGTTTTGAAAGTCCTCCGCCGATAATCTTGATAACCCACTGCATGACACCAATGTAATAAAGAACAGAGATTAAAGATGAGAAGAATATGACAGTCGGCAGAACCTGAAAGGCAAATACCATCCCGATATTCGTTCCATCGGCAAACAGGCCGCCAAACAGGAAGTTGATTCCTTCGTTCGCATAGCCTACGATATTGTTCACCGTTTCAGTGAGCATCTCTAGTGCTTTTTTCCCCGCATTCCATTTTAAAACAGCAAAAGCAAAGATAAGCTGTATGGCAAGTCCGCCAGCTATCGTCCTTAGATTGATCGCTTTTCTGTTTGAAGAGAAGAGAAGTGCGATTCCAAGAACGACTGCAATCCCAAATAGTCCCCAAAGTAAATTCATCAGTTCCACCCCTTAACAACTAATAGTAATCTCTAGCTTATAAAAATCTTCATAAACGTCTTCCAAATGTTGTATGAGAACAGACGTCAGACATCCAACTAATTTACCTGTTTCATTTTAACATGAATCCGTTTACAGTCCAGTATTTTGTTTAATAAAATTGTTTAGAAAATTAATACATGGATTCTATTTTCCATATTCGCTTTTGCGGAAAATTAAATATGGTTAGTCTGAGCAGGTTCAGGGAAACAGAAGAAAAAACAAAGGGGGGATTGGATGGATCCTTATTTTTTCGGTATTTATGCTATCATTTACACTCTGCTGCTGGTTTGGGGAATTTTTCTTTTATTTAAAAAGGGAAGGTCCACATACGGAGATGTGCTGCTAGTTGTGATTGCCGGCCTGATCTATGATAATAGCATCCTTGCAGCAGGACGGATAGCCGGAGAATCTGACATGCTTCTGTCTCTCAATAGAATGCGATTTATTTTACATGCCGCCGCAACACCTCTCCTCGTTCTCTTTGCCTGGTATGCTGCAAAAGAATCGGGTGCAAGGGTGCTTGATCAAAAGAAAAGCCTGGGGATTGCCTGGATCATAACCATTGTCTTAATGTCTATAGAATTCTTTGCCATCAGGAATCTTCAGCTTGAGGCAGTAACTGAATACGGGGTGCTGAAATATGCACCATTGCATGCTCACGGTCCTCCAATAATGGTGATCGGTGTATCGGTCTTTCTCTTGATATCCGGAGTTATTGTCTGGAAAAAAACAGGCTGGTTCTGGATGTTTGCCGGAATTGCTATTATGGCTGCAGGAAGTGCTGTACCATTTGATCCAGGCAGTGCTGCAGTTACGAATCTGTTTGAGCTAATCTTAATTGCCAGCCTGCTTTTGACAAAAAAATATTTGGATAGGAATGCCGTATAAAAATGCGGGGCAGAAATTGCTCCGCACTTTTTTTCGCAACATATACTGGTCCAGCTTTAGGAATATCCGCACTTGTCCCCGGACGTTTGTCCATTAGCTGACAGGCCCTCCTGCATATGATGTTAGCGGACAACATATCGGAGGTGATTGAAATGTCAAGAAGCTATTACAATCAGTGCAGAGGCGGCATGGGCCGAATGGTGCGGATCCGGACTGTGCATGGAAGAGAGCATGTGGGAGTTATTGAACGTGTTACACCTTCAAAGGTTTTTATCAGACCTGCAGGCGGCAGGAATTACGGCGGCCACGGCTATGGAGAGTTTGATGGATTTGCGTATCCTTACGGCTGGGGCTGGGGCTGGGGAGGCTTTGGCATCGGCATTGCGTTCGGAGCAATTGCTGCTTTAGCTTTTGTCCCATTTCTATGGTAGGAGCTCAATTAAGCACAAAGATACTATTAGCCCATTCAAAACAGTCATCCTTCTCATACAATACCCTAGGTCGTGCATAAAGGGGGTGCAATGAATGAGCGGTGGAGCTGGATACGGCTACGGCGGCGGGTTTGCCCTTATCGTCGTGCTTTTCATCCTTTTGATTATTGTTGGCGCTGCTTATGTTGGGGGAGGCTTCTAATCCTTTCTGCATTTGAGCAAAAGGAATCTGTTTTCAGGCAGATTCCTTTTTGCGTTTTCCCCCTAAACCATTCTTGCTCGCATGGATGATCTCCCTGAATTAAAATCCTGAAAAAGAAAACAATATAATGACAGCCTCAAGGAGGGATTCATCATGCCAAAAGAAGCACAGGATGACATGTCACAATACAAAATGCCGGATGCGTTAAAGAAACAGCGCAATTCATCCTACCAAGTCGGCTATACCGCTACAACAGGCAATCAAACCGGCGGAGAACCTGAAGTGGGCAAAAGGGCAGACTATAAGAATTGACTTGAATCAAGCTGCGCTATGCAGCTTGATTCTGTCACTTTATCTTGCTCTTGCTACAATGCCATTGTGCACTTTTATAAATCCGTGCTGAAGAATTTCCAGTCCGTTTTCATACATATAAAGCCCCATCTGTTCGACTGTCATAAGCTCCCGGTACGTGTGGTTCATAACATCGGCCATTATTTCATAATAAAGCTTGGACCTGAGCTGTGCTCTTGGAGTCGTCATAATGATATACCCTGATGGTTTCACAAAACTTCTGTGCCAATCGACCACCTCGGGCTTTAATTTGTCAGGGAAATGCTCCAGCAGCCCCACGCTCAAGACAATATCAAATTCCTTCCCATAAGGCAGATTCCTGATATCCTCCACTACATAGTCAATTTGGAAATCATTTTTGTAAAAAGCTTTTCTGCCCCCTGTTTGTTTATTTTGGCCAAGGAAGGGATATGATTCTGGAAATTCATCAAAGCGTGCATCCCTGCAAAACGGATCATAATCCACCAGTACTGCTTCTCCGCCTGGATACATGGCAGACAGCTGCATTGCTTCATATCCTTCTGCAGCACCTAAAAACAGGATACGGGGCTTTTCAAGGTCCAAGTTGGCAAATAGGCCTCTTTTTCCGCGCGGATCCCAAATCCCATCCTGAATCCTGTGAACATAATTCCATAGTGACAGCCTTACCAGCTCGCCCAAAGCTGATTTCGCTGCACGGGGCTTCATCATAGCTGCATTTTTCAAGAATTCCTTCTTAGACCTGTCCATTTCGGCTGGGACATCCTTAACAAACCACTGATGAAAGGAACGGTTGAACATTTCCCAGGATGTATGGACGGGAAGTTCCTTTTCATGCTCCCTTTCCCAGTCATGCTTTTCTTTTGCAAATGATGTCACTTCGTACGGCTTCCCGATGTCTTTCCACGAGAGCAAGGACCAATCCCTTACAGTGTTCATCTTAATGAATCTGCCGGCCTGCTTTTCCGTATACTCGCGCATATCCTTCCTGTAAGAGGGAAGGAGAGAGGTTTCCTCCTGAATCTCATCTGCTTTTATTTCGGTTTCAAGCAACAATACCACCCCGTTTGTAAGCGTTATCAATATTTATTCAACACAGGAAATGTCAATCCCTTTAAAAGGCGGAAATAAAACGACTTTCCTATGGCTTTACTGATTCATATTGTGATGGGACCATTTAGCTGGATAATCCTCGTGACTAATAGTGTGTTTACAGGTCTGTAGAACTTGATTTCACAAAAATGATCTAATCATTAGCAGCAATGACACAAAAACCGTCTAAAGATAAAAAGAGCAGGATATCCTGCTCTTAAATCGCCGCAGCCATCTTTTTTCTTTCTAATGTTAGAGCCGCAAACAGGAAGGAAAGCGCTGCTGCAAAACGAACAGCTGAAGTTATGCTCATAGCCGATAACATACCGAAATGATCAAGCAGGAACACTCCGAATTGCGGGGCGATAAAACCGACAAGGGATAACAAAAAGTTATAGTTGGCTATATAGCTGGTCCGGTTTTTTTCCGGCGAAGCATTAAGAAGCTGATTGAACAGTAGCAGATTAGTCCCCGAAACAAAAAGGCCGATCCATAGATTGATTAGCGTCAGGTAAACAAGATTGGATGAAGCGACTGTAAGGAGCGGGGCCGTTGCCATGCCAGCTGCTGCGATGAATAGGCTAAAGCTGTTGCCTTTCCTGTCCGCCGCTTTAGCCCACCATTTAATGCTGACAATCTGGGCCAGCTGGTTGGTTACAGAAAACAGGGAAAGCCACAGGGCAGTAGCTCCTGCTTCCTTTATTTGATATATGCTGAAAATGGACCATGCCATCTGAGCACCAAAATTAAATAAAAGTCCGCAGACAACAAATGTAAGGAATGGCTTGTGCCTGAAAACAGCTAATGATAGTTTCTTTGTCTTGATGCCCTCTTCCGGCTTTTCTTTTATCACCGGGCTTTCTTTATGCTTAAAAAGGTAATAAACTTCCAGCAGCGCAAAGAGGAAGCCGAGCACAAAGAGAAATTGATACGGAAAAGGTGAACCTTGGTCATACTGCTGCAGGAAAAATCCTGTCCCGAAAGTTATAAACATGGCAGCAATTGTATTAAGGCGGTTGCGTGTGCTAAAGAATTCACCGCGTCTTTTTTCAGGGACCAGATCTCCGATCATGGACTGCCAGGACAGTCCGGAAACAGCTCCCGGGAAATTGAGCAGACCAATAAGCCCAACAAGAAACCATGGCGCATATTCCTTTGGCAGGAAAGGTACAAATAAAATCAGCATAAAAAGAAATCTTGTCGCAAATGTAGAAGCAACAGCCACCCTTTTTTTGCTCCGTGAACGATTGATCCAAACTGCTCCAGGAATGATGGCCAGAAGGCCGATGATAGAAGGAAGGGAACTTATCAGTCCCATCTGCTGATTTGTTGCCTCGAGAACACTGATGGCCAGTAGGGGGATGTAGCCGTTGACCGCATTCGTAGAAATAGTAGAAGCCAGGCCATTATAGATGCTCAGCTTTTCATTTTGTGTATATTTCAATTCTTAATCTCCTTTTTCCTTTTTCGTTGCCGAAATGGATTGTATGCTTTCGCTTCTCAAAAAACAATACATTTGGCATAAAAAGGGTAAAAGGCGGGACCTTCTCGATTAAGAACATAGACCTATCGAAGGACTTATGTCACATGACAAAATCATTATTGCCACTGGAATAATTTAACTTTACCGGTAAAATCTTTCCATGTTTCCTCTATAGTTTACGTTTTTCCACCAGGGGTACTTATTCTAGGAAGGCTTATCCAGCCAGACTAAAATACACCTGTCGAGGAGGAATTTTATGTTTTATCATGTAAAAGAACTGCAATTCGAAGCAAGGCCAGAACGTCCGGATCCCTTGTTTGCCAAGAAGCTGCAAGAGCTGATCGGCGGGCAGTATGGAGAAATGACCGTTGCCATGCAATATATGTTTCAGGGATGGTCTACACGCGGCAACGAAAAGTACCGGGACCTGCTTTTGGATATAGGTACAGAAGAAATCGGACATGTTGAAATGCTTGCTACCATGGTTGCCCGCCTGCTAGATAACGCACCTGTCAAGGACCAGGAAGATGCAGCAAAAGATCCTGTCATTGGTGCAGTCCTCGGCGGGATGAATCCGCAGCACGCGATTGTAAGCGGACTTGGTGCCCGCCCGAGCGACAGTGTCGGCAACCCTTGGATGGGCAGCTATACCATTGCAAGCGGCAACCTTCTGGCTGACTTCAGGGCTAACCTGAATGCAGAATCCCAGGGGCGCCTGCAGGCCGTACGCCTGTATGAAATGTCTGATGATGCTGGAGTTAAAGATTTGCTTTCTACCCTCATTGCCCGCGATTCTTACCATCAGAATCAATGGATGGCAGCAATCGCTGAACTTGAGGAAAAAGAAGGCATCATTACACCAAGCACATTCCCTCGCGAACTTGAGAAAAAGGATATTGCTTATAAACTATATAATCTTTCTGAAGGCCAGGAAAGCGGCGCAGGACGGTGGGCAAGCGGACCTGCACTTGATGGCCAGGGAGAATATGAATATGTTGCTGATCCTAAACCGAATGCCGAGAAGCCATTTCTGAACCCGGCTCCTAAAAGCCTTCATAATACGCTGCCGGAAGACTTAAAAAATCAATAAAGAAAGAGTCATGGCCCGGGGTATCCAGCTCCGGGTTTTTTCCTGCAGCCGGGAAAAATATGAAAAAGCAGCAGGAGGATCAAAATGAGCGTATTCAATGTAATCAGCCATAGACCCTACCCTCTTCCAAAGTTACCCTGGCTAATGACGCAGACTTGGACTGATGTGGTGTTTGTACATTGGCCAGTGGAGGCTTCTTCCATCAGAAGCTCTGTGCCTGATGGTATGGAAATAGATATTTACGGAGGCCAGGCATGGATCAGTGTAGTTTTTTTTTCTCTGAAGGAAGCAGGCTTGATAATCACCCCGAGATTTTCGCTAAAAGAAAAAGTCCATGAAATGAACGTCCGGACCTATGTGAAGAGAAATGGAAAACAGGGAGTCTATTTTTTCAGCCTTGATACGAATTCCCTGCTCAATACAGTTGGTCCGAGACTTGCTTATTTCCTCCCATATTTTTGGGCTGATTTGAAAAAAGAAAGAAATAATGAAAGCTTAACCATAAAAGCTGCCAGGAAAAGCAGCCATCGTAAATACAAATGCAGCTTAAGCACCTGCGGACAAACATACACAGCTGAAAAAGGGTCACTTGATGAGTGGCTGACTGAGAGATATTGTTTATTCAATAGAATAGGGGGGCGATATTTAAGGACGGATATCCATCATAAAAAGTGGAGATTGATGCAGGCGGAGGGCAGGGCAGCAGAGAATTCCTTTTTACCGCCGGAGCTTGAAGGTGCAGCCGCAGAAACACCTATCTTCCATTATTCCAAGAGCCAGACCGCCTTCATATGGCCATGGATGCTGGATTAAAAAATAACAGCCGTCAAATGCGGCTGTTATTTTTTCCTGTTCTGATGCATTTCTGCCAGCTGCCTTTTGACTTCGTTGTACGACAGTCCCGAAGCTGCATTTTTTTTCTTTACTTCTTCAATATCAGTTCCTGCAGCAGTATACCTTTTATTAGACTCCAAGCATATTCCCTCCAGTTCTTTTTATTTAACAGGTTAAAAAGGCAGAACCTGCACATACTAGAAAAAAAGGAGGCGGTTCCTATTTTTTTCAACAAGAGAGCACAAGAAGAAAAGCCAGAAGATATCTTAATGGATACTGAAGTATACTCCTGCGCCGGTGAATCCTGCAATGGGTGGATGAGGAAAGATTTCGCATCCGATGACTTATTATGCCCCCTTTGCGGAACAGGTATGACTGCTGAAATAAGAGAGCTTCCAAAGATTTGATGCTGCACGATTAATGGGAAGAAGCCTGAACCTTTGTCAGGCTTCTTTTTGTTGGCATAACGCAGAGTATTTATGCCGTGTTCCTGGAACAAGGCATTTCCGCTTTTCTATTGTCCAGCTCCGCCGGCTAGAGCCTCGAGTCATAAGCCACGCAAGGATTAAAGGCAAAGAACGCCTTTTATCCTTGCGCGTCTTATGCTTGTCGGCTCTGGGCAAGCCGCTTCCGCTTTTCTATTCATAATGTTCTTCAAATGCTTTTTCTGCGGCGGCTTGTGAGGTGAACAGGGCGTCGTCGTCCTCAATTACGTGAAAGGTTTCGTTTAGGAACAGGGCATACGCGTTGGGATCTTTGGGATGCTGGACGATTTCTGCTGCCCGGATATTTGAGACCGTAGGGGTATGGGGGTTGTTATATATAACAAATACTTCATCCCCGGCTTTTACTTCTTTAGGATTGATCATATCCATATTGGCATTCTCCTTTATAAGTTCTCGTTTTGCTGTCCAAATTCGCCTGCAGCTATGATGCTATTGGCTGTTTCCAGTGATTCATGCTCATTGACAGAGTCTCCGGGCGTATTTCTTTCGTTTATCCCGCGAGCATCAGTGTCTATTGTCATTTCAGGCTCAGAAGGTGCAAAATTCTTAGGGTCTTCTGTTTCTTTCTCCTGCAAGTATATCCCCTCCTTTTTTCGAACCATCTATTTAAAAGTTTTTCCTGATGTATCTCCACTATGCATTACGACCAAATTAAAGCAGAGGCTTTAGGATCTGAGCAGCGGGAATACGCATAACAGATAGAAAAAAAGGAGGCAGGGAATGTTTAAAAATAATGCAGAAAGAATAATCTCAGATATCCAGAACCACAGCATTAGGATTGATAATTTTAATGACTTGGATGCAGCAGCAGAAGCTGCCGGCAGCTCCCAGTTCGTCCTACTTGGTGAAGCGTCCCATGGAACATCTGAATTTTATACCTGGAGGGCAGAGCTGACGAAGAAGCTTATCGGACAATATGGCTTCAAGGCCGTCTGTGTTGAAGGGGACTGGCCATCATGTTTTGAGGTTAACAGCTATATCAAATCGTATAATCAGCGCCTGCCACAGGATGTACTGAAAGCAGCATTTAACAGATGGCCGGAGTGGATGTGGGCCAATCGTGAGATCCAGGACTTTATCGTATGGCTCAGGGATTATAATGAGCAGGCAAAAAAAGATATGATTGGCTTTTACGGTTTGGATGTCTACAGTTTATGGGAGTCCATGGAGGAAATCATCCAGCATCTTGAAAAAGACAGCTCCAATGATGCAGAAGCTGCCAAAAAAGCTTTTTCGTGCTTTGAGCCTTATTACAGGAATCCTGAGGACTATGCGGTGTCATCGGGCTTTTATGGAGAATCGTGCGAGGAAGAAGTAATGGAGCTGCTGTTAAATATCCGGAGAGACTTGGCAAAATACCCTCCCCAAAATGAAACGGCGCTTAACCTTTCAGTCAACAGCCTTGTTGCCCTTCATGCAGAAAGTTATTACCGGTCAATGGTAAAAGGAGGCGCTGAGGACTGGAACATTAGGGACAGACATATGGTCAGCGCAATTGAGGAAATCATTAAATACTATGGTGAAGCTACAAAGATCGTCATCTGGGAGCATAATACGCATATCGGTGATGCAAGAGCAACTGATATGGAAATGCATGGGATGACGAATGTCGGCCAGATTCTCAGGGAGAGGTATGCCGGCAAAGTATTTGCGCTCGGTCTGGGAACATACGACGGGACTGTGATTGCCGGACGCAGCTGGGGAGAGAGAAGGGAAGTGATGCTTCTGCCTCCTGCAGCAGAAGGTAGCTGGGAGGATTTGCTGCACCGGGCTGGTGCACATAATAAGCTGATTCTCTTCAGCAGCGAAAATCGCAGCCTTTTTCAAGAAACGATTGGACACAGAGCGGTGGGAGTCGTATATAATCCGGAATTTGAACTCAATGGAAATTACGTTCCTTCACAGATTTCCGACCGGTACGATGGTTTTCTTTTCATTGACCGCACTTCTGCTTTAAGATCTCTTGACTAAAGAGGGTGAGCCTGAATCAGGCTCACCCTTTGTTACATTATTGATAGCTGTCCGCCAGTTCATCAACAAGAGAACCGACAAAAGAAACAGCTTTCCTGATCGAATCCGGCTTGCTCATATCAACGCCCGCGTCCTTGATAAGCTCCAGCGGCTTTTTCGTTCCTCCGGCTTTCAGTACATCGATCCACTGTTCAACGGCAGGCTGTCCTTCTTCCTTGATCCTTTGTGCAACAGCAGTTGATACAGTCAATCCCGCAGAGTAAGTATACGGGTACAGACCCATGTAGTAATGAGGCTGCCTCATCCATGTCAGGCTTGCCCCTTCATCGATTTCAACTGAACTGCCCCAGAAGTCTTCAAGCACCTGTTTCTTCTCCCTGGATAATAAAGCAGCCGTCAGGGGAACCCCTTGCTCCGCCAAAGCGTAGACTCTTCTCTGGTATCTGCCTTCCAGGAGATGTGTAACAAAGTTATGATAATAGGTTCCAAGTAGCTGAAGGATGACCCAGCGCTTCATCCGCGGATCTTCGGTGCCTTCCAGTAGATGCTGCCCCAGCAGAAGCTCATTGATCGTCGATGGCGCTTCTACAAAATAAGTGGAAGGACGGGTATTCATAATACGCTGATTTTTATTTGCCAGGTAGAAATGGCCGGCATGGCCCAATTCATGGGCAAGCACGAATGCACCGCGCATTGTATCTGTCCATGTGATCAGAATATACGGGTGCGAGCCGTACGGGCTTGAACAGAACGCACCTGTAGATTTGCCGATATTATCTGCAAGGTCCACCCATCTGTCTTCAAGGCCTTTTTTCATGATTTCTGTATATTCTGGCCCCATCACCTGAAGAGCTTCCAGGATGACTTCACTGGCAGACTCATAGGTGGTGGCCGGGTTGAATTCCGGGTCAAGCGGCGCCTTAAGGTCAGCAAATGTCATCCTATCAAGTCCGAGTACCGTCTTCTTCAGTTCAGCATACTTGCGCATAATAGGGGCCAATTCTTCTCCGATGATATCAAGCTGATTGTGGTACATTTCCTCTGTAACCTGCTGAGGCTCCAGCAGCATTTCTGTTGCAGATTCATACTTTCTCGCCCGGGACAGAACGACCTGCCGTTTCACTTCTGCTGAATAAGCGGCAGCAAACGTGTTTTTATACTGCTTCAGTGTATCAGTGAAAGATTCATAAGCAGCTCTTCTTGTATGTGTATCAGGCGAAAATTCATAACGATCTTCAAACAGGGCAAAAGAGTTTGGCAGTACATTGCCCTCCTTGTCCTTAAATGAAGCGAACTGCATATCTGCCAGCTTGCTGTTTTGATAAACCTGATATGGAGAGGCATGTACCTCGCCAAGTGAGGCAAGGACTTCTTCAGTCTCTGGGCTGAGCTTATGTTTTTTTGTTTCAAGAAGCTCTTCAAGATTTTTTCTGAAGGCTTCCAGCTCTGGCTGTTCTTTTATGTATCTCTCAAGCAGCCCATCTTCAAAAGCCAGGATCTCGGACTCAATGAAAGAAAGGACGGAGTTCACTTTTGCCCGGAGTGACGCTGCCAGCGATGCGTTGGACTGATTGTCAGGATCTGATCCATCTTCAGATTGGCGCAGGGAAGCATAGGTTCCGGCCTGGACCATCCTGATGGAGTAAGCTTCCTGTGCCAGCAGGCATTCCTTCAGGACAGCAGAGCCGCTGGCAAGCCTGCCTTTATATGAATCAAACCGGGACAGGTCAGCCTCCAGGCTTTCAAGCTCACTCTTCCAGTTTTCTTCCGAAGAGAACAAATCATTTAAATTCCATGTAATAGCCTCAGGGACCTCTGAGCGTGCTAGTCTTTTGACAAGTGTTTTTTCAGTCATTTATAAAAAGCCTCCTTTATATAAAACGGGAAGATGTTTCGAAACCCTAAAGAAATTATACTTCATCGGAAGGCATTTTCCTATCCTTTATCTAAATATTTTTAATCTTTGTACATAAAAAAACGGGCTAAGCCCGTTTCCGATTACTACTCATGTTTTTTAGCCAGGCATCTGTCGCATTCCAGCAAATAGGCTTCTGCCTGTTCTTCCATATGTTCGCCGCATTCCGGGCATTCCTTCTTCGGAAGGTTCCTGAAAAATTCAACTGGGTTCTTAATCATGATAATTCCTCCTTTTATAATACAACTAATTTATATTGTTTCTGTTATAGTACAGTATACCTTCAGTTGATTTATTTGTGAAGGATAAACTGCAAATTTTTTAGATTTTTCCACCCGATACAAAATTTAGGTAAAAATTCGAGAAGCGAAATATGGCTGTTAAATGCTTGTCATGAACGTAAAGGATTTATTATCTGCCTGTTCTTTTTCTCAGAATATTTCATGCTATGATAGATTCCGTTAGCGAGAAATAGCTATCAGGAGGTAATCAGATGAAAAAACAAATTTTATCATTAGTGGCTGCAGCAGCCGTGGCCGGAGCAGCCGGATCCAATGTACAAGCAGATGAAATTTCCGTAGAAAAGGGAGATACCCTTTGGGGGCTTTCCCAAAAATATGAAGTAACAGTAAATGATATTAAGCAGTGGAATGATTTGTCTTCAGACATGATCAGAGCAGAAACCACTCTTTCTATTTTTCCAGAAAAAAAATACATAATTAAATCCGGGGATACGCTATGGGCTATAAGCAGGAATCATGGCGTTTCCGTCAGTGATTTAATGCACTGGAACAATCTGTCGTCAGACTTGATCTACCCTGAACAGGCCCTTGTCATTCATCCGAAAGGAAGCATAAAGGAAAAACCGGCAGCACCAGCGCCTAAAGGGCAGGAACAGACTGAAAAACAGCAGGCCGTACAAGCTGCTGAAAAGTCTCCTGCTCCTGAAAAAACAGCCCCTGCTGAGTCTAAGCCTGCTGAAAGCGAAGGTACTGTAAGCACCCAGCCTGCTCCTGAAGCCAGTGCACCAGTAGCGCAGGAAGAGGTCGGCAAGGAAATCACCGTTACTGCAACCGCCTATACTGCCAGCTGTGAAGGCTGTTCCGGCGTAACATCTACTGGAATTGATTTAAATGCAAATCCAGATCAGAAAGTCATATCGGTAGATCCCAATGTCATTCCTTTAGGTTCCAAGGTATATGTCGAAGGATATGGCAATGCGATTGCCGGAGATACAGGGGGCAGCATTAAAGGCAATAAAATTGATGTATTTATCCCGACTAAAGAAGAAGCAATCAAGTTTGGCAGACAGACATTGACGGTCAGGATACTTGATTGATATATGTAATGTAAGAAAGAGGCCGGAGACACCATTCGGCCTCTTTCTTTTTTATACTATTGTTCTTTCATCTTCCTCTTTTTGCGTTTGTTTATCTTTAATCACGAAACGCTGCACAGGCTGTGTCAGCTGATAAAAGCGGTCTTCAAGAAAATTGCTGACAGCAGCAAATCGATCATGCATGCCAGAACGCAGATCTTCGTAGTGCCTGCCCAGTTTCTGAAGCAGATCCTCCTGTTTATCCAGACGTTCCATAATGGTCAGATGGGTCATTTCATGCAGATCTCCGAGAGAATCCACTTTATTCTTCAATTCTTCGTGTTCTTCTAAAAGGCCGTCAGGCGGAAGCAGATTATCCATCTTTCGGGAGAGTTCCAGCATCATCGCTTCCTGGATAATTTGCTGGTCATTCCATTTCTCCTGCCGGGCACTTTTCTGCTCCACGCTTTCTGTAAGCTGCAGGTGGTGACTTTCCATCATTTCGAGCCGCTGAAGGATTCTCAAGCCAGCTTCTTCCTGCTTTAGCATACATTCTTTCAGCTGTTTTAAATAAACTTCCTCCAGCCCGGCCAGGTCCTCAGAATGCCGGTCTGCTGCAGCAAGCAAATCGGCCTTAAAAGATTCGATTGACCGTGAGACAGCCTCTCTGAATAGACTGTTTTTGTAGATCACCTGATTCCCGCGGGCAGACACTTCCAAATTCTCAGTAAATATGATGGGCGAAATTCCTGAATTAGCATGGTTGCTGATAGGGCACAGCTCCTTTCTGATTTTAGGTTATCCTATGTAATGATTGCAGAAAAGCTGCAAATAATAGGCAGGTGACCCATTCAGGGAAGAACAGATCGGGAGGCGGATATGGAAATATTTTCATTTGATGAAGGCAGTCAGGCTGACATTGCAGGAACCATCATGATTGCGCCTGAAGAAAGATCTTTTTGGCTGGCATTTTGCACCTTCAATATCCACTGGAGGGGGGAAGTGATTCAAACCAGGGATGATATTCTAATAGGTGAGAGGGAGCAGCTGAAAAGGGAGTACAGCATTTTTCATGATCTTTATCAGCAGCTTTTGATGCAGCTGCCGTGGAAAGATGCATCTGGTCTGAAAATGAATCTAAAGCTTGACGAAGGGCTGCTATACTTGATCTTTACGGAAATGGACACTTTCAGGGAATACTGCTGGGAAGCTGGGGACACAGAAGGGGAAGAACTTTGCAGCTCTTACAGGATACTTCTAAAGTCGCTGATTGAAGAGGATTTAAACAGCAAAAAATAAGCCCCGCCATAATAGGCCGGGCTTTTACTTTATTGAAATAATTTTTCGTCGATGACCTCATGATTATCGTCCATTACGGTCACCTTGCTCGGCTTATTTTCTTTAGCCATTTTTTCAGCTTCTTCCACTGCTGCCGTTCTGCTGCCGAATTGTGCTGCTGGTGCTGCATCTTCCAGCTTGACCAGCCAGAGGTTTTCATCCTTATTTGGTACAACTGCATATTCTTTAATCATATAAAAAACTCCTTTCACTTTCTTAATGGTTTTTTTCCCTTTCCGCACCCTGCTAAACCGGGAATATGATTTCTCTGAAAGGAGATAGTAACATTAAAAAGGGAGTGATTAACTTGCCTGAGGATAAAAAAGAACCGACTATGGCGCCGGGCATTGATGACAGTGACGAACTGAACCAGGATGCTTCCGCACAGGAAAGGCAGAAAGGCGAATATACCAATGTGACTGCATTAGTTCTGGATGAAGCGGATCCAAGCTGATAACACGTGTGTTTATGCTAAAGTATCAAAGGGTATTTGAATGCTACCATGAATAGAAAGGAAGATAATGATGCTGAAATTTATCATAGGGGCACTTTTGGTGCTGTGGCTGCTTGGCTTCATTTTTAAGATTGCTGGAGGGATCATCCACATTCTCCTCGTAATTGCTGCTGTTCTGCTCGTCATCAATCTTATCAAAGGAAGAAGAACCAGCTAGATAAGGCCTCCAGGCGGAGGTCTTTTTTGTTAAACATTTGATTTTGGGCTCATTTCATCACAGCTGAAATGAGCCCAAAATCAACAAGGTACACTAACACAGGATTTTTTGTATTTAAATATTAAATATTTACTCTATTCATAATATTTAAAAATTATTTAGAAATATCTTTTTGTTTCGACTTTCGAACAAAAAAGGGTTGAAAAAAGTATGAAAACTAGTTAAATTATAAATTGTCAGTAAATAACCTATTTAAAAAAAGGGTCAACAGAAAAAGGAGAGAGAGAAGAATGAAAAAATTTATGGCATTATTAATGGCTTCCCTTATGACTGCCGGCTTGGCAGCGTGTTCCGATGACACGTCTAAAGAGGCTGACACCGAAAAGGACACTTCAGCCGCCGAGACTGAAACAGCTGAACAGGCTGACAGCAGCAAAGAACAAAAATCTGCGCTCCTCAGCTACCAATCTGAAGTCACCAAGCTAATCCGCAGTACTGAGGCATCTTTTGCAGAAGAAGGCAAAGATCCTGCAGAAGCAGCTTCTGCTTTTGAACCTGGTTTAGACGGAATTGAAATCCCTGAAGAATTGAGCGACTATTCTGCAGATATCGAAGGTGCATCTGACAGCCTCGTTCAATATTTCACAAAAAAAGGCGAACTTCTTAAGGCCGGGTCAGAGGACCTTGCTGAAGCTGAGACATTCAAAGAAGAGTATATTGCGGGCATGACCAAGGTCTTTGAGGGTGTTGATATTTCGACTCCAGCTTTCAAAGGCATGTTCCAATAATCAGAATGAAATTCTAGCAGCATCAGAAAGGCCGGTCCACTCTTGTGGCCGGCCTTTCGGTTTGTTCAGTTATGGAACATCATGACCCATGGAGCTTTGAAGGATTTCAAACCACTGATGGTTGTCCAGCTTCAGTTTCATGCTATTAACTGCTTTTTCAATTCTTTGCTTTTTGCCTGATCCAATGATCGGCATAATCCGTGCCGGATGGTTCAGAAGCCATGCATAGAGAACCTCATCAATGTCACCCGCTCCTATTTCCCCTGCTATATTTTTCAGGGCAGCCTGAAGCCTTTTTGCCCTTTCATCCTGAGCGGAAAAGATCCTTCCTCCCGCGAGAGGGGACCAGGCCATAGGAGCAATTCTTTTTTCCAGGCAATGATTAAGTGTCCCATCTTCGAAATTTTCAAGATGGTAAGCAGAAAGCTCAATCTGATTTGTGACCAGCTGAAACGGCAGATAAGATTGAAGCATATCAAATTGGTGGTTTTTAAAGTTGGAAACGCCAAAGTTTCTGACCTTTCCCGCTTTCTTCAGTTCAATGAAAGCCTGTGCGGTCTGTTCAGGATCCATGAAAGGATCAGGACGATGGATAAGCAGTGCATCCAGATAGTCTGTCCCTAAATTCTTTAAAGAATAATTGACCGACTCTATAATATGCTCACGGCTGGTATTATAGTGGTGTGATTTATGCTGCGGCCTGTTGGGTGATTGGAGGACGATTCCGCACTTAGTGACAATCTCCATCTTTTCCCTTAATTCAGGTTTCAGAGCAAGCGCTTTCCCAAACAGATCCTCACAGGTGTAGCCACCATAAATATCGGCATGGTCAAAGGTTGTGATGCCCATCTCCAGGCAGTATTCTATAAGCGAAAGTGTTTCCTGGTCTGACTGTTTCCAGTCAGCAAGCCTCCAAAGACCATGGATGATCCGTGAAAAAGATAAATCCTCATTCAGTTTTATTCTTTCCATTTTATACAGCTCCTCATGAGTAAAGTTAATAAATATGTATCCGAAAAGCCTTAAACGGCCTGACGGTCTTGTCCATCCAGGGAGGCTCTTGCCAAAAGGGTCTTCCTGTAGGAAAAGTTCTCTTCATCCAGAATCAGTATGCGGGATGAATAGGTTATATGCTCCAAGTAATTCTTCTTAAGGCCTTCGTAAAAAAGCATAAAGTCTTTAGTATCGCTTCGAATTTCTTCATCAAAGATGCCGGAGCTGCTGCCTGCGACATTTTTATACCTTTTGCAAATTCTTTTCGCTTTTTTGACAAGCTGCTGCGCTTCCTTCATTTTGTAGATCCATTGCAGACTGGAAAAAAACTCTTCCATATCCTTGGCGAACTGGCTTTTCACCTCTACATTTATCTGATCCACTGTGAGTGTTCTCCCCGGCAGTATAAATCTTTCAGCCATGATTTTTTCAGTGAGCTGGGGATTGCGCTCAAATGCAAAAAATATCCGCAGTGTGTTATAAGAATCAAACATCGGGTTATGCGTTTCTCCGACGAAATCCAGCCCATACAGTGCCAGGGCGTTTTCAACAGAGGGTGTATTATTAGCCGCACGGTTTGAAAACACTTCCTGGAAATCGACATATCTGGAATTGATTTTTTCAATTGTGGCAGACGGGATCCCATGTCTGGCTGCATCAGCATTCAGTCGGGACAGATCGCTTTTGGACCATGAATAGAACCTGGTTTTCTTCACTCCATTAACCCAGTAAAGAAAAGTGGAAAATACATCAGCAAATCTGTCTGCATCCCTGAGATCTTTATCTTCAATGCCGGTCAGCCTTTTGCAGAACATACTGAGCGGCTTATGATTTTCCGGCTTTATATACTCATCGAAAAATGAAAGCTTCTCTGTAATCAGATCATATTTTACTGCACCAAGCCTGATTGCCTCCATATCTTCAAACAGCATCCCTTTGTTCGAACAGAGCATCTCAAAGTCAAAAAAAACATATTGCGTCAGTTCAGCCATTTTACACCCTCCTTTCCTAACAGTTCATTATAGTTGAATTCACGGTTTTAGGAAAGGAAATATTTTTCCATATATACAAACGAATTCTTACTTGGCGCTGTGTGTTAAGCGCCGCTGCTGATTAAGGGCTCACTTAGCCACACATTCAGGACACCTGAACGGCATATGGAGCAACAGTTCACAGAAATGCCGGATCAGCACATAACACTTACAGAGTATTATTGAACCTTACGCTGTAAAGAACCTTATTTATGACGAATGTTCTTTGCAGAAACGGGTATTAACATTGTAACAAAACCAATTGCAGAGGAGTGGAGCCGGTGAAAAAGATATACACCCTGGCAGCCGCTGCAGCCATAGTACTTTCAGGCTGCGGTGCCGAGGATGACCAAGAAACCGTTTCAGATGAGCAGAATACGACAGAAGGGTATAACGAACAGACAAATACGGAAGGAGAGGAGGAAAAGTTAAGCGCAGGAGAACTGGATGACCGCATCACAGAAGGAATGGATTATGGGACCTATTCAGCAGAGGTTCAGTCATGGGCTGAAAAAGGCCAGCTGGAATTTAAAGAATCGGTCAAGCTTGATGGCGGCGAGGAAGGGACGCTGGCTGACATCCATCAGCTTGCAGACGGATTCCTTGCAGTATCACATGATGGGCAGCAGGTAACGGAAGTACTCGTTTTCACAACCATCGAAGAAGCAAAGGAAACCCTGAAGGGTGAAACAACCCCCGGCACATCTTCGTGATAAATTAAGCAAAAATAACTTAATTAACGAAAGGACGGATCGTTCATGATAACTGTTAATGCAGAGCTGCGCTTTGAAGGAAAGATAGATAGAGATGATATGAGGACAAAGCTGGAAGGATACTTGCAGGGGACTGAGTTCGAGATTCTTTCTATAGATGAGAAAGATCACAGCCAGACACCTTTGGCAGATGAAAACAACAAAGAATATAAACATCATAAGCTTCCTTCCCAGCCTGAAGGCGCTGCACCGGATGTTAACACTTCCGGGGCGGGCGGAATGGTTTCACCGGATACGGATGACTACAGCAAAAATTAGGGATAGATCAACACAGGGCGCCGAAAGCCCTGTGTTTTTCTTATGAAAAGAGACCTGGATGTTATCTTATATTCTATTATTCATTGGAGATCCATATGATGGTATAAAAACCTATTTGAGGTGCTGAAATGGGAATTCATGTTGTATCATACGGTGACACCATATGGCAGATTGCCAATGAATATTCTGTTTCCCCAGCCGACATCTTACTTCTTAATGGATTGAAGGACGCCAATGAAATAGTGCCCGGGCTGGCGCTGTATATCCCTCTGGACACTCTGCCTGTCCGCTCTCATATAATAAGGGAGGGAGACACCGTTTATCGGCTTTCTCTTTTTTATCAGACACAAATTGATTCTATTCTTAAAGCAAATCCCGGCTTGAATCCATATAATCTTAGGCAAGGACAGAACATATTCATTCCTTCACCACTTAAATACGGCATTCAGACGCTTGGTTTTATATTGCCTTACAATACTGAGGCTCTTTTCCCCATACTGGAAGGAATTTCGCCCCTCCTTACCTATCTTGCCATCACTGCCTATTCATTCCGGGCAGAGGGAACTGCCTACAGGCTCCTTGATGACACATCTGTTATCAATAAAAGCAAAGAGCTGGGCATCCTCCCGCTGCTCATGATCCGCAACTATCAGAATGGCGACTTTGATCCGGAACTGGCCGGAAGCGTGCTGGGAAATAGAAGGTATACAGCCAATCTGGTCAGCAGTATTGCCAGTCTGGCTAAAGAGAAGGGTTACAGCGGCGTCAGCATTGATTTTGAATTCATACCTCCGCCGCAAAGGAACAGCTTTTCCCGATTTCTTGCTGAGCTGAAGCTTGCCCTTGGAAATCTGATTCTTCATGTCAATGTCCATGCAAAAACAGAGGATATTCCTTCAAACAGGATCATTGGCGCCTATGATTATGAGGCAATCGGTGCTGCTGCAGATATTGTTGCCGTCATGACAATCGATTACGGTTATCCCGGCGGGCCGCCTGAGCCTGTTTCACCGCTGCCATGGATGGAGGATGTAGTCAAGTACGCCATTACCCAGATTCCTCCGCGTAAGCTGCAGATTGCCCTGCCCTTATACGGGTATGACAAATTCGGACCGGACAACAAAACTGTCTCTCTGTCAGTTCTCCAGGCACAGAACCGGGCAATAGAAAAAGGCGCTAATATCCAGTATGACAGCAACAGGGCAGCACCATTCTTTACTTATTACGATGAGGGGCAGCTCCATACCGTCTGGTTTGATGATATCCGCAGCTATATGCAGAAATACCTTCTTATGGACCGTTATCAGCTACTGGGCACCACTTTCTGGCAAATCAGCCTCCGTGCCCCGCAAAGCTGGCTCGCCCTTTATAACAGCTATCATGTCGTGCGGCAGGAATAGGAGGTTTATTATTGTTTCTGCTGTAAATAATTCCATTCATAATAGATCGGTCATGCAGTGCAAAATAAGACCGTTACATTATTATGAAAAGGGGTTAACAGAATGAGCAAAATGAAATTCAGCTTTTTGCCAGCAGTTTTTGCAGTGATGCTGGTGTCTGCCTGCGCCTCTAATAATGCTGCAGATGACAGGCAAGGCGGCCTCAACACATTGAATGCCGGGAATGGCAGACAGGGCCAGACCAACTTTTTAAATGACCGCAGCAGCCAGCAGTCAAAAGGAATGATGGAAAGCCTTCAGGAAATCAACAATGGATTTATTACGATTGATCCGAATGCTTACAGCACTGGCATGCCAAGCGAAGAATTCCCGCATGGTGAACAGCAGGATAATGGCATGTTCCGTTTTTATACGGGTGAAGAAAGAGGGCAGCAAGGACAGGAAGGACAGCAGGCAGCTCCAGGACAGAATCAAGCAGAACAGGGAGCAGGCATGGAGCCTGGCACTCAGTATGGGGCAGGCCAGGGAACAGCGCCTGGCGGCCAGGGTGACCAGGGGCAGAATGGCGCTGAGGAACAGGGACAGCAAAAGGCAGGAGACACTGACCAAAGCATCAGCGATATGGAATCCAAAGTCATCGAGCTGACTAATGCAGAAAGAACGAAGAACGGCCTTGCTGCATTGAAATCTGACAGCTCTCTGAGCGGGGTTGCCCAGGAAAAATCAGATGATATGCAGGCCAAGAATTACTTTTCCCATACTAGTCCAACTTATGGCTCCCCATTTGATATGATGCGGGACTTTGGAGTGGAGTATTCAACAGCAGGTGAGAATATTGCCATGGGACAAAGATCTGCAGAGGAAGTCGTCGATGCCTGGATGAAAAGTGAGGGGCACCGCAAGAATATCCTCAGCAGCAAATTCACCCATATAGGAGTAGGGCATACAGGCGAAGGTAATTACTGGACACAAATGTTCATTGGAAAATAGAAGGAGAAAAGAAGTGCTTTTCATGGGCACTTCTTTTATTTGCCTGAAAATTTCGTATTGCGAAACTTTCAGATACCGGATAAAATAGACAAAAACCGCACTGGAGTAAAGGAATGAACAGAAAAGTAATATTATATGTAAAAGCTTTTTCAGATTTTGGCACCTTTATGGATACAATTGTCCTCAACGTCCTCATTTATGCTGCTACAGGGAGCACAGGATGGATGGCTGCCGCTATGGCATTCAGGACAGCCGGCGGTGTGTTTTCAAGCATTTTTTCCGGCATACTGGCAGACCGGTTCGACAGAAGAAAGATCATGATCATCAGCGACCTGGCAAGGGGCATTCTGATTTTGTCCCTGATTTCTTTTCCATCACCCTATATGATCATACTCGTATCCTTTGCTATTGGGTTCTCCAACAGCAGCTTTATGGTCAGCTTTAATGCGGAAATCCCCCAGATCTTTGGCGAAAATAAGGTGCTTGAGACAAATGCTCTTATTTCCAGACTTACTTCCGCCAGCCTGGTCGCCGGATTTTTGGCCGCTGGCATCCTGACAGATATTATAGGCTACCATATTACACTGATTATCGATTCAGCTACCTACTTCCTGTCTGCTGCTGTGTTGATGATGCTTAAATGGGAATCGGCACCTGGCAGGAAAGCGGGTGTTCAATCGACGCTTCAAGGGAAGCTGTCTTCAATTTTCTCTGATATAAAAGAGGTCTATGCCTATTTAAAGCTGGCTCCGATGCTTATGCTCGTCAACCTTGTCTTCCTCGCAGGATCTTTTGCCGGAAGCTCCCATAACCTTGGGATTCCGATTTTGGCAGAGGCCCTTAATCCTGACAGACAAAGCTTTTATTATGGGTTGATTTGGAGTACATGGGGAATCGGGTCTATTCTGTCTGCATTCCTCCTGCCGAGGCTCCGGTGGGCAAGGGGCAGCAGAATTTATCTTGCGTGCTTCATTTCTGCCATCCTGATGTCATCAGGGTTTATCATCTTTTTATCAAGCAGCTATATCCCTGCAATATTACTGGTTGCTTTTCTAACCGGTATTTTTGACGCAGCTTTTACGACCCTGCATGCAACCATCCTCCAAAAATCGGCCAATCATATAAGGGGCAGGATATTTGGAGTAGGCATGCTCCTGAAGTCGCTCGGTTTCGCATGCGGATTTATTCTGGCTCCAGCTGTCCTTGACAGTACCAGCCTGCCGGTGCTTGCAGCATCCTTCCATGGCATCCTGATCGTAATGACGCTATTGATCATGGTACGTACATACATATTTGCCAGGACGAAAAATCAGCAGGAAGCGGGGAGTGCTTAACCAGATTGGATTTTTGGCTATAGCCGTGTTATATTATCTTTCATTAAAATGGCCGGCGCTTCTTCCAAAGAAGAAGCAAATGGTGATTGTTGAGTAAAGGAAGAAATATGATGAGCAGCACAAAAAGATATATAGCAGAATGGCAAAAGGCCCTTCAATCAGAAATACAGCATATGAAAAATTATGGAAGCAGTAAATATTCCCTTCACAATGGCATTCTGATATCAAGCCATGAAGGGTTTGTTTATTTTTTTGAGACAGAATCTGCACTGCATGTGCCTATCGGATCACAGGTGAAAATCAGCTGGGGGCATAAAAAAGCTGAAGGAAGGATCCTGTCTTCTGAAGGCCGGAATATCATTGTCTCTGCGGACCAGTATTTGGGTGAGGAACTGCAATATGCATCCCTGCACCATGATCCCTGGGAGCTGATCGATCAGCTCATACAGCGGCTTGATGATATAAAAAAAAGCAAAACGAAGAGGCTGCGGATCAAAAAACTGATGGATCCCTCCATGCCGGCAGCCCATCCGGGAGGAAAGGCAAAATCCCCTGTCCATGAACTTATTTTGAGATCCAAATATAACCCGGTTACATTTGTATGGGGTCCCCCGGGGACTGGGAAAACATATACGCTTGCCCGGACAGCAGCTAATAAATATTTCAAAAAACTGAAGGTGCTTGTTCTATCACACAGCAACCAGGCGGTTGATGTACTGATGGCCGAAATTGCCTCTTTTTCGTCCCGCAAATCCGAAACCAAAGACGGGGATATTCTCAGGTATGGAACGAGAAGCAGCAGTGAAGCACATGCAGGGGGGCTGTTTCATTCCGACAGGCTCATTGAAAAGCACCACCCGGATCTGGCAGATAAAAAATCTCAGCTGATGGAAGAAAAAAGGCTGTTAAAATCTGATTTGGGGCGCTCTTTCAGTAAAAGGGATTCTGAAAAGCTGGTTGAAATTGAAACTAAGCTCGCAGCCGTTCTGGAGAAGATCCGCAAAAAGGAAATTGAATATGTTAAGGATGCAGGCATCATTGGAACCACTCTTGCCAGGGCAGCAGGTGATCCGGCGATTTATGAAAGCCAATTTGATCTTGTCATTGTGGATGAAGCGAGCATGGCTTATGTACCGCAGGCTGCCTTTGCTGCCTCTCTGGGTAAAAGGATCATCATTTGCGGAGACTTCAAACAGCTTCCGCCTATAGCCGCCTCCAGGAGCGAACTGGCAGTCAAATGGCTGAAAGAGGATATTTTCCACCATTCAGGGGCAGCTTCTGCGGTCGGGAATGGCCAGATGCATCCCCATTTGTTTTTGCTGAAAGAACAAAGGAGGATGCATCCGGATATTTCTGCTTTTACCAATAAACATGTTTACCATTCCCTTGTGACTGATTTTGAAGGCACAGCCGAGCTGCGGGAAGGTATTTCCAAATTAAATCCGTTCAAAAACATGGCATCTATTATGGTTGACAGCTCTGAGATGGGAAAGTACGGAGTTAAAGATAATAACAGCGGATCCAGAAGCAACCTTCTTCATCTTGCGCTTTCATTCCAGCTGATCCACGAGGCATATCTGGATGGGGCCAGGTCAATAGGTTATGCTACACCTTACAGGGTTCAAGCTTCATTGATGGAACAGTTCATGGAAGAGGTATACAGCTCTGAAGCTGCTGCTGCAGACATTATTGCGGCAACCGTCCATCGTTTCCAGGGGAGCGAAAGAGATATAATGGTCTTTGACACCGTTGACAGCTTTCCTTTTGAAAAAGCTGGGATGCTTATGACTGGAAAAGACAGTGAAAGGCTGATCAATGTAGCCGTAACAAGGACAAGGGGAAAATTCATACAGGTAGGGGATATCCGTTTTATCAAAGAAAAAGTATATACAGGAAAAACATGGCGGAAACTGGCAGAACACCAGCTCAAGATGGATCAGGCTGTTACTCCCTCCAGTATCGGAAGATGGATCAGGAACCAGCACCAGGCTCTGCAATGGATTCACAGCAGGAAAACCGGCAAAGTTGAAAATGATTTATTACAGGCCAAATCAGCCATCATCATTTCGCTGCCAGCCACCCATGCATTGGACGAAGAATGGACAAAAATAGTGAACGGAATGACTGGAAAGGCCAGTGTCACGCTGATTTCAGACAAAAGGCATGAGACGTTAAAGCATGCCGCTTTCGTTCAAAAAGATGTACCGTTTCCTTTCATCAGCATTGACAGCAGCATCTTATGGCTGGGAATGCCTTTTTGCAGACATGAAGGCATCAGGCCTCCATATATTGCTGTCAGATTTCTATCGGAAAACATTGCCGGCTACGTTGAATCGCAATTTCTGTGAAAAAGCCTGGTACATGCAAGCCAACTAAACATAAAAAGACCCCCTGAAACAGGGGGTCTTGCGTATTGAGGCGGCAGGCTGCACGCCACATCGTGCATTTCCAATAAAGGAGCGCCCGCCGGCTTATTCAATTAGCTCATCGCTCAATAAATATATCACCAATCATCCGCTGATGCAAGATTAAATTTTTCCACAGGGTCTATTATACAAACATATAGGTTTCATAAAAACAGAAAAAGAAGTAAAATTATCTCGAAGTAAAGATTTTTTCTTGAAAAGGAAGTGCATTTGATGAATTTGCTAGCATTGAAAGGCATCCACCATGTTTCTGCCATCACAGCAAACGCAAAAAAGAACTATGAATTCTACACTGACACTTTAGGCATGAGGCTCGTAAAGAAGACGGTGAACCAGGATGATACTTCTGTTTACCATTTGTTTTATGCAGATGAAAGGGGAAACCCGGGAACTGACTTAACCTTTTTTGAAATACCGAATGCAGGGCACACCTACCCCGGAACCAACAGCATCAGCCTCACTTCCCTAAGAGTTCCGAGTGACCGCTCACTTGAGTATTGGCAGGACCGGTTTAAGGAACACGGGGTCGAATATACGGCCATTACTTCTGACAGCGGTAGAAACATGCTTTTTTTCACTGACTTTGAAGATCAAAGACTTGCACTTATTTCTGATGAAGCGAACACCGGGGAAGAAGGAGGGCGCCCTTGGGAGCAAAGCCCTGTTCCCGCAGAGCATGGAATCATAGGTCTTGGACCCGTATTCCTGACTGTCGCCGAACTGAGCCGGACAGAAGATACCCTTGTCAGCCTTTTAGGTTTCCGAAAGAAAGATTCTTATTCCGCATCTGCGCTTGGCGGCCATACAGCACATGTGTATGAAACAGGAAAGGGAGGATCAGGGACCGAGGTACACATCATTGTTCGGGATGACTTGCCAAAGGAAAGGCCAGGCCGCGGAAGCGTGCACCATGTAGCTTTCCGTGTTGAAAACCAGGAAGAGCTGAATAAATGGGTTGCCCTCCTGAAAGAAAAAAGAATCCCCAGCTCTGGATTTGTAGAGCGCTATTATTTTAAATCACTATACTTCAGGGAGCCGAATGGCATTCTGTTCGAGCTGGCGACTGACGGACCAGGGTTCGAAAGTGATGAGCCATTTGAAGAGCTGGGGCAGAATCTTGCACTGCCGCCTTATTTTGAAGACCGGAGAGAAGAGATAGAAGCTAAATTGAAGCCTCTTGATACAGGAAGATAGGCGGAATCCGCCTGTTTTGTGCTCTCTTTAATCATTTGGGCACGCAATCGACAGTTTTCGTAATTTCTTTAAGTTTTGGTGCGGCTCAATCAGCTTCTGACAAACAAGAAACCCGGCAGTATTTTATACTGAAATAATTATCTCCTTTTCTTTCCTGCTATGTTAAGATGAAGTTAACAAATTTAGGGAGATAACTGATGGATTCTATTGTTTTGGATCATTTGTCGGTTGCTGTCATGGCAATTGACGAAAATTTTACTATTAAAGTAGCCAATAAAAGATGCAAGGAAATATTGGGAATAGATCCTGAAGAAGCGCTTGGGCAGAATATCGACGAATTTTTTGGCCATCCGCCTGAATTTACCAGGACCGTTCAGCACACCCTTGAACAGGGAAAGAACTTCCGATACGATGTGTTCCCATATACTTGGGGTAAATACGAATTGACATTGAGCCAGCGTTCCACCTTGCTCAAGGACGATAATAACCAGATAAAAGGTGCTATGGTTGAATTTGAAGACATCACAGAGCGGCACAAGATGGAGGAGCAATATAAAAACTTCATCGAGGAAAGCACAGTAAACATCATTCTTGTAGATGATAAGATTGGAATGCTTTCTCTCCATGCGCTGCCATATGATGTGTCACCGGCCAAAATGGCAGACCTTACTGCTAAAGCCATGCAATCAGCAAGCCAAAAGCAGATCAGGGCCCTGGTTCTCGATATGTCTAAACTGTTTACTATTAAATTGCTTGCCAATGCTGCAGGGTTTGTAAAGCTTATGCAGGGGTTCAGGATGATTGGCATTGAAGTTGTATTCGCAGGCATACGGCCGGATATTGCAGTTCAGTCAGTACAGGCCGGAATCAGGCTGGAAGGAATCGAAACATTTTCTCAGCTTGATTCAGCCATCAGGCACTTAAAAGAAAAGTATTAGCAGAAGGAAGGAAAATTTCATTTTCCTTCCTTTTTTCTGTATAAGTTGGTTAAAATAGAGTATTGAATATGATTTTTTAAGGAGAAAGTTAAAATGGAAAGACTCAAACAGGTCTGGGAATATATCAAACGCTTTTGGAAGAGAAAGCATATCACACAGATCCTGCTGCTTGCCGCCCTGACGGCCCTGCTGCTCGCCATTTTGTTTTTTGCCTACCTTGCAGCCACGGCCAATGTCCAATCCTTGAAGGATGGCCTGAAGCAGTCGACCGTCCTTTATGATAAAGACGGAGATGAGGCCGGAAAGCTTGCCGCCAACAGGACCGGGGGAGCAAAAATAGAAGAGTTGCCTGACCATATGAAGGAAGCTGTCGTCAGTATTGAGGACGAGCGTTTTTACAAGCATAATGGCTTTGATATAAAAGGGATTGCAAGGGCCTTTTTCAGTAATTTGTTTGCAGGGAGAATCACTGGCGGCGGCAGCACCATCACACAGCAGCTCGCCAAAAATGCACTTCTGTCGCCGGAACAAACATACAGAAGAAAAGCTGAGGAGATTTTCCTGGCGGTCGAAATAGAAAAGAATTACAAAAAAGAAGATATCCTGCTGATGTACCTGAACCAGGTTTATTTTGGCAGCGGGGCATGGGGCATTGACAGGGCCGCAAGAACATATTTCAATAAACCGATAAGCGGAGTCACCATCAGCGAAGCAGCGCTGCTTGCGGGACTGCTGCAGTCTCCATCAGCATTAGATCCTTACCAGCATTATGACAGGAGCATAAGCAGGCGTGACACGGTGCTTGGAAAAATGCAGGAACTTGGATACATCTCAAAGGATGAATATGAAAAGGCTATCGCGGAGAAAATTGTCCTGGAAGATGGAAGTTCAAACACAGAAGCAAGAAAGTATCCCTATTATGTAGATGCAGTCCTTGATGAGGCAACAAGCAAGTATGGCCTTACTCAGGAGGAGATATTTACAAGAGGCTATACCATTTATACAGAATTGGATCAAAATATACAATCCGGCCTTGAAAAGGTATATGACAGAGATTCCCTTTTCCCTGCAGGCAGAGGAGGACAGCTGGTGCAGAGCGGCTCAGTCCTATTAGATCCGTCGACCGGCGGTGTCCGTGCCATTGTTGGAGGCCGGGGTGAGCATGTATTCAGAGGCTTTAACAGAGGGACACATATAAAGGCTCAGCCAGGGTCCACCTTAAAACCGCTCTCAGTATATACACCTGCTATAGAAGAAGGCTATGATGCTTCATCTATCCTGAAGGATGAGCCGATGACATTCGGGAATTATAAGCCGGAAAATTTCTCGCGGACGTATGCCGGCGAGGTGCCGATGTATAAAGCAGTTGAAGAATCGCTTAACATTCCTGCTGTCTGGCTGCTCAATGAAATCGGGATTGATAAAGGCATGGATTCTTTAAAGCGCTTTGGAATCCCGACTGAGAAGGAAGACAGAGCGCTTGGCATCGCTCTTGGCGGAATGAGAAAAGGAATTTCGCCGCTGCAGCTCGCACAAGCATATGCCGCTTTTCCTAACGAAGGAAAAAGGCATGATGCCCACTTTATTACCAAGATAGTCGGACCGACAGGGAATGTTATTGCAGAAAGAAAGAAAAAGACAGTCAAAGTCACTTCCAAGGCAGCGGCAAGGGAGATGACATCCATGCTCCTTAATGTTGTCGAAAGCGGAACCGGCCAAAGGACCAGGATTCCGGAAGTACAGATAGCGGGAAAAACCGGCTCCACACAGCTGCCTTACAATGATATCGACGGCACGAAGGATCAATGGTTTGTAGGCTATACACCTTCATTGGTAGGTGCTGTATGGCTAGGCTATGATAAAACAGACCGGGAGCATTATTTATCAACAAGCAGCTCTGAAACTGTAGTGCCTATTTTCAAAAGCATCATGGAGCAGGTGCTGCCTTATACAGAACAGAAAGATTTTGGAACAGAGTCAGTTAATGATCAGCTCGCAGAAGAAGCTGAACCTGATATCGATCTTCAGGAGCGGGCTGAGGAATTCAGCAAGCGATTGAAGGAAGATTTGCCGGAATGGAAAGAAAAATGGCAGGATGCACGGGAGCTGCTCGATAAAACAGAAGAAAAACTAAATGAGATTTGGGACAAAATTGGAAGTTAGCTGTGTTCTATCACTAATATAATCAATATGTTGATCTAAAAGGAAAACATCATCGAATGTTTTCCTTTTTCTGTTCGGCAAATTTTTATATCACATGATCTTATTCGACAATCTCCGAAACTCTTGCGCAGCAGGGGGTATATCAAACTGCTAGCAAATGATTAGCTATTTGATATCTGTATGTTATCCTATAAATAGGAGGTGCTATCATTGCAGAATGAACAAAGAACACAATTAAATGTCCGGCTGCAGAAAGAAACGCTGCAGAAGCTGGATGAAATTGTAGAATATTATCAGGAAAACACTAAGATTGGCCGAATATACAAAGCAGACGTGCTTGCTGATATTATTGAAAAATCATATGAAGTGATGAAGAAACAGAAATCCATAAATGTCCGAAAATTTTAAAAGGCAACTAAATGTTTTGAACTGCTTGGATCTGGAAAAAATAATTAGAACTTCTTCAGGGAGTCCTTTGCCGATCTCAGGCAAGTACCTCATAGAAATAATTAAAAGGAATGGTTTTATTGAGAGATGTCACTTTAGAACAGATTTTCAAACACAGAATCGCCCAAAAGTATTTGACACGATCCGGGGTGGCCCATGCAGTTGCGGTTTCCAATCACAGTTTTAAGCTTGCGGCTGAAAGAGGCGCTGATCCTGACATGGCTGCTAAAGCAGGGCTCCTGCATGATATGGGGCATTACACTTGGTATAAAAATGGAAAGTGGGATTATGATCTCTACAAAAAGAATGATATACATGCGATAAAAGGTGCAGAAAGGGCACATAAACTTTTGATCAGGCTGGGTGAAAATCCTGTTAAAGCAAAAGAAATAGCTCTTGCTATTCTTTTACATACAGATTCCTTTCTTCCTGGGGGGGAAGTCATCCGCACGCCTCTTCAAACAATTGTAAAATTGGCCGACGAATTTGATGAAGAACCTGGCGGCGCCCACCATTACAGAAAAGTTGATGAAGAAAGGGCCCTTGAAAGCCTTAGAAGGCTTGATAAGAAGATCGATAATCTTCTGGAAGCTGAATAAAGGAATCCGCTGATGAAGCAGATTCCTTTTTTTATTTATTTGAAGGCTTCTATTCTCAACTTTTTGTCTAAAAATCATTCCTTTATAGGTATTTATACCTACTACTTTATCCATGAATAGATTGTGAGCCTTCGCAGATTCTTTTAAACTAAAATACAAAGGTATGTAAAAATATTCCGATAGGAGAATCGGCATGGAAATCACTTTATTTAAAAAAAGCAGAAACAGGCAAGAGCATTCTTTCAAACTTAATGATAACGGGAATATTGGAATCGATCAGTCTCTTAGTGAAGAGGTATTAAGGCAAATTGATATGATTGGCCTTCAGGACAGTGACCTGAACTATATACTTTCCCTGCAGCCCTATGTGAAAGAAAATCTCCCTGCTATCATAGAACAATTCTATAAGAATTTAGAAAATGAAAAAACACTGACGAAAATTATCAACGATAACAGTTCAGTTGAGAGGCTGAAAAATACTTTGAGCGCCCACATTTATGAGATGTTCAGCGGAAAAATAGATACAGAATTCATTCAGCAACGTTTTGTCATTGCTCATGTCCATGTAAAAATCGGCCTGCAGCCAAAATGGTATATGTGTGCTTTTCAGGATCTTTATTTGTCCTTATGCAGCATGATCATAGATACAATCTCAGAGAAGGGTCCTTGCACCGGGGCGATGCTGGCTGTTTCAAAGATCATCAGCCTTGAGCAGCAGATAGTGCTTGAAGCTTATGAACAGGAAATAAGCCGCATCAGGAAAGAGTCTGAAAGCTATAAAGAGCAGCTGAAGCATCAGGTTACAGAAGCAGCTGGAGAGCTGGCGGCCATCAGCGAACAGACAAGCGCCGCGATCCAGAAGGCAGCCGAAAGAACAGAGGATATTAGGGCTGATACAAAGTCTGGCTCCGATATAGCTGTTGTTGCAGAGGAGAAATCGGAAGAAGGAATGAATAGGCTTATCGGTCTTGGCAGGACTTTAGTTCAGGCCGAGGGCAAAATTGCCAGCATCAGCCAGAACATGGAACAGCTGATTGACAGTTCGAAACAAATCGAGCAGATTGCTGCGATTGTCACTTCTATTGCCGATCAGACGAACCTTCTGGCTCTCAATGCAGCAATAGAAGCTGCCAGGGCAGGTGAACATGGAAAAGGTTTTGCGGTAGTGGCTGATGAGGTGAGAAAGCTGGCGGAGAATACAAAAAATGCTGTTTCAGAAGTTTCAGGATTAATCGGTGAAATGGAAACCCGTTCAGGCATCATGGCTCAATCCATCGAAGAGGCTGGCGTAAATATCAATTCCAGCTCTGTTCAGTCCAAGGCAGTTAATGAATACTTCTCTCTTATCCTTGAGTCAATGCGGCAGGTAAAAGAAAAGAATCTGGCCATCGTGAAGGAAATGGAGGATTTGAATTTAGTATTTATTGACATAGGAGAAGCTTCAGGCCAGGTTGCTGCATCATCTGATATGCTTTCCGGACTGACTTTGACTTTATAGGAAAGAAAAAATGGCGGCCGCAAAAGCAGCCGCCAGCCCTTTCCGTCCGTACAGTGGTTAAGTGTCCCGCAACAAGCGAATGTCCGGAAAGGGCTTTTTAAGCTTAACATATGCTTTATGGAAAATCAAAAGGGGAAAAAAAGCCAAGTTATTTTATTTCCTCCGCAAAAAATGATATGATAATCAATGATTTTTAAATCTTGGCGATGCTGTTAATCAAAGCTGGTTCCCCGGAACATCAGCCGGTACTGAACCCAGTCAGGATACAGCTGGCCATCAACCCAAGGAGATGATTTCAATGGCGAAAAAAGGATACATACAAATGAAAGACGGCGAGAAGATCGAGTTTGAATTATACCCTGATGAGGCTCCGGGCACAGTTGCTAACTTTGAAAAGCTTGCAAACGAAGGCTTCTATAACGGCTTGAACTTCCACCGCGTGATTCCTGGATTCGTGAGCCAAGGCGGCTGCCCGAATGGAACTGGGACTGGCGGACCTGGCTACACAATCAATTGTGAAACAGAAGGCAACCCTCATAAGCATGAATCAGGGTCTCTATCAATGGCACATGCAGGCAAAAATACAGGCGGAAGCCAGTTCTTTATTGTACATGACCCTCAGCCTCACCTGAACGGAGTCCATACTGTTTTTGGTAAAGTAACATCTGGCCTTGAAGCTGCTAAAGCGATGAAAAACGGCGATGTTATGGAAAAAGTTGAAGTATACGACGCCTAATCAGTAAAAAAGAGCCTCTGGCTCTTTTTTACTTTCACAAAGCTTTTCTTCAGGCTGGAATATGACCAGGCCGATTTTGTTCAAAGAAAGGAGCAGGTATGCTAAAACCAATAAAAGACCATCTCAAGCCAGGCTTGGATATCATCTTTGTCGGCTTCAACCCCAGCATCCGGTCAGCTGAGACCGGACATCATTTCGCCAATCCGAATAACCGGTTTTGGAAGATCCTTTATGAAGCGGGCATCACTCCTAAAAAATCTCTCCCTCAAGAAGACAGCCTGCTGCTGGATTTGAATATAGGGCTGACCAATATCGTCCCGAGGCCGACCAAAGCAGCAGACGAAATAACCAGGGAAGAATATAAAGAAGGCAGAGAAAGGCTCATCTCACTCATTACGGAGCTGAAGCCAAAGGCAGTCTGTTTTGTCGGCAAAGGGGTTTACCTGGAGTACAGCGGCAGCAAAAAAGCACCATGGGGACGCCAGGACATTTCTATTGTTCCAGGGGTTATTGAATTTGCAGCTCCTTCTTCCAGCGGACTGGTGCGGATGAAAATGGACGAAGTGATTGATATATATAAAGAATTGCCTGCCATCGTGTATGAACAGGCACCCTCCCGGCATGGAGAGGACAGCTAAAGGAAAATACGGGGGAATATAGAATGAAATTAGTATCATGGAATGTAAACGGAATCCGGGCCTGCGTCAAAAAAGGCTTCCTGGATTTTTTCATGGAAGAAAATGCTGATATATTCTGCATTCAGGAATCAAAACTTCAGGAGGGACAGATTGAACTCAATCTGGATGGCTATCACCAGTACTGGAACTATGCCGAGAAAAAAGGCTATTCCGGGACCGCCGTTTTTACAAAGGAAAAGCCCCTCTATGTATCCTATGGGATAGCCGGAAGAGAAACAGAACCAGAAGGACGGAGCCTGACTCTTGAGTTTGAAAATTTTTACCTTCTGAATGTGTATACACCTAACTCTAAGAGGGACCTGGCAAGGCTTCCTTACCGGCTGGAATGGGAGGATGAGATTCGGGAATATATCCTTGAGCTTGAACAAGAGAAGCCAGTCATACTCTGCGGGGACCTGAACGTCGCCCATCTTGACATAGACCTTAAAAATGCCAGGTCTAACAGAGGAAACTCCGGATTTACGGATGAAGAGCGCGGAAAAATGACATCTCTTCTGTCAGAAGGATTTGTAGACTCCTTCAGATACCTTTATCCAGAGCAGGAAGGCGCTTATACGTGGTGGTCCTATATGGCCAAGGTCAGGGAGCGGAACATCGGATGGCGCATCGACTATTTTATAGTATCTGATAAACTGAAAGAGCATATACTAGATTCTAAGATTTATTGTGACATCATGGGCAGCGATCACTGCCCGATCATGCTCGAAATGGCCCTTTAGATGATAAAGGGCTTTTTTTCTGTATATAATGGAATCAGCATAAAAATAGGCGCAGTGAAGGAGGCAGGAGAGTCTGCCTGCCTGAACTGCCATGACAGGAAGGTTTTATGAAAAAGACACTTGTTTTGACGGGCGGGGGCTCAGCCGGCCATGTTACCCCCAATATGGCTTTGATTAAAGAACTTGAGGGGGAAAATATAGACATCCATTATATTGGCAGCAAAGAGGGCATTGAAAAAGAGCTTATCAGCGGGCTTTCCATTCCCTATCATTCGATTTCAAGCGGGAAACTAAGGAGGTACGCCGACTTTGAAAATGTAAAGGATATGTTCAAAGTGGCAAAAGGATGTACTGAAGCGCTCTGGATTCTTAAACAGCTCAAGCCAGGCCTCGTTTTTTCCAAAGGGGGTTTTGTATCCGTACCTGTCATCGCGGCAGCAAAGCTCCTCGGAATTCCGATATTCATCCATGAAAGCGATCTAACACCGGGCCTGGCTAACCGGATTTCAAAAAGGTTTGCTTCAAAGATTTATACTTCATTTGAAGAAACTCTGCAGTACCTTCCAAATGGAAAAGCACAGGCAATCGGCTCGCCAATCAGGAGGGAAATCCTTTCTGGCATCAAGGAGAAGGGGCTTGAATTCCTCGGTTTTGACAGAACCAGGCCGGTTCTTGCCATTATGGGTGGCAGCCTAGGGGCAAAGAAGATTAACGAAGCAGTGCGGCAGGAAATTGAACAAATCGGCGGCCAGTTTCAAATCGTGCACCTTTGCGGAAAAGGAAATCTTGATCCTGCATTGGAAGGCCGGCCAGGATACAGGCAATTTGAATTCCTGAACAGTGAACTTTCAGATGTACTTGCCTGTACAGATTTAATGGTAACCAGAGGAGGCTCTAATGCTATTTTTGAATTCCTTGCCCTCCGTATTCCGATGCTTATCATTCCTTTGAGCAGGAAACAAAGCAGGGGCGATCAGATTCTGAATGCAAAAAGCTTTGAGGAAAAAGGCTATTCATTGACCTTGCAGGAAGAAGACCTGACAGCCGCATCTTTAGCCGGGTATATTGCCCTTTTAGATAAACACAGGGAAAGCATACTGAAACAGATGGAAGAATCAAGGATGAAGGATGCTTTATCCGTCATGGCTGGTAACATTAGGGACAAATTGCAGCAGAATTAGGCCTTCTGGGTCTTTGTTCGCTTTTTTGTTCGGTTCTAAAAAAGAAAATCAAGCCTATCTCCTTATCTGAATATTCCTTCGATTTTGGTATAATGGAGATACATCTTGTTTCTGCATCCTGAATTACTCTGAAGGAGGGAAAATAATGAAAGAATGTGTACGTGTGATCCCGTATCAGGTAATTGAACAATCAGAGGCGGTATCAGGCATTCCGGAAGGCATCGGATTGATACAGGCGCCAAAAATCTGGGAAGAAACAAGGGGAGAAGGCATTACAATCGCTGTACTCGATACAGGCTGCGACATCAGCCACCCTGATTTAAAGAATCAAATCATCGGCGGCAGGAATTTTACTGGCGATGATTCCGGAAATCCGGATATTTATAAAGACTATAACGGCCATGGCACCCATGTTGCGGGGACCATTGCAGCAGAAGGCAAAGAGCCCGGCATATCGGGCGTTGCGCCAGGTTCAAAGCTGCTCATTGTCAAAGTGCTTGATAGAAACGGCTCCGGCCAGTATGACTGGATTATTGAAGGAATCCGCTACGCTATCGACCAAAAAGCCGATATTATTTCCATGTCGCTCGGCGGCCCGAATGACATGCCTGAGCTTCATGAAGTTATAAAGGAAGCCGTACGGAACAACATCTCTGTTGTATGTGCAGCGGGTAATGAAGGAGACGGAAAAGAATCAACTGATGAGTTCGCCTATCCGGGCTGCTATAACGAAGTGATCAGTGTAGGTGCAATCGATTTGGACAGGAATTCTTCACAATTTACCAATTCACATAATGAAATCGACCTGGTTGCACCAGGGGAAGAAATACAATCAACCTTCCCGAATGGCAAGTATGCCACATTAAGCGGCACCTCCATGGCTGCACCCCATGTATCCGGCGCAATGGCACTTATTAAAAATTCTGCCAGCAAAAGCTTTGACAGGAAGCTGTCTGAGGCAGAGCTGTTCGCCCAGCTTATCAGGCGCACCGTTCCGCTCGGCAATTCACCTAAACTTGAAGGCAATGGCCTGGTTTATTTGACTTTGCTTGAGCATCTGTCAGATATTTTCACACCTAAAGTTCTGCCGATGGTCGTTAAATCATGAACAGCCTGGCAGAACAGCTCGCTGCTGAAAAGGAGGCTGCACTAGCGAGCCTTCTGGCCCAAAGCGCGGAGCGTGTCTATTATGATGAAGCTGCAGACCGTGAGAAATGCCATGCTTATTATGCTTCCCTCGATTTTGAGGCAGCGGATGCCATAGAAGACCTTCGGAAGCTTGTGGAGGAAACCCATAAGACCGTCCTGAAATATTCCCCTCATCTCTATTTATATCCCTGGGTGGATCTGCAGGAGAACTTTGCTCTCAAAAGCCTCTATTCAGGCGGCAGGATGGATCCGGCTGAGAGCATTAAGCATGATGCGGAAATATGGATGAAGCGAAACCGGACTGGAGACACGCAAGCAAAGCTGAACTGCGAGCATGTGATTCCGCAGTCCTGGTTCAATGAACAGCAGCCGATGAAGGGGGATCTCCATCATCTGTTCGCCTGTGAGCCTGCCTGCAACAGCATGAGGAGCAATTTTCCTTATGAAGACTTTCCTTCCTATATACCGGAAGCTTCTGCTTTCGGTATAAGAGGCGGCTGCGGTATGGCTGAAGAAGGTAAGTTTGAACCGGAGTACGGCAAAGGAATCGCAGCCCGGGCTTGCTTCTACTTTTTCCTGAGGTATAAGCATTTCAAGCCTGAAGATCACGGAATCAACTGCGGGCTCCTTCATAAATGGCATCTTGAATTCCCTGCATCCATCTATGAAAAGCACAGGAATGCGGCAATCGAGGAGCTGCAGGGCAATCGCAATCCATTCATTGATTTTCCGGAGCTAACAGGGAAAATGACTGATTCAATTGAATAAAATTACGGAGGTTTTATTCTTAGCTTTATGCAGCCTTTTACTCAAAGAACGATAAAAATCATTAAAGAAATACCTGCCGGAAAGGTGATGACATACGGCCAGATAGCAGAACTTGCCGGCAGCCCCCGCGCAGCCAGGCAGGTCGTCCGGATTCTTCATTCGCTGAGCAGGCAGGAGAATCTTCCCTGGCATAGGGTCATCAACAAAATGGGTGAAATCAGCATGAAGGATCCTTTGGCTCAGGAGGAACAGAGATTTCTCCTTGAAGCGGAAGGCATCACTGTAGACGGCAAAGGAACAATCAGCCTGGAAAATTTTCTGCACAAGCCAAAAAAAGGGCTGGATAATAATACCTGATTTTGATATGATAATAAAAATCTTAAATTCTATGACGAGAACAAGTAGGAAAGGGAATGTTCCTTCAGCGAGCTGGGTATGGTGAGAGCCAGCGGAAACGATCTTTCTGAAACATCATCTCTGAGATGCAGGTCTGAAATCCAGTAAGTCCTGACGGGTGTCCGCCGTTAAAAGGAACGCGTATGATGGTACGTTGGTGAGCGCTATTGCGTCTGCAATAGAATTTGGGTGGTAACGCGGGTATAACACTCGTCCCTTTACAGGGGCGGGTGTTTTTTATTTCCCTAAAAAAATTCAACTAGGAAGGCAGGTACTGAAATGGAAAGCACTCAGTCAAGAGAAAATAGAATCAGGGAGTATTGGAGGGCAGAGAATATTTTTGCCAGATCCGTTTCCAATCGTGCAGGCAAAACTCCTTTCGTTTTTTATGAAGGGCCTCCGACCGCCAACGGCCTGCCGCATGCCGGCCATGCCCTCGGCAGGACATACAAGGATTTGACAGCCCGCTACTGGACGATGAAAGGGAGGCAGGTAATCAGGAAAGCCGGCTGGGATACACATGGACTTCCGGTTGAGCTGGGAGTGGAGAAAGCACTCGGCATATCAGGAAAGAAGGAAATCGAGGAATATGGTGTAGGAGCGTTCATTGAAAAGTGCCGTGAAAGTGTCTTCCAATATGAAAAGCAGTGGAGGGAATTCACAGAGCAGCTTGGATACTGGACAGACATGGATGAGCCTTATATGACTTTAAGCAATGAATATATCGAGTCGGTATGGCATATCCTCGGGACAATCCATGAAAAGGGGCTGCTTTACAAAGGCCATCGTGTATCCCCCTACTGTCCAAGCTGCCAGACTTCCTTGAGTTCCCATGAAACTGCACAGGGCTACAAGGATGTAAAAGATTTAAGTGCAACCGTCACTTTCAGGCTGAAAGGAAGGGAGAATGAATATCTCCTCGGCTGGACGACGACACCATGGACACTTCCGGCCAATGTGGCGCTGGCTGTCCATCCCCAGGTACGTTATGCAAGAGTAAAGAACGGAGACAAGATTTATATCGCTGCAGAAAACCGGGTGGCAGCTCTTTTCCAAAGCTTTGATGAAATCCTTGAAACGCTGGAAGGAAAAGAGATCGCGGGATGGGAATATGAGCCCCCATTTCAGGCCGATGGGCTTGAAGGTGCACACAGAGTCATTGCCGCTGAATTTGTCACTGAAAACAGCGGTACAGGAATCGTTCATCTTGCTCCTGCTTATGGTGAAGACGATTACCGGGCGATAAAGGAAAATGGGCTCCCTTTCATCAATATCGTTGATTCTAAAGGCTGTTATACCGATGAATTTCCGCCGCTCGCAGGGAGGTTTGTCAAAGACTGTGATGTGGACATCTTAAAAATGCTGGGAAGCAAGGACTTGTTATTCCATAAGGAGAAGTATGAACACAGCTATCCATTTTGCTGGCGGTGCGACTCTCCGCTCCTTTATTACGCAGCTGACAGCTGGTTCATCAAAACCTCTTCCCTGAAAGAGAAATTTCTTGAGCTCAACAGCCAGGCAGAATGGCATCCAAGCCACATGAAGAATGGCCGTTTCGGCAACTTCCTTGAAGGGCTGGTGGATTGGAATATCAGCCGGAGCCGCTATTGGGGCACGCCTCTCAATGTTTGGGTCTGTGAAAATTGCGGGGCAGAGAAAGCCCCAAAAAGCTTTCAGGAGCTGCAGGAGCTTTCAGAAGCAAATGGAAAGCTCACTGATTATCATAAGCCTTATGTCGATGCAGTGAAAATCCCTTGCCAGGACTGTGATGGTTACATGGCCAGGACACCGGAGGTCATCGATGTCTGGTTTGACTCAGGAAGCATGCCATATGCCCAGCTTCATTACCCTTTTGAACATAAAGAGGAATTTTCAAGGCTATTTCCGGCCGATGCAGTTATAGAGGGTGTGGATCAGACCAGGGGCTGGTTTTACTCATTGCTCGCGGTTTCAGTCTTATATAAGGGGCAATTGCCTTATAAAAATGTCCTCGCCCTTGAGCATGTCCTTGATGAAAATGGACAGAAAATGTCTAAGAGCAAAGGAAATGCCCTTGATCCTGCAAAGCTGATCACTGAATTTGGAGCAGATGCTTTAAGATGGGCGCTGGTGGAAGACAGCAGTCCATGGAAGCCCAAGAAGTTTTCCGGAAAAAATGCGGCAGAGGCAAAATCAAAGCTGGTCGACTCGCTAGCAAGCATTCACCATTTTTACAGCCTCTACAGTACAATCGATCATTTTGAGCCAGATAGCTCTCAAACTTCCGGCAACATCATGGACCGGTGGATTCTTTCGCGGCTGCACAGTGTCATTGAAACGGTAAACAAGGAGATGGGCAGCTACCAGGCTACAAATGCCGCCAGGGCAGCAGGCACGCTGATCGAAGAGGTCAGCAACTGGTATATCAGGAGAAACAGGGAAAGGTTCTGGGCGAAGGGCATGGAAGACGACAAAATTTCTGCATTCCAGACACTGTATACACTATTGGACAATATCTCCCGCATGCTGGCACCATTCGTGCCTTTCATAGCTGAAAGCGTCTATTTAGACCTGACAGGCAGAAGCGTCCACCTTGAAGACTACCCGGAGGCTGAAACCGCCTTGATTGACAGGGAGCTGGAGGACAATATGGTTGAAGTCATGGATCTGGTTGAGCTGGGCAGAAGCATCCGGCATTCAAAGCAGCTGAAAACAAAGCAGCCACTGGCCGAAATGCTTGTGCAATGCAGCAAAGAAAAGGAAGAGAAATTAAAAGCTTTCAGCAGGATCCTCAAGGAAGAACTGAATGTAAAAGATATCTCATGGGCTGAAAGCTTGCAGGATAAATACTTCTGCCGGCTGAAGCTGAACTTCAAAGCAGCAGGAAAGAAGTACGGAAAGAATGCCAATCTCGTTCATCAGTCGCTGCAGCAGCTCTCTGAAACAGATATCCGCCAGCTGCTGGAAACAGGAAGCCTCGTTCTGCAGGCTGGCAATGAACTGCTGAAGGTCGAAAATAGTGATACAACGGTGGAAAAGCTCCCAAAGAAAGGCTACGCGGAAAGCAGCGGACGAAATATGACAGTTCTTTTGAAAACAGATTTGACTGAGGAATTGAAGAGGGAAGGCTATGTAAGGGACTTTATCAGAGGAATACAGGATTTAAGGAAAAAGCTGGAGCTTCCTATCGACAAAAGAGTTAACCTGCAGATCGATACAACCTCTGAAGCAGAAGGAATACTGCGCGGATTTGAGGATCTTTTATACGCCAATATCGTTCTTGAAGGGATTGCTTTCAAGCCTCTGCAAGCTCCGATGCTGAAGGGCAGGCTTGGGGGGGAACTGATAGCTGTCTCATTGACATAACCACTGGCTGGCCGGCACCTTTCAAAAACACTACTTTTTCCTCACAATGAAAATAAAGGAAAAGCAGCATTCAAAGCGAAGTAACTGTTAATACTTTAAATCTGGCAAAGCTTAACTTCTGGTTTTGGATCTGAATTTAATTTTTGCCACAGGAAGGTGCTGCTGCTTGTTGAGAAAGTGGAAAATTGTCATCCTTATAACAGCTTTATTATTCATTTCAGCCTCTCCATACGCTTATGAACTATCCCGCCAGGCTTCGGCGGTTGAAGAAGGAGGACTGACCCGAGACCTGAATCAGCTTCTGAATAATGATCCTATCCTCTCTGGAGCGCTTGCGGGAGTAAGCATCAGAAATGCAGAGACCGGCGAACTGCTGTATGACCATATCGGCGGGATCCGTCTTAGGCCGGCCTCTAATATGAAGCTGCTCACATCCGCCGCTTCTCTTCAGGTTCTTGGCGAAGAATACCGGTTTACTACTGAGGTACTGACAGATGGACTGCACAAAAAAGGCAATCTTCATGGAAATCTATATTTGAAAGGCAAAGGCGATCCGACCCTATTAAAAAGCGACTTTGACAAGATGGCAGCCGGGTTAAAGCAAAAGGGCATTAAAACGATTCATGGCAGCCTGATTGCTGATGACAGCTGGTATGATGACATAAGGCTATCAAAGGATCTGCCCTGGAGCGACGAGTCCTACTATTACGGCGGCCAGGTATCAGCACTGACAGCGTCGCCAAATGAAGATTATGATGCAGGCACGGTCATTGTAGAGGTGAATCCGGGGAAATCAGCAGGAGAACTACCGGCAGTCACTCTGACCCCTGAAACAGGCTATGTAAAAATCATCAACGAGGCAGCGACCGTCCCGGCTGACGGCAAAAAGGACATCACCATTGAACGGGACCATGGCACGAACACGATCCGCATTACCGGGACAATACCTGAAAAGGCAAGCAGGTCCAGGGAATGGATTGCCGTGTGGGAGCCGGCCGGATATGCGCTTGATCTGTTCAGCCAGTCATTGAAGGAACATGAGATACGCGTAACCGGAAAATTGGAGCTGGGGAAAGCCCCAGAGAAAAGCTCTCTGCTTCTGGCACATCAATCCATTGCATTGAAGGACTTGCTGATACCTTTTATGAAACTCAGCAACAACAGCCATGCAGAAGTACTGGTCAAGGAAATGGGCAAAAAGGTGAAGAATGAAGGAAGCTGGGAAAAAGGCCTTGAAGTTGTCTCAGAACAGCTTGCCAGCTGGGGAGTCAATAAAGACACCCTGATCCTCCGTGACGGGTCGGGCATATCCCATGTCAGCCTTATTCCGCCTAATGAGTTGTCACAGCTGTTATACGGCGTACAGTCTGAGAAATGGTACCCCTCATTTGAGAGATCACTCCCATTGGCAGGAGCCCAGGACAGATTAATTGGCGGCACACTACGCAACAGAATGAAGAACTCGGCAGCAGAAGGAAAGATTAAAGCCAAGACAGGTTCCATATCCACCGTAAGCTCCCTTTCCGGATATGCAGAAACCAAAAGCGGTGAAAAGCTCATTTTCAGCATTGTCCTCAATAATCTGAAGGATGACAGCAAGGCAAAAATTATAGAAGATAAGATTGCAATCCTTCTGGCAGAACAGCCGTAACGCCAAGAAGCAGGCAGATTCCTTTCAATAGGGAGTCTGCCTGCTTCTTTTTTTAATAATAACGGTTTATTTCGTACGCCCTGCATATTCCTCAACCATTTCAGCGGTCACAAGCTTCCTGGAAGGAACAATTCCCTGTCTGGCAAGCTGGTTGATTTCCTCTGTCACTTCATTGATTTTTTCTGTAGAAAAAGCTTTTCCTGCTTTAGACAGAGATAATGCTTCTTCAATAAACGCTTCTCTTTTTGCGTCAAGCTCAAGAAAGCGGGTGATCCTTGTGTTTAATTTCTTGGCATGTTCGGTTAAAGCATGGTGCACACTCATCGTTTCACTCCTCATTCAAAAGGCTAATATTATATTATCAACTAACCTCCATTTCGTTAAGAAAAACTTTTCTGTGTTAAAGTTCTAAGGAGAACTTTAAAGGATAGGGTGCTGGCCAATACATGATAATATAATATACAGGCTCCTTAAAAGGCGCCGATTAATATTCAAAGGGGGGATTTTCCATGGAAGCATTGGAAACTCTCTATCCTCTTGCAGTAGAACAAGCTAAAGCAAAAATTTTAGAGGATATTCACTATTATTTATCAACGAAAGATTCTCTTCCCGATTTTGAAGAATATTTTCAGGACAGGAAGCTGTATTATGAACAGATTTGGATAAATGTCTGGCTTAATATGACCAACAATAAAGTGGCGCGGAAATTAAAAAAGGAATATCTTCAGGAAAAGGGATTTTCAACAGAGGGAATCGACAAGAAGGTCATCAACAGCCTTTTCCGATCTGAAGTAAAGAACTATTCACCATGGAATGCAGAGAAATGGCTGCTTTCCCTCTATTCCCATGATCCAGGCAAATGGGAACAGACATATCGGGATGCAAGGGAAAAGTATCTGCTTCAGCTTCAGCATGAGGAAAATGCCGAGCGTATTGCCAAGGCTTACACAGCACTCGATAAGGCTGCCGGGAAAATCATGAGGAAGCATAGCCGGCTGTTTTATTTGAGGGCAAGATATGAGGCTGCCCGGCAATTAAAGAAGGACTTCAGCAGCGGAACCAAATACGGGCAGGCGGATACATTTGCACTTGAAGAAAAGCTCAGGCCGGAAGGACATTTTAACCCGGAGCATTATACACTCGCTGCCGAGTTTTTTGAAGAGCTGACTGGCGGCATCCATTCAACAAACCATTGGGGCAGACAGTATTTTGAATATGAAACCTATTATTTTAAATATGAAAAGCTTTTGATGGATTCTATGAAAGATATTGTTCCTGAGACCGTATTGGAACTAATGGATCCTTCCATGCTTGAACAATACAAATCGCTCCATCCGGAAAACGACCCGGAAGCAGCCATCCATTCCATGACTGAATGGCCGTCAGAGGAATTCGCCGGAGAATTCCTGGAGGAAATTGAAAATGAATTCATGGAGGACTTGCTCCGCCTCAGTTCTTTTCCATGGGAACCAGCCGTGCATCTGGAAATATATCAGATGGATCTTGAGGACCGGGAGCGGAAAGAGGCAGAAGCGCGAGCAGCAGAAGAGCGGAGAAAGCAGGAGGAAGCCAGGATCCTCGATGAGATATTTGGCCGGGAATACAGCCCTTCTGTGGACAGGAGCGTCAAATACGTCCTTCATATCGGCGATACGAATACAGGCAAGACCTTCCATGCGCTCGAAAGCATGAAAAAGGCGGACAGTGGAATTTATCTGGCCCCCTTAAGGCTTTTGGCACTCGAGGTATACGATAAGCTGAACGGGGAAGCTATTCCCTGTACACTTAAGACAGGGGAGGAAGAAAAAGTGACTCCCGGGGCAAGCCATTTTGCTTCCACTGTCGAGATGTTCAGTGAAAAAGAGCGTTTTGATATAGCAGTCATTGATGAAGCACAGATGATCACTGACAAAGACCGCGGGTTCTCATGGTATAAGGCCATAACGAAGGCTAATGCAAGTGAAGTCCATATCATTGGCAGCAAAAGCTCTCAGTCAATCCTCCTTCAGCTTTTGGAGGGGACAGATTTGGAGATACATGAATACCATAGAGATACACCGCTTATCGTCGAACCTGACGAATTCAGGCTGAAGCACAGCAGAAAAGGGGATGCCCTGATCTGCTTTTCAAGGAAAAGAGTGCTGGAGACTGCTTCCCGGCTTCAGAATGATGGCCGCTCTGTCAGCATGATATATGGCAGCATGCCGCCTGAAACAAGGAAAAAACAGGTGCAGCGCTTCATCGACGGCGAGACCAATATTATAGTAAGTACAGATGCAATTGGCATGGGTCTGAACCTTCCTATCCGCAGGGTCGTTTTTCTTGAAAATGAAAAATTCGACGGAGTCAGCAGGAGGCAGCTCACTTCCCAGGAGGTCAAACAGATTGCCGGAAGGGCCGGCAGAAAAGGCCTCTACAATACAGGCCGGGTCGCATTTATGGAAAACATCAAGGAAATGGGTTCCCTGCTGGAACAGGAAGATGATCCGGTCCATACATTTTCGATTGCGCCAACCAGCGGAGTATTTGACCGCTTCCAGAAATACTATCATGATCTGGGAACTTTCTTTGAACTTTGGGACAAATTCGAAAGTCCACCTGGAACAGTGAAAGCGTCCCTTGCCGAAGAGAAGGAGCTTTATGAGCTCGTCCAGGGAACAGAAATGGAAGCCAGGCTCAGCCTCGGGGACCTGTATGGATTCCTGCACCTGCCTTTTTCAGCCAGGGAGCCGGAACTCGTCAGGCAATGGAGGATGTCGGTGATGGCATCGGTGCATAACGAAGACCTTCCTGAGCCTTCAATCCGCAAAAGGACCCTTGAGGACCTGGAGCTCACGTATAAATCTGTCGGTCTGCATCTGCTGTTTCTTTACAGGCTCGACCAGAGGACAGAAGCTTTATACTGGGAAAGGGTCCGGGATGAACTGGGGACAATGGTCCATGAAAAGCTGAAGACAGATGTTCAGAAAATGACTAAAAAATGCCGCAGATGCGGCAAGAAGCTTTCATGGGAGCATCCTTATCCGATATGCGACGAATGCCATGAGGGCGGGTTCAGGACCAGGAGAAAACCTTCATATTTCAGGAGATGACTAAAAAGGGCAGGCAGCCCGTGAGCTGCCTGCCCTTTCATTGACAATCCAAACTGTATCTTTTATTATTACAGTATAAGCAGGACATATCCCGGTATTAACCAGCTGCTCAGATATACAATGAAAAGCCTATATGCAGTTTGCGTTATCACACAGAATTTACGGGTAATGATACAGTATACGGCCGAAAAGAACCGGCCCTGAATCTAAGATCTTAAATGTATTGAACATAAAAAATAAATAATCTATTGAGGGCGGTGTTATGATATGAACAATCAAGACATTAAAATGGGCGGATGGATCACAGGGAAGTCGCGGAATGGGGAGCTTGTTCAGGGCTTCGTGGAAGCGGCATTGCCAGAGCGTGAATTTGTGACAGTTTTTGTTGTCGACAGCGACAACCCGGAAGTGATCGGCAGGAAGGTCCATATTGAAAAGAAAAAGGCAGAGACTATGAAAAACGATCTTCTTCCTTCTGCCGACGGTCTTCGCTCCCTTATCGACACAGCTTTGCTTACAAGGGACAAGGAATGGTTTATGGAGCTCTCAAATGCACTGAATCGTATTGAACAGGCAGGCATTGAAAAAAAAGAACATGCAGCCGGCAGCGGTACATTTCCTTCAAGCGAAGGCAGAATGAATAAGAAATATTAAAACTATGCTGTTACAGCAATAATAGAAAGAAGGCAGGAAGATGAAGCTCGGTATACTTGATCAATCTCCTGTTCCTGAAGGGAGAACGGCTCATGAGGCCCTTTTAGCCTCACTCGAGCTTGCACAGGAAGCGGAACGGCTCGGTTACAGCCGCTATTGGATTGCAGAGCACCATAATATGACAGGGCTTGCCTGCTCTGCCCCTGAAGTGATGCTTCCCTATATAGGCGCCCAGACTTCACATATAAAAATTGGAAGCGGAGCCGTTCTTCTTCCTTATTACAAACCTTACAAAGTGGCGGAAACCTATAATATGCTTGCCACCCTTTTTCCCGGAAGAATTGATTTAGGGATCGGAAGGGCGCCAGGCGGATCTGCCGAAACATCCATGGCGCTATCTGACAACTTTTTAAAAGGCGTCGCTGAAATGCCTGATAAAATCACTGAGCTCTTAAACTTTCTGGTGGGCAGCCATCCTGAAGGCCATATGTACTCCAAAGTGGCGCCTGCACCTGTACCCCGTTCTGCTCCTCTTCCGTGGATATTGGGAACCAGCAAGAAAAGCGCCATACAGGCTGCCGAAAAGGGAACAGCCTACTGCTTCGGGCATTTTATGAGCGACCAGAATCCCGAAGAGATTATTTCACTCTATAAGAATAATTACATTCCTTCTAAAATGGCCTCTGCCCCATACTGCATAGCCGCTGTTAATGTGATTTGTGCAGAAACAGAAGAACAGGCAGAGGAGCTGGCTATAAAAAGCCGCTCATGGAGGAATCTGCTGAGCGGGGAAGAAGCGCAGCTGGAACAGGAGTCCTTAAACACAGAAGAACTCTTGCAGGACATGAAGAAAAAAATGATCATCGGAAATCCTGTTCAGGCTGCTGAACAGCTTGAAAGCCTGGCCAGCAGGATAGGGGCAGATGAACTTATGATCATCACTCTGACAACCGACTATCAAGACAGGCTGCATTCATACAGACTGATTGCTGAACAAATGCTATAATAATCCGCTGTGGATGGTGCAGCGGGTTTTTCATTTAAAAGAGGGGATGAAGTATGAAACTAAGCGTACTGGATCAAGCTGTCATTCGAAAAGGAGATTCTCCGGGAGATGCACTTAAGCAAACCTCCCACTTGGCGCAAATTGCCGATAATCTGGGATACACCCGCTTTTGGACCGCTGAGCATCACAATTCCAATGGGATGGCAGGATCTTCACCAGATGTCCTGATCTCCCATATAGCAGCAGTAACCAAAAAGATACGGGTAGGCTCTGGAGGGGTCCTCCTACCTCAATACAGCCCGTATAAAGTTGCAGAGACCTTTAAAGTGATGGAAGCTCTGTATCCGGGCAGGATTGACCTCGGTATCGGCAGGTCACCTGGCGGCGGTGCAGACACAAGACTGGCTCTGACAGACGGCATCAGGAGGAGCATGAATGAATTCCCCGGCCAGCTGAGAGATCTCCAGGGCTTTTTAACCAACACTCTGCCGGATAACCATCCTTTTAGGGAGGTAAAAGCCTACCCGGATCTGCAAACTCTGCCGGAATTATGGCTATTGGGGATTACCGAACGCGGCGCTAGAGCGGCAGCTGAAAACGGCATGCGATTTACCTATGGGCACTTCATCACACCGGCAAACGGGGAAAAAGCATTCCAATACTATTACCGTCACTTCCAGCCGTCTGCTATGCTGAAAGAGCCTTCGGCAAACGTCTGTGTATTCGTCATCTGCGCGCCGACTAACGAAGAAGCCGAACACCTCGCAGCCAGTCAGGACCACTGGCTCCTGGACATCGAAAAAGGAGCCGACACAAGAATCATCTCACCAGAGGAAGCCCAAAAAAGAACCCTGACGGCAGCCGAAAAAGAAAAGATTCAGCACAACCGAAGCAGAATGGTCATAGGCAATCCTCAAAAAGTGAGAAATCAGCTCCTCAAGATCAGTGAAAAATACGGTACCGATGAAATCATGGCCATCAATAATACCTATAGTTTCAAGGACAGAGCAAGGAATCTGGAATTATTGGCTGAATTGTTTTTATAAAGTTTTTATGTAAAGATTATTGTATTTGAATATAAAAAGGGACAGTTTACATTTAGGTTATTATATATGGAGGCTTATTCAGTTAATGGGACATTTTAGTGATGGAAGGCTTTTTGGAGAAAAGAAGTATAATATTATCCGATTTGAGCAGCAAGCCTCAAAATAAGCGGAGATTCTCCTCTTAGACGGCTGAATATGGCACGGATGGGTGTAAATAAGCGGAGAATCTCCGGTTAAGCGAAGCGAAGTTGCCCATTTTCCTGTTAGCGCCGCCCCGCGGAAAGCGAAGTGTCTGGAACGGAAACCATCAGCCCAAGTTAAGAACACAACAACGGATGAAGAAACCAATTAGGGGGTGTCGTTGCTTAGGAATCTTTTTCTCAAAGCCCTGCTGACCGGAACGGAAGGCACGAAGACTCCTCATAAAATGCATGCTCATTTTCTTCGTGCGATGCAGATTCCAGGAAGAAGATTCAACGTCCTGCGGGATTGCAGCGGAAATGTTGAGACCCCGCAGCGCGTAAGCGCGAGGAGGTTCAACTCCGCCCCGCGGAAAGCGAAGTGCCTGCAGTGCAGATCAGGAGCCTACATTTTAAAGCTAAACTAATTTTAGCAAATTTATACAAATCCATAAAAAAACAAAAGCCTGAACCAAACCGGTCCAGGCTCACATCACTTCATCAGCTTCCTAATCAGCTTCAGCCCATTCTCAGCAGAAGGATAACGGAACGAAAAATCAAACAGCGTAGTCTGCTTCAGCACACTTTTATCATGCGAAAACGTCCCAAAACTGCTCTTCCCATGATAACTCCCTATCCCGCTCTCCCCGACACCTCCGAAAGGAAGATACGGCGTCGCGATATGCATTAAAGTATCATTAATGCACCCGCCTCCAAAAGAAATCGTACCATTCACCTTATTTTCTATATCCTTGCTTCCCGTAAACAAATACAAAGCAAGCGGCTTCGGGCGTGACTGGATAAAGGAGACGGCTTCATCCAAGGCTGCATACCCGTATACCGGCAGGATCGGGCCAAATATTTCATCCTGCATAACAGGCGAATTAAAAGAAGGGGCATCCATCAGTGTCGGCTCCATTTTTCTAAGCTCACCATTCACCCTTCCCCCGAAAAGAATTGGTCCGTCGCTCAAATACGCTTCAAGCCTGCTGAAATGCCGGTTATTGACGATCTTGGAATAATCCTCATTACCAAGAGGGTTATCACTGTAAAATTCCTTGATGCACTTCTTCATCTCTTCCAGCAGAGTCTGTTTCACTTTTTCATGGACAAACAGATAATCCGGGGCAATGCACGTCTGTCCGGCATTTGTAAATTTGCCGAAAACAATCCTCTTCGCCGCCAGGCCGATATTTGCATCCTCATGGACAATGACCGGGCTTTTTCCGCCAAGCTCCAGGGTGACAGGAATCAGTCTTTTGCTGGCTGCCTCCATCACAATCTTGCCGACAGGGACGCTTCCTGTAAAAAATATATAATCAAAAGGCTGCTCAAGCAGCTGCTGGCTGGTCTCCACACCGCCTTCAACAGTTGAAATATACTCTACCGGATAGACTTCCTTGATCAGCGCTGAGAGCACATGTGATACATTCGGGGTCAGCTCCGATGGCTTGATGACAGCCGTATTCCCGGCAGCAATTGCCCCAATGAGCGGGGACAGGGCGAGCTGGACCGGGTAATTCCATGGGGCAATGATGAGGGCCGCTCCGTATGGCTCAGGGATAATATAGCCCTTGGAGCCGATATGGGTCATGGCCGTCTTCACTTTCTTTGCTTTCATCCACTTTTTCAGATGCTTCAATGTATAGCCGATTTCTTCATATAAAATCCCAATTTCCGTTGAATATCCTTCAAGTTCAGACTTTCCAAGATCTTCTTTTAACGCAGAGATCAGCTGCTGTTCATTATTTTTGATACTATCCTTAAGCTCCTGCAGCCGGGCAAGCCTGAATGCTGCGGGCTTTGTTCCCTGGGTCGCAAAAAAGTTCTTCTGGGCGGCAAGCAGCCTTTTTATTTCTTCTGCTGGCGTCTCAGTTAAGATGTTTTGCTGCAATCCGATCACCTGCTTTCAGCTTGATTCAATGATTAAATTGAGCATACCTTTTCCCTCAGGAATAGGCAATCAGCAGGAACTAAAAAATAATTATTTTCGAATACCGAATTATTTGTTATTCTAATAAAAAGGAATAAAAATTCACCACTAAGGATGGTTATACAATGAAACAGATAATTCAGAACGAAATAGATAAGCTTAAGCAGGAATTTGTCAATATCAGCACGTACATAGGAGAAAATCCTGAGCTCGGGCATGAGGAGTTCAAATCTTCGGCGATTTTGATTGAAACATTGGAAAAGCACGGATTTAATGTAGAGAAGGGAACCTGCGGACTTCCGACTGCTTTTCGTGCTGTTTATGACAGCGGCATTGCGGGAGCAGCCATTGGGCTGATGGCTGAATATGATGCACTTCCTGAGGTAGGTCATGCATGCGGGCACAACCTCATAGGCACAATGGCAATTGCTGCAGGGATCGGCCTGAGCAAGGCTGTTGGAGAAACTGGCGGAAAAGTGATTGTGTACGGAACTCCCGCTGAAGAAACAAAAGGCGGGAAAGTGACAATGGCGGAGAACGGGATCTTCGATGAACTGGATGTTGCGATGATGGTCCATCCTTTGTCCAAGTATTTGAAAAGCGGCAGATCACTTGCCATGGATGCGATCCAGTTTGAATTCTTCGGCAAGAGTGCCCATGCGGCTGCGAGTCCGGAAAAAGGGATCAACGCTCTTGATGCTGTGCTTCAGACTTTTAACAGCATCAATGCCCTCAGACAGCATATCACTTCTGATGCAAGAATCCATGGCATCATCCCTGAAGGAGGAAAAGCGGCCAATGTAGTTCCTGACTATGCGTCTGCCCAGTTCTATGTAAGAGCATCAAGCCGATCTTATGTGAATGAACTGGTTGAAAAAGTGAAAGCATGCGCCCAGGGTGCTGCGCTTCAGACTGGTGCAGAAATGAAAGCTTCTTTTTATGAATTTTCGTATGATGACATGCAAACAAACCAGCAATTATCGGATGCATTCACTAACGAGCTGATCGGGCTGGGAATAGATCCAGGTGAAATCCACGAGGACCGCGATGGATCAGGATCGCTCGATATGGGAAATGTCAGCCAGGCTGTGCCTTCCATTCACCCATATATCAAGATTTGCGACGAAGATTTCGCCTGCCATACCCATGAGTTCCGCGAAGCGGCCATGAGCAGCCAGGCACAGGAGGCAATGATCTTAGGGGCAAAGGCAATGGCCCTGACGGGTTATGAAATCCTCTCAAGCGAAGAACTGCTTCAATCCATCAGGGAAGAATTCAAAAAGAATAAACTCGTTAATGCATAATGATGTACTCAAAAAGCTTATCCAAAACGGATAGGCTTTTTTAGATTCAGCCTCAGCAGGACACAATTAGGAAAAACCCGTTTTTTTGCCTTTTATAAAGGGTACTCTAGATAGTAATCAGCCTAACCAGCTTGGAATCACTCTCTCAAGAGCTCGCCATAGAAGTGGCCAGGGCTGGTGATAGGGGCAACAGACTAACAGAGTTAAAGGGGATTTTGCACATGAAACTGACACCAGAGCAACGGATCGAGCTGCACGGCTTTAATAATCTGACTAAAACGTTAAGCTTTAATATGTATGATATCTGCTATACAAAAACAAAAGAAGAACGGGAAGCTTATATTGATTATATTGATGAACAGTATAGTGCTGAGAGGCTCACCAACATTCTGACTAATGTGTCCGATATCATCGGGGCACACGTGCTGAATGTCGCCCAGCAGGACTATGTACCGCAGGGAGCCAGTGTGACCATGCTCGTATCAGAAGGCCCTGTTGTCGAAGTGCCTGAAGAATCACTGGAGGAATCTCCTGGACCGCTCCCTGACAATGTGGTCCTGCAGCTTGATAAAAGCCATATTACAGTCCACACCTATCCTGAATTCCATCCGACAGAAGGGATCAGCACCTTCAGGGCAGATATTGATGTTTCCACATGCGGGGAAATTTCACCGCTAAAAGCCCTGAATTATTTGATCCACTCCTTTGAGACGGATGTAATGACGATTGATTACCGCGTCAGAGGGTTTACACGGGACATCAACGGTGAAAAGCTATATATCGACCATGATATTAACTCTATACAGAACTATATACCAGATGAAGCAAAAGGCCTGTATGATATGATCGATGTGAATATCTATCAGGAAAAAATTTTCCACACAAAATGCAAACTGAAGGAATTCGACCTGAATAATTATCTGTTTGGCTTTACTAAGGAGAAGCTGGATTCAGAAGAAGCGGAAGAAATCACCGACCGACTTAAAACAGAGATGGACGAAATCTTTTATGGCACCAATATTTCCTCGCAAAATTAATTTCTATACTTTTTATTAAGGTAGCATGAGACTGCAAAGATCCTCTCATTATGGGGCCATTTGCAGTCTTTTTTGTATGCAGATATCCTTCACACTGTGTTTTTGCTAGAGGATTAGCATTATTTGGGTTTCTTCCAGCCTTTTTCTTTCTACTCTCTTTAAATTAAGTTTTACAACTTGCCCTTTCTGCGTATGTTAGATTAACGGAACATTCTGAACCATGCTGCTGGATTGCCCTGGTACGAAACAGCCCGGTTCTGCAAAGGATGATTCTTTTTATTTTAGAGGGGGAGTAAAGATGGCAGACAATGTGAAGATCGGCTTGATACAAGCATCTCATGATGTGGACGGCAGCGAGCCAGTTGCAGTTCATAAGGAGAAGGCAATCGAAAAGCATATAAAGCTTGTTAGGGAAGCGGCAGAAAAGGGCGCCCAGATTGTATGCCTGCAGGAGATCTTTTATGGTCCTTATTTCTGTTCCGAGCAGAATACGAAATGGTATGACGCTGCAGAAGAAATCCCGGACGGCCCGACAACAAAGCTTTTCCAGGAGCTGGCAAGGGAGCTTGGGATTGTTATTGTCCTTCCGATTTATGAACGGGAAGGGATAGCTACCTATTATAATACAGCTGCTGTCCTGGATGCAGACGGAACTTATCTGGGAAAGTACCGGAAGCAGCATATTCCGCATGTTGCGGCAGGAGGAAACGGCTGCGGGTTCTGGGAAAAATATTATTTTAAACCAGGGAACCTGGGCTATCCGGTATTTGATACTGCATATGCCAAAATCGGCGTGTATATCTGCTATGACAGGCATTTCCCGGAAGGGGCAAGGCTGCTGGGGCTTAATGGCGCAGAAATCGTCTTCAATCCATCGGCCACGGTCGCCGGCCTGTCCGAATATTTATGGAAACTCGAACAGCCTGCCCATGCAGTCGCCAACGGATATTATGTTGGCGCCATCAACCGCGTCGGCTATGAGGGTCCATGGAATATGGGAGAATTTTATGGGCAGTCATACCTGGTGGATCCTAAAGGAAGCTTCGTTGCCTCTGCCAGCCGGGATAAGGATGAAGTCATCATAGGTGAAATGAACAAGAAGCTGATCCGGGAGGTCAGGGACACCTGGCAGTTTTACCGCGACCGCAGGCCGGAAACATACAGTGAAATGACATCCCTTCTTCCGTAAGGGGCTTTTATGTGAAAATAAGCTTTTCAATTGCCTGCCTGGCACAGGCAGGATAGGAGGGAACGCTGTGATCGATGCAAAACCAAAGCGAATCTCACACACCGACCTGGAACAGAACTTCAGGGAAGCGGAGCCTGCGCTGTCCAGCAGGGATGCTGCCCATGAAGCCAGCCGCTGCCTGTATTGCTATGATGCCCCTTGTATTAAAGCATGTCCAACTGGAATAGATATCCCTTCATTCATAAAAAAAATCAGCAGCGGAAATATGCTGGGATCCGCCAAAACCATCATGGATGCCAATCCTGTCGGCGCAAGCTGCTCAAGGGTCTGCCCGACAGAAGAGCTCTGTGAAGGGGCGTGTGTATTGAATTCAACAAAAAGCCCTATTCTGATCGGCAAACTGCAGAGGCATGCGACTGACTGGGCCATAAAAAGCGGGAAGGACTTATTTTTCCCAGGCGCGGCCAACGGCAAAAAAGCAGCGGTCATCGGAAGCGGACCTGCGGGATTATCGGCTGCCAGGGAGCTGGCCCGTCTCGGCTATGAGACTGTCATCTATGAAGCCGAGGAGGAAGCCGGAGGGCTGAACACTTACGGTATCGTTTCATTCCGTCTGCCGAAGGAGATTGCCCATTGGGAAGCAGAACAGGTCAGGCGGATGAATGTAGACATCAGGACAAAAACGAAGATCGGCCGGGATGTTACAGCCGGAGAACTGCTGGACGGATATGACTTTGTGATTCTTGCTGCAGGCATGTCAAAAGTGCCGGACCTTGGAATTGAAGGTGAAAATCTGGAAGGTGTCTTTGATGCGATTGAATTTGTGAAGCAGACAAAAACCGGTGAACTGAGGAGAGATGTGGCAGGCAAGAAAGCAATTGTAATCGGCGCCGGCAACACAGCAATTGACGGGGCAACCTGTGCAGCAAGGCTCGGGGCGGGGAATGTGAAAATCCTTTACAGGAGGACACAGGAAGAAATGACTGCCTATGATTTTGAATATGAGTTTGCGAAGCAGGATGGAGTCGAGTTCCGATGGCTGACGGCACCCAAAAGGATTATCAGCAATGACCGCGGGGAAGCAGCAGGACTGGAGTGCATCCAAATGATGCTTGGCGAGCCGGATACGGATGGTCGGAGAAGGCCCGTACCCATTGAAGGATCTGAGCATCTGCTCCCGGCTGACATCATTATTAAAGCCATCGGGCAGCAAAGGCACGAAAGCCTCATCGATCAATTCGGCCTTGCTCACGATGGGGGAGTTGTAGAAATCAATCCTGAGACATGCCAGACCTCAAATCCGAAAGTGTTTGCCTGCGGGGATATTGTCTTCGGCAAAGGAAAAGGGGAAGCCATGGTCGTCACTGCTGCCCAGCAGGGTAAACAAGCAGCCCATGCGATCCACAAGCTGATGATGAAGGAAGAAAGGAGAGAAGCAAATGGCTGATTTAAGCATAGAATTGGCAGGCATAAAGTCCCCCAATCCTTTCTGGCTTGCCTCTGCACCACCTACCAATTCAGGCTATCAGGTTCAGCGTGCTTTCGAGGCCGGATGGGGCGGAGCTGTTTGGAAAACGCTGGGTGAGCCTATTTTAAACGTTTCTTCCCGATTTGCTGCTGTCAGCTTTAATGGACAGCGGGTCGCAGGCTTTAACAATATTGAGCTGATTACAGACAGGCCGCTTGAAGTCAATCTGAAGGAAATCTATGAAACGAAAAAGAAGTTTCCCAACAACACGATCATTGCCTCACTGATGGTTGAGCCGAAACAGGAGAAATGGCATGAAATTGTCAAACGGGTCGAAGAGATTGGGGTAGATGGACTTGAGCTTAACTTCGGCTGCCCGCACGGGATGGCAGAGAGGGGAATGGGATCTGCATCCGGACAGGTGCCAGAGCTGGTGGAAAAACAGACTTATTGGGCGAAGGAAGCGGCCCGGACACCAGTCATCGTGAAGCTTACCCCCAATATAACGGATATTACAGCAACAGCAGAAGCAGCGGTAAAAGGCGGTGCAGATGCTGTCAGTATGATCAATACGATCAACAGCCTTGCCGGGGTGGACCTTGATACCTGGAATACGATTCCGCATGTCGGAGGGAAGGGAGCACATGGAGGCTATTGCGGCCCGGCAGTCAAACCGATTGCACTGAACATGGTCGCTGAGTGCGCCAGGAATCCAGCAATATCTGTACCGATTTCAGGCATGGGCGGGATATCGAACTGGCAGAATGCGGTTGAATTCATGCTGATGGGCGCTTCCGGCGTACAGATTTGTACAGCTGCTATGCACCACGGGTTCCGCATCATTGAAGATTTAATGGATGGTTTGAATAATTATCTGGACGAGAGAGGCATCCGGTCAGTCAGGGACATTATCGGAAAATCTGTACCAAGGTATTCGGACTGGGGCAATCTGGACCTTAACTATAATATTGCCGCGAGGATCGACCCTGATATCTGCATCAACTGCAATAAATGCCATATCGCCTGTGAGGACACCTCGCATCAATGCATTGATATGCTGGTTGATGAAAACGGAAAAGAATATTTGAAAGTCCGCGAAGAAGACTGTGTCGGCTGCAACCTCTGTTCTATTGTCTGCCCGGAGGAAGGGGCCATTTCAATGGTAGAGCTTCCGCACACACAGCCGCCTATGACCTGGAATGAACGACAGGCCGCGATAGCCGGGGCACAGGCATGCGAATTGGATCTATCTAAACGGTAAAGGGGTGCTGAATATGAAGAAAATAATAAAGAACGGCACTATAGTGACAGCATCAGATACTTTTCAGGCTGATATTTTAATAGAAGAAGGAAAAATCGCCCTGATTGGCAGGGATCTGCAAGATACCGGGGCGGAAATCATCAATGCTGCAGGGCTTTACGTTTTTCCGGGCGGCATAGACCCGCACACCCACCTGGATATGCCATTCGGCGGGACTGTGACAAAGGACGATTTTGAGTCAGGCACGATTGCCGCAGCCTTTGGGGGCACGACGACCATCATAGACTTTTGCCTGACATCTAAAGGAAGGCCTCTCCAGGAAAGCATTGATGAATGGCACCAAAAATCTAAAGACAAGGCTGCCATCGATTACAGCTTCCACCTCATGATCGGGGAAATCAATGATAAAGTACTGGCGGAGCTGCCGAAAGTGATAGATTCTGAGGGAATTACTTCTTTCAAAGTCTTCATGGCCTATAAAAATGTCTTCCAGGCTGATGATGAAACGCTTTTCAAGACGCTGGTTGCCGCAAGGGACCTCGGGGCTCTTGTCATGGTGCATGCAGAAAACGGGGATGTCATCGATTATCTTACGAAAAAGGCATTGGAAGAAGGACATACAGAACCCATCTACCATGCGCTTACAAGACCTCCTGAGCTGGAAGGGGAAGCAACGGGGCGTGCGGCTGAGCTGACCGGCCTGGCAGGCTCCCAGCTGTATGTAGTACATGTATCCTGCGCTGAAGCAGCAGAAAAAATTGCCGCAGCCCGCTCCAGGGGCATCGATGTCTGGGGGGAAACCTGTCCGCAGTATCTTGTTCTTGACCAGACCAGCCTCGAAAAGCCTGAGTTTGAAGGCGCAAAATATGTGTGGTCCCCGCCGCTCCGTGAAAAATGGAATCAGGACACTTTATGGAATGCCCTCAAAAGCGGACAGCTCCAGACGATCGGCTCTGACCAATGCTCTTTTGACTTTAAGGGGCAAAAGGATCTCGGCAGGGAGGATTTTACCAAAATACCGAACGGAGGCCCGACTATTGAAGACCGGTTCTCGATCCTCTTTTCAGAAGGGGCGGCAAAGGGAAGGATCACCCTCAACCAATTTGTCGACATCACTTCGACCCGTGCTGCGAAGCTATTTGGCCTCTACCCTCAGAAAGGGACGATTGCTGTAGGCTCTGATGCCGATATTGTCCTATTTGACCCTGAAAAGGAACGAACCATTTCTGCAGGCACCCACCATTTGGCTGTTGATTACAGCGCATTTGAAGGATTATCAGTCAAAGGAGAGCCTGTCACTGTGCTCGTAAGGGGAGAGTATGTGATTAAAGACCGCCAGTTCACTGGAAAAGCGGGCAGCGGGCAATATTTAAAAAGAGCAAAATATTTTAAACACAAAACCCATAATAACGTGATTCCTGCTTATTAGATTAAGAGGGTTGGCTGTGGACGGAGATGAATTACCCCGGCTTTGTTTCAGTGAACAGGATGATGGCATGCACTAACCCGGCTTTTCGGTTTCAATCAGCTTCTCGGCCTGACAAAAATTAACCGGACAGGATGTGTACGTATGAAAAGAAGCCATCTGAAATCCCCTGACCTTTATCCGATCCAGCAAAAGGACAGGAATATCACCTCGCTCGGCTATTCATTTATGTGGGTGGGCATGGTGGTGGTACTCGCCACCTTTGCCATCGGAGGCTCCGGGGTTATGAGCCTCCCATTGCCGCTTGTCATTATTGCAACGGTGATCGGCTGCCTCGGAATCGGCTTATTCATCAGTTTGATTGCAGACATCGGGATAGAGCATGGCCTATCCTTCCCGGTCTATATGCGCGCCCCTTTCGGCACAATCGGGACTCATATCCCCTCAATCACGAGGGGCGTCACCGCCTCTATGTGGTTTGGAATCAATACCTACTTCGGTGCCACTGCCATGAATGGCATCATTGATATTTTATTCGGTTTCAATAACTGGTTTATCTGTTTTCTTATTTTCGCAGCTGCACAGCTCATTAATACCAGCCTTGGGATAAAAGCGATAGAGCGTTTTGCTGACATGGCAGCTCCGGTCATTATCCTGATTTCCGTCTGGATGTACCTATCTTTATCCGATACGGCTGAAGAGGCAGGAAGGAATATTTGGACATGGGCAGAAAATCCGGCAGCGGGAACCGATGCATTTACTGCTTTCCTTGTTGTGATCTTCAGCAATATGGGCTTTTGGGCGACCTTGAGTGCTGATATTCCTTCCATTTCCCGGTTCATCAAGGCGCCCGTGAATGAAAAAAACTGGTTTAAGCGCAATAAAGGGGCGCTGATCGGCAACCTGATCGCCATGCCGCTGACACAGACCTTTATGATTATCATAGGAGGGATCGCTTATATTGCCGTCCTGAATTACGATCCTGTCATCGCCCTTCAGGAAGCGGCAGGAGGACTCGTCCTATGCGTCCTGCTTCTGATGATCATCCTGGCGCAATGGTCCACCAACACGGCGGCCAATGTCGTTCCGGCGGCAACGATATTTTCTAATGTTGGCGGGCCGAAATTTCCTTTCTGGGCTGGCGTTATTACAGCAGGAATTGTCGGGACAGTCGTCCAGCCATGGAATCTCTTTGGCGTCATCATCCCTGTCCTCCTGTTTGTAGGCGGCATCCTGTCTGCGATTGTCGGCATCCTTTTTGCTGATTATTATCTGCTGAGAAAAAGGCGCGTCAATGTACCTGAATTATACGAGGACCATGGGCAGTTCAGGTATTGGGGAGGAATCAACCTTGCAGGATTCATCAGCTGGGTCATTGGTGCCGCAGTTGCATACTGGCTTCCCAACTATTCATTCCTTGCCGGATTCCTGGCAGGAGCAGGCTCTTATTACCTTCTTGCCCGGTACTGGTGGTTCCGCAAATATCAGCAGGCCGAAATCAATGATCCGGATGACAGCAAATATCTCGGAATCAGTGTGGGGCGCGACTGGATTTTGGACGATGATCAGGAAAAAGCCGCTGATTCCATGAAATCTTGACTATTTTCAGGAGGTCAGAGTATGTCAGACTACCAGTTCTTTTTGCATGAAAGAGACAAAATCGATTTTTATATCGAAAAAGGATTCAGAATCCTTCAGGTGAAAGAAAGCTTGGATGGAGCGGCCATCTTGTTTGCCAATCCGGCCAGCGGGATCCAGGAAACAATCCATGTTGGGACAGCAGAAGCACGGAAATATTTCAGCGGGCTTCTGCTCAAGCAGAAAGAGCATTCTGCAGAACAAAAATAGCTGTGATAGAGCGAAGGATTGCGCATTTCATTATTTGCCGCTGATCCTTCGCCTTCATGTGCAGCTTTCTATCGAAGTCTTATAAAAATCTGAAGTGGATATTTCATATGAAGGAGATGGAGCATATGGCGATCAGGCATGAAACAGAGGTTTTGAGAAATTTTATTGATGGCAATTGGGTAGAAGCTTCCTCTGCAGATACATTTGAAGTCATCAACCCTGCCAATGATGAAGTGCTCGCGAGGGTGCCTGCCTCCAGTGCAGAAGATGTCAGCCTTGCTGTCCAGGCAGCAGGAAGGGCGTTTATTTCGTGGAGGAAGGTGCCTGTCCCAAAGAGGGCAAGGCTCCTTTTCAAATATCATAATCTGCTGTCACAGCATCATGAACAGCTTGCTGAGCTGATTGTAAAAGAGAACGGAAAATCCTTCAAAGAAGCATTCGGCGAGGTCCAAAGAGGCATCGAGTGTGTGGAATTTGCCGCAGGTGCACCGACCTTAATGATGGGTGAGTCGCTTTCAGGGATCGCTGAGGATATTGATTCTGAGATGTTCCGTTACCCGCTTGGCGTGGTTGGGGGGATCACTCCTTTTAACTTCCCGATGATGGTCCCTTTGTGGATGTTCCCTCTTGCTGTTGCCTGCGGGAATACTTTTGTGCTGAAGCCGTCTGAAAGGACGCCGATCCTGGCAGCGCGCCTTGCTGAACTGTTTGCCGAAGCGGGCGCCCCTCCTGGAGTCCTGAACATTGTACACGGCGCACATGATGTTGTGAATGCACTGCTTGAACATAAAGAGGTTGCCGCCATCTCATTTGTCGGTTCTCAGCGGGTTGCAAAATATGTGTATGAACGGGCCGCTTCTGAAGGAAAGCGGGTACAGGCACTCTCGGGTGCTAAAAATCACCATATCGTCATGCCTGATGCCGATGCTGAGAAGGCGGCCCAGCATATCATCAGTTCCTCATTCGGCAGTGCCGGCCAGAGGTGCATGGCATGCAGTGCCGTTGTCGTGGTGGGAGAAAACGACAGCTTCATTAATGAGCTTAAGAAAAAAGCCGATGAGCTCAAGGTCGGCAGCGGGATGGAAGAAGATACCCTCCTGACGCCCGTCATCCGCAAGGAGCATCTTGAAAAAGTCCTCGGACTCATTGAAAAAGGAGAAGAAGAAGGGGCTGAGCTGATACGGGACGGCCGCACGGAGATGGAGCGGCACCCAGCCGGGAACTTTCTTGGTGCAACGATCTTTGATAGGGTGACATGCGATATGACGATCGCAAAGGAAGAGCTATTTGCACCTGTACTGAGCCTGCTCAGGGCAGGAAGCCTTGATGAAGCGCTGGACTTCATCCGAAGGTCAAGATACGGGAATGGAGCAACCATCTATACAAACGATGCCAGGAGCATCAGGCAATTCCGTGAAGAGGCGGATGCCGGAATGCTCGGCATCAATGTAGGCGTTCCGGCTACAATGGCATTCTTCCCTTTTTCAGGCTGGAAGGATTCCTTCTATGGGGACCTTCATGTCAATGGCAAAGATGGCTTGAATTTTTATACAAAAAAGAAAATGGTCACATCTCGTTTTGAACTTTGAAATCACTTAGCAGCAACGAGGAGGAGATAGGATGGCACAGTCAGTGAACGGAAATAAATCATTGCTTGAACAGGATGATCAATATGTATGGCATTCAATGAAGCCCTACAGCCCGCAGTCGACCATCGTCGCGGAAAAGGCTGAGGGTTCGTGGATAACTGCAAGTGACGGGAAACGCTATTTAGATGCGATGGCTGGCCTGTGGTGCGTGAATGCGGGATATGGCAGGAAGGAGCTTGCCGAGGCTGCATATGTACAGCTGAAGGAGATGCCTTATTTTCCGCTGACCCAAAGCCATGCTCCAGCCATCAGGCTTGCTGAGAAGCTGAATGAACTGCTTGGCGGAGAATATGTTATTTTCTTTTCCAACAGCGGATCGGAAGCAAATGAAACCGCCTTTAAAATCGCCAGGCAATATCATCAGCAGCGCGGGGAAGCAGGGCGCTATAAAATTGTGTCCCGCTACCGGTCCTATCATGGCAATACTATGGGATCGCTCGCCGCGACAGGGCAGGCGCAAAGAAAATACAAATATGAGCCGCTCTCCCCGGGATTCATACATGTACAGCCGCCAGACTCTTACAGAGATGAAGTCCACAGCGGCAGCCCTTCTGATCTGCCCGCAGTCAAAGCGCTTGACCAGGCAATGACTTGGGAACTGAGCGAAACGATTGCTGCCATGATTATGGAACCGATCATCACCGGAGGGGGAATCATCACTCCCCAGGAAGGCTATATGAAGGCTGCCAAAGAGGTGTGCGAAAAGCACGGAGCCCTGCTGATCTCTGACGAGGTGATCTGCGGCTTTGGCCGGACAGGGAAGCCTTTTGGCTTTATGCATGACGGTATAAGGCCCGATATCATCACAATGGCAAAAGGCATCACGAGCGCCTATCTCCCGCTGTCAGCCACTGCTGTGAAGAAAGAGATCTATGAAGCGTTCAAGGGAAGCGGGGAATACGACTATTTCCGGCATATCAATACATTCGGCGGCAATCCGGCTGCCTGCGCACTGGCGCTTAAAAACCTCGAAATTCTTGAAAAGGAAAACCTCTATAAACGTTCGGCCGATCTTGGCGCAAAGTTGAAAGAAAATCTTGCCTCCCGCCTGGCGGATCATCCTTTTGTTGGCGATGTCAGAGGGAAAGGGCTATTGATCGGAATTGAGCTAGTCAGCAGCAAAGAAACGAAAGAGCCTCTCGAGGCAGCCCTTGTCAATAAAGTCATAGCCGCCTGCCGTGAAAAAGGAGTGCTGATCGGGAAAAATGGAGCTACTGTGGCAGGCTACAATAACGTCCTTGCACTGTCGCCGCCCCTCAACATAAAAGAAGAAGATGCCGAACTTGTTATCGGGACCCTTAAGGATGCGCTGGAAAGTATTTTGTGAACGGCTTCATCCCGGTTTTTTCTGGCATAAGGAAAAATGGTTCAGAATAAGATGTGGAATAGAACCTATTTAGAAAAGGGAGTTTGATATATGGCCAGCTGCAGCCACCAGGCAGAAGTAAAAATACCGATAGAATCTTTGTGGGAATTCGTCAGCAATATTGACCGCTGGGCCCCGCTTGTGCCGGGATATATTGACCATACGATCATCAATGATCGGGAATCGACATGGAGCTTTTATACAGAAGTGGGCATCATGAAGAAGAAGATACAGCTGAAGGTGGAGATCGTAACCTGGCAGGAGCCTGAAAAAGTCACTTTCAATCTTGAGGGAATCAACGAAAAAATTTCAGGTGAAGGCTATTTTTGGGCAAAAAAAGAGAACCGGACCAATATCATGACCGGCTGCCTGACCATTAGGGCCGAGGGCCTTATGGCAAAGATGGCCAACAGCATATTGAGTTCATCCCTGCCTTCCATCACGGTGGAGCTTACAGAGGCGGTTGCCCGGAAAGCTGAAGAAAATTATAACAGAAAAATCAAGACTCCATTATAAATTGCCTATTTAGTAAAACGGTTTGCATAGCTGGATGCCACAAAGGCCTCCGGCTTTATTTTTGGCTCAAGACCCATAGACTCCAGCCTTGCAACCATTTCATTTACGTACTCCCTTGTTTTGTTCCGCGGCCCGGCGCCGATATCGATATGCCCTTCTATCGCAAAAGTAGCTCCTTTGTAGACATGTGGCAGAACGATATCAATCATCCTGTTCTTTTTCTCATCATCAAAGAGGGCCACAACTTCCTCGGTCAGGGAGGTTTCGAACGAAATCCTTTCATGGAGCTGCTGCATCTTCCGGGGAACAGTCGTTTTCCTGATGCAGGCCCAGGCCCCTTTTCCTTCATTCTGAATAACAATCCCCGTTATAAAACGGGTCGACTCGGGATGAACCTGTGAATCTGTACCGACCATCAGCCTGTAATTGCCTGCAGGCTGCCGGGACATAAAGCGCAGGATGCGTTCAAAAACCTTTTCAAAGGTAAGATCATGCTCCTGCAGGTTCTGAAAGCTGAAAGTAGAAAGCGAATCAGTTTTCACTCTTTATCACCGCTTTTCAGTTGGTTTATGGAAAGAACCCGTGCATCCGGGGCATACCGGGTTCTTTTTAACCGTACACCCAAGTGTCTAAAGGTGCTGTAATACATTATATTAATGTAATCAAAGGATGTTGTTCTTTTTTTAAAAGGCCTTTTCTGCACATCTCCATGTTTGCCGGATTGCTGTGAGGATATATAACAGGAGAGAACGTAAGGAGGCTACCGTTATGAAAATCAAGAGTTTATTCCTGAATTGCAGTTTAAAAGCAGGGGCAGAGCCCTCAAATACCCAGCGGCTGATGGATGAGGTAATCGGTCACTTTGATACCCTTGGAGTAGAATCAGAAACCATCAGGCTTGCAGATTTCAACATTTCCTATGGGATTTCCGCCGATGAAGGAGAAGGGGATGAATGGCCGGAAATCTTTGAGAAAGTCAAAGAAGCGGATATCCTGGTCATTGGCACGCCGATCTGGCTCGGGGAAAAGAGCAGCATTGCCACACTGGCAATCGAGAGGCTATACGGCGCAAGCAGCATGACAAATGATAAGGGGCAATATCTTTATTATAATAAAGTAGGCGGAGCTGTTGTCACAGGCAATGAAGACGGAGCAAAGGACGCTTCCAAATCCATCATTTACGGTTTATCACATATCGGCTTTACCATCCCGCCGAATGTGGATGCCTATTGGGTAGGGGAAGCAGGCCCGGGCCCTTCATTCATCGAGGCGGAAGGCTATAAAAACAGCTTTACTAAACAGCACGCTAAAATTCTGGCCTATAACTTATTCCACTTTGCCAGTCTGCTGAAAAACCATCCCATCCCAGCAGAAGGCAATGTGATTGAAGGATAGCTGTACAGAAGAAACAGAGCAGACCTCCCCTCAGGCTGCTCTGTTTCTTTTTGTTTTCTATGCAGGATTTACACTTAATCTCATCAGTAATAAGGAGATTCAAGAACAGACATTGAGGGAATGCTATATTTTGCAATTTCAAGTTGGCAGCAGGAGTGACATTATGGACAGGTTTGAAATGAAACAGCATGCTATTGCCATCATCGGTGCCGGACTCGCAGGTCTTACCTGTGCTTTCCGGCTGAAGCAGGCAGGAATCGAAGCTGTGGTATTTGAATCACAGGCAGACGCAGGCGGCAGATGCCGGACAGACCGGGCTATTTTTGCGGAAGGGCAGTTTGCTGAATGCGGAGGAGAGTTCATTGATTCCAACCATAAAGAAATACTGGGCTTGATCTCTGAACTCGGTTTGCAGACAGATGACCTTACCAGCTTCGAAAAAAAAGGGGGAAAGCCGCTTTATCTTATTAATGGAACAAGCATCCCCGGAGAAAAGATCGAGGATCTCTACAGCCGGATAGCTGACACTGTCAGAGAAGAATACAGGCTTTGCGAATTCCCTCCGTTGTATAACAGGCATTCTAAGCGCGCAAAAGAGCTGGACAGCATGTCGATTGTGGACTGGATCAATCAAAATATAGAGGGAGGAACTGGCTCTGAGTTCGGCCAGCTTTTATGCGATGCATACACAATCGAATATGGGGCAGATTGTGCTGAACAGAGCGCACTTAATCTCATCAGCCTTGTAGGAGGGCTGAATGGATCGCATTTCAATGTATTCGGCACCTCTGATGAAAGATACAGGGTGCGGGGCGGGAACGACCTGATCATTGAGAAATTAAAGCAAAAACTGGACGGGTCTATCCTTTATGACCACCAGCTTACAAGCATCAGATCCCTCGGGCAGGGCGGATATCACCTTGGATTTCAATCGGCTGGGAAAAGGAAGGAAGTCTATGCAGGCAAAGTCGTGATGGCCATTCCCTTTACTGTTTTAAAACAAACAGATTACACAAAGAGCGGCTTCAGCCCTCTAAAAGCAAAAGCAATAGAAGAGCTTGGCATGGGTCATAATTTAAAAGCACATTTTCAATTCAGCAGCAGATTTTGGGAGAAGTTTGCCAGCACCGGAACAATCTATACCAATGATATGTTCCAATCTGCCTTTGAAGCTACCCGGGCACAAAAGGGGGATGCCGGAATCCTTGTACATTATGCAGGCGGAAAGGAAGCCGTTCGGTTAATGAAAGAAGGCAAGGAAAAGCATAAGCGGAGATTCCTGCAGGATTTGTCACGGCTGTTCACAGGTGCAGCAGACCAATTTAATGGCAGGGATTTGATATCCTACTGGATTGCCGGCAGCTGGACTGGAGGTTCCTATTCCTTCAGGAAGGTCGGCCAGCACACCGGTTTTGCAGGAGTTGAGATGGAGAAGGAAGGAAGCTGCTATTTTGCCGGGGAGCATACATCCATCCTTTATCAGGGCTATATGAATGGAGCAGTAGAGAGCGGGGGCAGGGCAGCACTTGAAGTGCAGATGGACCTTTTGGACGAACATCATAAAGGCACTCTATAAAGCTATATTCCCCGGGGTCTCTGCCCTGCCCCGGATTATAGTGTTATGTGAAGCCAGAAAGGAATGGTATACTGCTTATAAGCCGGTTATAATTCCGGGATGAAATTCGCAAACCGCTAAAAAAGGAGAATACTCATGCTAAAAGAAAATCTTGCTTCATACATAGAAAAAGAACAAAAAGAGAAAGGGACTGCCCTGATTTTTGAAAAAGAAAAAGAATATCTCGGAATGACAGACTCTGATTCAGCTGATGGATTCACAATCGGCAATGAGGGAGACCGCTTCCGGGAGGCTTATTTGGAAAGAGGCGATAAGGAAACAGAAGAAATCCTTGCTGAAGAATCGCCAGATTTTCTGGAAAAGCCCATTTCCTATTTCCGTGAGCATAAACGCGAGTTTGTATACATGGAGTCCAAATGGTTTGATGTCATTGGCGCAGATGCTGTCTCTCTTGAAGTGGATGATGTGTTCGGCAACTACGATATTATGCTTGGATTAAAACTGCAGAAGAAGTATCAGAAATACCTCAAAGACAGCCTGGATAAAGGGCTTGAAGGCAGCGGGGACGCTTATGATCTGATGTTTGATTCAGGTGAAGGCATCTGGAATTTAAATTTTTCCCTCGATGCTCTTCCTGGTTATCATGGCGGATTGTCAGTCGGGGAAGCATACAGTCTAGTATATGGATTCCTATTTAATCTTGCTGAGGGTGCACAAAGTCAGCAAGGATAAAGTTCTTGACATTTAATTAAAGGATTGCCATAATATTAAGAATATTATTAAAGGTTATTTATTGGAAAAGTAAGCAAGGGAGGGTGCAAATGATATGGTGCGATACCGCATTCACATCATTTGCTTCTTTTTCACCCATTCCCTTCAGCACTTCAAAGCATAATAGCAGAAAAGGAGTTTTCAAAAATGACAGATTGCCAGATCAGCGTAACTTTAAGGAACGAAAAAAAGGTCAAGCCGGAAGCAGCGGCACTGGAATTCGGCAGAAATTTCACTGACCATATGTTCGTGATGGACTATAAGGAAGGGTTCGGCTGGCATGATCCCCGCATCATTCCCTACCAGCCGCTCACATTGGATCCGGCAGCCATGATTTTTCATTATGGCCAGAGCGTCTTTGAAGGGCTTAAAGCATACCGGACAAAAGATCAGGAAATCCTTTTATTCAGGCCGGAAAAAAATCTGGAGAGACTGAACAGATCCAACAGCAGGCTTTGCATACCGCACATTGACGAGGACCTGGCGCTTGAAGCCCTCAAAAAACTGCTGATGATCGAAGAAGAGTGGGTTCCTTCTGCTGAAGGCACTTCCCTCTATATAAGGCCTTTTGTCATTTCCACAGAACCATATTTGGGAGTGGCTCCTTCTGCAAGCTATCAGTTCATCATCATCCTTTCCCCTGTCGGTGCCTATTACAAGGAAGGGATCAATCCCGTCAGAATCGCGGTAGAAAGGGAATTCGTCAGGGCCGTCCCAGGCGGCACCGGCAATGCCAAGACAGGAGGCAACTATGCCGGAAGCCTGAAAGCCCAGCAGGGTGCCGGCAAAGGCGGATATGCCCAGGTATTATGGCTGGATGGAAAAGAAAAAAAGTATATTGAAGAAGTTGGGAGCATGAATGTCTTTTTCAAAGTGAATGGAGAAATCATCACGCCGGCTTTGAATGGAAGCATTCTTGAAGGGGTTACCAGGAATTCAATCATTGCCCTGCTTGAAGAATGGGGGCACCAAGTTACGGAAAAAAGGATTTCCATCGAGGAGCTGGCACAGGCTTACCGGAATCGGGAGCTCGAAGAAGCTTTTGGCACAGGGACTGCAGCAGTCATTTCCCCGATCGGCGAATTTCTATGGCAGGATGAAAAGCTTGTCATCAATAATGGAGAAACCGGGGAGCTGAGCCGGAAGCTGTATGATACACTGACTGGCATCCAATATGGCAGAGTTGCGGATCCTTTCGGGTGGACGGTGAAGGTGGAGAAGCCGGCAGCAGCGAAAGTGTAAGACTGAATACTGGAAGATGCTTAAATAAGCCCGGCAAATGCCGGGCTATTTATATTGCTGGCATTTCCTGATTACGTCAATCCGCTTCCGCTTTTCTTTATGTCCAGCTCCAGCGGCTAGAGCCTCGAGTCATAAGCCGCCTCCGCTTTTCTTTTACCCAGCTTTTTCTCTCTTAGTTCAGTATAATGGATAGAGACGCTATTCTAGTTTCGGAGTGATTTCTTATGAATATTGTATGGTTCAGGAAAGACTTAAGGATTCATGACCATCGGCCGCTTGCAGAGGCATGTGCTTCAGCGGAGGAGGTTATCCCTTTATATATAGCAGAACCGCTTTCAGGCCGGAAGGAAGTCTCAAGACGCCATATCCAATTTGCCGCAGAGGGGCTTGAGCAGCTGGATGAGGGCCTAAGGGGTCTTGGAGGAAGATTATTTGCCGCTCAAGGCACCATCATCGATATACTCGAAGAGCTACTGAAAAGATACGGTGATTTCTCCCTTTTTTTCCACCTGGAATACGATACGGATACTGACAGACAGGCTGCGGAGTGGATGGTGTCTAAAGGACTGCCTTTCTATCCTTTCCATCCTCCAGGCCAGCTGGAAAAACCAAAGAGCAAGAGCAGGTTCAGAAAGCTTTGGCAGGAGTCAATGCTTGAGGAGCTGACAGATCCTCCGGCTGCGGTCAGAGTTCCGGAAAAGGTGCCGGATTTTCTTAATCTTTCTGTTCAGAAGGCATTAGGCATGAAAGTTAAAGGAGAGGCCATCAGGTTTGGACAAAATGGCGGGGAAAAAAGGGGAATAGAAACACTGGAATTTTTCATAGGGGAACAGCTCGCCAACTATGAAAAAAACTATCAAAAACCGCTCGCTTCTTCTTTCTCTTCCAGCAGGCTTTCCCCGTACCTGGCATACGGTAATATTTCACCAAGGCTCGCCTACCATGAAGCCGCAAAGAAGGCGGAAAACTGTACAGAAACTGAGAAGCAGCAGCTAAGCCTTTTTCAATCAAAGCTGCTTGAGCGGAGTGAGGCATTGCAGTGGCAGGAAAAAGAAACACAAGCAAATGCAGCCGATAGTAATTCCGCCAGAGCGCATGATGCAGAGCTTCTTGAAAAATGGCGGACAGGAAATACCGGAATTCCTTCGATTGATGCGAGTATGCGCTGCCTGCGCAAAACCGGCTGGCTCAATTACAGCAGCAGAAGGATGCTGGCAGGCTTTGCCTGTAATATACTTCTATTAGATTGGGAGAAGGCTGCACTGGAGCTCGCCCTTTTGTTCCTTGACCACGAGCCTGCTGTTCACATGAAAGAGATGGGCATTCTTGCCGGTAAAAGCGGCTCAAAAACCGTCAAAATCATCGATCCGGTCAAATGGGGAAAAGAGCTTGATACTGATGGAAGCTTTATCCGCCGGTATGTTCCGGAGCTGAAGGATGTGGATGCGGCATATATACACGAACCCTGGCTGTACCCTGGTTTTTTTCAGCTTGGATACCCAGCTCCCATTTGTGATGTACGGAAAGCAATTAAGCAAGCAAAAAGGCAAATAGAGGACCAGAAGAAAGATCAGAAACCTAAAGACATACTTAAAAGTAAAAAAGCAGCTCTTGAAAGTGAAGAACAGCTTACCTGGGATTTCGATTAAAGCTGAAAACCGGAAAAGGCTCAGGGGGAAAATCTGAAAATATGCTTTTAGCCGCGAAATGTTTTATAATAGGTAAAGGGCAGGATGTTCATCCGCTGAAGTCCCTCGGTTGAAGAAGATGTTTTTCCAGCTGATCCTCCCCGTGAGTGATCAGCTTTTCTATATGATAGCAGTAAAGATAAGCTTAGAATGCAACAGCAGGAAAGGCGGAATAAAAATTGTTCCAGGATGTAGGAATTGAGAAACTTTTAGAACTGAAGGATAAACGAAAGCTTGTACTGGTAGATGTAAGGTCTCCTTCTGAGTATAAGGACAGCACGATACCGGGAAGCATCAATATACCTTTGTTCAATGATGAAGAGCGGGCTGAAATCGGCACAATTTACAAACAGGTGAGTGTTGAAGCTGCCAAAGAACGCGGTCTGGAAATCGTTTCGGCCAAGCTTCCGGATTTTATCAGGGAATTTAATGCCGTTGAAGGCGACAAAGCCGTATTCTGCTGGAGAGGCGGGATGAGGAGCAGAACCTCTGCCACCCTCCTTGATCTGATGGGCATACGCACATACCGGCTAGAAGGCGGTGTCAGAGCGCATCGCAGATGGGTTGTCGAAACGCTTGAAGGACTCAAGCTTAAGCCCAAAGCATTCGTCTTGAACGGCTATACAGGTTCAGGGAAAACGGCCATTCTAGAGAAGCTGGCAGAAAAGGACTATAGTGTGATCGATCTCGAGGGACTTGCCAGGCACCGCGGTTCCATCTTTGGCCATATCGGCCTTGAACCGAGCAATCAGAAAATGTTCGATAGCAGGCTGCTGAGAAAGGTGCTCGAGGTGCAGGATTCTCCTTTTGTCTTTTTTGAAGCTGAGAGCAAAAGGGTTGGGAAGGTGGTGCTCCCTGAATCTATCATTGAAAAGAAGGAACAGGGGATCCAGCTGTTCATTGAGATGCCGATGGAAGAAAGAGTCCGCCATATCCTGGAGGATTACAAGCCATGGGATCATCCTGAAGCATGCTTTAATGCGTTCAGCCATATTAAAAACAGGATCCACACACCGATTGCTGCCGAAATAGAACAGAATCTCATTGATGAAGAGTATGGGTCAGCGGTTGCGCTGCTCCTTAAATATTATTATGATCCCCGTTATACGCATACAGCTAAAATGTATCCGGAAGACAGGATCGTGACTATTCAAGCCGCAAATATCGAGGATGCTGCCCAAAAGATAGAAGAGTACGTACTATCACAATCTCCGGTTGCGCAATAATTCTTGTATAAATAGGGCTGCATGCTGTCATGCAGCCCTATTTATTTTTGCTTTTAATGGTAAAATTAACCTAATGAGATGATAAGGTGGGGGTATGATTGGCTTTTTACAAACTTTTGGGCTTATCTGATACAAACATAGACAGGCAAATTAAAATACGGGAAGCGGTCAGGGCAATCATTATACAAGATGATCTGATCCTTCTTCTGCAGACAATTACAGGAGGCTATAAATTTCCCGGAGGAGGGGTAGAGGAAGGAGAAGCCTGCACGGAAGCACTGATCAGGGAAGTTGCAGAGGAAACAGGCTACACAAGCTGCAGGGTTAAAGAAAAGGCTGGGGAAGTCGTTGAAAGGCGTATCGACGAATATGATGACCGCTTCATTTTTCAAATGAATTCACATTTTTATATCTGTGAATTAAATGATTTCGCTTTGGCAGCGCAGCAGCTGGATACATATGAAGCAGAGCTGGGATTCATACCCAAATGGGTGGCCATTGATGAAGCAATAGAAGAAAATAAGAAAGCCATCGGGAAAATAAAAAATCATACTTGGCTAAAAAGGGAAAATTTTGTACTCGAAGAGCTTAAAGTTATGCTAATCAACCACTAAAAGCAAAAAGCATCCGGAGGGTTATGCTCCGGGCGCTTTCCTTTTGTTCTTTCCTGGCTGGAGGGAGGCAAAGCTATATCCTTTGAGTTTGATCTCTTTTAATAACTCAGGCAGGATATCAGCAGTCTGCTTTAGTTCATGCAGGAGGATAATGGCTCCATCTTCCAGATGATCAGTTACATTGCAAATGATTTTTTCCGGGTTTCCTTTAAGCTCCCAATCAAGGGATGCAATTCGCCACATTACAGGGGTCAATTCGAGTTCATTGGCCGCCTTAAGGGTAGCTTCATTATACTGGCCAAAAGGCGGACGGAAGAATACAGGCGCCTTTCCGGTAACCCGGCGGATCTTCTCTTTGCTGGTTTCCAGGTCCTTATATTGATCCTCACAGGAGAGAGCAGCCATATTTTTGTGGCGGGATGAATGAGTTCCAATGATATGCCCTTCATCGAGCACTCTTTCCCATGGCCTTTCAGGATACAGAAGCCGTGTCTGCCAGAAAAAAGCGGCATATGCATTTTCCGCTGCCAGGCTGTCCAAAATGGAATGCAAATGCCTGCCAGGTCCGTCATCAAAGGTTAAAACCACTGACGGCTTTTCACCGGGCTGTAATTTTGATAACACTTCATTATCTGCTGAGTCGTACACGACTCTTGTCTCATCAACCACTCAAGGACTTTTTGTCATAAGTATTCTCCTTCCCCGGATCAGACCGGAATAAATTCAGCCCCATAGGTCTGTTTATACAATTCATCTGTGAATTCATCTGGTTTCCCGTCAAAGATGAGGCTGCCATCTTTTAAGGCAAGAATGCGTGTTGCATAGCGCTTTGCGAGGGAAACATCGTGAACATTAATGATGGTCAGAAGGCCATGCTCTCTGTGAAGGGACTGAAGAAGCGAGAAAATCCTCTCTGATGTCCCGGGATCAAGGCTTGCCACAGGTTCATCACCAAGAAACACTTTGGGAGACTGGAGCAGGGCCCTTGCTATGCCGACGCGCTGCTTCTGTCCTCCGCTCAATTGTTCAACTTTCCTTCCGGCAAACTCACTCAGGCCGACATCTTCCATCACACTGCGGGCAAGTCCAATTTCTTTTCTGGAAAAAGCGCCTATCAGATTTTTGAAAGTGTTTCTGTAGCCAAACATTCCTGTCAGGACATTTTGCATGACTGTCAGACGGGGGATGAGATTATAATGCTGAAAGATCATGCCCATTTCCCTCCGTACAAGCCGTTCTTCCTCGGCAGATTTGCCGGATACCGGCTTGCCCTGAAAGTATACTTCCCCAGCAGAAGGCTTCTGGAGCCCATTCATGCAGCGGATCAGTGTAGACTTCCCGGCACCGCTTTTTCCAAGTACACATATGAATTCTCCTTGGTTCAGTTCAAGGTTTATGTTATGCAGGGCAGGGGAGTCAGCCTTCGGATAACGTACGGTAACATTCTCCAGCTTGATCATAAGCCCAGCCTCCTTTTAAATCACTTTATTTCTGACAAAGCTTCCAAACAAATCGACGATTACGACTATGACCATAATAATCAGCACATCGAGAGAAACGGCAGAATAATGGAAGGTCTTGAAATCATTGAACAATCTCTGTCCTATTCCGCCTCCGCCGATAAAACCAAGAATCAGAGAGGTACGGATCGCTACCTCGAACCGGTAGAAAAACTGGGACAGCACATTAGGCCAAATTTGCGGCAGGATGCTGAACAGGGAGGCAAACCAGCTTTTGGCGCCGACTGCCCGCATGGCTTCCTGCGGCCCGCGCTCTGAGGACTCTATCAGTTCTGATATCAGCTTTCCAAGTACACCGGCATTATGGAACAAAATGGCCAGTACAGCAGGAAAAGGCCCAAGGCCCAAGGCCGTAAGAAGGATCAGCCCAAAGACGATCTCCGGCACTGAGCGGACGAAACTGAGGCCTAGCCTTGTCACATGATAGACTGCTTTCGATGGGGAAGTGTTCCTTGCAGCCAGGAAACTGAGCGGCAATGCCGCCAGCAGGCCGAGGAAGCTCCCCAGAAATGCCATCGCCAATGTTTCCATGCTATCCTGGAGCATCCGGGGCAGGAGCGAGAAATCCATTGGAAACCACTGCGATAAAAAGTCGATCATATTCCGGAAATCACGGAATTTAGTCAGATCAAACTCTGTAAGACGGGCACTGGCGTATACAGCCAGTGCCAGCAGAAGAACAGTAAAAATACTACGCTGTTTAAACCACACAATAATCAGCTCTATTCGTTAATGATTCCCTGTTTGACAGCTGCTTCCCTGATGCTTTCATACTGTTCATTGGAAGCCTCGGTAAAACCTGTTGCGCCAAACGCATCAAGCACTTCTTTATCATCGATCGCCAGGAATGTTTCCTGAAGCTTTTCTATTGTTTCTTTATCTGTATCTTGATGAACTGCCCAAGGATACTGGAAAAGTTTCTCGGATTCCCAGATTGTCTTAAACTGCTCTCCATCAATTTTCCCTGAATCTACAAGCTGATTGTAGATGGCGCTGTCAATCGCACCGGCATCCACCTGCTTGTTTTGGACAGCCAGGGCTGTAGCATCATGGGAACCTGTGAATCTGACTGATTTGAACTTATTGTCATCCTCGGATGTATAAACACCCTGATCCTGCAGTTCAATGGAAGGGATAAGGGAGCCGGACGTTGAATTGATATCGCCAAAAGCAAAATCAATTTCTCCTGCTGCTGCTACCATGTCTTCCATGTTATTGTACGGGCTGTCTTTATGTGTGACGATATATGAATGGTAGAAAGGCTCTCCATCTATCAGCTGGGTGATGATTGCTTCAGCACCACTTTTTTCATGTGCAACCACATATGTAAGCGGTCCAAAATAGGCCATATCGATTTTATCGTAGTTCATCGCTTCAACTACGCCATTATAATCAGGATAAACCTCAACATCCACTTTCCTGTCCAGCTCTTTTTCAAGGATCGACTGAAGCTTGTCCATGGCCGTTTCCATTGCACCTTCCGTTTGTACCGGTATGACGCCGATTGTGAAAGCTTCTTCATTATTATTGCTGTTTTCTTTTTGTTCTGTGCCTTCCTCTGAACCGCAAGCGGCAAGAATCATGATCAGCGTAAAGGCAGCTGCAGTCATTAGCCATTTTTTCATCAATAAAACACCTCATTAATATAATTGGGGGGATGGGCAGAGAGGCAGCATAAGCTTTAAGCAAATCTGCCTGACATCCCATACCCCTTAAAAAAGGACTCTAATCGAGTCCTTTTACAATACTTTAATCTTCCCGGGAGATTGATCTGTTACTTCGCCGATGATAGCAGAAGTGACATTTCTTTCTTCAAGGGCCTTTTGCAGTGCTTCAGCTTCCGCCTCAGGCACAGAAATCAGCAGCCCGCCTGAAGTGATGGCATCACACAGAATCAGCTGGGTTGTTTCATCAATATCAGGATTGTACTCAATCCGCCCTGACAGCCATTTGTGGTTCTTCCTTGAACCGCCAGGAATGATATTCTGTTCTGCTAGCTCACGTGTCCTTGGAAGGACCGGTACACTACCGCTGTTGATGATAACACCGGCTCCGCTGCCTTCAGCAAGCTCGATCGCATGGCCGAGGAGGCCAAAGCCAGTCACATCGGTACAGGCATTCACCTGGAAGCTTTCCATTGCTTCTGCGGCATCTTTATTAAGTGCAGCCATTACGTTCATGACAAGATCGATATCTTCCTTCTCGAGCAGGTCCCGCTTGATCGCTGTCGTAAGGATGCCGACACCGATCGGCTTTGTCAAAATCAAACGGTCGCCAGGCTTAGCGCCGGCATTGGCCCTGATTTTATCCGGATGCACAACACCTGTGACTGAGAGTCCGAATTTGGGCTCCTGGTCATCGATCGAGTGTCCTCCGACAAGGGCGGCCCCTGATTCCATGACTTTGTCTGATGCTCCTGCCAGGATGTCAGCAAGGATGCTCTTATCAAGAGTGCTGATAGGGAATCCTACGATATTCATAACTGTGATCGGTTTTCCGCCCATTGCATAGACATCGCTTAATGAGTTTGCAGCCGCAATCTGGCCGAACATATAAGGGTCATCCACAATCGGTGTGAAAAAGTCGAGCGTCTGCACTAAAGCAACATCATCGCTTATTTTATATACTCCTGCATCATCGGAAGTATCAAGCCCGACAAGCAGATTTGGATCAGGTACAGCTTTGGGCAAATGACGCAGAACCTGCGCCAGGTCCTCAGGACCAATTTTGCATCCTCAGCCCCCTTTTGTTGATAGCGAAGTCAATTTGATGATTTCTTCTCTGGACATGAATTCCTCTCCTTTCATTAAACAAGGGCTGTCCCAAACAAGCTGTTCAGGAAGGGGCAAGCACCCTGCTGTATATCCTCAGCATACTTTCGGCCTCAGATACATTAGAGTGGTGTTCTGCTATGTAATTTTCAGCAGCAGCTCCAAGTTTTTTTCTTATCTCGTAATTATTGATCAAGCGCTCGGCATAAGCAAGAAATTCGACTTCATTCTGATAAACAAATCCGGTGGTTCCGTGCTTTACAAGGCTTATGTTTCCTTCATTGGCTGAAACTAATACAGGCAATCCGCAATCCATCGCTTCTATGATGGCTGCCGGCTGTCCCTCGGAAATAGAAGTGTTCAGGAGGGCATCTGCACATTCGTAAAGACTTCCCATTTTACTGTGGGGAATCTGGCCGATATAGTCGATCCAATCTTCCTGTTCCGCCAGCTTTTTCACGTATGATCCTTCTTCTTCTTCAATGACAGGACCTGAAATCACTAAACGGATATGGGGATACCTGTCATGCAGTTTTTTTAGGGATGTGATTGCGAACGGGATATTCTTGATTTTCCTGATCCCGGCTGGAAGCAGGAAGACAAATGTATTTTGCTCTTTCTTAAAAACAGGCTCCATCATTTCAAACTGACTTCTTCCTTGTGGAATCACATAGACCTTTGCTTCAGCATCGGGAACTTCGCTAATGAGAAGCTGCTTTGCCTGTTCATTGAAGACTGTAACGGCTTTTGCTTCCTGAAGCGTCCTGATTATATCCTGCCGCCTTTCATGATGAAAAAGATCCTGATTCAGGTCGGTTCCTGTCATTGTGATCACATAGTTATCTATCGGCATACCAAGCTCTTTCTTGTAAAGGAAAAAGCGGTAAGCATGAAAACCATGGACGATATCTCCCTGTGGAAGGGGGGATGCGGGTCTTTCTGTTGAAGAAACAATTTTTGTATCTGCTCCAAGCCTGCGGAGGCCGTCAGATATTCTTTTAACGGTAATTGTATTTCCACGTTCCTGATGGAAATTGGGAGAAGCCAAAATAATCTTCATCATGTCACTCCTTTTATGCCGATTCTCTGCTGCAAAAACTGACAGCCGCCTGCCGCTAAAGCATACACAATCAGTAGTATATACATACCCTCAAAATTATACCGGAATACCTCTTGAAATCAAGAGAAATGCACAGTTATCCAAGGGATAGTTGACAGAGCAAAAGGTTATATGATATTAAAAAATTAGCACTCAGCTTCAAAGAGTGCTAATGTAACTTCAACATATTCAGGGAGGGAGAAATAAAATGGTAAAGCAGCAATTCAAAGCAGAATCAAAAAGACTGCTGGAGATGATGATCCATTCCATCTATTCCAAAAAAGAAGTATTTTTAAGAGAGCTGATCTCAAACAGCAGCGATGCCATTGACAAGCTGTATTACAAAGCACTGACAGATGATTCAATCAGCTTCAACAAAGAAAACTATTACATAAAAATTACCCCTGACAAAGAAAGCCGCACTCTTGTCATTAAAGATACCGGGATCGGGATGACAAAGGAAGAACTTGAGGATAACCTGGGCGTTATCGCCAAGAGCGGCTCATTGAATTTCAAAACCAATACTGAGCTAAAAGACGGCTATGATATCATCGGCCAATTCGGGGTCGGCTTTTATGCAGCCTTCATGGCTGCAGACTCCGTTACTGTCATCAGCAGGGCCCATGGGAGCACAGAAGCATACAAATGGGAGTCAGAGGGAGCAGAAGGCTTCTCAATCGAGCCTGCCGTCAAGGAAGAAACAGGAACAGAGATCATCTTGAAAATTAAAGAAAATACAGAAGAAGAGAATTATGATGAATTTCTTGAAGAGTATTCACTAAAGAGCATCGTCAAAAAGTATTCCGATTTTATCCGCTATCCTATCCTGATGGATGTGCCAGGCAGGCGGCCTAAGGAAGGCTCAGATGGTGAATTTGAGGATTACACGGAAGAACAGACCATCAACAGTATGGTGCCGATCTGGAGAAAAAATAAAAGTGAGCTGACGGAAGAAGACTATGAAAAGTTTTATGCAGAAAAGCATTTTGGTTTTGATAAGCCGCTGAAGTCCATTCATATCAATGTTGACGGTACCATCCGCTATAATGCGGTGCTCTTTATTCCAGAGAAAATTCCGTTCGATTATTATTCCAAAGAATACGAAAAGGGGCTTGAGCTGTATTCAAATGGCGTTCTGATTATGAACAAGTGTGCCGAGCTGCTTCCTGATTATTTCAGCTTTGTGAAAGGAATTGTTGATTCAGAGGATCTGTCCCTGAATATCTCGCGCGAAATCCTCCAGCAGGACCGCCAGCTGAAGCTTATTGCAAAGAATCTCGGGAAAAAGATTAAAAGCGAACTGCAGTCTATGCTGAAGAATGATCGGGAGAAATACGAAGCATTTTACGAGTCTTTCGGCAGGCAGCTGAAATACGGGGTATACAGCGATTTCGGCAGCAACAAGGATATGCTCCAGGATCTGCTGATGTTCCATTCTTCAAAAGAAAACAAGCTAGTCACACTGGATGAATATATTTCTAGAATGCCTGAGGACCAGAAGTATATTTATTATGCTGCCGGGGAATCCATCAGCCGGATTGAAAAGCTCCCGCAGACAGAGCTTGTCGCCGACAAAGGTTATGAAATATTGTACTTTACCGAAGATATCGATGAATTTGCCATCAAGATGCTGTTGAACTACAAAGAGAAGGAATTCAAGTCTGTATCCAGCTCAGATTTGGGGATTGAAGCTGAGGAAAATGATAAAAGCGAAGAAAAAGCCTATCAGGAAATGTTCACAAGCATGAAGGATCTGCTGGCAGGGAAGGTAAAGGAAGTCCGTGCTTCCAGGAGACTGAAAAGCCATCCTGTCTGCCTGGCAGCAGAAGGGGATCTGACCATTGAAATGGAAAAGATTCTGAACAGCATGCCTGACAGCCAAAATGTACAAGCTGAGAAAATTCTGGAAATCAATCCCAATCATGAGGTTTTTGCTTCACTGCAGAATGCGTTTGCAAATGACAAAGAGAAGCTGGCACTATACACCAATCTATTATACAACCAGGCTTTGCTGATTGAAGGATTGCCGATCAGCGATCCTGTGGAGTTTACGAATGATATATGCAAGGTTATGAATTGACCTTTGATCCTGCACAATAATGAGAAAGACGAACTTTCATAGACCATGAGAGTTCGTCTTTTTTGTTATTTTTTCTGAATTCTGCTATTACGCCTATCCACAAAGCAAACCGATTTCATAAGCTGTTACATCAGGCAAGGAGGTGAAAATAATGAAAGAAAATTATTTGCGATGGTCTGAGCATCCTTATGCTGGAGAAAGAAAACCGCCATCAGAAGGTGTTACGCCATATGCCGGTTCCTGGCCGCTGATCTTTTTAAAAAGGGACAGTGACGGCCATTTTCTTGATCCCAATTACAAAAAAATCGTTTTACCAATTAAAGATCCTCACTATATCGATTTTCATCGTGAATTAAAAATCGTTCAGCGGACATTGAACAACCTGACACCTCAGCAAAAGAAGATCGGCATTTATTATGGTACAGGTGTTCCGACAAAGCAATGGACACCAGTCATTGACAAGCTGATCGATACGTATGGTGTCGGTCCAACCCAAGCGGCAAGGATTCTTGCTGTTGTTCAAGGTGCTATAAATGACAGTATGGTGGTTACCTGGCATTTAAAATACCTTTGGGATGCAGCAAGGCCCAATCAGTATGACCAGACACTTGAAACATTGCTGTGCACCCCGAGGTTCCCTGCCTATCCTTCAGGGCATGCAGTCATGTCAGGCTGTGCAGAAGTCATGCTGACCTATTTTTTCCCTAAAGAAGCAGGAAAGATTAAAAGGATCTCAAAAGAAGACGCCATTAGCCGGCTATATGCAGGAGTCCACTTCCCTTCGGATAATGATGAAGGGCTGAGGCTTGGAAGACATATTGGAAAAGTGATTGTCAGCCACCTGAAACGCCAGTCAGACGAGCGGGGGCAAATTCTGGATTTATCTGACAGCAAGTACCGGAACGCAAACATCCTTTCAGAGGATTACCAGCAGGCTATCCCGTTTGACTTTAATGAAAGATGCCTGTCGCTTACAAGGGATGCTGATGTTGGAGTTAAAAAGAATACTGAAGCTGCTAAACCATACTTGAAATTTTAAAAACTAATTACGCCCGACCAAAAGCTGGATTTTAGTCCAGCTTTTCATTTTGAAAATCATTTACCGCATTAAAGATTCAATCCCGGCTTGTGGTTTGCTTCAATTGGAATAAAAGCAGATTGAGAAACACTGAATAATCCGGAGGCAGTTAATTTAATTTCCGGGATAACAGGAAGAGCCAGGAAGGATAATGCCAAAAAAGGGTTAACATCTTTTTTTGCACCTAGATGTTTCAGGGCGTTATTGACGTCTGCCAGCATAGACGCTGCTTCTTCATAAGACTGATCGGACATAAGTCCCGAAACAGGCAGCTTCAGCGAGGCAAGCATTTCGCCTTCCTCAATGACAGCAAGGCCGCCCTGCATATCCTCCACAGCCCTTAGAGCAGCTAACATATCTTTATCATTTGTGCCTGCAATGATGAGGTTGTGTGAATCATGGGCTACCGTAGAGGCAATCGCTCCGGATTGAAGGCCGAGCCCTTTAACAATTCCCAATCCGATATGCCCAGCTGCACGGTGGCGCTCAATGACGGCCAGATTCAAAAGATCCCTTGATGTGGAGGGCTGAAAGCTGTTTTGGCTGTCCAGATCAATTTCCTCAATTATATGCCTGGTAACCAGGCTTCCAGGGAGAATCTCTATGACGTTGGCTTTATTTCCTGTCATTCTGATTTTTAAATCTTCCTGGCGGGTAATGCTTATTTTTACCGTATTTTTGAGCATGGCTGCAGGAGGCACGCCTCTAAAACAGCCTTTTGGCAAAAGTTTACCAGCAGAAACGACTTCAACGCCTTCTTTAAATACCCGCTCAATGATCAGCTCTTCAAGCGATTCAAGGAAAACCATATCAGCTTTATACCCAGGGGCCAGTGCTCCCTGATTCTTCAAACCAAAACACTCTGCTGCATTCAGGGTCGCCATTTGAATGGCAGTTATAGGAGGGAGGCCTGACTTCACTGCCAGCCTGATATGGTGGTCAATGCTTCCTTCCTCAAGCAGGTCATCCAAATGCTTGTCATCTGTGACAAACAGACATCTGCGGCTGTTCTGCTGATTGACTGCAGGCAGCAGTTTCTCAAGATCCTTTGCTGCAGTTCCTTCGCGGATCATCAAATACATCCCTTTACGCAATCTTTCCTTTGCTTCTTCAGCGGTTATTGCTTCATGATCGGTGCGGATGCCCGCAGCACTATACACATTTAACCCGGATGCGCCTAAGCCTGCAGCATGGCCATCGATTTTTTTCCCGGCAGATTCTGCTGCAATGATTTTCTCGATCATGTCAGTTTGTGCATTCAATATAGCAGGGTAGTTCATGACTTCTCCAAGCCCAAGAACTCTGGGATGGCTAAAGAATGGCTTTAGATCAAGAGAATCCAGCCTTGCACCGGCATATTCAAAATCAGCAGCAGGAACTGAGGAAGGCAGCATTAAATAAAAATCAAAAGGCAGTCCTTCAGAAGCATCCAGCATGTACTGCAGACCGGAAATGCCTGATACATTCGCAATTTCATGCGGATCTGCCACAGCAGCAGTCACACCATGAGTCAGCAGCACCCTGGCAAATTCCCCGGGGGACAGAAGGGAGGATTCAATATGGACATGGCCGTCAATGAATCCAGGAGAAATATAGCTTCCTTTTGCATCGGCAATCTTATGGCCCTCATACTCGCCAATGCCCGCGATATACCCGTCTGCAATGGCAATATCCCCATAAATGACCTCACCGTTAAAAACATCTATGATCTTTCCATTTTTAATGACCAAATCAGCAGGCTCTCTGCCGGCAGCCACTGCAATCCGGCGTATCAATCGTTCTTTTATCATTTTTATCCTCCTAAAAAGGAAGTACTTTATATCTCAATAATCAATCTTAGAAAAAGACTTCTCCCACAATTTAAACGGCATTAAAGCTTCATCCATTTTAACCTGCCGCATTTCTATGCTGCGCTGTTCAAGCGGGAGGGAGAGCTGCTCATAAATAAACTGATCATCAAATCCTGCAGCGGCTGCATCTTCTTTTGTACAGGCAAAATATACTGCTTTTGGGCGAGCCCAGTAGATAGCGCCAAAGCACATTGGGCATGGCTCACAGCTGGTATAGATTTCACAGCCGCTCAGCTGGAAATCCTGAAGATGCAGGCAGGCAGCACGGATCGCCTGTATTTCTGCATGTGCTGTAGGATCATTAAGCGAAGTGACCCGGTTTGTGCCTGTGCCGATCACCGTACCATCCTTCACAACAACCGCTCCAAAAGGACCTCCCAGATGGGCAGCAGCATTCTCCAAAGCAGCCTCTACTGCATTTTCCATAAAATAAAGGTTCGTCAACAGGATCACTCCAATTTAAGGTATTTTATATATTATTGGAGTGATAGGGATAAAAAAGCATTCGGTTTGGGAGGAAATCTGACAGGAAATTTATATAAAGGGCTTAAAAAATGGAAGAAAGATGACAAAGTGAACAATTTTACCGACATAGAACATATGTTCTTTTCGCTAAAAACAGCACATGCTATAATGATTGATATAGAGTTTCTTATCAGGAAGGTGAATGAATATGTGGAAAAAGGTTGACGGAAAACTGATTCAAAGAACAGATGAATCAAGGGTAAAGTTCAGGACTAATATCAGCAAAGCGTTGATTGAAAACCTGAATGAACTGGCTTATGAACATGATACCCATGTGAATTATTTACTCGAAACAGGACTCAAAAAAGTCCTTGAGCAGGATTATATTGATTTCAATAAGAAAAATCGGCCTAAAGACAGAATCCAGTACAAAACTACATATGACAGCAGCCTGATTGAACAGGTAAAAACCTTCGCCAAGAAACATGATGTTTTTATCAATGATGTGATTGAGTACAGCGCAGGATACATTGATATAAAGTCAGCAAAAGACAGCGGTTATAAGCACAGGATAGAGTAGGCAGCTTAAGCTGTCCTGTTTTTTAAAACTACGCCCCGAACATAATATATATTATAGGAAGTCATATAAACGAATGGATTTCTAGTCTCAATAGTTAAGTATACTTAAGATAGTGAGACGAAATAAAAATTTTATAGGATTTTGACTGCATTTGAGTTTTTGGCCAATTTGCTGGATTTTTAAACTTTTTATATGAGAATCTTTATTTTTGATTTTTTGATTCACTATAATGGTTATCTATTATTCAATATCCTGATTTTTTTGCTGCTGGCTTCCAGTATACTTACAATCATACATATCGGCATCTATATACTTACAGCAGTTTTATATTTATCGGTGATTTTTTCTTATTATTAGTTTCTCTTGATTTATAAACTTATTTAAGTAGTTCTTTTGCACAGCTGTACCTCTGCTATTAGAAAACCTTATTTTAATTTACATAATATATTTATATTCCACTTACTCCCATGCATCTGTCTCAGCTTATGTAAACAAGCCCCGGTCATTGCCCGGAGCTTGTTCTCTTGTCATATTTAGATAACCGGCTGCTGTAAGCTATTTAAATACTGCCTTGGTGTTCCATAATAAATGATCTTGCTGAACTGCGGAAATACGGAATCAAACTGAACGTAAATCGGTGAATCCAGCAGCCACGGATAGCTTGAGAAAAAGCTCCTGTCTCCGTAAATGATCGCTTTCAGCGCTAAATCCATTTCCCGCTGAAAGATCATAAACCGCACCTTTGAGAATTTTTCGTCAAACTCTCCCCCGCTCACATATACCGATGCCTTAAGAACATATTGCCCCATCTGAGGCAGCCACTCAGCCAGAACTTCATCCCTGAATTTATTATTGATTGTGCTGTAATCATAAACGCAACCAATGCTAAGAAACAGGTCACCAGTCTCATCTGAATGTGTAAGCGTATATTTCCTGGCATCGACAGGCTTTTGCTCTGTTGCCGGAGCCAGGTACCGGACGCTTAGTTTCTGAGGATCAAATTGACTCATAGCAAGCTGCTCTCCCTTCGGAAAGAAGTTATACCTGCTATATCATATGAAGTTAGTCTCATGAGGGTGACAAAGGCCTATCTCTTTTTATGCCCCCTCCCTGTCTCATACAGCTTGGTTTCAAGCACTTTCCAGCTGCCATTTTCATATATCCATGAAGATTCAGCAAATGCTATCGAATCCGCGTGATATGCCCCGCTGATCTGCTGTACACCCTTTAAGCCGATTTTTCCTTCCCCAAGCATGATGGGGATGAGTGTCCCAAAAGGATCGACCATCAGTTCAGCCGGTTCATTCAGTTTGCCGTTATGATAGAGTCCCAGTCGTTCATAGTCATCTTTTCTCTCTGCCAAATCAAAAGTATAAGATTGGCCTGTCGCAGGAATGGAAACAGAGGCTTTATAGCCGTCCAGAAATTCACTGTCGATGACTAAAGGTTCCGGAACAGTCAAATTTTCAAGTTTGAAGTCTTTTAAGGTATACAAGTAGTAGTTGGAGAGTCCGCCGCTGCCCCCAGTGGGAACCGTTGCGAATAGATCCTTTACTCCATCATGGTTCAAATCGCTGAACTTAACAGAAGGCTCATATCCCCCTTCTAAATCAATCCTGTAAGTCTGGCCATTCGAAGCCTCAATGATCACGTAGACTTCCTTTAAAAAGGCTGCCCCTTCCTCATATGGAATTCCTTTTATGTAAATGGTATCTTTTTCTCCATCTCCGGTTATATCTTCTTTCTTCTTCTCGACCGTTTCTGTCTTGTCAGCTTGTTCAACTGCATAGGCACCAGTTATGGCTGACACTGACATAAAGAAAAATGCCGCGAATGCGAACAATAGTTCTCTTCTCATAAAAACCGCCCTTTCCGAACAATTTTATTCGTATTATGTCCAGAAATGGGAAATCTATGTACCTGTTCAAAGACTATATTTTTATGCTTTTTAACTGAGGAGCTGCTGATCTGCACTCCAGGCACTTCGCTTTCCGCGGGACGGCGCTGAGCCTCCTCGCCCTAGCGCGCTGTGGGGTCACAGCTTTGCCGCTGCGTTCCCGCAGGACTTTGAATCAGCTTCCACGAATCTGCATCGCACAAAGAAAATGCGCATGCATTTTATGAGGAGTCTCCGTGCCCTCCATTTTGATCAACAGTGCTTGGGAATTTTGCTGTCTCTCTTGCTGGGTCTCTTATGAAAGATGGTTTAGGCGCTGGTTTTTTCCTCTATACTGCAAAATGATTCTACGGCTATATAAAAATGGCCTCCCTGCTCAGGGAAGCCATTCTCATTAGTTCAATTTTTTCTTCTTTAAAGCCTGCTCTTTAGTTTCCCAGTATTCAATATTTTTTAATCCCGGGATGCTGTCAGAATAAAAGACAGGATCTTTTCCTTCCCTGCGCTGATTTTTGTAGTCCTTCAGCGCTGCAAATGCTATTTTGCCAAGCATGGTGATGGCAATCAGGTTGATGATGGCCATGATGCCCATGAACAGGTCGGCAAGTCCCCATACAACTTCAAGATCGACTGCTGCACCGAAGATGACCATTCCGATTACTGCCAGCCGGTATATAAAGAGAGCGGTCTTGTTTTCTTTAATGAATTCAATATTTGTTTCACCGTAGTAATAGTTGCCGATAACAGAGCTGAATGCGAACAAAAGGATTGCGATTGCTACAAAATAGCTTGCCCATGAGCCTATATGCGTTGCCAGGGCAGACTGTGTAAGCTCGATCCCTGTCAGATTTGTTCCCGCATAATCACCTGATAAAAGGATGATAAATGCTGTTGCAGAACAAATCAGGATCGTATCCACGAATACGCCAAGAGTCTGAATAAGACCCTGTTTCGCCGGATGTGTAACGGCAGCTGTAGCAGCAGCATTCGGCGCGCTCCCCATACCCGCTTCATTGGAGAAGAGCCCCCGCTTGATCCCCATCATGACGGCAGCGCCCATGGCACCCCCGGCTGCTTCCCTGAAGCCGAATGCACTCTCAATGATCAAACCGAACATAGCCGGTATTTCAGTAACATTCATAATCAGGATAACAATAGCAAGAATCAGGTAGAGAACAGCCATGACAGGCACAAGCACCTGTGATACATGGGCAATCCGCTTGACCCCTCCAAAGATAATGACAGCCGTGAAGATTGCCAGCACGATGCCGATCCACAATCTGCTGATCCCGAAGGACTGATTAAATGCCAGCGAGATGGTATTGGACTGGACAGAGTTGAATACCAGCCCGAAACAGAAGGTAATGATAACCGCGAACAATATCCCCATCCAGCGTTTGTTTAAGCCTCTTTCCATATAGTAGGCCGGACCACCGCGGAAACCGTCTTTATCTTTTACTTTATAAATCTGGGCAAGCGTGCTTTCAACAAAGCTGGAAGCCGCTCCAAGGAAGGCGATGAGCCACATCCAGAATACTGCTCCCGGTCCTCCCCCTGCAATGGCTGTAGCGACACCGGCCATATTGCCTGTGCCAATGCGCGAAGCAGCACTGATGCTGAACGCCTGGAATGAAGAGATCCCTCTCTTGCCTTCAGCAGAAACCATCGACTTATCGCCGAGGATCCTGAACATTTCCTTAAAGTATCTCAGCTGCACAAATTTAGTCTTAAAGCTGAAATACAATCCCAGCAGAATCAATCCTGCTATTAAAATATATGTCCATACAAAATCATTTACCAGGCCAACATATTCCTGGAACTCGTTCACAAAAGTCTCCATTCGTTTCCCCCTTGGCTGTCTGTCAGCAAATTGTTATCTTAAAATAGTAACTCCCTTAAATCTATCAGAAGTTTCACTGGCGGACAAGATGAAAATGCTTTCATGCCCTTGCTGACAGATTAGTTTATGTAAACGTAATCTTTATACCCTTATAGTAAAATAGCAAAACAGGTCTTTTTGCCCGCTTTTATTTTTCTTCACAGCAAAAAGCCCCTGTCTATTCAACAGGGGCTTATCATTATTCAGCCGTTATCTCAGCTGCTTCTTGCCACATCTTTTTCGCTTTTCCGCTGTCAGATTCGTCAAGAATGAACGATCCGTTTGAATAGCGGTCATTGAAGCGCAGGTCAGACGCTTTCACTTGCTCGATAATGCCTTTTTCTGATTCGATAAAAATCTTGTCATGATTTTTTGCCAGCACCATACCGACCACTCTGTGCGGGTTGGCTTTAAGTTCCCGCAGCATAACCAGTCCGCGTTTGGCTCTGGAAGTCCTTTCAAACTCAGCGAGCTTCATCTTTTTGATCGCCCCGCGCTGAGTTGCAATGACAACAGCTTCCTCTTTGACATTGCTGACAAGCTTTCCGCTTATCACATAATCGCCGTCCTTTAGATTGATGCCCTTCACACCGGCGGCACGCGCTCCAACAACGCTGACTTCTTCTTCCGGGAACCACAGGGCATACCCCATAGAAGTTGCAAGCAATAGATCCTGCTTGCCATCAGTCAGGAAAACATCTGTTACGATATCGTCATTTTTAAGATTAACAGCCACAAGCGGCTTTGAATATCGCTGTGCTTTGTAATTTTTCAGCTCCGATTTCTTCACCATGCCATTCTTTGTGACAAACATTAAATAGGCATCATTCTCAAAATCTTTAACCGGAATTGCGCCTATGATAGACTCAGTCCGGTCAATCGGCACTAGATTAGCGACATGCTGCCCGAGATCTTTCCAGCGAATATCCGGAAGTTCATGGACAGGAAGATACATATAGCTTCCTTTGTCCGTAAAGACAAGCAGGACATCTGTTGTGTTCATATCAAGTTTTGACATAAGCCTGTCAGAATCCTTCATGCCGAAATCCTGTCCGTTTGATGCCGCATAGGAACGCTGGCTTGTCCTTTTGACATAGCCTTCGTTTGTAACAGTAACGATAACATCTTCACTGGCAATCAGCACTTCAAGATTGATTTTAATCTCTTCGATTTCGGCTTCGATAACAGAACGGCGCGCGTCCGCAAATCTCTTCTTCACATCTTTAAGATCCTTTTTAATCACGCTCAGAAGTTTTTTCTCGCTCTGAAGGATGCTAAGCAGCTCTGCTACCTTTTGGGCAAGCTCTTCCGCTTCCGCCCTCAGCGCCGTAATATCTGTATTGGTCAACCGGTACAGCTGGAGGGATACAATCGCTTCTGCCTGAGGCTCTGTGAAACCGAACTGGCTGATCAGATTATCCTTTGCATCACGTTTATCCTTTGAAGCACGGATAGCGGCGATGACTTCATCAAGTATAGATAGTGCCTTCATAAGGCCTTCTACGATATGCTGGCGGTCCTGCGCCTTTTTCAGCTCATACTGGGACCTTCGGGTGACAACTTCCTTCTGATGTCCGATATAGGCATCAAGCATTTCACGCAGCCCGAGCAGCTTTGGATGGCGGTTTGAAATTGCGACCATATTGAAGTTGTATGGAATTTGAAGATCTGTGTTTTTATAAAGATAGTTTAAGACACCTTCAGCGTCTGCATCCTTCTTCAGCTCAATGACGATCCTCAGGCCTGTCCGGTCCGTTTCATCCCTGACTTCGCTGATGCCTTCAACTTTCCTGTCCATCTTAAGCTCGTCAATCTTCTTGACCAGATTCGCTTTGTTTACTTCAAACGGAATTTCTGTGATGACGATCTGCTGCCTGCCGCCGCGGATGTCTTCAACCTCAGATTTGCCGCGGATGATGATCTTGCCTTTCCCGGTCTCATAGGCCTTTTTGATCCCTTCAGCCCCCTGGATGGTTCCGCCGGTCGGGAAATCCGGCCCTTTGATAACCTCCATAAGCTCATCTACCGTACAATCCGGCTTGTCCATGCGCAGGATGACGCCGTCTATGATCTCCCCAAGATGATGCGGGGGGATTTCAGTAGCGTAACCTGCTGAAATTCCTGTCGATCCATTGACCAGCAGGTTCGGGAACATGGCTGGAAGTACAGTCGGTTCACTGGAAGTATCATCAAAGTTCGGGATGAAATCGACTGTATGCTTTTCAATATCCCGCAGAAGCTCTGATGAAATTGCCGACAGCCTTGCTTCTGTATAACGCATGGCTGCTGGAGGGTCTCCGTCAATGCTTCCGTTATTTCCGTGCATTTCAACAAGGAAATTTCTTACCTTCCAGTCCTGGCTCATCCGCACCATTGCATCGTATACGGAAGAATCTCCGTGCGGATGATAATTGCCGATAACATTCCCTACCGTCTTGGCAGATTTCCTGAAGCCCTTTTCATTTGTATTGCCTTCTACATGCATCGCATACAGGATGCGCCGCTGTACAGGCTTCAGCCCATCCCTGACATCAGGGAGGGCCCTGTCCTGGATAATATATTTGCTGTAACGCCCAAATCGGTCGCCGAGGACATCCTCCAGTGGAAGGTCCCTGAATTTTTCAGAAGAACTCATAGTTCAGACGCCTCCTCTGCAACCGAGATGTTTTCGTTTTCAAGGATGCTCCCATCTTCTTCAAGGCCGAAGGCAACATTTGTTTCAATCCACTTTCTTCTTGGTTCAACCTTATCACCCATCAAGGTCGTAACCCTTCTTTCCGCTCTTGCAGCGTCATCGATCCTGACCCTGATCAGCGTCCTTGATTCCGGATCCATGGTTGTTTCCCACAGCTGGTCAGCATTCATTTCACCAAGACCCTTGTAGCGCTGGATCATATAGCCTTTGCCGATTTTTTTCATGGCACCCTGCAGCTCATCATCGCTCCAGGCGTACTCGATCTTCTCTTTTTTTCCGATCCCTTTGCTCACTTTGTACAGAGGAGGCAGGGCAATGAAAACCTTGCCGGCTTCAATGAGAGGCTTCATATACCGATAGAAGAACGTAAGCAGCAGCACCTGGATATGGGCGCCATCCGTATCGGCATCAGTCATGATCACAACCTTCTCGTAGTTGACATCTTCCACATTGAAATCCGCTCCTACCCCGGCACCTATGGCATGGATGATCGTGTTGATTTCCTCATTCTTAAAAATGTCCTGAAGCTTTGCCTTTTCTGTATTGATGACTTTACCCCTCAGCGGAAGGACTGCCTGGAAGCGCCTGTCACGGCCTTGCTTTGCCGAGCCGCCGGCAGAGTCTCCCTCTACAAGGTACAGTTCATTCTTCTGCGGATTGCGTGACTGTGCAGGCGTCAGCTTTCCGGAAAGGACCGCTTCAGAACGCTTCCTTTTCTTGCCGCCCCGCGCTTCTTCTCTTGCCTTACGCGCCGCTTCTCTTGCCTGGTAGGCTTTAATGGCTTTTTTTATGAGCAGAGAGCTTATATTGGGATTTTCTTCAAGGAAATACGACAGATGCTCACTCACGACTGCATCAACGGCTGAACGTGCCTCACTGGTGCCCAGCTTCCCTTTTGTCTGTCCCTCAAACTGCAGGAGCTCTTCCGGCACCCTTACGGAAATAATCGCAGAAAAGCCTTCCCTGATATCAGAGCCGTCCAGATTTTTATCTTTTTCCTTCAGCAGTCCGACTTTGCGTGCGTATTCATTGAAGACCCTTGTCATGGCTGTTTTGCTTCCGGCTTCGTGTGTTCCGCCGTCCTTTGTACGGACATTGTTGACGAAGGAGAGGACATTCTCGGAATATCCGTCATTAAATTGGAAGGCAAAGTCAACTTCTATCTGGTTATGCTCTCCTTCGAAGCTGACAACAGGATGCAGAACGTCTTTTTCCTCATTCAGATACGCAACAAAAGCTTCGATGCCTGTTTCAAAATGGAACAGGTCACGGGCATCGTGCCTTTCATCAATCAGTTCGATTTTCATGCCTTTCATCAGAAACGCGGACTCCCGAAGGCGTTCGCAAAGCGTCTCGTAGTTATAGACAGTCGTTGAAAAAATCGCCGGATCCGGCTTAAAATGAATCACTGTTCCCGACTGGTTCGTTTTTCCGACCTTTTCAAGCGTAGTGGCAGGCTTGCCTCCATTCTCGAACCGCTGCTCATAAACGAACCCGTTTCTCCGGATTTTGACTACGAGCCACTCTGATAGCGCGTTCACGACTGAGGCGCCTACTCCATGGAGTCCGCCGCTCGTCTTATATCCTCCCTGGCCGAACTTGCCTCCTGCATGGAGCACAGTCAGAATGATTTCAGGTGTCGGTTTGCCGAGCTTATGCATTCCTGTTGGCATGCCCCGGCCTTTATCCTGCACGCTGATGGAGTTATCTTTATGTATTTTGACGATAATATGGTCTCCATAGCCTGCAAGTGCTTCATCCACTGAGTTATCTACTATTTCATATACGAGATGGTGCAAACCTCTCGCATCGGTGCTTCCAATGTACATACCAGGGCGTTTTCTAACTGCTTCCAGCCCTTCAAGTACTTGTATGGCATCATCATTATAATCAAATGCCTGCTGATTTGTTGCCACAAACATACCCCTTTCATTGCTGCACACAACCGTCTTGCCTTTGTATCTATGTTGTCGAACATCACTATAAGTATTCGCCTTTTCACATGATAATCCTTGTCCCCGGCACAGAAATACCGGTATAGGAACAAGTGTTCTATGTTTAAGTTTACCATATTTTTAAAAGACGTCTATGCTTAATTGTATCTATTTATTTGGTTTTGGCAAATGAGTTCTGAAAATTTTAGATTAAGAATTGATGTCAAGGGTGCTGTCAGAGAGCAGCCGAATCCTATTTAAGCCTTCTTTCCCGGCAAATGAAAGCACACTAATAGCAGATGTATTAGTGTGCTTTAGGTTCCATTTCTCGTCATTTTGTCATTGCATGCTCTACTTTGATACAGCGATCCATAATGACTGTATAGCCTTTTTCCTTCAAAAAGTCATAGGCTTCCTGATTAGCAACACCCAGCTGGGCCCAAAAAACATCCGCATCTATTTCATCAAATTCCCTTGCAAGATCAGGCAGATATTCAGAACGCCTGAAGATATTTACAATATCTATATGTCCCTCTATTTCCTTCAGTGACCCGACAGCCTTTTCACCAAGGATCTCTTCCTCGCCGGGGTTTACCGGGATGATGGTATAACCTGCATCCTGCATGGCTTTTGATACCATATAAGAGGTCCTGTCCGGATTCCCGCTCAGGCCGACAACAGCAACCTTTTTCGCTTTTTTCAGTATTTTGCCGATTTCTTCCCGGCTCGGATTTTCAATTGACATGATTTAACCACTCCTTATTATTTCATATTCTTTTTATATACGCCAGTATTCCTATAACCTGAAGGGATGAGTCTGAAACCTTTCAGTGGCTTTACGGCATGATTCTGCAGGATATGCATCCGGCTTTATTTCATCATGGATTTACTGCTTTTTATAAGTCTGGTGTTAAACAAGAGTTTCACCTAAATGAACTCAATCAGCATGGGACACTAACAAAGCCGTTTATAAAACAGAAGGGTGTTTGTTTCTTTAAAATCCATTTTCCTGTAGAGTGAAATTGCATTTTCATTTGCGCTGTCAACGCATAATTTTATCCTCTCAATCCCGCTTTCCCTCAGCTTCTTGGCCGCCATAAGAATAAGCCTGGCTCCCGTGCCTTTTCTTCTCTCAATAGGGGAAACACCCATAAACTCAATGCTCGCAGCCTTCTCTTCTGAGTCCAGTTCTGCATAGAGATAGCCTGACAATTCGTTACTCTTTGTTATGGCAAAAATAAGATGTTCATCATCGAGTTTTTCGAGCATCTCGCTGCCGGAATAATAGGTAACTGGAAACAGTGAATCATGAAGATGGGTAAAATCGGCAAAGAACTCCTTTGTTAAAAGAGATGGCGGTTCCCCGCCAACTGTATTTTCAAGGATAAGCTCCATGAACATCTGAGATGAAGAAAGCTTGAAGCCCTTCTTCTCAGCAAGCGATTTGCATCGTTCATTTTTCCGGCCGATAAAGAGATGCCATTGGTTCAGCCTGTTCCCAAAATATTCTTCCGCTGAGGACAGCAGATATGCAGCAGAGTCATCCCAGCTGGTGGGATCTGCAAATGGCCCCCACAATTCTCCGACTCCTCTTTCCAAATCGGCATCCACTCCGAGGAAACCGGTGATTTTTGAGGAGTCCTCTCTATGAATAAAAGAGGCGGAATCTTCATCTTTAGAAAGGTCTGCCAGATCTTCAGCAATATCAGGCGCCTCTGTACCCAAATAGCCAACAAATGAATCCGGCTGCCTGTTTTTTGCCGCCGCGTAATCAGCAAGCTCAAGTATATCCTCTTCCGTTAGCATAGTTTTCAGCATAGAATCAATTCCTTATGTAAATTTACTATAATTTTATCATTATTCAAAAAATAAAGTCCATGATATGAAGAAAAAAATGGCAGGTGCTGAAGAAGCACCCGCCATCAGGGCTATCAGCGGCTTTCCCCAGACTGACGGCCATAAACCCTTTTTGTAATCTGATCGGCTGTTATCGCTATAACAGAACCGAATATTAGTCCATTATTTAAAAATGACGTAATCAGCGGGGATACCCCTTCAAATGCCTCAGGCGGCACGAACATAGCGCCTACACCTGCAAGGAGGGAAATGCCCGCCACCAGGCGTATCCGGCCAGTTTCTTTTTCTTTGTCAAGCTCTCCGAATGCAATGCCTGCCATATTGGCAAACACCACAAAAGTGACAGAATATCCTACAGGAGCCGGCAGTGATGCAAAGAAAGACATCAGTGCCGGGAAGAAGCTTGCTGCCGTGATGATTGCCGCCCCAATTATGAATGGGATGAGCTTAGTGATCTTTGTCGTAGCAATGAACCCGGCTGAGCCTGAAATCGGCACGGGTCCTATTGCAGAGAAAACACCGCCAAGAAGCTGGTTGACTCCTGACACAAAGCCGGAAGCCTTGAACCGCGGAGAAGGTGTTTTTTCGCCTTCTTTCTTCAGCACCTCGTCTGCTACCCGGATGCTTGCGATCATATTTGTCAGCAAAAGCAGTGTCACAAAGACGGCAGTCACGGTCATTCCTGCATCAAATTTCGGCGGCCCGAAGGCAAACAGTTCCGGCATGGAGATCACACTGTCTCCCGATATAGACACTTCCTTTGACAGTCCGAAAAGAAAAAACAGCAGCCAGCCGCCAGCAAGGCTGATCAGAATGGAATATTGGCTGACCGCCCTGATCCTGTGTTTGGACAAGTAAAACGCAGCAATGACAAGAGCCAGACAGAAAAAGAATACAGGCATGTCGACGCCATCCTTGCGATAGCCGATTCCGAGCATACCATTAAAAAAGGAACCGCTGAGCTGAAGGATCAGCAGCAGCAGATAGACTCCCGATACAACCGGTGTAAACAGCAGGGCAAGCCGGTCGATGAGCTTAAAAATGCTTAGGAGGATGAAGACAGCGCCTGAGACAAGCATCGCTCCCTCTAATGCCTGAAGAGTTTCACCTGCTGAAGAAAACAATGAGGTGCTGAGCCCTGCGTAAATGGCAAACACACCCCACCAAAGACCAGCAGGCCCTTCGTTTATGGGCAGCCTGTGCCCGAAGAAACCCTGAAGGAGGCTTGATATCCCCAGTACAAAAATGGTGCGCTGGACGAGGCCCGCTGCCTCGGCCGGATTCAATCCGAATAGATCGGCAATGGCGATGGGTGCGACAATCGTCCCGGCAACCATGAATGCCATCCACTGCAGCGCTGAAAAACCAACTTTCATGTAAAAGACTCCAATCGTAATGAAATTAAAAAAGAAAATGGCCCTTTTTCGGCCATTTCCTATTATAAAGTATAGAATGCTGTTTTTGGAGACTTCTTACTTTTTGGCAGCCTGGCCCTTACCAGGTGAAAGGGCCACCCATGCTGACTGATCCGCAAAATATCTGGACCAGCTGCCGACACCGGCCAGTCCATGACGATCCGCTATCTCTGCTCTTTTCCTCAAAGACATTTCATCCTCCAGCCAGATTTTATAAGTTGCCTTATCTTTCTCAGAATAATATTCTGCATAGTTTTGCCCGGATGCCTCATCATAAGCCGGCACGGCTCCTGTTTCATTGAGCCACTCTTTCACTTCCTTCATGGACAGCGCCTTTGAGGAAATGCCGCCTTCATCCTTTTCCTCCCATAGCCTGGCATACAGGGGAACGCCCAGTATAAGCTTTTCTTTCGGCACCACTTCAAGCAGTGACTGAAGATTGCTTTCCACCCAAGGAAGGCTTGCAACACTTCCGGCAACAGGCGAAGTAGCCCAGTGTTCATCGTATGCCATTACTGCTAAATAATCGACCATTCCGGCAAGCTTATCCCTTTCATAAAACGCCGACCAATTCCCGCTTGAAATGAATGTAATATCCATTGAAACCGTCAGTCCTGCCTGATGAAAATACGGTGTCGCTTCCCGTACAAACTGAGTCACAAGCGGCCCATCCTCCTGATTCACATTCTCAATGTCGAGATTGATGCCATCCAGCTTATAAATTTGGCTGTAATGCAGGAGGGAGCGGATAATCTTTTGCCTTGTTTCAAAATCTTTAAATGTCTGATGCGTCAATTCCGGGTCGAATGCATTGGAAAACAAGCCCCATACCTGATAACCCCTTCCATGCGCCCATTTTACATAATCCGCCGAACCAAGGTTTTTTACTGAGCCATCCGCACCTGCAAGCTCAAACCATGTAGGGGAGACGACATTAACGCCCGGCATCGATGGGATTGCAGCATGATCCGGATTTTTCGAATAAACAGCTTCCCATGTCAGATGGATCGGGCCATCGATCTTCTTTAATTCAGGCTTGTATCCCTCTACTTTGGCAGACACTTCTATTTGATCTCCTTTAATGACATACTCTTTTTTTATATATCCAGCAGTTCCGTCACTCTTTCTTGCAAAATAGTATTCTCCTTTTTCCTCTTCGATATACAGTTCCTCATTCTCTTCGGCATCAGCCGTATAAGGTGACTGGAGATCAGGATCCGTCCTTAACCGCAGCCTTTCCTTGCTGATGTCCTGATCACGGATGATTGCCTTCTGCACCGTCTCGCCGTCCTTTTGAATCCATATTGCACCTGTGCCTTCAAGCACTGTATAAGCGAGTGGATAATAACGCCTGATTTCATCGAGCGAAATAAAGAGGACGCCTGACTGATTCCTTGCGGCAGGAAGCTGCAGTTCGACAGGCCTGCTGTTCACATAATATGACAAAGCATCCGTCGGCATTTGCACGACTTTGTTTTTGGTAGTCAGAATAATAGATTGAGAACTCTCATCAAACACGATGGAATCATCCAGCTTTTCCTGGAGCAAAGACAGCGGCAGATAGATATTTCCGTTATCAGTCCAGGCATTTCCTTCCTGTCTTCCTTCAAAGATGATCGGGTTCTCCCCTGAGAAATACTCTTCTTTAACGGGTGATGCAAAGGGGTAAAGCCAAAACAGGATGCCGGAAATAACAGCCAGCAGCACGAGAACAACTCCTGCAGCAAGGCCCCTTTTCTTTGCCGGCTTTTGATTAAATTGTATATTGGCCATAAAATGAATTCCTCCCGGATACTATCGTAACGAATCTATGCAGCAAAGGGAAGGACGAATCTCCTAAAATATCCTGCCTGTTTTTTCTTGCAGCACTCTCTAATATTAACGATTGGGAAACGTAAAAAGTTTCAAAGCATTCCACTTAAAGGCAACCGCAAAAAACCTTCCAGGCAAAGGAGTGCCGGAAGGTTTTTTTTGCTGGCAAATATATTAATAAGTGGTAAAACCAAGCATCCTTTGAAGACTGTAGACGATATATCTAAACACCGGAAGCTCTTCCTGGGTACCATAGTCAAGCGTATAGATGCCATCTTTATTCTGCCATAGTCTTTGAAAATAGGCATCAGCATCCTTTATGACCTCTGTGTCATTGGAGGCTGCTATCTTAACATCCGTTTCGAGATTCAAATCATCCAGATTCCTTTTTGTAAAATTGGCTGAACCGCCGATCAAAACGCTATCAGCTTCCTTTTGAATGAACATCAGCTTCGGATGGTACTGCTCCTCATCTGTATTGTACCAGCGGATGGAAATGTTTTCTTTACCGAGCTTTTCAAGTTCAGAAGCAACCGGAATATTCGGGAGACCTGTCTTTTCCGAGCCAAAGGCATTCTGGTTCGGGTCGAATATGAGATTGATCTGCACTCCGCGGTCTGCCGCTTCCTCCAGGCCGCCGATGACATCCCGCTCGGCAAGATAGAACATGCCAAGCCATATGATATCTCCTTTCCGGCTTTCATCTATTTCTTGAAGTATATGTTTGAGAATCTTTCCTTCTGTCAAAACCTGCAGGCTGATAGGTCCGCCTTCCTTTGCATTTTGCTGGTACTTTGGCAGCTGAATATCATAGCCGGAATAATCAATGACAGCCTGTTCTGTTTTGAGCAAATCCGCTATGAGACTGCCGCTTCCTTCAAAAGCGATGTTGGAATGATAGCCGCTTGCATCATGGGGGTTCCCTGAAGAAACGATGGCTGTTTTCTCAGACACGAAGACCTTGCGGTGATTGGCCTTGATGTTAAGCAGATCAAGATAGGACCGTGCTGTGACATCAGGTGCAGTATTAGCAAGCGGATTGGGCAGCCAGCCTTTGCCATCCTGGCCGAACCACTGCAGAAACATCCGCCAGAAACCAGAATAGAGCGGGTTTGAATCACGCAGCGGCTCTAATTTCGTCATGACCACCTCAATGCCGCTTTTCTTCAGGTCCTCAAGTTCAGGTGCTTCATGGGAGCCATATGTAGTATTGATTTTATCTGTAATGACAATAATGGGCATCTCGGGATTCTGCTTCTTCTTCCTGATCAGCTTGTCAGTTATATTCTGGCTGAGCGGAGGGAACTTCTCCTCCTTGTCGTAATAGCCGCTATATAGGAACATATCCATAACGATAAAGTCCTCTGCTTCTTCGATCGCCTCCTGCATCCTTTCAAAAATTTCCTGATCATGCTGCCTTTTTCCTTTTTTGTCTTCGTATGATAAATCCGTCAGCAGCTGCAAATCCTCAGCCTGATGGACTTTCCCTTCATAAGACAATCCCTCAGGCAGCTTTTTATTTGTATGGTAAATGACTGTAACGCTGTATATGATCAAAAACAGCAGCACAGCCGGAACCCATACTTTTTTCTTTTTTAACGGCCCCATATTTGTTCCTCCCATTTTTTCCTGCCAAGCGGATGAATGCCTATATAATAACCCTTTTTTCAAAAATAGAAACCATGTGGCCAATCAGAACAAAAGCGCAAGCGCCTTGATCACTTTAAGGAACGCAGACTAAGAACGCCACGTCCTGTGGCAACGTCTGCAATTTTAAATTCCTATACAGAAAAAAAGAGCAAAGCATAGATTGCTTTGCTCCTGATTATTTTGAGATTAGCCTACCAGTTTCACCAGCAGATGGGAAAGAGCATGCTGCTCTTCTTCGTTGCCGGACTTCCAAAGCTCCTGAAGCAGCTTTTCCTCCCTGTTGCGAGGCTCTTCCTTCTTTGCCAGATAGTCGCCTACCTTCTGCGCAGCATTTGCCAGCTGCTCTTCATTCAATCCCATTTTCTTGCCGAGTGAGACCTTGCCTCCTAAATAATCCTTGAAGCCTTCAAAGCTTGATAGAATTTCGTCTTTCTTCTCAGATCCCATGTTCTCCAGTTTGTTTTCTACTTTGCTGTTTGTTTCAGCTGAACCATTTGTATGTTCCATTGATAATCTCTCCTTTAAAGTAAAGTGATTGTTGCTTCTGTTCTATAGATACCCGATTTGGCCCAGGCGAAACACTGAAAAGCATATTGAAAGATTCTTGAAATATATTTACAACAAAGCGTATATTTATTGATAGAATGGGCCGGCCGGCATCAGCTTCCGGCTCAGCCTGAAAAAACATAGGGGGTTCTTATATGGAGCATCTGATTTTCAAGCATATGGAGACGGTGAAGGATATTACAGAAAAATCGCTTAAGCGCATACCAGAGGAAGCAGCAGATTTTGTTCCAGAAGGCTTCAATAACAGCATCCGCTGGAATTTCGGACATATTGTCTACATACAGGAAAAAATAGCATTCTTGCTGCTGAAGGAAAAATCAGGACTGCCGGCATCTTATGAAGAGCTTTTCAGTGCTGGCACCAGTCCGCAAACATGGAATCAGGAGCCGCCGAGCCTGAGGGAAATTGCCGGCATCATGGCTGACCAAAAGGAAAGGATCCTCCAATTTATGCCTGGCCGCCTGGAAGAAACGCTGCCAGAACCTTTCACCAATAAAGCCGGCACAACCTTCCATACAGCAGGGGAAGCCTTTCTCTTCAGTTTTTACCATGAAGCTCTCCATATGGAAGCAATTAAAAAGATCTACCAGATCTATAAGAAAGGAAAAATCTGAGGACTGTGCTTTTATAAGAAAAGCCCGCCAGGCTGGGAAGCCGGCGGGCTGCTGCTTTTTATTTTTCTTTGTTTTCCATATTGTATTTCTTCATAAAACGGTCGACACGGCCGCCTTTATCGGCGAATTTCTGTTTGCCGGTATAAAAGGGATGTGTGTCAGAGCTTACTTCGACCTTTAACAGCGGATAAGTGTTGCCGTCTTCCCATTCTATCGTTTCGTTCGTCTTTTTCGTAGAACCGCTTAAAAATTTATAGCCGCTGTTTACGTCCATAAATACTACCTGCCTGTAATCCGGATGAATATCCTGTCTCATTGCAGTCACCTCTTTTATAAGATATTCTTATTGTAATCGAAACGATTCCGATTATCAATAATAATGCTCAACTCTTATCTATAAATCATTTTCCCTTGTAAAGCATCAATAAACATGGATTAGTACCTGGTGCTAAGTTGTCCTCACATGGTACAATATAAAGACCTGGCTAATCCTCTTTGAATTGATACCAGAACAGACAATCAGATTCCTGTCAAATAACGTGGGGAATCGCGGATTTTGAATAAAGGAGAGAAATTATGACAGCAGGCATTATCATTGTACTGGCTTATTTGCTCGGATCCATTCCTTCCGGGCTCTGGATCGGAAAGGCATTTTACGGGACAGACATCCGCCAGCATGGCAGCGGCAATCTGGGCGGAACTAATACATTCAGGACGCTTGGCGTTAAGGCAGGCATCATCGTTACAAGTGCAGACATATTAAAAGGGACCCTTGCAGCCCTCCTTCCCTATTTCCTGGGATCGGATTTCAATTGGCTCGTGGCAGGCATATTCGCTGTAATTGGCCATATGTATCCTATTTTTGCCGGCTTCCGGGGAGGAAAGGCAGTTGCAACATCCGGAGGAGTACTGCTGGCATGTGCACCGCTAATGTTTGCAGTGATCGTGGTAATTTTCTTCCTCAGTTTATACATAACCAAATATGTATCCCTTTCATCTATGCTGGCAGCCGTTTCGGCTGTGATCTATTCCCTTTTTGTAGGTGAATGGGATCCGCTGCTGACTATAGTTGTATCCATCCTTGCCTTCTTTGTTATTTACAGGCACAGGACCAATATTAAACGCATAAAAGATAAAACAGAGCCAAAAATCTCCTGGCTTTAGAACAAAAAATAAACGGCTGGAAAGCCGTTTATTTTTTTCCTCCCGGCTACTTCAGTAAATGCTATTCTTGCAAATAACACCCTAAAAAATCTGTTCTGCAAAAGAAAAATATTGTGCGTTATTGTAGTGTACATACCAGTTTTGTATAATAGTATAAAAGTCATGATTACCCACTTTTTCGACTTAAAACTTTCTTTTTTATCAAATTCCGCACATAATACGGAAAAAGATTCATATATTACGGTGTGGCCCCTGACTCCGGGCGGCTTAAAAAAGATAAAATACGCACACATTACTCGTTTTAAGGAGGGTATATTGTGATACCCGTAAACTCTTTATCTCAAGAATCGTTTCCTTTTCCTTATTTTATTTTAACCCATGATTTATTCATCATCTCGGCCTCAGGTAACCATCAGCATCATTGCCAAAAGCATATTTCGGAACTTCTTGCCGAGGGCCAGAATGCGCAGGAGCTACAGGCTTTCCTTTTTGGAAGGAATGCAGAATATCTTGATTTTCATTTTAAAGAAGGCTGGTTCCGCATTTACCGGGCTGATGGACCCGAAAACGAAACGATCCATATATTCTGCTTTCCGATTGAACCATTGGCAGCGGAAATTGAACAAGTGCTGGCGCAATTCGAGGAAAAAGCAGCCGTTTTTTCCAAAGCCCTGCAGAAAAAAAAGGAAAAGCTTGTACAGACTGCAGAACAGGTGCAGGAAATGGCAGTCGCCTATGAATTCCAGGCGAATCTAGGAAAGCTGGCTGCCGGCATCGCTCACGAAATCCGCAATCCGCTTACTACAGTCAAGGGCTTCCTCCAGCTGCTTAAGCCGCAGCTCAGGGAGATCGGGAAAGAGGAATATGCCAGTATCGCTTTAGGGGAAATCAGCCGTGCTAATGAAATTATCGGCAGTTTCCTGAATGCCAATAAACCTTCCGAGAATAAAATAAAAAAAGTGCATATCAATCAGATTGTCAGAGAAATTGTCATGCTTTACGAAAGCGAAGCTGTTTTAAGGGGAAGCCTGCTTATATTCGAACCTTCCCCCGATGATCCCACATTGGCGGCTGTTCCAGGCGAGCTGAAGCAGGTGCTTTCCAATCTGTTCAAAAATGCAATGGAAGCAATGACAATTGAGAGCACGGCCGGCTCTGTCCAGGCAAAGGTCGAATGCTTCAGCCAGCATGCTGTCATTACGATTCAGGATAATGGATGCGGCATGTCGGAAGAAACACTGCAAAGGATTTATGAGCCGTTTTATACGACAAAAGAAACCGGCACAGGCATCGGCATGTCGGTCTGCAAGAAAATTGTCGAGGAACTGGGCGGAAGCATTGAAATATCAAGCAGGCCGGGAGAAGGGACATTGGTGAAGCTTATTCTTCCTGCAGATACTGCAGATACGGATAAAGAGGTGAAGCCTGAAGCTGATTTGGAGAGTCGCAAATAAACCCAGCCGCAAATCAAACCGTGAGAATTGCCGGCGCAATGGAGTATCAAGATTAAGACTAGATAAAGCAGATGCTTCCTGGAGAGAGCAGTTCAGTTATGGTGGAGAAAAAAATATCAAAGCTGCAGGGTAGATTATACAATAGACAGCAAGGAAATAGCTCAGAGCATACTGCTCCGAGCTAGTCTTTTTTTATGAACATGTTTCGATTGCAGCTCTCTATAAATTTAGAGCAAACACTTACTTAATGTTTCTTCCACATTGACTTACTCAATATATAGTGATTATAACGTTCATTTTCTAACGTCAGTTGACCTTGATAGGTAAATTTACATTTTTCAATTACTTTATTTGATGAGACGTTGTTAATTAAAGCTACTGCATTAAGGATCTCTACATTCGTATTTGTAAACAAATAGTCAATCAAACCTATAGACGCTTTGGTTGCGTAACCCTTCCTTTGATAGTCATTTGAAATGGCGTACATAATTTCTCTATTTGGTATAGGAAGCTCATCTTTAATACCCGTACAGCACCACCCAATCAATTCATTCGTTTCCTTAATAAATACCCCTAGTTTTAAAAAGTGACCTTCAATGTTGGCAGTTCTTTTGGCTGCATCAAGAAATGCTTTATTTGCTGGCATCTCGTAATTGGTGACCCAATCTATCCTTTGTTCCTTGGTTGATTTCCAGTCAGGCAGGAACTTAAATATTTCTGGCTGATTTGATATTCTGTATATATGAATTGCATCTTCAATTGAAAACTCTTGAAGATAAATATCTTCACAATCTATTCTAAATAATTCCTCTGACGCCTTTTGCTTCATAACTTTTCCCCTTAAAATTCCTATTTTTATTAATCCTTAAAAAGCGCTTGTTCCAATAACCTGCTCTTTAATGAAACTTGACCTACTTTGTTGCTGAAAAATATTTTAACATTAAGTTTTTAATCCTCTTGTTCTTTAATAGCAAAAATACAATCTTAATGAAACCCGAATCAATAGGATGAAGATAGCTATTGTCATGCTGATTAATAGGCTATTTCACTTGTTAATCTGGTAATGAAAACAGGAATAACACTTACCTGTCAATAAAAAATCGAGCATAAATCCTTTGCGATTTTATGCTCGATTTCTAATGCTATTTTTTTGTTTTTCCACATGATCGGACTGTTTACTGGTGGAGACACGCGCTTTTTTCCCTTATAGAGCTATAACTTAATCAATTGAAACTTTGCATTTCCAAATACATCTTTTACATAATCAAGTTTAGTATGATCAAAATAGACAAAATCCTTATTATGGATCAAAACAGAAAGATCGCCGAATTCAAAGGTTTTATCATCGGTAATAGGCTGCTCTTCCAGAGACAGCTTAAGCTGAGGGCCGCCTCAGCCGATCCCCATTGAAAGTCGTACATACAGCTTCTCATCCTCAGTCTTTCTTTCCTTTTCTACTGCCTCAAGCAGTTTATCGGCTGCAGCTCCAGTCATTTTAAACATCGGGCCACCCCCTTTTACAGTAATTTGAATGTATCGGTTTTCTTCTAGTGATGTGATCCGAAGAAGTATCCCTGCAGAAAAATCATGCTGACCGCCAAGACTGCCAGCACACCGATAACTGGTATAAAAATGTTCCGGTTTTTCTCGCAGATTGCAGCAAGAACAAAATAAATGACAGCCATGACAGCGGCAAAAGCGCCTGCTTCAATGGCCTTCTCTGCTTTATCTGTCTGGAGAACGACAAGAAGCGCTATTCCGCCAAAAATAAAGATGCCGATCATATTCATTAACCGATATTGAGTCAAGCTGACACATCCTTCACTTTATTTTTTCTTTACCCTGCCCTTCCAACCTGTTAAACGGCCTGGCAGGAATCGCAGAGCTTGTGAAAATCACCCTGATAAGGGGTATTTTTTGCAAATAAAACATAAAGTATAAATAGGCCTGTTTCACTAATGCAGCCTGATTCAATTATTCGCTTTACACCGCATAGTCCTTTATAATGATTATGGAAAACAGATTGCGGGAAAGGAGACTTCTCATGAACATACATATAAATGACGATGCCGCACAATGGTATAAAGATGAACTTTCACTGGAAAAAGGTGACCATCTCCGTTTCTTTGCCCGCTACGGGGGCTGCAGCACTGTCCAGCAGGGATTCTCTCTCGGGGTTGCCAATGAAGAGCCGGTCAATGCAGGTGCAGTAACAGAAAAAAACGGCATCTTATTCTTTATTGAAGAAAAAGATCTTTGGTTTTTTAATGACCAAAACCTGTATGTTGAAATGAATCACAAGGCCAATGAGCCTGTATTCAAATATGAAGAGTAAGCAGCCGCCTTTCTAAGCGGCTGTTTTTTTCTATTTCAATTCAGTCCAGGGGATTGCGGATTCCTTCTTTGGCAAGAATCTGTTTCTGCCTGTCTCCCAGCAAATCAAAATGAGAATAGCCGTCTTTTCTAATATCAATCCATTCCGGCTTAAGGCCATGGGAAATCCCCCATTTTTTCAGCTTTTCCAAATCATTGCAGCCTACCTTTGTCACTGTTTTGCAGCCGGGGAAGCGGTCATCCAGCCAGTAATGAGTCAGGAAAGCAATTTCCCCTTTATCAATTTTATCTTTCCATTCTTTCAATTCTTTTTTTCCAATCCCAAATGCCACTGGATCACCTACTCAGCCGCTTCAGGAGCTTTTTTCGCTTTTTCATAGGCTTCGTGCCAATCAGGATATTTCCGCTTGATTGAAATGGGGCGGAAATTTTCCTTTTTCACACAAACATGCTTGGATATGCCTTCTACTGACAATTCGCCGGCCTCTGTCAATATTTCATAGCCATATGTGACACGGAATCCGTCATATTCTTCAATCCAAGTCTTGATGACAGCTTTTTCACCATATCTGACAGGCTTTTTATAGGAAGCGGCAATATCGATTACAGGAGAAATGATTCCGTCTTTTTCAAGCTCTGCATAATTGAAGCCAAGCTCCTCGATCAGCCTGGTGCGGCCAAGCTCCATCCAGACAAGATAATTGGCATGGTATACCACACCCATTTGATCGGTTTCAGCATATCGGACTTCAATTTCTTTCGTTGATATCAGCATCTTTATTCCCCTTTGTGATTTTCTTTACCGCCTTCTCAAAATCCTCTTTCTCTAGAAGGGATGCATTCTCCTTCAATTGATTCTCATCGCCTTCCATGAGCCTGAAGGCTTGGAACTGGATGGATTCATCAGCCAGATTGGCTGCAAGGCGCCCGTTGCCTCCGGCCTTTATGCCGGGCAATGCTTCATCCAAATAAGCAATTGCTCCTGCAGTCAAATCATACTTATATTGAGCGGCGTAATTCTTGATGATCTGGATAAGTTCTTCTGTATTATAATCTTTAAAATGAAAGAACTTCTTAAAGCGGGATTTCAGGCCTGGGTTGCTCTGCAGCAGCCTTTCCATTTCATTGGAATAGCCGGCAAGGACGACAACCAGATTTTCATTATGCTTTGTCATTTCATCAACCAGTGTGTCGATGGCTTCTTTGCCAAAATCCCCAGGCGATTCACTTAAAAGGGAGTAAGCTTCGTCTATAAAAAGAACACCGCCCAATGCTTCCCTGATGATTTTCTTCGTCTTGATCGCTGTTTGGCCTACATAGCCTGCAACAAGATCTGAACGGCCGGCAATGATGAGATGTCCTCTTTTCAGCATCCCGCATTTATGAAGCAGCTCTGCATAAATCTTCGCCACTGTCGTCTTCCCTGTGCCGGGATTGCCGGTAAATACGGAATGAAGCTGTACAGGCACTGATGGGAGATCCTGTTCGCGGCGGTACTGCTGCATTTTTACAAACGATATCAGCGACTCTACTTCTTCTTTGATGTTTTCAAGTCCGACAAGCCTTTCCAGCTGCTTCTCAGGGTTACTTCGTTTCCCATCATCCTGGTGAAGGATGAAGTCCTCTTTTTCGAGCAGTGTATAAGGAAGCAGGTGATCAGTGGCTTCGGTTTGCGCCCCTTTTTCAAAAATGGCGTCGAGGACGATATTTTTGGCTGTCCGCGCATTTCCGAAAGTGTCATCCACTTTTTCCTTCTCAAGCCTGCCTTTAAGCTCTGATTTTGCTTCATCAGTAAGGATATAATCATTGTCCTTCGCTATTCTATCAGCAATTTCCACAAGTTCATCCTCTGTATAATCCGGAAGATGGAGCTGGTTGGATTGAGGGAAGCGGCTCCTGAGACCTGGATTGGCGTCAAGGAACTGCCGCATTTCTTCCGGATAGCCTGCCAGAATCACTGCAAACTTGCCGCCATATTCCGCCCCGGTCATCATTGATACTAAAGTATCAATTGCTGTCTGGCCATAATCATTCCCTGTCTGGCCTTCCCGTTTCAGACTGTATGCTTCGTCAATGAAAAGAACGCCGCCGAGCGCTCTCTCAACAGCCGAGCGGACGTTTTCCTCTGTCTGGCCGACATATGCTCCTACAAGCTGGGAGCGGTCTGCTTCCACCACTTCTTCCCGCGGCAGGACGCCAAGTTCATGATAAATTTTTGCAAGCAGCCTTGCGAGTGTGGTTTTTCCTGTTCCCGGATTGCCCGTCAAAATCATATGGAGGCTCATTTCATCTTTGATCTGAAACCCCAGCTGCTTTCTTTTTTTCTGGTATTTCAGGAATTTATAGAAATCATTGACCCGGCTTTTTACCTTTTCCATGCCGATCATACTGTTAAGACTATCAAGTGCACTGATTTCTTCGGTTTCCTCTTCTTCAGTCTGGAATAAAGCATGCCACTCTTCTTTCAGTCCGGCAATTCGGTCAATATGCTTTTTCATGTCATTGACATGGGTTGCTGTATGGAAAACTCCTGAAATTGACTCTTCATATTCTTCAGCAGCCTTCAGCAGCAAAGATGTTTCATCAACAGCCGCATCGAGCAGGCTGATCAGGCTGGAGTATATATCTTCAAACTTCTTGTCTGTCAGTTCCTCTGACACTTCCCTCTTGCCTGATAGCCTTTCCTTCTCTTCTTCAGATGCATCCAGGAAGCTGCGGGAAATGCTGATATACTGCTCGGCGATTTTACGCTTTGCTGTCCGGTTGTCTGTTTCCCTGATAGAGGGAAAGACAAGCATATCAAGAAGCTCACGATGCTTCTTCCAATCCCTCTGGGCCATAAATCTCCGTGCCTGACCATTTTGCGGATCCAGCTCTAAAGCTTTGTCCATCCAGGCAGCGGCAAGGCTGTCGTCTTTATTTCTGCCAAGCCTTGAAAGAGCGGCAAGCGTAAGAATGGCTGAAACAGATCCGGGATCTTCATCACTGTTTATTTCCTTCAGCAGGCTTAACAGTCTGCCTTCATTGGATATATATCCGTTCTCGCTGTACTCTTTTTCCCATTCCGCAATACGGGCGAAGTTAGGGGAAGCATTTTGTTTCCTTTGATTCATCACTATCACATCTTCTTTTACAAAAATTATTTACTCTCCGCTTACGCGTCCGCTATCATTTTACCATATATTCATGTATGTACTAAGTAATCTGCCGCACTGGCCAGAGTATGAAAATGGCCCGGGTTCTGATGAATATCCCGGGCCAATGGCTTCATTATTCTATTCCGTTTTCCTGCTGTGCGCGATATTCGTCCTTAACCTCTGAACGGAAAGCGTCCAGGCTGTCCCGGCGGCGCTCGTTCTTAGCTTCGATCCGCTTTTTGTCTTCTTCGTTTGCAAACTCCATCGAAGCCTCTGCTTCCTGCATATTCTCAATTGTATGGACTATCATCGATTGAAGCTTCTCAACGTTATCGCTTCTGTCATCGGGATTTGGCCTGTTGTGTGCCATAACGGAACCCTCCTTGGCGGTAGTGGATTGTTGCCTGATTAGTTTGCGGAATATGTTGTTTTTTCATGTTGGAAATGAGTGGGTAAAAGGGTGGCCTGGCATATGCACATAAGGAAAAAATATCTGGTCATACAAACAAACAGCCGGCCCGATAAGGGACGGCTGTGATTTATCATTTATTCGCCTTTTGTTTGAATAACCTGAGCATGCTTGCCTGATGTATCCTGCATTTTCTTGCCTTTGTTGCCGCCGAATCCTCTTGATTTAGTTCCTATGTGGTTCGGCACAAACTGGCTGCTGTCTTTTTTCGGATTGCCCATGCTTATCCCTCCTCCCTTTTAATATCTCCTTAAGAGGGGGAGTTACGAATGGGAATTTATTCAGCTTTGCCCATACGTTTTTCTTCAAGCCTTACTTCAATGCGATCTATAGCAGCCTGATCTTTCAGAAGCTGGCGCTTGTTTTCAAGGACAAGCTCTGCAAATGTCTGTTTTCTCGGTTTTCTCATTTCTTTCACCTTCCTTATTTCCTATTCTAACAGTTAATATGCCCAAAAATTCCTGCAATTATTACAACTTTTTGAAAATTTAATCAGGACAGTAAAAAATCCTATACCTAAATAAAAAAGCACCCCATCAGGATGCTCATTTTTGCTTCATTTTTTCAGTCATTTCCCACATGGTTTCTGCTTCCATCGCTGATAAATATTTATCCCGAATTATACCTTTATCATCAATGAAATAAGTAGCAGGTACCGTCATGACTTTATACTGGGTATTAACCTCATCCTTGGCATCCAGCAGGATTGGAAAGGTGATTCCCATCTTCTCAATAAATTTCGCCGAGTTATATTGCGGATCGATATTGACAGCCAGGATGCTGATCTCATTCCCGGCTGCTTCATGGAATTTTTGCATCTCAGGCATCTCCTGTTTGCAGGGAGGGCACCATGGAGCCCAAAAATTCAGCATGACCTTTTTTCCGCGGAAATCTGAGAGCTTAACAATATTTCCCTGAAGATCCTTCAGCTGAAAATCAGGTGCCTCAGTACCCGCTGCAAGACCAGGCAAGTCCGCTTTAGCAGCATCGAGCGGCAATATGCCTGATATATGGAACAAAACTAAGAAGGCCATCAGCTGCATTACTTTTTTGGCCATAGCCAATACTCCTCCTTTAAAAGCTTATTTGATAAAAAAGTAAAGAATGCTTAACAGCCAAAATCCGCATAAAAAAGTGATGAGCGCATAGATAATCAAATAGACCGCTTCCCTGCCAGCCCAGCCATGCTTCCTGCACTGTCCGGCAAAATAAAGAGCGGCACCGAGTAAACCGAGAACAGCTTCTTTTACCCCTCCATTGAAATAAAGCAAGCCCAGGGGATTAGTCCATAAAAGTGACGGCTGGAAAAGCAGCCTGCCAAACTTATATATAAGAAACCAAATCAGCACTGCTGTAAAAAGCTTGTCCTCGAAGGTTTTTCGAAACTCTTGTCTATTTTTAAGATGAAAGAGGAAAAACAGATGGACGATCAGCAGCGAAAGAAGAGAAACCAGCAAGTCAATCTTGAGGCTGAACGACCCTAATTCAATTGTCTCCATTATTACGTTGCCCCCGTCAGAAAAATATATGAGCAGAAAGAGCTCACAGACAAAAAGCAAGCATTGCTGCTTGCTTTCTTGAAATTATGAATGAAAAAGCTTCTTTAACTCTTCGGGATAATTCCCTTGAATGATCCCTTTTTCGGTGATGATGGCTGTTATCAGCTCAGCAGGTGTTACATCAAATGCCGGATTGAAAACCTTGACTCCTTCCGGTGCAGTGGCTTTGCCGAACCCATGCGTAAGTTCTTCGGAGCCTCTCATTTCAATCGGGATAGCATCTCCTGATTCTGTCTTCATGTCAATGGTAGATGTAGGCGCTGCTACGTAAAACGGAATGTTATGTGCCTTGGCAAGCAGGGCAAGCCCGTATGTCCCAATTTTATTGGCAGTGTCCCCATTGGCGGCCACCCGGTCACAGCCGACAAAGACAGCTTCAGCCATGCCTTGTTGCATGACCATGGCAGCCATGCTGTCTGTGATAAGAGTCACATCAATGCCTGCCTGCTGGAGTTCCCATGCTGTCAGCCTTGCACCTTGAAGGAGCGGCCGCGTTTCATCTGCATACACCTTAAGTTCCCAGCCTTTTTCCTTTGCGAGATAGAAAGGCGCCAGCGCCGTCCCGTACCTTGCAGTGGCAATGCCGCCTGCATTGCAATGTGTCAGCACACCCATCCCGTCTTTCAAAAGGGCCAGCCCGTTGATGCCGATCATGCGGCATACTTCCTCATCCTCTTTTCTGATCAGGTGTGCTTCTTCCTCAAGCTTTTTCTTTATCCTGGCAACTGGCTGGTCTTTTTCCGCCAGGGCACGCTCATCCATTCTCTGTAACGCCCAGAAAAGATTAACGGCAGTAGGACGGGAGCTTGCCAGGTACTCAAGATTTTCTTTGAATTCTTTGTAAAATGATGAGAAATCTCCCTCAGGAGCCTTGTTGGCGGCCAGTACAAGTCCGTAAGCAGCGGCAATCCCAATGGCCGGAGCCCCTCTGACTTTCAGCTGCTTGATGGCGTCCCAGGCATCCTCCACCTTGGTGATTTCAAGAAATTCTGTGACAGATGGCAGCAGGGTCTGATCCAATATATATAATGTGCCGTTATCATATGTAACGGATTGAAGGAATGTCTGTTCCATTTTTGTTCCCCTCTCGAAGACTATTCAAATTTTTCTGATGCTACAAGCTATTGTAGCAAGAATTATGTATGAAGCATATATTTTTTTTACAGAAAAAAGCGCCGCAGCAATGCCGCGGCGCCTACACTTTTATTAGTTTTTAAGTCTTTCGCGCAGAACCATCTGCAGGATTCCGCCATGGCGGTAGTAGTCGATTTCAACTTCAGAGTCGAAACGGACAAGCACTTCAAAAGTTAGCTTGTTTCCATCTTCGTCTGTTGCTGTTACCTTAACAAAATCGCGTGGCCTTACATTTTCATCGATTTGGACATCGAATGTTTCCTTGCCAGTCAGGCCAAGGACCTCTGCATTTTCTCCTGCTTTAAATTGAAGCGGGAGAACACCCATAAGCACAAGATTGGAACGGTGGATACGCTCATAGCTCTCAGCGATGACTGTCTTGATGCCCAGAAGATTTGTGCCTTTGGCTGCCCAGTCACGGGAAGAGCCCATTCCATAGTCTTTGCCTGCAAGAACTGCAAGGCCAGTTCCGTCTTCCTTGTACTTCATGCAAGCATCATAGATGCTTGTTACTTCGCCAGTAGGCCAGTAAGTCGTGAAGCCGCCTTCAGTGCCAGGGGCAACCTGGTTGCGGATGCGGATATTCGCGAATGTTCCGCGCATCATAACTTCATGGTTACCGCGGCGTGAGCCATAAGAGTTGAAATCGCGCGGCTCAACGCCATTTTCGCGCAGATATCTGCCTGCTGGTGTATCCTTGCCGATCGCGCCTGCTGGTGAAATGTGGTCAGTTGTAACAGAGTCGCCGAATTTACCTACTACACGCAGTCCGTTAAGCGGCTTGACTTCATCCGCATTTGGCGTAAGCCCTTCAAAGAACGGCGGGTTTTGGATGTAAGTTGAGTTTTCATCGAAAGAATATAATGGTTCATTGCTGGTCTGGATTTCATTCCAGCGCTCGTTGTCGCTGAATACATGCTCGTATTCTTTCTTAAACAGCTCAGGTGTTACAGTCCTGCTGACAACCTCGTTCACTTCAGCAGTAGATGGCCAGATATCCTTGAAGAATACATCGTTTCCATCTTTATCTTTTCCGAGCGATTCATTTTGAAGATCGATGTCGACAGTTCCAGCCAGTGCATAAGCGACTACAAGCGGCGGTGAAGCCAGGTAGTTTCCTTTTACAAGCGGATGGATACGGCCTTCAAAGTTCCTGTTTCCTGAAAGGACGGAAGTGACAAGAAGATCACTGTCAGCTACTGCCTTCTCAATTTCCTCTCTCAGCGGTCCGGAATTCCCGATGCAGGTTGTGCAGCCGTAACCGACAAGGTTGAAGCCGATCTGCTCAAGGTATGGAAGCAATCCGGAATCACGCAGGTAGCCTGTAACTACCTTAGACCCAGGCGCAAGTGAAGTTTTTACATATTTAGGCACTTCAAGGCCAAGCTCGACCGCTTTCTTTGCCACAAGGCCGGCGCCGACAAGCACGTATGGATTTGAGGTATTTGTACAGCTTGTGATCGCAGCAATTGCGATAGCCCCAGTTTTCATTTTTGTTGAGTCTCCGTTTTGGAAATCAACGGTTACTTCTTTATTGATCTCTTTCTTGCTTAAGCCGAAGCCCTGGTTCCCTTGAGGAGCCGTAAGCGCCTGATTGAATTCTTCTTTCATGGCAGAAAGAGGAATCAGATCCTGAGGGCGTTTAGGGCCGGAAAGGTTTGCTTCAATTTCAGCAAGGTTGATTTCAACTACTTCAGTGTATACCGGTTCAAGTGAAGGATCGAAGAACAATCCATTCTCTCTGCAGTATTTTTCAACAAGCTTGATCTGCTCTTCAGATCTGCCTGTCAGGCGCATGTAGTTAAGTGATTCTGAATCAACCGGGAAGAATCCGCAAGTTGCACCATATTCAGGAGCCATGTTGGCAATTGTCGCACGGTCAGCAAGCGGCAGTGCCGTTACACCTGATCCAAAGAACTCGACAAATTTTCCGACAACCCCCTGCTGGCGGAGAACCTGTGTCACCTTAAGTGCAAGGTCTGTTGCTGTAGCCCCGTTAGGAAGCTCTCCAGTCAGCTTGACACCTACTACTTCAGGCACTGGGAAATATGAAGGCTGGCCAAGCATTCCTGCTTCAGCTTCAATTCCGCCTACACCCCAGCCAAGTACGCCGATTCCGTTGATCATCGTGGTATGGGAATCTGTACCTACAAGTGAATCAGGGAAAGCTTCGAAATCGCCATCCGGCGTTTCAACTGCCTGAACCACGTTTGCAAGGAATTCCAGGTTAACCTGGTGAACGATCCCGGTTGCCGGCGGAACAGCACGGTAGTTGTCAAATGCTTTCTGAGCCCAGCTAAGGAACTGGTAACGCTCGGCATTTCGTTCAAATTCAAGAACCATATTTGCTTCCAGGGAATCAGGAGTACCATACTTATCAACCTGTACTGAGTGGTCGATAACCAGGTCAACTGGCTTCTCCGGATTGATTTTGTCAGGATCTCCGCCCATGTCAGCCATTGCTTTCCTTAATGAAGCAAGGTCAACAACCGCAGGAACGCCTGTGAAATCCTGAAGGATGACGCGTGAAGGCTTGAATGGAACGTCTACTTCCTTCACTTGGTCAGATCCCCATTTTGCCAGGTTCTCTACATGCTCCTGTGTAATAACGCGTCCGTCAAACTGGCGCAGGACAGACTCAAGCAATACTTTAATGGAATAAGGCAACCTTGATACGCTGCCGATTCCTGCTTCTTCCAAAGCTGCTAATTGATAGTAATGATAGCGTTTACCGTCTAGTTCAAATGATTTCCTTGAATTAAAAACATCATTTTTAGACATATGTATTACCCCCTCTAATGATAATCATATACCAAAATTATAATAATTGTCGAAAAGTTTGAATTGTCATTTCCATCGCCACTTTTCTCACAATTCTTATCTTAATACAACCTTTTATATAAGTAAATAACAAGAAAGTTATTGTTTTTGATAAGTTTTACTTATTATATTTTTGATTGCAATTAATTTTGGCGGGATTGGACAGCTAACAGAGTCAATTTCTATATACCTTTTTGGGGTTTTTTAAAACAAATATTATTGCAAAAAAGCAATTTTTTACCGAATGAGGGCTGGTTTACAGGCAAAAGATATGAATGCGGAGGTGAGAATTTTGGCGAAACGAAAAGCAAACCATGTACGTCCAGGCATGAACGCAGCTAAAAGCCAGGGGCAGGGAGCCGGCTTTAACGAGGAATATTCAAATGAGCCATTGACAGAAGCCCAGAAACAAAACAATAAAAAACGCAAGAAAAACCAGTGACATCATCTGGTGGCTTGGTCCCCAAAATATAACAACAAAAAACCCCTTGAAAAGGGGTTTTTGCGTGATGATTAGTCAACAGCATTGACTTCCTGGATGATCCTTGACAAATCGCGCTGAAATTGCTCAAGCTGGCCCCGTTGATGTTCACTCGCTGTTTCAAGAGCATTTTCGATTTGTGCAAATGCTTCATTGACCTCATTTTGCAGGTGCTTCAGCTGATGGCCGTAGCTTGCGCTGTCGCGCACGATTTCATTATATAAGCCGCTGGCTTCGGCGAATCCTTGCTCTGCCGCCTGAAAAGCCTGCTGTTTGTCTTTATGGTATGGCATGTTTTCACTCCTGTTAATCAAGATGTAGTGTTAAATTGTGCAGTCGGCCGGGAAAATATTCGGTATAAAAACAACTGCAAAAAACATCCTAATGTTAGGAGGGATGGCAAATGAACAAAAACGACAGCAAAGATATGCACAAAAACGCCCCAAAAGGGGACAATACAGGTCAGCCTGAACCGTTAAGCGGCTCTAAGAAAGTGAAAAACCGCAACCATACAAGACAAAAGCATAATTCCGGGCACGATATGTAGAACATGGCAAAGAGGCTTGTCCCCTACTCTGGAGACAAGCCTTTTTCAATTTTGCTCAGGCAGGCAGCAATGATCCCTGCCTCTTCTTCAGAAACGGTCCGGAGATCAAATATCGTTTCTTCCTGGCGAATCCTTGCTATGATCGGCACCCCATCCTGCTCCCTTAGTTTTACGGCAAGCTCATCTGCAGTAATGCCTGGCATCCTGACCGCCGCTGCAAAGGTCGGCAGCTCAACATCCGGCATCGTCCCCCCTCCGACCATGCTGGTGCTTTCCATCACCCTCACCTCGGAATCAGGGCAGCCTAAACGTACTTCAGCAGCAAATGCTTCTGCCCTCTTCTTAAGGTCATCCTCACCGGCTAGCATATCGCGGATGACAGGAATCTCCATTAATGCCTTCTCATCTTTTACATATGCTGAAAGCGTTGCTTCCAAAGCCGCCAAGGTCATCTTATCCACTCTTAGAACTCTTGCCAGCTGATGCTTTTTCAGCTTATCGATTAAATCTTTCCGTCCTGCGATGATTCCTGCCTGGGGCCCACCGAGCAGCTTATCACCGCTGAAAGACACAATGCTCGCGCCGGCTTTCAGAACCTCGCTTACCACAGGCTCTTCCCCAATCCCATGCTTGCTGTAATCATACAGCACCCCGCTTCCGAGATCTTCGTAATAGATAAGCCCGCTCTTTGCGGCTTCTTCTGCCAGTTCACCGGCAGGAACACTTTTGGTAAAGCCGACGATCTTGAAGTTGCTCGTATGTACCTTCATCAGCATCGCGGTATCCTCTGTTACTGCTTCCTTATAATCCCGGAGATGAGTTTTATTCGTCGTTCCCACTTCTACCAGCCTGGCCCCTGATTCCTCCATAATGGAAGAAATCCGAAAAGAACCGCCAATTTCAACAAGCTCGCCCCGGGAAACAATGACCTCGCTGCCAGAAGCCAGCGCCCTCAGAACGAGGAATACGGCAGCCGCATTGTTATTGACGATCATTGCCGCTTCTGCACCCGTGATCTCCTTAACCAAACCTTCAACGAGATCATGGCGGGACCCCCTGCTGCCTTTTTCCAAATTGTATTCAAGGTTAGAGTAGCTCCTGGCAATGCTGGACATATGTTCAACAGCAGCCTCTGAAAGCCTTGCCCTTCCCAGATTGGTGTGAAGAATGGTGCCTGTTGCATTGATCACTTTTTGTAAGGCAAAGCTGTATTTTTGCTCAGCGGCAGCTTCGATATTATTAAATAAACGGATCAGAAATTCCTTGCTTCCCGGCTCGGGACCGCTGTAGTTCCCTGCCAGGATCGCCTGTCTTACTGAGTCAAGCGCCTCCTTGATCAGCTCGGCAAAACGGCCGTGCTCAAGCCCCAGCCTTTCCTGCAGGCTAAGTGCCCTTTCATCCCTCTGCATCTCGTGTACAGGGGGGATCTGTCTGAGAATATTGTTCACTTTTTTAATCCTCCAGCATATTAATTAGAAGTATTATATCATTTTCACCCTGTGCGGTTCTAATGAATATAATGGTCGCAACAAGGGGGCATTATTATGGGAAAGAACAGCGAAGATAATCCATTCAAGGAAATGGAAAAATGGATGGAGCATTTCTTTCTTGATCCGCTGACTTCTTATCTTGATCAATCAGCTTTCCGGATCGACATTTATGAGACGGATGCGGAATATATTGTGGAAGCCTTGCTGACAGATTTCACAGCTGCGATGCTTTCCGTCATATTAAACGGCCATGAGCTGATCATCAGGGCAGAAAAGGATAAAGAAACAGTCAGCCGGGAAGTCGATTTTCCATTTCTTATAACAGAAAAACTGGTTACCTCCCGATTTTCCTGCGGCATACTGGAAGTATTCATTTCCAAAACCAGTAAAGGCTCCGGCAAAGATCGCAAGGTGCCTGTACAATAACCGGCCATTTAGAGGTTAAATATAACGGAAGCCCCGCTCCAAAAAGAAGGCGGGGCTGTTCCTATTGTCATTTCATTTTATCAATGATTTCCTGGCTTTTAGGAAAGACGCCTGTCTCAAGCTTTGAATAGATTTTGCTTCCATTCACTGTCACTTCAAAGGCGCCGCCTGAACTGGGGACCAGCTCCATTTTTCCTACTTCAGACCGGAAATGATTAAATAGGTCCTCCGCGAAACTCGCGGCTTTTGGTGCGTAGTTTCACATCATGCAGAATTCTACCTTCACTTCATACTTTGCCATCAATTATCCTCCTCTCCTGCCAAGTTTGTATTTATTGTAGTACAAGCATCCCGGGGCCTGCAACCGTGCTGTCTTTCTCTCATTTTCATTTTTGAGGAATATGGGCTTCGCGCAATCGAAATACAGCATACTTTTTTTAGAACATGAGCTGTTAGATTTATAAAGGCTAAACAGACAGCAGGCAGTATACGATCCTTATATCGGACAGCATGTTAGAATAGTAATAGGGACCAGCCCGATACAGTATAAATCTAATTTTTTTTAGCATAGAAGGTGAAAATATATGAATATTGACCGTTATCTAGCCAGGATTAAGGCAGATATAAAGGAACCGGGACTGGAAGCGCTGGCACATCTGCAAAAAAGGCATATGCTAAGCATACCTTTTGAAAATCTGGATGTTATCAGGAAGGTCCCGATCAGTTTGGACAGGGATCAGTTTTACAAAAAAGTAGTGGAAAACAACAGGGGCGGTTTTTGCTATGAGCTGAACGGCCTTTTCCAAACCCTTCTTTCCAAGATGGGCTACAGCTCAGCCCTTATCTCCGGTACAGTCAAAACACCGGGCGGATGGGCCAGGGAAAACAGCCATGCTGCCATACTGGTCTATCTAGACCAGCCGTATTTGACAGATGTAGGCTTCGGGGACTCTGCCAGGCAGCCTATACCGCTTGATGGCACTGAGAAGGAGGATACGAGCGGTAAATATAAAGTCAGGAGTCTGGGAGGCGGCTGCTACGATTTGATGCATTATGCCAGCGGGGAATGGGTCATCAAGTACCGGTTTACTGATGAAAAAAGAGACTTGGATTTTTTCCAAGGTTCCTGCAGCTTCAATCAAACGTCAGCAGAATCGCCATTCACCAAAGATGATATTATTACGATTGCCACAGTAAACGGAAGAATCACGCTATCAGGGCACACACTGGTAAAAACAGAGAACGGGGAAAAGTCTAAAACAGATTTAGACAAGACTTCAAAACTGGTGGCGCTAAAAGAGTTCTTTGGAATAGTAGCGGAATAATTGCTTCATATAGAAAAAGCTGGCGGAGATGGTCTCCTGCCAGCTTTTTTCACCTGATTAAACGGTTATAACTTTCAGCTTTTCCAGCATATCTGCCGTCATTTTAGCAAGATCGTATTCAGCCTTAAAGCCCCATTCTTCTTTTGCTGCTGTGCAATCTATTGAATTCGGCCAGCTGTCAGCAATTGCCTGGCGGACTGGATCCACTTCATAGCTAAGTTCAAATGAAGGAATATGCTGGCGGATGGCTTCAGCAATCTCTTCAGGCTCAAAGCTCATTGCCGCAACATTGAATGAGTTGCGGTGCTTGAGCCGGCCTGCATCAGCTTCCATCAAATTGATAATAGCATCAAGGGCATCCGGCATATACATCATATCCATATATGTCCCTTTATCGATATAAGAGGTGTACTTGCCTTCTTCGATCGCTTTATAATAAATTTCCACAGCATAATCGGTAGTCCCGCCGCCTGGAGGAGTCACATAAGAGATCAGGCCTGGGAAGCGCAAGCCTCTCGTATCCAGGCCGAATTTATGAAAATAATAATCGCAAAGGAGCTCGCCGGCAACTTTATTGACCCCGTACATTGTCGTTGGACGCTGAATGGTATCCTGCGGAGTAGAATCCTTTGGCGTAGATGGACCGAAAGCGCCGATTGAGCTTGGCGTAAAGAACTGGCTATTCAGCTCCCGTGCAGCTTCCAGTGCATTCATCAGGCCGCCCATATTAAGGTTCCACGCAAAAACCGGGTTTGCCTCAGCCGTCGCAGACAGCAATGCTGCCATATGAATGACTGTATCAGCATTATGCTTCTTTGCTGTATCAAACATAGATTTAGCATCCGTAACATCCACGATTTCAAAAGGGCCGGACTGGGCCGCCTCAGAATCATTCCTGCGGATATCAGTTGCAATGACATTATCGGTACCATATATATTTCTAAGCTTGACAGTCAGCTCTGAACCGATCTGGCCAAGAGCACCTGTAATAAAGATCTTTTTCATCGTTTTCCTCCACCTAAATCCGTCGTTTCATATCTATATTTGATTCTTAAATGATACCCATTTCCTTGCCGACCTTTTTGTAGATCGAAAGTGCCTGGTCCAGCATATCCTTCGTATGTGCAGCTGTTGGCATATTGCGGACACGCCCGGTGCCCCGCGGAACAGTTGGGAACACGATTGATTTAGCATAAACGCCTTCATCATTTAATCGTTTGCTGAATTCCTGGGTAGCCACTTCATCCCCGATAATGCAAGGAGTGATAGGCGTTTCACTGTCTCCAATATTGAAGCCGAGCTCCTTCAGCCCCTTTTTCAGATAATCGGCATTTTCCCAAAGCTTCTCGTTCAGCTCAGTGCTTTCCATAAGGATGCTAATAGATTCGATGCAAGCAGCTACATCTGCAGGTGTAAGGGACGTTGAAAATAAGAATGGGCGGCTTCTGACTTTCAGCCAGTCAATCAGCTGTTTCTTCCCGGCCACATATCCGCCGACAACTCCAATGGCCTTGGAGAGCGTACCGATTTGGAAGTCCACTTTATCGGATAATCCAAAATGTTTAACTGTACCTGCGCCTTTGCCGAGTACACCAGATCCATGTGCATCGTCAACATATGTGATCAGGTCGAACTCTTCAGCTATTTCCACGATTTCAGGGAGCTTCGCAATATCTCCATCCATGGAGAATACTCCATCGGTGATGACCATGACTTTATTATATTGTCCGGACTCTGTCGCTTCCTTTGCTTTCGCACGCAGATCTTCCATATCAGAGTGGTTGAAGCGGATGATTTTCGCACGGGACAGCCTGCAGCCGTCAATGATGGAAGCGTGGTTCAGTTCATCGGAAAGAATAGCATCATTTTTGTCCATGACTGCAGAGATGGCAGCCATATTACAGTTAAAGCCTGATTGGTAAGCAATGGCTGCTTCTGTATGCTTGAATTCTGCCAGTTTTTCTTCCAATTTGATATGGATATCCATTGTGCCGTTGATTGTCCTGACAGCACCTGCTCCTACACCGTATGTATCAATTGCCTTTTTGGCACTATTTTTGAGCCTGTCGCTTGTAGCAAGGCCCAGGTAATTATTTGAGGATAAATTAATTAATTCTCTTCCATTAATTTTGATCATTGGACCGTTCGGGCTTTCCAGCGGGTCAATTACATTATAAAGGCCCCTGCTTTTCAGATCCTCGAGATTTTCATTTAAAAAGCTATCCAAGGTTTTGCTGGACATAATAATCCCTCTCTTTATATAGAATTTAATGTCATCTGTAAATATACATCTGTACTCCTCATAAAGACATTTCGACATTCGAAAAAGACTTGTATATCAAGGAGTTCCATACTGATTACTTTAACATATTTGATTGAATTGTACACATGAAAAGGACAATATAGAAGGTGCTTTTATTTTTCCCAATAGGAATTAATCTTAGTTGTAAATTAAAGAGGAAACCTTCAAGCTTCCTCAGAATTGAAGACAGATCAAAATGCCATTTGTCTTCAATTTTGGCTGAAAAATGGGGCTGCTGATTTTCGTTACAGGCACTTCGCTTTCCGCGGGGCGGCGCTGAGCCTCCTCTTCGCTTTGCTCATGCGGGGTCTCAGCTTTGCCGCTATTTCCCGCAGGAGTCTTCGTGCCTTCCACTACAATCAACAGGTTTTAATGACATTTATTCTATGTAAAACCAAACTTCTTTTGATTAGGAAACTGCCCTTTGAATGAATAATTCTACCTGACCTAATTGATGATTTTTGTATTAGATATGTCTTTCAACTGCTAGTTTTATTGTCTCTTTAAATTGTTAATTTTATATTAAAAAAAAACTTGCCTGAAATTAAATCAGGCAAGTTTCTTCTTAGTATTGTGGTACTGGAGGATCAAATCCTAAAACTTTTTCACCATCAACTGTCAGCCATACATAATAATGGTCAATTTCAGTTTTAAGTAATTTTTCAAGCTTCTTGATAATTTTCTCTTGAGCTTCAAAAGTAATTTGGGCTGTTTCCTCTCCGAGCTCGATACCCTGTAATCCAAGCATATCAGCAATCGCTCTTGCTTCATCATAAGATACCTCTACATATTTGTCGTACTCAGGCAGATAAGCTGCTTCTGCAGGCTTAATGCTGAAAACTGCACCAATTAATAGTGCCATGACCAAAACGCTGATCTTTTTCATTATTTTTCCCCCTTTTTAAATTTTGTCTTTCATTTTAAGGAAAATATCAACAATGTACGGATTGTACATAGTTCCTTTGCATCTGAGTATTTCTTGTAATGCCTCATCTTTTGTTTTTCCTTTTCGATAGACTCTATCGCTTATGATGGCATCATAGGAATCTACAACTGCTATAATAGAAGCTTCGACGGAAATTTCTTCGCCTTTCAGTCCGTATGGATAGCCCTTGCCATCATGTCTTTCATGATGCTGCTCTACTATCTTTCCTGCCTGAATTAAGATTGGCAGGCCAGTCTGCTCAAGAATTTCTTTCCCGAACTCGGAATGTTTTTTCATGATTTCCCATTCCTCATTAGTCAATTTCCCTGGCTTTCTCAAGATCTCAAGAGGTATTTTCAACTTGCCAACATCATGCAGAAAGGAGGCTATATTTAGACTCATCAGCTGTTTGGAATTAAAACCCAAATATTCACCAAACAACATAGACAGCTTATTAATCCTGCTGCAGTGGTCAACGGTGTATCCATCTTTTTCTTCTATTGATACAGCCAGATCCATCAGGTTTTTAGTTATCATGCTGTAATGGTGGAAAACCGGCTGGGATGTAACATATAAGAATTCTGTCGTTTCTTCAGCCTGAAAGTAATAATGCTCCTTGACAGGAGTTTTATAAAAGGAATCTCCAGCTTTATACGATTTCTTAGGATTATCTGATTGGAGAATCAGCTCTCCTGAAAGAATATGTATAAATTCCATAGCATTCCAATCTTCCTGTGGTTCAAGGCCCCATCTCGTATCGGCATGCAGCTTATGATATATAACCTCTGTACCATCGCCAGATGCGATCAGGGAAATCTGCAAGCCTTTCATGTGGACTGTTTCAATGAAACGATCTTCATTTATAATGCCCACTGTATTACCCTCATTTCTATTTCTAAGATTGCTGTCGAATCAAGAAGAAAAGATTGTCAAATTTCTTCTATTCTCCAACATTATAATACATAAAGTTAAATAGTAATATAGAGAATTAGAAAAATAAACAAGAATTTACATATATTTTTTGGTAAATAATGAGAAAGTCCTATAAACAGCGCACCAGCAGACATTAAACTGCCAATCTTTGCTGCAGCAGGTACCAAAAGAAGCAGTATTTTCACTGTTATCTTGGCTTTTCGCTTAACAACTTTTGAATAAACATACAAAAAATTGATTAGTTTACTCACATTGCTTTAAAGGAAAATGAACAGTAGACATGAAACCAGACAAAACTGGCTCGTATACATATTTGGAGGTTATATAAATGAAGCATCCGTTAAATGTTACTTCGGAGATAGGGGAATTAAAGTCGGTCCTTCTGCACAGACCCGGCAAGGAGGTAGAAAACCTTACCCCTCAATACTTAAAGAGGCTGTTATTTGATGATATACCCTATTTGCCGGCGATTCAAAAGGAACATGATTATTTTGCAGGAGTTCTGAGCAATCGGGGCATTGAAGTTCTTTATCTTGATAAGCTGATGACAGAGACGCTTGCACAGCCTGAAATCCGCAGCCGGTTCACGGAACAGATCCTGATGGAAAGCCAATCCAATGTAAATGGCTCTTTTGAGGCGGTCTCTGAGTATTTGAATTCATTGCCGGCTGATGAACTGGTGAGGAAAGTGATGGCCGGGGTACGAAAGAATGAAATTGATTTAAAAGAAAAAGTGCACCTTCATGAAATCATGGCGGATTCTTACCCTTTCTTCCTTGATCCAATGCCGAATTTATATTTTACAAGAGATCCTGCAGCAGTCATCGGCAAAGGCATAACCATTAACAATATGAATGAACCGGCCAGAAGACGCGAATCAATTTTCATGGATTATATCATCAAGCACCACCCTCGCTTTAAAGAGCATGATATTCCCGTTTTCTTTAATCGGGATGAACATTATACACTCGAAGGCGGAGATGAGCTGGTGCTGAGCAGAGAAGTTGCTGCTATAGGTGTCAGTGCCAGGACATCTGCACAGGGAATTGAAAAGCTGGCAAGGGAATTGTTTGCCCGCCAGGAGGATATTAAGAAAGTAGTAGCTGTCGAGATTCCTAAATCACGGGCCTTCATGCATCTGGATACTGTGTTTACAATGATTGATCATGATAAATTCACCTATCATCCTGCGATTGAGAACAGCGACGGGAAAATGAAAATTTATATTCTCGAGCAGGGGAATTCTGGTGAACTGAAAATCACAGAAAAGGACAGCCTTGTGGAAACCCTGAAGGAAGTCCTGAATCTTCCAGAACTGGTCCTCCTGCCATGCGGCGGTGGAGATGTCATTGCAGCAGCCAGGGAGCAATGGAATGACGGCTCCAATACCCTGGCAATCGCCCCTGGAGTAGTAGTTACCTATGACCGCAACTATGTTTCCAATGATATGATGAGGCAAAATGGGATCGAGGTGCTCGAGATCATGAGCTCTGAACTTTCACGCGGCAGAGGCGGCCCGCGCTGTATGAGTATGCCGATTGTCAGAGGAGAACTGTAAAAGGGCCTGGATGGCCCTTTTCTTTTGCTCTTTATTCAAACCACGCCTCGGTAAGAATCTTTATCCCTTCTGCAATTTCTTCGGCAGAAAGTCCTCCAAATCCCAGCATGATCGAATCATCACCATCTCCATTTGCCCAATACTGGTTCGCAGAATACACTTTCACACCATTTTTGGCAGCCTTGGCAGCAAGCTCTTCACTTTTCCTCCCTTCCAGCTTTATGAGGATATGAAGCCCTGCCTTTTGTCCAATCACAGCCGCTTTATTTCCCATCATAGAACTTACCGACTCCAGCAGCACTTTATGCTTTGCCTGATAAAGGACACGCATTTTCCGGATATGCTGGTCAAAGTCTCCTTCCTTCAAGAAGCGTGCTGCAGCTTCTTGCATTATGGGAGAGACTGGCTGGCTGTACAGGCTGAAGTCCCTTTTATAGCCAGCTATAAGGGCCGGCGGCAAAACTATGAAGCTCAGTCTGGCTGCAGGAAGAAAGGATTTTGAAAAAGTCCCAAGGTAAATGACGCGATCATTTTGATCCAGACTTTTAAGCGGCGGAATCGGCTGTCCCTGATATCTGAACTCGCTGTCATAATCATCCTCCACAATATAACCACCAGTTTCAGCAGCCCATTTCAGCAGCTTCAGCCGTTTATTGATTGATAGGACCATACCGAGCGGAAATTGATGGGAAGGTGTCACATAAACCGCTTTTGCCCTCTTTTCTGCAAGCTCTTCAACACTGATTCCATCTTCCTCCACAGAGACGGGTTCTACTTTTCCTCCCTGATGCATCAGCACTTTCCTCACCCCATCATAGCCTGGGTTTTCCATCGCTATCACTTCTCCGCGAAGCTCGAGTATACTCATAATCACTGAAATGCTATTTTGCGTTCCTGAAGTGATGATGATTTGTTCTGGAGTGCACTCTATCCCCCTTGATCTGTACAAATACCCTGTCAGCTCGGTCCTCAGGGACAATTGGCCTTGCTTGTCTCCATATTGCAGAAAAGAGAGATCGAATGCTGCTTCAGACAGGGCGTTTTTCCATCTCCTGGCTGGGAAAGCAATTGCATCAATATGGCCATATTGAAAATCAATTTTTGGTTTTGCCTGCTCTTTTTTTAAAATAACAGGCAATTGTTCTTTAACCTGTTTCAAGGGAAATTCATCTATTTTGTTTACAACGATTCCGCTCTTCGGCCTGCTCTCGGCATACCCTTCTGCAATCAGCTGGTGATACGCCTCTTCTACTGTATTTTTGCTTACGTCCAGAAATCGGGAAAACTTGCGGATGGAAGGGAGCTTTTCCCCTGGCTTCATTTTTCCTGACTCGATTTCCGACTTGATATACTGATATAGCTGCACATATAAAGGCAGCTGGCTTTCCCTGTCTAAAAACGGCGTCATCGTACACTCCCATCTGACCCTTTAAGATTATATGAAACTGTCACTTTAAAGATGGTCAAATTGATATTAATCTGAATATACCATAAATATCTAAGGAGTGGAGTATATGTTTCCAATGCGCCAATCAATGCTAGAAGTCAAAGATCCTGAAAAAATCAGCACCTTCCTTAAGCAGGCCAGAACAGGATATCTTGGACTCAATGACAGTTCTTACCCTTATGTGGTGCCTCTTAATTATATTTGGCAGGATGATTGTATCTATTTTCATGGAGCCTCAGAAGGAAGGAAAATGGAGCTGCTGAATAATAGTCCTCATGTCTGCTTTACAGTAAGCGAAGATTTTGGCACACTGACCGACCCCGTCCCCGCAAAAACAGATACAGCTTATATGAGTGTAATGGTTTTTGGGAAAGCATTTGTGCTAGCCAATGTAGATGAAGCAACTAGGGTTATGCAGAACATGCTGGACAAGTATGTACCCGGCTACTTCCAGTCACCTCTGCCAAAAGCCCATCTAGAAAAATACCGCTCCTCGCTTGGAAGCAGGACGGCCGTCATTAAAATCATTCCTGACATTATAACTGCGAAAGAGAATGCAGCAGAAAATGAAAAAAAGTACTATCCAGGCAAAACAGCGGCTGTCGACCTTAGGTGAAGAATATTAAAACATTCGGGGGATTTCAGTCTTAACTTCCATATAAAAAAGACGTGCAGCCTCCTGCACGTCTTTTATCAAGATTGAACAGCTTCTTCTTCAAGCTTCTTCATTCTCTCAGACACTTCCTCTTCTGTAAGGCCGTGTTCACTGATATAGCGGTTGCGCGGATGCACCCGGCATTCATGGCTGCAGCTACGCAGATACTTATGCTCATTTTCTTCAGAGGTCAGAATTTGCTTGTTGCATTCAGGGTTTGCGCATCTTACATACCTCTCGCAAGGTTCGTTTGTGTAATAATCGCGGCCGACGATGACATGCTCCTCCTGATTGACAGGAACGCTGATCCGGTCATCGAACACATAGCATTGGCCGTCCCACAGCTTGCCGCGCACCTCAGGATCTTTACCGTACGTCACGATTCCTCCGTGCAGCTGGCCGACGTCCTCAAAACCTTCTTTTAGAAGCCATCCTGAGAACTTTTCGCAGCGGACGCCTCCAGTACAATAAGTCAGGATCTTCTTGCCTTCAAACTTATCTTTATTTTCCTTGATCCATTCAGGAAGGTCGCGGAAATTTTGGATATCCGGCTTAATCGCCCCCTTGAAATGTCCAAGGTCGTATTCATAGTCATTTCGTGCATCAAGGACGACAGTATCAGGGTCCTGCATCTTTTCAAAGAATTCTTTTGGTTCTAAGTGTGTCCCTGTTAGCTTTAATGGATCGACATCATCTTCAAGGCTCAAGTTCACTAGTTCTTTTCTCACTCTGACGCGCATTTTTCTGAATGCATGCCCTTCTGCTTCATCAATCTTGAAAACTGTGCCTTCGAATAAAGGATGATTGTCCATCATGTCGATATAGGCCTGTGTCTGCTCCACTGTGCCTGACACAGTGCCGTTGATGCCCTCTTCAGAAATCAGCACGCGCCCCTTAAGGCCGATGCCGTTGCAGAAATTCAAGTGCTCTTCTCTTTGTGCCGCAGGATCTTCTATATGAACATATTTGTAATAAAGCAAAATTCTATATGATTGTGTATCCATGATTTTTTCTTTCCTTTCCAGACCAAATGCAAGATTCTGTTCCGGCAGGCAGCCCTATACCGGATTTTTCAACACATTCTATTATAACAGCCATATAAAGGGTGTCAAAAACTTTGTTTCCCCTTACCCGGGAAAAATGGACTGCCTCTAATGATAATTGGCATCTAACACACCTGGTTTACACTATTGTTTTTTAGTATGATGTAATAATGGATTATACATGCAAAGCGAGGAATATAAACGATGAGTTTATTAAATGTAGATCATTTAAGCCATACTTTTGGCGATAGAACTTTATTCAAAGATGTGTCCTTCCGCCTTCTGCAGGAAGACCATGTCGGACTTGTAGGCGCAAACGGAGTAGGAAAATCGACTCTTATGAATATCATAACCAATCAGCTGATCCACGACAGCGGCAAAGTGGAATGGACTCCAAATGTGCATTACGGCTATTTGGACCAGCATACAATCCTTACTCCTGGCAGGACCATGCGCGATGTGCTGAAGGATGCATTCCTTCCATTATTCGAACAGGAAAAAGCCCTTAATGAAGTGACAGCCAAGATGGCTGACGCTGCACCCGAAGAGCTTGAAGAGCTTCTTGAGCAGATGGGGGAAATCCAGGACAGGCTGGATGCCGGCGGGTTCTACTCTCTTGATATCAAGATTGAGGAAGCTGCGCGGGGGCTGGGCCTTGACGCAATCGGCCTTGACCGCGATGTTGCTGCACTGAGCGGCGGACAGCGTACAAAGGTTCTTCTGGCCAAGCTTCTTCTCGAGCAGCCGCAGGTCCTTTTGCTTGATGAGCCTACCAACTATCTTGATGTAGAGCATATCCGCTGGCTCACCGGCTACCTGAAGGAATATCCTTATGCATTCATGCTGATATCCCATGATACAGAATTCATGAATTCCGTATCAAATGTCATTTTCCATCTGGAATTTTCGAAGCTCAGCAGATATACCGCCAGCTATGATAAATTCCTCGAGCTTGCTGAAATCAATAAAAATCAGCATATCAATGCATATGAAAAACAGCAGGAGTTCATTAAAAAGCAGGAAGATTTCATCTCTAAAAATAAAGCCCGCTATTCAACAACAGGCCGGGCAAAAAGCCGCCAGAAGCAGCTTGACCGGATGGAAAGGATCGACCGCCCGGAAACTGCCGTTAAGCCTGCCTTCGAATTCAAGGAATCCCGCAGCAGCAGCCGGTATGTATTTGAAGGCAAAGATTTTGAAATCGGCTATTCCGATCCGCTCCTTCCAAAACTGAATATGACAGTTGAACGAGGCGAAAAGATTGCGATCGTTGGCTGCAACGGAGTGGGTAAATCCACGCTCCTGAAAACAATGCTCGGCAAAATTTCCCCTCTCAGCGGAAAAATCGAGCGCGGGGATTTCTTATTCCCTTCCTATTTTGAACAGGAAGTAAAAGCTGGCAACATCACTCCGATCGACGATGTATGGAGCGAGTTCCCAAGCCTTGACCAGCACCAGGTCCGTGCAGCATTGGCGAGATGCGGGCTGAAAAATGAACATATCTCACGCCCGCTGAATCAATTGAGCGGCGGCGAGCAGGCGAAGGTCCGCCTTTGCAAACTCCTAATGAATGAAAGCAACTGGCTATTATTTGACGAGCCGACAAACCACCTGGATATTACAGCAAAAGAAGAGCTGAAGCGTGCGCTGAAGGCTTATAAAGGCACTGTTGTGCTGGTATGCCATGAGCCTGACTTTTATGAAGACTGGGTAACTAAGACTTGGAACGTTGAAGAATGGTCCAAAAAAAAGAATCAGGCATAACCATTATCCCCCCTGCTGAAAGGCATGGGGGATTTTTTTTCCTCCACTGCCTTTTGTTTCACACAAAATTATATTCCAATAAAACCTCCGCCCTCCTGTCCTTCTTTCACGGACATATTCTGAAACTTCATTGACGCTCATAGGCTTATGATAGATTTTGGCGAAAAGGAGCTGAAAAGATGGACGGTACAGCTGTCTCTTTTAATTCAAGCTTTGATCCATATGTATATCAGGCCGCCCTTTCTTTGATAGGAGATTCTATAACGGTGCAGACAACTCATGGATCAGTAAGGGGCGTCTTGATTAATGCCCTGCCGGACCATCTGGTAGTCAAGTCTGCCAATACACCTTTCTATATCCGCATTCAGCAGATTGTCTGGATATTTCCAGGCTAACAACCCAGTGGAGGGAAAAATATGTTCAAAAGAATAAACAGGCTTGCGATCGAACTCCCTGAGCCGTCTCATGGCGACATGAATGCTGCAGCTGCCGTCCAGGAACTGCTCGGGGGCAAGTTTGGCGAAATGTCTACTCTCAATAACTATATGTTTCAATCCTTTAACTTCCGGAGTAAAAAGAAACTGAAGCCATTTTACGATCTGGTCGCCAGCATCACCGCAGAAGAGTTTGGCCATGTGGAGCTTGTGACAAATGCAATTAATCTGCTCTCGAAAGGAAATACCTTTCCTGGTGATCCGGATATTGCACCTCTGCAGAACGGGAAAGATGCACGGAACACCTATCATTTTATAGCCTCTGCCCAGACAGGTCTTCCCGGCGATTCAATGGGAAGGGCATGGACCGGGGACAATGTGTTCAGCAGCGGCAATCTCGTGCTGGATCTTCTTCATAATTTTTTCCTGGAGGTTGGTGCCAGAACCCATAAAATGCGGGTGTATGAAATGACAGACCATCCTGTTGCCAGAGAAATGATCGGCTATCTTCTGGTAAGGGGAGGTACGCACATATTAGCCTACGCTAAGGCGCTCGATATCGCGACAGGCGTCGACTTAACAAAGATGCTGCCAATTCCCGACTTAAACAATTCCCGTTTTGATGCGGCGCGCAAGTTTGAAGAAAAAGGGCTCAGCAATGTCCTCTATACATGGAGCGACACGGATTTCAAGGGAATAGGACAGATATGGAAAGGGACGAACCCGGAAAACGGCGAGCCATTGAAGGTTATTTACGGCACGCCTGAGGGCGGCCCGGTCCCTGACCTTGATGAGCTTCCGGAAGAATTTGCACCTGGCATTACAAAGGATGACTATGAAAGGATCGCCAAAAGACTGCTGGAGGGACTGTAAAGAAGGCTTAAACAGATTAAAACTGGGAAAACTGACATTATCTTTTTTAGCGTTGGGAGAGGTCATTTTGTTCCTGTTTATAAAAATTCTGGTATTATACCTTGTAACGATCGCAATCATGCGGCTGATGGGGAAGTCTTCCATTGTCCAGATGACACCTTATGACCTTGTCGCCATTATCATTGTCGGCACGGTCGCATCTGAACCCTTGATCAGCACAGAATTCTGGCCTACCCTCGGTTCCCTGGCCATCCTGGTTGTGCTTCATATCTGCTTTTCTTACTTAACCCTGAATCAAATCGGGAACAGGTTCTTTCTGGGTGAGCCTTCTATCCTGATTAAGGATGGAGAAATCATTGAGGATCAGCTGGAAAAAGCGCATTTGTCAGTCTCACAGGTTTTATCAATCCTGCGGAGCAAAGGATTTCCAAAAGTATCTGATGTCGAATACGCTGTACTGGAACCTATCGGGGAAATCAGCGTTATTCCTAAAACGGCAAACACCCCTGTTACTGTCGAGCATCTCAATATTAATATTCAGGATGAAGGCCTGCCTATTTCTGTCATAGTCGACGGAAAGATCCAGCTCAGAAATTTAAAACTGCTGCATCTTACAAAAGAATGGCTGACAAAAAAGCTGGATGAAAACAGCCTTTCAGCTAAAGAGATCCTCTATGCTTTTGTAAATGAGAAGACAAAGACCCTGATTGTCAACAAAAGAGGAAAAGGCAAACTAACGATCAAGGATCACCTCTAACAAGTAAAGGAGCCGCCTTTTTACAGGCAGCTCCTATTTTCATGTTTGTGCTGATTGGGACAATTCACTCCTCAAAACAAATTTCTGCAGCTTTCCGCTTGCATTACGCGGCAGGCTTTCACAGAAGATGTATTTTCTCGGCCGCTTATAATTGGCGAGCCTGCTGCTTTCCTTGCACCAGCTGTCCAATTCTTCCTCTGTAACTGAAGGATCTTTTTTTACAACGAATGCCGTCACAGTCTCTCCCCACCTGTCATTCGGCTGGCCGATGACTGCTGCATCCAGTACTCCGCTATGTTCAAACAGCACATCCTCAATTTCCCTCGGATAGATATTTTCACCGCCGCTGATGATCATATCATCCACCCTGTCCCTTACCCATAGATAGCCTTCTTCATCGAGAGCACCGATGTCGCCTGAATGGTACCATCCTTTATATAAAGCTTTTTCTGTCGCTTCTTCCATATTGTAATAGCCTTTCATCATACTTGGGCCCCTCACGATAATTTCCCCTGACTCCCCTGCCGGGAGGATATGTTCAGGATCTGATGGACCATTATCGTTCGGTCTGACAATCCTGATTTCATGATTCAGGCATGCCTGGCCGGCAGAGCCTGCTTTAGAAAGCTGATCATGCTCAGAAAGGAAGGTGATGGCCGGCCCCATCTCTGTCATTCCGTAAGCCTGGACCAATAAGATCCCAAGCTTCTCCCTGCACAGCTTAACAAGTGCAGGGGCCATCGGGGCCGCCCCGTAAAGGCCAAGCTTCAGGCTGTCCAGGCAGTAAGCCAGCAGATCTTCCTGCAATAGCATATTCCACATTGTAGGGGCGGCAAAAAATTTAGTGACCCCCTCCTCCTCAATCAGCTGAAGCACCTTTTTCGGATTAAACTGATGAAGGATGACATTTCCAGCACCAACATGGATACGGGGAAGAAAGGCGCAATGCAGCTCTGCACAATGAAACATCGGTGCTGTGACCAGCCCTTTATCGGATGGTTCAAGCTTTGTTGCTGCGATCACTGTCATGCTCTGTTCAGCCATATGCCTGTGTGTATGGATCACTCCTTTAGGCCGGCCGGTCGTTCCGCTTGTATACATGATTGCATAATCATCATTTTCGCTGACATCAGCAAAAACAGGGCTGTCAGAGGCTTGAGAGACTTTTTTATCAAAGGAGGCCGCATAGGAAGGCGGTTCGTCATCAATATACCAGAAAGCAGTTGCAGGAAATTGTTCTTCAATAGTGGAAACCACGCTTTCAAGAGCCTTCTCAAAAACAAGAACCTTCGGGCGTGCATCTCTTAGGATATATGCTGTTTCTTCAGCCTGGAGGCGGAAATTGATTGGATTAAAAACGGCCCCGATTTTAGCACAGGCGAAAAAGACTGCCGCCAATTCCTCTGTGTTATATAAAAAAACAGAAACCCTGTCTCCCTTGCTGACACCTTCAGCAGCAAGCGCATGTGCGACCCGGTTGATGCGCATATTCCATTCACTATAAGTGTAACGCCTGTTACTCCTGACATCGTATACGGCCTCTTTTGACGGAAATTTCATTACAGCAAGATCTAAAATCCTTCCTATCGTCACTGTCATTGCGTACCTCCTGAACTTTTTTTTCAGAACCTTTCCAGTCTGTCACAATCGTTCTATGATGGTCGCATTTGCCATTCCATAGCCTTCGCACATCGTCTGCAGCCCGTACCTTCCTCCTGTCCTTTCCAGTTCGGAAATCAGTCCTGCCATGATCCTGGCGCCGCTTGCGCCGAGCGGATGGCCGAGTGCAATGGCTCCGCCATTTGGATTCAGCTTAGCAGGATCGGCTCCAGTCTCCTTCAGCCACGCAAGAGGCACTGAAGCAAAGGCTTCATTCACTTCGAAAATATCAATATCCCGGATTGAGAGCCCTGCTTTTCGCAGCGCCTTTTCCGTTGCAGGAATCGGACCAGTCAGCATAAGTGTCGGATCTGACCCTACAACCGTTCTTGTCAGGATGCGGAACCTCGGACGAAGCCCCAAGCTTTCTGCCCTCTCCCTTGACATGATCAAGAGGGCCGCTGCCCCATCGCTTATCTGGCTGGAATTGCCTGCGTGAATCCTGCCGTTCTCCATGAATGCCGGCTTCAAGGTTCCCAGCAGCTCAAGCGATGTGTCCCTCCGCGGGCCGGAATCCTCTGATGCAACAAGCATTGTCCCATCATCCTGCACCGCCTCGATTGGTGCAATCTCACTTTCAAATCTGCCCTCTGCCTGTGCTTTTAGCGCTTTCTCGTGGCTTTTGAGAGAATATTCATCAAGCTGCTGCCGGGAGAATCCGTATTTTTCTGCGATTCTCTCTGCTGAAAGGCCCTGGTGGATCATCTCATGCTTCCTTTTAAGATTTTCACTTAATTTGGCTCCCTGAAAGCTCGAGCCAATCGGAACACGGGACATGCTCTCCACTCCGCCGGCTATTACGATATCCATATCTCCCGCTAATATGGCCTGCGCTGCAAAATGGACTGCCTGCTGGCTTGAACCGCACTGCCTGTCAATGGAAACACCGGGTACCTCAACAGGGAATCCGGCAATCAAAGAGGCAATCCTCGCTATATCACCGGCCTGCTCCCCGGTTTGGCTGACACAGCCCACAATAACATCATCAACAAAAGAAGGATCGAGGCCCGCCCTCTCAGTCAGCTTATTCAATATGAAAGCAGCCAGCTCATCTGGCCTGATATTCTTCAAAATGCCGTTTTTCTTTCCAATCGGCGTCCGCACAGCTTCAATGATAACAGCTTCCCTCATCCGCCCATCACCTTTCTTTCTCGTGTTTCTAAAGGCCAAGCCCTTTGGCTATGATTGATTTCATGATTTCATTGGTACCGGCATAAATGCTCGCAACCGGGATATCCCTGTACCTTCTCGCAATCTCATATTCTTCCATATAACCATAGCCGCCATGAAGCTGAAGGCATTCAGAAGCTATCCTTCTGGCATTGTCGGTCAGCTTCCATTTAGCCATTGAAACTTTTTGGGTGATATCCTTGCCATGCATATGCTCCCTATTCAGGGTGTCCAGAAAGCTTCTGCCCATTTCGATATCAGTGGCCATTTCTGCCATTTTAAATTGGGTATTCTGAAATTGTCCGACCTGCCTGCCGAAGGCCTCCCTGCTTTTTACGTAAGATAAGGTGAGCTCCAGCATAACTTCTGAAGCAGCTTGTGCGGCTATAGCAACTACAAGCCTTTCCTGCTGCAGCTTTTTCATCATATATTGAAACCCTTTCCCCTCTTCTCCGATCAGATTTTCTTTAGGCACAAGACAGTCTTCAAAAATAAGCTCGGCAGTATCCTGGCAGTGAAGGCCGATTTTATCCAGCTTTCTTCCTCTGGAAAAACCCTCGCATCCCCTTTCAACCGCAAGCAGGCTGATTCCCTTATGTTTGGGGACCGCATGAGTATCCGTCTTGCAGGCAACAATGACCAGATCGGCGTGCATCCCGTTCGTAATGAATGTTTTTTGCCCGTTGAGACGATAATAGTCTCCTTCGTCCACCGCTGTTGTACTAATGCCTGCAAGGTCGGAACCTGCACCAGGCTCTGTCATCGCAATCGCTGTAATGATATCTCCGGCAGCACACTTGGAGAGCCACCGGTTTTTCTGTTTTTCAGAACCAAATTCAGAAAGATATGGAACAGCTATGTCATTATGCAGCCCGATGCCAACCAGCCCTGAACCTACTCTTTCCAATTCTTCATTTATAATGACGGAGAAGCCCCAGTCAGTACCGCTTCCTCCGTATACCTCATCTACATCAGGGCACAGAAACCCCTGCTCCCCCATCTTCCTCCAAAAATCCCTTGGTATAAGCCGCTCTTGCTCCCATTGACTGTAAAAGGGATAGGCCTCCCTCTCCAGAAATTTCTTTAGCGCCTTTCGAAAAATCTGATGTTCCTCTTTAAGAAATCCTGTTGTCTTCTCCATGCCCCTTCCCCCCTTTTGGAAAACGCTTACAAAAATAATTTTATTTCACTTTGGCTGCATGCGGATTGCCCCGTCAAGCCTGATGGTCTCTCCATTGAGCATCGGGTTTTCTATGATGCTCTGTACCAGCATTGCAAATTCTTCTGGAAAGCCAAGACGGCGGGGAAAGGGAACTGTATTTCCAAGTGCAGACTTTGCTTCCACAGGCAAAGAATCAAACATAGGGGTATGAAACAGACCAGGAGCAATCGCCATCACCCTGACGCCGTATTCAGCCAGTTCCCTGGCAATCGGAAGGGTCATGCTTGCCACGCCTCCTTTGGAAGCACTGTAGGCTGCCTGCCCGATCTGCCCTTCAAAGGCAGCAACAGATGAGGTACTGATGATAACTCCTCTTTCCCCTTGTTCATTTGGTTCATTATCCTTCATTTTCTCTGCCGCCAGCCGGATCATATTGAAGGTGCCTGTCAAGTTAACTGATATGACTTTGGAAAATAAATCGAGTTCGTGCACCCCTTTTTTGCCAAGCACCTTTTGAGCAGCAGCAATTCCCGCACAATTGATGCACACATTAATGAAACCCAGTTTCTCAAAGGCCAAATTGACCGCGTCGGAAGCCTGCCGGGCATCAGTTATATCTGCTTTCACAAACAGGGAGCTGCTGCCAAGCTCTTTTTGAATATTAGTTCCATTTTCCTCGTCCATGTCAACGATGCAGACCCGGCCGCCCCTATCCAGTATTCTTCTTGCAGCCGCCTCCCCTAGTCCCGATGCTCCGCCAGTCACAAGGGCACAAATATTTTCCATCTGTATACAACCCCTCCCTTTTTTAAAAGAATATTCTGAATATATAGTTCTAGCTCCCTGCTGCTTTCTCCTTTTTCTTCATTTAAAATATTGCCGTTTCCTCTGTTTAAAGTTACCAAAGGCCGTTCACAAAACTTTTAAAACATTCATAGAGAAGTTCGTGTATAATGAAATGGCTTACACCATCATTACAAACTTTCTGAAAAGGATAGGCTAAATGACCAATAAACGAATAGCTTGGATTACAGACAGCACAGCATTTATCACCAAGGAGCTTGAGCAGCATCAGGATGTTTATGTAATGCCTCTGACCATTGCATTTTCATCGGGCACCTATGAGGATGGAATCGATTTATCCTCTGATGATTTATATATGAAACTAAAAGCTGAAAAAGAAGTTCCGAAAACATCACAGCCTTCTGTCGGCAAATTCGCCGAGCTGTTTGAAAAATTAAAAGCTGATTATGACTGCGCAATCGCTGTCCACATCTCTTCCAAATTGAGCGGAACCCTGAACAGCTGCATGCAGGGCGCAGAGATTGCAGGCTTTCCAGTCGAAACAGTAGACTCAAAAATGATGTCTTACATCATTACCGGACTGCTGAATAAGGGGATCGAGCTTCAATCCAAAGATATGGACTGGAAAGAAATCGCCCGTACACTGAGGCTTGAAGCCAATCAGTATGAGAATTATATCCTGCTGGGCAATCTTGACCAATTCTATAAGGGCGGAAGAATGTCCGGAACTCAGTATCTCCTGGGAAGCATATTAAAGGTAAAGCCGATCATCCACGTTGACCGGAATGGAGAATTCCAGCTTTTTGATAAGGTGCGCTCGGAGAAAAAAGCCATAAGGCGGATGATGGAGCTTCTTGAAGAATCTGCAGAGAAACACAGGATAGAGCAGGTTCAGATCATGCATGGGAATGTCCTTGAAAAGGCAAAGGATATTGAAAAAGAAATTTTATCCAGGTTTCCTCAAATGGGCACCTTCATCGGCGAAATCAGCTCAACAATTGCTGTGCATGCCGGGGAAGGCACGGTTGCAGTCGTCTGGCATTTTGAATAAACACAAAAACCTTCCAACGGGAATCTACTTGTTCGGGAAGGTTTTTTTATATAAGAAGCGAAACTATTAGTATGATATGCAGCAAAGGGAGATGAACGAGATGAGCATTGCAGTAATTTCAGACATTCACGGAAATATCACTGCACTCGATCAGGTGCTTGATTATTTAGAGGAGCGGCAAATTGACAGGATCTTCTGTCTTGGCGATCTCGTCGGTAAAGGGCCGAATTCAAAGAAAGCAATAGAGCGGGTGAAAGAAACTTGTGAGGTTGTTGTTCGCGGAAATTGGGATGACTTTATCCAGAAGCCGGCCGACTTCGCTGAACTGCAGTGGCATCAGGAACAGATTGGCCAGGAAGGAATGGACTATTTAAGCACCCTGCCATTTCACCATGACTTTAAAATGAGCGGAAAGTATGTCAGGCTTTTTCACGCTTCTGCAAAAAGCATCTACCACCGGGTGGTGCCGATGCGCCATCCAATTGAAGAACGCGAGGCTATGTTCGGGCCAAGTGAATTCATTAATGAAGAAAAAAGGGGAATCATTCCTGATGTAGTCGGGTATGGGGATATCCACGCGGCCATGCTGGAGCCGATAGATCCTAAAAAGGTCTTATTCAACACTGGAAGCGTCGGCAATCCGCTTGATGTGCCGGAAGCCTCTTTTGTTATCCTGCATGGTACATATCTTTCAGAGGAGCCTGCACCTTTTTCAATCGAAATGGTCCGCCTTCCTTATGATATTGAAAAAGAAATCAGCATGGCCCGCGAAATGGGCATGCCAAACCTCGAACCCTATGCGCTGGAATTGAGGGAGGCTATTTATAGAGGCAGGCAGAAGGTTTAGGCTGGATCAAGAAATGTCTGCTGGAGCTAAGGGAAGTTTATTCTTGTTGGAATGTAGATATTGAACTCCTTGGCAACAGTCTGGGAAACTATCAAGGTATGGATGTTAAACTTAACAATGTTTTCAAAGAATATAAAAAGAGAATAGGATTGCGAAAAATAAGAGAAACTCTTAGCTTGCAACGATATTACTGCACATAAACTTTAAAAACCCTGTTGCTTGGAGTGGAAGGCACGCAGACTCCTGCGGGATTGCAGCGGCAATGCTGAGACCCCGCAGGAGCTCGCTCCGAGGAGGCTCAGCGCCGCCCCGCGGAAAGCGAAGTGCCTGGAACGGAAAGCAACAGCCCCATCCTAAAAAAAAAACAGACTGTACACAAATAGTATACAGTCCTTACCTTTTTATAAAATCACAGCTCTTCTCACTTCTCCAGCCAGGAATACATATAATTCTCATCCTCATAGTCCCGCGCTTTCTTCACAACCTTCAATGGCCTGAAAGTATCTATCATGACAGCCAGCTCCAGTGTTTCTTTTTTGCCGATGCTTGCCTCTGTCTTCCCCGGGTGCGGCCCATGCGGTATTCCACCGGGGTGAAGGGTGATGGATCCTTCCTTGATCCCTTTTCGGCTCATAAAGTTCCCTTCGACATAATACAAGAGCTCATCACTGTTTACATTGCTGTGGTAATAGGGTGCCGGGATGCTTTCCGGATGATAGTCATATAATCGCGGGACAAATGAGCAGACAACAAAGTTATGCCCTTCAAATGTCTGATGGACTGGCGGCGGCTGGTGGACCCGGCCGGTGATCGGTTCAAAATCGGAAATATTGAAGGCCCATGGGTATAGATACCCGTCCCACCCCTCAACATCAAGCGGATGATGCCCAAGAATATGATCATGAAGATGGCCCCTCGTTTTTGTGACTACCTTATGAGGCCCTCTTTCTGTATAAGTCTCCAGTTTTTCAGGCCCTCTGATATCCCGCTCACAGAACGGGCTGTGCTCAAGCAGCTGTCCATACTCATTCCGGTACCTTTTTGGAGTCGTAATCTGGCTGAATGATTCAACAATAAGAGCCTTAGTTTCTTTTTCAGGAAGAATCCTGAAAATCGTGCCGATCGGAATGACGATGTAGTCCCCTGGCCCATAGCTGACTGTGCCGAACATTGTTTCAAACCGGCCGGTTCCGTAATGGATGTAGTACATCTCATCTCCATCGCTGTTCCGGTAATAATCCTGCATGTTTTCTGAAATATTGGCCGAGGCAATCAGCAGATCATCATTTCCAAGCAGATATTCCCTGGCTTGAAGGGCATCTCCTCTGTGATTAATGTTCTCTGTAAGCAGATGCCGGTGTTTAAGCGCAGCCATCTCCTCATATTCAGGCAGATAGCTTCCTGAGAGGTACACCTCTTCTGTCTCTGTCGGCATATAATGATGATATAAAATCGACTGTGTCCCCGAAAAGCCCTTTGTTCCCATGACTTGCTCCCTGAACAGGGACCCGTCTGCTTTCTTGAACATCGTGTGGCGTTTGTGCGGAATCCTCCCCATTTGCCTGTAGTACAAGCCTGCTCCCCCTTTCAGTCTGTAATCGTATTGAACAGCTTTCCAAGACCAGTTATTTCCAGCTCTACCCTGTCGCCTGGCTTCAGCCAGCGGTGGACATCTTCCCCGAGCTCAAGGATGCAGCCGGTCCCCACTGTACCTGAACCGATCAGCTCTCCCGGGTAAAGTGTGGTATTCTCTGAAGCTTTCTCTATCATTTCATTGAATGAATAATAGATATCCTTAAGATTGCCGTCTGACAGCAGGACGCCGTTCACTTTTGCTGTCATATCCAAATCATAGCCATTTTCCACCCGATAGCTCTCCAGCTCATCCTTTGTCACAATATAAGGGCCGATCGAGGTGGCAAAATCCTTTCCTTTTGCCGGTCCAAGACCGACCTTCATTTCTTTTCTTTGAATATCCCTGGCACTCCAGTCATTTAAGATGCAGTAGCCAAAAATATATCCGTCCGCCTCTTTGGCAGAAATATTTTGGCCTTCTTTGCCGATGATGCAGGCAATTTCCAGTTCATAGTCCAGATTGCTGCAGCCGGCAGGCAAATGAATGGGCTCACCTGTCCCTTTTATGGCAAGGTGATTGGAAAAATAGAAGACCGGCAGCTCATACCATTCTTTTATCATTTCCAGGCCCCTGTTTTCCCGGGCTGTTTTGACATGCTCCTCAAAAGCATAAAAGTCGCGAAAGCTTTTTGGATAAGGAAGCGGAGCCTTCAGTGTTACTTCCTCTATAGGGTAAGCACCGCTGCCCGATTCTTTCCATTCATGATGAGACTCGATCTGCTCCATGAAAAATTGATGATTTTCTATAAATGCCAATAATGTTTTTGGCAGGATTCCCTTTGAAGCTTCATACATATCTATTGCAGCAGTGCCCTCCAGCCAGCCGGACCGGACCGATCCATCCTGCTTTTGAAAGGTTATGAACTTCATTCCATCACCCCGGATCTGATTTTCTGATAATCTCGAAAGCATCTGCAAGCGGGCCAGTATACATATGCCCCGCCAGCCTTCCAACCGGATCCAGCTTTTCAGTATCGATTTTCCCATTATGATACAAATCATCATTCACCTGCACATGTTCAACCCTGCCAATCACCAGGCTCCCGGACCCCGGACCGTCTCCAAAGTGCAGGAGCTGATGGACTGTGCATTCAAGATGGACTTGGGAACGCTTGATTCTCGGCGGCTTGACATATGTGCTTTTTTCCTGCTCCAGCCCCGCCTGTTCCAGTTCATTTACTTCACGGGCATAATCGGCTGCACATATATTCATTTTCTCTGCCATGCTTCTGCTTACTATATTGATGACAAACTCCCCGGTTTCTTCAATGTTAAGAAGTGTATCTTTCTTTTTTCCGTCAGTCCCCTTTCGCATAGGTGAAAAGCAAATGAGAAGCGGATCCGCACATATGGCTGTAAAAAAGCTGAAAGGTGCTGCATTGACGGTGCCGCTATGATCTATGGTGGTCACAAAGGCAATTGGACGGGGAAGAATGGAGCCTGACAGGATTTTATACCCCTCCTGCCAGGAGAGGGAAGACACAGGGATTTCCATTTTTTACACCCTCTTCCCGCTCACGGCCTGGCCGATAGCTTCCAGGACTGCATCATTATCTTCCTCCGTACCGATTGTTAGTCTGATAGCCTCTTCTGGAAAGTGTTTATGAGAAAATTTCCTGACGATGATGCCTGACTCCAGTAGCATTTCAGCAAGCGGCCCTAGAATAAAAAGAAAATTGGATTCAGAGGCAAAACACTTGAATCCCAGCTCTTCAATCCGGCAGCGCATTCTTTCCCTTTCCGTTCTATTCTTTTCTGCACACATCTGTACAAAATACTGGTCCTTCAGCGCTGCAATGGCTGCGGCCTGGGATAGGGCATTCACATTGAATACCTCCCGCACTTTGTCCAGCTCTGCTATGATCGATGGATGCATCATCCCATATCCTGCCCGGAGCGCTGCAAGCCCGTATGCTTTTGAAAATGTCCTCAATATTGCAAGGTTATCGTGGAAGGTCAGCAGCTTTTCTGCCTCTGTCCTTTTTTCATGGTTCATATATTCATAATAGGCTTCATCCAGTACGATAAGTATATGTGCCGGTACAGAAGCGATGAATTGCTGGATAGCCTCTTTGCTTACTGCTGTACCGGACGGGTTGTTCGGATTACAGATAAAGATCATTTTGGTGCTTGGGCCTATGCGGCCTGCCATCTCCACAAGATCATGTACTCCATCCTTGAGCGGGACTTCAACAGCCTTTCCGCCTTCAATCACTACATTTGCCTTATATCTCGGAAAGGTAAGGTCTGCCATGATCGCTTCATCGCCTGCGTGGATATAGGCTCTTGCCAGAAGCCTGATGATTTCCTCAGAACCGTTTCCTATTGCAATATACTCAGGAGGAAGCTTGAGGAATTTGCCCAATGTCCGTTTGATTGCTGAACATGAACCATCAGGGTAGCGGGAGAGGTTCCCGGACTGTTCCGTTAAAGCGCGGCCGACAAGCTGTGAGCATCCATAGGCATTTTCATTATCTGCGAGACTTCTGACGAAGGAGAGCTTATATTTTTCCTTTACCTGTTCTGCAGTCATCCCCAAAGGGTAAGGAGTAATCCCCCTGATGCTTTCCTTCGTTAAGATCCGATCCACAGGAGAACCCCCTTTCTGTGTATGCGGTTTATAGGTTTCCGCGTCTTTCCTGCTCTCTTTCGATCGACTCGAACAGCGCCTTGAAATTGCCTTCTCCAAACCCTCTTGCTCCTTTGCGCTGGATGATTTCGATGAATAAAGTCGGCCTGTCGACGATCGGCTTTGTAAAAATCTGCAGCAGATAGCCTTCATCATCCCTGTCTACAAGAATGCTCAGCTCTTTCAGCTTATCAATCTCTTCGTCTATTTTGCCGACCCTCTCAGACAGCATTTCATAATAGGAAGAAGGAGTGTCAAGGAACTCTACTCCATTTTTTCTGAGGATAGAAACCGTCTGGACAATATCCTCTGTCAGGATGGCGAGATGCTGCACGCCTGCCCCATTATAGAATTCCAGGAACTCCTGGATCTGCGATTTCCTCTTGCCTTCCGCCGGTTCATTGATGGGGAACTTGATTCTTCCGCCGTTATGCATCACTTTAGACATGAGTGCGGAATATTCTGTGCTGATATCAGAATCGGTGAAATGCTTCATTTCCTTGAATCCCATGACATTGGCGTAATAGTTCACCCATTCTTCCATTTCTTCCACATTTCCGACTACATGATCGATGCCAATGAATCCGGCATCCTCGAATGGGGCCTTTGTTTCGTAGGGCTCATATCCCGGCATAAAGGCACCCTTATAATCATTCCGTTCCACCAGTGTGTGTATGGTATCTCCATATGTACCAATTACCGCCTTCTTCAGCTTGCCGTGTTCATCCTCCAGCTCAAATGGCGGAATCAGTTCTATTGCCCCTCGCTCTATTGCACCTTTGTAAGCACTTACAACATCATCAACCGCAAGGGCGATATCCTTGACGCCGTCGCCGTGCTTCTTCACAAATGCAGCCACCTTTGTTTCCTCTGTTAGCGACCCAGTCACTACCAGCCTGATTTTACGCTGCTGAAGTACATACGACACCGTTTCCCTGTTTCCTGTCTCAAGTCCGGAATAAGCGACAGGCTTGAACCCAAAGCATGTGCAGAGATAATGGCTGGCCTGTTTGGCATTCCCTGTATAGATTTCAAGATAATCGACTTCCTTGACTGGAAAAATTTCCTCTGCCTTTTGTGATGGCGAAACAGTTCTTTGTTCCATATTAACCCCTCCAAATATTTTAATTTTCAGACTTATCTTAAAATATTTCTTTTCCTCCTAGCAAGAGCGCTGTGTGAAGCATTGCTGCTGTAAAGCAGCTCTTATGTTTTCGCTTTTTCCCTCGCAGGGAGATGGATGCTTCTCGCTTTAACAGACTCCACCGCTTCCAGCAGGGCTTCGGCTGAGCTTGGATGGGCATACACGGGGAACAGCATATCTTCTTCCCTTGCAGCCATTTCAAGCAGCGAGACACCGGCATGTATCAGTTCCTGTGCACCTTCCCCTATCATATGGACCCCTAAAAGAAAGCCGGTTTCCTTTTCAAAAATTACTTTGGCCATTCCTTCCCTGCTCCCCTTCACACTTGCATAGCCCAAAGAAGAAAAAGGAAAGGTGCCTGCTTCTATTTTATAACCCGCTTCCAGTGCCTCTTGCTCGGTCAGGCCTGTATAAGCAATAGGAGGCTGGGTATGGACGACAGCCGGGGCGAAGCGGAAATCAGCTTCCGTTTTCAAGCCTGCAATTATTTCAGCTGCTGCCTTTCCCTGTCTGATCGCCTTTGAAGCGAGAGGCGGTCCATCCACGACGTCCCCTGCAGCAAAGATATGGCTGACAGATGTTTTCCCTTGCTGGTCTATCCTAATAAAACCGGCTGAGTCTATCTCCACCCCCGCTCTTTCAAGCCCCAGGTTCGCAGTATTGGGCCGGAATCCGGCTGATGCTAAGAAACAGCTTCCTTCCAGCTGGTTAATTTCTCCGCCCGCCTCATAGATAATCCTGACCCCCGACTGGTTCTCTTCCGCAGACAGCAGCTTTGCCCCGCGGTAGACTTTGATTCTATTTTTCTTTAAAATTCTGCTGAGCTCCCTATTTATGCTCTCATCAAATCCAAAATCCTCTTTTTCCTGATCCAGCATAATCGATGCCTTGGCACCGAAAGCCTGAAAGCTCATAGCCAGCTCCAAGGCTATATAGCCGCTACCGTAAATGATGAACTCATCAGGAAGCTTCTCCATTGAAAATACAGACCAGCAGTCCAAAAGCTTTTCTGAACGCGGTGAGATTCCGGATGGCCATACTGGTGTGCTTCCTGTTGCTATGAGGCAGTGTTTGAAACGGAATACCTGATACGATTCTCCATTTTCAATGCCCACCCGGTCAGATGAAAGAAAAAAGGCATTCCCTCTCACAATTTCTATTTCATTGCTTTTGCACAGCTCTTCAACACCCTTTTTCAGCTGTGCTGTTTTCCGGTCTTTTACATCAATAAGCTTTTCCAGCTGGAAAGCGGAAAAAGACAGTTCGATCCCGTATTCACCCGCAGCCTTTATCTTCCTGATCCGGTCAGCTGCTTCAGTATATAGCTTGGAAGGAATGCATCCCTTATGGAGGCACACACCGCCAAGGTCCGCTTTTTCAATCAGTGTCACCTTTCTGCCAAGCTGTGCCGCCCTGATGGCTGCCTGATAGCCGCCAGGTCCCCCTCCAATGATAACAACGTCCTTTTCATAAGCCAGTTCCCCTACAACCATTAGACCAGCTCCAATAACATCAGTTTTGGATTTTCGATCAGTTCTGAAAAATGGTTCGTAAAACCGACAGCAGCAGCGCCATCTGCTATCCTGTGATCAAATGACATGGAAAGCTTCATGATGGAGCGGATGACAATCTGATCGTCATTATCGACCACCGGCATTTTCTTCGTCTTATGCAAGGATATAATGCTTGTCTGCGGGTGGAGGATGATCGGGGTTGCGCCGGTGCTGCCGTTCAGCGGCCCGACATTGCTTACTGTGAAAGTGCCTCCGGCCGTTTCCTTTGGCATCAGGCTGCCATCCAGCGCCTTCCTCGTCAAATGCTGCAGATCCAAAGCAATTTCGGCAATCGTCTTTTCCTCCACATTCCTTATGACAGGCACGACCAGCCCTTCCTGAGCATTGACGGCAACACCAATATGGTGCTCGGGCAGCAAATGGATCAGTCCAGCCTTCTCATCAAGCCTGCTGTTGAAAACAGGGAAGCGTTTAAGAGCCATTGATAAAGCTTTTATATAAAAAGCTGTGGCTGTCACTGGTTTTTCCTTTTTTTTGAGCTCTTCCCGGAAAACGGAAAGTTCTGTTACATCCACGTCCTCAAAATGGGTGCAGTGGGGAATAAGGGAAAGCGACTGAACCATTTTCTCGGCGGTCTTTTTCCGTCTTCCGGAGTAAGAGATGCTAGTACTGTTGGCAGCTGTATAATTCTCTGTATCTTTTTTAATCTCTTGAGGAGATGCTTCTTCTCTGATACTTTTATTTCCCTGCCCTGCCATCCTGAAAATATCCTCGTCAACCACTCTTCCGCCAGGACCTGATCCCTCAATATCTTCTATATTTATATCATTCTCTCTTGCCAGCTTCCTTGTGTAAGGGGAGGCAAGAATTCTTTTCGGCATTTTCCTGTTATTCTTTCCTGCTGCTTCCGGGCTGTTTTCAGGCTCCAGCAGAAGCAGGACAGCTCCAACCGCTACCGTTTCCCCTGGTTTTACGATGAACTCACGTACAATGCCGGCTCTGGGCGCAGGTATTTCTGCTGTCATTTTATCGGTCTGAACCTCGACCAGGGGCTCATCCTCGCTCACAAAATCACCCTGTTTTACAAGGAAACAATTGATTTCTGCTTCTGACATCCCTTCCCCGATATCATATAGCTTCACTTCCATCTTATAAAAACACCTCCTCATAAAAGTTCAGTTGATCGCTTAGAAGGTCCAGACTTTTTCAATCGCTTTGCAGACCCGGTCAGACGTCGGCAGATAATGGTCTTCAAAACCGAAATATGGAACAGGAGCATCAAATCCTGCAACCAATTCGGCAGGTGCTTTTTGGTATAAAAAGGAGGTATCATTGATAATCCCCAGAACATCCTTGCCGACTGAGGTTGAAGCATGAGCCTCCTGGACGATGACCGTGCGTCCTGTTTTTTGCACCGATTCCGCAATAATATCCTTATCCAGCGGATACAGGGTGCGGAGGTCAATTACGTCACATGAAATCCCTTTTTCCTTCATTGCCTCAGCCGCCTTCAAGGCAATCGGCACCATGGCTCCCCAGGCGATGACAGTCACATCATCTCCGTCCACCAATTTATTGCCTTTGCCGATTTCGATGGTATACCTTCCCTCCGGCACCTCAGCACGCAGTGACCGATAGCTTTTCATCGGCTCTAAAAACAGGACTGGGTCAGGATCCTCGATTGCGGCAATCAAAAGCCCTTTAGCATCAGCCGGGCTGGACGGACAGACGACTTTGATGCCAGGCATATGGGTGAAAAGCGCCTCTGTGCTGTCGCAGTGGATTTCCGGGGCCCTGACACCTGCACCATATGGGGCCCTTATCACGAGAGGGACGGTATAATGCCCCATCGTTCTCATGCGGAGCCGGGAAGCATGTGTCATGATTTGCTCAAAGGCAGGATAGATAAAGCCCAGAAACTGAATTTCTGCCACCGGCCTGAATCCGTTGACGGCCAATCCGATGCTTGCGCCGATGAATCCTGCTTCACTCAGCGGGGTGTCCATAACCCTCTCTTCCCCATACTTTTCCTGAAGGCCTTCCGTTGCCCGGAACACCCCTCCATTTTTCCCGATATCCTCTCCAAGCACCAGAAGGTCATCATTTTCTGCCAGCATGATATCAAGAGCTTCATTGACCGCCTGTACAAGTGTCTTGGTACTGGTCTTGACTGCAGTTTCCATGATTAAACACCCCCAAGCTGAGATAGATATTTGTCCTTCTGTTCCTTAAGCGGCCATATCAGCTCAGCAAACACATGGTCAAAAATATCAGCGGGATCTGCAGGCGGGAACGCCTCCATTTCTGCAATGGCCTCATCAATTTCAGCGGAAGCTTCCTCTTCCATTCCCTTTGTCCGGCTTTCCTCATACAGCCCCTGATTTTTCATCCACCGTTCAAGTCTCAGGATAGGATCGATTTTTTCTCTCAAAGAGCTGCTTTCCTGCTGGTCCCTGTATTTGGCGGGATCATCTGCTGTGGTATGGGCCCCGTATCTCCATGTTACCGCCTCTATCAGAGTCGGCCCTCCGCCTTCCCTGGCCCTTTCAAGTGCTTTTTTTGTCTCATTGTAGACAGCAAATACATCATTTCCATCAACCCGGACGCCTGGGATATCATATGCCAGGCTTTTCTGGGCAATTGTCTTGGTATTCATCTGCTTTGAGAGCGGAACGGAAATCGCATATTGATTGTTTTGATTGAAAAAGACGACAGGCGCCTTAACGATGCTGGCAAAATTGAGACCCTCATGAAAATCTCCTTCAGACGTCGCCCCGTCACCAAAATAAACAATAGCCGCTTTTTTCGTTCCTTTAAGTTTTTCCGCATATGCCGCCCCGGCTGCATGGGGAATCTGAGTGGCGATCGGAATTGCTGGAGGGAAGATATTCTTTCCTTCAGGAGGGATGCACCCTTCATTTCGTCCGTTCCAGAATAGCAGCACGTTTCTCATTGAATGCCCGAAAGCCAAAGCTGCACCATGGTCCCGATAGGTAGGGAACATCCAATCCGATTCTTCGAGCGCCATCGCGCTCCCTATCTGGGCAGCTTCCTGGCCTTCAAACGGGGCATATGTCCCTATCCTTCCCTGGCGCTGCAGGCTGACCGCTTTCCGGTCAAAGATCCTGATCCGGACAAGCTGCCTGTAGAACTCCAGAGCAAGCTTGTGGTCCGGGGTGATCCCTGCAGTACCGGATATTTCGTTTCCGTTTTCATCAATTATCCTATTGATTGGAAATTGGCTCTCCATCCTCTCACCCTTTGCAATAAAGTCATTAATACAGTTATGTCCGGACTGCCCATTTCGGCCGCTTCATATGGGAAAAAAAGCTGTTCCTCCTTGTTCTTGCTTCAATCCGCTGCTCACAGAACTGGTTGGCAGCCTCAATGGTCGTGATACCTTCTGCTGCAGAATAGTCGTACACATTAAGCAGCGCACTATATATCGCCTTCGTTTTCCGGAGGACCCTTTCTTTATTTGGAGAATACAGCTCATCTGCCACCTGGATAAGGCCGCCTGCATTAACAATATAGTCCGGTGCATAAAGGATCCCTTTTTGCTGGAGCATGCCGCCATGCCTTAATTCAAGCAGCTGATTGTTGGCTGATCCGGCAACCGCCCTGACCCGCAGCCGCTCAATCGTCTCATCGTTTAGGATACCTCCCAAAGCACAGGGTACAAAGACATCTGCATCTGCTCGAAAAATGTCATTACTGCTGACAGCTTTAAGACCCGCCCCCATTTTTCCCGCTTTTACCACCAGCTCATTGATGGCTTTCTCGTTGATGTCTGCAACATATAGATCAGCGCCTTCCTCCAGCAGCCTTTCAGCCACTTTGAACCCGACCTTGCCGAGTCCCTGAATGCTGTAGGACCGTCCGCCAAGGGCCGATGTTCCATATAGAACCTGGTTTGTAGCTTTAAGCCCATAGATTACTCCTTGGGCAGTTGGAACAGAAGAGTCCCCGCTTCCCCCATATTCTTCGTCTGCACCGACAATGCAATTGGTTTCCTTCATAGCGTGGACAAAGTCTTCAGGAGTGGTTCCCATATCTGTGCCTGTGTAGAACCTTCCATTCAAAGATTCAACGAACTGTCCAAATGCCCTGAAAAGCTCTGGCGTTTTATCCTTTGAAGGATCGCCGATGATGACAGCCTTCCCTCCGCCAAAATCGACGTCTGCTGCAGCGCACTTATAGGTCATCCCCTTGGACAGACGCAGTACATCTTCGAGTGCTGCGTCTGCAGAAGGATAGGGAAACATCCTGCAGCCGCCCAGGGCCGGGCCGAGCCTTGTGCTATGGATTGCAATGATTGCCTTAAGTCCTGTTGCTTCGTCATTGCAGAACACCACCTGTTCGTGCTCGCGGATCGTATTAAACATATCCATCGTCTCTCATCCCCCTCTTAATGTTAGCGCTTTCATTTAATGATGCATAAAAGCTTTAGTCCAGCTGGATCTTCTCTGAAAATCTTTTAATCCTGCTTCGCGGAAGGATTGCCTGTGTGACTTCCCCCTCGCCAATCACTTCATTACCATGTAAAGCCTTGACGGATGTGCAAATTAAATTCCGTTCCAGCCTGATGACCTCCGCAGCAATATTCAGCAGGCTTCCTTCTGCAGCCGGTGCAAGATGTCTGATTGAAACGGCTGTCCCCATCCCTTCTTCATCTTCTTCTAAGAAGGGGAGGATTACTTTTCTTGATGCCCACTCCATATAATAGACCATGCTGGCTGTGGAAAAGAGCGGGTGGACAACCTCACCGCCAAATTGTGCAAACATTTCATGTCCGACTGTCAGCTGTATGGATGCAGCCGCTCCTTTATTTAAACCCTGCTTCACTAAACAACACCCTTAAATATGTATGACGTATTTTTAACGTTATAATAACATTTTGACAAATTAATAGTCAATCAATTGAAAATATTCTTAATTTATCCAGCAAAAGAAAAAGGATTAACTTAAGGCATATTGCCGCCCCTTAATCCTTTTTCATCATATCGCTACGAGAGAAGAGCCCTGTCGCTTGCCAGCTGCCGGCCGCGGATCCGCTGAAACTCGTTGAGCAAATCTTCAATCCCTAATTTTTTCTTTTTGTCTTCTTCAATTTCCAGGATGATTTGTCCTTTATCCATCATGATAAGCCGGTTCCCGAGATCCAGGGCCTGCTGCATATTATGGGTGACCATAATGGTGGTCAGCTTGTAATTGCTGACAATTTCCTTCGTAAGGCGGGTGATCAGCTCTGCCCTTGCAGGATCAAGAGCGGCAGTGTGTTCATCAAGCAAAAGGATGGAAGGCTCCGTAAAGGTTGCCATAAGCAGGGATAAAGCCTGTCTTTCTCCCCCTGATAAGAGACCGACCTTTGCATTCAGCCTATTTTCCAGCCCCAGATGAAGGGTCTCTAGGACATCCCTGAAATTTTCCCGGCGCTTTTTGGTGACTCCCCGTTTAAGAGTCCTGCTTTTATTCCTGGAATAGGCCATGGCCAGATTTTCTTCTATCGTCATACTTGGTGCTGTTCCTGCCATTGGATCCTGAAAGACCCTCCCAATCAGAAATGACCTTTTATGCTCCGGCATCATGGCCACGTTTTTCCCATTGATCTTTACGCTGCCGGCATCTGGAATCATCACGCCTGAAATAATATTCATAAGTGTCGACTTACCCGCCCCGTTTGAACCAATGACAGTGACAAAATCGCCGGCAGTTAAAGAAAGGTTTACACTGTCAAGAGCATTTTTTTCATCAGGCGTCCCTTCATTGAAGATTTTGCTGATGTTATTTAGCTGCAGCACGCTGATCCTCCTCCCTTTCTCCGGAAAGATAGCCTTCACCAGGCTGAGCGCGGAGTCTCTTGGCCTTTCTTCTCCCTTCTCTTACCCGATCAAGTGTTTTAGGCATGATCAGGGCAATGATGACAATCACCGCTGTAATGACCTTCATGTCCCCCGGTTGAAGAAAATCGACACGCAGGGCAAGGGTGACGACGATCCGGTAGATGATTGCGCCGCCAATCACGGCAAGAGTAGTTCTCGCAATAGTCTTTGTGCCAAATAAAGCTTCCCCGATGATGACAGATGCCAGTCCGATTATGATCATCCCGATCCCCATCCCGACATCTGCAAATCCGCCCTGCTGGGCTATCAGGGCGCCGGAGAAAGCGACAAGGCTGTTAGAAAGCCCGAGGCCGAGTATAACCATCAGATTCGTATCGGCTGACAGGCTTCTAATCATTCTTTTGTTGTCGCCGGTTGCCCTTAAAGCAAGGCCGATCTCCGTTTTCAGGAACTGATCCGCCAGAAGCTTAATGGCAAATGCAGTAAACAGCATCAATACAAGGATCCCCCATGTCCTTGGAAGGCTGTCCCCAAGCCCAACGGCTGCAAGGAGGCTATTCAGCATCCCGTCGATTCCTGTTTTTTCCCAGGCATCCCTGATGCTTGTCATTGCTGTCTCTGTATTCAGAAGCGGTACATTGGACTTCCCCATGATCCTCAAATTGATGGAATACAAGGCGATCATCATCAGGATACCGGAAAGCAGGCTGTTTATTTTTCCATAAGCATGCAGGATTCCGGTAAGGCAGCCGGCGGCAAAGCCTGCGATAAGGGCAGCACCTGTAGCAAGGAAGGGATTGGCGCCGCTCACGATCAGGGTCGCCGCAACTGCAGCACCCGTCACAAAGCTGCCGTCTACCGTAAGATCCGGAAAATCCAGCACTCTAAAAGAAAGATAGACACCGAGCGCCATGATGCTATAGATGATGCCCGACTCAAATGCTCCAAAGATTGCTGTAAACATCTAGAGACCACGCCCTTCGCTATTCTTCATAAAATTCGGCTAAGTCCTTCCATTCTTCCTTGATCTCAAGTCCTTGTTCTTCTGCAGCTTTTGGATTAAACACAAGTTTAATATTTTCAGGAAGACCTACCGGAATATCACTTGGCTTCTTATCGCCCTTAAGGATGTCGGCTGCCATTTTGCCGGTCTGATAGCCGATTTCGAAATAATCAAATCCGCTCGCCGCTACCCCGCCGCGCTTCAGGGAATCAAGTTCCCCTACAAAGAGAGGAATTTTCTTGCTTTGTGCTACAGCTATAACTGATTCAAGTGCGGAAACGACCGTATTATCTGTCGGGACATATATGGCATCTGCCCTTCCTACTAAAGACTCCGCAGCCTGCTTTACTTCTGCTGAAGTGGACACGGACGCCTCTACCACCTCGGCCCCATTTTTTTCTGCCAGTTCTTTGACTTTTTCGACCTGAACTTCAGAGTTCTGCTCTCCGGCATTGAAAATGACGCCAATCTTTTTGGCACCTGCTTCCTTTGTCATGAAATCGATCGTCTTGCCGGTAGCATCAGGATGATTATCTGTCGTTCCGGTGATATTTTCGCCCGGCTCATCAAATGACTTAACTAGCCCGGCACCGACAGGGTCTGTAACAGATGTAAATACGATGGGTATATCCTTTGTCGCATTCAATGCACTGACCGCACTTGGCGTGGCATTGGCAAAAATAAGGTCCACCTGGTCCCCTGCGAAATTATTGGCAATGGTCTGTGTGTTATTCATATCTGCCTGGGCATTCTGGAAGTCATATTCCACATTATCGCCTTCTTTGAAGCCAGCATCCTCAAGCGCCTTTTTGAAGCCTTCTGTTGCTGCATCCAGTGAAGGATGCTCGGCAAATTGAGTCATTCCAATCTGATACACCTTCTTGTCCCCGCCTTTTCCATCACCGCCTGAAGCCTCATCGCTCCCGCAGCCAGCCAGGAGCATGCTTCCTGCCAGCAGTAAAGAAGCAGCTTTGATCGATTTTTTCATGACAATCCCCCTCGCAAGATTTGTTGGCACTTCACACTGACTTTCTCTCCCGCTGCCATTATGTAATCGCTTACATAATAATATGATAAATTATCTCATCAGCGTTTTCACAACGTTATATTATCACCTGGTTTCAAAAAAAGTCAATAATATTCTAAAGATTTAGTCAATTAAAGCTGGTTATTTTCGTCTTCTTTATGATAGCCGGGCTTTATTGAAAACGGTCTAAACTGGCATGCTGTTTTTTCGATAGCTTCCTGTGCCTCTTCCATCATCCGCTTAAACAGATCGGCAACCGCGGGAACATCTGCAATAAGCCCGGCGGTCTGTCCGGCATTCATGAACCCATTTGCCGCATCTCCTTCAAGAGCCCCTTTTTTATGATAATCTTCATGAGTAAAACGGCTGAATTCAGAAGGATCTTCTGTTTCTTTATGCAGCAGAAAATCGGCATATTCGGTATGCAGTATTCTTCGGATCTGCCCTGCGCTTCTGCCAACTATGACCGTGCTTGAATCACTGGCTTCGAGCAGCGCATTTTTATAATTTTGGTGGAAAGGGGCCTCTTTGACTGCAATGAGGCGCGTACCGATCTGCACACCGCTTGCACCCAGCATGAATACAGATGCCATCCCCCTGCCATCGCTGATCCCCCCTGCAGCTGCCACCGGAATCTTGACCCTGCCGCAAATTTGGGGAATAAGAGAAAGGGTTGTCGTTTCCAGCCTGGAATTGATGCCTGCTGCTTCATAGCCTTCAGCAGTTAGAATGTCAGCTCCTAATGCTTCTGCCTTTTCAGCCTGTCTGACTGATGCAGTGACAGCAATGATTTTAATTCCTTTAGTTTTCAGCCGGCTTATATATGGTGCAGGGTTCCCGGCAGACAGCGATACCGCTGCTGCCCCATATTTTTCAGCCAGCTCCATTGCTTCTTCGGCAAAGGGAGACACACTGATGGGAATATTGACAGCGAAAGGCATGCTGGTAAGGTTCTTCAGCGCAAGCAGCTTTGCCTCAATTTCTTTCGGGTGCATAGTCCCTATACCGATGGTGCCCAGCCCTCCGGCATTGGAAACGGCGGCAGCAAGCCGGCTGCTGCTTATATTCCCCATGCCTCCTTGAATAATTGGATAGCGGATATTTAAAATCTCAGTCAATCTGTTCAACCAGATACCCCTCCCCTGAATAAATGTACTATTTTGAAAATTATCATAATACTCTTAAAACCGCAATAGCACGCCCCTGTTGCTGTGTGGCATGCAAACAGGAGAAACTGCCCGGCAATGTGAAAGGCTTTAATAATTTCCCTATCCACTTTAGATTATTCTAGTGCAGTTCAGCGCAAAAGTTTCTTCAGGGATGAACGCCGGTATTCTCTAGATAGGACAACGAGACGATGGCTCTTCTGCCTTCATTATATTCTGACAGCTGCCGCTTAAGCTCTGAGCTGTTTTACGTCTTTTGTTCATATGCAAGGATGATGATTGATGCAAAACCAGTAAGGACTCGCGATTAATCGGTTTATCGGCCGGCTGCAGATCCTCCGGCAGGGTAAGACTCAGGATCGCAGAATCTCTTCCCGCCATAATCAGTCGCCGAGAGGTTTTTGCAGTTCTATTGGAGGGTATCAAGAAACGACGCTGCCTAACTTGCCTGCAGCTGAAAAGCCCCCTTCCTTTTATTTTTCAGGGGGCTTTGCTAAAATACTTTAGATGAGGGCCTTTCTTTATTACATAATCCATCAGCGTTCGAAAACAATATACATATGCTCGACTGATGAAGAAGGCCTGTTCATCTGTGAAAGAAGGGAGAATAAATTTTGAAGCAAAAACTCGCGGTATTCTACATATCCGTACTATTATTACTTGTACTTGTACTTGTTGGAATTTTTGCACCAAATCAGCTTGAAAATGCGACTGCCGGACTTCAGGACTTCATCAGCAACGCTTTCGGATGGTATTATCTCATTCTGGTTACACTGCTGGTCATTGTCTGCCTCTACTTCCTGATCAGCCCGATTGGAAGGCTGAAGCTTGGAAAACCTGAGGACAAGCCTGAGTTTTCAAGGGTTACCTGGCTTGCCATGCTGTTCAGCGCAGGGATGGGGATAGGATTGGTCTTCTGGGGAGCGGCCGAACCTCTTTCCCATTACGCAGTCAGCTCGCCAACCGGAGAAACCGGCACTGCAGAAGCACTGAAAGATTCTATGAGGTTTACCTACTTCCATTGGGGAATCCACGCCTGGGCTATTTATGGGATTGTCGCACTCGTACTTGCCTATTTTAATTTCAGGCATGGCGAACCCGGACTGATCAGCGCAACTCTGAAGCCCATTTTCGGCGATGCCGTTAAAGGCCCGCTGGGCAAGGTCATCGATGTTATCGCTGTCCTTGCTACCGTGATTGGTGTAGCCACCACCCTTGGTTTTGGAGCTGTCCAGATAAACGGAGGCTTGTCCTTCCTTTTTGACATCCCTTCCAATTTCGTTGTGCAGCTGATCATCATATCCATCGTGACAGTACTTTTCATGATTTCCGCCTGGTCCGGACTTGGGAAAGGCATCAAGATTCTCAGTAACGCGAACATGGGTCTGGCCCTTGTCTTATTCGTTCTCATGTTTTTCATTGGCCCCACCCTGTTCATCCTGAACCTGTTCACCAATACAATCGGGACCTATCTGCAGTCTCTCCTTCAGATGAGCTTCCGGATTGCGCCATTGGATCCCGGCACACGTGAGTGGATCAACGGATGGACAATCTTTTATTGGGCCTGGTGGATTGCCTGGTCGCCTTTCGTCGGCATATTCATTGCCCGCGTTTCGAAGGGGCGCAGCATCAGGGAGTTTGTATTTGGCGTCCTTCTCGTGCCGACTGTCATCGGTTTTCTGTGGTTTTCCACGTTCGGCGGCTCGGCGATGTATCTTGAGCATGTGAAGAATATTTCAATCTCAGGACTGGCAACTGAGGAAACCCTTTTCGCTGTTTTCTCAAACTTTCCGCTTGGAATGGTTCTTTCCATCATTGCCATCATTCTTGTCAGTACATTCTTCATTACGTCAGCTGACTCCGGCACCTATGTCCTTGGCATGATGACAACCAATGGGTCCCATACTCCAGGCAACAGAATAAAACTTACATGGGGCATCCTGCTTGCCGTCATTTCTCTTGTACTCCTGTACAGCGGCGGGCTGCAGGCACTTCAAAATACCATGATTATCGCCGCCCTGCCGTTCTCGGTCATCATGGCCCTTATGACTATATCCCTTATCAAAGCATTGTACAAGGAATCCAAAGAACTGGGGATCGGTCAGATTAAAAGACGGAAACAGTAGAAATGCGGAGGCGACTGTTTAGGTGCGACAAGCATAAGACGAGCCGGACGGAAGGTTGTTCTTTAACCTTCTGGCCTGATTGGCTTATGACTCGAGCACCTAGGAGCCGGAGCTGGACAATAGAAAAGCGGAGGGCGCTTGCTCAGAATTAAGGAACGCAGGCTAAAGGCGCCACGTCCTGTGGCAACGCCTGCATGACCCGCGTCCTGCGGGCCCAGCTTAAGCCAAGCAGAGCGGAAGGTTGTCCTTTAATCTTCTGATCTGATTGGCTTAAGACTCGAGGGGCTAGCGCCCGGAGCTGGACAAGTAGAAATGCGGAAGCGGCTTGCCCAGAGCCGACAAGCATAAGACACGCAAGAATAAAAGGCGTTCTTTGCCTTTAATTCTTGTGTGGCTTATGACTCGAGGCTCTAGCCGCTGGAGCTGGACAATAAAAAGCGGAGGGCGCTTGCTCTCATAAAAAAAGAGACCTTTGCGGGTCTCTTTTTTTCATTCAAGGATATAGGGATGATCCAAAACGTCATAATCATCTTCCCTGCTGCCGATTTCATTGCCGTCTTTGAATACAGCTTCAAAAAAGCGGGATGCGGGTTCTGCGAGTTCTTTATAATAGTCGCTAAACAGCGAAGCTGCATGGGCTCCGAGCCACTGATCGGGAAGAAGCTCCGCAGGCAGGCCTGGATCGACGAAAAGAAATTTCCTGTATTCATGGACCAGCTTTGTCCTTTCCACGAAACAGTCTCCATCTGTCATAAGCCCTTTCTGGATCCTGCTCTTTGCGATAATGTATTTCTCGCTGTATTCACTGATGAACTTCTGGTATTTCCCATTGATTTCGTCCAGGTCCCAGCTTTTTCCGACAATTCTTCTGTTCTCATGCGGACCTTCATATTCGGCGATGAAAAAGTCCACATATTCTTCAATTTTATATTTATCAATCAGATCGGAAACCTGCTTCTCCAGGTTATTCGCTGAAATCCAGCAGCTGCTGGAAAAAGAGCCGAATCCGCTCCAGACCAGCTCTTTTCTCAGTTCATCCCTGACAGATCTGATTTCCTCCGGTATCGTGTACATAAGCATGCGCCATTTGCCGTCCCATTCTTCCGGCTTCAGCTTGAAGATCCGTTTCCCGGCCTCTTCTATTCTTTTACGGCCCCGCTCAGTCAGAGAATAATAGCTCTTATTGCCTGCCTTTTCGGCTTGCACCCAGCCTTGCTTATTCATCCTGGAAATAGCTGCCCTCACCGACTGGTCATTATGCCCGAATTCACTTAAAAGCCTGATCAGGCTGCCTATCCAGATTTTGCTTCCGTAGTGGGAGATATAATCTCCATACAATGTAAATATCATTGATCTTGTATTCAAAGCTTCTTCATCCTTTTCTTTCCTTCTGCCATATGCTGTCCAATGCTGCAGAGACGGATGACCCGGCCTCTTTTGTGCAACATATATATATTACATGAAAATTCTTATTTTTGAAACAGAGGGATCTTATTGTTCCCACCGCTCCAGGATCGACGCGATCCCCTGCCCTACACCCACGCACATCGCCGCCATGGCATAGCGGCTGTTCCTTCTTTTCATTTCATGGACAAGTGAAGTCAAAATCCTTGCCCCGCTTGCTCCAAGGGGATGGCCAAACGCGATGGCGCCTCCATTTACATTAACGCGGGCAGGATCAAGGCCAAGCTGTTCAATGCAGGCAATCGACTGGGCTGCAAAAGCTTCGTTCAACTCAATGAGGTCTATCTCATTAATTGAAATGCCAGCCCGTTCAATGGCCTTTCTGGCAGCCGGCACAGGGCCGATTCCCATGATAGAAGGCTCAACGCCTGCAACAGCAGAAGCTGTGTATTTTGCCAGCGGCTTGAGCCCTAATGCCAGCGCTTTGTCCGCACTCGTCAGCAAGAGGGCAGATGCCCCATCATTGATGCCGGATGAATTTCCTGCAGTTACAGTCCCTCCGGAAAACAGCGGCTTCAGCTGGCCCAGCTTCTCAAAGGTAGTATTTGGCCGGGGATGCTCATCAGCCGAGACAGTTTTTGCCTCACCTTTGTTTAAGCTTACCGGGATTATTTCATCTGTCAGCCTTCCCTCCGCTATCGCTGCCTTCGCTTTCATCTGGCTTTCAAAAGCGAATAGATCCTGCTTTTCCCTGGATATCCCGAATTTATTTGCTACATTTTCAGCAGTTTCCGGCATCGATTCTGCTCCATACATCTCCATTAATGCAGGATTTGTAAATCGCCAGCCGATTGTGGTGTCATATAGTTGCATGTTCCCCCTCTGGAACTCATTTTCCGGCTTACACATGACAAAGGGAGCTCTTGTCATGCTTTCTGTCCCTCCTGCAATAAAAATATCACCTTCCCCAGCCAATATAGCCCTTGCCGCATAATTAACCGCATCAAGACCTGAACCGCAAAGCCGATTAACTGTTGTACCGGCTGTTGCGACCGGCAGCCCTGCCAGAAGGGCTGCCATCCTGGCCACATTCCGGTTATCTTCACCGGCCTGGTTGGCATTTCCCAACACGACTTCCTCAATGTCCCCTGGCTGTACCTGTGGATTTCTTGCCAGCAATCCTTTTATGGCAACAGCTGCAAGATCATCCGGGCGGACAGATTTCAGGAGCCCTTTAAACCTGCCGATCGGGGTGCGTACAGCATCGATGATGACGGCTTCCCTCATTGCTTCAGCTCCTTTATACCGTATTCATAAACGCCGCGTCCTGATTTCCTTCCAAGCCGGCCTGCTTTAACGTACTGCTCAAGAAGAGGTGCCGGCCTGTATTTTTCACCAAGCTTTTCATGAAGATATTTGAGATTGTTCAGCCTTGTATCAAGACCTACCAAGTCCCCCAGTTCAAATGGGCCCATCGGGTAATTGAGCCCCAACTTTACCGCTTTGTCGATTTCCTCAGGAGTCCCTACCCCTTCCTGAAGCATATAGAAAGCTTCGTTGCCGACAAGAGCGCTGATACGGCTGGTAACAAACCCTGGGAATTCATTGATGATGACGGTTTCTTTGCCCATTTCTGCTGCAGTCTGCCGTATATATTCAACACACTCATCGCTCGTCTCAAGCCCTTTTACAATCTCCACAAGCGGCATCCTGTGAACCGGATTAAAAAAGTGCATGGCCAGCACCCTGTCCGGCCTGCCGGTAAATGAACCGATTTCCGTTGGACTCATTGTGCTGGTATTGCTTGCAAAGATGCAGTGCGGCGGCGCATGCTGATCAATCACCTCGAATATATTCCTCTTGATTTCAAGCCTTTCAGGGACAGCCTCAATGATGAGGTCGGCCTCGGCAGCATTAGCTGCAAGGCTGACTGAAAAATGCAGCTTCTCCCAGGTACCAGAAACCTCATTTGCTGTCAGCTTCCCCCTCTGCACACCCTTATGCATAATTGATGAAATTTCTTTTTCAGCATCCTTGAGCTGGGAATCGCTGATGTCAACCAGGACAGTCTGAAAACCGCTGGATGCACTGACATAAGCAATGCCCCTGCCCATGACTCCGGAGCCGATGACCACTATCTTTTTCATTCTTATCCCCCCGTACTCGATTTGAATAGAAAAAGCACCCAGGAGCGAGTGCCAAAATTTCAAGTGTGAAGCTACATGCCTATAAAAGCTGCCTTCCTCTTCTCGAGAAAAGCCTGAACACCTTCCTGATGGTCTCTTGTAAGCCCGGCCAAGCGCTGTCCTTTTGCATCCTCTTCCAGGTAATCGGCGAGATTCAGTTCCCAGCAATCCTTCAGCTGCTTTTTAATCAAGCCTGCGGCTGCAGTCGGGAGAGCTGCTGCTCTATCAGCGAACAGTCTTACACCCTCCTCCCAGCTTTCGTGGGGAATCACCCTGGTCGCCAGTCCAAGACGCAAAGCTTCTTCAGCTGTCACTTTTTCCCCCAGAAGGGCAAGCTCAAGCGCTTTTGCCTGGCCAATCAGCCTGGGCAGGAAGAACATATTGCCTGCATCAGGAATCAGGCCAACATGTATAAAAGATTGAATGAAGCTTGCCTTATCGGAGACAAGCCGGAAATCGCAGGCGAGCGCCAGGCTCATTCCTGCCCCTGCTGCAACACCATTTACTGCTGCCATGACTGGCTTTTCACAATGATACAGCTCCATGACCATAGGATTGTACCTTTTCCGCAAAATTTCTCCATGATCTGTATTTTCGCTGACACTAGCTAGATCCTCGCCCGAACAGAAAGCCCTGCCTTCGCCGGTTATGACAATCGCTCTTATCTTAGGGTCAGATCCGGCCTCCCGCAAAGCCTGCCCAATTTCACTGTTGAGTTCAGCTGTAAAAGCGTTCAGCTTTTCGGGCCTGTTGAGCCTGATCCAGGCAATTTTTCCTTCAGCTTCATAAATAATTGTCTGATACATGGGCCACGCCCCCTTATTCTGCTGTTTCCTCACCAATCATCAGGGTGATGAGATCTCCAGCAAAAGACATGGCATCCTTGCCGGAGGCTTTTCCTTCATCAGTTTTCATTGCAGCTTTAAGCGCTTCGTGACTGTCATAAAACATTTCGCACATAAGATAATACTTGCCTTCTCCACCCATGGGACTGCCGGTTATTCTCGTAACCTTCATTTCACGAAGCCCCGGGATCTTGGCTGTGAGGGGTACATGCGTTTGAAAATAATGCTCATCGAAAGCTTCCTTATTTTCCGGGTGCTTGTAAAGCGCGATCAATTTTACCATTTCTATCATCCTTTCAATCTATAAGTTTAATTATGCCTATAAAAGGCTGGATACCGGCTTCATTGCTTCAAAAGGATTCTTGCATGCACGGCAGTACAGCAGGCTCCTGCAGGCAGTCGGCCCGAATATATTTTCAAGAGTGGTGTAAGGAGAGCTGCAGTAAGGGCAATCCACCTTCCATTCTCCGGTTTCTTCCATTCTTTCCGGAGCCGGCGCGATGCCGAATTCCTTCAGATGCGTTTTGCCTGTCTCGGAAATACGGTCAGAAGTCCAGGGAGGATCATAGATGAAACGCACTTCAAAGGACTGTTCGAGTTCCAAGTCTCCGAGTTTTTCTTCAACGCTCCTCTGAATCATTTCAAGGGCAGGGCATCCCAGAAAAGTGGGCAAAAGCTCAATCACTATTCTTTCTTTCTCCGCCTGCACTTTTTCGACCATTCCAAGTTCAATAATGGAGACAGCCGGAATTTCCGGATCTTTGACTAGATCTAACGCTCCGAGAATAGATTGCTCGATCTCGCTTCTGGCTTTGTCCATATATGCACTTCCTTTTTTACCAGCTAGCTGCCGGGTCGCTTCTGTACACTTCAGAGAGTGTGTCCAAAGCTTCTGTTAAGTCTTTGGTATGCCGGCCTTCTCTCCCATTCCCAAGTTCGAGCCCAAATTGGCGCGGAACAAGAGAGCCGGCTGCTTCAAATACAGATGACAGTTTTGCTTCCAGACTTTTTAATAGCTGGTCTTCCCCGGCTATCAGACCCTCGGCCTGCATTTCTTCTGCAAGCGGACCCAGATTCAGGAGGTCCCCCATCATGGTATAGATGCTGGATGCCGCTTCCTCCATGCGCCTCCTGGCCTCCCCGCCGGCCTGCATCAGCTGCAGGAACCAGGTTTTCCAATGAAGGAGATGGTAGTGCAGTTCCATGCTTATTTTCACAGCAGCTGTCCGGAGCGGAAGAAAGGAGGAAGTTTTCAGCGATTCCATTTTCACTTTCTTTGCGTATACATAGAGAAAATTACGGACGACAGCAAAAGCCCAATCATACTGCGGATTCTGCAGATAATGGCCTGGCCCATTCGCTCTTTCGGCGAGTATGCTGTTCCTTCTTTCTTCAGCCTTTCTTAAATGGGCCAGATCATCTGAGTTTCCTTCCCCCGCTTCCTCCAGGATCTGATAAAACATAGCGGCATGACCCATGGTGTCCTGGCTTATAGAGGAAAAAGCAACATCCTCTTCAATATGCGGGGCTAGGCCGAGCCACTCTGATCCTCGGTATGAAAGGATGAAATCGTCATCAGCAAGCTGGTATAATAGTTCAATGGCAGCCCTGGAAGCTTTTTTTCCGGGCAGCTCAGCCTTCAGTTCGACTGTCAAGGTTCCCGTTCCCTCCCCAAGAAAGAATTTCTTTCTCATCAAGCATATTCTGTTCGTACTGGCGCCATTTCTTCTTTAAATATCCGTATCCCTTTGCAGTCCTGTAATCCTTGTTATCGAGCCGCTGAAGGGTGAGCCTCTCCTCCGGATCCATCTTGCGGATTTTGGAACGCTTGACGACCCAGATGTCGGCCACCTGCTCTCTTCTCATGAAATTTTCCTGTGCAAAAACTAGGGCAAGCTCTTCGTTTGGAGCCAGCAGCGAAAACTGATGCTGCATAGGTGACGTATCCGTTTTTTTGCTGAACACTTCGTATTCACTGTAAAATTCAGAAGCAGGCACATGCTCCCTCCTTTCTTAATTAGCCTGCACACTCAGTGCATCCCGGACCCATTGGGAGGACCGATAGGCATCACGGCGCAGACTCAGCCTTTCAGCCGATTTTGGCCCGCTGTTGCTGATAATTTCCTTAAAGCGGCTCCAGTCAGGCTGTTTATATTTCCATCCTGTATCTTCACTGTATCCCAGGGTCGGATCCGGTATGGTCAATCCTAGTGAGAGAATCCTTGGCACATACTTGGAAAAGAAATCCTGGCGCAGCTCTTCATTTGTTTTCGTCCTGATTTTGTACTTAATCGTAATATCCTGCTTGGACGTGCCGGTCGCCCGGGCATCTGCCGGGCCGAAAAACATCAATAATGCTTCCCACCAGCGATTGACAGCATCCTGAACCATTTCTCTCTGCTTTTCTGTCCCCTCGGCCAATGCCATGATGATCGCCTCACCATGCTGGGCATGGAAAACCTCTTCAGCGCAGATTCGTTTTAATGCTCTTGCATAAGGTCCATAAGATGAACCAAGCATATTCGTTTGGGTGATGATCGCTGCACCGTCGACCAGCCAGCCTATAAGCCCGGCGTCCCCCCATGTAGGAGCCTCCATATGAAAGACATTGTGGAATTTGAGCTTCCCTGTAAAAAGATCTTCCATTATATGTTCCCTGCTTTTGCTAAGCGGCAGCATCAGATCCTCTGCAACCCGAAGCAAAAGCTGTCCGTGGCCCATTTCATCCTGGACCTTGGCCATGATGCCAAGCTTCCTTTTTAGAGTCGGCGCTTTAGGGACCCATTCCTTTTCAGGCAGGGCACCCATGATTTCGCTTATTCCGTGCATGCTGATCAGCTTGATGAGTGTGAGCCTGTAATCATCGGGCATCCAGTCATCCGCCTCTATTTTTTCCCCATTAGAAATCCTTTCCATAAAGTTTCCCAGCTTCTCTTCTTCGGTTAAAGAAGAATACAGCTGTCCTGCCATATTGTCAGCCTCCTTCTATTAAATCCCGCTTATAGCTTCAGGAGCATTTTTGTTATTAATTATTCTCACAGCTTTCCCCTCGGACCGGGGAATGCTTTTCGGCGGATGAAGTTCAACGGAAATGGAAATATAGCATTGAGATTGTAAATGGTTTTTAAGCCTCATTCGGATAGCTTCCGCATAATCGGACTGTAAATCGCCGCCCATCTTTGAATAGGACCTTTCCTCCAATTCAAGATGCAGGACAAGTGATTTGAGCGCCTTGCCGGAATGAAGTGCAATCTGATAGTGGGGGGAGATATCTTCCTGGCCAACCAGACAGCTTTCTATCTGGGAAGGAAAAACATTCACGCCATTAATGTTCAGCATATCGTCGATCCTGCCCCTTATTCTCGACATCCTGGCAGTGGTCCTTCCGCACTTGCACGTTTCCTTTGACAGGCTGGCAATGTCACCGGTCCGGTAGCGGATAACAGGAAAGGCTTCTTTTGAAATGCTTGTGAAGACCAGCTCCCCTTCACTCCCAAAAGGAAGCGCTTCCAAAGTTTCCGGATCGATCACCTCCGCAATGAAATGATCCTCAGCGATATGCAGCCCATCCTGTGCCTCATGGCATTCCATGCTGATGCCAGGACCCATAACCTCGCTTAAGCCGTAAATGTCGCAGGCTTTAATGGCGAGCTTCATCTCCAGAACTTTACGCATTTCTTCCGACCAGGCCTCTGCTCCGAATATGCCGTATTTCAGCGAAGTACTTGCAGGATCGATACCCATTTCCTCCATCTTTTCAGCAAGACTTAATATATAAGAAGGAGTCCCGCATATAACGGAAGGTTTAAAATCCTGAATGAGCATGATCTGCCGTTCCGTGTTGCCGCCTGAGACAGGTACAGTGGCCATTCCGAGATGTTCGCTGCCATAATGCAATCCAAGGCCCCCCGTAAAAAGGCCGTATCCATATGCATTATGCAGCCGTTCGCCAGGTCTTCCGCCACCCAGCGCAATGGCACGGGCGACCAGCTCTGTCCAAATCTCAATATCCTTCTTTGTATAGCCGACAACCGTCGGCTTTCCGCTCGTGCCAGAAGAAGCATGCAGACGGACCACTTTATCCATCGGAGCAGCAAAAAGGCCGAACGGGTACTGGCTCCTTAAATCTGCTTTCTCTGTAAATGGCAGTTTTTTTAGATCTTCTAGCGTCTGAATATCCTGTGGCACCAGGTTAGCTTCAGAAAATCTTTGCCTGTAAAATGGCACTTCGTGAAAAACTCTTGCTGCTGTAATCTTAAGCCCTTCCAATTGAACGGCTTCAATCACATCTCTGCCCGATTTTTCAATGCTATGAAGAATCAAAGGGCACCCTCCTATTCCCTTTCCGTCATATAACGTAAAAAAATCGTCTCGTTTAATATCTGTTATACCATTAAGATAACCTGAAAAAAATCCGTTGTCAAATTATTTTTCAGAAAATTCAATCCTCGTTAAATATTATGCCAGATGGAGGATTCTTTTTTTCTCAGTCTTCAGTCACTCATTCGAAGCTTCCTTATAGAATCTAAAAGCCGGCAGGAGAATTTGATCTCCTGCCGGCTATATGATTGAACTCACTATTCCCCGCATTGGTCTTGGGTTGTACATAATTCCTGCAGAGAAAAGTCCCCTTCAGGCAGTGAAATAAAGGTAAACCCATCCTCACTGTATAATTCCCATCCCTCAAAATGGCAGCTGTCATGAAATAAGTCAAGAACTATTGAGCCGGAAAAAGCGATGCGCAGCATTTTAACTTCCTCCATAAAAATCACTTCAATTACCTGACAGCCGATGAGAGACTCTTTCAGCTGAACATTGGCAGGAACCTCACGGGAATCACTGCTTCCAGCCATGATTTTATTTTCGCGCTGGAGCCTCCATGGACACTCAGCGACAAGGCCGCCTGCTGTCAGCTCCAGTTCAAGCAGAGAATTTGAGCCAATAATAACATTGACAATGGATTGCTTTTCAAAATGCGAAAAATCGATACCGCTTAATTTGCTCATATAGTTGTATTCTCCCAGCTTTGTATACTTCTTTTAAAACATCGCAGCACTGGTCTGTAAGCACCTTCCATTTTTTTAAAAGTAATGTAATCATTTTTGTATGTATGTTATCAGGATTATATGGTTTCAATAAAAAGCAGCCTGTTTGGATGGAAGCTTTTTGTATTTTTTAGCAGAAGGGGGTGAGTTTGACCGTTGGAGGACCTCTGATTTAATTATTTCAGTTTAGAGGGTTCCATTCCGCTCTTTTGAGGCCCTCTGATTTGATTTTTTCGGTTTAGAAGGTTCCATTTCGCTCGTTTGAGACCCTCTGATTTGATTATTTCAGTTTAGAGGGTTCCATTTCGCTCTTTTGAGGCCCTCTGATTTGATTATTTCAGTTTAGAAGGTTCCATTTCGCTCTTTTGAGACCCTCTGATTTGATTATTTCAGTTTAGAGGGTTCCATTTCGCTCGTTTGAGGCCCTCTGATTTGATTATTTTAGTTTAGAGGGTTCCATTCCGCTCGTTTGAGGCCCTCTGATTTGATTTTTTCGGTTTAGAGGGTCCTATTCCGCTCCGTTAAGACCCTCTATACCTCTTTTTCCTGCTTAGGGGGTTCTAGTCTGCTCCTCTAAGACCCTCTGTACGGCTTTTTCCTTGTTCAGAATGTTCCAGTTCCCTTTTGGCTAAAAATTATCTTTCATCCCTTTATGTTTCTTTTATTATATCGTTGAAAAAATACCATGCCAAATCATTAACCCCTGTTTTCGGCAGATACGGTGTATCTGTTGAGCCACAAAGAAAACGGAAAACTACTTGTCCTGCACCCTTCACATAAAAAAAAGCCAACTCCTAAGAGTCAGCTTTCGTCTTCGACATATGGATCATGTTCATAGGCAGGAAGGTCGCCGAAGGTTGTCATGATGCCTTCTTCATCAAGGGCCTCTTCATACCTTTCATGCTGTGCACTTGGGTATACTGTGATGTTCTTGCCTTCAATATCGGTACCGATGAAGTTTTCATAATCCTCAACATAACCGATATTTTCCTCTGCTTCTATATTGGTATCGTTATAATGGTCATGCGGAACAATAAAGTCGGAAGGCGTTTCGGAGTTCCCCCAGCTTTCGACTTCCTGCCATGCGTCCTCTGCATCGAATGAAACATTTTCATCCTGTTCGTCCATATCGAATTTACCGAAAGGAGGCATCAGCACACCTTCTTCGATCGGCCTTTCATGGGAAGTAACCTGGTCAGGGCTGTGCTCCTTGCAGTACGTTGTGTTCGGCAGAGCTTCCAGGCGTTCTTTTGGAATTTCTTTATGGCATACTTCACAAATGCCATAGGTCCCCTGGTCAATCGCCTGCAGCGCTTTGAGTATATTGCTCAGTTCAAGCTTATAGTGCTCATTCAGCGCCAGGTCTTTCTCGCGTTCGTACAGCTCAGTTCCTTCGTCGCCAGGATGGTTATCGTAGCTGGACAGCTCCCCGACGGATTCATGGGGATGGTCCCTTGTCAGGTCGAAATTGTCATTGGACTGAAATCTTTCTTCGAGATCTTTTTTTTCATGCAATAGCTGGGAACGGAACGCTGCTATTTCGTCTTTAGTAAGCAAGATTCCATCTCTCCCTTCTGTTTTGTTCTACCTATATTTTGGGATGTACGGTGCAATCTCATGAGTGTTAAATAGTGTTAAATGAACAAAAAAGGAAAGGCCGCTGGGCCCTCCCTTTCTTTATTTCCATTTTTTCAGACCCTGGATGATCCTTTTTCGGAAACGTTCCAGTACGCCAGTCTCACCTTTTGCCACTTTCTGCTTATTCCATTCATAATAGCTTGCAGCTGCAATCAAAAGGCTTCCGGCGATCAGAAGGTACGCCCACCATGGCAGATTGCCCCAAAACGGCCTGGATTGCATCAATACATTAAGTAAAAGAACGGCAAAGCCTGTGAAGAAATATGATTTGATCTTCCAGATCAGCCCGCCAAAAATGGACAGCAGCGATAAAATTCCAATGATCAGGGCATCCTGAATGGTCGAGCCTGCAAGAGCGTCCTCCACTAGAAGAACGGCTGACACAGCAAGCACTGCCCATTGAAGCTTGCTGATGAAGTCCGGGAAACGCCCCTTCAGGATCAGTCTTATCAGTATGCTAACTGCAATGAAAGGAAGCACATATGCCTCCCTGCTGAGCACTTGAGGGATCGGCAAATATTCTACAAGGGCAAAGTATGGTTGAAGCAAAAACACTGCACCGGCAGCGGGAGGAATCCAGCCCCATTCCTGCGGCATCCGCCTGCCTTGAGACCATAATGCCAAAGAAATGAGAATGCCCGGCAGCATTTCCGTAAGAATTCCGCCTTCCGCCGGATACATTCCTGCCAGGAAAAGCAGGCCGGCGGGTGTATAGCTGTCAAACCTCAAACTCCGTTCCGTTATTTCATAAAGCTGTTTGGAAAGAAATTGGCCGATAAAGATCAACACAGCCCCCATTCCGCCCATAACCAGCATCCAGAGTACAGATCCCATACCAGATGCTGTAACATACATCATAGATGCAAACCACATGAGGACCAGCGGAACACCATTCAGGAGCTCCCACCTTCTGCTGTGGATATAATATAAGATAGCAGCACCATATATCACAGATAAGGAGAAATCCGCCAGTCCAAAAGGATACACCAGCACCGAGGATGCAAGGCCGATTAAGGAGAATGGGACAAGATAATAAGGCAGCCGCTTTTGATCTTCCTCTGACATTAGGCGTGAAAGCCCGTAGGTCACAAAGCTTGAGAGCAGAAAAACATACTGCCTGCTGCTTCCCTCAAAAATCAAAAGGTCAAGCGAATAGAAAAACAAAAACAGCGATAAACAAGCACTATATAAGAAGGCTTTCGTTTGCCACTCACGATAGGATTGCCGGGAACTGATCCAATATACCGCACCTGCAGCAGCCAAGCTGATGAAAGCATGCTCACTATGTAGCAGCCAGGTCAAAACCAATGCAAAAGGAAGATAAATATGGGCTGACCATGCAAAAGAACGAAATAGCATTTGTTCTTTATTCCTTAAGAAAGCCGAAATTCCGGCAAGGACAATGCCCGGCATGACAATCTCTGTCCATCGGACTATTTCAGGCAAGAGCACAGCCTTGCTGACGGCAGTTAAAAGAGCAAAATATGCTGCAAACACGATTGCCGGCATCAGATAAGATGACAGCCTATTTTTCACTGCTTTATGAAGCCTGAAATAAATCCCTATTCCGCAAACCAATACCGCTGCTCTGGCCCACTCATTCAGCGGGAGGAAGATTGCAGATAGAACGGCTGCCGAATAAAAGGCCTGTGAAATAAAAAACATATATTTACTCATTGCCGGCTCAATTTTCCTATTCAGCAGCATGCCTGTCGCCAAACTGGCTGCAGCCAGGATTGCATTCATCGCAAATCCGAGTGTCTCTCTGTAAAATGGCCAGCTGGTCCGCAGCCATTCCCCCCAGGAGAAGAAGGCAAGTGCAAAGGACAAAGGAACTGCCCATGACAAAGCTTCGTTGAACTCCTGCCTTTTTTCAGCGGTTCGGGACATCCAGAACAGGACGCTGAGAAGCATCAGCATAACGCCTAGCCTGCCCCAGCAGGCAAAGCTTGCGGACAGCACCATGCAGATGCCCATTACACCCAGTCCGATATCACGCGAACTTTGGCTGATAACACGAAGAAATACCGGTGTTTTAAGGATGCCGAATATAACATATATAACAGCGCCCGATAGAAAAACAGGCAATAGAAAATTTTTGAATGAGAAAAATCTATCAGCCAATAACAGCAGCTCCCATGATGCCGCGAATAGAAAAACAGGGCTAAAATAAGCAAATAAACCATTTTTTCCTTCAGCCAAAAACAAAAACTGGCCGGAAAGAATCAGGTAAGCGAGGAGCATGCTAATGGACGGTTCATTCAATCCTGCCAGCGCTGCCTCTGCACTTATCAATAAGAAGACAAAAAGAGACACAGCTGCACTCGTCCAGTTGAATATCTTCTTCCAGCCTTCATCTTCCCTGAGCAGTTTTGGCAGGAACATAAACCCTGCACCGGCAGCCGCATAAACTGCCGGGCTAAGAAGCTCCAGCAGGGAATTTTCCGTCAGCTGGTATATCCCCATAACAATCAGCAGTGTGAACGCATAATGATATTCCTTCCTGCCGGAAACATACACACTCGCCATAAAGAGAACAGCTGCAAGAAGCAGATTGATGCCAACACTAAAAGTATTCTGATAAAAAGCCAGCATCATAACAGTAGACAAAATCAGGCTTGCCTGGACGATATAAGCCAGCTCCCCAAAGAACAGGGGAGAAATACTCTTTTTCCGCCCCTTCAGGAACAGGGCAATCAGTCCCGCATTATAAATCATCATGCCTAAATAAAAGGTATCCTGCCTTGCCCCCAGTGCAAGCAGCAGGAAGCCGGCAGCAGATATTAATGCAGAGAAAGAAAACCAGACGAAAAGCCTCGAACCCATTTGCCGGGCAAGGAAACCATAAAACGGAGCCAGGATTAAAGCTCCTGCAGCAGCAAAAAAATAGCTCCCCTCACCATAAAAAGATAAATACTCGCCCATGAGACCGAACCAGCTTACCGACAGCAGAAAGATGGGCAGAAACAAGCTCCCCAGCACATTGAAGGCAAGAGCAGTCTTTTGTATTCCAAGAAGCTTCCCGGCTGCAAGGGAGATCCCGAAGAACAGCAATGAAACAAGTGCGATGGAACCGCTCTTCATCCAGTCGCTCATTTCATCCCAATTGCTGGTTGCGACAAAAAGCCCTCCAACCAGGAGCAGCACAACACCGAGATTCAGCGTCATTGATATATTCCGTTCCCGCACTTCCTCGGGGCTCCGTGTTTTTTCTTCAGCAGAAGGCTTTTCAGGTACAGATACAGGCACAGGTGCAGTGATCACCTTCTCTTCCTTTTTCGGCTGCTCAGCCGTTTTCAATTCCACTTCATCCAATTCCAGTGACTGATAGTAGGAAAGATGGGCTTCAAGCACCCGGCTGTAATCGTCCGGACCAATGAATTCCTGCTTTTTCAGTTTATACAGTTCTTTTTGGAAAATTTGCTTTTCATGCTCTTTGGTAAGAGAACCCAAGGATATGCCCCCTTCTATGGATAAAATTCCATCATATTCATTTAGTGTAATATTACACCAAATGAATCCTTTTTAAAACTATTTTTTAAAAAATTGACAGAATTTTTGCAAGAGGGAGGTTTTCTTAACCGCTATGGAGAATATAAAGTATTTATTTGCGAAGGCTCTGCCGGCTGCGGGAATATACCCAGCCCGTCCAGAGAAATAGGAGGCTGCTATGCTAAACAATGTATTCGATTATTTGAAAAAAGAACGCGACACCCACCTGCAGGAGCTGACCGAGTTTTTATCGATTCCAAGCATCAGCGCCCTGCCTGAACATAAGGAAGATGTCAGAAAGGCAGCAGAATGGACGGCGAGAGCGCTTGAAAAAGCTGGTGCTGAGAATGTCAATATCTATGATACTTCCGGCCATCCGGTTGTATACGGAGACTATATAAGGGATGAAAGCAGACCGACTGTCCTGATATATGGCCATTATGATGTCCAGCCGGCCGATCCGCTTGAGCTCTGGGAAAGTGCGCCTTTCGATCCCGAAATCAGGGATGAGAAAATATTTGCCAGGGGAGCGAGCGATGATAAAGGACAGGTCTTCATGCATATAAAAGCTTTTGAAGCACTGTTGAAAGTGACTGGAAATGCACCTGTCAATTTTAAGTTTTGCATAGAAGGTGAAGAGGAAATCGGGAGTCCGAATCTGCCAAAATTCGCTGAGGAGCATAGAGAGCTCCTTTCTGCAGATGCAGCGGTGATTTCGGATACCAGCATGATGGAAAAAGGCAGGCCCTCCATATGCTATGGACTAAGGGGGCTCTGCGGGCTGCAGATTGACTTGAAAGGAGCAAATGCTGATCTGCATTCAGGTTTATATGGAGGAGCGGTGCAAAATCCGATACATGCCTTGGCTAAAATTGTGTCTTCCTTTCATGATTTTGACGGTAAAATATTGGTCGACGGCTTCTATGATCAGGTGGAAACATTGACCGAGCAGGAAAAAGAGGCTTATGATGCACTTGGCTTAGAGGATGACAGCTTTAAATCACAAGCCGGCGTAAAGGAGCTGTTTGGGGAATCGGGGTACTCAACTGTTGAGAGGCTTTGGGTCAGGCCTACTTTGGAAGTGAATGGAATCGGCGGAGGCTTCCAGGGTGAAGGGATCAAAACGGTCATCCCTTCCCGGGCATCAGCCAAAATCACCTGCCGCCTTGTCCCCAACCAGGACCCAGATGAAATCGCCCGCCTGCTCGAGGAACATATCAAAAAGCATACTCCTCCTGGTGTAGAACTGAGCGTTACCTTATTTGACAAAGGAGCGCCTTATGTTACTCCGTTTGACCACCCGGCCATCCAGACTGCCGGAAAAGCTTATGAAAAAGTATACGGTGTGCCGGCGGCGTTCACCCGCGGAGGGGGATCGATCCCGATCGTTTCCGTTTTCGACCAGCTTCTGGGTCTGCCCGTCGTCCTGATGGGCTTTGGTCTGCCGGAAGAAAATTTCCATGCTCCCAATGAGCACTTTCATCTTGAGAACTTTGATAAAGGCATGCAGACCCTCTGCCATTACTGGGCTGACCTGTCGGAAGAAAGGTTTTGAGACCATAGGAAAAGGCGCTTTTCAGCGCCTTTTCTTTATTTCCTGATAGAAACCAATTTTACATCATCAAAGCTGAAACGGTGGTAATTTTCCTCTTTGTCGGTAAACTCAATAAATCCTTCAAGGTCCTTGATCCTTCCAATAACTTCAGAACGGCTTTCGGCCTCAATCTCCTCAATGACCTCCAGGCCTTTCTCAAATGTGTAAACAATTTTGAAATTTTCCATTGCTAACATCTCCTCTTTTATTCTATATGATTGCCTTCACCGGAAGGAAGGTCTCCAAACCGCGATAGTTCAGTTTGTTTTTAAGAGTACAAGCAGCCCATCTTCTGCATACCCCAGGACTTCCCGGGCGTCCACGTCTGACAGGCCAAGGTCTGAAAGTCTCCCAAGAACACTGGAAAGAGCCGGTTCTTCTCCATCCGGTTCAAACGCTGTAGCAAGATTCCGGAAGACCGGACCATCATTTGAAGGTGAATGTTTAACCATTTCAACCTGCAATCCTGTTTTCTCTTTCAGCTTGTCACCCTCTTCACTATCCCTGCACACCACTATATAGCTTTCTGCGGATGAAGCATCCGCTGCTTTCCCGATGATTTCATCTGCAGAAGAAAATACGCCTGCCACTTTTGATTCAGCCATTATGTATCTTCACTCTCCTTCCGGCATCTCTTTCGCATTTTTCCCTAATGGAAACGCCCAAAACCTCTTTTTAATCTGCAAAACATGGAAAAAGGCATTGAGTCTGTGCTCAACGCCTTCAAGAAATTACTTAGTCGTATATAATTTCGGGTCCACTTCAAGGATAAAATCATTTTTCCTGCCTGTATATAGAATATCAAGCTCATGCATGGCCCTCGTGCAGGCAGTATAAAAAATGGTCCGGTCACTTTCATGATCATAGGCAGAAGCATCATAAATAATGACAGTGTCAAACTCGATGCCTTTTGCCAAATAAGCCGGAATGATGGTGACGCCTTTTTCATAGGAGAGGGTTCCCTTTTCGATCAGCCGCACATCCGGCAGCAGTTCCTTCAAGCCTTCAAACGCTTCCTTGCTCTCTTTTGCCGTTCTGCAGATAATGCTGATTGATTTATGAGCCTCTTTCAGCTGCCTATTCACTGTTTCAGCAATCTTAGCATGAAGAGCTTCCCTGTCTTCTTCAAATATTACAGCAGGAAGCCTTCCTTCCCGATTGAATGGCTCAACAAGATCCCCGCCGCTGATAAAAGATCTTGTAAATTCTACAATTGGCCTGGAAGAGCGGTAGCTTTTTGTCAGCACGATGGTCTTCGCTTCTTCCTCATGGCCATGGTACAGCGTCGTAGCACCGATGGAATGAGTATACACCGCCTGGTTCACATCGCCCAAAAGAGTGAGCCTGCTGTAGGGAAACAGCTCTTTGATATAAGCAAACTGGAAAGGAGAATAATCCTGTGCTTCATCAATGAACACATGCCTGATCCCCGTATCCTGCTTTCTCCCCTCCAGGAGATGCTGCAAATATAAATATGGTGTGGCATCTTCATAAGGGATTTTTTCTTTGCTCAGATTTGCTGCAGTAATCTTGCATACAGCATCCCAGTTTTCCGGATAGAGGGAATCACCCAATACATGATCTTTACAGAAGAGCTGCTCATAAGTGGCAAATACATCAAGGAACTTTAAGTTCTTCACCCTGCTTTTCAGCCCTTTGAACCTTTTGTTGACAACCATGTTCTCGAGGAACTTCTGCTCTTGCTCAAACTCATCGAAATTCTCTCCGTTTTTATTTTGCTTCTGCTGTGCTTTTTTAAAGGCTTCCAGATAATCCACTTTATCGAGAAGCTGAATTTCCTCTTCCACCCATTCTTTTTTCCGCTCAGCTTTTTGGATTTTCCGGAGCTCCTGAAGCAGCCAATCCTTTGTCAGCTGCATCCTGTTTGGAATGGAAATGGAATGATCCAGCGAATAGAAATAATGGCTGATCTCTTCATGGGTAAAAAGAGTCTCCCCGCGGAAACGCAAATCTTCAAATTGCAGCCCTTCCACAGAAAGCTTGCCGGTATACGATTTTATCATTTCGACAAATCCGGTATCAGATTTGAACCTGATTGCCTTCTTCCTCATCTCTTTTTCAGGCGTGTTTTCTTCTGAGAGGATGGATTCCAGCTGATCAAAAGGATCTTCTACACCAAGCTCCCTGCCGAGGCTTCGAGTTATATATTCCTGATAGGTTGCCTGTGACATATTTTCCTCGCCAAGTTCAGGAAGGACGGTGGAAACATAGCTGTTAAAAAGAGAATTGGGAGAAAACAGCATAATATTGTCCGCCTGAAGGGTGCCTCTGTGCCTGTAAAGCAGATAGGCCACACGCTGGAGCGCAGCCGATGTTTTCCCGCTTCCGGCGACTCCCTGGACAATCAGCACCTTGCTGTTTTCATTGCGGATGATCTCATTCTGTTCTTTTTGGATCGTCGCTACAATCGACTTCATTTGGGTGCTCGCCTTATTGCCGAGAACTTCCTGGAGAAGCTGGTCCCCAATCGTCAGCCCTGTATCAAACATTCCCTCAATCTTTCCGCCTTTGATGATAAACTGCCGCTTCAGCAGCATTTCTCCTTCAATAGTTCCTTCCGGGGTATTATAATGGGCAGGACCGGGAGCATAATCATAATACATGCTTGAGATCGGAGCCCGCCAATCATAGACGAGAAAATTTTCATCCTCTTCATCCATAAGAGAGGATATTCCGAGATAGATGACATCTTCCTCTTTTTCTCCTTCCTCATGAAAATCAATCCTTCCGAAATAAGGAGAATTCTTGATTTTTGCCAATGTACTCAACTGCCGGTCAAGCTGGCTTTTGGTCCTTTCCCTTTCAGATAAAAGTTCAGCCTGCTGCTTGATGCTCGTAAATGTCTCAATCACATCATCCGGCTCATCCAGATTAACTGTAACATCTTCCCAGAATGTTTTTTTGAGTTCAAGCACATCTGAGCCTGCTGCAGACCCTTTACCCAAAAGCTTGTGCATCTTGCTGTCTGCAATCCCGATGATCTCTTTAACCCGATGCTGTTCCATTTCTTTGCTATCGCCTGGTTTGCTCATAAAAAAAACACTCCCCGGAAAAAATTACGGCCGTTTTTAGTTGACACCACTTGTGTTTCTGTGTTACTATTTAATTAGATAATAATATATATTTTCAAATGGCTTTTTTTAGACCGCTCTTCATTGTAACACTAATACATATATTAAACAAGACCGCTGTTTTTAGCCGGTCTTGTTTTTTTGTATTTTTGAATCTGCTCTATTCAGTTCACTTTTTCAATAAAAACTAATGCCAGGGCTCCTGCAAAACAGCAGGAGCCCTATTTTCACTATCTATAAAGGCTTAGGATCATAGCTGGATCCTGTAAGATCAGTCAGCTCGCAGACAGCATCCCAGGCAAGCGGATAAAATTCATGCCTGGCACCGCGCTCCAGGGCCTGGGCTGGAATGCCCTTCAGGCTTTTCGTCCGCAGGCCGATCATCCTTTTGACCAGCTGGATGTGAGAATGGCGGAAAGTCTGGAAATACTCGTCAAATGTAAGCATAGTCTTCAGAAGCCGATAAAGCGTCCGATTGCCGTCAGGTGTTTCTAAAAGCTGGAGCAGAGTCCTGTTTTCCTTCTTTAACAGCCTTTCGAACGGTTCCCAAAGCTTAGGTCCTTCTTTTAAAATAGCATTAAATCCCGGCGAGTCCTGGCCGCTGCCCCTTCCAAGGAACAGCCTGATCGTATGATAATCGGCAGGTGTGATGGCTTTTACGAGATCGAAAACAGGCGGAAGCTGGCGCAAATGCTCATTGATCCGGTCAATCATAAGACTTGCCCCTTCGGCATCTCCTTTTTGCATGCTCTTGCATGACCGGTCCAAATATTGAAGGATCAGTTTGAAGTGCAGCTCCGCAATCTGGTGGACTGTCTGAAAAGTAAGCTCATCCTCGCAGCAGAGCTCTTCTTCTTCCTTCTGAAGGCTGAGCAGTTCTTGTGTGCGGATGTATTTTTCATAGTCAGACAGCTGTTTGCTTTCCTCTTTCACTGTATCACTCCCATTTCAATCAGGATATTTTCTGAGGACTGCGCGCACCGGGCTTCCATCGGCATATTCAATCGGAAGGGGAAGTGCGATCAATTCGTAGACCCCCGGCTCTGCTTCACTTAAATCCAGCCCCTCGAGTATATGGATCCCGCATCGCTGGAGCTCATGATGGGCGGGAAGCTCCTTACTGTCCAGCCTATCGACAGAAGGCACATCCACGCCAATAAGCTTGACGCCTTTTTCAGCCAAAAATGGTGCAATATCAGGATTTAAAAAAGTGATTTCTTCCGGAAATACAGAGGCATCCTTCCATGACTCCGTCCTTAATAGAAGCCTCTCAGCGCCGTGAAGATCAATTCCTTCAAGCTCTTTTTTCCCGATGCTGGCTGCGCCTGCAAGATCGGCAACTAACGCTTTTCCTATATATACTTCAAGCGCTATATCGGTCATCCGATTCCCTTCTGAGTCAAAATGGAAAGGGGAATCCACATGAGTACCTGTGTGTATGCTCATGGTCAGCTTCCCGACATTCACAGAGCCGCTCTCTTCCTTTGGCCAGCTGACTTCATAGGCAAACGCTGTGTCTCCCGGCCAGACAGGCATCCCCTTGTGAAGCTTCCTTGAAATATCAATGATCATCTTTTATGACTCCTTATGCGATGATTTCTCGCTTGTTTTCATATTTTTCGTATAATCTGTTCTCCATGATGTCCTTTAGAATCGACACAGCCCTCCAGATATCATTGTACGAAGTATAAAAGGCTACCGGTGCGAGCCTGATGATATTAGGAGAACGGAAGTCCGGCACCACACCTTTTTCTTTTAAGGCTTTGCAGATCCTTGCGGCATCCGGGTGTTCAAGAGCAACATGCCCTCCCCGCCGCATATCTTCTCTCGGCGTTCCGATTGTAAGCCCATAACCGGACAGATAAGTTTCTGCCAATTCTATCAGGTAGCCGGTAGCTTTCAAGGATTTCTCTCTGATTCTATCGATGCCGGCTTCCTCAAACATATCGAGCGAGCCTAATAGCGGAGCGGCACTTAAAATATGAGGCGTCCCAATTTGAAAAGCGCCTGCATCATGAGCTGGTGTGAAAGTATGCTCCATATCGAACTGCCGGCTTTTATCCGATCCGAACCAGCCGGATAAGCCCGGCATTTTGCCAAAATGCTTTTTATTCACATAAAGGCCTCCGATTCCCCCAGGCCCGCTGTTCATATATTTATAGCTGCACCAATAAGCAAAATCTGTGCCCCATTCTGAAAAATGGTGCGGAACCGCCCCAGCTGAGTGGCACGCATCAAAGCCGATAAGGATGCCCCTCTTGTGGGCTTCCTTTGTCAGCCGTTCTATATCCAGAAGCTGTCCGCTTCTATATAAAACAGTAGGAAGGATGATCAGGCAGATTTCATCCGTCATCGCCTCTATGATATCTTCCTCGGTGATTGTTCTGCCATCCCTGCTCTTTACCTGGACGAGATGCTCTTCAGGCGGCAGACCCTTCAATTGGAGCTGCGACTGCAAAGCATAAATATCTGATGGAAAATTCAATTCGTCGGCCAATATTTTGGTCCGCTTGCCTTCCGGTTTGAAAAAGGTTGCGGCAAGCTGGTGCAAATTCGTTGTAGTGGAAGCGGTTGCAATCACTTCTTCAGGCTCTCCTCCAACCAATGCTGCTGACCTATGTCCCAATCTTTCGGATACATAGTACCAAGGATTCTCCCCACTCATCCATCCGTCTATGCCTAAGTTTTTCCAAGAATCAAGCATGTCGAAGAGTGTTTTTTCTGCCCTTGCCGATAAAAGCCCGAGTGAATTGCCATCCAGATAAATCATATTTTCTTTTATGTAAAATTCTTCTGCAAATTTGCGGAGCGGATCCTGGCTATCCAAATAATCTGCTCTCTCTCTTAATTGTTCCAAGTGATTCCCTCCCTGCTCTTCTTAAAAGGTAAGCCAGAATAAGGGTATTGTCAATATTCTGAATTAACCCGGTAAATGGAAAAAGAACCTGGCTCAGCCAGGTCCCCATCTTTTTATTTATTCGCTTTTTGCAGGCTCGGGCGCCTTTGAATCCGCTGCACTCCTGAGAGGAATTTCCTTCAGGAAGAAGGTAAGAATGACTGCCACCAGCATCGTGATGGTGACAAATAAGAACACGCCCGACAATGCATAGCTGAGCGCCTCCCTGAGCATTGAAATGATATGCTCGAACAGGGAAGCAGCTTCTGCCGGCAGCGAAGACTTAACCTGGGCCAGTTTCTCATGATCCAGGAGAAGCTGAGGGTTCTTCAATGACTCCAGTTTCCCTGCAAGCTCAGGAGAAGCAGCCATATTATTGGTATTCTGATTCTGTGACATGGTGGTCATTTTGTCTTCCATGCGGTTATTCAAAAGTGTTCCCATTATAGCAACACCTACAGTTCCGCCGACTGAGCGGAAAAGCTGGGATGTCGCGGTGGCAACCCCCAGGAATTTCTGCTCAACCGCATTCTGGACAGTCAGCGTGAATACCGTCATGCCGATCCCGATACCAAATCCTACAAGAATCAGAAATCCAACAAGTGCATATTGGGAAGTATCTGCATCCATCCGTGATAATAAGTACAATCCTACTGCAGAGATGCATAACCCAATGATTGCCTGCAGCTTATATTTGCCTGTCTTAGAAATGATCTGGCCGCCAAGGGCACTTGCGAAAACCAGCCCCAGAGTCATGGCCATCGTCAGGAAGCTTGAGTGTGTGGCTGAATATCCAAGAACACCCTGGATGAAATAAGGTACATACATGACGCCGCCAAACATGGATACACCGATGACGAAGCCAATGATATTCGAGATTGTAAAGATACCGTTCTTAAATAAATATAGCGGCAGAATCGGTGTTTTGACTTTTCTTTCGATTATGATGAACAAGATGAGTGCAATCACAGCGCCGCCGAACAGCATGATAATCTGTGATGAACCCCAGTCATATTTTGTTCCTGCCCAGGAGAATCCTAATAAAGTGAGAACGATGGTGGCTGTCAAAAATACTGCCCCAACATAATCGACGCTTTCCCCTTTTTTCTTTTCCTGTGACGGAAACAGCTTCCAAATCAATGCAAGTGCGACAATGCCAAGCGGCAGGAATACCCAGAATACCCATTTCCACTCCAGGTTATCAACTATATAACCGCCGAGCGTCGGCCCGAAAACACTTGATATACCGAACACGGCGCTCATCGCCCCCTGCCACTTCCCTCTCTCGCGGGGCGCAAAAAGGTCCCCTACGGCAGTAAAGGCAGTAGACATGATCATACCGGCCCCAAAGCCCTGGATGCCGCGGTATGTAATCAGATCAAAGATATCAGAGGACGTTCCCGATAAAAAGGCGCCGATAGAAAAGATAATAATTCCAATTAAAATAAATGGCTTCCGTCCATAAATATCAGACAGTTTCCCGACAAGTATGGTTGTAATGGCGCTGGTCAGCATATAAATCGTGAAAACCCAGCTGTAATAATCCAGTCCGCCCAGGTCAGATATGATTTTTGGAAGGGCGTTGCCTACGATTGTCTGATTGACTGCGGCAAAGAACATTGCGGCAATGATGGCGATCATAATCGTAATTTTTTCTTTTTGGCTCAAATGTTCCATTATTTGCTTCACCTCTTATGATGTCTCTTTTAGTGGACCCTGCCCAGCAGGCTGCTTGTCAGAGCAAGCTCTTCATCCGATAAATCACGGAGCTTTTCTTCAAAATAATCCTTGGAAACCTGCTCCAGCTCTGCTGCCATCTTTCTTCCCTCATTTGTCAGGGACAAGCATACAATTCTTCTGTCGTGTTCGCTTCCGCCCCGCACGATCAGTCCTTTGCTAAGCAGCTTTTCGCTGACTGCTGTTATATGGCTGCTCGAGACCCCGAGCTCACCCGCCAGCTGGGAGACCTTACTTTCCCCTTTTTCTGCAAGCTTCCTGAGAACAAGGAATTCATTAAAAGGAATATACCCGTCAAACAGGCCATGAAAATCTGCTTTTGATTTCTTCACAGTTCCTCTCACTGTTGCAATCAGGTCGTAAATCAATCTATCCCTGCTAATTGGTATCCCCCCTGCTTCCATTTACCAGATAAATAATTAACTTTGTGAACTATTAACTTAAGCAACTATAATCCTATGCTTTCTTTTTGTCAACATAAAAAAACCAAAAGCTTTTCAAGCTTTTGGTTTTGGTTATTTTAAAAAATATTTCTGGCTAGTTTTAATGAATGTCCCTTTGATTTCCTTAAATAGACGAATAGGCACAAGAAGAATATCGCACCTGCTCCTCTCAGGACTGAAGAAACTGTCATAGCAGCATTCATGCCGGCCGCTTCAAGAAGGAATACACCAAACTGCGGCGCAATGAAGGCGACGAGGGCCAGCAGAATATTATAGTTCGAAATACAGATGCTGCGTGTTTCCTCTTCAGTTACCTCCAGCAGCTGGTTGAAGAGCAGCAGCACGGTGCCTGAAACAAACAGACCGGAAAAGAAATTGACGATAACCAGATACACCATATTCGGCGAGAGGATTGTCAGCACAGGTGCCGATGCCATACCCAAAGATACAAGAATCATCATTTTCGCATTAGTGTGTTTATCAGCCATCCTTCCCCACCATTTAAAGCTCACAATCTGGGCAAGCTGATTCGCAACAGTGAAAAGGCTGATCCAAAGTGCCGTGGCGCCGGCAATTTTGATCTGATAGATGCTGAAAAGCGACCAGGCCATCTGCCACCCGAAATTAAAGAAAAGACTGCAGATGATAAAATACAAGAAAGGCTTGTGCCTGAAAACATGAAGGCCGATGCTTAGTTTTTTCTCCGCTTTCCTGCTGGACTTTGGCTCTTCATGCTTGAACAAATAGTACACTTCCGCCAGTCCGATCAAAAACGCGGCAAAAAATAAAACCTGGAAAGGCAGAGAATTGGACTGGTCAAACTGCTGCAGAAGAATGCCGATGGCGAAAGTTGAAAGCATGCCGACAATGGTCATTACTTTGTTCCGCTCGGAGAAGAAACCGCTCCGGCGGCTGTCAGGTATCAGATCGCCGATGAAGGACTGCCAGCTCAAATTGGCAATCGAACCTGGAAAATTCATCAGGCCGACAAGGAGGACAAATATCCACCCTCTCATCTCCTCAGGCAGATACACAAGCAAAAACATCGCTAAAAGGAAAAAACGCGCGGCCAGGAAGGAGTATGCGGTAAGCCGCTTCTTTTCTTCCATCCTGCCTATAAGCAGGGAGCCGATCACCATGGCAAAAATTCCTATAAACTGAGGCAGGGAGCTGATCAATCCAACCTGGTAGTTCGAAACGCCAAGTACACTGATCGCAAACAGAGGAAAATAATTGGTGCTGATGTTCAAAATGACAGTAGTAGCAATCCCATTGCGGATGCTGAGCTTCTCATTTGCATCGACAGCCGAAGCTGATCGGGCCATATATACATCTTCTTTCATTGTAGAATTTTTCATAAACAATAATTTCCTTAGCTATCATAGTCTCTCAGCAAAACCGTTGCAAGTGCTTTTTATACATTTTTTGTGAATTTTTCAGATGAATTGTAAACAAGGCTTCCTTCCTTTACACTGTTAGGGAATGAAAGGAGCCATACTTGTGGAAAAAATAATGGATCATATTGGAATAGCCGTACGAGATATAGACAGCACCCTCAAATTTTACACACACATATTGGATGCTGAACTGATTGACAGATATGTAAGTGAAGCAGCAGGAGTCGAAAGCGAAGTCTGCATACTAGAGGTTAATGGCGACCGGATCGAACTCCTGGCACCTACCAATAATACAACCTCCCCCATCGCCCGGTTCATCAAGCAAAAAGGGAAAGGCGTCCACCATATCGCCTACCGGGTGCCTGATTTAATGGAGGCAATCGCTGACCTGAAAACGAGAGGTATCCGAATCCTTGAGGACTCCCTCCGGACAAACAAGCATGGCAGGAGGCTCGTGTATCTGAATCCTGCTGATACAGAAGGAACCATCATTGAGTACTGTGATTATCCAGGGATCGCAAATGAATAAGCAAAACCGCCTTCTCATTTAAAAAGGAGGCGGTTTTTTCTTTTTCATCCTTTAAATGACAAAAGTCCTTTCCTGTCTCATAGGTCTTCAAGTATACTTTATATGATTAATAATCTATCAAAAGATTTATACTACTGGAGTATATAACATGACCAATGAATTGATTTTATATAAATCGCTAGTCGCTCTTTCAGGAGTTTTGAGCTTATGTTTATGCCTATTTGCCTTCTATAAGCTAAAAGGCGCTCCAGGTGTTAAACCATATATCATCGCGACCATCTTATCGTCGCTCTTTTCCTTTTTCTATGTATTTGAACTGTCCAGTTCCACACTGAAGGGCATCAAACTATGGTTAAGTATGGAATATCTTGTCATGCCCTTTATTCCTGCCTTTATCTTCTTAATGTGTGCTGAATATGCCGGGCAAAAGCTGAAGCCCTGGGTCATTTATATTCTTTTCCTTTTACCCAGTGCAACCATCTTCATGCATGCCACAAATGGCCTTCACCATCTGTACTATAAGGCTGTTGAGCTGAGAAATGATGCCCCCTTCCCGATTGCCGATCTGGAATATGGCCCTTTCTTTTATGTTCACGCTTTTTATATGTTCATCTGTCTGACGGTCAGTGTCCTGACATTGCTTCTTCGGCTAAAAGGTGCATCCCTCCTGTTCAGAATCCAATTAATGGCCATGGCTGCCGGTCTGGTATTCCCGATTCTTGCAAATTATTTTAACTTAAACGACCTGAGCCCCTATGGCATTGATCTTGGACCCGTTTCCATGAGCTTATCTTATCTTTTCCACTGGGTCGCTTTGATGTCTTTCAAAATGTTCGATGTTACCCCGATATTAAGAGATACTGTTTTTGACAGAATGAAAGAAGGCGTGATTGTTCTGAACCGGAAGGGAGCCATCCTTGATTACAACTCAGCGATGGTTCCTATCATGCCCTTCCTCAAGCCTTCTGTGATCGGCAAGCCATTTAAAGAGGCATTTTCCGGATTCCGCATACTTGAGGAAATTATAGAGAATGGGATGGACTGCGATTATGAGTGGATTCAGGATGGAAAAAAAATCCACCACCAGGTTCAAATGTCAGATGTCGAGGATAAAAATGGCCATCAAATTGGGCGGATTATTTCATTTGTTAACATTACTGAAAAAATCCTGATACAGGAACAACTGAAGGAACTCGCTTCCATTGACGGCCTGACACAAGTTTACAACCGGACTTATTTTATGAAGCAATCGCTGGAATCACTGGGGGGCATCAGTCCCAATGGGGGGGATGTCTCCTTAATCATGTTTGACATCGACCATTTTAAAAAAATTAATGATGAATATGGCCATGAGACTGGGGATTTGGTACTCTCCCATGTTGCGAGGGTTGCCAAAGAGAGCATTCGCGCTGCGGATGTGATAGGCAGATACGGAGGGGAAGAATTTATCATTCTGCTGCCGGATACTTCCTTTGACGAAGCCTATGATTTAGCTGAAGCGATACGACTCAATGTTTCAGAACAGTACACCAAGTTGGGCCAGGTTAATGTGCATGCAACGCTTAGTTTAGGAGTTTCACATATGTTTCTTTTTCCGCAGGTTTTGGACGATCCTATTCAATTTCTGATGAGAGAAGCAGACCAGGCTTTGTATGCTGCCAAAAGGAATGGAAGAAATAATGTTCAGCGGTTTGTGAGGGAAACAGAGTTGACGGAAGTATAGGCGGGAACAGGCTTTTATTTGCACCTGTTCTTTTTAATTATGTTAAAATATGACAAAAGGAGTGATGATGATTGATTGTAAAAACCCGGACAGAACCCCGTGAGTTGCGTCTTTTCAGGGCATTGAATTCCCGTATGGATTTGTCAACTAAGGATGAGACTTACTATTCTAATTTAGAGAAAGGCTACCAGGGCGAACTTCAATTTGATGAATGGCTGCTCTCTGCAGCAGAAGGAGGCCTGATTTTAAACGATTTGCTGCTGGAAATGAACAACACCTTATTTCAAATCGACTCTTTGCTGATCACCGCATACATCGTTTATCTCTTTGAAGTCAAAAACTTCGAAGGCGACTTTGTGGCCGAAGGAGACCAATGGTTCACCGCCTCAAAAACCGAAATCAAAAACCCCCTCCTGCAGCTCAAAAGAAACGAGCAGCTGTTCCGCCGGCTCCTCCAGGAAATAGGCTGCAAAACCAAAATCCAATCCCACCTCATCTTCATCAACCCGGAATTCCAGCTCTATCAAGCCCCTCTCAACCTCCCTGCCGTATTCCACCCGCAGCTCAACCGCTTTGCCGGTCCTCTAAAGAAGGATACCTCACTGAAACTGTCATCAGCACATACCAAACTCGCAGACAGACTGGCCGCTGCCCACCTTGATAAATCACCTTTTTCATCTGTGCCAGAGTATGGGTGGGAGGGGTTGAGGAAGGGGATTGGGTGTAGGGGGTGTGGGGTGCTGTATGAGTACTTTGATGGGAAAAATCTGAAATGCAATCACTGCGGAGGAAAAGAAAGCTATGCCACAGCGATTATACGTGCTGCAGAAGAATATAAGCTACTTTTTCCGGATAGGAAAGTAACGACTAATGGTATTTATGAGTGGTGTGAGGTTATTAAAAACAGGAAAACCATTCGTAAAGCACTAACCGGCACCTATGATCGCCTAGGAAGCAGTAAATCTTCCTATTTTGTCGACCGTTCATAGGCAGTTGGAAGACTGGTTTTGATTATTCCGCTTGCGCCATTTGTTGCTTGAATATGAGATAAGAGGGTATCGTTTTCTGAACTGGTACCCTCTGTTTCTTGTTTTTGGGTTAAGAGGGTCTTAGTTTACTCGACTAGTACCCTCTGATTCTTGTTTTTGGATATAGAGGGTCTTAGTTTGCTAGACTAGTACCCTCTGTTCCCCTTTTTTGGGTTTAGAGGGTCTTAGTCCTCTCGACTAGCACCCTCTTTTTCCTTTTTTGGAGTTTAGACGGTCTTAGTCCTTCCGACTAGTACCCTCTTTTTCCCGTTTTTGGGTTTAGAGGGTCTTAGTATTCCCGACTAGCACCCTCTGTTTCCTTTTTTTGAGTTTAGACGGTCTTAGTCCTTCCGACTAGCACCCTCTGTTTTCCTTTTTTGGGTTTAGAGGGTCTTAGTCCAATCCACTAGCACCCTCTATTTCCTTTTTTGGAGTTTAGAGGGTATTAGTCCTTCCGACTAGTACCCTCTTTTTCCCGTTTTTGGGTTTAGAGGGTCTTAGTCCTCCCGGCTAGCACCCTCTGATTCTTATTTTTGGATTCAGAGGGTCTTAGTCCAATCCACTAGTACCCTCTTTTTCCCGTTTTTGAGTTTAGATGGCCTTAGTCCGATCCACTAGCACCCTCTGTTTTCTGTTTTTGAGTTTAGACGGTCTTAGTCCGATCCACTAGCACCCTCTGTTTTCTGTTTTTGAGTTTAGACGGTCTTAGTCCAATCCACTCTCCTTCTCAGCCAACTCCCTCAACCCCTCAGCCCTAAACACTATAAACTCCCGCATATACCTCTCCAAAAACAGCTTATCAGCAGCAATTCCCAGCAGTCCCAAAGGCGATTCATATTGGAAAGTATTAATCATTACCGTTCCTTCAGCTTCCTCGAAAAATTCATGAGTATGAACAAACGACTTGAAAGCGCCTTTCACCATGATATCGACAAAACGAAAAGGCTTTTCCATAACTGTCACTTTGGCCGTCAGCCTCTGTCTGATACCGAAATGCACGGCCTCCCAAGTTACCATATCGCCTTTTTCAAGCAATCCGCTGGTCACTCCCCCAACTGCCCTTTCCTGTGTTCTTGATGTTGTTTGCGTATGTACTTCAACACTTCTAGCAAGGTCAAAACATATTTTAATTGGTGCTTTGATGAATTGTGAATGTCTGATGGTTGGCATAATGGAGACTCCTCATTTTTTTCATTAATACTATTTTAACTCAACAACAAAAAAAGGACAGTCTTCCAAAGAGGACTGTTCTTTCCAGTTTAGGAGTTCAAATAATTTTTCCAAATAAATTTTCTTCTTAATGAGGTGTATAGATATTCCTTGCATGGTCTCTGAAAGCACTAACTAATACATGATGTCCTTACCTGCTAACAGCTATATCTGTTTGTACTCAGCTAAAGAAAATAAGAACCTACTCCTGCCTGCTTAACACTCTCCCAATCTTATCAACGGACCGACGGGAAAGTGCATAGATTTTATGTGTATCATCAATATTCATAATTGTCCCATGACCTTCACCAATCCAGAGAAAATAAATCTTATTCCCCATAGCTACTTTGTAATCCGGCTCCGCCACATCTGCGATACCAGGTTGTTTCTTAGCGTTCCTGAAGGCATTCCTAAATATCTGGACTGATTTAGAGTCGGAAATTGTAATGGACTTTTCCCCTTCTGATGCATGCATCTTATACACTTCCACTTTCTCAACCTTCTCCGGCCACAGGTTCCAGCCGGCTAAAAGAACAAATGCCGCCAAAATAATCAGGAGTCTTTTTTTCAAAAAAATCACCTCTAATAGGTTAGACGTTTTTCCATTCAAGAGGTTACTTCAAGATTTTTCGACTAGCCCTTCACTTCCCACTCATCATAACACTCTGCATCAACACTCAGCTTTTCAGTCCTAAGCCATTCAAAAGCTTTGAGCACCAATGGTGAAGCACTGTCCAAGCCTGCTTCATGCTCAGTAATCCACAAGGCTCCAAGCGAATCCTGACCATCAAACTCCAGCGGCTGAGTCAGTCTGCCAGTCCCCTCGACTTCATAAAAAACACAGATATGATGCACATGGGTATATTCCTTCCAACCCCAAGGAAGCATGAAATCAATAACGCCGATATTCCGGATGATTTCTATCTCTAAGCCTGTTTCTTCAAGAAACTCTCTCCTTAAAGCCATAGCCAGGCTTTCTGAATCCTCAAGGCTTCCTCCCGGCAGATCATAGCGATTGGTGTATGGACCGCCTTTTTTGTTTATCACCAGGAGTTTGTTTTTCTTGAAAAAGAGGCCATACACACCATAAGCCCGGTGCATTTTTGATTTCATATCAGCGGGCTACCACCAGTTTGCCTGCACGTAAAAAGTCAGGAGGACTCTTTTTAGCAAAGTGTCTTTCCACACTCATCAAAACCGCATCATTCCCCGGCAATGAGGCGGTTTCAATCGCTTCCGCAAATGACATCCATCTATAAGCTGAATGTTCATGATTTAAGATAACTTCCTGATGCTCCGGAACATAGCCGACAAAAACAGGCGCCATGTAAATATAATTGTCTTTCGCAGAGTATATCTGATCATATTGGTTGGATACATAAAGATAGGGCAGCGAGATGCCTGTCTCTTCTTTTATCTCTCTTAAAGCCGCTTTCCAGGCGGTTTCCCCTTCCTCTATGCTGCCGCCAATATAGCACCAGGCATCCGGCAGCACAGTTCCGGCTCTCTTTAAAAGTAATACCTTGCTTTCCTTCTCGAGCTTTTTAATTAAGATTGCTGCAATGCCTGTGCATCTTATAGGAACTCCTTGCATTATTAAATTCCTCCCAAAATCCGGTCTATTTTAACCAGTTCTTCCATTTTGTAAAAAATCGCGGTACATTGAGCTACGCTCCATATCCAACCACCTTCCCCACCTCAAAAACAGTAGAATCAATCTCCTTTGAAGGCGGCAGCTTCCTTGTCACAGGATCTATGATCCAGGCGATTCCTGTAAGAAAGGTTATGATACCGCTGATCAATATGATTAATTCAGCACCAATAACGACACCCAAAGTTCCTCCAGCCAAGCCTCCAAGTGGAAAAGCGATTCCGCTTAAGCTCATCACGGCTGAAAATACCCTCCCAAGCAGCTTTTCGGGGATAGCTTTTTGAATAACTGTGTTGATCGCAATATTGGTAACAGCACCGGGTATAAAAGCAAGGCCGAAAAGCCCAATTGCCAGCCAATTCCATGAGGAGAAAATAGACAGCCCCCAGGCGATTCCGCTTAGGCAAAAAGCAGCAGCATATAATTTTCCGATTGGAATATAATCCAGCTTTATGTAAGGAGCTGCCATTGCGCCTGCAAGGCTTCCGATTGCCTGGGCGGTCAGAAGCAGTCCATAGGTTTCAGCACCACCCATTATTTTTCCAAAAGCAGGGAGAACAACAAATGTAGCCCCCATTGCCAGATTTACAAGTATAATCCCGTACAGCAGTCTTGCCAGGGGGGTAAAAAGGATCATTCTCACACCATCTTTTAGCTCGGAAAAATATTTCGGTTTAGTTTCTGTAATAACTGGAACAGCTTTTTTACTTGGTATTTGAATCAAGGAAAAAACATAGGCTCCCAACAAAAATGCCGCAGCATCTAGAACATAAATAGTAATCGCTCCAGCCATAACGATCAGAATACCTGACACCGCGTTGCATGCAATGTCAATTCCTTGATAGGCTAAAGTAAATAGAGAATTTCCTCTGCTTAAATCTTTTTCCTCAACGAATGTCGGCAATGCAGCCATCTGGGCGGGAAACATGAACATATTCATTGTGGTTAATATAGGAGTGATTATTAAAACAAGTGCAACAGTAAGATGATCAAAATAAGAAGCGATAGGAACAATCAGAAGCAATACTGCTTGAATTAGCTGGGAGTATACCAACAAGGACCTGATGGGAATACGGTCTACGAACGGGCCTGCAAGGAGTTGAACAATCCTGGGGAAAAAAGATAGAAATCCTGCAAGTCCAGTATAAAAAGTCGATCCGCCCAAATCGTATACCAGCCACATAGCGGCAACAGCATACAGACTGTCTCCGATATTGGAAACAATTCTGCCTAAAAACAGCAATGTAAAGTTCTTATTCTTAAATATCCCCATCGCCGGATTCTCCTATCTTAATGATCTTCTTTCTTCAAGGCTTCCACCAGCCTTAATCCAACTGCATATTCCTGCATTTCATCTACATTGCTGAGGTCCGAGTTTTTGACCCACTTTTCAAGCAGGTTTTTAACATCTTCAAGGAATCTATCTCTATCTTCTTCTTTTAGAAATAGCCGCAGGCTCAGATTCGTAGAATAGCCTTGATCATTTTCTGCACTTAAAGCCGAATCCAGCTCAATGCCGCCTTTTGCCTGATACCATTTCGATTTCGCTTTATAATACTTTTCAATAATCCCTCCTGAAACTTTGGTTTCGACAAGCTCGATCAGGCCTCCTTCATTCAGCTTTTGAATGTGGTAATGAACACTTCCTGGTGAGTTTCCTAATAACTCGGATACTTGCTTAGAAGTAAGCGGCTTCTCCTGCAGAACGCTTATAATCTTGATGCGCAAAGCATTTCCTAATAACTTGGACTGCTCAACAGAAATTTGATGAGGCATTTTATCCTTCTTTTCCATGAAAACCCACTCTCATTCTAAAAAATTAAATCAATCTAAAAAATTAGATTATCTTTTAAGACTACCTTACTGGAAAAAATTTCATTTGTAAAGTTTTTTCCAAAAACAGGCAGTCAAAATATTCACTCCACACTAAAAACAGTTTTCTTTTCTACACGCTCTTGGACATTCTCAGAATAGGCAAAATGATAAACCCTCCAATAAACCCCCACCAAAAAAATCCCCATTCCTACAAAAATAAAAGTAATCCCTATTTCCGGTATATATGCCATTGCCCAGATAAATAAACTGGAGATCATCCCTCCAACCGCCCCCACCAGTCCAAGGACTGATAGATGCTTTCCTCTTGAATGGGCAGGAAGCGATTTAGCGGTGATGGCCTGAAGGGTTGGCAGATAGATGAGCCCGCCGGCAGAAATGAAAAGCATACCCAGCATTAAGAGGGCTGGATGAATGAAATAGCTTAGGCAGATATAGCCCAGTACAAAAAGCAGCAAGCCCAGCATGAGGGACATTTTTTCCGAAAGCCTTTTGGTCAGTTTGAATATGAAGCCTGCTGCTATGGTGATGATGATCGTTTCTTCCAGATTTAAATAGCCGATCATCTTGTATCCTGAAATATCAATATCCCCAACAGGATATTTTGACACGATCCTGATGCTTAAATAATTGGGGAATTGTTCTTTCAATATATTGATAAGCAGCTGTCCTATGCATAAGAAAAGAAATAATTGTGAGGCAAAAATACTTAGTTTCTTTGCCGGTGCGGCTGGCAGCTCAGTGATTGCATCAGCAGCTTTAAGAGGAATGTCTTTTATCAGCAGGGAGGTCAATACAGCGGATAATATGGAAGTCAGGCCAACTATAAAGAACAGCATGGAAGAATGATTTTCAAAAAAGAATCCGCCCAATAAGCTTCCGCCGGCAAATGCAGTACTTGTAATCCACATAAAGTAGGTATAGATGATTTTTCTGTCCTTCTCATTGCTCGCATCAATGATCAAAGCAGAATAGGCGGGATTTGAGGCACTTTCAAAGAAATAAATAAAGCTGAATGCAACTACAATGGGAATGGCGTAAAAATGGTGGAGTGAATCAAAACAGTACACAATTAAAAAGCCGATTCCAGTCATCATTTCACTGGTGATGATGACTCTTTTCCGTCCGATCCGGTCAGCTGCTTGTCCGCCTAAAAGATATCCTATGATACTAATGATTCCAATGATGATAATCATCATAGTTGTTAAAGAAGGGCCAATTTTCGCTGCAAAATAGACAACCGTGTAAGGCATGACCATCGTATGAGCAAGCACGGTGAAAAATTTCAATAGCATTCTTACCCGGATGGTTACATCAAAAGATAAAAATTGTTTCATATATTTCTCCTCGCTCATTTAGAAAAAAGCACAGAGTATACCCCTGTGCTCCCCCTATTCTACACCTGATTGCCTCTCATAATTTCTGAATACCATTCCGCCGGCCCTAGTCATTCCCGCCTTCTCATAGAACGGAGCATGGGAATCATCACAAAGCAGATCAATCATATAAAGGCCATCAAGTTCTTTAAGCATCCTGTTTAACAGCTCTTTTCCTATCCCTTGGTGCTGATATTCCGGGAGGACTTCGAGCAATGGGATATACGCAGATAGAACATTGTCACTGATGGCAGTGATGAAGCCGGCTGCCTGCTCCGCTTTTTCATCAATGGCAAGGATCACTTTAAAGCTGTTTTCCAGCAATTTCAGATGCGTGTCCGGGGAGGGAGGATTCGGCCAATCTGCAAAAAAACCATTCAGCATGTCAGATGAAATGCCCTTTAAGGAAGATGTATAGATCATAAGAATTCAACTCCTGTCATTTATTAGGTATGTTGATTTCCCGGATCTCAATAAAATAATAAGAACACTGTCTACCTCCGAAATGTGTAATAAGGAATATTTCGACAAAAAACAGCCAAAACCTTTTTCTTCCATAAATAATTTTGCTAGTCCCGCAGCTTTTTCTCAAGGATGATTTTATGCATCCCTTTTTCATCTATGTATGTTTCCATTACATCAAATCCGTGCTTTATGTTCAGGATCAGCATGTCCCGCCACTTGTTCATCGTTTTTGTCCGGACCAGCCTGTACCCCCGCCGCTTGATATATTCATGCTGCATCTCCATCAGCCTGGAAGCAATTCCACTTCCTCTGAACTCCTCATCAACACCGCCGAGCCAGCTGTAAAACTTGCTCTCCTCTAATTCATAGCCCATCTTGTAGCCAATTACCCGTTCTTGACAGGCAGCAACTGCAACAAGCAGCTTAGGCTTATCAGCCATCTTACTTTCCAGCTGGCCCGATTCCCCGAAAATGGAAGCATGCAATGGAAGGATTTTGTCCAGCATTTCCTGTTTTGGCATTCCGGCATAAATTTGATAGTTTACTTCCACTGGCGCTGTCCCCCCTGATGCAAATCGTACCACTTAGGCCTCATTTTAGAAAAATAATCATGGTCTTCCAAAAACAGATACACTTTTTCCATCATCCCCTCAAGGTTTTCAGGGGTATGTTTTAATGTCCAGATAACCGTGGAAAAAGCACACATTCCCAGATAAACGGAATATAAGGTCCAAAACGCCTCTCCCGGTTCTTCCTGATCATGGTAGCCTTTTATTTGGCCAATTGAAAAAGGAATGCTTATATTACGGCTGAAGATGCCGATTTTTAGAAATTCATGTATCGGATCTCCCCAGTCAAACCGGTTAAAGTCAATAATGCCGGCCAGCCTTTTATTTTGAATAATCAGGTTACCAGGATGGTAGTCATCATGCTGAAAAAGGCTGGGACGTTTTTTCATCCTGTGAAGGTTTTTTTCAATAAACTGGATGATTTTATCATCATGTTTGATTTTTACACCGCATGAAGAATATGCTTCCATATACTTCTTATGCTTTTCTGCTTTCCTTTTATACCAGGAAGGCATTCCTTCAGGAGCATGAAGCTGATGCATTTTCCTCAATTGACTTCCGGCCTCTAACCCTATTGCATACTGATCCTGATCAGAAAGGAGCTTTATTTCTTCCTCCGCATCCTTCCCCTCGATAAAGGTGGTGATCATATATCCTCTCCCTCCTGCTTCGCCAATCTCTACTGGCTGGGAGCAGGGGATAGCATAACCATGCATTTTTTCTAAAATCGTGAACTCTTGTCTTTTTGATGGAAGTCCTGACAAATCAAAGAGCCTCAGAAGTAATTTGCTTTTATCCAAAGAAACCATATACTTCTCATCTTGTGAAAATCCTTTCTGTAAACGGACAATTCCGATGCTCTTCTTGAGCAGCGGTATTTCCTCTGCCAGCCTTTCCAGCATCCTGTCACCTCCGATGATAAAAAGGCCAAATCTCCGTGATTTGGCCTTCCGTTTTCAATTTAAACCCACTTCAGCATCACAGAATCAGCTGCCGGCTTATAGCCGATTTCCTGGTAGATATGATTGGAGGTTGGATTGGCTAAATCTGTGTAGAGTGAGCAAAACTTATAGGATTTCAGCAATTCCCTGCTCAATGCCGCCACACAGGCCGAAGCATAGCCTTTCTTCCGCTCCTCATCAGGCGTATAGACGAGATTGACAACAACACCATGTTTGGTTGGCCTTGCTTTTTTCGCCATGGAAACCGGCCTGCCATCCTTTAGCCATAAATAAAGGGATCTTTCCGAGATAAACTGCCGCGCCTTTTTCCTTCCCTCTTCTATGCTCAGGGTATTTTCAGGAGTGGCTCTGCTGAAATCGGATATCCAGCCTGCAGCGAGCTCCTCATCCTTTTCAGAAGCCAGTGCCAATGTTCCGCCTGCATATGGAAGATCGTTCACTTTCTCCAGGATATAAATCCTCTGATCCATCACAGTTTCGCTGCCTGCACCGGTCAATTTCTTCCATTCCGCTTCAGCCTTCCGCGCTGTTTCCTTTGGTGCCACGATTCCGGGAAAAGATATGTTTCTTTCAAAAAACTCGCGCAGGACCAAAGCAGCCGCTTCATCAGGAATGTCTCCTGCAGACCATATCAGATAGTGCGGCGGTGTCATGATCAGTGCTGCTATGATTTCTGCCTCCCTTTCTGCCAATGCTAGGAAGGGATTTTTATAAGGGCTGTCAGGTTCTGCAGCCTGGTACAGCAGCCCAAGCGGAAGATTGTTTTCAGCTTCACGTTTAAGCAGGAACCTTTCTGTTCTCTGCAGAAATTCCTGCGGGTTTTCATATATAGTAAAACGCAGACCCATTCTGCTTCCCCCAAGTCCTTTAATTATGTATTCAGCAGCTGCTCAAGGACTTCCTGCACTTTGTATCCTTGATTAAAGCTGACTATCCTTGCTTTTCCCCCATCAATGCTATGGCAGATTTCGCTGACAAGATCCATATCATTTTCACGCTCGACAGGCAGCATTTCTGCTTCAGCATCAATCGTGCTTTCAGCAAGCTGGCTCCAGTTTTGCAGATCAATGGTCCCTTTTTCTCCAAAAATCTTGAAAGAAATCTTTTCCTGCTGGCCGATCCCGCTCGCACCGTTGAAGACGACAGGAATATTCTCGCCAGCCGTCATTACTGCCACAAAACCTGTCTCGCATAAATCCGTATCTTCAGGATAGTCAACAAAGGAACGGACATCCTTAATATCGCCGAAAACGTCCATGATCATTTGGATATAGTGCGGCCCGACTTCGCGGATGAATCCGCCCTGCTCCCTGCCGGCGATCCAATTATTCTTCTGCCATTTCCTTGGCCATTCAGTGAAATGAAGATTTACTTCCACACGCTTAATTTCACCGAGCGACCCATCTGCTGCTTTTTCCTTGAAAAGGCGGAACACATTGCTGTACATCATTGGAAAATTGATTGCATTGACGATGCCGGCCGCCTCTGCAGCCTCTGCCATTTCCTTTGCTTCCTCAATTGAATTGGCAAGCGGCTTTTCACAAAGAATATGTTTTCCTTTTTTAATTGCATCCAAAGCGATCTGATGGTGGAATTTTGGAGGCACGGCTATGTATACTAGTTCGATTTCTTCATTATTTAATAGTTCCTCATAGTTGCTGTACAAAGCAACTTCCCCTAGTTCGCTTTTAAGAGCTTCGAGCCGGGTTTCGTTCGTATCGCAAAGTGCTGCGACTCTTGTTCCTTCATTATACTGAAAATTTCTCAGCACTCTCTCTCCGATGGCACCGAGTCCGATAATCCCCACATTTTTAGACATGCTAACACTCCTATTTCTAATCTTTTGACAATTTCTATTATAGCTTATTGCGGCTGAAATGGGGATTGGAATGTTTGAGCCTTTGTAGTTTACATAATAATATTATAAACTACAATAGATAGGCTATTCTTCTATGAAGCTCCTTAACTCTTAGCCCCGCTGCTTCCCCCTGTTTTGGATCAATGCTTTCAGTATGAAATAACACGGCAAGCATTGCGGCTGTATCAAACTGATAAAGATACTGAACAGCCTCTGGCACCCTTGCTATTTCCAACTCCGCCCCTGCATATCCCAGGATAAATTCATCTGTCAGAAGCCCATAATCTTTTATTCTCATAAGCTCCAGGACAGGATCTCCAATCAGCGCATTTGTCCAGTCGATGACAGCAGCCGCCTTTCCTTTTTGGAAAATAAGGTTTTCCGGCCTCAGATCCATATGCAGCAGCCGCTTTTTATGCTTGAATGAAGATAAGATTCCGAAAATATCTTCCGGGTCAGGCAGCGGCAGACTGCACTTTAAAACCCTTTCAGCTGCTTTTGCCCTGATGGCTATCCTCTCAGCCAATGACTGGTGTACATCCTGCTCAGAGATGCCGGTCTCAGGCAAGATTTCAATGCTGTGCAGCTCCATTGCAATTCTTCCTATTTCTTCAATGGAGACACTCTGATCTCCCTCCACAAATTCCTGAACCAGAAAATCTGCTGTTTCACCAAGGTGCAGATGGCAGATGGCCGGCACCGGCAGGCCATACTTTCTGCCATGGCCAGTCAATGCATACTCTTTCAGCAATCCCACCCTTGAATCGCTGATGGTATCTGTTTCCCTATCAATCTGCCGGGACCAGGGAGTCCGGATGGCTACCTTTCCCCACTCAGGTGAATAGCCCTTGAACACGCAATTTTCAACACCAAAAGCAAATGGTTCAATATCTGAAATGTGGGTTCTTCCTTCGCATTCTTCCTGTACATTCTTTAATAATCCTTTTATTCTCTCATCCATAGCAGGTCTCCTATTCTTTCTTTTGAAAAAGCGCAGTCAGCAGGCCGGAAACACCGAACTCTGCATCATCCCCGTTCTTCTTTTTCATCGGTCTGATTTCAACTGCTCTGTAATCGCTGAATAAATGGAGGAGTTTTTCCTCTGTGAAGCCGAGTCCGCCCTTCATGCTGCGTTCTCTATAGACATCCCAGTCTGATTGAGACGAGCCGCCCAGCTCACCGTTTTTTTCAAAGCATGTTAGCGCAAAAAAGCCATTTGGCTTCAGCCTGTCACGCAAGATGGCAAAGTAATCGGCTCTCCGATGCGGCGGGATATGGTGAAAGCAGCCTGAATCGTAAATAAAATCGTATCCGGCAAAGCTCTGGTCCAGCTGGAAAATATCCGCTTCAATGAAACGTATATTCGCAAGATTCTCCCTCGTTCTCTCCCTTGCCCAATTCAGTGCTTCTTTAGAAGAATCTACAGCATCCACCGTGCACCCTCTTTCTGCCATGTAAATGGCGTTCCTTCCTGGTCCGCAGCCGAGTTCCAGCACCCTGCCTGCTCTCACCTGTCCCTTATTGAAATATGCAGCCAAATTCTCATCAGGAACATTCCTGAAAAATGGGACATGGTTTTCCCTTCTTTCATAAAATTGGTCCCATTGAAATGAAGTTTTCTCTTTAAGCAGGAGATCCAGCATGTTCATTACATCTTCTGCTGTTCTAATCGTTTCTAAGCCAGACATCTTTCTTCCCCCTTCATTGCAGAGACACTAATAAATCTGGGTAAAGTCCCTGCAGCTCGTTTATTTTTCCCTCCAGCTTTGCAGCATTAAATCCACTCTTAAACACTTTTTTATCCGGCAGAAAGGTGATGCTCGTTCCCGTTTCATTTGTTTCCCCTATAGGAACCACCCGGGTAAGAGCCTTGCCATATTGATATTCCTGACTGTAAATCATCGTGTCCTTTTTGATCAGGACTGTCAGCTTTTCTGAAAAAGCGTTGATTGCCGCAACAGGAATACCGGCTCTTTCATTCGATGAATCTTCCAGATAGTTTTTCTCAACATCTGTCAGCACGTCCTGCAGCCTGCTCATGGAGGTTCCCTCCAGCAGGGAAACCGGGATGCCGCGGCCATCATCGGAAACAGTCGCACTTCCATCACTATGCAGGTATATATTTATTCTGGACGCGAAACCTGCTTCATGCTCCTGGACTGCGTGATGGATGAGTGAAAACAGCAATATGTTTGCGTCAAAATCTCCTTCAGTTTTCATGTCCATTTTTTCTGGTTCTTCCCTAAGCGCTTCCAGTGCTGAATAGCGGCTGCTCTCAAACATTTCTGCTGCGCCAGCCAACTGGAGAAGTATTGGAAGAATTTTATCGCCTGCGATTGAATAGCTTCCTCCCCTTTCCTTCTGTTCAATAATGCCGGCATGCAGCAGCGGCTTCATGTGGTGGTAGAGCTGGCCGGTCGTCCCCATCCCGAGTTCTTTGACTAATTCCGCTGCATTCTTCGGCTCCTGCAGGAGAGACTTGATTATTTCTATTCTTTGTTTGTGGCCAAGAGAGGAGAGAATATTCGCAAGGCTGCCGCTGTCTGGCGCCAGCACTTCCCCGAGGGTTTTGGACGCCGGCCTCCATTTTCTCCTTCCTTCATCGGTTGTTATTGTCCCTCTATAGGAGATACTGGTAAACAGGCTCTCTTCTTCACTTTCTTGGATCAAAGAAACTGCATCTATGCTGTCTGCTTTCTTTATAAGAATCTCCAGCTGCTGCTTGATATGGTTAAGTTCTTCTTTGAATGGCATAATGACCTCCGTAGTTCCGCATCACCTTTTATGTTATTACGTAATTACATAATAGCATAATATCTACAAATGATCTTAATTTTTCAGAAAGTTTTATTTGTTTTCAACAAGGAATGTTTTTTTAAATATTTGATGACCATTCCGCTTGCTTACCTACCTTTAATTACGGTTATAAAACAAAAAAATCCCCCGCTTATAAAAGCAGAGGATTTCTCCAGCATATTATTTTCCAAATATTTCGGCCTGCAGCCTTTTTCCTGTTGGAGTGGCGGCAAGCCCGCCCTCTGCTGTTTCACGCAGTGAGGATGGCATTGTCAGTCCGATTTTATACATAGCAATGATGACTTCATCGCATGGAATCCGGCTGGTGATGCCGGCAAGAGCCATGTCTGCAGCCGTCATGGCGTTCGATGCTCCCATAGCGTTTCTTTTTACACATGGGACTTCAACCAGACCTGCAACTGGGTCGCAGACAAGGCCGAGCATATTCTTCAAGGTGATGGCCATAGCCTCTGCTGCCTGGGAAGGAGTTCCCCCTGCCAGCTCGACAATGGCAGCCGCAGCCATTCCGCTCGCTGAGCCCACTTCAGCCTGGCACCCGCCGGCAGCTCCGGAAATGGAAGCATTGTTGGCGACAACAAATCCAAAGGCTGCTGATGTGAACAGGAATTCAATCATTTCCTGCCTTGTCGGGTTCAGCTTTTCTTTTACTGCGAACAGGGTGCCAGGCACTACACCAGCTGATCCGGCTGTCGGTGTGGCACAGATGACGCCCATTGCGGCATTGACTTCGTTGGTGGCAACCGCTTTGCTGACAGCATCAAGCAGCAGGTTTCCGGATAAAGCTTTTCCACTTTTGATATAATTCTGCAAGAGGACCGCGTCTCCGCCTGTAAGGCCGGAAACCGACTTGACGCCTTTCAGGCCGCGTTCGACCGCTTCTTCCATTACGGTCAGGTTACGGTCCATCTGGGCAATGATTTCCTCGCGTGTCCGCCCTGATACTTCTATTTCCTGCTGAATCATGATTTCAGCTATTTTAACGCCCTTGCTTTCGGCAAGTTCGACTACTTCTGCTACATTGCGAAATAACATTGTATTCCCTCCCGGCTCCTAATCTTCTATTCTGCCATTCTGATGATTTGTGTGATATTAGGAAGCTGTTCCAATTCTCTGATCACGTCCAGATCGATGCGCTGATCCACTTCAATGACCATCATTGCCATCTGGCCCTTTTCTTTGCGGGAAACTTCCATATGGCCGATATTGATCCGGTGCATCGCCAGTACATGAGTGACAGCGGATATGGCGCCGAATTGGTCGTTGTGGATGACCAGTATGGCAGGATTTCCAGAAAGCTTTAGTTTGAACGAGTTAAGCTCTGTAATTTCTATAGTGCCACCGCCGATGGAGATGCCTGTCAGGTCAAGCTCATGCTTACCATCAGTCAAGTGAATGGATACAGTATTCGGATGGTCCATGACAGTGTCTTCTATTCTGAATTCAATGTCAAGGCCGGCTTCCTTTGCCAGGCCCAAGGACTGCGGAATCCTTTCATCGAATGTGTCGAAATCGAGAAGCCCGCCTACAATGGCCACATCTGTTCCATGCCCTTTATATGTTTTGGCGAATGAACCGTACAGGGAAATGACCGCTTTGTTTGGCATGTTTCCAAAAAGGGTCCTTGCCACCCTGCCGATGCGTGCAGCACCAGCAGTATGTGAGCTCGATGGACCAATCATGACCGGACCAATAATATCAAACGCAGATCTATATTTCATTTTGCAACCCTCGCAATATCAGATGATTTTCAGGCAACTTCCTGAACACTTTGGTTTTTTCCTTCTTTTAGTTCAGCTACGGTTCTTATTTTATAATTTTTAAACAAGATTGACCCAACAAGGCCGCTGACTGCTCCGGCAGCTGCACATGATAGGGCAATGATTGTCACTTTTACAGGGTCATTAAAACCATACATAACAGCCAGGCCGGCAATTGGAGTCGCTGTTCCTGTCGCATTATTGATCAAGCCTGACAAGGCAACAATAACGCCGGCAGCAGCGCCTCCAATGAAATTTGTCACATACACCGGAATTGGATTGGCTGAAATGATATGTGCCTGTGTCAGTGGCTCGATGGCTACGGAAATCGTTGTCTTGCGGTCACCGAATTTTAAGCGGCTGAACAGCACATAGTTCATGAAAGATGAGCCGAACACTGCGAGTGCCCCGATGGCCATGGGAACCCCGGTCAGCCCCAGCATGGCTGTAAGCGCCATGGAGCTTAATGGGGCTGTTGCCACGACAGTAATGACTCCTCCGAGTATGATGCCCATAAGAATCGGGCTGCTGCTGGCTGTTTCTGTAATGATACCGCCGATATTCAATAGTGTAGCATCTACAACAGGCTTTAGATATACGGCAATCAGCCTGACTAAAGGCGCCGCCACAATGATGGTCACAATTAAGTCAAAGCCCGCAGGCACTTTTTCTTCTATCTTTTTCACAATAAACGCTACCAGATATCCTGCAATAAATCCAGGCAATAGTCCGAGCCCGGCACAAGATACCCCAAGCATTAAAGCATACACCGGAGAGACGCCGATTGCAAGCGCCACGAGTGCTGCAGCTGCAACTCCGCCCATGCTCCCGGCTGCATCCCCTACTTCCCCCAGGAAAGCAATCCCGAGGAGATCGCCCCCAACATATCGCTGAAAAGCTTCTACCAAAAAGGCAGCTACTGCAGCACTGGCAAGAGCCCCCATCGCTTTCATCCCTTTAGGTGCTTTAAAGCTGAATAGTGAAAAGAAGGCTAGTACAATTAATAATAAGACTGTTCCTTTTAAGATTTCCATTGCAAACACTCCTCTAAGCTGTCATAGTCCTGCTGCTGTTCACTGCTTTTGAAATTCACTTTCGGTGCGGATTTTCTGCAGATAGTTGTAGACCGTGAACTTGGAAACTCCCAGTACATTCGCTACATAATCTGTTGCTCCTTTTATTAAAAAGGCGCCTTTTTCCTCAAGCTGCCGGACGCATTCTACTTTTTCTTCCAGCTGCATGATAGAGGGAGATTTCTTAAACCCGTTAAGCACCTGTTCTACCATCCCGTGGATTACGTCCTGCACAGACGAATAAAAATTCTCTTCTTTTGTTTCGCCCGAATGGATAGAAATAAAATCTTCTATTTCCCCTCCGAATTGCATGAATAGACTAATGTCATAATTGATGCAAAGGGCGCCGACCACATGATTCTCCCCATCTCTCAGGAAAATGGTAGAGGATTTTAAAATCGCCCCTTTTTTTGTCTGTGTGCGGTAGTTTGGGATGTCATCAACTTTATCTTTTTTCTTTGCCAATTCATTCAGCACCAGATCTGTAATAGGCGATCCGATCTGACGGCCTGTCAGGTCGCCTGCTATATACACAAGCGAGTTCTTCAGGCTCGAAAAATCATGGACGGCTACTTCACAGCGCTTCCCGAACATGGCAACCAGCATGTCTGCTGTTCTCGAGGCTAAATCAAATACAGGCTTAGCAGACTCCTTCACAGCATTGCACCTCAATTCCTGTAATCGCTTTCAAATTATCGCAGGTTCATAATATCATAGATTCTATAAAGTTAAAATAATTTTTTAACCGTTACAAAAAAATTGTAACATTCAAAAGAAAAAGAATCTCCATCAATGGAAATTCTCAGGCTGTCGAGAAACTCTCGGCAGCTAAAACCGGCTGCCTGTCAGCAGGCAGCCGGTCTTCTTTCCGTTAAATTACTTACTTCAAAATGTCCTTGAATGCCTTTGCCCTGCTATCAAGCGATCGGGCTGCACTCTCTATGCCCTTGAATTCCGCCATTGCCTGTTCGTTCAGCAGCCTGCTTTTTTCAATTCCGTCCCTTGACTGCCTGGTTGCTTCACTGATATTTTTTACCTCGCCTGAAATGCCTTCGATATGGGCGTTCACTTCACCGATGGATTCCTGGACCCTGGTGGCAAGCTTTCTGACCTCGCCGGCAACAACATTGAACCCTCTCCCATGCTCGCCTGCACGGGCTGCCTCGATGGCTGCATTGAGTGCAAGAAGATTTGTCTGGGCAGCTATTTCGCGGATTGTTTTGACAATATCGCCAATGGACAGTGCCTGCGTTTTAAGAGTATCCAGCATTTTCAGATTCTCTCTTGAATCTCCAGCAAGCTTCTCGGATGCTTCCGCAGCTTCTTCGCTCCTGGTAATCCCGAGCTCGGCCCGATTTAGCAGCTCTCCCGCCATGTTTTGGAGTTCGTTTGCAACTGCAACCGTATTGCTTTCTCTTTCATTTATATTTGTAGCCAGTTTTACCACGGCGATGACATTTCCTTCTTCATCTCTCACTGGGGTATATGTAGCTTCAAGCCAAATCAGGTTTCCTCTCTTCGTCACACGCTGGATTTTTTCCTGAAAGCTTTTGCCGCTCCGTAAGTTTTTCCATAGTACAGAATAAGCGGGACTGCTGGCAAATTCATCTGTACAAAATTTCCGGTGATGCATGCCCTTCATTTCGTTCACATCATATTCCATGGTACTTGCAAAATGATGATTTGCCCATAGCACAGTGCCTTGCGGGCTGAACTCAATCATCGCATGTGACCTTTCAATGGCAGCCAATACGGCTCCCTCGTCCAGAACCTGTGATGTGCTTGGAATATTGTTAGCTGGGACAGTCAATGTCATGCTTTTCCTCTTCTCCTTATATTTAGGCCGATGCTTCTGCGGCAGAGTCTCCGAGGAAGCATGTCAGCCTGATCCTGCAGGCCGGCTGCACTGCCGGCTCCTGCTCATGAAAGCGCCGAAACATACGTAAACTCCACGCCTCCACCTATATAAGACTATTGTACTAGCCAGTGTAAGCAGTAAACAACCAGGAGTGTTCCGCTAAATGTAACAAAACAGCTACACAGCTAGATTTGACATGCCATTTTTAAAACTATTCTCTCACATCTCAAAATAGATTTTCGCCTTTCAAAGCAGGACTGTCTCTTACCCTCTGCAGGTTTGTCCCCGGCACTGAAAGGGAATAGAAATGGAAATAAACCGAGGAGGTATCCCGCTATGAAGAAATTGGTGAAAAATATCATTAAATGGGCTCCTATAGCCTATCCGATCGTGAAAAAAATGTGGGGAAAAAGGAAAGCGCGCCAGTTAAAAGCATCGTCATAGTTGTGAGTAATCGAAGGAAGTCGGGCCGGGAGACCGGCGCCTTCTTTTTTTATTGACAGCTTCAGGATTGGAGAGGAGTTAGATGTTTTTTGGATAAGCAGATGCTTTGACCCATTCAGCCTGACTAGCTATAATAGCCAATATCCGCTTATTATCTTGAATTAAAAGTATTTAATCTGCGGAAAACTTCTTAGTAACTAACGGAGGAATTATTCTTATGTCAAACGTATTATTCATCAAAGCAAACTCACGCCCAGCTGATCAGGCAGTCAGCGTGCAAATGTACGATGCATTCCTAAGCAGCTATAAGGAGAACCACCCGGAAGATACCGTCACTGAACTGGATTTGTTTGAAGAAAATCTTCCTTATTATGATAATCTTCATATTACAGCAATGTACAAGCTAGGCCAGGGCATGGAGCTGACTGCAGAAGAAGAAGCTGCTGCAGCCCGCGTCACAAAGTATTTGAACCAATTCCTTGAGGCGGATAAAGCTGTGTTCGCATTCCCGCTCTGGAACTTTACGGTCCCAGCTGTCCTTCACACATACTTTGACTATCTGGCACAAGCCGGCAAAACATTCAAATACACTGAAAACGGTGCTGTAGGACTTCTTACTGATAAAAAAGTCGCTCTCTTGAATGCAAGGGGCGGAGTTTATTCAGAAGGCCCTGCTGCAGAGGTCGAAATGTCTGAGAAGTATGTAAGTACACTTCTGGCTTTCTTCGGAGTACAGGACGTCACTTCCATCGTGACCGAGGGGCACAACCAGTTCCCTGATAAAGCGGAAGAAATCATTTCTGAAGGCATCAAGCAGGCTGCTGATACAGCTGCAAAATTCTAAATACAAGAAGAGATTTCTGCCTGGCAGAAATCTCTTTTTTTCATGCTTAAAAGGTTTTGGCTTTCTCTTTCGCCTTTGCCACGCCTTCTTCTTTAATTTGCTGGGCGCGGTCCGGGAATTGATTGTGGCCTTCGATAAAAATGCCTTCAAAAGAAGGAATCCCAAAGAACTGCATAATGATTCCGATATAGCGGTGGCCCATTTCCATCTCTGCAGCCGGACCCTCGGAATAGATCCCGCCGCGCGCCTGGATATGAAGGGCCTTCTTATCAGGAAGAAGACCTACCGGCCCCTGTTCTGTATATTTGAATGTCTTCCCTGCTGTACAAACAGAATCAAGATATGCCTTCATCACTGGAGGAAATGAGAAGTTCCACAAAGGAGTAACAAAAACATATTTATCCGCAGAAACAAATTGCTCAGTCAGTTCAGAAAGCCTGTTCACTTTTTCTTTTTCTTCCTGAGACAAGTCATCAAAAGAGCTTCCCGTGCGAAGCTTGCCCCATCCGCTGAATACATCTGCATCAATCTGGGGAATATGCTCTTTATACAGATCAAGCCTTATGACTTCATCCCCTGGATTGGATTCACGGTAAGATTCAATAAATGCCGTTCCGGCAGCCATGCTGAATGATTGTGTTTCATCATGGGGATGTGCAGTGATATATAATAAAGTTGCCATAGAATACCCGCCTTTTTATTGAGATTTACCTTTTTAGCTTTCTCAAAATGGCAGGATTTCAGTTCTGTTAAATTCCGCCGTCCCTGTCAAATCCTTTTAGAAACGTATACCATGGACAAAAAGACCGTACTGATTGTCAGGCCGGATAAAATTTGCAGCAGCTCAAGCGCAGAAATATCAATAATCCCAAGACCAAGCAGCAGAAAAAAGATGAAGAAATAGACAATGAGGGCAAAATAAGCGTAAAAGAGGCCTTTCTGGCGGATCATCTTCATTCTTTCGTCCTTTTGCTTGAATTGAGGATAAAGGTATCCCATTGAAAAGCTCATAACTGTCATCGAAAGAAGTGTCCATGTCTGCGGCAGGATGCTTTCCCCTGCCGATATGCCGATGACGGCCATAAAGAGGGTCATGATTAAAAATAAGCCCCCGCATATATAGAAAGTCAGTCTTGATTCCATCCGTTCATTCTCCTTTCTTGTTTGTTTCTTCTTCATAGATAAAAATATGTTCAATCGTTGTATCAAAGGTCTTCGCAATTTGAAATGCAAGCGGAAGAGAAGGTGAATATTTTCCTTTTTCAATGCTAATGATCGTCTGCCTTGAGACACCCAGCCTGGCCGCAAGCCGGTCCTGCGAAAAACCATGCTTCTTTCTCAGCTCTGCCAAATTATTTTTCATAAACGCCCTCCTTGGTTTTACTATATTGTAAAGGGAACTTTACGTCAAGCGTGCTTTACATATGATACTGAGGGGTGGACAGTAATCACTATTTCTGCGAATAGCCATAATTGTGGTTCTAGGCATGCTCGCTGGGACCACTATTTCTGTGTAAAGCTAAAATAGTGGTTCTAGCCACGCTCGCTGGGACCACTATTTCTGTGTAAAGCTAAAATAGCGGTTCCAGCCATGCTCGCTGGAACCACTATTTCTGTGTAAAGCTAAAATAGCGGTTCTAGCCATGCTCGCTGGAACCACTATTTACGCGTAAAGCCAAAATAGCGGTTCTAGCCACGCTCGCTGGGTCCACTATTTCTGTGTAAAGCTAAAATAGTGGTTCTAGCCACGCTCGCTGGGTCCACTATTTCTGTGTAAAGCTAAAATAGCGGTTCTAGCCACGCCCGCTGGAACCACTATTTCTGTGCAAAGCCAAAATAGTGGTTCTAGCCATGCTCGCTGGGACCACTATTTACGCGTAAAGCCAAAATAGCGGTTCTAGCCACGCTCGCTGGGACCACTATTTCTGTGTAAAGCTAAAATAGCGGTTCCAGCCACGCTCGCTGTAACCACTATTTCTGCGAATAGCCAAAATAGCGGTTCCAGGCTAACACGCTGGGTCCACTACTTCGCTGAAAGACCACTAAAATAGCCAGCCATACTCCCAAAAATCACTTTTCTGACAAAAGAAAAGCTGAAAACAACACATCAAAAAAAGGAAGACCCCATATTTCCCAGGACCTTCCACAAAATATCAATCAAAGACTATCCCCCATCAGCTCAAGAAGCCTTTCTCCGCTCATTTCAGTTTCTCCGCCTCCCTGGGCAAAATGCTTGTTTCCCCCGCCTCTGCCCTGAATGGCAGGAAGAATGGACTGGATGATCTTTTTCATATCTGCCTCCGTTTTTGTTCCGCTCGCACATACGGCCTGCAGCTGCCGGCCGTTTTCCGCTGCAAACAAGACAATCGCCTGGTCATTTTGAATGGCAATAGACTTGGCCAGTTTCTGAAGCTCCTTAACATTTCTATCGCGAAAAACCTTCCGGATGATGGGTGATCCATCAAGGATGCTTCTGGCATATTCCTTTCCTTCCTGCTCAAGCAGCTGGTTCTTTAGTTCCTCCAGTTCTTTTTCCATCTGTTTCTGCGTATCGAGCAGCTTGATGATGGCATCGGGTATTTCACCCTCAGGCGAACTGACCAGCTGGCTTGTCCGATTCACAATTACATTCTTAGTGTGCAGCTGCTTCAGCACCCTGCCGCCGCAGACAAATTCTACCCTGGTCTGCTTCTTCTGCCGGCTCCAGCCGAGAATTTTTATCGCCTGGACTTCCCCGGTAGCTCTTGGGTGGGTTCCGCCGCAGCCGTTATAGTCAAATTCAGGAATGATAACAAGGCGGATATTCTCTTTTACCTTAGTTTCTTTTCTTAATGTGTAGGCCGCAAGCTCACTCTCACTGACCCATTTGGTTTCGATCGGAAGATTATCGGTAATAATTTCATTCGCTTTTCTTTCTGCCCTTGCTGCTTCTTCCTCACTCAGGTTCTCTGTTTCAATATCGATAGTCAAAGTCTCTTTTCCAAGATGAAAGCTGACAGTCCTGTACCCAAACAGCTCATCAAAGGCAGCAGATAGAATATGCTGGCCTGAATGCTGCTGCATATGATCGAATCTTCTCTGCCAGTTAACCCTTCCATCGACTTCTCCTGATTCCGGAAGCCTCTCTTCAAGATAATGCCTGATTTCGCCTTCTTCTTCTTCAACATCAGTTACAGAGATACCGTGAATCGTCCCTGTATCAAAGGGCTGGCCTCCTCCGGTCGGATAAAAAGCAGTCCGGTCAAGAACTGCATACCACTTACCGTCAGAGTTCTGATCCTGGCAGATGACCGAAGCTGTAAATTCTTTTATGTAAGGATCTTGATAATATAACTTTTCCATCTGGGTTTTCATTCCTTTTTATTATTTCTTATGATTATTTCCCACTTAGCGAAAAACCGTCAAAGCATCTGCCGCCAAATGGCTTCATGATGTCATCCACAAGCTCAATGACGGGCTGTTTTTCCCCGAATTGATAAAAGCCGTCGAAGCATTCCGCAAACCTGTATGCCAGAGCTTGATCATAATAGGATAATTCCCTGTAAATCCATTTAGACTGGCCAATCCATTGTTTATTGGTTCTAAGAAGAAATTCATGCGCCAGCTCAGCCAGCTTTCCAGCAATAAAAAGAGATTCATGCCTTTTGGCGCTGCCGATGAAATCCTCCAGTGCATCAGTCAGGAAATAGCGCTTAAATGTCAGCTCAGCATCTGTCCACAGAGCAGGGCCCGCAGCCATCAAGGCGGCAGCTTCCTTCCTAACCCCGCCAAGAAAGTCCTTACCTCTAAGCACCAACCCTTCCGCCACCATCCGTGGAAGCGTCGGCCTGGCCCTTTCTGCATCCTTCTGGAAATATCCCCTGCACGAATCTTTGGTGTGTACAAAAAGCTCAACCGGCCATCCTTTATAATAGAAGGATTCTCTTCTGACAGAACCAGTTTTATCATAGATTACAATGATATCCAGATCTGAAGTGGAGGTTGCTTCTCCCCTTACGACACTTCCTCCAAGGATGGCCCCACTGCAGTCCGGGAATCTTTCATTGATGAGCATTTGTGCAGTTTCGACCGCAGGCAGCCTTACTATTATCTCTGTCATTTTTTCTGTCTCCCCATGCTTTTTATCCTGTACAAATCATAATGATATGGCCGTCAGGATCTTTTACGTTGAAAAAGCTGAAATCGTCAAAGCGGGTTATCTCTGGGTCAACGGCAAAACCCTCGCTTTCCATCCAGCTGTATGCCTCTTGAATGTCCTCAGTATGCAGGTTGAACAATGGATAAAGCCCTGCCTGCGGTCTTTCCCTTTCACCGTAAGGTCCTGCATCCAGGGTAAGACCGGTTGCCCCATTCATTTTTACATTATATACCGGGTTCTCAACCGGCTCTGTGACTTTCTGGCCAAGAAGCTTACAGTACCATCCTGCTGACTTTTCCAGATCTGCCACATGTACAAAAACGGTATTCATCCTATTGACTATAGGTGTTTTCATCTTCCCATCTCTCCCTGTCTTTTAAATAGAACCTGAACAACAGCTCTTCAAGATCTATAACGGGAAAAAGATGCCAAATTATACGCGGGATTTAAAAAATATGATAAAAATATTCAGCTCCCAGTTTCACATCCAGCTCTTTTGCAGCTGCATTCATTAAATCCCAGGAAAAGCAATAAAATTTCCAATACACTATTTTATCATTTTCCAGTTCCATAAAGTGAATGTTCTGCAGCAGCTTCTCTCCGGATTTAAGAGCAAACTCCAAAATGACCTGCCTGCCCCATAGCGTCGTGATGGCGGCTTCGGCCCCTTCCTGCCTGGATACCACCTCTGCCCAGTCTTTGAGCGAATTTCGTTCTGTTTCTCTTTTTCCAAATTCCACTCCAGCATGGGTAATATCTGTGAGAAGATTCTCGTCAAGAAGAGAAGCAATCATGGCCATGTCTTTTCTTCGGAAGCCTTCGAGCAGGGTGCTGATTGTTTTGTCAAGTGAGGCAGATATAGCTATCCCTTCCTGCAGTCTATGATTCTGCTCTCTTTCAGGGATATTCTTCAACACATCTCTTGCTCTCTGTACATTTGCATAGACAGCACCAGGCGAAAGACTGACGATATCTGCAGCCTCTTTTGCTGTAAAAAGAAAAACGTCTGTAAGCAGAAGGCAGACAAATTGCTTCAGACTCAGCTGGCGGGCCAGATAATCGAGGGCTGGGAGAATCTCAAGCTCCTTCTCGCTGCCGCTTTCCAGAATTTCTACAGGGTATGAATCTGTATAGGCAATCCGATTTCTTCTTTGCTGATCGATCCATGTATTAGTGGCGATTTTGAATAAGTAGGATTTTACATTCAGCTCTTGAAAGACCTTTGAGAGCATAGCCAGGGATTTCAGCAATGTATCCTGGACGAGGTCTTCTGCATCCCATGGAGAGCCCGTCAGTCTGTAGCAATATCTCCACAGTAAAGAGCGATAAGGTTCTATCTCCTGCTTGAATCTTTTTTCCAGGTCTTTGATTTCCGTGCTTATTGTGTGTAAACCTTGATTACCTTCCATGGAGACTCCTTTGTTAAAATGAAAAAATTCGTTTTTTTGCTTCTCACCTAACAACTTCGACGATTTTCGGCAATTTCCTTTAACAGACAGCAAAAAAGAGCCATTGTGGCTCTTTTTGATACTCAGAAAATTATAAGTATGGTTTTAAAATTTGTTTTACTTTTAAATGGGGCTGGTGTTTTCCGTTCCAGGCACTTCGCTTTCCGCGGGGCGAAGCCTAAGCCTCCTCGCGCCGCGCGCTGCGGGGTCTCAACTCTTCCGCTATTTCCCGCAGGAGTCTGTGTGCCTTCCACTGCAAACACCAGGGCTTTTTTAATTATATGGCGATTTTGCAGCTGTATGAAGCTCACTTCTTCAAACATAGATAGCTGCTCATATCACTGTGGCTATTTAAAAATACATGATGCATTCTTAACCCGATTACAGCAGCTCTCTAATCTGCTGTTAGACATTATTAACAACCAAATACAGCCTTCTCTCCCGTTCTTCCTTCTCGTCTTCAGAAGCCAGGTCATATTTCTTCAATAGATGAAATACGTCATTCAGGATTTCCTGTGTGTGTTCTTTTTGCAGGAATTCTTCCATCAGCGGCTGGAGCTGGCTGGGGAGATGTTCCTTTTGCTGTTCATATTTATTTTTAACATCTTCTGCTGAATGGTTCAGTTGGCATTCACTCATGTTTACCTCTCCTTCCTGTTATATAAAGTCTGTGGCTATTTAGATAGCTTCCCTATTTTAAGGGGATTTACACCTGCCTTGGAGTATCCTAACATGGAAAAAGCAGAAGCCGGGGCTTCTGCTTTTTGGTGTTTTATTTTTGAAGCCCTGTCATTGGGTTCGCTTCCTCGGCAGGCTCTTCTTTGATATATTTGTAATCCTTGCGGTTGATTGGTTCAAAGCCTTCTGGATTGTGGAATCTCAGCAGATCTTTGTACACGATATTGTCAGACATCAGCAGTTCTTTTTTCGCCTGTTCTGACAGCCTTACACAAGCACTGCCTTCCTCAAGCTCTTCACCGGTTTCCGTGGAGTAACATTTTTCATCAACAGAAGTGTATTCCGGGCTGATGAAGTCGCCGTTGCGGAAAGGAATAACTTCCCGGTGGGTTTCAGACAATAAATCTGAACCGATCTGCATATAGTCTTTTGTGCTGACGCCAAGAAGATGCATCAGGGTCGGCATTACATCCACCGCGCCACCGTATGTGTCCATCGCGCCGCCTTTTACCCCAGGTACGTGGATGAAAAGAGGGACTCTCTGCAGCTGGGCATATTCAAAGGAATCGATTTCCTTGCCTAGAACCTGCTCCATTGCAGGGTTGTGATTTTCAGAAATGCCATAATGGTCACCATACATGACGATCACTGTATTATCATACAGGCCGGATGCTTTAAGGTCGTTAAAGAACTGCTCAAGCGCCTGGTCCATATAATTGGCAGAAGTAAAGTAATGGTTAACAACACTGTCTTCTGTTTCTGCCGGCTGGAATTCTGTGTCCCCTTCATCCATTTTGAATGGGAAGTGGTTGGACAGAGTGATGAACTTTGTATAGAACGGCTGCTTCAGGCTTTCCAGCATCGGCATGGATTCTTTAAAGAAAGGCTTATCCTTCAGGCCATAGTTCTTGGTGTTCTCATCTGTCATGTTGTAATATTCGGCATCAAAGAAATGGTCATAGCCGAAGGATTTGTAAATTTCATTCCGGTTCCAGAACGTTTTATAATTCCCGTGAAAAGAGGCCGACGTATAGCCGCGCGTCTTCAGTATCGCAGGTGCTGCCTGGTAGGTGTTCTGGGCCTTGTTGACAAAAACAGCCCCCTGGGACATCGGATACAGTGAATTCTCCATCATGAACTCGGCATCGGATGTTTTACCTTGCCCTGTCTGGTGGAAATAGTTCTTAAAGTAAAAAGTCTGTCCATTATGAGCCAGCGAATTCAGGAACGGTGTTACTTCCTGGCCGTCCAGCTTATAGTCGATCAGGAATGTCTGGAAAGATTCCAGTGAAACATAGATCACATTCATGCCTTTTGCTTTTCCGAAATAATCAGGATTCGGTTCTGCATAATTGGCTTTCACATAGTTTTCAACCTCTGTGATATCACTGCTGTCTGCCATGGCGCGCTGACTGGCAGATCTGGCATTTTGAATAATGTCATAAACCGTGAAATTATAGGCGCCCAGATACTTGACCAGATAATTGCGGTCAAATGAGCGTGTCAGGAGTTCAGGACGGTCTTTTTCAGCAAGCCCAAGATTAATGAAGAATGTGATGACAGCAGCAGCAATCACCAGGCTTGCCGTCATTCTCTTCCGTGTATGCTTCGCCGGTCTGTACCATTTGACTGCTGCCAGCACAACCAAAAGGATCGTGTCGGCAAAGTACAGGATATCAAACGGTGACATCAGCGAAAGTGCACTGTCTCCAAGCTGTCCGGCATTTGTTTTTGTCTGCATAAGGACAGGTACTGTAATAAAGTCATTGAAGAAACGGTAGTACACCACATTGGCGTACAGCAGGAAAGACAGCAGAAACTGAACAGCAATCAGTACGCCTGACTGTATCTTTCCTTTAAAAAATAGTGCGATCCCCAAGAATAGAAGGGATGAGCTCAGCGGGTTCAGGAAAAGCAAAAATTCCTGCATGCTGTTGTCGATTCCTAAATTGAATTCAATCTGGTATGCAGCATATGTTTTCAGCCACAGCAAAACAACTGCCAGGAAAAAAACGCTCATGCTGTTTTTAAATAGCTCCTTAGGCGATTTTAAGATCGATTTCATCCTTTTACACCTCTTAATTTGTAAAGTTATTGCAAGAGCACAAATTCCTATTTCATACTTCCTGCCAAAACTAGAAAAACTTAGCAGCCGCTAAGTTCGGAAAAACGTTATACTCCAAACCCACGGGCTCAGAACCTAGTTTTTGTAAAAGATTCGTTAATTAATAGTGAACGAATGTTAAATACTATACCATATTTTAACCCACTTGAAAACATTCATCAAATTTGAAGCAAAGTTTATGTTGGGAAAAAATTAATCTTTTCATAAGGCAAATGGTGATGATACAATGTATCTTCCGCATGAATCCGCTTTCTCTCATGCGGCTAAAACAGGAAAATAAGGTGTAACAGCCTGATAAAGGAGAACAACATGAAGGAAAGAATTTTATTTTTTGCAGCAGGGCTGCTTGTCCTCACGTTAGGTGTGGCGCTTATTATCAAATCTGCCCTCGGCGCCTCTGCTTGGGATGCACTGGCAGTTGGCGAGTCCCATCTTTTCGGGCTGACCGTAGGGACTTGTGTATTCATAAATGGAATTGCTCTGATCATCATCAACTCTATATTATTGAAGAAAAAGCCGGAAATCCTGGCGGCAGGAACCATTCTGGTCATTGGTGCTTTGATTGATTTCTGGCTGCTGGCAGTATTCAAGGACTTTTCTCCAAGCATGCTGCTCACCCAGTCCTGTACTTTGCTCTCAGGCATATTGACAATGGGTCTGGGGATCGCCGTCTACCTTCAGGCAAAATTCCCTCCAAGCCCGATGGATACCTTGATGGTCGCCGTTCACACCAGGTTTGGCCTTTCTTTAAGGACTTCCCGTATAGCCAGTGAAGGATTTGCCCTTATTCTGGCGTTTCTTTTCCAGGGAGCGATCGGCCCTGGAACCATCCTGGTCACACTGACACTCGGCCTAGTGGTGCAGTATTTCCATCCTAAGCTGGAAATTATAATGGCAAATGGGTTGAAGAAAGCTGTTGTATAAAATATTTCGGGTTCTGTCAGTATAAAGTCCGAATTGGCAGTACTTGCAGCAGACTCTTTAGCAGTGAAATTAGCACACAAAAAGCTCGGAGCTATAATGCTCTGAGCTTTTTTTATAGAGATTGCACTTTGTTGAAGATAAGCAACCGTATGTTCAATTAACGATTTTGTTGTGAGGCAGGAATACCAGCTAAAAGAGCAATTTTTCCCCACCCCACCCTACTAAAAGAGCTGGCCTTCCAGGGACAGGATGAGGTTCAGCGCGGTTTGACAAATTAGCGGAGAAATTCCCGTTAATTTCAAAAGAGCTCTAAAAACAGCTTAAATAGAGGGAGAAATTCCGGCTATCGACCCGAAAAAAAGGAAAATTCACCATTTTGCTTCGCTTAACCGGAAAATCTCCGCTTATTTATACCCTTTCGAGCCCTATTATCAATTTAACCGGAAAATCTCCGCTTATTAATTTTTTGTTGGCAACCCACTCCATTCCTTCACTATCCTGCTCCTTCCATCCGGAATTGAAGTCACACTATCAAAAAAGGCCGCTCCCAAATGAGCGGCCTTCTTCTATTATTATCACACTCTGCTGTATTCCCTAACCTTAGCCTGTTCTTTTTCAAGCTCGGCACCGAGGAATTTGGCGGCTTCAAGCATGCCGTATTTGCCTGCTTTTGCCTCTGCGTCAGAATTATAATTTGTGTTTGTGTTGACATCATACGTATAAATATCCCCATTGGCATTTTTAATAAATTCAATGCCGGCGATTTGAATGCCGTTATTCCTGAGGAAGGTTTCGTATTTTTCAATGATCGGGTCGTTGAAGCCTTCAATGATCTTAAACTTTGGCTTTTCTTCCACCTCTTCGCCAACAGGACAGAACAGATCCCCGATTTGGCAGGCATCGGCCGGGCAAAGCTCAAAGCCTTCTGATGTATCCACCTGGACGGCATAGACGAATTTTCCGCCCACGAATTCGCATCTGGTAATATATGATTCTGGCGACTCAATATATTCCTGGATCAGAGTGATGCCATCGACAGGCTCTTCAAAATTCGGCCCTTCGACATATTCCCTCAATGCGTCCAGAGAATGGAACAGCTGGACGCCGAGCCCTTTGCCTGCGCGGTTATGCTTCGTGATGAACGGAGCGCTGTCGAGCTTTACAGCTGCTTCAAGAATTTGATTTTTTCCGACAGCTGCTATTGTTTTCGGAGTGGCGATTCCTGCAGCATTCAGCGCTGTATATTGATTGACTTTGCTGACCTCCAGCCTTAAAGCGCGGCTTCCGTTGAAAACGGTGCGGCCATGCTGCTCAAGCCATGACAGGACAGATTCCGTCAGCTCCGGTGCAAAGCGGTTCCCCCTTGTGTGGGAAGATGCGCTCATCCTGCTGTAGAAAATCCCCTCCGGAGGTGCACTGGTCAGGTCAACAATCCCTTCATTCAAAAACCATTCCTCATAAGGAAGACCCAGCTCTTCCAGCCTTTTTGTCAAATGGGCAGTCCATTCGCTGTTTTCGTGTATGATGTGTATTTTGCTCATATGTTCTCCCTCTTTTACTTTAAGATTTTCCTTTTGGCTTCAACCAGCGGCATGACTTTTTCCGAAAATCTCTGCATTTCCTCCAGCTGTGGAGAGAACTGAAGCAGAAGCAGATCGACGCCGGCTTCTTCATAAGCAATAATCTGTTCAGCAATCTGTTCAGGGGTTCCGATCAGATTTGGCCTGAGGCCCCGGTTGGAAACGGAATAATCGTACAGCTTTACCTGCTGCTCAAGCTGCGATTTGCCTACAAAATCTTTGTAGCCTGCATAGCCGCTTGATTCTTTTACATTGGTGATGCGGGCAAGCTCTTCCTGCGCCTCTTCTTCTGTGTCGCGGCAGACAATGTAGGCTGCCATGCCAAAAGACTTAAATGGCTCATTCCCGCTTTCCTGCCTGCGTGCTCTCATGTCATCAATTTTAGTTTTTACTTCTTCAACTGTCCCGCCGTGCATCACATAGGCATCGCAGTGATTAACAATTGCTTCCTTGCCGCGGGGGCTTTCTCCGCCTGCATAAAGGATCGGATTCGGCCTTTGCACCGGCTTAGGGGACAAATGGGCGTTTTTAATAGAATAATAGCTGCCGTCAAAATTAAAGGTTTCTTCTTCCCATAAACCCTTCATGACCTTGACGAATTCTTCTGTCCGGTCATAGCGCTCATCATGTTCAGTAAAGATGCCGGCATACTGGCGCGCCTCTTCCTCCCACCATGCGGATACAACATTCAGGGTAAAACGGCCATTGCTGATATGGTCGATATTGCTTGCCATTTTTGCCGTCACCGCAGGATTATGGAAGCCTGGGCGGACAGCCGTCATAATTTCTATTTTCTCAGTCACCGCAGCAAGAGCGGCCGCAGTTGACCATGCTTCAAGTGAATCCTGCTCCGGGCCTTTTATATCATTCAAGTAAAGTTCTGCTATTAATGTGGTATCATATCCCCACTTCTCTGCTGCCTGGATGACTTCTTTCGCGTAGCTGAAGGTCGGGGGCATCTTCTCGTCTTCTACATTGCGCAGCCAGCCGCCAAAGATCGGCAGCCAAAATCCGTATTTCATCTGTCTCTTCTCCTCTCACTTGCACCTTGTTGTCAGCAATAAAAAAAACTTCTCCGATAAGAAGAAGTTTGTATGCCTCTATCTTATCTGCCAAAGCATTGCGCTTTGCTGGATTTAGCACCATTCTGACTAAGTCAGCGGCTGCCGGGTATCACAGGGCCAGTCCCTCCACCACTCTCGATAAGAAATATTCAATTGATTTCATAGTAATCCTACAACAAAGGTCGGCTTTCTGTCAACTGACTAGTCTAACTATTTTTAAAAATGTTTTTTTTTCTGCAAGCCTTTTTTATCGTGTGAGCCTTTTTAGCGGAAACCATTCTGCAGGGAGCAGTTGTTCATATCTTTTTTGAAGGAAGCGGTCATCAATCAGCAGGATGGTTCCTGTGTCTTCCTCTGAACGGATGAGGCGCCCGCCAGCCTGGGCTGCTTTATTGGCTCCCGGAAAAGTATACGCATAATCATAGCCGTTTTTTCCTTCAGCCTGAAAATAATCTTTAATCAGATTACGCTCAAGACTCAGCTGTGGAAGCCCCACACCAACAATAATGACACCGCCGAGCCGGGTTCCCTTCAAGTTGATCCCTTCTGAAAAAATTCCGCCCAGCACAGCGAACCCAAGAAGGCTTTCTTCAGGTTCCTCCTTAAAGGAAGACAAAAATTCTTCTTTTTCTCCCTCTGCCATCCCCTGTTCCTGTACCATCATCCTGATAGTGCTGGATTCTTTCATTTGTTCATGGATTTCCCTCATATATTGGTAAGACGGAAAAAAGATTAAGTAATTCCCGGGCCGTTCAGCTGCCAGCTTTTCTACCGATCGGATCAAAGCTTCACCTGTCGCGCTTCTGTCCTTATATCTAGTTGAAAGCGGCAAAGCAAGAACTTCTGCATTTTCTTTCGGGAACGGGGAAGGCAATGACAGGGAATAATGATCCTCATTCCAGCCCAGCATGTTCTTGAAATAATCGAATGGCTGGAAGGTAGCCGAAAAAAAGAGTTTGCTGCGGAAGCCCTTGCCCATTTTCTGGACAAGATAGGATGGATCTAAACAAAACAGCTTGAGTACTACATCCTTTCCGGACTTTTCTGTATAAATGACAAATCGCTCATCTGCCAGCCTTGATATCCTCAGGAAAGCCTGTACAGAAAAATAAGTATCAAGCAGCAGTTCCTGGCCCTCATCTCCCCTGCCGCTGATCAGCTCCTTTTCTGAGCAATGAGCAAAGTCCTCAAGATGCTCCAGCAGATTTTCCGGCAGCTCTTCGTGAATGCGATAGCTTTCCTCCTTTAATTCTCTATTGAAAGAGATAAAAACATCATTCATCTTTTTAGCTGCTGCAGAAAGCTGCGGGGCCGTGTTTTTATAAGCCCTTTTCAGCTGAAGGAAATTCTGCTTCCCCAGATCCGCCGAAAACATATCCCTCGCCCGGTCCACCAGATTATGCGCCTCATCGATCAGAAGAGCTGTCTTTTTCTTGCCTTCTGTATGAAGCCTTTTCAGGGACACCCGGGGATCAAAGATATAATTGTAATCGCATATGACTGCGTCTGCGGCATATGCAAGTTCCAGGGAAAATTCAAACGGGCAGACTGTGTGCTTCATGGCATATTTTTCAATAACACTCCGGTCAATGATGGATTCATGAGAGAGGATATCAAGGACTGCTTCATTGAGGCGGTCATAAAACCCGTCAGCGAACGGACAATGCTCTTTCTGGCAGACCGTCTGCTCCTGAAAGCATATTTTGTCCTTGGCCGTTATTGTTACCGTGTGCATATGGAGGCCTTTTTGCTGCATCAATGAAAAAGCTTCTTCGGCTGCCTGCCTTGTGATAGTTTTGGCTGTAAGATAGACCATCCTTGACAGCAGCCCCTCTCCCATCGCCTTGATGGCGGGAAAAGCAGTTGAAATGGTCTTTCCTGTCCCGGTCGGCGCCTGGGCAAACAAGTCCTTTTCATCCAGAATTGATTTGTACACAGCTTTTGCAAGCCTTCGCTGTCCCTTCCTGTATTCCGGAAAGGGAAAAGGCAGGGCTTTAATGCTGGTATCCCTTTTTTCCCTATGATGGAGCATGAGCCGTGCGTAAGGATAAAAGTCAGCAATCAGCCCCTTCACATAACCTTCGAGGAAGGATAAAGTCTCCACCTTCCTGAAGCGCTTTTCTTCTTCAGTGTGGATCTGCAAGTAGGTAAGCTGAACGGTGATTCTCTCAAGCCCGCGCTCTTTTGCAAGCATAAAAGCATAGCATCTTGCCTGAGCCCAATGCACAGGATGGGTATCTTCATCGAAAGCTGACAAATCCTTTGCCGTCGACTTGATTTCATCTACAACCAGTTCCCCATCCTCCTGAATAATCCCGTCACATCGCCCCTCAAGAAGGAACTCAATCTCCTCATGCTGAAGTGCTTCCTTCAAGAAAACCTCATATTCATCTTCTTCCTTATAAGTACTCTGAATTTTCTTGTGCGCTTTCGTTCCTTCAGCCATCGAGGAAGCTGCTGCAAACCCGGACTCAATGCTTCCGGAACGATAGACATATTCCGCCAGGCTTCTGGCAGAAATTCTCCAGCTTTTAGTCATCACAAGGTCTCCTTGCCATCTATGATAGTACCATTATAGCACATATGTTCCCGGATTCAGGCAAACAAAAAGGGCGGGATTGTCCCGCCCTTGGTTATCATAATTAAATTCGTTTAGCTCCATAATAGGCTTTGCTCCAATAAGGATTGGACATAGAATCAATCTTAACGCCCTTAGAGCTTGACGCATGGATGAATTTGTTGCCTCCAAGGTAAAGGCCGACATGTGATGGACCTTTTTTATAGGTGCTGAAAAAAACGACGTCCCCTTTTTTCAGGCTTTTCTTTTGTACGGCTTGTCCCGTTTTATAAAGCTGCCCGGTAGTTCTGGGAATCTTTTTTCCGGCTTTGCTGTAGGTGAATCCGACAAGGCCGGAACAGTCGAAGCCCTTAGGCGAAGTGCCGCCCCATTTATAAGGAACTCCTATGTATTTTTGGGCCACTGCAGCCGCAGAAGAACCATAGGAAGCCGCTTCTGTATTTTCTCCCCCAAACAATCCGGCAAAAAGCAGGCTAGTGCAAAGAAAAACGCTTGTGATCAGCTTCTTCATGTTGTCCCCCAAGTAATTTTCTCTCTCTGTTTTGTGATGAACTTAGTTTCTCACATGCTTCCTGAAAAATAATTTACAAAAACATGTTTGTTATGTAACAAAAGGATTACAAATATTGACGTTTTTCGACCAATAAAATTATAGTAAGCGATTACAAAGTACCCAATCCTCCAATTTAGTAGATACATATACTGTAAATAAAGGAGGTGTTCTTAGTGCAGCAGCTTCCCCTTCTATATCTTGCCTGCATCCTTGCAGGGTATGCACTGATTCAAACAGCCGGACTGGCTTTTGTGACAGGGGGCTTTGCCGCATTTATTACCGCTGTTGGTGTAACAGCCATGATAATATTTGCAGCTGCCCTGCTTTTCCTCGGCTTGAAGGCTTTATTGGGCCGCAAGCTTTAGTTTTGATTACTTGCAAAAAACAGAGGCCAGGTGCCCTGGCCTCTGTTTTACATACCTGCCTCTTTCTCTGCAGCAGGAAAGGAGGCAAGGCTGATATCATGTTCATAAAAGATGCCGGCTATAGCATGGCGCAGGCGGCTTTCATATTTTTGCTTAGTATCGAAATTTTTGACCGGGACCTCGATTAAAAACAGCATCGTATCATACTTAAAGTCAACCAGCCTGATTTCAGCAAGGTTTACTTTTAAATACGCTGAAAAATGATCAGCTTCCTGAAGGACCGCCTCTTTCAGCAAGTTTTCAATTCTGCCTGTATCTTCTCCGAATTTTATATTGACCTCCACAGAAGCAAGCATTTCCGATCCAGTCCGGTTTTTGATGATCTGTTCAATAAAATGCTGGTTTGGAACGATCAGCGTTCCCTCTTTCGCAGTTCTTACTATCGTGGAACGAAGCCGTATGCTTTCAATGGTTCCGATTTTATTATTGATCTCAATCAGTTCCCCTACTTCCACAGGCCGTTCAAACAGGATGATGATGCCTGAAATGAAGTTGCCGGCAATATTCCTCATCCCAAAGCCGATTCCGATCCCCAGCACCCCGAGAGCCGCTCCTGCCGCAGTAAGGTCAAGACCGACCGTTGTCAGGCTGACGGCAACCGCCGCTATCATGATCGCATAATAGATGAAGCGGTTGAATGTATATCTCAGCCCCCTGTCGACATGATAATGTTCATAGACAGAAGACAGAATCTGCAGCGTAAGAACCCTGACAAACTTATTCGCCAGAGAAACAATAAGGAAGGCCGTAAATATCAGCCGCAGTGAGACTTTAACGTCCCCTGCCTGATAGAGCGTATAATTCAGCCAGTCCTGCGTTGAAAAAAAGTTCAGGAACAGTATCAGGGAAGCGTAAAAGGCCGCCCAATTGAGGACCGAGAGCATGCCTTCTTTTGCTTCCGGCTGGGCCCATCGCCTTCTTGCAGCAAAAAATTGCAGGATGAACTTTAGAAGCCAAATAGCCGCAAACCAGGAGAAAAACTGAATATATTCTTCTCTTGTTAATTCTTTAAAAAAGTCCATTGCCGTTCACCTTTACTTCTTTTATTTCTCTTTGTATTCCTTATAGGGCCGCTTTCTAAACAGGGATAATTTTAAAAGCCGATAAAAGAAGGGGTTTCGGTCCCGGCGGCAAGGGAAAAAAGGAAGGATACTATCAATTGAATTCAGGGATTCCAGGGGGATAATATGTGGATTAAAAAGCCGTTTTTTATGTATATAACAGGAGCCATACTCGTGCTGGTTGTTATTTTTCTATTGGGTAAGATCGATTGGTTCATCTGGCCATTCCGGAAGCTTGTGGCGACCATTTTCTTCCCCATCCTGATATCGGGTCTTCTTTATTATATCCTCAGGCCAGTCATCCGCTGGCTGAGCGGCTATATGCCGAAGACCGCTTCCATCCTTATTGTATTCGGTACGCTGATTGGCATTGGAACCGGAATTTTTTATTTCGGCGGAAGCCTGATAGCAGAACAGATCACCCAAATATCAGACTCTTTCCCTGACAAAATGGAGGATCTTACATCAGAGACAAAGGAAATGGTGGATGAGAATGACTTTGGCTTCCTTTCCTATGAGGAGATCGAGCAGAAGGTCCTTTCCTATTCGCAATCATTCATTAATACAGTCGGCAGCAACCTTACCGGGATCATTTCAGCCATAACCAGCATCGCAACCGTCCTGGTAGTTGTTCCCTTCATTCTTTTCTATTTTTCAAAAGATGACGAAAAACTCCGGCCGAAACTGCTGAAATGGATACCGGATGAGCATAAAATAGAAGGCAACCGGATTTTGCTGGACATCGACAAAACCTTATCAACTTATATTATCGGCCAGTTTATCATAGCTTTTGCCGATGGTGTCCTGATGTATATCGGTTATCTGATCATCGGCCTGGATTATGCTTTAGTGCTGGCATTGTTCGCCACGTTCCTGACAGTCGTCCCTTTTCTCGGACCGCTTCTAGGCATCATTCCTGCCATTTTTGTCGGTTTGATGCAGGAACCTTTCATGGTGATTAAAATCCTGATTGTCCTTGTTGCGGTCCAGCAGCTGGAGGGGAATCTCATAACACCGCAGGTAATGGGAAAAAGACTGAACATCCATCCGCTGACAGTCATCCTTGTCCTGCTGGTGGCAGGTTCCCTTTATGGCTTCATCGGCATTCTGGTGGCCATTCCATTTTATTCTGTTGTTAAGGTGATTGTGAGGGATTTCTGGAAGTTCTACAGGCTCCGCCACCTGGCAGGCTCAATTGGAAACAAAGAATGATAGATAGAACAAGAACCGCCTGGAGACGCAGCCAGGCGGTTCTTGTTCTTTTTCGAGGTTTTTTCACATACCGTGGACCGGAAAATATACTCTTACCGTAGTCCCTTTGCCCTCATCGCTTTCGACTTTCACCCTCCCATGATGATCGTCAGCGATTTTGTAGCTTGTCATCAGGCCAAGGCCGGTTCCTTTCTCCTTTGTTGAATAAAAAGGCTCTCCCAGGTTTGCAAGCCTTTCTGCCGGGATGCCGCATCCGCTGTCCTTGATGATGGCGCATAACTCCCCATCCGCCTTTACCGTGCTAATGATGCTGCTCCCTTTTTCTTCGATGGCATCAAGCGCATTTTGAATGATATTGATAAAAAGCTGCTTTAATGAATTAGGATCTCCAAGCAGTGGATACGGTCCATTTCCTGGCTCGAATGTGAGTTCTTTATTGTTCATGAGCGCCTGCGGCATCATCAGGTCAACAACATGCCTGATGACATCATTTAAATCAAGAACTTCGACCTTTGTGCTGTGGGGCTTTGCAAGAGCCAGAAATTCAGTGATGATATTGTCTATTCTGTTGATTTCATTGATGATGATGGAAGAAAAAGCAGGATTGAAGCTCCGGCCATCTGAAAACAGCTGCATGAATCCCTTGATAGGCGTCAGCGGATTCCTGATTTCATGTGCAACTGCAGCAGCCATCTGGCCTACAACAGCCAGCTTTTCTGACCTTCTCAGCAGTTCATTGGTCTCAATCCTTTGCTGAATGTCCCGGGAAACGGATAAAATCTGAGCGCCGCTTTCAAATGTATATTCATCTATTCCTTTAACATGGGATTCCATCCAGATGTAGCTCCCATCCTTCTTTTTTACACGATGAGTGATTAATAACGGCTCTCTGATTCTCAGCATAAGCTGATATCTTCTGCGGACTTCTTCAATATCATCAGGATGAATGAGCTTAAAGGCATTCAGCTCCAGCATCTCGTCAGGCTCATACCCCAAGATCCGGTTCACTGATGGTGAAGCATATAAATACGTAGCGTCATATTTGTGCAGGATAATCAAATCAGAGATATTGTCTGCCAGAAGCCGGTAATTCTGCTCGCTTTCTTCTCTTTTACTTTCCAATCGCTTTTGTTCGGTAATATCCACGATCTGGCCGAACATATATTGATCATCGGCACTTTCTCCCTTAACAAGGGATAGATTGAGCTGCCCTGTCTTATGTGAGCCATCCTTGCAAATGTAACGCTTTTCCAGCTCATATTCTGTCCGTTTTCCGTCCAGGATTTCATTGAGCAGCTCCAAATCTTTTTTATAATCATCCGGGTGGCTTATGTCCTCAATTGTAAGGCCTGCCCACTCTTCCATTGAATAGCCGAGAAATTTGCAGAATGCCTCATTTACAATCACTTGGTCTATATGGCCGATCACTACAGTCTGCGGGATCCTGGATTGATAAAACAGCTGCATAAACATGTTAGAATTCTTCATATTGCCTCCGATAAACCTCTAAGCGTTACTCTCATCTTACTAAATATTAACCTTTTCACTCAATCATAATCTGGAAAACCTGAATATCATCAGATTTAACAAAAGTTTTTTTCCTAGTATAATGGAAAGGAATCCAATCATATTAGGAGTGATCTTTTGACTAACAGCAATGTAAAGCAAACGGCAGACCTGATCAGGGAACTCGTTTCCATACCCAGTCCATCCGGGAATACCAGCGAAGTAATTTCCTTTGTCCAGAACTATCTTGAACAGCTTGGCGTACATACATACCAAAACAGGAAAGGCGGCCTGATCGCCACACTTCCAGGAAAAAATGAAAAGCAGCACCGGATGCTTACGGCTCATGTTGACACATTAGGGGCGATTGTAAAGGAAATCAAACCAAATGGCAGGCTTAAAATCGATTTGATCGGCGGATTTACATACAACTCGATTGAAGGCGAATACTGCGAGATTGAAACGGCAGAAGGAAATAAATATACCGGCACCATCCTCATGAAGCAAACCTCTGTACATGTGTATAAGGATGCTGCGAAAGCTGAAAGAAATCAGCAGAACATGGAAGTGCGCATAGACGAAAAGGTTCACAGCAAAGAGGATGTACTTGCTCTTGGCATTGAAGTGGGAGATTTTGTATCTTTTGATCCGCGTGTCCAGGAAACAGAATCCGGATATATCAAATCGCGCCACCTGGATGATAAAGCCAGCGTCGCGATCCTGCTTCAGCTGATCAGGACTTTAAAAGAAAAGAATATCGAGCTGCCTTACACGACCCACTTCCTGATTTCGAACAACGAGGAAATCGGCTATGGCGGAAACTCCAATATTACACCGGAGACTGTTGAATACCTGGCTGTCGATATGGGCGCGATGGGTGAAGGCCAGTCAACAGATGAATATACGGTGTCCATCTGTGTGAAAGATGCAAGCGGTCCGTATCATTATGGATTGAGGAAGAATCTTATTAAGATTGCAAAGGACAATCATATCGATTACAAGCTTGACATCTACCCTTATTATGGGTCTGATGCTTCTGCTGCCATCCGTTCCGGTCATGATATTATTCACGGACTGATCGGGCCGGGGATCGACTCCTCGCATGCCTATGAGAGGACCCACATGGAATCCCTGGACAACACAGCAAGACTGCTGTTCCATTATGTACAATCTGAGCTTGTCAACTAATGCAAAAGAGGATGCGTTTCGGCGCATCCTCCTTTTTATTCCTCCTCAGGAGGCCTCTTCCCTCTCTGAAGCTCCCATATGCTCAGCCCGAAATCATATTGCAGATGAGGGTAATCTTTGAAGCTGCGCCAATCGCCGCCCCATTCAAATCCGAGACCCTTTGCGATCTCGACGACCTCATCCCAGTCAGCACGGGAATTGCCGTTGCCGTCATAATTCATATCCCATATGACAGCTCCGTTTAAGGAAAGAAGGGCAAAATCAATGGCGAGGCCGAAATTATGGTATGACTCCCCGCCTTTGGCATTTGTCACGATTTCTCCTTCTGCCGTCCTGCCTTTTGCGTATAATTCATTCTGCTCTTCAATGCTGCGGAAATCCTGTGTAATGACAATATTGATCCCTTTATCCGCCGCCAGGCTGATCAGTTCATCCTTTTTGGCACTTACCACCGGATGAAGCTGGACCGGCAGGGGCGCATCCTCATCAAAGCCATTATCCATATCAATATGAAAATCAATTTCCGGAAATTGCTCTGCCTTCATGAGAAAAAGCAGATAAATTATCCCGGCAATCAATATAAAAATCCAGAAGCCTGATCTTTTAACCGGCACTTTGTCAGTCCTTTCTATATATAAGGCTGTGTTAAACAATGCTGTTGAATAAAGCCGTATACAAATAAATATAAAAAAAGATGCGGGGCATCATCTGGAAATATGCCTTACATCTTGTTTCTTATTATACTAGGAAATTGTTTATTCAGTCTAGAATGAAGCTGCTTAGCGTGCTGGCTGTAAAATTTCAGGTAAATAAAATGGCGTTTCTGATTAAAAGGGATATATGAAGGAATCTTTTGCAGCTGAATTATTATAAAAAAAGACAGCTCTTTCGAAAAGAGCCTGTCTAATGTAATTCCCATAAATTTTATTGCAGCTAATTGTATCTTTCTCCGATTTTTTTCTTTTTGCCCGTAGCTTAACACTGCAAAGCTTCAACACTAGAATACTTGCAGCCCATTACAGCAAAGACTTTGCCCCAAGATACCTAGTCTTCCAATAAGATAAATTCATATCGCTGATTGTTACACCCGTGGAAGAGCCAGAATGGATGAATTTGTTTCCGCCAAGATAGATGCCTGCATGTGAAGGGCCTGTCCCGGTCTCAAAGAAGACGATATCTCCCGGTGACGGTGAAGATACCGCTTTTCCGGCGCCCCAGATCGTTGCAACAGTTCTTGGGATTGATACTCCCGACTGCTTGAAGACATAGTTGATATAGCCGCTGCAGTCAAAACCTGCCGGTGTGCTTCCTGCCCATTTGTACGGGACGCCGATATACTTTTTCGCTTCGCTGATAATCGCATCGGCTTTGGAGGAAACAGATACTGGTGCTGGAGGCTTTGCAGCTGCTGCTGTGCCATTCAATTGAAGCTTCTGCCCTGCATAGATTGTATCGCTGGATAGATTATTCAATGCTTTTAATTGAAGTACAGAGGTATTGTTCCTGCTGCTAATGCTCCAAAGCGAATCTCCTTTTTGCACAGTATAACTTGACCCTGTTTGGGCTGGTGCCGGATTCAGCACTGGAGCATTGGCAGAGCTGCTTGCAGAAGCGCTGATTGAGAGCTTCTGGCCTTTATAAATCGTATCAGTTGACAGACGATTCCATTGCTTTAGGGATGCGACACTGACATCGTATTTCAGGCTGATTCCCCATAGCGTGTCCCCTGCCTGCACAGTATGTACTGTGGTGCCTGATGCTGCAGGCTGAGATGTGTGGCTGTGCGGAGCAATGACGGAAAGCTCCTGCCCCGGATAGATGACAGCACCGCTAAGCTTATTCCAGCTTTGAAGCTCGCCTACATTTATATTGTATTGCCTCGAGATCTTCCAAAGCGTATCTCCGGAGGCTACTTTATGTGTCTTTTCATGTGCGCTTGCTGAACCTTGAAAAGGAGTCAGCATCAAGCCTGCTGCGGCTGCCATTGTTATAAGTTGTTTTTTCATGGTGTACACTCCTTTAATTTCTTTCACATCCTAATTTTAGTAATCATTACACTAGAATAGTATGTGTAAAAAATGGAGTGCTTGGAATTAACTATTTTTATAGGTTAATTAAGGAATATCATCTTCTATTTCCCACAAACAAATAGGTTATATACCCCATGCTTTCATCTTCTAAACTTATACAAAAATAATTTCTACCTTCTTAAGACTCAAATTTTACGACAATATCCGGAAGGAAATTTATTCCTTAATGAATTTTCTAGTCAGCACCTCCTGATTAAATAGTCGCTCCAGCAGGATGCCGGCCGAAAAATGAATGCAAAGGACTAAAAAATGCAGGAGTTTTTTACCTTATAGAAAAATTGAGAATATTCTAGACTATTAGTTGCCTATTAATTTTATCCAGGGAGGAATACTATGAAAAAAACTTTTGTTTCTATGTCATTAGCAGGCGTTTTGGCCTTTGGGGCAGTACATGTTCCTGCGCTGGCCCAGCCAAAGGAAGCTCCGAAGCTGGAAGCTATTCATGGCCTTGAGAATAGTCTTATCAAAAGGATATCAGCGGAAAAAATCTATCAATCCATCACAGATCTCTCGCAGTCTCCGCGCGTGGCAGGAACTGCGTCAGAAGATCAGGCAGTACAGTATATAAAGCAAAAATTCGAAAGTTATGGCTATAAAACAGAAATCCAGCCTTTCACCTTCTATGGCTATACGCCGCCTGAGAAGATTGAATTAACCGTCCAGGGAGCGGAAGAGCCATTATCCCCTGCCCCTTTCACTTATACAGTCAACGGGAATGTCACTGCTGAATTGGCAGAAGCAGGCCTGGGAACAAAGGAGGACGCTGCAGCTGCTGATCTGGAGGGTAAGATTGCACTGATCCAAAGAGGGGAAATCAGCTTTGCCGAAAAGGTATTGAATGCAGCTGAACAAGGTGCTGCAGGCGTTCTGATCTATAATAATGCTGATGGCCCTCTCAGCGGGACACTTGGAGAAGCCAATGAGGAGTACATACCTGCTGCAGCTTTATCAAAAGCTGAAGGTGAAAGCCTGTCAGCAAGACTTGCAGAGGGAGAAACCTTCACAGCAAACCTTGTCATTGAGGGAGCTGACGCCGGTGAAAAAACATCTCATAATGTAATTGCCGTTAAAAAACCAACTAATAAGAAGAAAGATACAGGAGAAGTCATTGTGCTTGGCGCACACCATGACTCTGTCGCAGGTGCACCGGGAGCGAATGATGATGCATCAGGCACAGCGATGACACTGGAATTGGCAAGAGTGTTCAAAAATATTCCCACTGATTCAGAAATCCGCTTTGTCACATTTGGTGCTGAAGAGCTCGGCTTGCTTGGATCACGTCATTATGTAGAGAATCTGTCAGACAAGGAGCAGGATAGCATCATTGCCAATTTCAACCTTGATATGGTCGGAAGCAGGGATGCAGGCGACCTGGTGATGCTGACGGCTGATGGCGAACCGAATCTGGTGACAGAACTTGCCCAGAAATCCAGCTTAAAGCTGAATGGCACAGCAACACCGTATGGACAGGGAGGACGGAGCGACCATGTGCCTTTTGCAGAAGCAGGGATTCCGGCAGCACTTTTCATCCACAGCCCGAGTGAGCCATGGTACCACACACCGGAAGACACCATTGATAAAATCAGCAAGGACAAGCTTCAGGATGTAGCTGAAATTGTGGGATCAGCAATTTATGATCAGGCAAAATTCGACCGGAAGCTGCCTAAGCCGAAAAAAGGGAAAAAGCATAAAACGCCTCATTTATATCAAGAACAGGAAGTAAAATAATAGAAAAGCACCCTCACTGGGTGCTTTTCTCTATTTTTTCCAGATCCTTTTATTATCTTCCCGCACGGTCAGCTTCAGCTCATCAAGCCGCTCAAGGAGAGGGATGATATATTTCCTCGATAAGCCCAAAAGATCTTTAGCCACACCTACATCAAAGCTGCCTCCGGTTCCAGCCTTCAGCTTTTCAACCGCTTCATTGAAAATGTCTGCATGATAGTAATACTGGCCATCAATCGGCACGATTTTATCAGTATCTGTCAGAAAGCGGATCATATCTGGCTTTAAATCTCCCGGAATACCCGATTTGGCGAAGTAGTCGTCTAGGTATTGAACCTGCAGTCCATCTTCCCTTAACTGGTCCAGCATATTGCCAGCCCGTTTTTGCCAGCTTTTCGGAATATTCCTTTCAAAGGTTGAAGAAAACAGCCACTGCTCTTCTTTTATCCATTTTCCATCCAGGATCCCTTTTTCAACCGTAAAACCCACCAGGCTTTTGCCGTAGGTGCCAGCCAGCGACTGGACCAGCTCTGCTTTAAGGATCCCTTTCCTCATCGGAAAAGCAGAGTGGAATTCGCCAAGCTTCCCTGCTGCTTCCATGAAGGCGTTCTGCACCGTTTCGCTGTGAGCAAAGTCATTGGGCCCGATTTTTACAAAGCCGTCTTCCTGAAGCACCTGCAGGACAGTTTCTTCGTCCACACCGGTTAAATGGGCAAGCTCTGAAGGCTTCATGCTGCTGTTTATTCTAAGGGCATCGCTGATCCTTTCGTGGGGAGAACCTTGTTTTTTCTTATCGAGAAGCTCAACGGTATGCTTGCCAAACTTATATTTCCGGCCATGAGGATCAATGACCCATCCTCCGCCGATGGTTTCAGCCGGGCTGGGCCTCCTGAGGATGAACCGGTCTCCCCGCTTTGTAACCACCTCTTCGTCCAGCCTGATCTGGCACAAGATTTCTTCTTTATCTTCCTTGAGCTCGTTGCGGTCAAAAAATACAATCCGGCCCATCACTTCTGCAGTTCCGATATGGCATTTGACAGGCATCCGCTGCTTGATGGCAGACTCCAGCCCCTCTGCTGTCCTGATGCTTGCATCAAACACATTTGTCACTGTAAAACTGTCAGCGGAGACAAGGACCTGCCCCCTGGCGGCATCTTCTTTTGCGACCCCGGATAAGTTGATGGCTGTCCGCTGCCCTGCAAATGCCTTTTCTGCCTGCTTCCGGTGCACCTGGATCTGCCTTGCCCTCGTTTCAATGCCTGAGGGCAGGATCTTCAGCTGCTGGCCTTCTTCAACAGATCCTTCATAGACGGTTCCGCGGACCACAGTCCCCTGCCCCTTTACCGAAAAGGCCTGATCGATCGGCAGCCTGAAGGCGCCTGTTGTGCCGCGGGGGGTGATTTCTTTGAGTTCATCCTCAATCAGCACTTTCAGTTCTTCTATCCCTCTTAGAGAAAGGCTGTCCACGAGAACCGAAGGCGAGCCTTCAAAGACCGTTCCTTCAAGCTCCAGCAGAATCTCCTCCTCAACAAGGCCGATGAATTCTTCATCCACCCGATCAGCTTTAGATATAACGACGATTCCTTTCTCAATGCCAAGGAACCCAAGAATCTGGAGATGCTCTTTTGTCTGCGGCATCACACCCTCGTCGGCTGCAACGACGAGGATCACAAGATCAATGCCCGCTACTCCGGCAATCATCTGCCTGATGAACCGCTCATGCCCTGGGACATCAATAACAGATACTTCCAAATCCTCATCTTCATACAAGGGAGCAAATCCCGGCTCAATGGATATCTGCCTTTCTTTTTCTTCCTTCAGCCTGTCTGTATCTATATTGGTCAACGCTTTGGTCAGCGATGTTTTGCCATGGTCAATATGGCCGGCCATACCAATCGTAAAGTATTTCTTTCCCACAAATGTGCACCTACTTTAATTCATTAATTTATCATTTCAACTGGATAAGTACGCACCAAGTGCACCGCTGTATTCCCCATTAGGCAGAAAGGCGGCATCCAGGCCTGTCATCCTGCTGTATGTAAGAAGTCCCTTTTTCAGTATTTCATTACCCTGCAGGGAACTTCCGATATAATAAATCTTTTCAGAATGATGGATATCAGCAGCCCCTTTGGTCAAAAGAACCGTTGTTTCGGCAATCATGTTAGCAGCCGCTGCCATAAGATCCTCTTCGGAAGGCTCACCCGTGATATTGGCAAAATTGCCTGCCGTCAGCTTGCCGTCAATAGGAGCTTCAACATCCTTTACCCTTTTATTCTGGCCTGCTGTCGAAGGAAGCCAGCTTCTGTCTCCATAAATATCGCTCACCAGCAGGTCGGCCTTTTCCCTGTTACCTTCAGCTGCCAGCCCGGCCAGCCTCTGATGGTCCGCTTTTCCAGTGAAAATCCTGCCAAGCCCCATAAAAGTACCTCCGCCCACACCGCTGCCCAGGATTCTTTCATGCTTTCCATCCTCTATTTTATACCAGGAAGTCCCTGTGCCGATGTTAACGAGCAGCAATCTTTTATGCGGGTGGCCCGCTTCCTTGATCAGATGGAGAGCCCCTTCACAAGTGGCCGTAAATTCAGGGATGATAGCGGCTTCGGGAAAAAAGGCCTCCTTAAGGATGGCGGCTTTACCGCCAGTAAGGACATAATCCGCAGAAGGAGCCAACGTCTTAAGCCAATTCAGCGCCTGCTCAGCCTCATTATATTCAATTCTTTTAAAATGAAGGCCATTTTCTTCGTAAACGATCTTAATCAGAGTCCCGCCAGCATCAATCCCTATTCTCACACGAATGCCTCCCCTGAATATATTAACCTCATTATAAGCAATCTTAGGAGGGGCCTGCCAGCATTAAGGCCTTTATCCAGTGATAGTTCTCGCTAAAAATAAAACCCCCTTGCAGAAAGGGGGCCAATTACTACTCCAGCATCTCGCCGGTCTGATAATCCTTCATGAAGCTCTCAATTGTTTCTTCGATCATGCCGCTTTCATCAGGAACCTGGACAATCACTTCATTTCTGCCCGTAACCGGTGTTACACTCACATTCTGATAGCGGTTGACATCCAGCTGGACGCGGAGGTCTTTTGCAATCTGCGCACTTTCCGCTCCATCTTTCAATAAAAAACGAAGGTTTTTCATGTAGGCAAAGCTCCTTCCAACTCAGTTTCTAACGCTTATTATTGGGCCGGAAGAGACAAACTATACTTTCTGCTCTGCCTGATTTCCCGCTTTATTGTTCTTTCTAAAAATGTAAATCAACCCAGCAGCAGCAATCAAAATGCAGGCTGCTGCAGCAGTCCAGACCACTGAAGCCTGCCCGCGCTGCTCAACCGCAATCCCAATATATCCCCATATGAATACGAGCGGGTAGATGATATCTTTTTGCAGCAGCATAAAGCCAATAGCAAGCAAAGCTCCCGCAATAAGCATGATGTTTGTCCACCCCAGCTCTCCTATAGCAAGGAACTCCCCGATGCCAAAGTCTGTAAACTGCTGAAAGATAATCACAATAACAGCAATGGAGGTCCATCCAAGATAGAATGAGAACGGAACTCTGAAAAAAGTCCGATGGTATTGGCTTTTCTTGATTTTTACATAAACCATACAAAGTGCTGCCAGTGAAGCAATGAGCAGAATGGCATCTAGACCTTTTACAGCCAATCCAGCTGTAATCGACAGCCCGCTCAAGACGGCGCTGATTGAAAACCAAGGTGCTGTGCCCCTATAAAGCTCCCTTTCATCTCCTGATGAGAGAAATCCCCTGACCAGCCAGATGGCGATCAGCACATATATCAGCCCCCAGATGGAAAAAGCATAGGGCGCCGGCTGGAATAGCGTTTCATTCATCTGCCTGTTATCCCCGCTCTCTGATACTGGAGACAAAAAAGAAGCCCATAAAACGAAAAGGAATGCCAGGCAGCTGATGCTGTGCAGGATGTAAAATTTCTTCATATGCACCCTTCTTTCTAAAATGATTTCATCTTGGCTGTTTCTCCTGCTCTACCCCAGCAAGATGCCTTCTAATCCCGGCATGTGCAGTCAGCCTGCCGTAAATAGCATATTTTGCCACCCTTAAAAAAGGTGCTAAAATACTCTTCCAGGAGGCGGATGCTGCTCGTGCTTGCTAACATTCAACTACCATACCCTTCCTGCATGAGGTATAAAAAGCCGCCACTGCTATGATGGAATGACTGTATTTCTTATTACGAAATAACTCCCGTTTGTTCATTAAGCTAGTTGATGGGTCATTCCCCCGTACTGACATAAAAGAGCAGACTAGAAGAGGAAGTCCGGGACAGGGTAAAAATAAACGGAGAAATTCCCCCTAATTTCGAAAAACATCTAAAAATAGCTCAAATAGACGGAGAAATTCCGGCTATCAACTCAAAAACTGGAAAATAGGCTACTGCGTTTCGTTTAAGCGGAAATTCTCCCTTTATTTACACCCACTAGTGCCATTTTCAACAGCTTAACCGAAAATTCTCCGCTTATTTAATGGCCTGCTGGTCACTCACTCAAATAAGGTTAAGACTTTTTGCAAAATCATTCCTTCCTCTCTTCCTTAACAACGCTCTTACCAAAAGAGCCAAAATTAAAACCCTGCCAGAGGCAGAGCTTTTCTTTTACTTTCTCTTCCGAAAACCAAACGGAGCAAGCAGCACATAAAATAAGAAAAGTGCAATCCCTTCAAGGGACAGGATATAAAATGGATAAGGCCCCAGAAAATCAATCAGCGAGCCATTGGAAGGCTTATAGGCAAGAAACATATAATTTCCCCCGGTCCATTTATTGGCCAGATATGCAATGCCTGCAGATAAATTTAGGAACAGGAAACTCAGCCACATCCCTTTATGATCAGGTGCAAAGCCCTTTGCAAATACATAGAAAAGGCAGGTCCATATGATCAGTATATGAGTGATGAAAAATTGGAAATAACGAAAATGCGGATAGCCAAAAAATAATTCTGGCGTCAGCACCGCCATTAAGGCACCTGCTATCCCGATAAAATAAACAATGTTAAAAACGAGTCTTGATCCTGATGCGAGAAGGATCAGGCAAAGAATCAGGCTGATGGAGCACAGCTGAAGCGGCAGTGTGAATGAAACATCCCATATTCCTGCACGATACAGCCAATAGTGATAAAGCGACTCCAGGACGAATAAGCCTGAAAAGAACGTCCATCTGACCGCTAATTCATTTGCTGCAAAAAACTGCCGGTAATAGTATAAAGCAAAAGAGCCTGCCGCAAACACAAACAGCATGGTCCAATGGCCTGCCGAAAAAGCCGCAAAAGGATAGAGATCCGAATTTTGCCCGAATAGCTCTGCCACAGGGGGATCCTCCTTACTTATGTATTAAGCTTTTTCTTTTAAAGCGAAGTTTTCAAGCTCAAGCCGCTTCGTTGTCTCCAGCTGAATAATTTCTCCAGTGTCAAAGCTGACTTTTTTAAGGAATAGAGGGCCGTCATAGACAAAAGTATGATATTCCCCTGCTTCACCCATCGGACAGCTGGCTGTATCTTTAATATCCCTGGCAAAGGATGCATCCACTTCGCGGCCAAGCCACTCAGTAGCAAGAATCTCATCTCTTATCCTGATCACTTTAGCCTTGTATCCAGAATCCGTGAATGCTTCCAGGGCTGATGGCGCTTCCTCTTTTTTCATCCATAAGGGATAGGATGCTTCCAGGCCTGCCGCTGCCGCCGCCTTTTCGCCCCAATCTCTGTGCTCATCTAAATAAAGATCCCCAAACGCAATCGCATCAAGGCCGTATTCCTTTTTTGCCTCTTTTAAAGCCGCGACAAAGGAATCCGTATATCCGTCAAACGTGCATTCTATGAAGCGGACCGGAATCCCGAGAGCTTCCCCCTGAAGGGATATAAGCTCCTGCTTCTCACCATGTCCAAAAGTCCTTCCCAGCTCTTTAGGGACTGTTGTCAGAAGGCACTCAACCTTTATCCCTTTCTTGACCATTAGATCAAGAGCCATGCAGCCGTCCTTGCCTCCGCTCCACGAAAGTGCTGCTTTCTTCATCTTTCCAACTCCCTGTTATTTGAAACTTCTGCCACCATTTTACCATGAAAAGGCACTGTATGGCAGAACAGTGTTGACTGCCTGTATTCACTTCCACAGTCAGTCATTCAGGATTTCCCTTTCCAGTTCCTTGGCTTCCTTCCGGATATCTTCCTCACCCTTCAGCAAAGCAAACAGCCCTTCCAGGATGATTTGTTCAGGATTGGATTTTTTGGTTTCTTCGGAAATCCGGTTTGCGATCTCTTTTAACCATGAAGATTTCTGCGGTTCCAGACTGTTCAGCTTTTGATAAAGATCCTTCCATGCCTGTTCCCTTTTTTCAAATGATACAAAAGCGCCTTCCTTATCCATATGAACGACAAAATGCTTCATCATTTCATCCGTAAGAACCGGATATCCGCCCTTTTCAAGAAAATCATTCGCCACCGCATCAAGCTGCCGGACTAAATGGACGCCGATCTCATCCGGTTCGATCTTTGCCTGGTCAGACACCATCAGCATCATATATGTCCGATAGATTGATTGAATCATGAACAGCAGATCCCATTGATAAGTCCTGATTCTTTCCCCATACAGCTCCAGCAGGCTTTTTTGAAGCCAGGAAAACAATCTTCCCCTCATCCTGTGCTCCATCCCTGCAATCTTTTCGCTGTTAACAGCCGTCTCTCCCCTCATCTGCATCTTCATGTAAGCCTTATATTCCAGAATCCCTTCAAACTGGGCACTGAACTGCTTCTCCAGCTTATGCTTAGGCTCCAAGTCCCCATCCAGTCCGATGACAAGGACTCTTTCAAAGACGAGCTGCTGGTAATGCTCATAAATGGAAATAATCAGATCTTCCTTTGATGAAAAAAAAGAATACAGTGATCCTTTTGCAATCCCTACACCGTCCGCAATTTCCTGCATGGATGTCTGGCTGTACCCTTTTTCAGCAAAAAGTTCAACAGCTGTTTCTAAAATCGCTTCGCGTTTGTTCATCATCACACCTCATATCTTTATGCCAGCACATTCTATAAACACATTCATTCTTGACTATTTAAATGGAGTCATGCAAAAATGACCATGTAGTCAAGAGTTTTCCCCTTGATAATATTAGATTTCATTTTACATTAAACAAAATTTGACCGACCAGTCAAACCTCAGGAGGAATGCATTATGCTTGAATGGATACTAAAGAGATCCAAAATCTTTATCATTTTGTTCTTATTATTTATTATCGTTGGCGTCTTCACTTTTCTTCAGCTTCCGCAAAGGGAAATTCCCGAGACTTCCATCAATATCGGAACGGTCAGCACCGTCTATCCTGGAGCAACGGTCGATAGTGTGGAAAGAAATATTACCAACCCGATAGAAACAAAGCTGCAGTCCATTGAGGGAATCGAGGAACTAAGCTCATCCTCAAGCGCAGGCTTTTCTTCTATTATCGTAACGGTTGCCGACGGAGAAGACAAAAAAGAAGTGTTCGGCAATGTGCGCCAGGCTATCTCTGACCTTACAGCTTCTTTCCCGGAAGAAGCCTTTGAACCGGAAGTCAGTGAAGCAAATGTCAAGATGCCAATTGTATCTTACCATTTGACGGGCAGCGACAGTGAAAGCCTTTTTGCTCTTCAGGACGAACTTTCACGCTGGAAAGAAGAGGTTGAATCTGTACCTGGGATTTCGGGCGCTGTAATCAAAGGCCTGCCTGACGAGAAAATTTCTATTGAGCTGGATCCCGAGCTGCTGAAGGAGAAAGGCATTATTCTGCCGGATGTAATCAGCAGCATCAATGATGAATTCTATCCTGCACCATTAGGAAAGCAGGAAATGGATCAGGAAATCGTGCAGCTTACATTAGAGCATTACAGCTCTGTTGAGGATATGGAAAAATTATTTGTCGGCAAATCGCCGCAGGGTGAATCCGTTTTGCTTGGCGACATCGGAAAAGCTGAAGTCGTGCAGCAGGAAACGGAGGATATTGTCACTATTGATGGAAAGCCTTCTATATCTTTTACTGCCTTTGTCGAAGCAGGACAGGATATCCCCTCCGTTGACGAATCAGTCAGCAGCCTGGTCGAAGATTTGGGAAAAGGACTGCCTGACGATATTGAACTTCAGCCATATTATTCACAGGCAGATCAGGTATCCGATATTTTTGACGGCCTCTATTTGTCTCTTGCCATATCAGTTGCGGCAGTCATCCTGACTACGGCTCTTGGACTGACCGCCTCAGGGGCATTCGTCGTTGCACTCGCTGTCCCGATTTCCGTATTGATGGGGCTGATCCCCCTTCCGTTCGCCGATGTCGACTTGAACCAGATTTCCGTCATCGGGGCGATCATCGCGCTAGGTATCCTTGTTGATGACAGTATCGTCGTCAATGATAATATCCAAAGGCGCTATAAAATGGGTGAAGGGGCGATGCTTGGCGCAATCAATGGCACAAAGGAGATTTGGGTTTCCATCGTCACATCATCGCTGGCGATTGTTTTCACCTTCCTTCCACTCGTCTTTCTTTCCGGGGGGAACGGGGCTTTCATACGAGCTTTGCCGACCGTTTTAATAACGACCATTTTGGCATCAACACTCGTCGCATTGATATTCGTGCCAATGATGCGCTTTATGCTTTACCGGAAAACGAGCAAAAAAGTTTCTGACGCTCCCGGGCTGCTCGGGAGGCCGCTCAATCTAATGGCAGATATTTATGCAGACAAAATCCTTAAGCCATTTTCCAAAAGGCCGAAGCTTGTCGGTTTTCTTGGCTTAATTTTTACAACGGCGATCTTTGGGCTCGCTGTACTGACTCCCTTTGAGTTCTTCCCAGCCGCCGACCGTGAAGAGGTGACCATTGACGTTACACTCCCAATCGGTGTGACCCTCGAGGACACAGCCGGGCAGCTTAGGGACATTGAAGAAATGCTGCTGACTGACCCTGGCGTCAAGGAAACAAGCGTATTTGCCGGAACCGGCCTGCCTAACCTTTTCAACAGCTCCCTGCAGGCAACCGGAGAGAATACGGGGCAGATCGTCGCAAGGGTTGACCGCAAGAACCAGACTGCCCAGGGGCTTATTGACGACTGGTCATCTGTTCTGAGGGAAAAATATCCAGATGCTGAAATATTCATGGAAACCATCCAGCAGGGCCCTCCTGCAGGCGCCCCTGTCACAGTCACGGTAAAGGGGCCTGAAATAGAAAGGCTCCTTGAGCTCAGGGATACACTGTCCGGGAAAATAGAAGACGCTGGGGCAGACTTTGTAGTCGACAATATCGGAACTCCAGAGCCGGCTGTAAAATATGTCCCTGACCGTGCCAAATTAGAAGAATACGGCATTACCATCAACCAGATCAGCGAACAGATCAGCCTTGCAACTGAAGGCATTCCGCTGCAGGCATTTGATAATGGTGTATCTAAGCGCGATATGAATATCATTCTTGGGGACCCTGAAGAACCCCTGAACCTTGAAGAACTCGAGATTCCGGCTGCCGGCAGCACACAGGCCGGGCCGCCGGAACTTGTTCCTGTCTCAGAGCTTGTGGATGAGGAAAGGACTGAAGAAATTCAGCGCATCCCCCACCAGGATGGAGACCGGGCAATCACCATAAGGGCCTTCCCTAAAGAGGAGGAAGGCTTCAAGGAGAATGTCCAGAAAATCGTAGAGGAAGAGCGGGAAGCTTTGGACAGCAATGATTACAGCATCCAATTAGGCGGAGAGAACCAGGCGCAAAATGACTTCTTTGCCGAAATCACCGTTCTGTTCATCATTGTCATCTTCCTGGTGTATCTGCTGATCGCCTTCCAATTCAATTCACTGGGCCTTCCGTTCCTGGTTCTGACAGCCGTTTACCTGGCAATTGCCGGCAGCATCCTCGGCCTGTTCGTTACACAGACGCCGATCTCTTTCCTCGCTGTCATGGGAATGGTTTCACTGACGGGAATCGTTGTCCGCAACTCTGTCGTCCTGATCGAATTTATGGAACAGGGCCTGCGTGAAGGAATGGCCATTAAGGATGCTGTAGTGGAAGCAGGCCGTGTGAGACTGAGGCCGATCCTTCTGACTGCTTTAACATCCATCGTGGCGCTGATACCAGTCGCAGTCAGCGGTGATGCCCTCTTTACACCGCTGGCCATAACGATCATTTCAGGGATACTGTTCTCAGTTATCCTTACTGTCATCATCGTGCCGATGCTTTATCTTGGATTTAAGAAAGTGCCGGCTGAGAGCAAGTAGAATGGGAAAAACATCCTGCGGTGTGCTGCAGGATGTTTTTTTGATATGGAGAGGATGATGTGGTTGGAATTGATGGAATTTGGCTTTTTCAATACAGTTGGGGATTTGTACGTGGATCTTGCTTTGATTTGGATTCTTTCTATGCATGATTGGATTTCCTTACGATATTGGTGCATTGATTTTGTTTTATTCTATGCGTGGCTTGGCTCTTTTCAGGGGACTCATGCATTGATTGTGCCCTATTCTATGCATGGCTTAGCTGCCTTCAGGGGGCTCATGCATTGATTGTGCCCTATTCTATGCATGGCTTAGCTGCCTTCAGGGGGCTCATGCATTGATTGTGCTCTATTCTATGCATGATGGAGCTTTTCTCGCGAGTCTCATGCATCGATTACTCTCTTTTCTATGCATGACGCAGCTTTTCTCACGGGTATCATGCATTGATTACTCTCTATTCTATACATGACTCTGCCCGGTCTAATGCACACATGCATCGATTACCCTCTATTCTATGCATGTGTCGGCTCTCTCCATTGCACTCATGCATCGATTACTCTCTATTCTATAAATGACTCTGCTCTTTCCCCTTACACTCGTTCATCAATTACACTTTTCTATATAAAACAACACCCTTGCCCTTCCTGCTCCAATCATCAAACATCCCAACGCAAACCAAACAGGGCAGGAATCCAATTCCTGCCCCGTTCATTTTATCCGTTTAAAAAGTGGAATTCAGTCCTGCTTCCCTGCTGGGTTGCGGTGACTTCAAGCCTGACATCGATGCGCTCCTTCAGTTCAGGCACATGGGAGATGATGCCCACAAGCCTTCCTGTGCTCTGGATGTCGATCAGTGCTTCTATGGCCTGGTCAAGTGATTCAGGATCAAGCGTCCCGAACCCTTCGTCGATGAACATCGTTTCAAGGGAGACACCGCCAGCATATTGCTGGACAACTTCTGCCAGACCCAGCGCAAGCGACAATGCCGCCTTAAAGCTCTCCCCGCCAGACAGTGTCTTTACATGGCGCTCCTGGCCTGTGTACTGGTCAAAAATGAGCAGTTCAAGTCCGCTTTGAACATTTCCTTTGGAACGGTCCGTCTTCCTTAGAAGCCGGTATCTGCCGCTCGTCATTTTGCCCAGCCTGCCATTTGCTTCACGAAGGATATCATCAAGGAAAGCTGCAAGCACATAGCGCTCAAATGTAATCCTGAATGTATTCTGTCCCTTGGAAATCTCAAACAGATGGCCAAGGAGATGATACTGCTCCTCAAGCTGTTTGATGTCTTCGTTGATTTCTGTGACCTTTTTGTGAATTTCCCCATTTTCCCGCTTTTTCACGAGCAGGCCGGTATACTGCTCCTGCAGTGCAGCCAGCAGCTTGCCCACTTCCCCGAATTGCTCCTTCAGGGCCTGGATATCAGGCTCCTTAACATCCTTCAGCAATTCTGTAAGCTCATGGTACCTGTCGGCAGCGGAGCGGAGTTCTTCCCGATAGCTTCTGAGCTCTGCCTGCAGGCCCTCAAGCTCCCTTTCATTCCTTTTGGCATGATGATAGTCCTGGTATACAGTAAAGCCCTGCCCGACCATCCTGTCCCGGAACAGCTCCCGCTCGGCGGAGAGCTTATCGCCGGTCTGCTTCAGCTGGTTTTCCGCCACCTCAAGGCGAGTCTTCTCATTAGAATGCTTTTCCCTTGTATCGGTATAGGCAGCCTGTGCCTCTTCCAGCCTCTGAGTAAGTTTTTGCTGATGCTGTTGGGCCGCCTGCAGCTCTTCCTCATATGCCTGGCGGGAGCGGAGGTTTTCAGGAACAGTTTCCATCATTCTGGAAAGCACTGTATTTTTCTCCGCAAAAAGAATGCCTGCTTCCTGATTGTCCGCTGCGGCCCGGCGAAGCTCATCAGCTTGCCTGCTTTTCTCACTTTCAGCTCTTTTGATTTCCTGCTCAAGCCTGTCAGCCTGAGCCGCTTTTCTGCGGAACCCTGCAAGCTCACTTTCCATCCTGCTACTTTCCGAGAGGAGCTCCTGTTTATAGGACGTGATGCTATCCTCTGAAAGCCCCGGTTTTTGTTCTGCCACTCTGGCACCAAGTTCAGCAATCGACTCTTTCAGGCTGGTGGCTGCCGACTGGATTTCATAATAGCGTGACTCTGCCTTCGAGCGGTCTTCCTCGCAAGAGAGCTGCTGCTTCTTTGCTGCCTCAATATCCTTTTCATCGGGAAAATCCAGGCCGCCGGATACGGCAGGCAATGGATGCTCCATGGATCCGCATACAGGGCATGCTTCTCCATCCTGAAGCTTGCCGGCAAGTATGGCCGCCTGGCCATGCAGCCATTTCTGCTCAAGCTCTGCCACCAGCTGCCTGGCATCTTCAGCGCGGGCCTGCTGCTTTTCCAGCAGCTGTTTTTGCTGTTCCAATTTTTCAAGAGAATCAGCCAGCTTCTGTTCCTGACTCTCATATTTATTGATATTTTCAAGAAGAGATTGGGAGCCTTCAAGCTTCCTCTCCATTTCCACGGATTGCAGGAGGCTTCCATCGGCCTCTTTTTTCTCAGCATTGAGCCTTTTTAATGTTTCCTCCCACTGCTTCTGGCCTGCTTCAAGATTCTCTATTGTTTGTCTCGAGGAATCGAGCCTCTTTTTCAGTATTTCAGCCTCTGATTTAGTTTTGGACAGGGCGAGGACATCTTCTTTCATCGCCTGCAGCCTTGAGACTGCTTCCGCTGACTCGTTTCTTTCAGCTTCCCTGTTCTTTTCATGCTGATATGCGGCTTCTTTTTGCTGAAGAAGCTGATATAATGCCTCCGTACTTTTCTCGAGCCGTTCAAATTCAGCTTTGCAAGAGTCCAAATCACTCTTCAGCTTATGGCACAGCTCTTCCTGCTGCTCAAGTATTGCCGCCTTTTGAGCGAGGATGATTTCCTGCTCTTTTGCTTCTGACCATTCCTTCCGGCTTTCCAGCTCTTCTTTTTTCGCCTTGAGCTCCTCTTTTTGAGCCAGCTGCTTCAGGACTGCTTCTGCCTCATAGATTTTCTGCTGGAGAGAATCCCTTTCCTCCTGCTTCTTACGGCCCTCATAGACAAGCTTATCCATTTCCCCGTTTAAAAGCTCGATCTCTTTTTCGAGCAGCCGGAGGATTCTGCTGTCATTCAGCGTATCTTCTTCCAGAGCTTCGATCAGGTCTTTCTGATAGGAGGCATGGATTCCATGCAGAAGATGGTTTCTCCTGTCAGCCTGCTTTTCGACACTCTTCCTCAGCTCTGTCGCTTCAGTCCTGAGCTTTTCTTCGATTTTTTTATAGATTTCCGTATGGAACAGCCTTTGGAGGATAACCTCTTTTTCTTTGCTGTCTGATGTGAGCAGCTTGCGGAATTCCCCCTGTGGAATCATCAGAATCTGCCGGAATTGGCTGCTGTCGATGAGCATGATCTCTTTTATCTTCTCATCCACATCCCTGACATTGGCAGCGAGCAGCACTTTCTCATTTTTTTCATCATACATATAAAGCTCGGCCCTGGCGCCGATAGTTGTAAAGCCTTCGCCCCGCTCCTTCTTTTTTTCCTGCTGTGGAGAACGTGTGATATAGTAGGTGCGGTCTCGGAGTGAGAATTGAAGCGACACCTCTGTCAGCAGATTATTTTCAGCGAATTGGCTTCTAAGCTCGGGGCCATTTCTGTCTTCCCCGCTTGCTTTTCCATAAATGGCATAGCTGATGCCGTCAAAGATCGTGGTTTTGCCCGCTCCGGTCTTGCCTGAGATCACGAACATGGTTTTGCTGCCGAGCGAGGAAAAATCAATCTCTTCGGTCCCTGCATAAGGCCCGAATGCCTGCATTGCCAGCTTCAAAGGCTTCATTTCAATCCCTCCTCCTTCAGCACAGACTGGATGATATCCGCCATCGCTGACTTTTTATCCTCTGTGAATTCAGCTTCTGTCATTTCTTTATAAAATTGCTCAAAAAGATCCAGTTCGGATTTTTTCTCTTCTTTCACAGCCTGGAAGGCTATTTTCCTTTTCAGGTCGGTCTGTTCGATTTTTCTGTCCAGATGGAGGACGTTCGGATATAACTGCCGCAGTTTGCCCATCGGATCAATGAGGCTGCCGTCATCCAGCAGGGTGATTTTCAGATAATCCAAATGATTCTGCCCTTCCGCAAACGATGGATCGAGAAGCTCCTCCAGATAGCCTTCCACCTCGCGCATATCCTGCTTGGGAGCAAGAGAATGTTCGCGGATGTCAAAAGAGCCATTATCATTCATCTCAATGATGGAAACTGACTTTTTCTGCTTAGCTTCAGAAAAAGAGTACTTCAGCAGTGAGCCGGCATACCTGACTGTATCATGCTTGATGGCGTCCGGGCTGTGAAGATGGCCGAGCGCCGTATAGGAGAAAGGCGCAAAAAGATCCGCAGTGACGCAGCCGGAACCGCCGACAGATAAAGTCCTTTCAGAATCGCTGGTTTGTCCTCCCAGCACGAAGGCATGGCCGACAAGCACATTCGGTTCATTAGGATTGATTGTTTCTTCCATTTTTCCGATAAGGCTCTTCATGGCATCCTGATGGGAGTGGATGGAATCGTCTCCCAATAGCTGCCTGACAGTACCGGGTTCTGCATAAGGGACCAGGTAGAAGTTAACGCCATTTATATGTACAGGACGAAAGCTGGCTTCAATATTGCCGTTCAGATAAAACTGGCTGTGCTGATACCACGAGCTGCCGAAAGACAGTCGTTCAGCACTGTCATGGTTCCCGGAAATCGCCACAATCGGCGTTTTAAGATCAATATTAAGCTTAAACAGGGTTTCGTCCAGCAGGCGTACAGCATCTGTCGGCGGGACAGAACGGTCATAAAGGTCGCCTGCTATAACAATGGCGTCCGGCTTTTCTTCCTCCACCAGTTTGACAAACTGCTGCAGCACCTCCCGCTGATCATCTGTCATATACACACCATGGACAAGCTTGCCCAGATGCCAGTCTGCCGTATGGATAAACTTCATGATTCTCCCCCTCTTTTAACCTTATTGCTTCTATTTCAGAATCCTATCATTATATCAAAAAGAGGATAGTGATGGTTTCTGAAAAAATAGGAAGCTTTCATCCAGAATGTTTGTTCTCTTATTTTAACAGAAAACGCACTTTCTCACCGAGGAAATTTTTCCAGAAAAGACTGAATTTACTTAGGCAGGTTTCAAATGGCTCATGATGGGTATATAGTAGTAGTAATATAAGACTAAAATGGAGGCAGAGAAAAAATGACAGAACAAATGATTTTTTTAAATGAATTGAAAGAGTTATTGAATGAATACTGCCGCTGCAATGTAAAGCCGGTCAAAAAGGCTATTTATAAAGATATCCTTCTGATCTGCAGGGCATTTGCCAATATGGATGAAGGCCGCGCCGCTTGAAGCCCCTGCTTTTTAAATAAAAAAACAGTCCAGCCGCGGAGGCTGAACTGCGATATATGGTATTTCTAATTATAGTTTAGTAACGTTAGCCGCTTGAGGTCCGCGAGCTCCTTCAACAACTTCGAAAGAAACTTCTTGGCCTTCTTCCAGGGATTTAAAACCTTCTGATTGGATAGCAGAATAGTGAACGAATACATCGTTTCCGTCTTCAGCTTCGATGAAACCAAAACCTTTTTCTGCATTAAACCATTTTACTTTACCGTTTTTCATAAGAAAAATCCTCCTAATGGCCAGCTTCAGCCATGTGTAAATTCACCATTTACAGCGCATATAGCTTTTACGAATCTTCACTTCTCCAAACAAGTATTAACCTCTGGAACAAGCAGCTTTGCAAATCTATCACGGTGCAGAACGGCTGATTTAAATGTAGCATTATTCCAATTTACTGTCAAGGATTGGCACCTGTTTCATTATAGGCCGGAAGCACTGTCATGCCTGGCTTTTTCCTTTAAACTGCCGGGCAGATTCTGTATGGATTGCACCACTGAATCCAGCTTCGCCTCAATCCTGTGAAGCAGATACAAAGTGACAATAATCGGGAATCCTACATCGCTGATTAATGGAATTAATTGGTCCATACTGTTCCTCCTAAGGCTTTTGGTCTCTTCTTCAAAGAGTTGTAAAAAAGAAAGAGGCCGGCCCATGACGGCACCGGCCCTGCTTCTATTACACTAGTTCATAGTCAGTTACATTGCGGTCAATTACTCTGGCTCCTTTGACAGAAACCAGCTTTCCGCTGGGCCCTGTAAAAATGTCAGCTGCGATCAGCTCTTCCATTGCCTGCTTCACGGCGGCCGTATCGATTGGTTCTTTTGGTGAATCTACTGTCAGGGATGCGGTTTTGCCGTTTTCAGTGAGAAATTGGATTTCCAGTGTTTTAGCCATCATCTCACCTCCTTTCCCGATTCATTTTTATTAGGCGATTACATCAAAGCTGTCGTTTCTTTGAACAGAGTTGACAGGATGTTCGCTTAGAGATCCGAACGCCTGGGCTGCCTGGTGAAGCTGGTCAGCGGTAGCTGAGTTTTTTACATTGGACAATGTCTTGGACTTGTAAATCGGATCGCCTTTTTCGTTCATTCCTGTTTCGAAGTAGATTCGAAGGCTGGTAGCTGTTGCAACTGTTTGTGCCATCGTGCATCACCTCCTTTCACCTTCTATATATAGATTTGCCGGCGAAAAGGACATGGGTGATGATAAATTTTTCAAAAAGGGTTATCTGGGATGTGTGTGAAAGAGAGTTTCAAGGGGCAGGCGTAATGGCGGGGTAAGCCGTCGAAGAAAATGAATTTGTCTGCGAATCTAAAAAAATATAAGCTATGAGGGAACGCTATCGAATTCTAGAAGCCCTGCTGATTGGAGTGGAAGGCACGTAGACTCCTGCGGGATTGCAGCGGCAGAGCTGAGACCCCGCAGGAGGTACGACGAGGAGGCTCAGCGCCGCCCCGCGGAAAGCGAAGTGCCTGGAACGCAAATCAGCAGCCCCCTTTAATAAATATAACTATTACTTCAATGTATTGAAGCTGCTGTAGGTTGATCAAGCACTGATCATTATCCATAGGACTTACAATTTAAAAATTTCAAAACAAAAAAAGCCGGGAAACCGGCTTTTCAGGCAAATCTCGATTTTCTCAGCCTAGAATCCAAAACGAAATTGCCGAATGGGATAAAAGCTACGGCCAATGCACTTGCGACCCATATAAAGGACCAGCGGACCTTAAAGGTCACATAGGCGATGATGAACAGGTATGTAACAAACAAAAATCCATGCAGGGAACCTACTACAGTAACCGCTTCCGGAAATCCGGCAAAATACTTCAAAGGCATCGCGATAAACAGCAGGACCAGCAGCGAGCCTCCCTCAAGAAACCCCATGATGCGAAAGCGTCCTATCGGTGTGTTCATGGTCAATCCTCCCCTTTCCAATCAAGGTCAAAGCCCTTTCATTGCTATCATATAGGCTTGCTTACAAAAAATCCAGTGGCTCTTGAACCACTCCTGTTATTCTATGCTTTTCACCAGTTCGGAGCTTAAATGCCTGGCAAACACGCCTAGATGAGCAGGCTCTGATATATCATGATGAAACAGGGGAATATGGATATTCTTCATAGCAGAGAACACCTTTGTGATCTCATTAAGATGCTGATTTTCATTTTCTTTTCTCATCTTCATGAAACGGCCGTCTGCTTCTTCCGGTATCACTTTATTGACTATGACTGCCTCCGTATGAAGTCCATGGCCAGCCAGGACCCTAACCGCTTTTTCTGTTTCGAGGATCGGGAGACGCTCGGCATTCAGGACGAACAGGCAGGCTGCAGACTGGCTGTCCAAGAGGATTTCCCGCACTTTGGCAAACTTATTTTTGCGGCTGAGAAGCTTTTCGTATATGGGATCCTCAACTGGTTCCCCGTCATTCATCCATTGGGCGAAGTTATCGTTATTTTTCTTTCTTCTTTGAAGCAGCCCATCTATCCAGGCACTCATCAGCTCAGGAAGTGTCAGCAGCCGGATTGTATGTCCTGTCGGGGCAGTATCAAACACAATGGTATCGTAGGCGGCCATTTCATCAAGCAGCAGGGAAGTGATCCGGTCGAATACGGCAGCTTCATCGGCGCCTGGAGAAGATGCGGCCAAATCGATCTGGCGGTATACCTCTTCAGCCATAGACGCTTTGACCAAGCCTTTGAGATTGCCTTTTACCTCTTCAATATATCTTTTAGCTTCACTCTCAGAATTAATTTCAAGAATATCGAGGTTCCGGCTGACATTCATGATACCCTGACCCGGCTTAAGATGGAACAGGTCCCCAGTATTATGGGCAGGATCCGTTGAAACGAGCAGAACCTTTTTTCCTTTTTCTGAAAGCAGCAGGGCAAGCGCCGCAGAACAGGTGCTTTTCCCTACTCCCCCTTTTCCTCCGACAAAATAAACCTTTTTATCCAGTATCAGTTTCATAGCCTCCTTTTCAGCAGCAGCGGATTCCGTCAAGCGGGGACTTTTCCATCCCCATCCGGAGATGCCACTCATGGAATTTCTTGATGATATGCGGATAAAGCTCCAGCGTGTAATAAAAAGCTGGATTGGGCAGCCCTGCCATTTCCGAGAAGCATAACAGAATGAATAAATCCTCTTCATCCCTGAGCTCCCTAGCAATTTCGGCCCGATGCGGGAGCCTTAGCACCTCATCATAAAAAGCAGCAGCCTTTTTCAGCTGTGACAGCAAGTCCATCACTTTCGCCTCCTCTCAGTCAGAAAAAGCAATGGCCGGCAATGCCGGCCAGGCTTTAGAAATGATGGGTTGTGTCTGCTGGCGGGGCATCCCTTCTGAAAGCTGCAAATGCTTCCAGGATGATCCAGAAAACAAACACAAGTATCAGCCCTCCCAAAATAAACAGAAGCATATTGGCGTCTGCTGTACCTAATCCTGACCAGTCAAATACAACCTGCTTGATCATTGCCCACAGAGTCATAATGAATACAAAAACCATCGGTATGAAAGTAACGAGGAAATTCCTGCCCTGGCGCTTCAGCCAGATGCTGATCAGCAAAAGGCTGACTCCTGCCAGAAGCTGATTGCTTGTTCCGAAGAGCGGCCATAGCAGATACCCTCCTGAACCAAAGCCATTCGGACCCTTAGGAAGCAGGACCAATGCTGCACTTGCAACAACAGCTGCCGATGTGGCGACATGGGCTTTTGTGAGCGGCTTGAAATTGTATTCTTCGCCTATTTCCGCAATGATATAGCGCATCAGCCGGACTGATGTATCAAGCGTTGTCGCAGCAAAACTGACGACAATGACAGAAACAATCGTCTTTGCAATATCAGCAGGTATCCAGACGCCGGTTGCCAGCTGGGCTGCTCCATTGATGAATGACCCGAGCCCTCCTGAGCTTGCAGCGGCAAAGCTGCTGTAAGCAGCCGTGAAGTCACCCTGTGAGGCGAATAAGGTAATGACAGCGATGATGGAGATTAAGGCAAGTGCCCCTTCCCCTACTGCCCCAAGGTAGCCAACAAACCTGGCATCAGTTTCTTTATCAAGCTGCTTGGAAGAAGTACCGGAGGAAACTAGCCCGTGAAAGCCTGAAATCGCACCGCAGGCAATCGTGATGAATAATAGCGGCAGCCAGGAAGGGTCCGCAGCGCTCGCATTAACAGCAGGTGCTGTCACCTTCGGCTGCAGGAATACAAGTCCCGCATACATGATGACAAGGCCGACGACAAGCTGATGGGAGTTGATATAGTCCCGAGGCTGCAGCAGCTTCCATACCGGGAGAATTGAAGCGATATAGCAATACACCATTAAAATGACGATCCAGATAAAAAATGACATGGCAACGCCGTCAAGGCCAAAAAGGACCTCAGCTTCCGCTCCGCCAAAGTATTTCGGCAAATCGATCTGCAGGGCAGGCACCATGCTCGCAAGTACGGCGGTTCCGTACATGACAACGAGGGCAATGATGGAGGGAATAAGCATTTCTTTTTTCCGCTTGTATACGGCATACCCGATCCAGATGGCGAGGGGTATTTCGATGAACACTGGCAGGACGCTCGCAGGAAACTGGATGAAAAGGTTTGAAATAACCCAGGCAAATACAGCATTCACCATAAGGACTAAAATTAAGATAATGAATAAGAACATCATTTTTGCTCTTTTGCCTATTAATTTGCTTGTGATGGTTCCAATTGACTGCCCTTTATTCCGGACAGAGAGTACGAGTGTGCCGAAATCGTGGATTCCTGCTGCAAAAACAGTCCCGAGAATGACCCACAAAAAGGCAGGCAGCCACCCCCAATATACTGCAATTGCTGGTCCCACAATCGGGGCAGCCCCTGCAACTGATGTAAAATGATGGCCCCAAAGGACAAATTTATTGGTGGGCACAAAGTCAACCCCATCCTGGTATTGATGAGCAGGAGTGACATAGTTGGGATCAAGTCTGTAAATCTTTTCTGCCACCCATTTTGAGTAATACCTGTAGCCTGCCGCAAAAACAAGCATGCCGATAACAGCCAGCCAAATCGAATTCAATTCTATAACCTCCTTTTATCACCTGGTATCAATTACATCATAATGAAAGCGCCTTCTTATAGTCAATATATTCCGAATATTTTTATAGATTCACTCATTATTGATGCTTACGGCATACGGCAATAAAACAGGCAAAAAATCACAGCAGGCATAGGATGTACCATTAGCAGCATATCTTACCGGCATTCGCATACCATGAAGGAGGTGGCTATTTTGGACTTGCTTCAATTTCTGAACCAGAAATATATCATGCTTGTGCCGGCGCTATGGGTCATTGGATTGGCTTTGAAGCACACACCCTGGGTTCCTGACTGGACCATCATCTGGATTCTTTTGCTGCTGTCAGTCGGCTTTGGGGCGTTTGCCTTTGGCTTTTCCATCAACGGGATCCTGAACGGCGTTATTGCTGCAGGGGTCGCTGTGCTTGGACATCAAATGTACAAGCAGTCATTTCTCGGCAAACCTGCAAACAGGAAAAAAGACAAGCATAAAGACTAAGGGGAGGCTTGCTGTTTTTTAGATATGATCAGTGAATACCGGAGATATGCTGCTCTTTTGATTTCAAAAAAAAACACCATAAAAGCATTCAGCTTTCATGGTGCCCGTCTATAAAGACGGCAGCTCAGCACCTGCAGCAGCAGATACTGAAATATACGGAGGAGATCTTCCCTAACAATATATTTCAATTCTTCGGAAAAAGTGTGGACAAATCATCTCAACGTTTTCATTAATTTTCGGTTGTTATTCAGCAAAACGGCTTATAATTAGAGAAATGGGGGTAAAAATGGAACAGCACCGTAGAGACATAAGAGGTGATGCTATGGAATGGAGAGGTTTATTCATCAATAACCCGGACAGGCAGATAGAAATATCCATTTACCCTGCAGGGAACACGAAAGATGGAGAGGAAGGGTATGTTGCCATGGCCAGGGAACAGATCCGGCAAATTACCGTCCAGGAGTTCTCAAAAAGCCGGCTGAAGGCTGTAAGGATGGCATTATCCCTTCTTGAAGATGAAATCCTATTGCATTTAAAATACGACCAGGACAATACTCCGCAATAATCAGGCAAGAAGAAGGGAAACAGACTGCAGCGCTCTGATTCCCGCTTTTTGTTTTCAGTCCTCTTCCCCGTCTGTTTCCTTCAGCTCCAGGTGGAATTCCCCGATAGCATCTTCCTCGTACAGATTCGTTAAAGAGGTATAATATTTATCGATCATTCCCCGAAACTCCAATGCATCCTCAGGCACCGATACATCAAAATACAGATCATATAACAGGGTAGTGATATCATGATATTCCTGATGGCTCACTTTGAAGTCAAAAGAGAGATGAATGGCCTGCTCCCCTTTTTCAGCCAGTGTTTCCTCTTTATAGTTGTATACATCAATCCGGTTCCCATTCAGGATTACCTGCTTGGCCATGAACGAATTCCTCCTTTTTCTTATTCATCTTGAAACGGACAAGATTGGCTTATTTTTATTTAAGAATTCTTGGTTAAATGAATCGTACACCTTTATTTACAGGAATTCAAACAACTTGATTTCCAAAAAAAAAAGAGCTCCAAAGGGGAAGCTCTTTCTCATTCGTCTTCTTCTGGCGTATTCATATGTTCTTCTTCATCTATCAGGTAAGTCCAGTCGCTTTTTATCATATTGTCCCAGAGTTTTTCAATGATTTTCATGGATGAATCCCTCTCTTCGGTGAATTGTTACTACATAATTACCCGATTTTTGGAAGAGATAACATCCAATTTATAGAAATAATCAAGTTCTCTTCTTAATGACATCTGCATACTGCTTGGAGGTCCGGACCTCAACGGTCAGCTGTCCGTTTGCCATGACAGTTTTCAGCAGGAACGGGGCCCCGGCTTTATTCTGAAATCGGAAATCCTTGCCGCCGTAGGAAACAGTGGCATCCCTGCCGACGGGCACATAACCGACCGTAACAGAATGATGGTGCTTCTCTACATAGTCTACCCCCACCTGATCGACTGCATTGAAGAGGGTTGACGAAGTCTGGCAGATTCCGCCGCCTATGCCCATGACCAGTTTTCCATTGATAGCCTCCTGAGCCGGCTGATAGCCATGTGCCTCATCGCTTGGCCCTACTGTTGTGTTAAAGGAGAAATAATCGTCGACGCCCACAATCACATTTTGAATTGCCTGGGCAGACAACTCGATATTCTTAGTCCTTCCTGCTACAGAACTATTAAACTTGGTTGTATAAGAGGCAACCACCACTTCGCTTAAATGGGCAGCGTCCTCCGGCTTATAGCCGCTTTCGGAAACGATGAGCGGCAGTTCAACATTTCCCCCCTCAGCAGAAGCCTCAATCACCTTTGCGGTCAGCTCCGCTTCTTCGAGGATCGTCCTTGGATTCCCTTTTACAATCCCACCGTTCGCATCGATCCGGTCAGGGAACATCCTTTTGTCATAGCCGGGACTTGCATCTGTCCCTCTTGCCAGGCCCTTCGCCCATTGGCTGATTTGCTGCTTATACTTTTCCAGATCATTTTCATAGCCCATTTCCTCGGGTTTAAACGTCTTAATGATTGCTTTCGTGTTCGGATCTATCACCTGGACCACTACCGGTTCTTTTGCTTCTTCAGCCAGTTTTTCCTGTTCCTGCTTTTCTTTCTCCTTCTGAAGCTGGCTTTCGGGTTCATTCACATTTTCCTTTAGGTTCTCCTCTTTGGATGCCTGGTCCGCACACCCGCCCAAAACTGCCAAACTGCCAATCAACAAAGCTGCCATCCATCTTCTGCTTTTTGTCATGAGTCCCCCAACCCTGTTTTTTATTTCCAAAAACCACAAACTTCTATCCTAAAAACAGCTTCCGCTTATCATCTTATTCTTCAATATTGAAGGTATTCCCGGTGCAGCTAGGAACTATCTACTATTTTACAATAAAATGGATTCTTTATAAAGAATTAGGGGAGTTGGGAATGAAAGGAAACGGTGCGATAACCTAATAAAAAGCACTGTCGGTTAACAGTGCTTTGTTTGAAACTGCCAGATTATCAATTAAGCTGACAGGATATCCTCAATCTGCTGGATGGTTTCTTCGGATAATTTCACGCCGGATGCTTTTACATTTTCCTCAAGCTGCTCCGGGCGGCTTGCCCCGACAAGGGCGCTTGCTACGTTCGGCTGTCTAAGGATCCAGGCAAGCGCTAGCTGGGAGAGTGTAAGATCTTCCTGCTGGGCAATCCTTCCCAGGCTCTCTGCCTTTTCAAGATTTGTGTCGTTCAGGACACCGTAAAGTGTACCGAGGTCCTTTTGCGAAGCGCGGCTTCCTTCAGGAGGAGCTTCTCCCTTTTTATACTTCCCAGTCAGCACGCCCTGGGCAAGCGGCGAGAACACGACCTGGCCGATCCCATGCTTTTCGCTGACAGGGATGATTTCTTTTTCAATATTCCGGTGCAGCATGCTGTAATTCGGCTGGTTCACGACAATCCGGTCCCAAAGCCTTTTATCTGCAAGATGAACAGCTTCGGTCATCTGCTCTGCCGTCCATTCGCTTACACCTGCATACAAGATCTTTCCTTGCCTGATCAGATCATCAAGGGCTCGCAGGGTTTCTTCAAGAGGGGTTTCCGGATGAAATCGATGGCAATAATAAATGTCGACATAATCAAGCCCGAGCCGCTTCAGGCTTGCATCCGCCTGTTCCATAATGTGCTTGCGCGAAAGCCCTGAATCATTGGGACCGTCCCCCATCTTGCCGAAAACTTTCGTTGCAAGCACATAAGAGCTCCTGTCATACTTGGCAAGTGCCTTACCAACAACCTTTTCTGCCTCTCCGCGCATATACACGTTCGCCGTATCAAAAAAATTGATGCCGAGCTCATATGCTTTATCTATAGAAGATGATGCCTTCTGCTCCTCCACATACCCGCCATAAGTGAGCCAGCTGCCGAGGCTGATTTCGCTGACCTTAAGGCCTGTATTACCAAGACGCCGATATTCCATATTCATTAGCTCCTTTTTATATGTATTAATAGAGTTTTTAGAAAACTCTATGTATTTCAGTCTATCACCCTTAAAGAATATTTTCTTTTTAGATGCTCAGAGAATCTTTCTTCAGGTTGCAGGATTGAGCTCAAAATGTGATTCCTCAAGCTTCAAAATTTTGACTTCCGGAAAGCTCAGTTTCACTTTCCCTGCAAAAGTTTCCACACCAAAAATTTCCGTGAAAGTATGGCTGCCTACAAGGAGGTTCAACCCGGCAAATTGTGCGTACTGAATGGTATATAAAGAAGCTTCGCCAGTAATATAAGTATCACACCCGCCATCGAGAGCAAGCTTCAAATAATCAGTAGAATGGCCGGCTCCTGTCATAATCCCCACTCTTTTAACTTCTTTGCCGTTATTCCTCCAGCTTCTTACCGGTTCATCCAATAGGCAGCTGAGCCTGTAGGCCAATCTATCAAAACTTAATGGTTCCTTGAATTCACCGATGCCCGGAATGCCCTCATTGTTAAAAATGGAATACTGAATGATTTCGTCTATTCCGATTTTCTCCATCAATGAAGTACAGGTCCCAAAGCTGGCATAATCCAGGGGACCGTGAATCCAAAAGTGGCTGATCTGATGCTTTTGCAATTCCTTCCTGCATTCTTCACCCATCCCGAAAATGAAGTCCCAGGCATCATGATGGGTGATCATTAAATCCACCTGGCTGCTGACAGCCTGTTCAATTGTTTCTGGTGAGAGATTCACAGCATATCCGACAGTTCTAATTTTCTTTTCTGTTATATGCGTAAAGCCGTAATCATCTGAAAACTCTTCCAGCAGCTCTTTCCCAAACCATTCTTCGAGCAATAAACTAAACTGGTCTAAATCCACTTTACTGCACCTCGTCTTTTTTCTATCATTCTATCACAAATAAATTCCGTTATCTTCCAAATGCGTACACAAAAAACTGGCCTTTTAGCAGAGCCAGTTTCATTTTTTGCTTATGATTCCTGTATCAAATTGCACCGGCAGCCTAACAACCTTTCCTATTTAGAAAAGTAGTGTGAGTCTATCCGCCATGAAAGCCAGCTAAATTATTTTAGACCTTCCCGAGCGCAAACTCTACAGCTTTCGATGCATGTATGAGGGTTGTATCAAAAATTGGTATATGGGTGTCTTCCTGGCTTACCAGCATTGGAATCTCCGTGCATCCTAAAATAATGCCCTTCGCTCCATTTGCTCCCAAACGCCCGATTATATCGAGATAAGCAGCCTTTGAGTCTTCCTTGAATTTACCCCTGCATAATTCCTCAAAAATCACCTCATGAACCCGTTCCCGGTCACCTTCCTCTGGAACGAGAACCTTAATGCCATGTTCCTCAAGAATTTTTTTATAAAAAGTCTGCTCCATTGTGAATTTGGTGCCGAGCAGGCCAACTGCCTCTATGCCTTGCTTTTTAATCTCCTCAACCACGCATTCTACAATATGTATGACGGGAATCCTGCAGGCTTTTTGCAGATCTTCTGCCATCAGATGCATAGTATTGGTGCAAATAACGATGCAGTCTGCTCCTCCCGTTTCAAGGAACCTTGCTGCTTCAATCATTTTTTCAGTCGCCTTTTCCCAGTTCCCGCTTCTTTGCAGGGCAGCAATTTCTTCAAAATCAAAAGAGTAAAGCAGGCAGCGGGCTGAATGGATCCCGCCCAGTTTTTCCTGGACAAGGCGGTTGATATATGAATAATACACGCTTGTCGATTCCCAGCTCATTCCCCCGATTAATCCAATTGTTTTCATTTCAATCATCCTCCTTATGGTACTGTAAAGATATCATGATATACTGGATGAAAATAGAGCCACAATTAGATGACTTTTATAGTACCAGTTGACAGATTGGAGAGAAGATTATGTGGTTTCAAATTGTTCGGGATGGCCCAAAGTCGTTGACTCAGCAGATTTATGAGAAGCTGAGATCATATATTTTAAATGGGGAATTGCAGGAAGGCGAAAAGGTTCCGTCAACACGCGAGCTTTCAGCCTCTTTGCAGGTCTCCCGAAATATTACACTGGAAGTCTATGACCAGCTGGCATCAGAAGGATATTTGGAGGTTCGGCCAAAGTCAGGGACATATATAGCTGCTGGCGCAGCCTTTCTCCGGCCAGAAATGGCCCATCGGCGGAAAGAAAAGGAGAAAGTGAACGATGACTTAGAGAATATGATAGACTTCAAAGCTTCTACACCGGCCATGGATCATTTCCCCAGAAAAGTGTGGGGCAAGCTGGCAAAGGATGTATGCATTAATGCTGATGAACAGGCATTTGGCTATCTTGATTCTTCAGGCCTGCAGGAGCTTAGGGAAGAATTGTCCAGATACCTGTATCATACACGCGGCGTGAATTGCACGGCAGACAATATTGTCATTACAAGCGGTGCCACGCAGGCGCTCTCGCTTATAACCGAACTGCTGGTCAAAAATAAGCAATCGATAGCTGTTGAAGATCCTGTTACCGATGAAATGAGGAATATTTTCAGCTATCATGGAGCAGACTTGGTGCCTATTCCTGCGGATGAAAAAGGACTTAAGCCTGAACATCTTCCTATGGATACGCCACCAGGCTTTATTTTCACCCTTCCTTCACATCAATTTCCGCTGGGCAGTACGTTGACCATTCAAAGAAGGATCCAGCTCATCGAGTATGCGCGCAGACACAACACTTATATAGTAGAAGACGATTATGACAGCGAGTTCACTTATGAAGGTTCTCAGGTCCACAGCATTCAGGGGTTGGATCCTGAGAGGGTCATTTATGTAGGGACTTTCAGCAAAATTCTTTCGCCTGGCCTCAGGATTGGCTACGCTGTCCTGCCCGCTGATTTACTGGCGGATTTCAAGAGGCTTAAATGGTATTCCGACCGCCATCACTCAGGTATAGAGCAACTGATCCTTGCGCGTTTTTTAAAAGACGGCCACTTTGACAAGCATATAAGAAAGATGAAAAGAATCTACAGGCAGCGGCGGCAGGCTTTGGTGGACAGCTTGAAAGAACACTTTCCTGACTGCCGTATCTGGGGGCATGCTGCTGGAATGCATCTGGTTGCTGAATTCCCTTCCACTGTTTTTGAAGGGGAACTGCTGGAATGGATCTTCTGTCATTCTGTTCGTGTGTATCCGGTAGAGCAGTACAGCATCATCAAAGGAAACCATAAGAATAAGATTGTGCTGGGGTATGGGAGCTTGACGCCTGATAGGATAGAAGAAGGGATTGCGAGGCTGAAAAAAGCAATCAGTAGCTTCCCGGAAAAGTGAAAAAAGAGGAGAGCAAACGATAAAGTCTGCTCCCCCCTTTTATTATGATTTAAATCGTGAAATCATTTCCTGCAATTCCTCTGCCAATCGGGCAAGGGATTGTGTTGCATTTGATACGTCTTCTGAAGAAGCAAGCTGCTGCTGGCTTGCAGCTGCTGCGTTTTCAGAGCTTTCTAGCGTCTCTTGGGAACCTGCCGCTATTCCTACAATGGTATCGTGGACTCCTTCAAACTCGTCCGTCAAATACCTGGTGGCTGCAGCTGCCTCTTGAATTTGAGAGGTTACCTGCTCAATCTGCGCAAGAATCCTATTAAAATTAGAGACTGTTTCTTCCGAGAGGCTGATGCCTGCAGAGACATTTTCTTTTACCAGACGGATATCCCGAACCGTCCCGCTTGACTCGGCTTGGATCGTTGCCACCAGCTTATGGATCTGCTCGGCCGAAGCATTGGTCTCATCTGCCAGCTTTCTGACTTCTTCGGCAACGACCGCAAAACCTTTTCCTTGCTCGCCAGCCCTTGCCGCTTCAATCGCTGCATTAAGGGCTAAAAGGTTTGTCTGCCCCGAGATATCAGCAATCAGCGAGGAAATCTTTTGTATCTCCCCGGCGCTAGAAACCAGTGAAGTTACCCCTTCCCCAGCCCGATCGACTGACTGGCTGATGGAGTTCATTTGCGATAGCATTTCTTTGACGGAAGAAGCCCCATCCTCCGCCTGCTCCCTTACTTCTGATGAAACCTCTGCTGCTTTATCTGTATTGGCAGCTACAGTTTTCAGGCCGCCAAGGGAATCTGCTACAGTTTTCAGGCTGCTGGCAGTCATTTCCGTTTGTCTATGGTTATGAGTGGATATAGTCTGCATTGTTTCTGCTATATGCCCTGACGCCGCTTTTGACTGCTCCGCACTTGCAGAGAGCTCTTCAGATGCAGCAGCCACTTGTTCAGAGGACGAGCCTATGTGGGTAATCATCCCTCTAAGCGAACCTACAAAAGCATTAAAAGAGTGGGCAAGCTGGCCGAATTCATTCTTGCCCTTTACATCCACCGTTTGTGTTAAGTCGGCATCTCCTGATGCAATATTATTTAATTGCCTGTTGAGTGCCCCTAATGGAATGAGTATGGACCGGAGCAGCATGAAGCTTAAAATGCCGCCTGCCACCGATGCTGCAACTGCCAGGAAGATAAGGATATCCTTACTTCCCTCAGAATTTTCTTCTTTAATTTTATTAATCTGTTCAAGTTCTTTATTCAGCACAGAAACAAGTTCATTCACAGCCGGGTCGAGCACATCCTTTCTGAGCATGCGTTCTTCTCCGAAATGAAGGTCCCTGGCTGCCTCCGGATCAGTCTCATAAAGCCCAATGACTTTTTGATTGATATCCCAAAACAGGTTGAAGCTGGACTCCATTTTCTCGACCTGCTCAAGATTCTTTTTTTCAAGCGCTTTGCCCTCTGCCTGCCTGATCAGGGACTGGACATCCTCAGCCTTCTCATTCATACTCACTGCATACTGCTTATCGCCCGTCATAAGCAAAGCTCTTTCATCGTTTGAAATCCCGGCGAGGCGGTATTGGATTTTTATGATATCTTTTTGAAAATCCATTTTATCCTGAAGCAGGTCAGTTCTTTTTACCTGTGCGTTAATTACATAGATTGAAAAACTGCCAAGCAGGATAATTGACCCTACCAGGATTGAAATAGTTGTGATTAACCGCGTTTTAATTTTCACTAGTTTCCTCCAAATACATTATATTAAGGATAATTTCTTAACCTTAATATCGTCATTGGAACAAGGTTTTTTAGAGTGAACAGCCAAATAAAAACAAGGATATATTTGGAAATAAAAAATATAATCAGTATAAAACGCATCTTTAAAACTATTTTAAAATAATTTAATGCAACTCTTTTCTGAACCCGTCAATCCCCGCCACTAATGCTCTTTTTCCTTTCAGGAAGGATCCAATTCATTCTCCAGAAAAATAAAAGCTCCCCCTAATTGGAGGAGCAAGTCTGCTAATTCCCGTACCAATATTTATTCGCTGCAATCTGTGAATTATGCTGGGAGTGCCAGTAGTCGACGGAATAAGAATAGTCGTAGTTCATGATGCAGCGTATCCCGCTTCCCTGTGCATCATGCCCGAGGCCAAAATTATGGGAGAATTCATGCTGTGCCGCTTTGGCAGTATTGGCTGTCCCTTGGTCCAGGTTCACACTGATCGCGCTGCCAGATGGAGCTGCCTGGTACACATAGGCGATTCCACCCGCATCAAATGCAGCATCTCTAGTAAAACCGGCAACGAAATCATAGCCTCTTCCATCCCAGTCCCTTTGAAGGTCGCTGAGGATCTGCGAGCTGTTTGATCCCTGCGAGCTCCAGCTTGCGACCGCCTGGACAACAAAATCAACGCCGTGGTCCCTATTAAAAGCATTATCCGCGGTTTCTATAATATTTTGGATCCGGGTCTGCCAATCGCTATAGGCGCTCCGGTATTCTTCATCTGCCACCGCAAGGACCGTCACTTTCCTGGCTCCCGTATCCTGAGGCGAGGCCTTTCCGTTCTGTGTATTTTTGTTAGACTTCATAATACCAGTCACAGTCCCCTTTTCATTGAGGATGCTGACTGAAGTATCTCTTTCAACAACGGCTTCATCTTCAAGATCCTTGAAATCCGCCGCTTTCGGCAAGGAATCGCCCATGTATTGTAAGGCGTCTGTCGGATGCTCATGATGGTGCTCCCCGGATCCGGCATAAGCACTTGAGCTGATTACAAGGGTGCTGAGCAATGATAATGATAAGACCTTCAACTGTTTTTTCATAGATATACCTCCTTGAATTTTAATACAAAGGAGATATTCTTCTATTTCTTCCAGTTTCCTCTCATTATTGAATTGGGAAATCAATGATAGGACAATGGAAAGAATACCTGCAGTTTTATAGTGGAAAGAATCGGTTTCTAAAAAAAGAGAAATAAAAAATATTAGGATTTTACTAATTTTATGAAAGGTGTCATTAAAAAGTTGGGAAAACTCCTTTTTTTGAGGCTTTTTTGGTAAAAGATAAATTACTTGAGAATAAGAAGGAGGACTTTTTCACTGAAATAAAAATTGGCCTCCGGAAGGAAGAAATTCTTCCTTCAAAGACCTCTTCCTTAAAATGCCGTCCACACGGCATCACCAGTATTGACAGTCCTATTCACAAAGCTGGAATCTTCCCATGTCAGGAACAGAGCAATTTGAGCCATTTCATCAGGCTTGCCTACACGCGGATTGACAGCCAATCCGGGATGATTCCGGCTCATTCCGAACGGACTGACATTGGTCATGGAGCTGCTGATATTGGTTTCAACGCTGCCCGGTGCAACCGCATTGCAGCGGATGCCTTCATTCGCACATAATGCCTGTATTTTTTGTGATGCCACTGACTGCATGCAGTATAGGCTGCAACTTCCCGCAGGCCGCCTGCTGAAGCTACATTGATGATGACGCCTGACTTTTTCTCCAAGAGACCTGATATGGCTTTAACAGGTTTGTTTTTTGATGGCGAAGAAATGAAAACCTTCCCTTAATCCAGAAACATTGCATCACCGACATCCACATACATTGCTTTCCCTGTAACAGCATCTATTGAACGGATATGGCCCACTGTTTCTGGGAATGAAGGCGTGTAAGAGAGGGAATAGACAGATTTCCCGGTTTCATCATAATCCCTCGTGAACATCTTTTCCATCTTGACAAATTTCCGGTATATATCTTTTGCTTCCTGAAGGCTGATGGCAGGTTTGGCCGGCAAATGCCTATATAGCTCATCAGGCAGACTATCAAGATGAAAATGAGTGACTTTCCCGGAAAACTTCCCGACTTCAATTACCGTCGCATGCTGTCCCGCCCTAATTCCCTTGTAATACAGGTGAAAATAAAAGGTGTAGGCAGGCTCCTGTTCAATAAAATCCTTATCCCGGCCATCCAGGTCTGTTTCTTCTCTCTCTTCTTCAAGGTTCTCCGGCTGATCCTCTTCCTCGTCTATGTTAACCTCCAGCCGGAATCTTTCATGGGCATCAGGATACAGCTTGAACATAAGCTCAACTGCCTTTTTCCTGGCAGCTTCCTGCCCGATCTCTTCTCCGCCGCCGGCATGCAGCTCCCCGCTTACAGCACTCAGAAGCATACCAGACATTTGTTCAAAGGATAGCTTCAGAACATGGTGATCTGCCTCTTCCATTTCAAAAGAATACGACCCGGCATCTTCCTTAGTCCAAACCTCGACCTTCTTGCCTTCATTCTCCCTTGTTTCCATGAGCTTGTAATCCTGGTTAATCCCGAACAAACCATAAATGGTTTCATTACTGTGCTCAACACTAGAGATCGCCATATCAGCAGCAGGCTCCGCCCAGATGGGATTATAATCAGATCCATCAATCGGGAGCTCCGTGAACGGCTCAATAATCTCATAGGCAAGATGGTATAGATGATCCCCATTCTTGAAAATCTCTTTGTCAAAATGCGCAATACAAAGCTCAAAAGTTACTCCCTGGAGATATTTCTCCAATGCCTCTTTCTCGGAAACTGCTTCTTCTGAGTACTTGACTTCATACTCCTCCCCGCTGCAGTGAAAACGCATCACCTGGCCGGCAGTCGAAACGGAAACAGTAAATCCTGTACTATGTAAAAATAACCCGTACTTTTCATCTCTTTTTTCATAAACAGCCCAATAAGGATTTCCCAGATCGAGGACTGCAGAAAGCTCAAACTCCTTCTGATCCTGATAAATGGCTCCAATGAACCCTTCTGCAATATCTGCAATCTCTTCTTTGGAAAGATTCCCTGCACGAGGTTCCCCCTCTATTTCAAAATGGATAAGCTTGCCGTTTTCACCCAGTGAATAGCTCCCAATTATTTCTGAAGTACCTGAATCCAGAAGATCATAAATCTGTTCCTCATTTTCCGCCAACCTATTGATTATGCCCGGCGGAACAAATGTCAGCAGTTTTTCCCATACTTCACTCACCCTTAACCCACCTTTCACGCTATTTATCTTCAAATATCATACCATCTAATAACCTTCAAAAATGTGGCAGAATAGGAAAAAGACCCATTGGATTTGTCAATGGATCCTGCTATTTTACACCTTAATGATGTCCCTCATGACTGCCGGAAGGCGCCTCCCCTTCTCTCATCAGCTCCTCCAGCCCGGCTTCGGTAAGCTCCCCGACAACAAATTGCTTTTGCGGCATGATGAGCGAGCCGGCGCTGCTGGCATGCACTTTAATTATATAGACGCCATCCTGATCAAACTTTTTGGTAAGCTGATAAACACCTTCACCTTCATCAGCGGCTTCTTCCATTGGATAATGAACGCTGCCGTCCCGCTTCCAGATTTCAAAATGGACATAATCTGCACCTGCCACTTTTTCTCCGTTCTGTGTAAGCACTGCCCGGATTGGTACATCTTCACCTGCAGCAAATGAGTCAGGGAGCATGATTTCTGCCTGAAGCGGCTGCTCTATTTTATATAATTCCTCCGCATTATCATCAAGGGAGCAGCCGCCAAGCAGCACTCCCATTACGATTAAAAATAAAACTCTTTTCACAATAAGACTCCCTTATGCATTCATAAATTTTTTGACAGCTGGAATCCGCCTGATGATGAGCCAGTCCACAAGCCAGACCGCAATGAGCGACAGGCCGACAAGCGGAAAAATGATCCCCAGTGCAATCAATATAAGCAGGAACATCTTCATTTTTAATGCTGAAGGACCTGCAGGGGCGCCCATCCCTTTTTTCGGCTTCCGCTTCAGCCAGAGATACAGCCCGCTTGCGGCGACAAGAATGATGCCCAGACAAATGAACAGGCTTATCAGCTGATTGATCAGTCCAAACTGGGTTCCTTTATGAAGGGTGATTCCCCAGGCAACCAGCTTCCCGATAAAGCCATAATTGTCATAACGGTAATCGGCAAGCACCGCACCCGAATACTGATCCAGATGGATGGTGGCTTCATCCTGGGCCTTTGCCGGAAAAGCAGAAAGTGTAAAAACGCCTTCCTTCGTTGAAGGGAATATGATTGTATAGCCCGGATCCATGCCTTCATACTGGGCAATCGTGACTGCATCATTAATAGAAAGCGGGATTAAGCCTTCCACTTCCGATTTTGGCACCTCGAGGTTCTCGGCGGCCCAAGGTACTTCTGCAATGTCTTTTGTCAATATTTCCGATTCAGGAGCACTCCCGGTCCAGACGGAAGGCGGGTATCCTTCCCCTGTGTTCGTGGCCCAGTTCTGGAAGTTCACTCCCCAGAAGCCTGACCAGGGCAGGCCGGTCATGATTAAGAAAAGCATTCCTGCTGTCACCCAAAATGCAGGCACAGCGTGCAGATCTCTTCTGAAAACTCTTTTTCCCTTATTCAAACGGAGAAGCAGCACGCCTGCCAGCCCTTTTGTTTTCCTCGGAAACCATAAATATAGGCCCGTAACAATCAGGACAACCGCCCAGCAGGCAGCCAATTCGACAACCCGGTCGCCAAGGGTTCCTGCCATCAATTCTCCATGGATTTCCTCAATTTTATCCATGATCCGGTCCTCATTGTTCAATGTTCCCAATGACTTTCCTGTATAAGGATCAATAAATACGGTAAGTGACTCTTCCCCATTCATGATGCTTACTTCAGTAGAACGGGCGTCTCCCTCCCCTGGCCGGTATTTCGATATAAAAGCATCAGGATACAGCCTCTTAACTTCTTCAAGCTGTTCTGAAGGAAGAATGCGATCCCCCTGCGGCTGGACTTCATAATATTCCTTGTAGATCACCTGTTCAATCTGCGGCTTGAACAGGTAGACCGATCCTGTCACTGCCAGAATGATCAGGAACGGTGCAAAAATAATGCCGGCATAAAAATGCCATCGCCAAACCGTTTTATAGAGGGAGCCCTCCGGTTTCATTTTTTTCTCCATAGAAGCTGTATTCCTTTCATCTTGAAAATCTCTTAATCTGCTGCTCGAAAAATACTATAAAGGGCAAATGTGAGGGATGAATGAAGTTTTTGCAGTGAAAGAATTAAATTGGCCAATGAAATGTGAACATTTCCGCCTTTCGCCTGCTGAATTGGTACAAGCAGTTTTTAAAAGAGCGAATAACATATTCATAAGACATTGATTTAGGAGAGATAGCATGTGCACGAATATATCATTTCCACGGTCAGGAAAAAATTGCTCTCTGATTTCAGGCAGGACCTGGGATTGGGCTGAACGGTATCCCACAAAGGTAACCTTTGTCCCCAGAGGCCAATCTTTTCCTGCAATAGAAAGGCCTGAAGAAATAAAATGGGAAAACGAGCTTGCTTTTGTCGGGGTGAGCTATCAGCCTGCCGATGGCCGGATACGCATATTTTATGATGGAATAAATGAGGCTGGCCTTTCAGCTTCAGGTTTATCGCTATTTTGCAGTGAATATCCAGATCCGGACCCTGGCAAACCGCTGCTTTATAATAACAATCTGGTTTCCTATGTACTAGGCAGCTTCAGAACAGTAGAGGAAGCTGAAAACGGACTCTCACAGCTAAGCATCACAAGAGCAGTCCCTAATGTATCAAGAAACCTTCACTATATCATCAGTGACGCTTCAGGCAGCCATTTAGTTGTCGAATTTATTGATGGAAAGATGAAAACCTATACAACAAGTCTGGGCGTTTTGACGAATGACCCTCCGTATGAGTGGCATCTTGCCAATTTAAGTTTGTATGAGCAACTGAGTCTGACGGATAAGCAGAATTCTCTCTGCGGCGTCGAACTGGGCGGGAGCGGCCAGCTTGGAATCCCGGGTGACCCTACCCCGCAATCCCGTTTTGTCCGGGCAGAATTCTTCAGCAAAACGAGGTTTTATCCAAGGAATACCCAGCAGAGTATTGGAGAAGCCAGGCAAATCTTACAGACTTTATCAGTACCAGCAGGGGCTGTTTACCTGAGAGAATATCCCGGCATCTACAGCTGGACCCAATGGAGTGTGATACGAGACCATACGAACAGAAGCTATTATTTTTACACAGATTTCAACAGTAATCTATATGCTATCCATTTAAACGAGCTGGACCTGAATTCACAAGAGCTAAAACAGATTGATATCCGCCAGCCCGACTGGCATCAGGACCTTTCAGGGAAGCTCTGCTGATTTTTCGTTATGAAAAAAAGAGGCAGCCCCTGCTGTGAAAAAATCAGTCCAGGGCAGCCTCTTCATTTATGTTGATAGAGTTATATTGATCTGCCGCAGCATTTTTTGTACTTTTTCCCGCTTCCGCAAGGACAGGGGTCATTTCTGCCCACTTTTGCGTCGGCATTAGTGTCTTTATCGGCAGCCGGCAGCGGCTTTAACTGCTTTTTCTCCATGCTGCTAAGCTCCAGGGAGGTATAGCCTTTGAGGAACCATTCCCTTGTGCTGTTCATCAGTTCCACCACTATGTCCATCAGTGCCTGCAGTTTCTCAACACTGTCGAACTTAAACATGCTTGTTAAGTATTTCATCAGATCTTCAGGTGTATCGCCTACCCTTGTTGCAAAAATACACTCTTCGGCGACCTGGTCTGCATCTTCTTTAGAAATTTCAAAATGCTGCGACAGGAATTGGACGAGCTGCATATAGCTTTTATTTCTTTCCACAAAACCAGGCTCACCAGCGGCCAGCAGCTGCTGTTTGGTAAAAGGATAGTATGATAGGCTCTTCCTTGCCTGATGCTCCTGGATCACTCGTTTAGCATCAAATACCCTGCGATTAGAATAGCCATCCCCATTAATCTGCAGCTCCGTACGGAATGAGTTGGCATCACGGATTACATTAAGATATTCCCTTAGGTGTACTGGATGTTTTAGATATTTTTCCAGAAATTCAGCCAGCTGAACAATTGACAGGGTTCCATAATAATACAGAAGCCCGCCTGTAAGCCTGATCCATTCTGTGTTTTTATTGACGGCAGATCTGATATGTATACTGTTCTTTAGTTCTTTTACTTTATCAATCAGTTCGTTTGGTACAGCGAGAACTGGCTCCCCTTCAATAATACCGCTGTAAATAATCCCGGTTCCGCGGAAGTATTCGATCTGCTGCGCCTCTATATGTGGTGCAGGCATCAGTCCGCCGCTTTCGGCAATATCCAGCAGCAGCTGGAATCTTTCACTGTCCCAGTTAAGAGGAATGCTTTCAAGATTTTCAGCAATTTTCTCCTGTAGCAGGATGATCAGCTCCGCCTTTTTCAGGCTGCTCGCATTTTTAATGGCCAGATTTTTTCTTATTGTATCAAGTTCACCTTTCGTGAAACGACTCAGCCCTTCATTCAGTGTAAAAGGAACACTCAATTCACTCCAGTGCTTTTTGAACTGCTTCACTTCCTGGCTTTTCTTCAAATCTTTCAATCCGTCCAGGATATTATTTTTCTGTTTTTCAAGTACTGCATTTCCGCTCATGTATATGTACTCCTTTCTCTCTTATTCATTCACAATCAATCATCGATTTTTCATTCATGAATACATGTACATTTCCAATCTACTATTATACACACAAGAGCCTGCCTGGATAAAATAAATCAAAATAGAAAATAGTCCGTCAATAATGATAAACCCTTGATTTGAAGGGATTTAAAGGATTATGCTGTCAAAAATTAACGTCTCCTATAGTCAGTATGTAGTACCAGTCCTTTCCGGACCTGAATGAGGGAATCAGTGGCAGGCTGAAAAATAAGCGGAGAAATTCCCTCTAATTTCAATAAAACTATAAATATAGCCAAAATAGACGGAGAAATTCCGGCTATCGACTCAAATAACAGGAAAATAGGTGACTACGCTCCTCTTAACCGGAATTTCTCCGCTTATTTACACCCACTCGTGCCATATTCAGCAGCCTAACCGGAAAATCTCCGCTTATTTTAAGGCTTGCGGTTGGGTCGGTCTCCTATAATTCGTTCCCAGGTTTGATGTATATTGTTTGCCTAGTTTGTGACATAAGAAAAGGGTCTCCCCTCTATTTAAGGAAAGACCACGTAACTTTTTCAATTAAATACTTTAAAGACACTTAATATCCTTAATTAGTTAAAAAAATAAGTACTTACTCCGTTCTCTGTGCAATTAGCATGTATAAAGATGATGCTGGAAAGGATTTCTCAGTTACTGTAAATCCTGCTTCTTTCATTTCACGCTCCATCCCTTCCATGGAAATTCTCGGCGCTTTCCCAGAACTTTTCTTTGGTTCAAGTTCCAGACAAATTAGATAACCTTCTTTTTTCAGGACATTTTTCATTTGCTGTAATAGCGGTGCGAGTGGCTGAATTTCATGCAGGACCAGAGAAGCGATAATGATATCAATAGAACTGTCTTTTAGAGGAAGTGCCTCCATACTCCCCAGCACTGGGACAATATTTGTCACCTGTTCCTCCAATGCTTTCTCTTTTATGATTTCCAGCATAGCCGCATCGATATCCAGCGCATATACGCTGCCATTGATCCTTTTCGCTGCAGGGATGGAAAAATAACCGGTCCCAGCGCCAAAATCCAGCATGCTATCATTTTCCTTTAAAGGAATCATGTTCAGTAATTGTTCGGGAGATAATACCTTTCTTCGCTCGGGGCTTTCCAGGTATGATACTTTTCCTTTATCGTGCTTGCCATGAGAATGATGGTTCATATAAATCCTCCTATTTTTGACTTCTATTTATCCTGGCTATATTTCTCTTCTATAAGAGCTGCATTCACAGCTATGGCAGCCATACTGCCTTCCGCTGCCGCAATGATTAACTGGGAAGCACCGGCAATTCGCGTATCCCCGCAGGCATACAGCCCTTCTGTGTTCGTGCGCTGCCAACTGTCAGTTGTAATCCCTCCCTGCTCATTCAGTGTGTAGCCGAGTGAATCAAAAGAAGCAGCTTGTTTCCATTCCGAGGCAATAAACCCTCCTTCACGAAGCACTGAGGTTCCATCATCAAGCTGGATTTTTTCCAGCAGCCCCTCTTTTCCAATGAGTGAGGAAATCTTCTTTTCGTTAATACCGATGCCATTATTTTTGAGCAATGCTTTTTCTTCGAGCGAAAGGACTTTCCTGCCGTTCGTAAAAATAATTAAATCATTCGTCCAGTTAGACACCACCTTCGCCATATGAAACGCCGCCTGCTGCTCTTCAGCGATCACCGCCAGCGGCCGATCTCTTAATTCCCAGCCATCACAGTAAGGACAGCCGAACAGGCTCTTGCCATAGAACTCTTTCGCCTTTGGAATATCTGGAAGAATTTCCTTGAAGCCTGTGGCGATTATAATTTTTTTGGCACTATATACTTCCGCGTTTTCTGTCTCTATTTGAAACAAATTGTTTTCTTTATTTATACGATGCACCCGCTGCCGTTCAAGCCTCACGTTCGGGTACTTGCTTAATTCTCCTTGAGCAATCTTTTTGAATTCCTGCGGATGTATACCATCCCTTGTGATAAACCCATGGGACGTAGAAGTTACCGCATTTCTCGGTTTGTTGTCATCAAACAGGATCGTTTTACGTCTTGATCTTCCGAGCACTAAAGCAGCATTCAACCCAGCCGGGCCTCCGCCAATCACCGCGCAGTCTAATACCATTTTGTTCACTCCCTCAATGAATTTAGATATTTTCTTATTTCCGTTGTGATTCTGCCTCTTTAGCGATATCGATTAGAAGCTTTGATGCCAGTTCACTTTTCATATTTTCCTCTGCCTGTCTCATGACGTTCTCAATCAAGCAGCCTTCATGGTGAATGGAGCAATCGAATAAACTAGTCTCCCCTTCAATCGCGTGGATGACATCCAAAAAGGATATTTCATGTTTTTTTCTGGAAATTTTATAGCCTCCCTTTGCACCAGGAGTTGATTCGATCAAGCCCGCTTTCGCAAGTTTGGTTAAAACCTTAGAAAGGTACGTCGGGGAGAGGTGCTGCATTTCTGCTAATTCCTGTACTCCCACTGTGCCCTCCCCAGGCTCCAGCATTAGATGGACCATCGTATGAAGAGCATAGTTTGTCGCGTTTGAATATTTCATAATAACCTCCTCTAATAAAAAGATATTAAAGATTCTTAATATCTGTAATTGTGTCGATTTTATCACTTGAGGTAAAGAAAGTCAACGAGAATTACATTTTTTATATCCAGTAACTGGCGATACCAGGAAAATAAAAGAAGACCAAATCATAAGCGATTGGTCTGTTAATTCATATGCCACTTCAAATTTTTCTCCCTAAACCCGACTACTTATACTGACCGGGAGCCGAAATTTATTAGTTCCTTTGCCGTTCATCACTATATCCTCTTGGCAGACTGATAATAAATGCTGTCCTTCCCGGGCTGCTTGCTGCTTCAATTGTTCCTTCGTGCAGCTCAATGATGCTCTTTGCTATTGCCAGTCCGAGACCAGCCCCTCCAGTAAAATGCGATCTAGATTTCTCGACCCGGAAAAATCTCTCAAAAATATGAGGCAGGTCAGCCCCAGGGATGGCAGTTCCGTAATTGACAACCTGTATTTCGACAATATTGCCTGTGCCTCCAAATATGATATCCAGATACTTTCCTTCTCTGCCATACCGGACAGCGTTTTGGATCAGGTTCTCAAAGACCCGGATCAGCTTCCCTCCATCCCCGGGAACAATAGGGGGTTCATCTCCTTCCAGGAACTGCCGCCACTCCATTCCTGCGTCCTCCAGCTGCACACGGGATTGAACCGCAAGCTGATTCATCAATTCCTCCAGGTCGATCGGATGCTTTTCAAAGAGTGCCTGCTGGTTCTGCATGTATGTGTATTCGAAAATGTCGTCTACCAAGGAGTGCAAACCTGCTGTCTTATCAGTGATGACTTGAATATAATGGCGCAGCTCCACCTCATCCTGATAGCGGTCTTCATTGATTAAATTTAAATAGCCGATGATGGAAGTGAGCGGAGACCGCAAATCATGTGCTACATTTGTCACCAGCTCATTTTTCAGCTGCTCTGCTTTTCTTACTTCGCCAATAGCCTGCTCCGACTTAGTGAAGATCTCCTGAATCCCTTCAGCCAGCCTGCTGAATTCTCCATTGCCGGATAATACAGCTGAGCCCTTTTCAAAAGCCAGCTGCTGCACCTCTTTTGTCAGCTTTTTCACATAAAAGCTGAGGTACCTTTTTCTTTCGTACAGGTAAAAAAGCAGCAGGAACCCTGTCATCAGGATTGCATAAAAAACGAGAAGCACCAATGATCTTCCGTATGATAAAAGGAACAGCAGGCTTTCAGCAAATCTCGAATTGTCCTCTATATACCAGACAGCCGGCAATAGGAGGGCGGCAACAGCCAGTGCAAGGAAAAAAGAGAGGATGATATACATCGCAATCTTCCACTTTGGAATGAACCTGAGGATATGCTTAAGATTATCTTTCAATTTTATACCCCACTCCCCATACCGTGTGAATGATTTTTTCGCCTGGTAAAGCTGCTTCAAGCTTTTCGCGCAGATTGCTTATATGGACCATAACTGTCTTATTGGACCCTTCACCTGGTTCATTCCAAACACTTTCAAATATTTCTTCAGATGAAAAAACACGGCCCTGGTTTCTTGCCAGCAGATAAAGGATCTCAAACTCAATGGAAGTCAGCTTTATGCTATTCCCTTCGGCCAGCACATGATGCTTTTGTTTATCGATTGCAAGCGGGCCGATTTGGAGAACAGCATCGCCCTTTTCTGGCTGGGAGTAGTTTGCTCTCCTGAGAAGAGCCTTCACTCTTGCTGTGAGCTCCAGCGGATTAAATGGCTTGCTCATATAGTCATCGGCACCAGTCATCAGACCCACGATTTTGTCCATATCCTCTACCTTTGCACTCACCATCAGAATAGGCACCTGGCTGCTCTTCCTCACCTGCGTGCAAAAAGACAGCCCGTCCATCTCAGGCATCATAATATCCAGAATGATCAAATCCGGCTGGCTTTTGACAAAGAAATTCAATGCCTCAACCCCATTGCCAGCTATACTGATCTCATAGCCTTCATTCTTTAAATACACCTCAATCAGCTCAGCAATATGCTGATCATCATCAACAATCAATATTCTCGTCAATGACTGACTCTCCCCTCTTTTCATGCAGCTGAAACTGCTTCAGCAGACCGCCAATAAGCTTCATTTTAAATAAGCTTTTCACTATGAAAAATCCAATTATAGCTCCTGCTGTATTTGCCAGCAGATCATTCACATCCGTACTTCTGCCGCTTCCAAGCGTAACCCTGATCAGCAGCTGAACCAATTCAAAAGCAAGACTCAATGCAAAGCCGTGCTTTGCAGCGTCTTTAAAGGAAACTATTCTTCTTTTCAGGAACGGCAGGTACATCCCGAATGGCACAAGCATAAGTACATTCAGCATAAAAGTCGTTATATCAATTGTCAGCACAGGTATAAAGTTCACAGTCTGATACCACTTTGTTTGATTCGCATACTTTCCTATATTCACCTCTATCGGGAAAAACACAAGATGGATCACGCAAAGCAAGTAGATTCCAAATGACAATAAAACAACGTATTGAGCTATGGTCACCTTCCTTTCTTTACGCTTTCCCCAGACCGCCAGGACCAGAAGCCCCATTAAATAGAGCGGGCCAAGCACATACCATGATTCAATAGTGAACATAATCGATTTTTCCATTTTCTTTCCTCCTAATCATTCTCTTAACAAAACTCAGTATAGGAGGAAATGTTAAAGAAATTTTAAAGAAAGAATTAAGGATGACTAAATTATTCAGGGATTTAATGGGTCTGTCTGCGGATTGCTTGTACATATAGAAAAGCCCCGCAATTTTGCAGGGTTTTCAAATATCAGATACTCCTTCAGTTGGATGCCTGTATACAGATTACTCTTTCATTTTAATCCAGTACAGGCGTCTTCTTCCCCTCCGCCCAATCTTGAATAAACTCTTTCTGCCTTGGATTTAAATTGCCTGGCAGGCCGTTCTTCTCAAAATACCGATGCTCCCTGCTTTCGTCTCCCGTTTGCTTTAAGGTCCCGCTGAAAGAGCTGGTTTTGAATATAATCTGGACACTGAATACCCTGTCTTTATTGGGATATTCAACAAAGCATTTTTCCCCTGAGTAAATCCCGAACAGCTCAAGCTCCTGAACCTCAAGTCCTGTTTCTTCAAAGGTTTCTCTTTTAGCTGTCTTCTCAAATGTTTCGCCCAGCTCCATCACTCCGCCGGGTATGCACCAATTATCTTCGTCTGTACGGTGCTGAAGAAGGATTTTTCCCTCGTTCTCAATGATAACGCCGCAGCCGACAGTGAACAGCGTTTCGTTTCCAATCCATTTTCGCATTGTTTTTATATAATCCATTTTCCTTCCCACTTTCCTTCTCATTTAAATAGAAAAAGAACCTCTAATCTTATCATGATTAAAGGTTCTAGTTGATTTTGAAGTTGACATAATATTTTTCTAGGAAACCAGTTCTTTTTTCCTTAAGCCAAGTGTCTCGGCTGTTGAAGTCTGGATCTCATGGAAAAGTGCTGGATTGCTGGCCAGCGACACACCGAATGACGGAATCATTTCTTTGATTTTCGGCTGCCATTTCTGCATATGCTCAGGGAAGCATTTCTCTAGCACTTCAAGCATGACCTGTACGGCAGTTGATGCACCTGGAGATGCGCCGAGCAAGGCAGCAACCGAACCGTCTGAAGCACTTACAACCTCTGTCCCAAATTGCAGCGTTCCTTTGCCGCCTGCTTCTGTGTCCTTGATGACCTGAACACGCTGGCCGGCTACAACTGTATCCCAATCACCGCTCTTGGCATTCGGGATGAACTCGCGCAGTTCCTGGATCCGCTTTTCATGCGACAGCAGTACCTGCTCGATCAAATACTTCGTCAAAGGGAATTCCTTCATTCCCGCTGCCAGCATGGTAAAGACATTATTCGGTTTAACAGAACCGATCAGATCGAAATTGGAACCAGTTTTCAGGAACTTAGGAGAGAATCCGGCAAAAGGCCCGAACAGCAGGGACTTCTTGTTATCGATATACCTTGTATCAAGATGTGGAACCGACATCGGCGGCGCTCCGACCTTTGCTTTCCCGTATACCTTGGCATGGTGCCTGGCAATGATCTCCGGGTTATTGCAGACAAGGAAAAGTCCGCTGACAGGGAAGCCGCCAATACGCTTCGACTCAGGAATCCCGGTTTTCTGCAGCAGCGGCAGACTGCCGCCCCCGCCACCGATGAACACGAACTTGGCAGTATGGTGTTCCACAGCACCGCTCTCAAGATTCTTTACCTTCACGTCCCACAAGCCCTGGCTGTTGCGCTTGATATCCTTTACCGTATGCTTGTAATTCATTTCTACATTTTGCTTTTTTAAATAGTCGAACAGCATCCTTGTCAAAGCACCGAAGTTCACATCAGTACCGGAATCAATTTTCGTGGCGGCGATCGGTTCGGTTGATTTCCGGTCCTCCATGATAAGAGGAATCCATTCCTTCAATTTCCTTGGATCACTTGAGAATTCCATGCCCTGAAACAGCGGGACACCTGAAAGCGCTTTAAATCGTTTTTGCAGGAATTCTACATTTTTCTCACCTTCCACAAGGCTCATATGCGGTATAGGCATGATGAATTCCTGAGGATTGCGGATAAGGTCCTTTTTGACTAAATAAGACCAAAACTGGCGCGACAGCTGGAATTGTTCGTTAATATTAATCGCTTTCTTTATATCGATAGAGCCATCCGGCTTCTCTGGCGTATAATTCAGCTCGCACAAGGCAGCATGGCCTGTACCCGCATTATTCCACTCATTCGAGCTTTCTTCCCCTGCACCCGCAAGCTTCTCAAAAACCTTGATCTCCCACTCAGGAGCAAGCTCCTTCAGAAAAGAACCCAATGTTGCGCTCATGATCCCGGCACCAATTAAGATTACGTCTGTTGCTTTCTGTACGCTGCTCATAATACGTTCTTTGCCTCCTATATGTGAAAAAAGATTGTGCGCTATTTCACCTAGAAATTCACTTTTCCGTTTCAAATAAAACCCTTTCATATTCTATTATAATGATTTATTGGGTAATTTATCTACTATTATCTGATAATTATATATTATTTTTCGTTAGGAAAAAAGTGCAAAGGTTCACTTTATACTGGAAAAATCAAAAATTCTGTACTTTTATTATTATATCAGGATTGGAAATTTATATATATTATATTCCTATATTAAAATAAAAAGTAAGCGTTAACAAGTCTGGGGTATTGCGTATTAAGAATAAAAAGCGCACAAACAAGTTCTGCTGATCAGAATTGTTTATGCGCCTGGAAAATATATTAATCAATCTTTTTGGGATCCAATTCGTTTATTTCGATTCATTTGGGATTAAAACATTTAATTTTAAAATATCCTTTACAGCATCTAACCAGGTCTTGGCCATCAGCATATTCCCAAATGCATTCATGTGTACTCCATCAATGGTGAGCGGCTGATTTTTCCTCTTTTCCAAATAAGATATAAATGCCTGGTGTGTTGGAACAGTAGCTGCTCCAAAGCTCTTCGCTGTTTTATGAATGATGCCAATATACGGCTTGAGCTTCAAATTCCCAACCGAAGTGATATCTTCTTTTATCACTGTGGGCTCCATCAAAATGATTCGCGCATTCGTACGCTTTTTGACCTCTTCAAGGAGATCTGCAAGGATTGATTCAAACTTATCAGGAAGCATTTGATCTATGTCCGGTGAATCCATCTGCCTTGCCACATCATTTATGCCAATTGAGATTGACAGGATATCTGGGTTCAACTGTATGACATCCCTTTCCCACCTTTCGGCAAGATCGATGATCCGATCACCGCTTACCCCTTTATTGTGTATCTCAAAGTCCTGCCCGGGGCAGGTGACCGTCAGATAATCATGAATTAAGCGTACATAGCCGTTGCCAATGCTGTCATCTTCACTAACTCCCGACCATGTAATACTATCACCAATAAAAACTACCTTCTTTTTCATGGTTCCCCCCCTATTTGATCCCGGTTTCTTACTAAACCCTTCTATAAAATACAGCCCCTCTGATACCCTCTTATTTTTTCTCCCACATTGTTATATATCTTGTTAATTTTTGTTTGATAAAATCAATATAAAAAACTGCCATACTGTATACCTCATTCGTGTTTTCGGTTGGTTTCAAACTGATTTGTTCTATCTCAATTTTCCACTTTTTCATATCATTCAGCACTTTTGGTATATCATTATATTTTGTTACTTTTTCCGGATCGATTATCCGCTGTGGAAATAATGGAACATTCATTTTAGATGCTTCAGAAAGTATTTCTTCCACTTTTTCATAAGCTTCCTTAATCTCTGCTTGTTTATTGCCAAAGATAGAATAAAAATCATTCTTAATCTCGTGTAAGTCATCACCCCATGCCAATCTGGCAAAAAAATAGCTGTTCATCAGCTGGATCGATTGCCAAGGATAAAAATGATCCATCTCAGCAGCTGATTCTTTTGGGATAAATGGGACGATCAGATTTACGATCCTCTTTATCCCCATTCTGCTGAACAATTCAATATCCGCCTGGATACGGTGAAACAGCGGCGGATATAAATCACCCAGCATGAAGTGATCGCTATAATATTCAAATATGCTAATCTGATTATTGCTTTCCTTCACCTGATGGCACCAATTTTGCAGGGCTTTGTACGCTCTTACTTCATCTGCGAATGACTGTTTATAGTTTCTGCCCCAGTATGCAAATAAGGTATCAACTTTTTCGGCACCTTCCAGGTCTTCTGGAAGCTCCAGCATATTCCAGGATAATCCTGCATTATAGGCAATATGCTCCACTTCAAGGTGTGGCAGCTGTCTTTTAATCGTTTCAGTGAATTCGATATATTGGGCTATAAAATGCTGATCCCCACCAATTCCAACATCCGCGGGCCATAATGATACCCGCTTAATGGAAGCTGAATCTTCACATGTTTCCCTGATTTTTTTAAGCAGGCGGCGTTTCCAGGTATCGTCCCGGAAATCGAACTGTTTTTTTTCCGATGCACTCCCCCCTGCCAGGTAGTGCATGCTATGGCCGCCAATTGTGACAGTCAGGCCGCGTTTCTCAATCTCTGGAGCCAAAATATTCTTCACTTTATCCCAGAGCATAAATGTAAAAAATAAATCATTGATATAATGCTTTGCCGCCCAGTCAACCAGCTTGATGAGAAAAGCAGCATCGTTGTAATTTTCAACAACCAGCCCTCTTCGTTCCATTTTTCCCTTATGAGAAATCTTATCAAAATGGAAAAGAGAATCACTTAAAGACTCAGCAGATAAGAAGCTTACCCATTTATATCCGAATAGCTTTTTGCAGGCATGATAGACGCCAAAAAGGACAGACCGGGGATTTGATCCTATTATATGGATCTCCTCCCCCTTTTTTAGAAGTTTAAAAGAATCCGTTCTAACGTGATCTGAGAGGGATTTACCTTCAGTTTCTATATCCAGCACGAAAGAGTATGGAATTTCCATACGTGCTGCTTCTGCATACTTCTTCAATTCTTCTTTTGCAAAAATGATAGTCTTTTCGTTTTTTAAAATGGAACATTGAATGCTTGTCACTCAGACACCTTCCAACCTTTAAAGTAACGATTGATTCATCTTCTTTAACAGCAACCCTGATAAGATGATGGCATTTGTCCATCCGCTTTCGATGACATATGCCCCCCACCCTGTATCGCCATTATTCCCAAAATACTCGCCGCTGTCTAAATGAAAAGAACGCATCCACCCGCCATTGAATTCATTTTTTGCTGAGTTGATTTGAATTCGGGTGATAAAGGTTTCCAGATTATCATGAAGATCTCTTATACGCTGATCACCTGTTGCCTTCCAGGCCTCCCACGCATTCATCATTAAGAAATTATTTGTATACAGCTGATCAGCGATTCCCTCGTGATTCTGCCTGAAGACGCCTGTGTCCTCTGTCCCATACCTTTCCGGATCCGGGTTATCACTTTCTTCAATACCGCCAAGCACATGCTGATTGGCTTTCAAATAATCAATTGTTTCATACAAACCTTCTTTTATTCGATCATCCTTTGTTACAGCAAATAGATGGGCCAATGATAAAAGAAAACGGCTGCAGCCTGCTGTTTGACTGTACATATACGTTAATTCTGCTTTATTCTCCAGCAAAGCCAGTGTACCCAGATAGGCTGTTTGAAGGAATGCTTCGTCTTTTGTTACGTAATACGCTTGAATAAAGGCAGCGTGCACGATTGATTCAAAATGCGGGTTCATGCTGGCTTGTGCAGACGTTTTAAAGTAATCAGCCCCTTTTTCTATTAATTCTTTTTCACGGATACATTCGGGACGGAGACCGTTTTCGTTTTGCGTGCTTAATAAAGCTCTCGCAGTCATCAGTCCTCTTCGCCTATATTCTTTATTGCCTGTTTTCCGGTACAGATAGAGGAGAACCAGCGCAACCCAGCTATTGTCATCAGAAAACATTTGATCCGGCTTTTCCTTTGGACTCTGGAACCATTTCCAAAAACCATAAGTTGCTGATTCGGGGTCGCTGTCCTGGTAACCGGACTCAAACAAATAGGATAGTATATTATCAGACATGGCATTCCATTTTCGTTCTTTTGTGTACTCTCCATATAAGTAAAAAAATAATGCAGTATGTGCATGGCAATCAGGGCGAAGATCCTTGCTGATATCACTGCGGATTGAATGGACATTTTCATATACTCCCAAACTGCCATTATCCTTCGGGAGAATGCCTGAGTGCAAAAACCACTCCACCCCTTTTTTCAAAGCCTTATCAACATCCTGAGATCCGGATAAAAGGATGACAGGCTCCAGCTCTGTGATAGGCAATCCATACTCTTCATTCAGCCAGGCAATCACTTTATTCCATGCCCAATTAGGCCTTAAAACCCAGCTCTTTTCAGTTCCCAGGAAAGAAAAACTCGAGAAAATTGCCTTCCCTTCCCCATATTTTTTTGTGACAATACCAGGGTAGCTGTCAGCTTTCCTTACTTCAGTAAGGTGAGTTTCCTTAAAATGGCCGATATCTATCAATCTTTCTGTATCAAAGGTGAAGCCTGTTAAAAAGGGCCCCTGCCATTCCAGCAGCTGGCCTTTGCAGGCAAATGGATTATCGCGGGATATAATTAATTTCTCAAGGCGGCGGCTGGTGATGCCAAAGTCCTGTTTAAACCCAAAAAGGCGTGAAGCCGGGAAATTCTCACAATTGATCAATTCACCATATAAGATACCGCCTTGCTCAACAAAATGATAGAGCTTTTCAATCAATGGATAAGAAAGCAGCTGCGGGCGCCCATTTTGATTTCCATTGATTAGTATTACCTTAAACTTTTGCAGATTTTCATCCAGCAGCTGCTCCGGCGAAGAGTAGTAGTCGGTAAAACGGACACGGTCTTTCATTTGCATGCTTCCATCTACTAACGCGATCAAGTCGGTATCCCCCATTCACACTTGATGAACTTTCGGCCATTCCAATTCAATCCCTGCTTTTACTAGACGAGCCTGAAAATCTCTCAACCGCATCTCATTTTTTCTGACTTCACTGGGAATAAGATCGTTCTCGATGCAATAGGCTGCTAAATGGCCAGCAGACTCGCCAACATTCCATTCAACTGGATGCAGACGGTAACATCCGTTCGTTAGATGAGTCGTACCTATATTTTTGCCGGCAGGAAGGACGTTTTTTACCCTTACAGGTATGAGGCTGCCGAGAGGGATCTGGAAAGGAAATGCGGCTATATCAATATACGTATCCAACCCTGTACTTGGATGAAGGTCAAGGCGGTAGCATCCAATGCCAATACTGTCCTCAAAGAATGCTGCATTCTCCTTCCCTTCTGCTTCAGCGCTTATATGCTGCTCCTTCACAGTAAATTCTGCTTTTATCCTTCTTGATTCACGGACGTATGGGTACATGGCGAGACCATCTTCTGTACCCAGTACATCTTTGCGGAGACGGATGCCCGGAAAACCAAAGCCGCCATCCGGACGCGGTGCTTCCGTTTGCATCCAATAAAGCAGAGACAAGCTCAATTGTTTTGCATTGTATAAATGCTTTTTCTGTTCTTCCTCAGCAACATCAATGATAGGTCCCAGCCAATAATCATTCTGCGGCCAATTCACAATGGTTATATCACTATTAAATGTTCCCGCTTCAAAGTTGTTTTTGTCGATGATTCGGCGGTAATTCCATAATGAAAACCGGTCCGGCTCGTAAAAAAAGGAATACTCTATCGGTTCCAGCGTGTGGGGCACCACTCCCCACCAGCTTAGCTGCTTAGCTGGCCAAAAGGCTGCCTGATAATCTTTCCAGAAGTCATATTGTTCAGGTTTTTCGATTGTATGGTCTTCATTTTCTTGATAGTCTATTGCAAAACAATAGGTAAATGCCTGCATATTGAATGGCTGAGGATTTGGCGGAGCATGTTTTTCCCCGGTTTCCGCCTGTGCCTCTGCTCCAGTTACGTATTCTACATTCGCAAGAGGCAGCAAATCACCCATTTCAGAAGCGTCCATAAAGAATTTACCTTGTAGAAGATATGTACGGCCTGTACTTACATTCTGTACTGCCACAGCCTGCACTTGATCGCCCAGTGTTTCCGCATTTACAGCCTTATATTCGGTCAGAAGCGTGAGTTTCCCTGTGCTCAAATAGGGTGCTAACATTTCGTGGAACACTTGCAATGCCGCTCTGGGTTCGTGGCTGATGCTGCTGACCAAGGCATTCCCGGGATTAAAGCGATCATTCAAGCGTTCACTATTCTTCACCGGAAAACTGCGCAAATAGTATTCTCTAATTTTTTTTCGAAAGGTGCGGTAATTTCTCGTAGCACCAAAGCTTTCAATCCAAGGATGTTCATCAGGAGGGACACCCTGGCTTGTGATTTGGCCACCTATCCATTTGGTTTCCTCTGTCATGATGACTGACTTTCCTGATTCCAGCGCTGCCAGAGAAGCAGCTATTCCACCGAGGCCCCCGCCTATGATAATTAGATCTGCATATAAATTATGAGAGACATTCATTTTTGCCAACTCCTTCTTTAAAGCTATAGACCCCCTGCATCTGCCGGGATGGCGGCAGAGCTGTGATCCGTGCTGCTCAGCATTAGAGCAGCCCCTATCATTCCTGCATCATTTTTCAGAATAGCTTTCTTAACAATTGGCGCAGTTATGGATATGCTTTGCAGCTTACCCAGAAGAGAATTCCACCAATACTGGCTTGAATTAATGACGCCTCCTCCTACCACAATTAACTGCAGATCCAATATGCTTTGAAGAGAAATAATTCCTGTAGCCAGGTTCGTAAGATAACTATCGACAATGTGGGCAGCATCGGGATGCTTCTCTCCCGCCAGCCTGAAGACTTTTTCCGGGGTGACTTCCCCCTCAAAGGACTTCCTGATTTCCGATTCCAAAGCAGTGCCAGAGACATACTGCTCCCAGCATCCTTTTTTTCCGCAATTGCATGGGATGCCGTTTGGCATATAAATCATATGACCAATATCCCCTGCACCGCCTTTTTCCCCGTGTAATAATTGTCCATTGATTATGATTCCCGCTCCAACGCCGGTTCCCAGTGTTAGGCAAATAAAATTATTAGTATATTTTGCAGCTCCCAATTTCATCTCTGCATATGCAGCACAATTGGCATCATTGTCAACACAGACAGGTATTCGATAGCGTTTTTCAACTAACTCCTTCACTTTAGTACCAGTCCAGCCAGGCAGATTGGGAGTTGCATAATGAATTGTGCCCTTTTCTGCATCCACCATCCCTGCAGAGGCAATCCCGATCCCCCCGAAGTCATTATCTTTGCCGGCCAGCCTATCTAATAATGAAAATACCTGATCCATAAGTCTTTTCTTATCAGTTCGTTCTTCAAGGTGAGCAATTATCCGGCCTTCCTGGTTGATTACACCTGCCTTTATCTTTGTACCGCCTATATCAACCCCTAATGTAAGCATGCTACACTTCCTTTTAAGAATTCATTTCCCTTACGAAGCTCTTTGTGATTTCCTGGGGCCTGGTTATCGCAGAGCCTACTACAACCGCATGGGCCCCTATTTTTATACATTCCGAAGCAAGGGAAGGAGTAGAAATTCTGCCTTCTGCAATGATGGGTACATCGGTTTTCTGCAGCAGTTCTGCTAATAGATGTTTGCAGAATGTGCCGATATGCGCTGTATAAGGGGTATAGCCGCAAAGTGTGGTGGAGATGAGATCTACTCCTAAACGGGCTGCCAATATACCTTCCACAAGTGTTGATATATCAGCCATCAGCAAATGGCCGGGATAGCATTGCCTTATTTCTTTAATGAAATCAGTAAGCACCTGGCCTTCGGGGCGGACTCGGCCAGTCGCATCAAAGGCAATGATATCTGCACCCGCCTCCACTGCCTCGTGAACCTCTCTCAGAGTAGGAGTAATATAGATTTCACTGTCTACATAATTTCTTTTCACCAAGCCGACAACAGGAAGTTCAACCATTTTTTTTATCTCAATAATATCTGGACCGGTATTCGCCCTGATTGCAGCAGCTCCACCCTCCGCGGCGGCCAGCGCCATTTTTCCCATCATGGATGAGCCGTAAAGAGGTTCATGTTCAAGAGCCTGGCAGGAGACGATCAAGCCGCCCTTTAGATTTTCCAATATAGAATCCATGTTACGCCTCCTTCGGCTGTCATAAGCACTGAAACTCTGATCTCTGCCTGCTTATAACTTTATGGGTTCCTTCTTTTCGTATGATTCATAGGCTGCCAATGCTGCCTCAACAGCCTTCAAGCCTGAATATCCAGAAGCCAGCGGTGATCGCCCTTCCTTTATGCAGGACACGAAGTCCCTGATGAGGGCAGCATCCATATCGTCTCCCCAGCTAAGCCATTTGACTCCATCCTGGTTGGAATATAGATCTACCTTCTGCGAGAAAGCATCCACTTTAAGCGTTCCCGCAGTTCCGATGATTTCTATTGTTACATCGCCCCAAGTGGGGTAGCTGGTATTCCTTGACCAGCTGCAATCCAATGTAGCAAACATTCCATTTGTAAATTCCATAGTAAGGATTCCGCAATCGTCAATAGGATGGCCGGTAAAGACAGAGCCAATTTCAGCGTAGACTTCCTTTACCTCAGCACCCGTGAACCACCTCATAATGTCAACGACATGCACAGTATGGTCAAGGACCGCTCCGCCTCCTGACTTTTCTTTTTCTATGAACCATCCCCCTGGGTTGGAGCCCCGATTCGTTCCTTTTATAGCCAGTATGGTTCCAAGGTCACCTCTATCAATCAATTCTTTAGCATGCTGAATTGGGGTATTAAAGCGGACAGGAAAGGCGGTCCCCAGAAAAACATTGTTTTGTCGGCATGATTGAATCATCTCTTCCATATCCTGCATATTGACACCAAGAGGTTTTTCGCACAGCACATGCTTCCCGGCATTTGCCGCAGCAAGCACATGCTGAAGGTGGAGGCTGTTCTCGGATGTAACGATCACTCCATCAATATCAGTTTTCAGCAATTCCCGGTAGTCTTTGTAGTAGGCAGTTCTAAATTGCTGCGAATACTCTAGACCCCGCTCTTCGTCTTCATCAGCAATTCCTGCCAGTATCACGCCATCCAGCTCTTTTATCGCTGTCGCATAGCTGATGGCATGCATATGGGCAAAACTTATGATTCCTATCTTCAATCCTGCTCGCCACCTTTTTGTTCCAGGTACACAGGCTTCCCTGTTTTTAATGACTGGAGTGCTGCTGCAGATATTTCCATTGCCTTTAATGCATCTTCAGCTGTGACAAGAGGCTCTTCATTTTGCTTTATGCAGTACAGGAAATGCTCCAGCTCGATAAAATACGGCGATTTCTTTAAAGGGCTGTATGGGACAGCCACTCCCACTTTTTCAGCAGGAGCCTTTCTGGGAGAAAATAAGACTGGCTCTTCCTTGGAGCTGTCATATTCAATAATGCCGCTTTTACCGGCTATTTCAAATTGAGTAGAAAAAGTCTGATGAGCCCAAGAGCCCTCTATATGTGCAATGACTCCTGATTTGAAGACTATGGTTGCCAGCGCATAATCCAGATGTTTTAGCTTGTGTTCAGCAAGCCCCTTTGCAAATACCCTCTCAACTTCTCCAAAAGTCCAGCGCAGGAAATCGAAATCGTGAATCATTAGATCGAGGATAACACCCCCGCTCATCCCCAGGTCTGAGTACCAATCATCCCAGCCAGCCGGGAAGCTTCCACCTCGTTTGGTGCGTACTACACCAATTTCCCCGATCGTCCCTTTCAGTACTAGCTCACGTGCCTTGCTGTATTGAGGGAAGAATCGCACCACATGCCCTACAAACAATTTCACATTCTTTTCCCGGCAATACTCTATCATCTCTCTGGCGTCCTGTGCCCTGTATGCAAGAGGCTTTTCGCAAATGATATTGATCCCCAAGTCTGCCGCCTGTAAAACAAATTCCTTATGGAAGGGAGTCGGAACACAAATATCGATTACATCGATTTGAGCCAGGAGTTTAACTGCTTCTTCCAATGTTTGAAAAACCCTTGTTTCATGGTGTTCAATAAGATTTTGTGCTTGTTCGGTGCGTATATCGACTATGCCGGCAATATGGACATCTTTCATTGAATAATAGTGGGCAGCATGCTCCATCCCCATTGTTCCTGCACCTATCAATAATATATTTTGCATCCCTATGCCCCCCATTCAGCCAATCGGTTTTATCCGTTAAACTAAAAGCAATGGAACGAATTGACGTTAATTCAGTTCATGCTTCCCGCTGTCACAATACGGTAATAGAAATGGTTGCCTAAGGATCCTTCGGGGATTCCATTAGGGCCATCATGCTTCAGTCTGGTTTCTTCCAACTCTTCGATTTTATTAATCTCGCCTTCCAGCCACTGCTGAATGCGGAAGCGTGCTGTTTTCAGCCGCGCTGCAAGGCCGCCATAACGAAGCTCGATAATTTCCCAGCCAAACGGCTTATTCAATGAAAACCATATGGCCCTGTGTAAAGCATGCAAGGTTTCCGCCATATTTATCAGCTTTTGGATAGTTCCTGAAAGACCAGCCATAGCAGATTTATCTCCCTGATCATAGGCTGACTTTACCTGGATGCCGATTTCTGACTTCAGACTCAGCAAGACAGCAAGCTGTTCATAAAATCCAAATATTTCTGATGCCCCTGGATTTCTATCTTTTGCTGCTTTAAGCATAGGTACAAGATTTTTGTAGTGTTCATTCATTTCCAGCCCCTTGATGTTTTCATCGAATAGTCCAATTAATACATCCTGCCATAATAAAAATTTTGAAGCGTTTGAAGAGTAAAGATTATTTGCCATGACACCTGGCGTTTCATCAAGACTGTTTAATAGAAGGAAATCATCTAAATAACAGCCCGTACAAAATAGAAAACGTTCTCTGATCCGCTCCATACTAACTGTTTTTTTGTAGGTATGTTCAGCAAAAAGCTGCATGACTGGCAATGCCGCTGTAAGTGGGGTTTCAGCACCATTGTCACCCCATAATGTTGTAAAGATTTCTTGAATCCCTTCCTTTTTGCAGGCTGATAAAGCCGATTCAGTTGTTTTAAAAGCCCTGCCGTAATTGGGAGCGATTCCATTCCAAGTCCATGCACCGCCAGCAAACACCGTATTCCTTCCCAGCTCTGTATGCTTTTTAATGAAGCTTCGGTAAAATTCTTCATCATCATGATAGTAATCCCAATAAACCAGTTGAACATTGGCAGGGATGGACTCCGCTGCATCTTTGGGAATGCATGCGTCAGGGTCATAATATTCCCCTTCTTTTGAGCCTAGGCGGAAGTACATATCACTCCAGATCATAGGGCTCAAGCCTAGACGATCTGCAATTGAAACAACTTCCTCCAAATGCTGATTCATAATATCAAAACGATTTTTATATCCATTCTGTTTTAAAAAATGCCCGAGCCCAAGCTGATGCGCTTCATCCATTCCTACATGGATCCGCTTGGACTTAAATGGGCGTGAAGCGGCAGCCATCATATTTTCGATAAATTGATAGGTCTTAGGATTCCCAGCCAGTAAAATATCATAAGTATCCCTGATTTCCTGTGCATAGCCCCATTTTAAAGCCATTGCCAGATGACCGAGAGTCTGAATGCAGGGGATCATTTCAATTCCAAATAAATCCGCATATTCATCACATTGCCGCAGCTCTTCCTCCGTATATCTGCCCCGCATATAACCAAAATAAGGATAATCAGGGATCTCGTAGGTATCCTCGGTATAGAGCATTGCGACATTCAGGCCCATAATTGCCATATGCCTCAACAGTCTTTGTACTTCTTCAACCTTTAAAACTGCGTTTCGGGATACATCCAGCATGACACCGCTGGTCTGAAATTGCGGCTGTTCTGAAAGGCTGAATTCACCAATCTTCTGATATTGCTCTATCCAAAGCCCGATGGCCCTAAAGAAATGAATTTTTTCCTGAAAGTATATTTCACCTTTTCCGCCATTATTGCTGATAGTAATTGGACCAGCCCTTTGTTTAACTTCAATCGGATATCCCTCATTATGTAATTGAATATCCAGCTGATCTGCCAAAGATTCCAGGCCTTCTATTATTGCAACTATGTCTCCCGTCAAATTAATTTGCATACAGACACCCCTCTTTCCTTCTTAAGGTAACCCTCTAAACAAAGATTTGGTCAAACAACAAGAATAAAAGAACTCACTCTATTAAACCAGCAGTGGATGTCGGCAGATAATGCTGGTATATTGATACAAATGGCTTTGGCAGTCTATGCTACTGATAGTATCGTATTAATGCCGTAAGGGTAGTAGAATTCTTATCCAATAACTTTTCAAATTCCCCTGGAGCATGATCGGCCTCAATGACTTTTGATATGAAGGGTTGAACATTGATGCGCCTTTCATGAACCAATCTAATGTATTCCTGTATATTCCTTCCTTCAGTCCAGCGGACATATTCATAAGGATAATCAATTGCTTCCCGTTCATAAACAGCATCATATCTCCCCGGTCCACCCGCTCTGGAAATCAGCAGCTGTGCTTCTTTAGCAAACATTAGGCTTCTGGGGAAATCCGGCTCTATATCCCCTACAATAACTGCTTTCCCTTTAACACGTATCCATTTCAGGCATTCATGGGTAAGCGGAGAATGTTTCCCCCCCGTACATAATAGGACGGCATCAGCTCCCCGGCCATCTGTTTCAGCCTGTATCGCACCTTCCATTTCGTCAACTGATCGATATGCTTTGATATTTTCCTGCTGCAGCATCTCGACCCGGCTTTCCTGCAGATCATACGCAATTACGTTATATGCTGCTGCATGTGCAATTTGGGCAATCAACTGACCCAGTACACCTAAACCGACGATTACGGCCGTCTCTCCAAATTGGAGTCCGGCGATTCTGAGTGCATGAATTGCAATCGCACCTAAACCGCCTAACGCTGCTTCTTTAGGATCAACTGTTTCCGGCACACTGGCACAAAGGGTCTTCGGAACGAGCAGATACTCATCATGATGAACATAGGGCGCGCCATAGCAGGCTACCAGATCTCCTTTTTTCATACTGGTAATCTCTTCTCCGCACTCGACTACTTCTCCGACTGCGCTATAACCAAGGTGAACAGGTTTATCTTCACTATTAGATAGTATCGTCAGTTCGGTACCGGGTGAAATGACGGAATATAATGTTTTAATAAGCACATAAGACGGTTTTGTCTCAATACTTGGCATCGCTTCCTCAATAACTTCCACTCGCTTGTTTCGTGCTACAATCCTCTTCATCCGGGACAGCCTCCCCAATTATTCACTCAGCCATTTAGATAAATTTGCTTTAACGAATTCGTCGTCATGCAAATGCGGATAGCTGGCATATATACGATTCAGTTCTTCTGCCTGGCCTGGACTTAATACTTCTCGTTCAGACAAACACCAGTTTCCTTTCAATAACCCCTGCCGGGATAAAACCTCATTTATTCCTGCAATGCTTCCTTTAAAACTGTTTTTTGCATCAAAAATTGCTGCATTGGCATCTGTTATCTGTTGTCCCAAGATGAGCAGATCCTTAGGTATCATGGACTGTGTTTGTGTTTTTTTTATTTCTTCAAATATTTCAACTGCCTGTTTTGTCCAGACAGACCAATGACCAAGCAAACCGCCGACAATTTGCTTCTGAACCTTCTGCCCTTCTACATTAAATTCATAATTGGCTGTAAGATCATTTACGATATTATCATCATTTCCTGTATATAAAGCGATTTCCTTGTTGCGGGCAGAATGGCAAACCGCCCGGACTACATCAATTGAAAAATACCGATCAAAAGGTGCAATTTTTATCGCAAAAACATTTGAAAGTGAGGCGAAGCGCTCCCAAAAATTAAATGAAAACACCCTTCCTCCTACTGCCGGCTGCAAATAAAAACCGAATAAGGGAATGATTTCTCCGACTCTTTCAGCCCGATCCAGCAGTTCGTCCTCAGACAAATGATCCAGCCCGCCCATACTTAAGAGACCTAAATCATAGCCTATCGATTTACTGTACTTTGCTTCGTTAATCGCTTCTTCTGTCTCACCGCAAATACCCGCCACCTTAATAAAGTCATCGGGCACATTGGCCCGCTTTGTTTCTTCCAGGGCTATGGCAAGCACTTTTTCATAGAGGCCAAACCTTGAATCGCGAATTTCGAACTGAGTGGTATGGACCCCGACGGCTATTCCTCCCACTCCGGCATCAATATAATAGCGCGTTAAGGCCCTCTGGCTAGCTTCATCCAGCTGCCTGTTTTCTGTCAAAGCAAGTGGATGAGCCGGAATGATTGTTCCTGAATAAAGCTTCCTTTTAACAGCTTCCTTCAGCATTAAAAAGCACCTTCTCTTTCTTGAAAATGAGTCGGCTTGTTGATGGTGTGACCTCCTTTGACCACCCAGTCTGCAATCAGATCAATCATCTGCTGGACGGTTACCTTTGGATAGCCAAATAATTTGTGAGCATTTGAAGCATTATTCAGCAAGGCAGTCGGACTTTCCGAGTGAATGAATAAAGGTTCCTTGCCCATCCGTTTACCAAACTCCTTTGCCAGCCATTTTATTGATAAAGTTTCCGGTCCGGTCGCATTTACTATTTTAGGAGGATGATTTGTATGCAATAACGAGCGGATGGCATATTCATTTGCATCACCTTGCCAAATGACATTAACATTCCCCATGGTTAAATCGATTTGCTTATCGTGATAAACCTGCTTTGCGACTTCAAGGAGCACACCATAGCGAAGATCAATGCTATAATTCAATCTAAAAATCACCATCGGTGTTTCATATTTCTTTGAGAAATACGTAAGAATCCGTTCTCTGCCCAAGCATGACTGTGCATACTCGCCTACAGGGTTTGGCGGAATATCCTCTGTACAGTCATTGCTTGCAACATTCGTGAATGGATACACATTACCTGTTGAGAAAGAAACAATGCGTGAGTCTTTGAATTTTTCAGCAACTCTTCCAGGGAGATAAGCGTTCATTGCCCATGTATAATGCTCATTGCCGACAGTTCCAAACTTGGTTCCAGCCATATAGATTATATTTTTGGCATATGGAAGGCTGCTGAGATCGTCTTCCTTTAAAAGGTCTGCCCTGATTGTCTCAATGCCCAAGCTCTCTAATTCTTCCTGTAAACTTTTTTCGGAAAATCTTGCAACCCCAATTACTTTTTTCTCAATACCAGATTGGTCTACTGCTCTTTTTGTCATCTTTGCCAGCGTTGGCCCCATCTTACCGCTAACACCCAAAATCATGATGTCTCCATCAACCTGCTCTATATCTTTGACTAACTGTTTACTTGGTTCAGTCATAAAATCCTCTAATTCTTCGATTGTTCGCATTTTTCCAATGCCTCCTATTTTTACGGATAATTTAGAATTATTTTAATTCTATATAGGGCTTTAATAAAAGACAAGTCACTTAAAGGTCTTTTAATGAACGCCAGAACTCTAAATAATTTGACAATTGCAAAAATTAAACCTAATCTTGTATTATAATAATTAAAGACATTTCTTTAAAAAGTCTTTTAATGGAGTGAACAATATGAAAAACAGCCATTTTATCGATTACGGTACTGAAATTATCATTGGCATTGTAGGTCCAGAGGCATTAAAAAAGGAAATGTTGAAAGCACTGGAAGCTTTCCCGAATTTCAAGCCTGTCTTTCTCGAAGCAACATCTTCAACGATTGAACAAGGAATATTGTCTTCACTGATTTCGCAAGTAGAAGTCCTGCTGTTCACCGAATTTCCATGCTATTCTAAAGCTAAGCAGCTTGTAAATTTTCCGATTCCGGCTCAATATGTACCGCTCATGGGAACAGGTCTTTACCGCTCTTTATTCCTAATTAAGACGCATAATGAATTTAATCATTTTTCAATTGATACCGTAGAAGAAAAATATATCCAAAGAATCCTCTTTGAATTAAAAGCAGACAAATATGAATGGAAATCTTATTTACCTGATTATGATCATCCTGAATCAATTGAATCAATTATTGCTTTTCACCAGGAAAACCATGAAAAGTTCGATTCCATTGCAATTACCGGTATCCTTGAAGTTTCCGTGCAGCTCACTCTACTCGGAGTTCCCAACGAATGGGTGACACCAACTTATCAGGATCTAATGGTTTCACTTGAAAGGGCATTGCTGGCAACAGAAGCAAGGAAAAATAAAGAATCTCAAATAGTATTCGGTATCATCGACATTGATAAGTTTGATAAAGCTACAGAGAAATATACGACAGAACATGAGGTGCAATTATTTAAGCTGAAGTTCCAGCAAATCATGTTGAATTATACAAAACTCCTGGATGGACATTTAATCAATTCAGGGGGAGATGAATTCTCATTCATCACTACACGCGGAATCTTCGAAAGAGAAACACGCGGGTATAAATATATACCGCTGCTAAATTCAGTCAAAAGCCAGCTTGGAGTAACAATCAGCATAGGAGTCGGTTTCGGCCGTTCTGCAGCGGAAGCAGGCAACCATGCCAGGCTTGCACTGCGCCAATCAAAAGAATTGAATGGGAACGTCTGCTATATAGTCCGTGAAGATCAAAGTGTCATTGGCCCGGTAGATATAATCACAGACAACCAATATGAAAAATATGACCTTTCCATTACTGATGCCGAATTGCTTGAAAAAGCAGAAAAAGCTGGGATGTCGGCAGCATATATGACTAAGCTGATGGCTCGTGTGGCACGGCACAAGAAATACGATTACACAGCACAGGAATTGGCCGATACGCTAAATATCACTATCCGGAGCGCTCACCGGATTCTGCTAAAATGGATGGATGCCAACCTGGTAGATATTGCCGGAGAAGAAAAAATCACTTATAAAGGAAGGCCAAGACGCATTTATTCCCTCAGCTTCATTATCGATAAGCATCAGAAAGAAAACTGGTAAAAGAGTTACAAAAGGAGGAAGCTGCATACTTATCGCTGCTGAATCCTTTTCTCCCCCAAATCCTTTTACAGAAATACCCTCATTCCTGTCTTTCTGCTCTTATTGGCTGCTTCAATAAAACGGATAATATCCAGGATTTCTTCCAAAGGGACAGCTGTTTTTCCAGTAGAAAAGAAATGAATAATATGCTCCAGAAGACTTGCATAGAAAGGCTTTGCAGATGAATCAACCAAGATATATTCACTTCCTTGCTCATGGTGTATAACCGCTCCAAAACTGTAATTGCCTCTTCTATTTCCCCTAACCGTACCGATTTTTTCATTTTCCCATTGGGCTGCAATCAGATCATGATCTCTATTGCCTACAGCTGTAATATGATGAACACCTCTCCCTAAAATGGCATAAAGCATTTCAATGGCATGGATTCCGTACCAGAAATACCCAGGCTGAGTCACAGCCATTTCCATGGGTCCAAAGCAGTCTGCCCCAATGATTTCACGTTTTTCCAAAGCAGCCAGGGACTTCTGCAGCGCTTCGGCAAAACGCAAAGCAGATGCACTCATAATAGGAGCCTGATTCTGCTCTGCTATCTCTATCATTCTTACTGCATCAGCTGCACTTAAACAAAATGGCTTATCAATGAAAAGCGGCTTCTGAAAAGGAGCGAGTCTGCTGACCTGCTCTAAATGAGCTCTTCCATCTACAGACTCAACCAATATGGCATCGCACTTTTCTGCCACCTCTTCAATAGATTTAACTATCTCTACATCATAAGCTGCAACTTCCTTTGTAATCCCCTCTATACGAGAGCAGCTTAAGTCAAAGTCCGGTGATCCGGCGGGACTGGCAATGACCACTTTTCCACCACCAACATGGAATGCCTCCTTAGGGTCATTCAGCAGTTTTGTGAATATAGCAGCATGGGAGGTATCCAGTCCAATCATACCTAAGTTAAGTGTCGACATATTGTATATTCCTCCAGGTTTGAAGACTTATTTTAGCCCTGATAACTGGATACCCTCTGTAAAATATTTCTGGAAGAACAAGAATATCAGGAAAGTTGGAATGAAGGATATGGTAGCTCCTGCCATTTCAATCCCGAAATTCCCTTCTTTGTTTAAAGTTGAGGCGAGCCCTACTGTAATAGGGTACATTTTTTCATTTGTCATATAAATCAATGGCTGAAAAAGATCATTCCAGTTGCTTACAAAAGCAAATGTCCCTACAGTTGCAATGGCCGGGAATGCCAATGGCATATAAACCCTGCGGAACACCTGAAGATCATTGGCCCCGTCCATCCTGGCTGCCTCATCAAGTTCCATAGGAATTCCCTGCATAAATTGACGGACCAGAAAAACTCCCATGATCGCCCACAATTCAGGAACAATTAATGCTTGATATTCATTTATCCAGCCAAACTTAGAGAACATGATGAATTTCGGAATGATTAATAATTGGGAAGGGATCATAATGACCGCCATGAACGTCCAGAATATTACTTCCCTTCCAATGAATTGCTTTCTGGCAAAAATATAACCCAGTATCCCGGCAAAGAACATTTGAGAAAAAACTGGGATTACCGTCACAATAATAGAGTTTAAGATCCATCGAAGAAAATTGTCATTCCTGAACAGGTAGGCAAAGTTGCTCCATGAAGGATCTGTCGGGATCCAAAACAAGGGATCCAATGCAGCAAAAGTTGTTACTTTAAATGAACTCAAGACCATGATTAAAAAAGGAAGCAGGAAACAAAAAGCCAGAAAGAATGTCAATAAATACTTCAGTGTCTTTTTTCCCAAAACGGATTCATCCCCCTTACTGCCACACTGCTGTTAATAAATGCTTTGATCATTACCAAAATATTTCCTCTGGATAAGCGATATAATTAAAATGATGATAAATAGTACATAAGATAATACCGCCGCATAGCTGAAGTTCAGATTTGTAAAGCCGATCGAATATAGGTAATAAACGATTGTACTGGTTGAGAAATTCGGTCCCCCATTCGTTAACAAAAATGCCGAGTCAAAGATTTGGAAGGAACCAATCGTTGTAATGATCAGCACATAGAAATGGATTGGTTTCAACAATGGGAATGTAATCATCCAAAAAGATTTAAACGCAGAAGCCCCATCAATCTTTGCTGCTTCATACATATCTTTAGGTATTGACTGCAGCCCGGCAAAATAATAAATCATGGTGCTTCCAGATACTTTGAAAATGCTTAAACCAGCTAATACAATAAGAGCCTGTGAAGAATCAGAAAGAAATAATTGGGTATCCACACCAAAAAAACCAAGTAAAAAATTAATAAAGCCTGAATCTGTCCCTGAAAAAAGCCATTCCCAAATGCCAGCCACAACAACGAATGAAGTGACGACCGGAAGGAAGAAAATCCCTTTAAAAAATTTTGTGAACCGGACCCCGGATTTCAGAACGAGTGCAAGGATCAGTCCTAACGCCATTGTTGGCGCAATATAATAAAATGAAAATAAAACTGTATTCCATATGGATTTCCATGCTATTTTATCCTGGAATAACTGCTTCCAATTTTGCAGTCCTACAAATTCAGAAGTACCGATTATACGGTAATTCAGGAAAGTCAAAATAAAGCTGTAAACAAACGGGAAAACCTGAAAGATAAGAAAATGGATGAGGATGGGCACGAGAATAATATAAACAAGAGCATTCTTCCTCCATTCATCCTTTATTCTTTTTGCCAGAGGCTTCTTTGCTATGAGTGGCACCCTGCTATCATTTGCTAAGATCTTTTCCAAGGAATCACCTAATTTCAATTTTTAATAGACAGTCAGCTGAGGGAATGAAAACTGCCCAATTCATGAACAATGGAATTAAGCAATAGAGAGCTTTATCCACAATGGAATAAAACCCTCTAAGCTTAGACCATAATTCTACGGCTTAGCCAGCTCTGCCTCGATTTGCTCAGCCGCTGCGTCTGCTGCTTCCTGAGGAGTCTTCTCTCCTGCCATCATTGATTGTACCTCTGCCTGGATAAATGGCATGATTGCCCGGCCTTTTGGATGGATAACTCCTGGAAGAGCATATTGGGTATATCCGGATAGCTGATTCATATATTCGTTAGAATCAAAGATATCTTTTGCTTCTTCCTGAGTCGGGATATACTGAGTTACAGTGTTGAATATCCGCTGATTATCTGCATTCGTGACAGCTTTTACAAATTCCGCTGCCGCATCAGGATTATCACTATTAGATGGTACTGTGAACATTCCTGTAGTTCCGTAGGTTAATTGCTCTTTATTTTTTAAAGGAGGCGCAATAGCAAAATCGAATTTTCCCTCTTTTTGAAGCATGGTAATATCAATTCCGGATCCAAGAATCGCCAGTATTTTCCCGCCGAACCACAGTTCATTGTGGTTGCTTGCTGTTACTGAGTCTTCAGGAATATATTTATTCTTATACATATTGTTTACCATTTCGAAGGCTTTGACACTCTCATCGCTATTGATAAGTACTTTGTTATCTTCAGTCACAACATCTCCGCCAGCCTGCCAGATCCATGGATAGATCGTACCATTCATGGAACCTCCGCCAGCATAAGACAATGCATAGAAATCTTTTGCTTTTGCCTTTGCAGCCCAATCTTCGAATTCATCCCATGTTGTTGGAAGCTTGGATGGGTCTTCCCCAATCGCTTTAACAACATCCAGGTTATAGAAGAATGTATAAGCTTCCTGTAAAATTGGCAGCCCATATTTTTTATCCTTCCATGTTGTTGATACCAAAGAAGACTCAACAAACCCTTCTAGGTCACTATCTTCCAGGTAAGGATCCAATTCTAACAGCATTCCTGCATCAGCATACTGAGGCATTTGGTCAGGGATGGCATAGAAAACATCCGGACCGTTATTAGCTGCTAGTGCAGTAAGGACTTTTTGATCCCGGTTAGACCATGGAATCGTTTCAATATTTACTTTTACATCGGGAAAGTCTTTATTGTAATTAGCAACGATTTCTTTCCACATTTCTTCTTCTTTCTTGGCATCACCTGTATAAGGATGAACCCAGACAGTGATCTCCCCGCCTAACTTGCCGTCCGACTTCTCATCAGATGTTGTTCCAGTTTCATTATTGCACCCTGCCATTACCAGGCAGAATGCCATCAAAAGAGCCAAAAACCATATTTTTTTCTTTTTCATTAAGAAACCCCCCATTATTGGATTCAAAAGCTTTACATCTTTTAAACTTAAATCCAAACTTCTTCTGATCCCTCCTTGAAAATAGCTTTTCACTCCATGAAAGCAATAACAATAAATCAACAAATCTTATTAAACCCATTTTATTTTTTTCTTAATATTGTGACAAGTCTATAAAGGGTCTTTAATTCAAAATTATCAAAAAACATATCAGCTGGTTTATTTGTCATTTCGAACTAAACAAAATCAAATTCCCTGTTACTAAGTCCATGTTATAATAATTACATTGAATTTGTAATTTATGTAAAATGATCATGAAAGGAAATGGAGGAAACTTCTTGGGTGGTTGGGAAAAGTTCAATGTCTTTTCAATTTGGATGCTAAAGGCTGCTTACTTGAATATTCTATGGATCGGCTTTACTTTGTTAGGTTTTGGCTTATTTGGTTTATTTCCAGCCACTGGTGCCATGTTTGCCATTACACGTCAATGGCTGCTGAAAGAGCCGGTGGAAAAGATTTTTTCTGTGTTTTGGAATACCTATAAGAAAGAGTTTTTCACTCTTAATAAGTTTGGTTTGTTTTTTATTGTAATTGGCTATATTTTAGTTTATGACTTTTTATTTTTGCACATAAATGGTTTTAATCTGCAATTCTTTCTCCCGCTAATTATCTGCGTGGCTCTTACATATATCATTACGCTTCTCTACTTCTTCCCAGTTTACAATCAATTTAATTTAAATTTTTTTCAGTATGTTAAACAATCTTTCCTCATCGGGGCAACATGTATAGTTGAAACGTTACTTATATTTATTGCTGTGATGGGGCTAATGGTGATTTCAAGGTTAATACCAGGCATTATTCCTTTATTTACCGGAAGCGTAATGGCATTATCGATAACCTGGTGCAGCAACCGGGCCCTGTGCAGGATAGCAGCACGTAAAAATATGATTAATAATCCATCAGCTTAGCAGCGCCAAACGATTGACACTCCTTTTCAGAAAATTTCAAACAAAGGATTTAAAGACCCATTATAGTCTTGAAAAATGACTTTTTTCTTTTAGACTTTAGTATAAAATCCATTGATTCGCCGAGTGCGATTAAAGTTATACTCTATTCTTCTTCAGAGTATCGTGGATTCCATGCTAAGGAGGTTTATAGATGGATTTCAGCAAGCTTTATTATTATAAGCCCGTCCCAAAAGTGTCTGACCTTGTAGTGAAAAGGGATGTTATTGTGTATGGTGCAACTCCGTCAGGCATTACAGCAGCCATACAAGCAGCAAAGATGGGCGCATCAGTGGTGATAGCTGAATTTGGAAGGCATATTGGAGGGATTACTGCAAGTGGACTGGGTGCTTCTGATTGTGGGGCAAAGGAAGCCATTGGCGGATTATCAAGAGAGTTCTTCCGCGAGTTAGGATATTATTACAGCACTGATGAACAATGGACTTTTGAACCTCAGGCAGCTAAATATGTTTTTGATCATTGGATTAAAAAATATAAAATTGAAGTCATTTACAACCAGCATTTAGAGACAGTAATAACTAAGGGCCAAAGAATCACTGAAGCTATCATGGAGGACGGGACTGCATACAAAGGAAGTTATTTCATAGATGCCAGCTATGAAGGCGATCTGATGGCTAAATCGAATGTTTCTTACTTTGTAGGAAGAGAGTCAAACTCCACCTACAAAGAAACATATAATGGAATCCAATTCGGCCACCCGCATCATCAATTTGAAAAATGGGTCGATCCATATATCGTTGAAGGTGATCCATCTAGCGGGATTCTTCAAGGAATCACTGAAAACAGACCTGACACTATAGGATATCAAGGACAAGGTGACCATCGGATTCAGGCCTATAATTTCCGTATCTGCCTGACAAAAAACAGGAAAAACCTGATTCCATTTCCAAAACCGCCTTCCTACAGCAGGGATCGTTTCAAGCTATTGCTGCGTTATATAAAGGCAGGGGTATGGGATGCCATGAATCTGCATACTATGCTCCCAAACGAAAAAACAGACTTGAATAACTATGGAGGATTCTCCACTGATAATATTGGCCGGAATTATGAGTGGCCTGAAGGAAGCTATGAAACCCGGGAAAAAATATTCCAGGATCATTTTGTATATAATCTTGGCATGCTGTACTTTTTGGCCAATGATGATGAGGTTCCTCAACATATAAAAGATGAAGTAAGAAAATGGGGACTGGCCCAGGACGAATTTACAGATACCGGCAACTGGCCTCACCAGCTCTACATCCGGGAAGCAAGGAGAATGATATCAGACTATATAATGACTGACCATAATTGCCTGGGAGAAGCCTTGGTGACAGATTCAATCGGCCTTGCCTCCTATCAGATGGACTCCCATCATTGCAGAAGAATGGTCATAGACGGCAGAGTTTATAATGAAGGTGATGTGGAAATTCCAATTTCCCCCTACCCAATCTCTTATCGTTCCATCCTTCCAAAGGCAGAGGAATGTACAAATTTACTTGTTCCCGTTTGTTTATCCAGTTCGCATATCGCTTATGGATCAATCAGGATGGAGCCTGTCTTCATGATACTCGGCCAATCTGCCGGCGCAGCTGCAGCTTTAGCTCTTCGAACGGATTCAGCGGTTCAAGCAGTTCCATATGAACTATTGAAAGATGAGCTGATCAAATATGGGCAGGTGCTTGAGTGGGATGAGACAATTGAGGATGATCCAGTCCAGCGTATGGAATCAACATTTGGTAAATCATAAAAATTGATAAAGGCCACCTTTTTTATGGTGGCCTTTTATCATTTTAATCTGGACAGCATAAAGAGGCCTTTTTTAGACGTTTTAAAGACAAGGCACTTTATATATTCTTGAATTAAATCTGAATTTTCAAAACTCAATATTAACTAGACAAGAAATCGAGGTGATCTCTAGAATAGCTTACCATGTGGGATCAAAAAAATCATGATCTTATTTGATTAAAGATTATAGGAGGGTATCCATAAAAATGCATTTAAATAAAAATTCCCTATGTTTATTGCTTTTTATAATATTAATACTAACTTCTATCTCCTTTACTCCCCTTCCCACCTCTGCTGAAAATAAAATAGGAAAGGAAATCCTGGTTCCAAATGGCGATTTTGAAGCCGAATCCACTCCAGCATCAGAGATTCCATTATGGGATTATTGGACTGGCGGATATCGTTCGGGTATGTCGGTATCAAAGGAAGTCGTAAATACAGGCAATCAAAGTCTGTCTGTACAAAACTCTGGAGTGGTTGGTTTGTTCAGCCAGGAAATTTCAATCAAAGAAGGAAGTAAATATCAACTTTCTGCAAAAATTTATGTTGAAGAATTAAAAGGAAGGCCAGGAATTTGGCTCCGCTGGATAAATGAGCAAGGAAAGATTATGTCTGACACTCCGCAATACTTCGATATTAGCTCTTTTAACGAATGGAAAAGTGTTGATATTAAAGCGACCGCCCCAACTGGCGCCAAAGGTTTAAAGGTTTTTATCTATCAATCCTCTACAGCAGCAATGAAAGGGTATTATGATGATATTAAACTATTCGAACTGGAATCAGATGCACTTGAATTTCCAATAGAATATGGAGAAACCATTAATCACGGCCCGGCTGCGCTTGCTGCAAAGTCACAAGGCGTAGCCATTGGTGAAGGTGAATTGTATTACGCTACTAACGGCTCCCCTTCGACCTTCTATGCTGCAGACGCCATTACTGGCAAGAAAATTTTCTCTCAAAGCCTGCCCGGGAATGATGTCATTTGGGGAATGGTTATCGGTTCCGATAACAATGTTTATTTTGCCGGCACTCAAAACGGCATCCTTTACAGATATTTGGTTAAAGAGCAGCGAATTGAGCAGCTGGGGAAAAACCCTTCTGACAATTGGGTCTGGCAGCTGGAGGCTTCGCACGATGGGGCCATTTATGGCGCAACATATCCGAACGCAAAAGTCTTTAAGTTTGATATAGCAAGTGGTGAATTCACTGATTTAGGCACGTTTTATGAAGGGCAGCAGTATGCCAGAGGGCTCGGAATTACTAATGAAAATCTTTATGTTGGAACTGGCACCACTGCCTACCTTATGAAAATGAACTTGAAGACAGGCGAGAGAACTGAAATCAGCACACCGATTACCGGAACTTCTACCCAAATATCGAATATATGGGAATATGGCAGCAATATTTTTGTAGCCTATGGAACATCAATGATCACTATAGATAAAACAACTGGAGAAGTTAAAAAAACTATGGGCTGGCAGGATGAGAATGCATTTGACGGTCTGATATCCCCTCCCTCTCCATATAATGAAAATTTAATTTATTATATTAACAAAAACACACAGCAGTTATGGACATATGATATGAGAACGCATGAAACATCAAAAGTGGAACCTGCCTTACAGCTGCCAGCTTCTCCTGCTAAAGCAATCCGCTGGATTAAAGATGAAAACGGCAAAGACGTGCTGGCCATTCTTCACCACCAGATTGAATATTCCCTCTTTGATCCTGAAGAGAAGACGGTTGAAGTAAAGTATCCTGAAGTGGATATGCAAGGCTTGCTGATGCAAAGCCTTGAAATTGGAGAAGACCAGAGGATTTACATGGGTGGCTATCAAGGTTCCTTTGGTATTTTTGATACATCCATAGATAAATACACGCTACATGAACGCGACCCACATCAAATTGAAGGAATAGGCTTTCTGAATGGCGATGTATATTTGGGAACGTATGGCGGTGCCAGGATCTTTAAATTTAATCCTGATTTGCCATTTAATTACTCTAATGGCAGTAATGGGGATAATCCGGAAATGGTTTATGATATGGGTGATGACCAAAGCAGGCCTTTTACTTTTACATCAGGGGATAATAAGCTATTCACAGGAACAATCCCTGATTATGGAAAGTTGGGCGGTGCCTTTACTATTTATGATTCTGTTAATCAAGAATGGAAAACAATCCGCAACATTATAAAAAATCAAGCTATTATTGGCTTAGCCTACCAAAATGGGGTCGTGTTTGGCGGATCAACAATATCAGGCGGCCTGGGGATAGAGCCTACTGAGCCGACCGCAAAAATGTTCCAATACGATGTGAAGACAGAAAAGCATGAAGTCTTTGAACTTAATGTAGAAGGGCTGGCAAAGCCGGAAATGATTGGCGAGCTATCCATTGGCCCTGACGGGAAAGTCTGGGGAATCGCTTGGGGGTTAGATGAAAAAGGTCAATATAACTCTGTTGTTTTTGCAATGGATCCGAAAAGCCGAGAAGTTATAAAAAGCACACAATTATATAAGGGTGAAAATCGCGGAAGCCAATGGCGGCCATTTTTCCTTCGCTGGGATAATGATGGCTATCTTTATACAACAGCAGGCCGAAAATTAACCGTTATAGACCCTAATACTATGAAAAGCAAACAATTGGTTACAGGCACTGTCCAACTAATGGATGTAGACAATGAAGGAAATATATATTATACGGCTGACCATAATTTATATCAATTGCCTGTTAAATTAGATAAAGCTTCATTATCTGCAGAAAATGACGTGCTTATTCAAGGAAGTCAGCAGCAGCTTGAGCTATCTGTCACCCTCTCAAATGGAAATGAAATCAATCTCGCCGGTGCAGAGATTAAGTGGTCTGTATCCAATCCAGTGGCTGCATCCATTAAAGAAGGTAAGCTTAGTGCATTCAATGCTGGAACTACAGAGATATTTGCAGAGGTGTCATATAATGGTGAGAAGGTGATCACCAATAAAATTACCATCACAATTGAAGTAACTGCTGAAAGCTTATCCAGTCAAATACTTGGATTAGAGGAAGCAGGTATCCTTCCACATCCCCTTTCAAAACAGCTGACAAACTCTTTAAAACAGGCTGATCAGCATTACAGGAAAGGAAACTTAAAGCAAGCTATAAAGCATCTTGAAGACTTTCGAAAACATTTGAACAAAAAAAGTACAGACGAAGCCGTTAACAAGATCCTGCACACTAATGTAAATTCTATAGAGCGTTCTTATAAAATTTAACAATAAACAAAAAATGGCGGCCAGACAGCCGGAATAATCTGGCTGTCTGGCCGCCCAACTTATTAGAGATTCGACTCCTTCTTTTTTTAACCACTATAAACAGCCTCACAAGTCCCTGCCTTCGGTTCATAATAACAATGATTCTTAAACTGGCCGGCAAAAGGCTGATCATACCAAGTGGGAGGACAAGGGGCATACGGATTAAAATACCATAGAGCATACTTCCCCGGATGCTGTCTCCAATAATCAAGGTTCTGCTTGGCTAATCGTCTCTCCGCTTCCCTTGCCCTTTGATAAAACACATTGCCCTTTTGAACGGCTTCAAAAGAATAATTTCCGCCCTGCACCTGAAAGATGACATCCCGAACAGATCTCAAATCCTTAAAATCCAAACAATTGGCTAAAAGACGGTTCACAATCACATTTCCCACGTACAGCATACCCTGCTTGCCTTCCCCTTCAGCCTCTGCCCGCATCATCCTGGCCATCAAATCCACATCAGCACTTCGGTAATTCACTCGTGGCATATATCTCACCTCCATGACAGTGTATGATGGGGAGGCCTGTTTGAATGTTAGTGATTGTGGAATGGGGATGTCCTTTTTATAATCGGTACAAAAAAAAGCGAACAGCATCCATAAGCTGTTCGCTAAATATTTTATCCCCAAATTTCCTTAGAAATATCTACAATATACTTCAGCTTAGCCCACTGCTCTTCCTCTGTCAGGATATTGCCGTGATGGGTAGAAGCGAATCCGCATTGAGGGCTGATGCATAATTGCTCCAGCGGTAGATATTTGGTTGCTTCTTCTACACGTGCTTTAATGTTCTCCTTGTCTTCCAAAGTGCCATGCTTGGACGTGAATACACCAAGCACCACCAACGGTCCGCCATTTGGAACGAACTCCAGAGGACCGAAATCGCCGGAACGGTCATCATCGTATTCCAGGAAAAATCCGTTCACCTTCTCTTTTGCAAACAATACAGGTGCAATCTTGGCATAGCTGCCTTCGAATGCCCATTTAGAGCGGTAATTCCCGCGGCAAAGGTGAGTGGTTACAGTCAGATCCTCCGGCTTATCCTCCAGCACACCGTTCACAACTCTTAATGCCAGGCTGATTAATTCCTCACGTGAATAGCCGCTGTCATTGAATGGAATTTCCGGTGCATTCAGGCCGGCGATGTACACATCATCAAATTGAAGGTAGCGGCAGCCTGCATCATAGAAGGCTTTGATGCTATCCTTGTAAGTCTGGATAATATCATTCGCATAATCTTCAACGTCCGGATAGATATCAAGGTTGCGGATGCCTGCGTTAAATAATTGGTTAGGGCTTGGGATGGTCTGCTTTGCAACCGCACGGTCACCGACAATTTCTTTAAATTCGATAAAGTCTTTAATATGCGGATGATCTTGGTTAAACGTAATTTTTCCTGTGACCCTCACATCATATCTTTCCGTTTCTTCCCCTTTGAAGGCAAAGCCATGATCCGGCACGTAGCCCTCCACCCCATTCAAATGTTCAAGGAAATCGGTATGCCAGAACCGGCGGCGGAATTCCCCATCGGTGACAGCCTGAAGGCCGACCTCAATTTGCTTGTCCACAATCTTCTTGATTTCTTCTGTCTCAATAGCATGCAGCTCCTGGGCTGTAATCGTGCCTTCCTGGAACTCCTTCCTGCTCTTATGGATTCTCTCCGGGCGCAATAAGCTTCCTACATGATCTGCTCTGAATGGTGCTTTAACAAGTGTCTTAGTCATAATGAACTCCCTCTCCCCATATATCCAAGGCTTATAAAAATGCTGCCCTGGAACTTGGCTTGTTTTCATTAAAGTAAGTGTAGCACAGGGATTTTCTTATAACGTAACACAATGTTACTATGCCTTGTTATAGCTTAAAGCTATAACCCGCCAAGCTCTTCTTTTATGCTTTCTTTTAAATATTGAATATAGATATTCGCAAGCGGGCTGTTGGTCACATTTTTATGCGTGATATAACCCACATTAATCTTCTCATCCACCTTTAAGGGAATGGCTATGATATCCTTGCTGTTTAATTTATGGCTAATGACTCCTGTAGAAATGGTATAGCCGTCCAGCCCGATCAGCAGATTAAACAGAGTGGCCCGATCCGTCACCCGGATATTCTTCGGCCTGGAAAGGGTGCTGAGAATCTCCTCGGAAAAATAGAAGGAATTATAGTCTCCCTGCTCATATGAGAGATAGGGATAAGGATCCAAATCAGATAAAGTGACATAATCCCTTTCTGCAAGCGGATTTGTGGAGCTGATAAATATATGGGGATCTGCCTCAAACAGCTCATGAAACTCCAGACTTCCTTCCCTCAAAAACTTATATATCACATTTCTATTGAATTCATTCACATACAAAATCCCGATCTCACTGCGCAGATTCTTCACATCATCAATGATTTCATAGGTCTTCGTTTCCCGCAGGCTGAATTCATATTCCTCCGGATCATATTCTTTTAAAAGGCGGACAAACGCACTTACCGCAAAGGCATAGTGCTGGGCAGAAACAGAAAAGTGCTGCTGCGGGGACCGTGCATTCGTATAACGGTTTTCAAGAAGCTCCGCCTGCTCAACCACCTGCCTGGCATAGCCTAGAAATTCTGATCCTTCAGGAGTGATGATAATCCCCTTATTGGACCGCGAAAAAATCGTGATTCCCACTTCCTCCTCCAGCTCTTTCAGTGCATTCGAAAGGCTGGGCTGGCTGATAAACAGCCTTTGTGCCGCTTTGTTGATCGAACGGCTTCTGGCTACTTCGATTACGTATTTTAGCTGTTGTAGTGTCATGGCTACTTCCTTTACAAAGAGTTTTTTGCTTTAAAGCTGCTAAATAGTATATGTGGTGCACAATTCTCCATTATTTCTATCTGGTTTGGAGAAGATTATAAGGCAATCTACAGCAATAATCCATTAAATCCTTCTGGCGCTTACACACTTCTGATCCAGGTGTTGAAGCAAAAGAAAGAATCCAGCCCCAGCAGCCAGATTCTTATGTATTCTATGCTTCTACCTTATTAAAAAACTGCGGCAAATGTTCTTTGTGGGCTTCAAGCATTTCGTCGACAATTTGCTTTGCCAGCTTGTCAGATGCAACTAAAGGATTGATCGTCAGTGCCAGGACAGCTTTATCATAATCTCCTGTGACAGCAGATTCTGCAGCGACTCGTTCAAAAGATTTGATCTGCTGGACCAATCCGCGGACCGGCACAGGGAGGTCACCCATGACAATAGGTCTAGGGCCGTCCTTTGTAATAATACAGCTTACCTCGACTGCTGAATCATCCGGAAGGCTCGCTATCGCTCCATTATTCAATGTATTGACAGGCTGGATATCGCGTTTGTCATTGTACATAGAAGAAATCAACCGGACAGCTGCATCAGAATAGTATGCGCCTCCGCGTTTCTCAAGCTGCGGCGGCTTAATGTCCAGGTTGGGATCCTTATAAAGTTCGAAAAGGTCATTTTCAAGTTTTTGAACTACCTCTGCACGGGTACCTTCCATCTCTGAATTTTTCAAGTCCTTCTCTACCATTTCCCTCGTTTTATAATAATACAGATGGTATGGGCATGGAAGAACGTTTAGGGCTTTAAGAAAAGATGGTTCCCATCCAATTCCCTGAACATTCTTTACAAAGCTGCTATTCTGCGGATCAGTGAGAAGGTCTATTACTTTTCCTTTTACACTCTCCCCATCCAGGTATACATCAAGGCCATATACCATGTGATTCAATCCGGCAAAATCGATACGGATACGGGAATGTTCCACATCAAGCAGTTTAGCGATTCCCATTTCCATTCCTATAGGTACATTGCAGAGGCCGACTACCTTTTTGATATTAGAATAGCGGAGCACCGCTTCCGTTACCATTCCAGCAGGATTTGTAAAGTTAATCAGCCAGGCATCAGGACACAATTCCTCCATATCTCTGCAAATATCCAAAATAACCGGTATAGTCCGCAAGCCCTTGAATAATCCACCAGGACCGTTTGTTTCTTGTCCCAGCACCCCGTATTTTAAAGGGATTCTTTCATCCTTTGCCCGTGCATCTAATAATCCTACCCGAAATTGCGTTGTTACAAAATCTGCATTCTTCAAGGCTTCTTTACGATCAAGGGACAGATGAACTTCAATGGGGAGCCCTGCCTTCTGAACCATCCGTTTAGCGAGATTCCCTACAATCTCGAGCTTCTCTTTTCCAGCTTCTACATCAACCAGCCAGAGCTCACTTACCGGCAGCTCATGATACCTCTTAATAAAGCCTTCAACTAACTCAGGAGTATAACTTGACCCCCCGCCAATGGTAGCTATTTTTATTCCTTTTTTCATGCATTCACACCTCCGGATAGATTTACGTGCTCATACAAGTCTACAAATTCGCCTGCCATGTCTTTTATCGTAATCGCATTCATAAGATGGTCCTGAGCATGCACCATTAACAAAGTAATCTCTGTACTTTCTCCTCTCACTTCCCTTTGGATCAGAGACGTTTGGATAAGATGCGCGCTATTCAGTTCATTAGCAGCTTCCTCAATTTTTTTTCTTGCCCCAGCTATATCCCCGCTCTTGGCAGCAGCAATTGCTTCCATGGCAGAGCTTTTTCCATTGCCGCCGTGAAGGATGATTTGAAAGATTGTCTCTTCGATGCCAGCCATAAAGAAAACATCCCTTCCTTCTATGATTTATTTATAAAAGACAAGTTCTACCTATTTCATGTGCAAGAAGGGAACCTATGAAGCTATCCCTTTTGACCGTTAATCAGATCAATAGCAGCCTTTAAAACTTCCGGTCCATTGCACATTCCATAATGAACAGGATTAATAGAATCTACTGGTATATTTTTTTCCTCGCATAGCTTTTTCATTTGAGGCATCAAATAACGCACCTGCGGACCAAGGAGCAATACATCTGCATTATCAATATGCCGTTTAACTGCATCTGCCCCTTCCGCCCAAATCTTTGCCTCAATGCCCTGGCTTTTAGCTGCTGTTTCCATTTTAGTCACCAATAAGCTTGTAGACATTCCTGCTGCGCAGCATAGCAAAATATTCATCCTCTTATTCCTCCCTGATTTGTTTATCTTGCAAAAAATGTCCTCCATAAAATTCATTAATTCTTTTTTTATCACTGGAATTCATCTAAACAGGTTCCGGACCATGCCAGTCCAGGAACCTGTTCATCCCTTTCAAACCACGGACTTAATAGAAACCTCCCTAAAGGTTATAAGGTCTATGCCCCTGTCAGTAATGGCTTTTTGAACAGCAGGGTCGGTTAATATGGTTAGTTCCCTGACACGCTGCAAAGCATATGAACTGCAAGCATAGACCTGTTCATCAACAAAAGCAGGATGTGTCATTAACTCTGCAGTTTCATAAGGACGTGCTTTATCAAGCAGTTCGAGCAAATACTCTGTCGTCAGCTGATCTCCATAAAATTCATGATTAAAATATTGGACAGGCTGCAATGGGTTTGGATCTGAACTTACTTTTCTAATAGGCAATTGATTTTCCCTGGCTATTTTTTCTACAGCGGGATAAACATTTGGAAGTGAATGCACATGATGATGGCTGTCGATATGAGTGGGTATTATGCCAAAAGAAATGAACTTTTCAAATTGGCTCCTTAATTCAAGTTCAATTTCCTCTGGAATTCCATCCTCCTCTATTGCCGATATCCTGTTAAATTCTCCTTGGCTATTTACAAGCGAGGCCGCTTCATTGCTTACCGGCCTTCCGCAGGTCAACACGAAATGGATTCCCACTCCAAGGCCAGGGTTATTCTTCGCCAGGCCGGCAGCATGTTCTGCTCCAGGCATATTTGCCATTAATGTGGTTGAGGTAACCACACCATTTTGAAAGGCTTCAATGATTCCCAGATTAACTCCTTTTGAATAGCCGAAATCATCGGCATTGATGATTAACTTAGTCATTACTTCAGCTCCTTACATGCTTGCAACTTTTTTATTGGCATCGACTGGAGGCTGAAAACCGCCTTCTTCAACGAGCTTTTGTTTATCCCAGATGCGGAAGAAAGGATAATAGATGGTAAAAGCTAAGGCAAAGTTTATTAATTGCAGGACAGCACCTGACATTTTTCCTCCTGCTGCCAAATATCCCCCGATAATCGGAGGCATTGTCCATGGAACCGCAATGCCTGCCGGTTTTGCGACCAGCCCTGTACTCATGCCAATATAGGTGGTTAAGACCATTACAAGCGGTGTAAGTACAAACGGAACGATCAAAATAGGGTTCATCACAATTGGCATTCCAAATACGACAGGTTCGTTAATATTGAACAGTCCCGGCCCGATAGCTAGACGGCCTAATTGCTTCATTTGCTTGCTTCGTGCCCTCAAAATCATCGCAAGCACCAATGCTAACGTTGCGCCGCTTCCTCCTATATATACAAAGATATCGAAAAATTGCTGTGTGAATATATTCGGCAAAGTGTCGCCCCCCTGGAACGCAAGGCGGTTGGCATCCATTGCTGAGAGCCAAATTGGCCCCATTACTCCTCCAACAATGGAAGCTCCATGTAATCCACAGGACCATAACAGCTGTACAAGAAATACTGCAACCAGGCTGCCAATCAAACTTCCGCCCAGAATGCCAAGTGGTTTTCCAAGCACTTCGCCAATGATATTATGCAAGCTCTGAAAATCCGTCTGCTCTACCAGCAGGCGAAGAACCCAAATGACCGTGATAACAATAAAACCTGGAATGAGTGCAACGAATGATTTGCTGACAGCAGGCGGTACGCCATCAGGCATTTTTATAATGATATTTTTTTGGATGATAAATCGGTATATTTCCGTTGAGAGCATGGCAATAAGCATCGCTACAAAAAGTCCCTTGCTTCCCATTAAAGCGGCCGGGATCGCTCCTCCTACAAGTACTGCTTCTGATGCTCCGTCTGGCGTAAAGGAGACCTGGTACGGTGTTGCCAAAAGAAATGCCGCAACAGAAATTGCACCTGCAGACAGCGCATCCACTCCATATTTTTCAGCAAGGCGGTAAGCTATGCCAAAGGCGGCAATCAAGGCCATAATATCGAAGGTCGCACCCACTGGATACATCAGCTTTGTCAGCCATTGATCACCGAATGTATTTGCCATGAAGTCGTCATAGCCGGGAATAGGCAAGAAACCCAGAATCAGGAATAATGAACCGACAATAATCAGCGGCATCGTCAGGATAATTCCATCACGGAGTGCCTGAAGATGGCGCTGGCCCGCTACCCTGCCTGCAACAGGCATCACCTTATTTTCAAGGAAATCATTCATTTTGCTCATTAAACTCACTCCCCCTATTTATTTACTAATTTTTCTGCAAAGCTTAATACTTCGGTCCCATTGCATGTGCCATAGTGAACGATATTAATTACGTCAACCGGGATCTTTTTTTCTTCACCCAGCTTCTTCAATTGAGGAAGCATAAAACGCACTTGAGGGCCTAGAAGCAGCACATCCGCCCTGTCAATATGATGGTGCACCGCATCACTTGAAACAGCCCAAATGGTATATTCTTTATCTTGTTCTCTTGCACTTTTCTCCATCTTTGTAACTAATAGACTTGTAGACATCCCGGCTGAACAGCACAGCAATATGTTCACTTTATCACCCCTCTTTTAAGTGGAATCTCCTTGCTCGTACCTTAATATTAAATTGAAAACGCTTCCATTAACACATACACTTTTTCCGTTGAGCAACGGAAATTTTTTATTAGACAATTCTGACTATTTCAGATTTCCTTCAGCTGAAGTAATTTTTTTAAACTTTATCTTCTTCGTCATTTCGTTTGTTTACAAACTTAAAAACACCATGCCAAGTTGACTGGCATGGTGGAACTGCATTTATTTTTTTTTGCTTAGAAAAACAGAGATAAACTCTTTATAGGTTTTACATTTCAATAAATGATGTACCAGAGTGCTGTCCTCTACTACTTCTATCAGGAGCTTGTACATATTGACCAAGTCTTCTTTACTGTTTTTTCTTACACATAGCAAACAAACAAATTGAACCCGCTTATCATCCCAGTCGACAGGTTTCTGAAGTGTGCATATAGCCCAGAATGTTTCATCCGTTCGCGGCATAATCGGATGAGGTATGGCAACCAGGTTTCCAAAGCAAGTTGGAGAAACTTCCTCCCTTTCCAAAACAGCAGGCAAGAAGTGTTCATCAGTCAAACCTAGATCTGTTAATTCACGTGCCAGAAACTTTAAAACTTCTTCCTTTGTTTCAAATTCCTTCTGCAGGAAAACCAGCTCTTTTCTTGTATAAGCGAAAGACTGTCCGGTATAATCATCCAGTACTCTTTCAATCTTTAATAAATCTGTTCCCCCAAGTATGGTGTTCACCTGAATGACCGGGACTGGAAGCTCAGAGGCAATGGGAACTGTACTGACAATAAAATCGATCGTATCCAGCGGGATTTCATTTATTTTATAATATTCTGTTGTTCCTGCCAGCTCCAGCCTGGAACCAAATTGGGACTCCAGCTTGTGGTATAAAAGCCGGGCACTGCCGACTCCTGAAGCACAGACAATCAGACAGCGTTTGACTGAATGGTTTGCTTTGACTCTCTCCATCGCCGCACCAAAGTGAAGAGCCAGATAGGCAACCTCGCTTTCACCAATTTGGTATCCATATTCTTCTTTGATACAAATTCCAGCCAGGACGCCTGCCTGAAAGGCTACCGGATAGTTAGCTTTTATCGCATCCAGCATCGGGTTCCGGATATTCATGCCGAATCGGAACCGATTTAATGCGGGCTTAAGATGCAAACACATGCTAACAAACAATTCTTTATCATTTTTAATGCCCAGCTTTAGCTTTTGTTCAATCATACTCAGGATTTTTTTTGCCAGATTAAAGACTTCCTCATCAACAAGACTGCGTATTTCTGTTTCATTCAAATGAAAATGAGCAATCATTCTGATCCCCATTAAATGAATGGCTATATAGGCAATTTCCGACTCTGGAAACTCTACGAAAAGATGTTTATTTATTTCCTGGACTATTTCAGAAGCTACTATATACTCCTTTTGGTTTATGATTTCATGCATGTCTTTCGGGAATATCATTACATATTTTTCACATCGTATTCTGCAGCAGGCAATGGCAATATGAGTGATCAAATTATTCAGGCCCATGTCGGAAAGTGATATACCGCTTACCCTGACTTGATCAAGAATAATTTTTCGGATCAGCTGGACTTCTTCTTTTGGCAGAATGGACATGCGGCTTTCAAATAGGTCAAGGACCGTTTTTTCCCGATTGTAAATATACTGGGACATGCAAAAGCGAAGTTTAACTTCATCTCCCTTTAACTTGAGACCATAATTCGGCCGCTTCTCAACTGTAATAGCATACTGCTGTAAAATCCTTTTGGCCTCTCTTAAATCATTTTGAATGGAAGACTTGCTGATGAATAATTCTTCAGCCAGGTCATCCAGTTTCACATATTTATCAGCAAAAAGAAGCCGCTTGATCAGAAACTGGACACGATCTTCCGGAAGGTTCGGTATATGCCCGCTTTTTAATGAATCTTCTCCTGCAATTTGAGCCAGCAAATTTTGAAATTTGGCATCATCCCCAACAGTCAATTTATATCCAGTTCCGCGGACCGATTTAATTTCAGCGCCATTTTCAGCAAGCAGCATATTTAACTCTTTTATTGAATTCCTGATTGTACGGGAAGTAACCTGTATGATATTTGCCAAGTACTCGCTTGTGATTACATCATCTGTTTCTATTAAAGCTTTTAGAATACTGCTCATTCGGGTATTCAGCATTCTAATCTTCCCCCCACCAACAGTATTTTTTATCTATTTTGTAATTCTTTAGAACTATTGTTATAAGTAAACATCTGGAAGTTATTTTCCAGGATCCAAATACTTGTCATAAAAAAAATGCTTAGTTATCTAAATTATCAGAAATATGTTAAGTTAATACCATTTTAATAGAAAAAAGTTTAATTTGGGCACTTTCACAAAAAAAATTGGGGTAAATAGACCATTAACCCATCACCCGGCAAAATAAATAGGGAGCTGCTCAGAGCAGTCTCCCTATAAGTGCTATCAATCAAAAAAATTTTAGTATTATGGCAAAAATGGCGCAAAATACACCAATAAATCCTGTTGCTTATTATAAGCAAAATATGTACACGGCTGCTGCCCAATTGGTGATGGAAAAATAACTTTCCCGCAAAGTGGGCAATTGCCTTTTAGTCTAAATTGATGTTTTACTCCTACTGGGAAAGGATGGCTATCATTGCCAAGCAGGAAAACAAAAGCCTTGCCATCCACTTCAAAATTGATTTCAAATCCCTTAAATCCAGAGGATCTTGTGATATTGTAATTTGCTATTTCAAACTCCACTTATCTCATCCGCCCCCCTGAAGAAGTACTTTTACCCATAACTTCCAGTAACGTTCGTTTCTAAGGGGTTTTCAGTCCGGATGTATAGTTATAGATCATTCAGGATTAATAATATGCTCTAACCTCAACTGTACACGTTCAGCAATCAGATAGTACTTTGAATAGTGGACAGGCAGATCCTGTTCACCATAAATCACTTTATCCACCAGGACAAGTAAATTGAAATTATTCACTTTTAAGTGTGTTTGCAATTCTTCGTCTGGATAGACAAATTCCAGGTTTTTGCGGACTCTTTTAAACTTAACAGCATACTCATCATGAATAATAGCAAAAGTAGAACTTTCTGGCGTTATTTTTTCTTCGATGCCTGGATAAAGATCAACAGGCAAATAGGCGTAATCTACGCTTAGCGCCTGGTCATTGCGGTAGACTTTTCGCACAAGTTCAATATACTCCTTATACCGGCTGTTAAAAATCTTGTCTAAATCCGGATTGCTTTTGATTTTCTGGATGGAAATGATATCTTTCGTTATCGTGTCATTTTCGGTTGTTAATCCTTCGGTAAAACCCTGCAGGTCCAATAAATGAATTTCTTTTCTTGGGGCACTTACAAAAGTGCCCTTGCCTCTGACAATTGTAAGAGTACCTTCGTCAACTAATTCCTTGATGGCGCGTCTGATAGATATGCGGCTGGCTTTGAATAAATCTCCCAATTCTTTCTCGGTGGGGATTCGATCTCCCTCTTTTAGTCCATGGCTTTTAATATAGTGCATGAGTCCGGTCATGATCTCTTCGTATAAATAAAGCTGATCTCGATTTAGATTGTCTTTTTCCATTGTCAACGCCTCAATATCTCAATTTTACAATAATTATACATGAATCCGCCCGTAAATAAAAAGAATCACATGTTTGCGGGATACCCAAATCCCCCATATTCCTGGCATGTCTTTTCAGCAGAAAGGGTTCCTTTTTCAAGAGCCTTTTCTACATCGCCGCTCGTGGCATATTCAGTCAGAAAGCCTGCAATCAAGCTGTCTCCTGCCCCCATTGTATCGACAACATTAATTTTCCTCAGTTTCTGCTTATAGATTTTCTCTTGATGGACGAATACAGCCGGCTCTCCTCCCCGCGTCAGACCTATAATCTCAAAACCGAAAGGGGCAAGTTCTGCAATAAATCCATTTAGTTCTGCTTCAGATAATTCTGCAGCTGAGAAAAAGGCATAAGTGATAGATGGGGCTATTGATGAAATATATTCCAGGTCTTTCCGGTTTGAAAAATCATACGAAACTTTAATCTCTTTAGCGATCTTTGCCAGTTCGCTTTCCATCGACGAATAGCAGCTCACATGGCAAACATCAAATTGCTTGATATAATCAATTTCCTCCGGAATCAGCTGAATTTTGAACCGGTGCTGGACAGTGTCTTTAGGCCCTCCCACAAACACCCGGTCATTGTCCTCCGTCAGCGCGACTTTGGGCTGTCCTGTGATGCCAATAGCATCCCTGGAAAACTGAAAGTCGACCCCCTCCTGCTGAAGTGCATGCTTTATATGCCGGGCAGGTTCATCTGTTGCAAATATCCCAATATAGCCGACACGGCTAGCACCGTTCCGCTTGGCATTTACAGCGACATTCACACAATTGCCGCCAGGAAAATATTCGTTCCGGTCCAAATAGCAGTCTACAACATTGTCACCCACAGCCATTAAATTCATCGTCATTATCCTTTCACCGAGCCTTCTGCAAGGCCTCGTACTAAATATTTTTGGAGAGCAATCAATAATAGAACCATTGGGACTGATGCTATGACCATGCCTGATAACAGGACACCCCAATCCGTTCGCAATGCATCACGGAAGACCATCAGCCCTGATGGAATCGTCTTCAGTTCGCTGGAATTAATAAATACTGTTGCAAATAAGAACTCGTTCCAAGCATAAAAGGCGTTAATAATAACAGAAGTTATCACAATCGGAATGGACAGCGGCAAGTATATCCTCCAATAGATTCCTACCTCACTGCAGCCATCGATCAAGGCAGATTCTGACAGCTCATGAGGTATGGTAATGAAGAAAGCGCGGATCAGTATAATGGTAAGGGGCAATCGATAAGCGACATACGTCAGGATTAAAGCCCATCTTGTATCGATTAGATTAAACAGGGATAAAATCTCAAATAAAGGAATGAGAGCCACCTGTGGATTCATCATTAAACCGCCAATGATAAATAGAAGAGCTGCATCTATCCAGCGGCTGCGGTATCTGGCCAGAACAAAGGCTGCCATTGTACCTGTCATAACTGTAAGCAGAATGGAAAAGCCAGTAACATAAGCACTGTTCAAAAAGTAATTTTGAATCCCTTTTTCCCATGCTAATGCATAATTTTCAAAGTGCCATTCGCTTGGGAGCGCCCAAACATTTGAATAAATCTCCTTATAGCTTTTAAATGAAGAGATCACCATCCAAAAAAGCGGGTAGAGGATCATGATGGCGAAAATGAGTAATCCCAGGAAAACTAAATTTCTGGATAGCCGCGTTTTACGAGTCAGCTGCCTTTTTTTTACGGCCGGGAAAGTTAACTCTTGGGTTTGAAGATTTTCTATTTTCATCATCAATCTTCCTTTCCTGTTTTAGACACTTTAATCTGAATTAAAGCAAAGATTGCCGACAGCAGAAACATGGTTGTGGCGATTGAAGAAGCATAGCCCATATTGTCTTTGAAGAATCCATTCTGATACATATGAACCGCCAATGTCATCGAGCTGTTCCCTGGCCCCCCATTAGTCAGGATATAGGGCTCATTAAAGACCAGAATGGAGCCAGTAACGGTAATCAGCAGATTGACAAACATCGTTTCCTTAACCTGGGGAAGAGTAATGTGAAAAAACTGGCGTATTTTTCCTGCGCCATCTATATGGGATGCCTCATATAAGTCATGAGGGATCTTTTGAATGGCTACAATGAAAAGCATTGTAATTAAACCGATACTCTGCCATTGGGACATGGCAATAACGCTATAAATAGCCGTTGTCGAATTGCCAAGCCATGGTTTTCCAAGATCGCCGAGTCCAATTAACTCGAGGAAGCTATTTAACAATCCAATTTGCGGATTATATACAAAACCAAACAGCAGGGCGATAACAGAAATGGAGATCATCACAGGGATAAAGTAGATGATTCTGAGGGCTGGAGCGACTCTGCGAAACAACTTATCTTCAAGAATACTTGCCAGGATTAAGGCAAAGAATATTTGAAAAATCACTGAAATAACTCCATATTTCACATTGTTCCATAATGCGATTCCGACAACTTCATCTTCAAATAATTGCTTTATATGACTCATGCCCACAAAGGATTTTGAATCTGAAAATACGTTGAAATCAAAGAAGCTGTTATAAAAGTTCTGAATGAGTGGTATGTAGATGAAAATGCCCAGGAATAGTACAGTTGGCAAAAGAAAGAGAATTGGCGTCAAAGACATTTTTCTTAATTTCATACTTATTACCCACTTTCCCGATAATTAGAAAGCCCTGACACCCGAATGTCAGGGCCATCCTCTGTTACTCGCTCTTTTTCGCTGCTTCTTTTTGAACCTCTTTCATAATATCTTCCGGCGTTTTTTGTTTCGTAGCCAGCTCCTGGCCGCCGCGCATAAAGATGTCGGCAATCGTAATATCAACGGCATTGTCAAACCATGGTGCTGTCGATGCTGCATCCAGCACTATTTGATAGGCTTCATAGCTGGTAGGACTTGTGTTTTCCTCAGTCACGCCATTCTTTACAGCATTCAGCTGGCCATCTGTTTTCGTAAATTCCTGAGCCGTTTCCTCGGAAGTCAGGAATTTCAAAAATTCAACCGCTTCTTTAGGAGCATCCTTGCTAAGCATCCAGCCTTCAGGCGCACCAGTCAGCGAATCAGCCCGTCCTGCCCCATCCGTAACTTCCGGAAAGTTGAAAAATCCAATGTCTACATCGCCAATGTCCTGAACCAATCCTACTTCAGCAAATTGCATATACAAAATTGGCACTTCTCCAGCAGCAAACATATTTCTGGCAGCTTCATGGTCAATAGCGGTAGATACATCTCCCATAAAACCAGTCAGCTCCTGGAATATTTCTAAACCGCGGATATATCCTTCATCTGTGTATGGTGTATCACTTTCCAGATTATAGTCTGCCTCCCGCACTTCAGGATCTACTACTCTATCAAAAATGGTACCCAAGTAGTGTGAGATAGCCCAGGCATTCGTCAGCCCTTCGACAACAGGCGTTTCATAACCCGCAGACTTTAATTGCTCTAATACATCCACCAGTTCATCGTATGTTTTTGGAACCTTAATATTATTTTCCTCAAAGATCTCCTTATTGTAGAAGAAGGCTTTTCCATCTACTGTAAAAGGAATGCCGTATGTGCTGTCATCAAAAGTAAATCCGGCATATTGGGACTCAAGAATACTGCCGCTCCACTCTGTGTCTTCATTCATGATGTCATTAAGTTCCTTAATCCGGCCGGAACTTACCAGATTTTCAGCGAAAGAGTCTGACCAGGAAGAGAAAATATCCGGAAGGCCATCATTTGATACTAAAACCCGTATCTTTTCTTTATAAGAATCATTCAAGACAGAATCTACATTAATAGTGACACCTGGATGTGATTCCTCAAACTCTTTGATTTTTTGATCATAGAATGATTTTCTTGGTTCATTTGGCCAGCGGTGGAAGAAATCAATAACTACATCATCGCCATTCGATTTTGAGCCTGAGTCAACAGATGAGTTACATCCTGCCATAATACCGGCCGCGATAATGCCGACTAAAAGAATGCTGAACATTTTTTTCATATGATCGCCTCATTGATATAGTTATTTTTAAAGATTTTACACCAATTCCAATAGAATTAATACTCCATTTTCCACATGTATCTTCTTACTGAAAGAGGATGTCCTGTATGTTCTGCCAGGCCATCAGCATAAAGCCTCATGACGGGACCTGTTAAGGCCGGGCCAAAGTACTCCTTCAAATCCTCATCGACTCCGCTGTAATCAAATTTAGAAGCATCTACTACTTCTACTTTCTCACTGTACTTAGTTACGAAATCCAGTGCCCGCTCATCCAGTGGCCTGCTTGGGCCTTCACCCGCGATCAGAAGGAATGGAACATCAAAGTCTGTAATTTCAAATGGGCCATGGAAATACTCTCCGGAATGAATAGCATTTGAATGAATCCACAGCATTTCCATCAGCAGGCAGCTGGTGAAGGAATAGGCATGGTGGATATAAGCCCCGCTTGCCATCGTATAGATGGTCTTCTCCCTCTTATTGCGTTTGCCGAATTCAAAAGCGGCTTCTTTAAACAGCTGCTGGTTCTTCTCGATCAAATCTCCCAGATTGCTTAACTGTTCAATTCCTCTATCATACTTTTCGTCACCAGTAAATGTCTTTAACAGCTTGAAAATAAATGTGTAATAAATACCGATTTCACCGTCAATGGCATCTGATCCATCTTTGTAATTGTAGTGAAGGACATATTCTGCTTCTTTGCAGAGCGGAGATTCAACTTCCATAGAGATGGCGACAGTCAGTGCGCCTTTACCCCGGGCATATGTAGCTGCTTTAACTGTTTCTGGCGTAGTCCCTGAATGTGAGCGCAGGATAACCAGGCTGTTTTCATTTAGTGCTTTAGGATTTAAATGGACAAATTCATTAGAAGTATAAACAAAGCTCGGTTTCCCCGTATCTTTTGTGATGAAATAATCTCCAAAAGATAGAGACGCCATCGATCCGCCGCAGGCTACGAAAAATACATTCTGAATATTTTTGTTCTCAATGGCTTCAATGGCTAATTGGATTTGATTAGTATGTTCCTGTTTCATTACTCCCCCCTCCTTACTATTGTTTTTGATTGGCGATTTAGAAACTGATTGTGTCATACTAGCACCTCCGGTTTTTTATGATGTCCTATAACATCATATTGATAATTATAGTACGTCATATGATGTTATACGTCAACGGTATATTTGAAATTTTCTTAATATTTTTAATAAATAAATTGCGACAAGTTTTATAACATCTTGTAGGATTTCTTTTGAATTTGTCATATATTGAAAAAAAAGATGCCTGCCACTTCCCTTTTGTCATAGTCGACAAAACGGAAAGCGGCAGACACCACGTCATGAGGTTCTATATAGCTATTCTTCTAATAGCTTATCCATGAATTCATATGCTTCTTCACATTCAATTGAATCGCCATCATATTTCCCAACTCTTGTGCCTCTGGAAAAATACCCTGATTTTCCGTTCCGGCTGGGACATTCATCAAGTGTCTCTAACATTCTGTTCCTATATTCCTCTTCAGTTTCCTGTTCCCAGAAGAAATAATAGTATATTTTTGTACCTAGCCCGATTAAAGCCAGGAAAACCAGCATCAAGACGAGATTTTTTTGCATCCTTCAAACCCTTCTCTGCGCATTTCTAGAGATGTCATTTCTTTTTCATCCGTCGAAAATTTTCCTCTGGATTCATCTCAGTAAATTTCACGTGATGACTCCTGAGCTCCACCGGAAAAAAACAAGACCTCAACATCAGTTGAAGTCTCAGCCTGTTTAGGTGCTGCTGATGAAATGAACCTGTACTCCCCAGTCACTTTGTTTCATATGCTTAAATCTTTTATTCTATCGTCCCCTCAAACCCATCAAGCAGCGTTCGCACATCTTCCGTAGTATCTGTGTTCATCAATTGATTCCTTAATTCACCCGCACCCCGGAACCCTTTCACATAAATCTTGAAAAAGCGGTGAAGAGCCCTGAACGGACGTGCTTCCAGTTCTTTCGAATATTTATCATGAAGATCCAGGTGCAATCTCAAGAGATCAAGCAGTTCCTTAGGAGTATGATCTTTCGGCTCTTTTTCAAAGGCAAATGGATTTTTAAAAATACCGCGCCCAATCATCACACCATCCACACCATATTGATCAACCAGCTGCTGGCCGGCTTGACGGTCAAGAATATCCCCGTTGATGGTCAAAAGAGTATCCGGAGCCACACGGTCACGAAGCTTCTTGATTTCCGGGATCAGCTCCCAGTGTGCATCTACTTCACTCATTTCCTTGCGAGTTCGAAGATGGATCGAAAGATTAGCGATATCCTGTTCCAGTATGTGTGTGAGCCAGTCCTGCCACTCGTCCACCTCTGTGTAGCCAAGCCTTGTCTTCACACTGACAGGCAAGCCGCCCGCTTTTGCTGCCTGCACAATCTCTGCAGCCACATCAGGACGGAGAATCAGGCCGCTGCCCTTTCCTCTCTGGGCTACATTAGGGACCGGACATCCCATGTTGATATCAATGCCGCGGAAACCCTGCTCCGCCACACCAATACTCGTCTGCCGGAAAAACTCTGGCTTGTCTCCCCATATATGGGCAACCATCGGCTGCTCATCTTCGGTAAAAGTCAACCGCCCGCGCACGCTCTGGTTTCCCTCCGGATGGCAATAGCTTTCCGTATTCGTAAACTCGGTAAAAAACACATCAGGCCGAGCGGCTTCGCTCACGACATGCCGGAACACAACATCCGTCACATCTTCCATTGGTGCAAGTATAAAAAATGGCCGTGGCAATTCACGCCAGAAATTGTTGGTCATGTTGACATTCAAATCCTTTCATTATGGGATATTCTATCATACTTTCATCCCAGAACTTAGGCAAAAGTTTTTGCTCCATATACACTTATAGCATGATTGGGCAAGATTAATCAAACTAAAATAAATTTAGAATATTTCCAACTATATTAAGTTGAAGCAAAAAAGGAGATTGGCCCCTCAAACCGGCCAATCCCCTTATACTTTTTAAAGTGCCTTATCATCAACAGTATCCAAATAAGCCTCAATCTCATCAATCACCGACTTCACACACCCATCTTCAAATGGAGAAATCAAGTTCGCCTCTTTGACAAGTTCTGTGAACGATTGGCTTCCGCCCAGCTTGCATAAGTGCAGATAATCTTTCCAGGCTTCTTTATTATTTTCCTGCGTACGCTTCCAGAATTCCAGCGCGCAGATTTGTGCCAGTGTGTAATCAATATAATAGAAAGGAACTTTGTAAATATGTCCCTGCTGCTGCCAGTAACCGCCATTTTCCAAGAATTCATTTCCTTCATAATCGCGATGCGGCAGGTACTTCTTCTCGATTTCTCTCCAAGCCTGCTTGCGCTGGGCTGGAGTTGCCTCCGGGTTGGCATACACAAAATGCTGGAATTCATCGACTGCTACACCATAAGGAATAAACAGAACCGCTTCGCTTAAATGAGAGAACTTGTATTTATCCGTATCTTCCCCGAAGAAGAGGTCCATCCATGGCCAGGCAAAGAATTCCATGCTCATGGAGTGGATTTCACATGCTTCCAGCGTAGGGAACCCGTACTCAGGCACTTCAAATCCACGGCTTTCAAATACCTGGAAAGCATGCCCCACTTCATGCTTTAATACACGAACATCGCCTTTGGTTCCGTTAAAGTTCGCGAAAATGTATGGTGACTTATGCTGGCTGATATAGGTGCAGTATCCGCCGCCAGCTTTACCAGCTTTGCTTAACAGGTCCATCAGGTTGTTTTCCACCATATAAGTGTAAAATTCGTTCGTTTCCGGGGACATTTCCTCGTACATTTTCTTCGCCTGATCGACAATCCACTCCGCATCTCCCTTAGGATCAGGATTTCCTGTCTTAAAGCTGAAGCTGTCATCGTAATACCTGAATGTATCGACGCCGATACGTTCCTGCTGCCTTTGTTTGAGTTTGGTGGCTAATGGAACGATATACTCTTTCACCTGGTCACGGAACTTTGCCACCATTTCAGCATCATAATCAGTACGGGAAAGCCTGGCATAAGCTAACTCTGTAAAAGAAGAAAAACCCAGCTTCTTGGCAATACGGGTACGCACTTTTACAAGCTTGTCGTATAAACCATCCAACTGATCGGCATGCTCAATGAAGAAGCTGTACTTCGCTTCATTGGATTCCTTCCTCACGCTCCGGTCAGGTGACTGGTGGTAAGGAACTAACTGGGCAAGATTTTTCACTTCCCCATCAAACGGAATCTTAGCCGAAGCAAGCAGATCCACATACTCACTAACCAGCCTGTTTTCTTCCTGCATCTCCTTCAGCACATCAGGAGAAAACGTCTTTAACTGACTGTCCGCCAATAGGAATAACTGTTTCCCCCACTTATCCTCCAGCTGAGAGCGGAATTTTGAAGCTGTAAGGGCCTCATAAAAATTTGTGATTAGACCCTTGTAGGCTGGTCCCACTTCATTGAAAAAATCCTTTTCTTTCTTATAAAACTCATCTGTTGTATCAATCGTCTGACGGATCTGCACAATCTGCCTCATGCTGTCAAACTCAGAACGCAGCTCATTGATTTCTTTCATTACGGCGTCCTGGACTTCAAAGGACTCCGCAGATTGGAACTTCTCTAATAATTGATTAAAATTTCTTTCTGCCTCTTCCATATTAGGTCTTGTGTATGGGTAGTCATTAAAATTCATCAAAGATCCTCCTTATGTAGTAAAAATATCATACGTACATATTTCGGCAGAATGAGACAAATTCCTTTTAAATCCGAAAAAAACTTTCGCTTTTCGAAATATAATTTCGCTGCTGTTGTTCCAAACCATCAAGAATGGCTAAGGAAGCGGGATTTAAGCCATCTTCAGAAGAAACGGGTACTTTTCTATTGCTTTTTAATTATTTCCTGATTATAACCTTCTCTGAGCTTAAGTTCCTTAGTATAAGCAAACCAGCTGTACCTTCTTCATTTTCTCAGACTCCTTAATCTGAACATCATTTACCTTAGCGGATTTGTTTGTTGAGCCAAGGGACCTGACCCCTTGGCTCTTTTTAACATGATTCATAAATAAGAGAATACGATAGATATGAGCACAAAGAAAAGCGAAATAGGAATTGGGGGATTGTATGATCCAGATATCAGGGGTACCTTTTCAAATTCAAGAAAATGGCCAGCTTGGAAGTGTTGAGAAGACGATCCTGCAACAGATGCAGTCTGCACCAGTTTTGTATTCTTATAATTCCGAGTATGAATTACTTTTTGAGCTTACAGTGCGCAGGAACATCATTCAAAGCGCGAAAGAAATGGATAAAAGTCAGGCTGTGTTTACAAGCTTTGAATATGCCCGCTGCAATCCCAGGTACTGGCAATTAACAAGAGCAGGCGGGTTCCTTTTGAGGCCTGATGTGCAACCGGCTGATGCCATTATAGATATTTTTCGAAACGGTTCATTTTATGCATTTGAATGCGCGACAGCAATTCCAATCATCTATTACTATGCCATATTGAATAGTATCGGCAGCGAAAGATTTAATTCACTGTTTCAGGATCTATATCTTTACAGCTGGCATACAGATACAGACCTGGGCATCATCACCTTTTACTCTGATCATTTTATACCTGGAGACGTCCTGTACGTAAATAATCCTGACTTTGATCGAAAAACACCGCATTTCAGGGGTGTTAATGCTGTGCTCCTTGAGGATGGCAGGCTGTTTGGACATGGATTTAATATAAGAACATCAGAAGAAATGATTCGGCTCCTTAATGAGACGAGAAAACCGGACAGTCAGCAATCAGCATATATAACAAAATTGGTGACCAGGCCTTCTTTCAAGTATTTATTAAGAGCGGCAGGCTTGCAGAGGAACAGCGCAGCGTACAAACCACAGCGTCCAATCGTGCATCATAACAAAAGCTCCATTTCATATGTACACTATCTCTATTATTCAATCTAATAGCCGGTCAGATCAAATAACCCGGACATTCGCCCATTTTTTTATAGACGGGCTCCAAACTCACCTTCGAGAGTACTATATAGAGAAATTCATTACTCGAGGGAGGTATGATAAATGTATTCAAATCTAAACGCCCCGCCGACTCTTAGTGCAAATGTTCCTCCAAATGTTGCTCCAAATGCCGCTCCAATGCCTGCCTATACATCCCCAGCATATGATTGTGGAGCTCCATATCCTGCATATAGCTACAGCTGCCCTAGTAATCGTAACGATTTTTTCTTAATTGTAGTTCTGTTTATTTTACTTATCATTGTGGGGGCAAGCTTTTACTGCGATAAAAAATGCTAACTTCAGTGCTTATTGCAAAGAATAAGTGAAAATAATGATCAACCTAGGGACTTGGGGAACTCCTCAAGCCTTATTTTTATATAAGAAAAACATTAAACTCATATTCTATTAGGCGTTCATCGTTCTTCCTATCAAAATAACAAAATAAATCGCCATTGCCTGCGTCTGAAAGATTATCAAATGGCATATAAATATCTCTATAATCTTTAAAATTTCTATAAAATAGATTGTCCTTAATCATTTGGGAAGCTGGACAAACCAAAGGACAATTCCAGTTGTCAAACACACCATTTGTTTCATTAAATAAGGCTGTTAATTCTTCTGGTAATTCAACATTTAATTCTTATTGAATTTGAGCAATCTCAAATTTTGATCCGTCTTTTTACTATTCTGCCGGTAATATGGGGCTGTTAATTTCCGTTCCAGGCACTTCGCTTTCCGCGGGGCGACGCTGAGCCTCCTCCCGCTGCGCGCTGCGGGGTCTCAGCATTGCCGCTGCTTTCCCACAGGAGTCTACGTGCCTTGCACTTCAATTAACAGGATTTTTTTAACTTTGTGTGAGTTTAACATGAGTTATGTTGATGTGGGGTCAGGCACCTATTTTTTGTTTTCTTCCTGCATTTCCTACAGGACATCAGGAGAAAAACGTCTTTAATTGACTGTCCGCCAATAAGAAAATCTGTTTCCCCACTTATCCTTCAACTGAGAGCAAAATTTAGAAGCTGTAAGGGCCTCATAAAAGTTTGTGATTAGACCCTTGTAGGCTGGCCTCACTTCATTGAAAAATCCCCTTTCTTTCTAATAAAACTCATCCGTTGTATCAATCGTCTGGCGGATTTGAACAATCTGCCTCATGCTGTCAAACTCAAAACGCAGCTCATTGATTTCTTTCATTACGGCGTCTTGGACTTCAAAGGACTCAGCAGATTGAAACATCTTGTATTTTAAAAAATGGCACTAAGCATGGAACTATAGCCAATAAAAAAACCGATTCCCCCACAATAATTGGAAATCGGCTGTGCTTTACTAGATTTCGGAAATTTAGCTTTCTTTTATGAATGACTAGATTCTCCGCCGTCCACATGCAGCACTTGGCCGGTGACAAAGCGTGAATCATCGGATGCCAAATATACATATGTTGGAGCCAATTCAAATGGATGGGCCACACGCTGCATAGGATTAAAGGCTCCGTATACCGCCACTTGGTCTGACGAAAAGCTCGCAGCGATAAGCGGCGTCCAGATCCGTCCGGGCGCTACTGCATTAACGCGGATTCCCTTTTTCACTACGTTTTTGGCCAGTGCACGGGTAAATCCTACGTTGGCGCCTTTTGTAGCAGTATAATCAATCATTTGTTTTTCGCCAACATAAGTCACAACAGATGAGGTTTGGATGATCGAGCTTCCCGGTTTCATATATGGAAGCGCTGCTCTTGTTGTATAGAAGTGAGAATAGATATTTACCTTAAATGTGTCATCGAATTGCTGATCCGTAATGTCCGTCAAGCTCTTCTGCTGGAACTGGATCCCCACATGGTTACAGAGTATATCCAGGCGGCCGAATGTCCTTACAGTTTGTTCTACAATGGCGACACATTGCCGTTTATCCCGCAAGTCGCCAGGCATTAATAAACAGCGCTGGCCAAGTTGTTCAACCCTCATTCTGGTGCGGTTTGCATCCTCATGTTCATTTAAATAAGCAATGGCTACGTCAGCGCCTTCCTTGGCAAACGCAATCGCTACCGCAGCCCCAATACCGCTGTCACCGCCTGTAATGAGCGCAACCTTTCCCTTTAATTTTCCGCTTCCTTTATAATTGGGATTTTCAATGATCGGCCGGGGCACCATTAACCCTTCCACACCAGGATGGAAAAGCTGGCGTTGTTCAGGTAAATTTAATGGTATTTCCTCATATTGAATGATTTTTCCATAATTAGGATACATCGGGTATGGGTGTTCCACTTTATTGGCATCAAATGCTTGCTGCAGCTGCTGGATCTCCTGCAGCTTCTTTTGCTCCTTCAGGCCCATCATGTTACTCTGCTGATATTTCCCCATCATATCTCCGTATTGATATTGCCCTATACCATTACCAGCATGCTGGCCCATTTGCGGCATAACATATTGGGGCATTTGATTGGTTTGCTGCATTTGAGGCATTGGGTACTGTGGCATCTGATTGGCTTGCTGCATTTGGGGCATATGATAATGGGGAATCTGATTGGCTTGCTGCATCTGATACATTTGAGGTTGATACATTTGCGATTGATTCATTTCCGGCATTTGATCCATCATATCCATTTGATCCGTGAATTCGATGTCTTGCATCTGATCCACTTGCGGCATTTCGCGATTCTGATTTTCTTGACTCATAGGAAACCTCCAGGTTTAAAACTTTATGTTTAACCTATGTTGGGCGTCTGAACGAAGTGCCTGTTTTCCAATAAAGTAAAATCCTCTTTCTATCGGCTCAGATGTTTGTTCATGACCGTTTTAAGAAAGTGGTACATGCTCCATATCCAATTAGTATGAATAAGGTAAAAAGTAAGAAAAAATGTTAAGGAGGCAGCCATTTGAATTTCGAGTTTAGTCCTGAAGTAAAATTATTGCTGGTCAATCATTCAGATCAAAAAGTAAGGATGGATTATATCAACCATTCCTGGCCAATGCCGGAAATTGGTTGGAGACCGCCTTATTATACTAATCCCAGGTATGGTTTTAACTACTCTATTATCTAATATTCAAATTTGGGCGTCATAAAGTTTCGAGTAAAAGAAAATGCCTGTATCTTCAATTAGATTCATGGATACAGGCTTTTTTTAATAGCTATTTTTTCTTTTCTATTTACTGAAAACAGACTTTTTACTTCACTACATAAAACTGAAGAAAAATACAATATATTCATCACTGGGAATATTCAAATAAATACAGTGAATTCATCATTGCCCCCCTCGCTTTTTTGCTTATTCTAATAAATACTGTGCATTTCATTTCTCCTTAAATCTTCTTTTTTCCTCCTGCAGTTTTAACTAAAAAATACCCTAAAAAAATCGGGATAATTTGCTGTAAATTTTGAAACTATATCTTTGTACAAGTTAATAAGGAGGTCACCAGAATGGACGTTCAAAAATTAGCCGATCATGAGTCATTGGATCTGCATGAAGTTATTAACTTTAAAACCCTTTGCCTGGCGAAATCAAAACTAATGCAAGGTCTGGTATTTGATCAGGATTTGAGAGAATTAATGAAAAAAGATGTTGAACAATCTATCCAATCGCTTGGAGAATTACAGGCGATTTATCAGCGTGCACCTTTTGAAGCTCCTGTTCCTCAAAACCGCCCTACACCAATAGTAAATTGAAAAGGAGGCAACTTCATTGAATAATGACTATTTAGACCCTATAAACTCATTACATGTACCTGAACTGGCTGATACCACATTTGCCATGGACTTCCTCCTTCGTGCTAAAGAAGGTGTGCGTAATATTGCTGTCGCATTAACGGAGTCGGCATCACCTGATGTTAGAACCCTCTTACGAAACCAATTAATGCAAGGTATTACCATGCATCAGGAAATTACAGACCTGATGGTCAGCAAAAAATGGTTCCACCCACACGAACTAAGTGAACAGTATAAACTAGATCAGCTCTCTGCCAACAATACACTGATGATTGGCAAAATGAATCTGTTCCCTGTTGAAACCAATAGAAAAGGTATGTTTGACCGGACACCTGATGAACAATAACACTGGAGGCTGTATAACATGAAGGCAGTAACATATCAGGGCATTAAAAATGTTGTAGTCAAAGAAGTTCCAGATCCAAAGATCGAAAAACCAGATGATATGATAATTAAAGTAACGAGTACAGCAATATGCGGATCTGATTTACATTTGATTCATGGAATGATTCCAAACATGCAGGAAGACTATATTATCGGTCATGAACCGATGGGGATTGTTGAAGAGGTTGGACCAAATGTGACGAAAGTAAAAAAAGGGGATCGTGTTATTATTCCTTTTAACATTGCCTGCGGGGAATGTATGTATTGTAAAAACCATTTGGAAAGCCAATGTGATAATTCTAATGATAATGGCGATATGGGTGCATATTTCGGATATTCTGGTACGACTGGCGGCTATCCAGGCGGACAAGCAGAGTATTTAAGAGTGCCGTTTGCCAACTTTACTCATTTCAAAATTCCTGAGACTTGTGAAGAACCAGATGAAAAGTTATCCGTTATTGCCGATGCGATGACTACTGGTTTTTGGAGCGTTGACAATGCAGGCGTAAAAAGTGGAGATACAGTTATTGTATTAGGATGCGGTCCGGTTGGTCTTTTTGCTCAAAAATTCTGCTGGTTAAAAGGTGCAAAGCGTGTCATTGCGGTAGATTATGTCGACTATCGTCTGCAGCATGCCAAACGTACCAACAAAGTTGAAATTGTTAATTTTGAACAATTTGAAAATGCGGGAATGCATTTGAAAGAAATGACAAAGGGCGGCGCTGATGTTGTCATTGATGCAGTTGGTATGGACGGTAAAATGACTGATATGGAATTCCTTGCGAGTGGAATGAAGCTTCAAGGGGGAGCATTAAGTGCGTTTATCATGGCTTCACAAGCAGTGCGTAAAGGCGGGACCATTCAAGTTACGGGCGTTTACGGCGGCAGATATAATGGTTTCCCTTTTGGAGATATTATGCAGCGAAATATCAATATCCGCTCCGGACAGGCTCCTGTCATCCACTATATGCCATACATGTTTGAATTGGTCTCGACTGGCAAGATTGACCCAAGCGATGTAGTAAGTCATGTCCTTCCTCTCAGCGAAGCAAAACATGGATATGAGATATTTGACACAAAAATGGATGAATGTATTAAAGTTGTGCTGAAACCTTAAGGGAGGAGGAATAAAAAATGAACTACGCCTTGCATGAAGTTCTTGAGGTTCATGAGATGGCTGCATTTAAGACCAATTGCCTAACAAAGTCCAAAACGATGAAAGCGTTGGTTACAGACCCTCAATTAAAAGATATTATGCTGCAGGACATTGATGTATCTACGAGACAATTACAAGAATATGCTTCTATCCTTTCGAATGCTAAGCAGTAAATTAGGAGGTGGATGAAAATGAATCCAATCATTGAAAATTTAACTGGCATGAATGCATTATCAGATCAAGTGGTTGCAATGGATCTGCTCATTTCAGCTAAAAGCGGAGTGAGAAATTATGCCATGGCAGTTACGGAGTCAGGAACACCGGAAATTAAAGAAATACTCACCCGCCATTTAGTGGAAGCTCTTGATATGCATGAACAAATATCCACTTATATGGCAGCAAAAGGATGGTATCATGCTTATGATACAAACGAACAGATCAGTTTGGATTTAACTAATATTGATACTGCATTGAACTTACCGACATTATAAAAAATTCAGGGAACAGTTTAACACTTTTGACAGGCCAAGTATTTTTGAAAACATTGCCTGGTGACATCATAAGGGTATATAAAGAAGAAGCCTTCCCACTTTAAAATATTCATGAACATAAAAATCGGCCATTTCTATTAAGAATGGCCGGTTTAATTTTGTTTGTTTATCTTGTCTGGGAGATTTCATTAACCATTTCAGTTAATGCCTCTTTGACAGGTGTGGCAGGACGTCCCAGAGCCTTTTCGAAATCGTTGCTTTCAACTTCCAGAGAGCCGCTGCGAATGCTTTCCTGAATGCCTACCAGGAGCGGGATGATGAACTCAGGGAGACCTGCATCTTTCATGATAGCCGCATAGGCAGTGTCATCCACCTGCTGCACATTGACATCTTTCCCCAGGACATTCCCCAGTTCGGATACAAGTTCTTCCTGGGTCAATAATTTCCCTGACAGTTCGTAGATTGTGTTTTCGTGACCACTACCAAAGAGGACTGCAGCAGCAGCTTCTGCATAATCCTGCTGCGTTGCCCAGCCTACTCTGCCATTACCTGCTGATGTAACCCATGGTGCCCCAGCCAAAACAGCCTGGATGGTTGGAATTTCATTCTCGAGGTACCAGTTATTGCGGAGAAATGAATAAGGGATCCCTGTTTTCTTGATGGCTGCTTCAGTGGCAACATGAGGCGGAGCCATTAGATTGGTGCTTTCAGAAGCTTTGGCTATACTTGTATAAGCAATAAATTTAACACCGGCGCGCTCCGCAGCAGCGACCGCGTTTCCATGCTGGCGGATTCTTGTTTCATTGTCCCCATCAGCAGAAATGATTAACAAGCGGTCAATGCCGGCAAAAGCTGTATCCAATGTTTCCGGGCTATCAAAATCACCCTTACGGACGTCTACTCCGCGAGCTTCTAATCCTGCAGCTTTTTCAGGATTACGGACACTGACAGCCACTTGCTCAGCTGGAACAGTTTTTAATAAAGAATCCACAATTTTTGTTCCAAGTTTTCCTGTGGCGCCTGTCACTAATAATTTCATAATAAAGTCCTCCTAGTTTCACTTTACGGTTGTAACCAATTCAATTACCTGTAATCATTATAATTACAAGAGAGTGTCAAGTCAACATAAACGGTTTGCCCTTTGTTATTCTTCATGATTTTAAGGTATAATAAACCTGTAATCGAATTAATTACAAACGGAAGGGATGCTTTATGTCCATCAGCAGTAGATTTTCTGTAGGAATTCATATATTGTCGTTGATTGAGTTTAATAAGGACGGGATTAGCTCTTCCGATTTTCTGGCCTCTAGCGTTAACACGAACCCTGCTGTAATCAGGAAACTTATGGGGATGTTAAAGAAAGCAGGATTGGTAGAGGTGCACCCAGGAATCGCAGGAGCCAAGCTTGCCAGGGAAATGTCGGAAATTACACTCCTTGACGTATACAAGGCTGTTAATGTTGTACAAGATAATGAGTTGTTTGGAATGCATGAAAATCCTAATCCCGACTGTCCGGTGGGAAGGCACATCCAAAACACAATTGAGCCGATATTTTCAGCTGCACAGTTAGCAATGGAGAAAGTATTGGGTAACGTGCTGCTCGAGGATGTTGTTAAGGATATTGGTGAAAAATCAAATATCGACTGTTAATATAAAGGCATTCATATAGAATGTCTTTTAATTTTTTCCCAAGTTTGGCCGAAAGTAAGTGAACGAAAAAGCACTTTGTCCATTTGGTCTTGCAGCTGAATCACTCCTCACTAAGTTAAGGGAGAATGGCAGATAGGAGAAAAAAAGTGCCTGCCGCTTCCCAGCCTTGCAAGGAACTTACAGACACTCATCCTGCCGAATCGACATTTCTTCTTTTGCGTTATCTAATGGAATCAACAAGCTGCCTCATGGAGTTTATCTGAGAAGAAAGTTCTATAAACCATTCCTCGTCTCCTGTAGAAAGCGCCAAATCAATCAGAAAACGAATTTGCTCTTTGTTTGATACTTTCGTTTCCGGCAATTTCTTCACATCTTTGCTCTGCATTAGAATAGTTTTCCCAACAGCCATATCATTATCAGATGTAACGGCTGTTACTTTCAGAGCCCCACCCTGGGCAGCAAGAGATTCTATATAACCTATTAGCAGCTCCCCATCGATTGACTTTCCCTTTACCCAATCCCCTGCTTTTAAAATGGGATCTTTATGTGCAGTCATTCTTTATTCACCTCTCTAAATTTTTCGGCTAAACCGCGAGTAACTATAACTTTTAGGCTTGATTGCTGATGTCCTCCTTTTTACCGTTCGCTATTTGTGATTTCTGCCAGAAGCTCGTATGATCGCAGGCGGGCTTTGTGATCGTACACTTGGGCAATGGTCATGATTTCATCTGCCTGGCTCTCTTCCAAAAATGTAAGCAGCTTTTCCTTTACCGTCTCCCTGCTGCCGACAATCGATGAGCCTAATTGCTGCTCGAGTGCCTTTAACTGGTAGCTGCCGGCCACTTCGGATATGTCATCTACCGGTGGTTGAAGCGGGATAAGGCTGCCGCTCATCAGATTCAAAAATTGCTGCTGTATGGTGGTAAAAAGGCGCTTTGCCTCTTTATCGGTTTCTGCTGTAATGATATTCAATGCCACTATCGCATACGGCTTATCGAGAACATTCGAAGGCTTAAACGCTTTGCGATAGATCTGCAGTGCACCCAGAGTGTTAAGCGGCGAAAAATGGGCGGCAAACGCGAATGGCAAACCCAGTTCTCCGGCCAGCTGCGCACTGAAGCCGCTTGAACCCAGCAGCCAGATTGGAATATTCAAACCTTCACCAGGAATAGCTTTTATAGGGTTCCCTTGTGCCAGGGATGGATCAAAGTAACCTCGGAGTTCCGCTAATTGCTCAGGAAAGTCATCTCCTGTGCTTCTCAAGTCGCGTCTCAATGCGCGAGCGGTCCCCTGATCTGTACCAGGTGCCCGTCCCAGACCAAGGTCAATTCGCCCCGGGTATAATGATTCAAGAGTGCCAAACTGCTCAGCAATTACCAGCGGGGCATGATTCGGAAGCATGATTCCACCTGAACCAATCCTGATTTTTGATGTACCGGCTGCCACATGGGACATCACAACAGAAGTGGCGGAGCTGGCTATAAACGGCATATTATGGTGTTCTGCCAGCCAAAAACGGTTGTAGCCAAGTTTCTCAGCAAGCTGTGCGAGTTCCAATGTATGGCGGAAAGAGTCAGCAGGAGTACTTCCGGCTGTTATCGGCGAAAGATCAAGCACAGAGAATGGAATTTCGTTTAGTTTATTTGCATGTTTAGACATAAGTTCATCTTCTTTCCTTATCAAATATTTTTAAAAGCTAATCTATTACTGGAATTTCATGAGTCGGAAAGTAAGGCAGCACAAACTCTCCAAGCTCCTGGATGACTTCCTCGGGAGGGCGCCTTGAAAAATACAATACAAAAGCCAGGTGATTGACACCAATGGATTGAAATTGATACAGAATTTCCAATAAGTGTTTGCGCCCTGCACGAAATCCTAACGGAATCGGAACAGGAGATGAATCGGGATTTTCCGATAAATCGATGAATAAAGTCTGGGTGAAAGGCTTAAACACTCCAGGGGCGTGAATTTCCGACAACTCGCGATAATCTTTAATCAATTGAGTTTGCTGTGGCATGTTCCTCGGGTATTGGATCCAGCCGTCCCCATTCTGTGCGATCCATTCAATCGATTGATTTGTGAATCCTGTCACCATGGTCGGAATCGCTGAAAAAGGTTTGGGGAACATTCTCATATCCGTCCCATCGATGATGCCTGAATTGCTGCTGATTGTCGGATTCTCCTCCTTTAACAGCCGTTCAAGGAATGCATAGTTCGTTTTAAACAGCGCTCCACTTTCGAGCTTGGATATTCCCAAAGCTGTAAAATCTTTTTCCCGGTCTCCTGAAGCCACTCCCATGATCAGGCGTTCGGGAAACAGCCGGTCAATAGATGATGCTTCCTTTGCCACCCGGACAGGATGGCGCAGCGGGAGGACCACACTCGCCGTCCCAAGTGCAATATCCTTGGTATAGGCCGCAAGATAGGTCAAATAAATCCATATATCATACATTTGACCATTATCATCAATATTCAAATTCTGAATCGTAATGTCCCGAAGCCACAATGCCGCAAAACCATGGTCTTCAATTTTGCGGGCAAGCGGCAGCTGATTTTCCATTATCGGATATTTAGACATCTTTGCCGTCGGAATCGAGAAACCAAGCGTCATTTTATCCTGCTGGTACAATCTGTTGAATGCTCGATGCTGTAATAGACTCACTTGAATTCTCCTTAAATTTTTGTACCAATGTACTTTTCGAACTTTTTAATCGTCTCCTCATTCCGGCGATAATATGTCCATTGTCCAATTCGCTTCATTTCAACCAGTCCGCTTTGCAGCAGAATCGATAAATACTGTGAAGTTGTGGATTGCGAAATCCCGGCCTTGCTTCGGATATCCCCTACGCAAACTCCGCCTTTAAATCCTTCATCAGCAATAATATGGGCTTGCGGTGAAAAATGACTCTCGGGATCTTTTAACATTTGAAGAATGCTCACCCTCGTCTGGTTCGACAATGCTTTGAAAATTTCAACGGCTTGTTCATCATTTAAGCGTTTCAATTCATGCTTCAATGTCATTTGCCTCTTTCTATATCGATTATCACTATCCCAACGGAAACTGGATAGATGATCTGAAAGCATCACGCCAAATCGGTAATTCGCGATATTAATATATATTACCCCTCCGTTCTGTTTAAATCAAAAGATTTGTTTCGAAGGAGACGAGGAGAATTCTCCCATATAAAAAAACAACAAAAAAACCTGCTAATAACAGGTTTTTCCGACGGTTTCACCACTCTGTCTTAGGTGATGCAAGGTGCAAAATATTGTTCCTGTATTTCTGATAAAGGTGAATAACATCTAAAAGGCCTGCTGCCTGTGAAAGTAGCAGACCATCTTTAAAAGGCTGGAGCAGGTAATTCCCCAATATACATACGAAGTAAACTATAAGGTTTTTCCCGTAAATCTCGCCCATAATGAAATCTTGCCTGCCGATGCAATTGGTTTACAATGACATATAAGTATCCATCAGGGCCAATTGAAAAAGTATCGGGCCATAGTATTCTTGGATCATGTGCAATAGTTTCCATTGCTCCATTCGGAAATATCTTTCGAATACTGTTATTTTCATAGTCCCCAGCATAAACGATTCCTTTTGCATCGGTAATCATTCCATCAGATGCCCCTTTTTCACCCAAATATTCCACATGATAAGGTAAATCCGTGTCAGGTATCTTTCTGTCCCTGAGGGCTTCTGTTGAGATCGAGAACAAGTGACGGCTGGTTAGCGGAGCAAAATATACTATCTTTCCATCGGGAGAAATCGCAAGACTATCCGACGCCAATCTAAATGGAGAAGTGGAACCGTCTTTGTTTCGGTTCATTAAGATTTGGCCTTCTACTTTCGGTATAAAATAGGGATCAGGAGAAGTTGAATGGGCTCCATTCAACCGTCTAAACGCGGTTCCATTTGCTAAATCTACGACGATAATAGCTCCTGGCCCTCTTGAAGAAGAATCCGTTATATAGGCATAACCTGCATTGCCAACACGAAAATCAAATCGGACATCATTCAAATAAGTCGTAGGCAGGACTACATCATCTGTAAAGGTATATACCCTTCTAATTGTATTGGTTTTTAAATCAACAGCAACTAGCTTTGCCCCGCCTTTAATGGGTACAGAAAAATTAGGTGCTCCTGTATCTAATACCCAAAGCGTGCCCAAGCCATCCGCAACTACACTTTGGACACTGATGAAAGTCATTGTGACATTCTCGGGGTTAGCCAAATTGGTTTGTAAATTAGGATAAGGCTGCAATTGATCCCCAACCATTTCTGCCACCGTAAATTTAACATCGTCTCCCCATTTCGGAAAGCAAACGAAAATACGGCCATTTTCTGAAACCGTAACACCTGTAGGCATAGGCCCATAAAATGAAAACACCAATTCTAAATTACCGAAATATTTTTCACTGGGTAATACAGGTTTCATAATATCCTCCTCAAGCATTCAACCGGGATTTTTCCTGTATATGATGTAATTTTATTCTAGTGCATGTTTCTTGGTAAGTTTCT
>NZ_PKLA01000001.1:165600-175447 GCF_002858875.1 Bacillus sp. UMB0728 | reverse complement strand
AATCACCTATTTTTTGTTTTCTTCCTGCATTTCCTTCAGCTCATCAGGAGAAACGTCTTGTGGGGGAGTCGGTTTTTTTATTGGCTAAAGCTCCATGCTTGATGCCATATTTTAAATACAAGATGTTTCTATCTGCTGAGTCCTTTGAAGTCCAAGACGCCGTAATGAAAGAAATCAATGAGCTGCGTTCTGAGTTTGACAGCATGAGGCAGATTGTTCAAATCCGTCAGACGATTAATAGATGATTACATATATTGGTTCAGTTTCCTTCAGCAAAGTAAGAAGATGGTGGACAAAGAGCAGATAAATCAGATGCTACTCAGTGCCTGCCAAAACTCAAATTGTTTTACGGTGAAATTTTTGTGAGGTATAGAAAAACAGCCATCCCTATGAATGCGGCTGCTCTCTGTAAGGAATATTTACTTTTTTAACTCTTGGTAATACACTTCAAGTAGTTTTTCTACTGGTATATTATCTATCGTCATTCCTGATATGTCACTATCCGTTATTTGCAGGTTTATTAGATTACTGTTGCTAATTTTAGTTCCTTGAAGGTCACATCGCTCAAAAGAGAGTGCTTCTTGGTTCCTTGTCTGTTTCAAAAGCAACAATGTTTACGAAAAGAGCCTTGGAAAAAGAAGCTGACTGTTTCATATATTGAAAGTCTCCTATGAAAGGACTGTTGGGAAGGCTGCCAAGGATTCAGCAGCCTAAGCATGGTACTTTTAAAAAATCAATTAACAATTCTTATTTAGGTATGCAGATTTTTAGATTAGCCTCAAAGCATTAGCACATTCCTCTTCACTTTCTAGTTAGCTTGATGGATATGGGGTCTGTCCCCTTGGCTCTATTTCTTATATTCCATCACATAGTCTTCATAATCCAATACTTCAATAGCCTGTGACCAGTGTAAGACAGTTCCGATAAAATCTTTTATATCAAGACCTTTCATTTCATAAGTCTCTTCGGAGTTAACAGTTCCGGTTGCATCCTCAATAAAAGTTACATGAAACCCTCTATCATAAGCAGAAATAGCTGTAAACATACAGCAGAACTCAGTATTGAACCCGGTTATAAATAGGTGATTTACCCCAAGCTCTTCTAATATATCAGCCAATTTCGTGTTAAAAAAGGAACTTGGACTTTGTTTCTCTATTACATAATCGGCATACTCTTTTAGGGAAGCATGTACTTCTGACCCAAGTGAATCCTTATATAGCGGACTTTCTATAAGATCATCCATATGCCTCATAAATATAACTGGCATTCCATTATCCTTGAAATCCTTTATCACCTTTTCCATTAGTGATAACTCATGTTGAAAATCTCCGATATCTACAATTCCGTTTTGTACGTCAATTACTAATAATGCCTTCTTTGTCATAATGTTCTCCTTCAATTGTTAGAATATTAAGCAATAAAAACTCTTCCTAGTAATGTGGTTCATATCTTATATCTTATATCTTATATCTTAAAACACTCCAATAACTCACTGTACCTAATAAACTGTTCTGTATTATTTTTAAGCGAAAAAAGGAACCCTCCTTGACTGAATAAATAGTCGCCAGGAGACTTCCTTCGTTTAATTCATTGCGTATATTCTTTGGAAATAATTCTTTCAATGCTTTTAATGGAAAGAAAGTATTCTGTCGCTAAATCTTGTTTAGATTTTCCTTCCTTATATTTTTGATAGATTTCTCTATTCCGAATTCTTAACGTATATTTTGTCCCGCTTTTTTCTCCCCAAGATTTTTCATTGCCTTTTTTTCTTGGAATGTAGAGGTAATCACCCTCAACATATTCTTGAATGGCGAGTAAAAGCTCAGAGGGTAATACCTGTGTGGCTTTAACATATCCCATATCTTTGCTCTCCTTATAATTAAGATCAGCAAAGACTGCAAAAAAAGAATCATTTAAGGCAATCTACCATCGCTCATTTTAAGAGCAGCCTTTGCTATTTAGAAAGTGAATTTCGAAACAGTTTTTATCACTGGTATCCCTCCTTATTCTCTTTAATGTATATTACCATAAAATGCTAGTTGGAACTTTAGAATCATGTTTCCTGATTTCCCTTCTTTTAAGATTTTCACAAAATTTACCGAGACACGCTATATTAGAGGACTCTTCCTATGCTTAACTCTTTCCTTCTGAACAAACCCCTGGAGAATTAAGTAAAATGAAAACAGCAGTAAGAGGTATGCAGCAAGCGGAAATAGGATGACCCAGGGAGAATAATAGAAAGCGGATCGGAATTGGCCAATGAGACCGGCCCATTCTTTGGTCATTGAGATATAGATAACTGGATCCATCCTGACAAATGTTCCGCCGAGAAATATACTGAATATGCCCAGTTGGCCAATTAAATGAAGGACCAGTATAACTTCATTCACAAAAATAATCATGAACTGGCCTTTCAATGCAGGGAGAATATGAGTTTTAGCAATGTGCGAGCGGCTCCCTCCTATCGTTTGAGAAGCTAAAACATAGAGGCTGGTTTTTAATTCTGCTGTTTTGGCAAATACGACATTGTACACTCCATTAATCCCAAGAATCACCATAAGGGTCCCAGTGAGGAGGATTAAGGCATTTTCACCCCATACCGGGACAAAATTCAATCGGAAGAGAACAAAATAAACAAATATAAAGACAGGAAATCCGCTTAATAGATTGGGAAGCTTTTTCCTTTCTTTCCTTATAGCTAACGACCTGTTGCTGACAGCAAAATAAAGCCCAAGCGCACCACCTATTAGGGATCGCAAAAAAGCACAGATTAACACAGTGAAAAAAGTATACCTGGCTCCATATAATAGGAGAGATAAAATGTCATAGCCCCATTGATCGGTGCCAAAATGGTGTTTTTCGGATGGAGGATATGGAGGGGCTATTAATTTATTTCCTGATTCTGTTGTTACGTACTGAACATCGGACAGCTCATCTGCTGCATAAGGGGCAATATAAGGACCTATTATTGAAATGAAGAAAAAGAAGATGAGCAGCAGTATGCCTGCTTTTAATTTTAGATTCCATTTACCCACGCAATAACACCTTCTCTATTCCGAAAATAAAGAGCTTCATCGTAAATAGCACAGCGATATAAAGGATAAAGAAAGAAAGCAGGGAAATGACTACGAGGTTATACTGGTAGCCAAAGTTCACCGGATATTCGAATAGGATTTCAGTTAACCCCCTTGTATTATAAAGATGCTCGATAATAAATAGATTAGCTGTCGTGATCCCTACGATCTTATAGATATCAGCCTTTAAAAAAGGAAGTACATTGCTGGTCACATGGTAGAGATAAATCTGCCTTTTCGTAAGTCCCTTGGAAACAGCTGTTAGTATGTAATCTTCAGAAGCCACCTCAAAAGTGCGGTCGTTTAAGGAACGGACTAAATACAAAAGGGGCAGGATCGTTAACGTCAAAACTGGCAGTAAAATGGCCGGTTCCTCGAGCGATAGCGAAGCAACCTTTGCAACGCGCATACCAGTTTGTTTATAAATATAGGTAACAAAAAGCTGAAGCAATAAAACTAAAATGAAATCCGGGATAAATCCCACAAATCCTAATATGGAGTTTACCCACTTCTCACTTTTTTTCCATAGCCATATACCAAAAATAAAGGATAATACAATAACAATAGATAATGAGACTGAGACATAGACATAGGAGACACTAAAAAAGCTCAATAGGTCAAATAGCAAAAATCTCTTTCTGTCCCCCTGCATGTAATAGTACGAATCCCCTGTAAATAGACCTTTTAGAAAATCAAGGATCTCGCCTGAAATCTTTGAAGGAAGAAAAATGACCTTTCCATCCAAGTTATACAAATATAATGGCAGCGCCGCAATCAGCAGCAGGACAAGGAATCCTGCAGCCTGCGTTAGTATGCTTCTCATATACGACATTGGATTTCATTCCTTTTGTTTGTTTAATATGACACATTGATAATCTTCTTTTTCAACTGGGATTTATGAAAATTCACAAGGGTGGCGGTAATATGGGGCTGTTCATTTCCGTTCCAGGCACTTCGCTTTCCGCGGGGCGACGCTGAGCCTCCTCCCGCTGCGCGCTGCGGGGTCTCAGCATTGCCGCTGCTTTCCCGCTGGAGTCTGCGTGCCTTGCACTCCAATAAACAGGGTTTTTTATACTTTGTGTGAGTTTAAATTCGGTTATGTAAATCACTTGTTGATTAAGATTATAACGCTTCATACGGGAGGAATGAACTACTTAATCATTTTCCCAATACCAAAAATAGTAAATATAAAGTAAGATTGGTTAGTAGGAAAAAAAATCCACATAATAATGGAGAATTTCAACTAGGCTGGTGATTGTATTTGGGAGAGCAATATAAGTTCAATGAATTATCCAACTCAACGTTGGAGCTTAATGGAGTATATGAAACAAGGTGTAAAGACGTATGAATAAGAGAGTAAGCATAATAGTAATTGCTTTAGGGACTCAGTCCTTGCAATCGAGCATTGTTTTCTTAACACTGGCCTGGTATTTCACTAATATAACGAATTCTCCTTTGGTATTCGGATCACTCATGGCTTTCCGTTACATACCGGGCATATTATTAACTACTTTAAGCGGAATTGCCATTGATCGTATGAACAAGATACCTTTAGGACTGTGGTCAAGCATCTGGCACCTTTTTTCTCTTTTGCTTTTGCTGGTGGTGGGATGGTTAAAAATTGATCCATCCGGGGCTAATTATTGGATATATGCAGGAGTCGTCATATTCATAGGGATCTCATCCGCTGTTCTCACTCCCCTAGAAAGAACTCTGGTACCGATATTATGCAATCCTGGAGAATTAAAGTCCGTTAATAGTGTGATAACTGTTGTCACACAAGTGTCCAATTTATTGGGAACCAGCGCGGCCGGGATACTTCTGCTGACAGGCGGTTTTTCCCTATCCATGATTGTGGCTGTTATCCTGTCATTTTTTTCTGTCCTTTGCTATATCGTTCTGTTAGTTAAAGTCAAAATACCTCACACTTCTAATCAAAATAAGAGTGTGATGACTGCCTTTAAGACAACTGTCAGAGATCTGAAAGAGCAAAAATGGATTTTCATTGCTATTTCTTCAGCTGTATTTACCAATATGTCATTCGTTATGATCATGGATGTTCTTTTGCCAACTCTATTTTCTGATTTGAAAATTAATGGCTCAGCTGCTCTAGGATTGTGCTTCACTGCCATTGGCGCTGGCACCTTAATAGGGGCAGCTTTCACATACAAATTCAAACAGATAAATTTTAATACCTCTATATTTTTATACATTGGATCAGCATTAGCAGCCGTCATGGGCGGCAATTTCTTAGATTCAATCGTATTCAGTTTAATAGCTTTCGGCCTATTCGGATTGCTCGCTGCGCCAATAACGATCATTTTTCAAACAACTCTGCAGGAAGCTATACCAGTTAACATTTTAGGAAGCGCAATGGGGGTATTATCTTCAGGAGCCACTATAGCGCAGCCAATTGGTGTTTTATTGGGAGGTGTTCTTTTATTAAAACTTGATGGAGCCACTGTACTCACAATCACATGCGCATTTTCCATCATTGCGGTTTCAATCGGATGGTGGAGGTTAAGACTGCAGCAAATGCAATCGCAAGATCGTTCTGAGCCTGTCATACAGAAAGTGAACTCGCCTTCAGCGTAGGCGGGTTTATTTTTTTGATTGTATTAGTAAAGGACATATCAATTACCTCAAGATTGAGCACTATTTATTTGTAAAAGGAAAATGTTGCACCGGGACGTATCTCGCTCTGTTCCGTCTCTGCTGGTCCATAAATGCCGTCAGCTGCTCAGTCGAATATAGCGGCTTACAGATTACGTTTTATCGCTGTCATCCATGGTTGTCAGAGAAAAGCCTTCACCCATGAGGTGGTCAGCAGCACTAGCGATTTTTGCTCTCAAGACTTCTTCAAAGATGCTGTTGTTGTTGTTGTTGTTGTTGTTTTTATTCTTTCTATTCTTTCTTTATTTCTTTTCTCTATTGTGTATTCAGGTTCGATTCACGAGTCCTTCATGACCGATTCACTTTCGGGCGAAAAAAAAGATTCTGGTCTGTTTTAGGCTGTACCTCGGCAGCACTTGCCTCTTCCATTTCAGCCAGCTTTCGACCATAATAGACTTCTCCACCCCAAAAACCGTAAACAAAATACCATGCGAAAACAGCTCCGCCATAATCAGACCGAGCTTTTCCAGCCGCTTAATTGGACGCTGAATCCGCGAATCACTATAAAGATCCCTCTTCTTCAGGTTATAAAACCATAGGTCCTCCCGCAAAAGATGGGTAGAACAGACATACTGCTCCAAATTCAGTATGGTCCCTCCACAAGGCACTTCATCCTTCAACATCGCATCGCTCTTCAGCAGCAAAAATAAACACAATCCCTCCAAATGATGAAACACAACACTCCACCGAACCAGACTTTTAAACTGAGTCCACCCTTTGATCTGCATATGCATTTCTAATCACTCCTATATGTTTGTTTATCTCTTATATATGGATTTGAATAGGAAATGGACATGGGGTAAGGAGAATTTTTCATGAGCCACAGGGATAGGTTCCTTGGCACCGTCTAAAAAATGAGCCAAGGGGGCTTGTCCCCTTGGCTGAAAAATTAATAAGATTAAAATTTATATTAACCAAGTGGTTACTTTACTGTAAAATAATAGTAATTATATACTGCATGAATGGAGGAAAATAGATGATGAAATATACTGTAAGAGAGTTGGCAGGAAAGTGTGGGTATGCACCTACAACAGTAAGAGATTGGATTGCTTTATTTCATGACTTTATTCCGCATCATAAGGATGAAAGTGGAGTTATATTTTATGATGATGAATCTGTTGAAATCATCCATTATATAAAAAAATTAAGAGATAGAAAGATTCGTAAGAACAATATGATAAATTTTCTTAAAGAATATTCACAACCTCTAAGCGAAAAAGAGATCGACATTAGACTTAGCAAACATTTCAAGCATAAAGGCACCCATCCTCCCACCCCAAGTGAATTTACAATACCTTATTTGAACGTCCTTAGTGATAGAAAAATTCGTCACGTATCCGAGATAAATGAAGCATTAGCCGACTTTTTCTCTATTCAAGGTCAACAAAAGGAAATTTACTTACATAGTGGCGATTCAAAGTTTAAGATAAGAGCAAGATATGCAAGACGAGAATTGCAAGTTGCTGGACTCCTTGAACAACCAGAGCAAAACACATATCAGATAACCGACTTAGGGTTAAAAGTTTTCAAGCAGTTCCCGCATGGTGCTAATATGCCTCTTATAAGTAAATTCTTAAAGGAACTATCCGAAGATAATACTGAGGACATTGTAGATGTTGGAGAATCTGCTGAAATATTTACAATGGAAGACGATAACGAAGATGAAAGCACACCAACTGAAATAATGGATGAACAATTTAAAAGAATTAACAATTTACTTGCATTAGAGATTTTAGAACAGATAAAAAAAATCAACCCTAAAAGGTTTGAAGAAATAGTACTAGATTTATTACTCGCTATGGGCTATGGGGGCACCTTAGGCAGTGGGCAAACCACTGATTATGTAAAGGACGAAGGTGTTGATGCAATCATAAAGGAAGATAAGTTGGGACTAGATATAATATATGTTCAAGCAAAAAGATGGAAAGGTAATGTTGGAAGGCCGGAGATCCAAGCCTTTACTGGTAGCTTGGAAGGAAAAAAAGCACGTAAGGGTGTTTTTATTACAACTTCTAAGTTTACACGAGAAGCCGAAGAATTTGTTAAACATATTGAAAAAAAGATCATTTTAATAGATGGTGAACTACTTGGGAAGTACATGCTGGAACATAATGTAGGGGTTTCTATAGAAAGTAAGTATATAGTCAAGAAAATTGATAGTGACTATTTCAAAATAGAAGAATAATGTACTTGCACCTAATACTTAATACCATAGAACTTCAACAGGAGTCTCGAATGTCTATTTTTTTACTACTGCATATTCCAAGATTAAAGACTGTCTTAATTTAAGTGGCGAAATTCTGATACTTTTTCGTGATATAATTTATATATCAAACAGTGGGGATTGATTCCGATGAACGAAAAAGAGAAGGAACTGTTAGAAAAAATATTTGATTTATTGGACGAAATGACTGAAGACACAAAGGAATTAGAACAAGGGTTAACCGGAATAAATTCAAGCATCCAAGCTATTGGAAATGGTTTAAATCGAATTGAAGCAACCCAAAAAGACATTATTGAAGAATTAAAACAACAACTGAAACGCTAAGAAACTTCCAAAAAGCAAATAACTTATATTAAGGCAACAACTAAACAATATTGGACTATACAGGTACAAAAAAAGAACCCACGAGTTTAGGGAATACTAAATCCAGTGGGTTTTCTTATGGTTTTTTCTGTTTATTTTTATATACTACTTTTCAAGCTGGGAAGGTAGTCTTCCTCGGTAAACTTTTACACCGTACCATAATTCACTGTTTATCTTACTTATTATGAACCACAGAGTAAGTTTCCTTGGCTCTGTCTTAAGCATGGATATCTGTCCCTAGGAGCAGGCAACACATCTCCCGTGTCCTGTGATAACCGAAAGAAGCGGGTGGCTATTGCAAAATAAACGCGCAGAGTAATGCACTATCTTATAGAATAAAAAGCTTGCTCTTGTTCCTGTAAATTGCAAAGAAGTCAGAGGCCAGACTCCCTACACACCAAAACAACAAACAAAAAACCGCACAGTCCTATCACTGTACGGCACTAATATGTATATTATGGCGGGACCGCCTGGGAATCGAACCCAGCTGACCTGGCACGCAGGTCACGAGCGGTTTTGAAGACCGTGAGGGACACCAGTACCCCATTCAGCCCCGTGAGTAAAGCAGTTATGTGCTGCTTTTGTTATTTAGCAATAATGATATTATGCAGGATTTGAACTTACTTTTCAAGCCTTTAGCTCCAGCTGCCGGTTCCTTTGCCTTTATTCCGACCCTGGTCTTCTTCGGCGATCTTTTTCAGCAGCTTTTTATTATTCTTGTTGATTTCAAATTGCACCTTGTATACCCGGAAAAGCTGCACCATGAAGCGGATCCATAGAAAGACGGCCAATGCGGCGAGGACAAAGAAAATGATGGTTTCGACTGCCCCTTCAATAGGGCTGAAAAAGCTCATGAAGAGTCCGTAGGCGATACCTGCTGCAACGAGAAGACCGATGCGCAGAAAAATCTGCAATAATAACCCATCCTTTTGCTTTTGCAGCTTTTCTTTTTCCTGCTGAAGACGGCCTATGCTTTCCAATCAGTTCCCCTCCCCTTTTTCCTTATTGTACCATCAAACAAGTTTAAATGGCTTGGCCGTTTCCCTTATGTTCCACTTTTTATACAGGATTCGGCTTGTCTCCTTCCCTTCATATGCTTATAATAATAGTAAATAAGTTATTGTAATGTAGGTGAATAGAATGACAACAGAGCTTACTGGCTGGTTTTTGGTGTTTATTTTGTTTTGGGTGGTTGTGCTGGTATCACTGTTTGCGATCGGCGGCTTTTTTATGTTCCGGAAGTTTTTGAAGCGGATGCCGAAAGAGGATGGGAAGTCGATTCTTGATTGGGAAGAGCATTATGTGAATCAGACGCGGAGCCTTTGGGCTAAGGATCAGAAGGTGCTCTTGGAGGATTTGGTGAGTCCGGTGCCTGAGCTTTTCCGTGATGTGGCTCGGCAGAAGATTGCCGGGAAGATCGGCGAGCTGGCATTGAATGAGAAGGCGAAGCGCATTACGGAGGATCTCATCATTCGCGGCTATATTTTGGCGACTCCCAAGCGTGATCACAAAT
>NZ_PKLA01000001.1:0-165509 GCF_002858875.1 Bacillus sp. UMB0728 | reverse complement strand
AATTGATATGGCTCCTTATGAGCATTTATTCTAGAAACCATTCCGCTGTCCGTGGAGTGGTTTTTTTCATAAGAAAAGCGCAAGCGCCTTGGTCACCCCCGACAAGCACAAGACGATCCTCCCGGAAAGGCGTTCTTTGCCTTTTTGGGAGGATTGGCTTGTGACCTCGAGGGGGTAGGCGCTGGAGCTAGACAGTAATCGAGGATAAAAAATATACTTTCTTATTTTATAAAAAAAACACCGAAAGCGAATTCGATGTTTTTCAAGGTTATACGGTTGTCTTTGTATCCAATGAGGTACCATTGAGCTCATTGTAGATCTTTTTGTAGTTCAGGTACATGGCGATCCGCCAAGGGACGATCATGCCGAAAGCAAGGATCCAGAACATGCCGCTCAGCTGTCCGACGTCAATCGTGGAGCTGAGGATCAGCTTGGCCACAATCCGGACGACAAGAAGGCCGACCAGGATAAAGGCAAAGGCCTTTGATCTTTTTAAGAAAATATCATTATCACGCACTTCAAATGCCGAGGTTTTGATCAACAGGATTGAAAACAGCATGCCGACTCCGGCAGCTTCTAATATCTCAAGCGGTGTGACGCGAAAGTACGGAAAGACGAACATCAGGGCGCCCGTGCTCATAAATAGCGGCGGCAAGATGATCTTTTTGGCTGAAGCAGGTTTCTTGGCTGCCCGCATCCGGATGAACATGACAAAAACAGCCATGCAGATGGCTCCGATCGAAGAAGCTACAACCATGTTCATAGCATTCATCCTTTGTATGTTTAATATTTACCATTATATTATATCCTAAATTCCTCTGTTTAGAAAATATTTTTCGGGACTTTGGGCATCGGTGCAAAAAGAAAAGCCATTTAAGGCAGGCTTAAATGGCTTTGGGTCAGCTGAGGACCCGGTTGACTGCGTCGAGCACGCGGCCTTCATCAAATGGCTTTACAATAAAGTCTTTGGCGCCGGCTTCGATGGCTTCGACCACCATCTTCTGCTGGCCCATCGCTGAGCACATGACTACCTTGGCGTCAGGAAATTCCTGTTTGATTTCCTTCATGGCTTCAAGGCCGCTCATCTCCGGCATGGTGATATCCATGGTTACGAGCTCCGGCTTGAGCTCGCGGTAAAGGTCAATTGCTTCGCGGCCGTTTTCGGCCTCCCCGACGATTTCATGTTCGGCTTTCTTTAATATGTTGGTTAAGGTAATTCTCATGAATTTTGCGTCATCTACAATTAATATTCTTGCCATGCTGGTTCCCCCTCGACACTGCAACAGAAATCAATCTATTAGTATGTATTTTTCTATATTGTCACATGTCAAAAAACAGTATTAGATAAAAGAGCACATATTTCAATATAACGGAATGTGAGGGAGAATTCAATCCAAAGAATCCGACAAATTTCGCTTTTTCTTCAAATTTCAAGTTGTAATTTATGGAAGGATAAAAGAAAACCCGGCATTTTTGCCGGGCCATCCTTTAGAAACCTTTAAATCCGCCAAACATAGCAGTCATTATAGATATGATCTGAGTCATCCAGTCAAAGAACAGCACAATACCCATGACAATCATCACATAGCCGCCGATCTTCATGATTTTTACGTTATTGCGGCGGATCCATTGCATTTTGCCGATAAAGAACGACAGCACGAAGAATGGAATCGCAAATCCGAGTGAATAGGCAATCATATACACAAGGCCTGAGCCAGGATTTGAGGCAGCGAGGGCCCAAACGGACATGAGGATCGGTCCTGTGCATGGCGTCCAGCCTGCTGCAAATGCAAGGCCGATCAGGACTGAACCCAGGTAGCCGCCTGGCCTGTTCTTGAATTCCAGGCGCCTTTCCTTCATGAGCGCCTCCGGCTTGAAAACGCCGACAACCATCAATCCGAAAATGACAATGAAGATGGCGCCGATCTGCCTGATCAGATCATTATGATCGCTGAATATTCTTCCGATAAAAGATCCCCCAAAGCCGAGGGCAATGAAAATAATGCAGAACCCGAGCAGGAAGAAAAGGGTATGCAGCATGCTGCGCTTCTGCAGCATCGCGTTTTCTTCTTTCAGTTCGCCCACTGACATGCCGGTTATGTAAGATAAGAATGCGGGATACAATGGCAGGCAGCAGGGAGAAATGAAGCTCAGGAAGCCCGCTCCAAGGGCGATGAATATATTGACATCAGTCATTCAAGACACCTACTTTTCCTTGATTCTTTACCATTTTAACAAAATCCCGCCAAGAAAGATAATGGTCACCCTGTGAACACTTTGTGACCTACTATAATTATATTAAAAACATATAAAGGACATGTTATAATTTTGATAATGTTTTTGTCATATCAGAGAAACTTTCTTTTGAATTTATTACCATTATTCGATATACTGTATGAGTAACTAACATTATTTGTTATAATCTTTCATGTTTTTACATGGTTTTGATTTGGAAACTTACATACAGACAATAATAAAATGGGGCTTCTTTTAAATCCACAGGAAAGGACTATCAGCCGTGGCAGGAAAACAAGAACTACTGTCTTTGATTGAGAATAAGCGGGCTGAACTAATCCAAGTCGCCATGAAGAATGGCCTGCATTCAACTGCTGCGATTAAGTACAGTCAGGAGCTTGACCATCTCTTGAACGAATATAACCGTATTTTTATAAAAAAGGTTCAGACACAATAGAAAAACAGCTTGGAAGCTATATAAGCCCAAGCTGTTTTTATTTTGTCTTCTAAGCGTTGCCGACAGCGTCTTCCACTCTCTCGACTGAACCGTTCTGCAGCAGGTACATTTTATGGTACAAGCCTTTTAATGCCAGCAGTTCCTGGTGGGTGCCCCGTTCCACGATTTCCCCCTGGTGAAGGACAAGGATCAATTCAGCATCCTGGATGGTGGAAAGCCTGTGGGCGATGGCAATGGTTGTGCGCCCCTTCCTCATCTTCTCAAGGGCCGTCTGGATGGCCTCCTCTGTCTCAGTGTCGATATTGGCAGTCGCTTCATCAAGCACAAGGATTTTCGGGTTGGCTGCAATCGTGCGTGCGAAAGCAATCAGCTGCCTCTGACCGCTGGAGAAGGTCGAGCCTCTCTCAACTACCTTGTGATCGTAGCGGTCATCAAGCTTCTCAATGAAGGTATGCGCCTGAACGAAATGGGCAGCTTCCTCTATTTCCTTATCGGTCATCTCTGTATCATGGAGGCGGATATTGTCCTTGACCGTTCCATAAAACAGGAAAGGATCCTGGAGGACTAGACCAAGCTTTTCCCTCAGCTCTTCCCTTGGATAAGATTTAATCGACTGCCCGTCAATCAGAATGTCACCTCTTGAGAATTCATAAAACCTCATCATTAGATTGATGATCGAGCTCTTTCCGCTTCCTGTATGGCCAACCAGCGCCACTGTTTCGCCCGGCTTGGCAGTAAAGCTGATGTTTTTCAGCACATCCCGCTTTCCATCATACGAAAAGCTGACATCCTTGAATTCAATCTGTCCGTCCCCGATTGAAAGCTTCTCTTCCTTTTGAGCGGGCGCAAGCTCTTCTTCATCCAGGAGCCTGAAGACCCTGGAGCCGGCAATGATGGCCTGCTGGTACATGGATAACCGCTGCATCATATTGTTGACCGGCTCGAAAAAGCGGTCCAGATAGCTGACAAATGCGAATAAAACTCCGACTTCAATCGGATTGCTGAATGAGGTGATCCCGAAAAAGCCCAGGACAATTACAAGCGCAAGTGTATAGACCAGGTCGATTGCCGGCCTGAGGAGCAGCCCATCAACCTTGATGTTCCTCATTCCTGCGTCATAATGCTTCTGGTTAATGTCTGCAAATTCCTTGCGCAGGCGCTTTTCCTGCCTGAACACCTGGATGATCCCCATTCCCTGGAGCGACTCGCTGAGCTTCGCATTCAGCTGGCTGAGCCTTTCCCTCATATCCTGATAAAAGCGCGAGCTGTATTTGCGGTACATCTGCATGATCATAAAGATGATCGGCAGGATCACCAGGCAGAATAAGGCGAGCTGGACATTCAGGGCAAACATCGCGATGAATATCCCGATCAGCAGAAAGCCGCTCTGGATGAAGATGACCAGGACGCTGACAAACATATCCTTGATGGCCTCTGTATCATTCGTGACCCGCGAGACAATGCTTCCGGCCGGCGTCTGGTCGAAGTATTTCAGGCCGAGCGACTGCACCTTAGAAAAAACGTCGATCCGCAGCTGCTGAATGATCTTTAGTGCGATCTCCTGGAACTTAAGCAGCTGGAAATAAGAGATCAGGACATTCATGACCTGGATGCCGATATAGCCTGCCCCGAGCAGGAACAAAGGCTCAAATGCCAGATTCCTTGGGGTCAGATAATCGTCAATGAATATTTTAACAAGGATAGGCCCCATGATATCGCCGATCGTTGTCAGCAGCAGCAGGCTGAAGGCGAGGATAAGCGTTGCTTTATGCGGCTTTGTATAAGCAAGGAGCCGGTATAGGACGGTCCGCTGTTCTTTCTTATTGATATCCTGCTGGTTATGCTCCATGATTTCTGCCTCCGTGCTCTACAAGTTCTTCAAGCTGCTGGCGGAGATACATGCTCTTATACCAGCCTTCTTCTTCCATCAGCTCGTCGTGTGTGCCTTTTTGCGCTATCCTGCCCTCATCGAGCACAAGGATCAGATTCGCATGCTGAATCGCACTCAAGCGGTGGGCGGTGATGATGGTCGTCTTGCCTGCCCGGTTTTTCCTGAGGCCGTTCAGGATGGCTTCCTCGGTCTTCGCATCAACCGCTGACAGAGAGTCATCCAGGATCAGTACTTCCGGGTCCATCATGAGCGCCCTGGCGATTGAGATCCGCTGCTTCTGCCCGCCAGACAAGGAAACGCCGCGCTCACCGACAACCGTTTCATAACCTTCCGTAAATTGAAGGATATCTTCATGGATATTGGCAAGCTTTGCTGCCTTAAATACTTCCTCCCGCTCAGAGGAAGGGTTTGCAAAGGCGATATTTTCTGCAACCGTGGCTGAAAAAAGGAAATGATCCTGCGGAACATAGCCAATGGCCTCATGCAGCTTTTCGAGCGTATAATCATTGACAGAATGGCTGCCAAAGCGGACATCCCCTTCAAAACCGTCAAATTCCCTGATCAGCAGCTTAAGGAGCGTTGTTTTCCCGGCACCTGTCTTCCCGACGATCCCAAGGGTTTCTCCCCTTTTCAATTGAAATTGGATGTCTTCTAGGACAGGTTTTTCTTCGTTAGGGTAATGAAATTTATTTATATCATAAACAAGATCCCCGCTCGGAACGATTGCAAGTGCCCCTTCCTTGTCAGCCACCTCTGCCTTTTCGGCAAGCAGGCTCATGATCCGGTCATTGGAAGCCCGCCCTCTTTCAACGATATTAAAGAGCCAGCCAAAGGCAAGCATCGGCCAAATCAAGAGTCCGAGATACGTTGTAAACGAAACAAGCTCCCCGATCGTTAATTCCCCTGAAATCACATATCTGGCACCAAAAGCGACAGACAGGAAAAAGGAAACCCCGACGATGATGCTGATTGTTGGATCGAATAGTGAATCTACCTTGGCCACTGAAATATTTTTCTCCACCACATCATGTGATTGCTTGCGGAAATCCTCTATATCTTCTTTCTCCTGGCCAAAGGTCTTGATGACCTTGATGCCTGTGATGCTTTCCTGTGTCTTATCATTTAAAGCAGAAAAAGCCTCCTGTGCCCCATGGAACCGCTTATGGAGGAGCGTCCCATACCAGCTCGTCAAAATCGCCATGAGAGGCATCGGGATCAGGCAGATGAGCGTCAGCTTCCAGCTGATCGTCGCAGCCATGGCGATGATGACAAATCCACCGGTCGCAAGCGAGTCGACAAGGGTCAAAACGCCTGAGCCGGCCGTCTGCTGGACGGCCTGCAGGTCATTTGTCGCATGGGCCATCAGGTCCCCGACCCGCCTTCTTTGGTAAAACGATTGCGGCATCTCTGTAAAATGCCGGTACAGCCTGTTCCTCAGCTGCCTGGACAGCTTGACGGCAGATCCGAAAATCATGATCCGCCAATAATAGCGCAATATGTACATCATGAGTGCGGTTCCGATCAATATCAGGAGCCAGTTGACAAGAAGGCCGCTGGTCAAAGTATCGTTTTTGATATGATCAACCACAATCCCGATGACCTTTGGCGGAATCAGCTGCAGGAATGCTACAAACAGCAGCAGGAAAATCCCTGTCACATACGATTTCTTCTCTTGCTTAAAAAACCACATTAAATCTGCAAATACTTTCATGCTTGCTTCCCCCGGCTCTCGTGTTCCTGAATTTTCCTCAATTATGCTCCAAATAGTTTATCAAATATTTTAAAAATAAGAAAGATTTTTCAAGGGGCGCACTAAAGACATATTCATCATTTATCGGAATCCGTGATATTGGCAGGGACAAGTTGGAGCGTACAAGCATTAACTATAGAGATAAAAAGGAAAAGAGGTGTTTAAATGTCTGCTGGTATTCCATCTTTGCCAAGCCTTCCGACAGTCGTAACAGTCTGCTGGTTCCGGAACCCATTAAGTCCTGTATCACTGAGAAGGATTTCCCAGGCGACTGTTCTGGGAAATGATGCAGAAGCCTGCCTTGAGACACTTGAAACAGGAGCCCTTTATGGCCCGGCATCAGAATGCCTTCTGGCTAACGGCTTTCAGCTCGTGACCCTTCTTGATTTCGGCATCTACGGATTTTCCGTTTTCACATCTACGCCAGAAGCATAATAAAAAGAGGACAAGTATCCCTGTCACCCAGGTGCTTGTCCTCTATCAGCTTCCGTTTCCGTCATAAAGACGCACAAAATGCTTCATCAGCTCTTCTTCTGAAATTTGGATCCGGTGCTCCAGGTCTTTCGTCCGCAGGACATATTCCTTAATGCCGATGAATTCGGATTCAGCAATCAGCCAGAATACTGTACCGCGTTTGAATCTGCCGTTAAAGCCAGTTTTCAATCTGTATTTTTTCATGTTATCCTCAGCTTAACATTTACGATTTTTATCTAAAAAGCCGCTTTCTCTGTCATAATCACAGAAAAAGCGGCTTTCTTGTTGTACAGTGATGGCCATGTAATAGACTTTATTACAATAGGGAGCCCTATGTAAGCCTTACTTGCCGGACTGCTTATTCATGGCAGACATCATCTGATTAATTTTCTTCTGAGATGGTTTCATACCCATTTGCATCATCATCATTTTAAGCATTTGTTCGTTGATTGGCGGATTTTTCTTTAAGTAGCTCATCATATATTTACGAGCGATGAAAAATCCTAGTGCTACACCGGCGATCAATGCCAGTATACCAACTAGAATAACGTCCCACATTCAAAACTTCCTCCTTCATGTTGTCTATCATACAGTGTACTAAACCAAAGGTTATTATACAATATTTGCACCTGTTTTTCCCCTATTTAAATAAATTTTCTTTCTTTGATCGGCTTCAGCCAGCCAAAGCGCCTGTTCGTCATATCTACCGCCAGATAAGAGGATTCATTTTTCCGGAGGATTTCAAAGAACACCGTTTCTGCATCATAATTCCCATGTGATTCAATCACTAAACATCGGTCATAGATTTCAAGCCGCGCCGAACTGTTTTTTCCGTTTTGGATAACATAGGCCCCCTGATCGGCTGATGCTCCTTTTTTCCTTGAAAGCTGCTGTGTAAGATACTGGTGAAGCCTGAGGGCGGGAATCGGCCTTGTGATAAACTCAATCTGGCGTGACAGGATCGATTTCAGCTCTCCCTTCGAACGGCTGTATTCCTGAAAGAGCTGGTAGAACATCCGCTCTCTGCCGAAATAATGGGAAGCAAATTCGTCTTCTATTAAATAAAGCTGATAGGTTCTCACCAACATCTCCTCCAATATCTTCTATATTGCTTCAAGTATAAGGGAACAGAATCAGTTACTTTGTCTTTCAGCGTCAAAAATAGGCACTAATTTTGTCGAACAGGCTTATTTGCCTATCAATTATATAAAAAATAAAAATATTCAATCAATTATAAGGAAATAAAAAAGAGAGCGTACTCTGACGCTCTCTTTATACCCTTTACAGAAGGGCCTTTAAACGTGCAACCACGTTTTCAACTGTGAAGCCGTACTCTTCGATGATCTTCTCACCTGGTGCAGATGCGCCGAATGTATCGATCGCCAATACTTCGCCTTCATCACCGGCATAACGGTGCCAGCCAAGTGAAGAGCCCATTTCAATGGCAAGGCGCTTCTTGACAGCCTTCGGAATGACGCTTTCTTTATATTCCTTGGACTGTGCTTCAAAGCGGTCCCATGCAGGCATGGAAACAACTGCTGCATCGATGCCTTCTTTCTTCAGGGCTTCCTGCGCTTTTACAGCAAGATGCACTTCAGATCCGGAAGCAAGCAGCAGGGCATCTGCCTGATCTTTGCCAGCCGGTGAGACAACATAAGCTCCTTTAGATACGCCTTCATACGCGTTTTTGTCAGTATCCTGGAGGGTAGGCAGGTTTTGGCGCGTCAGCACAAGAGCTGTCGGCTTATCCTGTGATTCTACCGCCACTTTCCAGGCAGCAGAGGTTTCATTGCCATCAGCCGGGCGGATGACAGACAGATTAGGCATCGCACGAAGTGATGCAAGCTGTTCAACCGGCTCGTGTGTAGGGCCGTCCTCACCAACCGCGATGCTGTCATGCGTGAATACATAAGTAACAGGCAGACCCATCAGGGCAGCTAAGCGGATTGCCGGGCGAAGATAGTCAGAGAATACGAAGAATGTTCCTCCGAATACCTTTAAGCCTCCATGAAGGGCCATACCGTTTAGGGCGGCACCCATGGCGAATTCCCTTACGCCGAACCAGATGTTGCGGCCTTCGAATGAAGCAGGGGTAAAGTCGCCCGAGCCTTTGATCATCGTTTTATTTGAACCGGCAAGGTCAGCAGATCCGCCGATAAAGAATGGAAGATTCTGCGCGATTCCGTTCAGTGCTTCGCCTGAAGAGGCGCGGCTTGCCAGGCTTGAACCTGTTTCGTATACAGGGATATCCTTATCCCATCCTTGCGGAAGCTCGCCTTTCATTGCTCCGTCAAGCTGTGCACCGAGCTCAGGGAATTCCTGCTTATAGCTTTCAAGCATAGAGTTCCATTCCTGCTCAGTCTTTTCTCCGCGTTCAGCGATGTGTTTCTTGAAGTGGCTGTACACTTCATCCGGAACATGGAAATCTTCTTCAAAAGTCCACTTGTAAGCTTCCTTCGTCAGCTTCAGCTCATCTGCACCAAGCGGTGCGCCGTGAACATCTGATTTCCCGGATTTGTTAGGTGAGCCGAATCCGATGACCGTTTTTACTTCAATCATAGTCGGATGGTCAAGGTCGCCTCTTGCTTCCTCAAGCGCTTTCGCCACTTCGTGAAGGTCATTACCGTCTTCAACACGGATATACTGCCAGCCGTAAGATTTGAACCTTTGCTCCACACTTTCAGAGAAAGAGCGGTCAAGGTCGCCGTCAAGGGAGATATCATTTGAATCATAAAGGACAACGAGCTTGCCAAGCTTCAGGTGGCCTGCCAGCGATGCTGCTTCGGCAGATACACCTTCCATAAGGTCACCGTCGCCGCAAATGCTGTATGTAAAGTGGTCGACTACATTATACTTGTCTTTATTGTAGACGGCTGCCAGGTGGCGCTCAGCCATAGCCATGCCGACTGCCATTGAGATTCCCTGTCCAAGCGGACCAGTTGTCGCGTCAACGCCCTTTGTATGTTTGTATTCAGGGTGTCCGGGAGTCTTGCTTCCCCATTGGCGGAATTCTTTCAGGTCATCGATTGTGAGACCATAGCCTGATAAATGGAGCAGGCTGTATAGAAGCATGGAACCATGTCCTGCAGATAAGACAAAACGGTCACGGTTAAACCACTCAGGGTTTGCCGGGTTATGGTTCATGAAACGGCTCCAGAGTGTGTACGCCATAGGAGCTGCCCCCATAGGCATGCCAGGGTGGCCGGAATTTGCTTTTTCAATAGCATCGATAGATAGAGTTCTGATCGAGCTTATGGACAAATCATCGATAGATTCAAACATATACTACATCCTCTCTTTAAAAAAATCCTGCTCAATTAATTTTATAGCGGCTCTTTATTTTACACAACTGAGAAGCTTCTGTATATCTTGTGCATTTTGGAAACCTGTATGTAAAAGAGAACCAAAAAATAAATCCAAAAAGGAACACAGATTGTTGTATTCCTTTTTGGCCTGATGCATTAATGAAGGCGCTTCTTCTCGTCCTCACGCAGCTTTTTTATCTTTTTCGGTGTAACGTCATTCCCCTTTGGATCCATGATGGTTACACCTTTTAAGGTTGTGAGCATATTGGAACGGAATGTCTGCAGATACTCGCTGCGAAGCTTTGTCTGTTCCTTTGCCTCTTCATTCGTCAGCCCTGCGGTCTTAGCTTTGTTTGCCAGCTCATTGATTCTGGCCATTTTATCTTTAGGCAGCATAATAACGCTCCTTTTTCATTCATTTCATTTGGCTTTCTCTAGTCGTCTTCCCCTTAGGGCCTTGGTCTAAACGGCCGGAGAATACATCAAATGTTACTATAAAAAAAAGCGTTTGCCAAGGCAAACACTCTTACTCTTCCTGTGCATCTATGTATTCCTGATAGCGCCTGTGCACTGTCGCCTTGGAAATGGGATAGCCGAAGCCCCTGAGAGTCGCCGCGATCTCCGAAAATGTCAGCCTGCTGGCTCTCAGGCGGACAATTTCTTCTATTGGAACCTCGATCCGTTCCCTTCCAGAGTGCTCCCCCAGATTCTTCAGGTTCTTCTCTGGCCTGAATCCTTTGTCCACTGCCCTTTTCATGCCTCTTTTGATCTTGATATTATGCAGCTTGCGCTGATATTCTTCCACCATCGAGACGATATTAAGAACCATGGAATCTGATTCGGAAAGCTGCAGCTCACCATTGTGGGAAATGCTGTAGAGCACAGCGCCCTCTTTATATATGAAGTGAAGCAGGGCGATTTTGGCATTGCCCCTTCCGAGCCTCGTTTCATCCTGGATAAGGACCGCTTTGATGCCTTCATCCTTTATAAGATCAAGAAGCTCGAGTACACCGTCCCTCTCCAGGTCATACCCGCTTGCCTGTTCCCTGATGATCGCGGCTACTTCAAAGCCTTTTTCCCCGGCAAGCGCAGTCAGTTCCTCCTCCTGCCTCTCCAGGGATGTTTCCTGCGCTTCTTTTGTTGTCGATACCCTGCAATAGATTACTGCTTTCATATATGCTCCTTTATGTCATTCACCCGCAAAGTTCTGCAGATCATCCTGCAGCTGCCTTGTATGGCTGTCTGCTTTAACCGGGATCAAAATCTGCTCCCCCGCTTGGATTGCACTGCCGGCGATTCCATTCTCCTCTTCCACCCACATTACAAAGTCTTCTGCAGACAGCTTATGCTTGTCCGAAAATTGCTGAGACAGCCCCCATAAGGTATCTCCTTCATCAACCGTCACCTTTATGTAGTCTTCTTCACCGAAAATTTTGTCGTATCCGGTAAGCAGCAAAGCCGCCCCAAAGCTTAAAACGATAAGTATAATAGCATATGAGTATTGATTCCACAATTTTTTCATACAAGACACCCCACTGTCAGAATATATGTTCGCATTTCGTTAAATTTATTATAAACCGAACATGTGTTTTCCGTCAACAAAAATTCGAACTTATGTTTGTATCTGTTCCGGGTACATGCTATAATTTAATCAATAATAACCATACGGGGTGCGAATACATGGCTAAAATATCAAAAAGGCAGCAGGATATACTCGAATTTATCAAGGAAGAAGTGAAAGCGAAGGGCTATCCCCCTTCAGTCAGGGAAATTGGGGAAGCAGTCGGCCTGGCCTCCAGCTCGACTGTGCATGGGCATCTTGCCCGCCTCGAAAGCAAAGGGATGATCAGAAGGGATCCGACAAAGCCGCGTGCAATTGAAATCCTGGAGCTTGATGAAACATCTCATATTCCAAGGAATAATGTCGTCAACGTTCCTATCCTCGGGAAGGTTACAGCAGGACAGCCGATCACTGCGATTGAAAATGTAGAAGAGTTCTTCCCGCTTCCTGAAAGCATGGCACCGGCAGCCGAACAGGTCTTCATGCTTGAAATCATGGGTGAAAGTATGATTGAAGCCGGCATCCTTGACGGAGACTACGTCATCGTCCGCCAGCAGCAGTCAGCCAACAATGGCGATATCGTCGTTGCAATGACAGATGAGGATGAAGCAACTGTCAAGCGTTTCTTCAAGGAAAGGGATTATATCAGGCTTCAGCCTGAAAACTCTACAATGGAGCCTATCATTCTCAGGAATGTTTCCATTCTTGGCAAGGTCATTGGCGTCTACCGCCATATCCACTGATTATATGATTCTCTCAGCCCGGGCCATGTGTTGCCTGGGTTTTTTTCTGCCCAAAAACCTTGTGAGCACTAGAATAGTCGCATCTTTGCTGCTTACTTTTTCCTGAAGAGTACATATGTACCATTCGCTGTGCGCTGAAAATTCAGTCGATTTATGCATATCTTTCCTCTCCCGCTCTGTTATATAATAGAGACAGCACCATGATTGACCTAAGGTCGCACCAAAAATACCGGCTTTAGGAGTGTGAGGCAAATGTGGCAGCATGTCGTCTTCGCAATATTCATTGGTGGCCTTGTCGGCGCGGTTGGGCATCTTAAGAAGCACGGGAAGCTGATCATGCCGAAAAGAACAAAGCAATTCATCTATCTAGGCTTTTTGGAGGAAATGGTATTAGGTTCACTCGCCTCAGCGCTGCTTGTGCTTTCATCAGATGCAAGCTCCCTCTTGAAGGTAGCATTCCTGTCCATGCTGGCAGGACTTGGCGGTGAAGCTCTGATCCGCAGCCTTGACCTCATCAGGGCCGAAAAGAAATGAAACAGGAGGAAATGCAGAAGCTATGCTTAAAACAGCAAAAGTAAAGACGTAAGAAGCCTCTCCCGGGAAATTGGGCAGAGGCTCTTTTTATGCCTGAAAACTGTAAACAATCATCTGCATTTCGGTAACCTTTCTGTAACTCTTTTGAAGAGATGGAACGATAATATAAGGTTAGCAAGTGACTACAACTTATTGGAGGCTTTAAAATGAAAAAATTATTATCCATCCTGCTGGCTGCTGTCGCCCTGTTTACTTTCAGCCTTGGCGCCTCGGCCAAATCCGCGAGCGGAGATTTAAGCAGCAAAAAAGCAGTCGAACTGGCGCAGAGCGCACGTGTGCATCACTGGAATGCTATGAACGGACATATCCCATCTAAGAAGAATACAGCCTGCTCCATTAAGACTTTTCAGTACAAAGGCACAGAATATCGCTACCTTTGCAGTGAAATCAATACGAAAGCAAAGCTGACCAAGTACCTTAACGAATCTTTCACCTTAAATGCAATCGATAAAGGCTACAAGAAATACAGATTCATTGAGTATAAAGGAAAAATGGCACAGCCAAATGCCGATGGCGGCAGCCTGCTCCAGTGGAATAAAGCTAAGGCAAAGCTGATCTATTCCAGGAAAGATATCCGCCAGTTTGAATTCACGGTGCCTTACGGCGAAAAGCAGCATGAAAAGAAAAAGGTTACGTTTGTAAAGGTACGCGGGAAGTGGCAAATCAATGCTTTTGATGCAGTGAGATAGTATAAGAAAAGGGAAATACCTTGAACTTTTGTTCAAGGCATTTCCCTTTTTAGCTGGCCGCGCTATTTGTTTATGGCCATTTAGATTATCTGCAGCCTACATTAATCCAGGAATTATAAACCCAAAGCATTTATTTTGATCCCAAATGTACCAATGCCAATTAATTCGCCTTCTTCCCCTAGCAGGGGATATCCTACTATATAATGCGTGTGTACTTCATTGTTATATTCATATTCTGCGAATGTTCCTGATGTTTCTTTGGTATCCAGTACTCTTTGTTTAAGAGAGATCAATTTTTGGGAATCGATGCAAAAGCTTAATTCATCATCCCTTGCACCGATAAACTGATTGACTTCCTCCTGATTGGCCGAATCAAAAATCCATGTATATCTCAGATCAAGGTCACTGTGCGCAAGCATGCATTTCGTTCGCGTGAACACCTCTTGAAAGGCGGCTAAATCAGACAATAGAAGCGAAGGGTTTATATCTAAAACCTTAGCAAGGTTCCTGCTTATATCCACACTGGGATTTCTTGTACCAGATTCGATCTGCGAATAATAGGCCCGGTCGATAAAAATCGAGTCTGCCACGTCCGCTTGAGTCAGATTTTTATTTTTTCTAAGCGTTATCAGCCAGTCGCGTTTCATACTATTCCCCCCTCTTTATCATAATACGGCCCCCTTGGTGAAAAGAGAAGGAATAGAACTTAGTCAATGTGTAATTTCAATGAATAACGATTGGCCATTATTTGGAATCCGGATTTTGATTGAGATAAAAAAATCTTTCCATAGGAATCTCATCGTAACTGCAGCCCAATTTCCTTTTTACATGGTCATTCAGTGCACTTTCTATATCTTCCACATAAAAATTCACTCTTACATGGCAATGAGCAAGCGCAAGATGATCAGTAAAGCTTTTTGCCAGCTGATCCAGAGGATATATGTGGTCATCCAGAACTTTTTCCTCTGAGTAAACTTCTGCTTTGATGATGTTCGATCTCATTTCGTCAGATGGCAAACTATCTTCCTGAGAAAAATCATCAGGAGTGCTGGGTCTTTTTTCATCAATGATTATCATTCGATACGTTTTATCATCGAAAAAAATGTCCCATGCTTCCAGTTCACTGGAAAATAAACACGTTTGTGGACAACATTACTCGGAACTACGGTCACCAAGGCACAGCCTAAGTAAGGAAGAGTTTCAGCCCTTTAAGGATAAAAGGGCTTTTTTGAATTAGAAAAAGCCCTCTAGAGTGAGAAAGAGCTTTTTCCATTAAAAGAAAAAATAGAATATGCCGAAAGTTAGTGACAATCCAAAGAAAATAGTCATCACCAAGTTAAAGTTATATGATTTATCTTTTTGCTTGGAATGAAGAATAGTTCTTGTTAAAGAAGCAATAAAAATTAGTAATCCCGAAGTCACAAAGAACAATTCGTCCTTACCCATGATTAAGAATGAGGTTGATGCTAAAAAGAGAAAGATGGCAGCTGCTTTTAGCCAGACCGGAGAATTATCCATTTATTACCTCCCTTTTCAGTGTATTATAAGCAATCTTATCGCGGTAGGAAAGAGGAAAATAAACAAACATATTGAGCAAAAAGCAAGCAGGAGAATATATGTGCATCCGGTATGGCCCGGCAGGAGCGCTTTCAAACTAACAAGAAATATGAAAAAGCAAGAATAAACCAATTCGAGGACTGACAGGCATTTTTTAGCGTCTGAGTACTCATATTCCCCACTAGAGGCACTCTGTTGGGCTTTTTCGACCTTTAGAGTGATTCATGTCCTTATCTTGAGGCACTCTACTCAGCCTTGCCCACCATCAGAGTGATTCATATTCTCCTCTTAAGGCACTCCGGTTGGCTATTTCACCTTTAGAGTGACTCATATTCTCTTCTTGAGGCACTCTGCTCAGCCTTCATCACCATCAGAGTGCCTCATATTCTTTTCTTGAGGCACTCTGGTTGGCTTTTTTCACCTTTAGTGTGACTCATATTCTCCTCTTGAGTCACTCTGACCTGTTTCTTCCACCACTAGAGTGACTCATACCCTCCTCTCGAGTCACTCTGAACTGCATCTTCCACCACTAGAGTGTCTCATACCCTCCTCTTGAGTCACTCTGACCTGTTTCTTCAACCACTAGAGTGACTCATACCCTCCTCTTGAGTCACTCTGACCTGTTTCTTCCACCACTAGAGTGACTCCTATCTCCCTCTTGCGGCGAACCGGCCAAATATATGAAGACTGCCCTTAAATCGTAAAAATCGGACCCCTCTTAAAATCAACACAAAAAAGCCCCTCAATACCAATGGTATCAAGGGGCTAAATCTATTAATACATCTGCAGGTACTGCTCGCGCTCCCAAGGGTGAACTTGTGTGCGGAACATATCCCACTCAATTTCCTTCGCTTCAATGAAGTGTTCGAAGATGTGCTCGCCGAGGGCTGAAACCATGATTTCATTGCTCTTCAGCTGGTCAAGCGCCTGGGCTAGTGTTGCAGGAAGATCTTCAATGCCTTCTGCTACGCGCTCTTCTTTGTTCATCACGTAAATGTTGCGGTCTACCGGTGCAGGAGGAGTCAGTTTGTTCTTGATTCCATCAAGCCCTGCTTTTAATAGCACTGCCATAGCCAGGTATGGGTTGGCTGCCGGGTCAACGCTGCGGACCTCAACACGTGTGCTCATGCCGCGTGATGCCGGGATGCGGATAAGCGGTGAACGGTTCCTTGCAGACCATGCCACATAGCAAGGTGCTTCATAGCCGGGCACAAGGCGCTTATAAGAGTTGACAGTCGGGTTCGTTACAGCTGTGAAAGCCGGAGCGTGCTTGATGATGCCGGCGATGAACTGGCGGGCAGTATCGCTTAGCTCAAGGTTTCCAGTAGTATCATAGAATGAGTTCTTGCCTTCATTGAACAGGGACATATTGCAGTGCATCCCTGATCCGTTTACGCCGAACAATGGCTTTGGCATGAATGTTGCGTGCAGGCCGTGCTTGCGGGCGATTGTTTTAACAACAAGCTTGAATGTCTGGATCTGGTCGCATGCAGTCAGCGCATCAGCATATTTAAAGTCGATTTCATGCTGTCCTGGAGCCACTTCGTGGTGGGAAGCTTCAATTTCAAAGCCCATTTCTTCAAGCTCGAGCACGATGTCGCGTCGGCAGTTTTCGCCAAGGTCTGTCGGCGCAAGGTCGAAGTAGCCTCCGTTATCGTTCAGTTCAAGAGTAGGTTCGCCCTGCTGGTCAAGCTTGAACAGGAAGAATTCCGGCTCAGGTCCGAGGTTAAAGTCTGTGAAGCCTAATTCCTTCATCTCATCAAGGATTCTTCTCAGGTTGTTGCGCGGATCGCCATCAAATGGAGTCATATCCGGGTTGTAGATATCGCAGATCAGGCGGGCAACCTTGCCCTTTTCAGCTGTCCAAGGGAATACAACCCAAGTGCTGAGGTCAGGATACAGAAGCATATCTGATTCTTCAATGCGGACGAAGCCTTCGATGGAAGAGCCGTCGAACATCATTTTGTTGTCCAGCGCTTTTTCAAGCTGGGAAATCGGGATTTCCACGTTTTTGATTGTTCCGAGGATATCCGTAAATTGAAGGCGGATAAATTTTACGTTTTCTTCTTCAGCAATACGTTTAATGTCATCTTTAGTGTAGTTAGCCATTAGTTTTTCCTCCCTTAGGACACATCAATTTTATTTAATGGAAAAAGCGGGACATATCTCCCTGGCGGAGTGAATGCCGGTTGAATCGGCCGGCCTGCATCATTTCCTGCCTCAGGAGCTTTCTCAATTCATCATCAGACAAATCGCGCCTTACTTTTTCTGCTTGCTGCTGTACTTCAGCTGATAATGTTTGTTCCTGCATGGCGAATAATTGCTTGATTCCCGCCATATTGACTCCCTGATCGATCAAATCCTTGATCTCCAGGAGCTTATCAATATCATTTAAGGAAAAAAGCCGTCTATTTCCGTCAGTTCGTGCTGGAGAAATCAATTGGTGCTCTTCGTAATAGCGGATCTGCCTGGCCGTCAGCTCAGTCAGCTGCATTACAGTCCCAATTGGAAATAGCGGCATGGAACGGCGTATTTCACTGCCTTTCATCCGATTTCTCCTCCTTTTCAATCATTTCTTGTGTTTATTATATGTAATGTCAGATTTGTTGTCAACCTTATGTAAGGTTTTATAACATTAAAAACACAAAAAATTTTCCCCCTGACAAAAATTAAAAAGGACAGCCTCTGCTGCCCTTTTATATATTCACCTATTAAAGTTGTATTAAACCCTTTTTTGCTAAAAGGTTGACCGCTGTGCATACGGCAATTTTTACATGCGAGTATGTGAGCCCCCCCTGGACATAGGCCACATACGGCGGACGCGTCGGTCCATCGGCTGTAAGCTCAATGCTCGCACCCTGGATGAATGTGCCTGCCGCCATGATCACATCATCTTCATAGCCCGGCATATAAGCAGGATAAGGGGTTACATGGGAATTGATCGGAGATGCATATTGAATGGCCTGGCAGAATGCCACCATTTTATCCCGGTCATCGAACTGGACGGATTGAATCAGGTCTGTCCTCTCTGCATCCCATTTTGGCGAAGAATTCATCCCGAGCATTTCAAGCAGTGCTGCAGTGAATACTGCCCCTTTCAGTGCTTGGCCGGCAACATGCGGAGCAAGGAAGAATCCCTGGTACATCTCCTGGAGACTGTATAGGGAGGCTCCCGCTTCCGCACCGATCCCTGGCGATGTCATTCTGTAAGAGCAAGCCTCAACCAATTTCTTTTTGCCGACAATATAGCCGCCGGTTTTGGCAAGGCCGCCGCCTGGATTCTTGATGAGGGATCCGGCCATCAGGTCAGCGCCAACATGGCAAGGCTCCATTTCCTCGATGAATTCCCCATAGCAATTGTCCACAAAGACGACCGCGTCCGGCTTGATTCCTTTTACAAACTCAATCATTTCCTTGATCTGGGAAATTGTAAAAGAAGGCCTGACAGCATAGCCTTTAGACCGCTGTATTCCGATCATCTTCGTATTCGGCTTAATGGCGCTCCTGACGGCTTCAAAATCCACATAGCCATCCTCACCGAGCGGAACGCTGCTGTAGCTTATGCCGAATTCCTTCAGAGAGCCTGTCCCTTTGCCTCTGATGCCGACGATTTCTTCAAGGGTATCATAAGGTTTACCGGTCATATAAAGCAGTTCATCCCCTGGGCGGAGGATACCGAAAAGAGCGGTAGAGATGGCGTGTGTTCCTGAGATGATCTGCGGCCTTACAAGACCTGCTTCCCCTCCGAACACCCTCGCATATATTTCTTCAAGTGTATCCCTTCCGATATCATCATACCCATAGCCTGTCGAAGGAATGAAATGAGAATCGCTTACCTTATAATGCTGAAAGCTTTCAAGCACCCTGAACTGGTTGGCTTCGATTCTTTGGTCAATCTTTTTATGAACGGATGCAATTTTTTCTTCTGCCTGTGAAGCCAGTTCTTGAATCCGGCTTCCGTATTCTAAATGCTGAAACATGCTGTTCTCCAATCCAAGAGCCGGAGGTTTCATTCCCTCCGGCCTTTTTATACTGTATATTTATTTAATTCTCCAGTGATCTGGTGATCTTCAAGGGCATATCCTTTGCAGAGATAAACCTCTGTCTCTTCCTGGAATGAGAGCTCCCTCAATATGGTTTCGTTTTTCAGCTGCGACAGCAATCTGCCTTCAGTTGACGGAATTTCTACCTGATAAGGCTTCATCATGCCCAGGACAAGCTCCTCGATTTTCCGCTTCAGCATGCTGCGGTCCTGATCCGCAAATGCGCTGATCACAACGGATTCGGTCTTTGCCGATGGAACGAAATCCGGATGCACCTGGTCACTTTTATTATAAACCGCCAGCTGCGGGATGTGCTGGATATCAAGATCCTCGAGCAGCTTGTTCACGGTCTTTTCATGCTGAAAATAATCCGGATTTGATGAATCGATGACATGTAGCAGCAGATCTGCTTCACTCACTTCCTCAAGCGTCGACCTGAAGGCTGCAACAAGCGTTGTCGGCAGATCCTGAATGAACCCGACCGTGTCGGTTGCAAGCGCCAGATAACCGCTTGGGAGGATGAGCTTCCTTGTCATCGGATCAAGCGTCGCAAAGAGCTGGTTCTCTTCAAAGGATTCAGCTTCGGCAAGCCGGTTGAACAGGGTCGATTTCCCTGCATTCGTGTAGCCGACAAGGGCGATCTGGAACGCTTTATTTTTTTTGCGGCGCTCGCGGTATCTGTCCCTGTGCTGCACAATGACTGACAGCTGGAACTTGATATCATCAATTTTCCTGCGGATATGGCGGCGGTCGGATTCAAGCTTCGTTTCCCCCGGCCCCCTTGTCCCGATCCCAGCACCAAGCCTGGAAAGCTGGATACCCTGCCCGCCAAGCCTTGGGAGCAGATACTGCAGCTGGGCAAGCTCAACCTGCAGCTTCCCTTCCTTCGACCTGGCCCGCTGTGCGAAAATATCGAGGATCAGCTGAGTCCGGTCAATGACCCTGCTGTTCACTTCATTGGAAACATTCCTGACCTGGCTTGGTGAAAGTTCATCATTGAAGATGATCAGGTCTGCTCCAAGCTCTTCCTCAAGCATCTTTAATTCTTCAACCTTGCCTTTTCCTATATATGTAGAAGGATGGATTCTTTCTCTTTTCTGGGACAGCTCGGCGAGCACCTTGCCGTTGGCTGTTTCTGTCAATGAGGCAAGCTCTTCCATTGAATACTGGAAATGCCTGTCGTCCTCGCCAGTCTGGCAGCCTACGAGAATAACCCTTTCGAATTCCGTTTTATTTTCCAAGTAATCCCTCTTTTCTGTATAAGTCTTCAAACATAATCACGTACAGCTGACCTTCAAATATCATACCAAAAATATGCTTTCCATCCTACTATTTTCACCAGCCTGAGCGCTTTAAAACCCTTCTGTTTCTTATTCTTTTCTGCTGCTGGAAAATAAAGATTGAAAAATCATATTTGCATGTTAAAATCATATTTGGTTTGAATAGAATTTTATGCAGGGGAATACGCAAAACGCACTGCCTGATATAAATGAAAAGCTGGCCTGCTACGGCCTTCACCAGAGGAGAAATGCACCATGACTTGGGAAGTATTGAGCATGATTGGCACGATTGCTTTTGCAGTAAGCGGCGCGATCATTGCCATGGAAGAAGAATATGATATTTTAGGGGTTTACATACTCGGGATTGTGACAGCGTTTGGCGGAGGCGCCATCCGCAACCTTCTGATCGGGGTGCCGGTTTCAGCCCTTTGGGAGCAGGGGATGTTCTTCCAGATTGCCCTGCTGTCCATTACAGCGGTATTTCTGTTCCCTAATAATCTGTTAAGGCACTGGCAAAAATGGGGGAACTTCTTTGATGCAATCGGCCTTTCTGCCTTTGCGATCCAGGGTGCGATTTACGCATCGGAAATGGGCCACCCGCTCAGCGCTGTCATCGTGGCTGCTGTCCTGACCGGAAGCGGCGGAGGCATCATCCGCGACCTTCTTGCCGGGAGGAAGCCGCTGGTGCTGAGATCGGAAATCTACGCAGTCTGGGCCATCCTCTGCGGCTTTGCCATCGGGCTCGGGCTGGCAGACTCGGCCGTTGCATTATACAGCCTGTTTGTGTCCATCACCCTTCTCCGGGTGCTGTCGTACACCTATCACTGGAAGCTTCCGGCGAGGCGGCTTGGCGCAGCCAGGCAGTAAAATACAGAAAAGCAAAAAGCAGGCCCGGCAGCCTGCTTTTTTTTTTACAAGATAAGAAAATATAACTTTTACGAATTTGATTACTGTCTACCTACCCCCTCGAGGTCACAAGCCAATCATCCCAAAAAGGCAAAGAACGCCTTTCCGGTATGATCGTCTTGTGCTTGTCGGGGGTGAGCAAGGCGCTTGCGCTTTTCTTACATATCTTCTTCAAACATTAAATCATTGCTTCTGATCGTCATCAGCTCATGCCGGTCGAAATGGCTTTGCATCAGCAGCCTCATCGCCTGTGCACGGATCGATTTTTCAAGGATATTGCGGATATAGCGCCCATTGGAAAAAGCGGTTGTGCTGATATCCGATTTTGCCCACACAAGATGCTCCCTCAGCTTCTTCTCCGCTTCATGGCTCAGGGAATATTCTTTTTCCACCAGCATCTTTTGCGCGATTTCCATCAGCTGCTCGATTGTATAATCAGGAAAATCGATGACAAGCGGAAATCTTGAATGAAGGCCGGGATTGAGTGTGAGGAAATAATCCATTTCCCTTGAGTAGCCGGCAAGAATCAGGATGAACTCGTGCTGCCGGTCCTCCATATGCTTGACAAGCGTATCTATCGCTTCTTTGCCAAAATCTTTCTCTCCTCCCCTGCCGAGTGAATAGGCCTCATCTATGAAAAGAATGCCGCCGATTGCCTTCTTGATAAGGTCACGGGTCTTTTGTGCAGTGTGGCCGATATATTCACCGACAAGATCGGCTCTTTCCGCCTCGATCAGATGGCCTTTGGCAAGGACATTCATCCTGAGGAATAGCTTGCCGATCAGCCTGGCGACCGTCGTCTTCCCTGTACCCGGGTTGCCCTTGAACATCATATGCAGAGCCTGTTTCCCTGCCTTCAGCCCTGTTTCTTCCCTTTTCTTGTTCACATATATCCATGCATAAATTTCTTTTATCATCCGCTTCATTTCTTCCATGCCGACAAGAGCCGCGAGCTCTTCCTCAATTTCTTTAAGTGCTGCATGCTCCTGAGGCAATACCCTTGGAACAACTTGGATGTCCGGGCTTTCCTTTGTAAATGGCTTCCTTTTCTGCGAATTGAGCACAATGCTGATCTGGCCATTATTTTTCATGCGTATCGGCTGGTCCAAAGCTTTCACCTCACTATTTCCCACCAGTATACTCCCTGAAGCTGACTCTTGTGACAAATGCCTATCTTTCAGGCAGAAAAAAAGCCATATTTACTGCTGAAGCGACATTATATCGGGTTTTTCTCCATACAGGAGCTTCCAGATGTCATATCCTGCGGTTTCCCGAGAAATAACCGTTATTTTTATATATATTCACAAGCCTCCAAAATCATTAAAGAAAGTTGCTGAAAAGGGAAATTGTTCTTTCAATATCGCTTTGTTAAACTCTGTTGGTGATAAATGTTTAAATGGAATGATAAACTAGGAAGTCCTATCCTTGATTGAGTGTCAGCCAAGCCTTAAAATAAACGGAGATTCTACTGTTAAGCTGCTGAATTTGGCCAGAGTAGGTATAAATAAGCGGAGAATTTCCGGTTAAGGGCAGCGAAGGTGTCCGTTTTCCTGTTTTCTGAGTTGATAGTTGTAATTTCTCCGTCTATTTGAGCTGTTTTTAGTGTTTTTTCGAAGTTAAGGGGAGTTCCTCCGCTAATTTCCACCTCAGCCTGTCACTGATTCCCTCATTCAGGCTCGTGAAAGTCCGCTCTTTTATAGCTGGGCGGGGAATGGCTCTTAGATGAATTTTAACTATCGAGTGTGTCAGTGTAATAAGCAAGTATAAGTAATATCACCATTGAACTTTAACTTAGCCTTCAATATAAAAAGCCCGCTCCCAGGAAGAAGCGGACTTGCGTTTATAGTATGGACTATTGCTGTCCTTCAAGATCGATCTGGACGTTGCGCTGCGGAGAAAAAGTGGAAATGGCATGCTTATAGACCAGCTGCTGCTTCCCTTCTGATTCAAACAGCACCGTGAAGTTATCAAACCCTTTGATCTGCCCGCGCAATTGGAATCCGTTCAAAAGGAATACAGTCACCCCTGTGCCGTCCTTGCGAAGCTGGTTAAGAAATTGGTCTTGAATATTAACGGATTGTTTCATGATAAATCCTCCTCTTTTGTCTCTAATATTATGTATTCGATTTTATTTGAAGCTTTCCTTCAATATACGCAGAAATTTCCGCGATTTTTTTTTCAAGCAAGCCTGGATCGGATACATCTGTCATATCAAACCATTCCACATTCATCTTGTTTCGAAACCAGGTCAGCTGCCTTTTTGCGTATCTGCGTGAATTTTGCTTCAGATTTTCGACCGCGCCCTCTAAAGAGATGCGGCCGTTTATGTATTCATAGACTTCCTTATAGCCGATTGCCTGGATTGACTGGCAGTCCTTCAGCCCCTGCCTGTGAAGAGCTTCGACTTCTTCCAGAAGGCCATCGTCCATCATTTTATCAACCCGGCTGTTGATCCGCTCATACAGCTTTTCCCGGTCCATGAATAGCCCGATGATGCTTGTATCATACAGCAGCTCAGGCACCTGCTGTTCCTGGTACTGGGACATGGTCTTTCCTGTACAATGGTATACCTCAAGCGCGCGGATCACCCTTCTTGTGTTATTGGGGTGCATTTTTTCGGCACTGGCAGGATCGATTTCACAAAGTTCCTTGAATAGGCTCTCTGCCCCTTCTGCTTCAAGGCGCTTTTCCAGCTCACCCCTGAAGGCATCATCTGACGGGGCTTCGGAAAATTGATAGTCATAAATGACGGATTGTATGTAAAGGCCTGTTCCCCCAACAATCATAGGCATTTTCCCCCGGGAAGCGATGCAGGCGATTTCCTTTCTGACGAGCTCCTGGAATTCAGCTGCTGAAAAAGGTTCATTTGGCGCTTTAATATCAATCAAATGATGGGGGATCCCATCCATTTCGTTCTCTGTAATCTTGGCTGTCCCTATATCCATGCCTTTATAGATCTGCATAGAGTCGCCGCTGATGATTTCGGCATCAAACCTTTTGGCCAATTCAATGCTGAGCCTGGTTTTGCCGACAGCTGTCGGGCCGATCAGCACGATCAATTTCTGCTTTGTATCCAATCCATTCACACTGCCTTTATCTTTCATTCTCTGGGCCATAAGGGCTGTTGATCCTTTTGGCTTTCCTATATCCTACCATAACTTGCCTGTGCAGTTGAATATCTAAGCAGTATTGCCAGCAAGGTTTTTCTTTATTCAGCCAATTCCTCCCTTTTATTTTACCATTTATGATAAAAATTTCATCATTCATTACATTTATTTAACGATTCGATAACATTCGTCAGAAGACCCCCTTTTTCGTGCTAATGTTACAGAAGATTATTAGGCAATCATAATGAAAGAATAGGTGATAGGATGATTTCAACTTCTGAAATTGGAATTGACTTAGGAACTGCTAATATACTGGTGTACAGCAAAAATAAAGGCATCGCCCTTAACGAACCTTCTGTTGTGGCCATTGACACAGATACAAGGAAGGTGCTTGCTGTCGGCACGGAAGCAAAGGAAATGATCGGCAAGACGCCGGGCAAAATCGTTGCCATCCGTCCTTTGAAGGATGGAGTAATTGCCGATTATGATATTACGACCGAGCTGCTTCGCCATGTCATGAGACAGGCATCGAAAAAGCTTGGCTTTGCCATCCGCAAGCCGAATGTGGTGGTCTGCACACCATCAGGCTCAACAAGCGTTGAAAGAAGGGCCATCCATGATGCTGTCCGGAATGCAGGAGCAAAGAAGGTTCACCTGATTGAAGAGCCTGTAGCTGCAGCAATCGGGGCAGGGCTTCCGGTCGATGAACCAGTCGCGAATGTAATCGTCGATATCGGCGGGGGATCGACAGAAGTGGCGATCATTTCATTTGGCGGAGTGGTAGCCTGCCATTCTGTCCGCATAGGCGGAGACAGGCTTGATGACGATATTATCCAATATGTACGCAAAGAGTACAATGTCCTGATCGGGGAAAGAACAGCCGAACTGGTCAAAATGGAAATCGGCTATGCCCTCATCGACCATGAGGAAATGAAAATGGATATCCGCGGCAGGGATCTGGTAACAGGACTGCCGAAGACCATTAGCCTTACTTCATATGAGATCAGGGATGCAATGAAAGAATCCCTGCTTCATATCCTTGAAGCGATCCGGGCCACTCTTGAAGACAGCCCGGCAGAACTGAGCGGCGATATAGTGGACCGCGGCGTTATCCTTACAGGAGGCGGCTCACTGCTGAATGGCATGCAGGACTGGCTTTCACAGGAAATCGTCGTTCCCGTCCACCTCGCGTCCAGCCCGCTTGAATCTGTAGCAATCGGGACAGGCAAGGCGCTTAAGTTTATTGATAAGCTGCAGACAGCAGTGAGATAGTGTATTTCTTTTTAAAAAAACAGCCTATAAACGGTCTTTCATGCCGTTTATAGGCTGTTTTTTTATGGGCAGCCACTGCTGAATAATTTTAAGCCTCGTTGGATATAATCAACAACTAGATAATATAATAGGAGGCACCCATTATGTTCAAGATGGTCCAGGACCTGAATGAAAGAGCCAGCCGTCTGGAATTGGAATACTGGCTGATTGAAGATTTATTCAGTCCGCACTGGTGGTTCATTACTATCTTAAATCTATTATTCATACTTCTGTTATTGGTTCTGATTGACCGCTACCGGCTGATGCAAATGAGCCTTGCTTTCCTTATAAGTTTTATCCTTGTCGGGATTGTGGATGAATTAGGCTATTTTTATGGCCTGTGGACCTATCCGCATCAGTTTATAACCGTCCTGCGCTCTTTCAATGCTGTTGATTTTGCGGTTATTCCGGTTATGATCACTTTAAGCTATCAATTCTTCCGCAAATGGAGAAACTATCTGATTGCCAGTGCGGCCATTTTTCTATTCGTCTCGTATATCATGATTCCATTGTTTGTGCATTATCGTTTATACATTTTGTATAAATGGAATTATACCTATTCGTTCTTGTCACTTTTTGTTTTAGGCATAGTGGTAAAAGCTTGTTCCGACTGGATTGGCAGACGAGCAAAAAGTCCTTAAAAGACAGACTTCCTGGAACTTTGCCCGTTTGTTTATCCCCCAGTCATGGCTTCAGCCGGACAGATTTTTTTGCAGCAGGTTATATTTCATCAGAAGAGCGGCTAGATCCATTCCGCTCCGGTCCAGGTGAAAACCTTTTATCCCAGACCTGCCGGCTCCTTCAATATTGATCAACTTGTCATCAATAAAGACGCTTTCCTCACCTTTAGCATTCATACAGTCAAGGGCTTTTTGATAGATAGCTGGATCCGGCTTTTCGGTATGTACAAAAGCAGAGAGAATGATGGTTTTAAAATAGTGCCGTATCCCCAGCCTGCTGAACACTTGGTCCATACTGGGCATCGCATTCGAGATGACAGCCAGTTCATAATTCCTGCTCAGCTCTTCCAAAACAGGGATCACCTCAGGGTAAAGCTCACAGTGGGCTGCATAATGAGTTTCAGAAAACAATTCATCTCCTAGTGCCTTATCACCGAGCTCCCTTGCCATCGTCCCATAAAACCTTTTATAAAAGTCCTCTTCTTCCTGAAAAGACGTCACAAAGGGTGTCTGTATCCCTTTAGCCGCTATAATGCTTTTCTCTATTTCTGAAAGACTGTATCCTTTCTTCACCAGGAACTCCTGAACCCTTTCACCCAGTTTTACAGGTGTATCAAAAAGTACACCGCCCGCATCAAAAAAGATCCACCGGACTTCTTTTTTCAGTTTAATGGCTTTTCCGTTTTGGCCACCTATCACTTTTCCTCTGTTCCCCTCAGCTCTGTAATCCTGTTCACAAAGATTTCCTTGTACTCTGTATACGCTTTAATGCCTGTGGAAGTATTCTTAATATAATCAAGCTTCAGCTGTACATATTCTTTTCTTGCATCTTCGTTATCGTTTAAATAGTCCCTGAAGAAAAGGAGATTCTTCCATAAAACTCCTTCATATTCGACAAGATGCAGGAAATGGGTTTTGATTTTATAATCTTCATCCGCAAATCTGGCAAAAACCATTTCCCCTGGCCGTTTGACTTTCAATTGAAGAAATCCTGCGGCTCTCAGTCCGGCAATCAGTTGTTTATCAATAGCAGCCAGGTCTTCAACAGCTGCCATAACATCAATGATGGGTTTGGCTGGGATGCCTGTGATAGCGGTGCTGCCAATATGTGCAATATGGCTGTCAGAGATATTTGTGTTTTCCAGCAGATTTTTGCGCACCTTTTGAAATTCTGTTTTCCAGCCTGGTGAATGGTCTGCCAGCCTCACTTCATCAGGATTTAAGCCGAGCAGCATACAATATCCTCCCCCTTCCAGTTCTCAATCATTATTTCGCTGTTCTTGCCTTATTTCCCTTCTGCCGAAACTATACTGGAAGGTGTGTAAAACGGATGCAGGCAGAAATCAGAATCTTTGTTTACATAATATTATTATTATAACCTTCAACTTTGGCTCTCATTGACAAATTGTTCTGACACTATACACTATGAATAACTACTTGAAAGGATGATAGGATGAAATTTTACATCGGCTCAAGTTTTTCCAATATTTCTCGGGTTCGGGAGCTCGCGGCAATCTTAAAGGAGCAGGGTTTTCGGCAAACCTATGACTGGACCAGCAATAGCCGGGCTGAAGATGCGGAGGAGCTCCGCTCAATCGCGGAAGCTGAATTTGCAGCAGTGAAGGAAGCTGGCTTTGTTGTCATTCTCCTTCCGGCAGGGAAAGGAAGCCACATTGAGCTTGGGCTCGCCCTTGGCTTTGGAAAACGGGTGTATCTATACGCTGAGGGAGATTTGAAGGAACACCCGGCTGAAGCTTCCACCTTCTATTTTTTACCGCAGGTTATCCATCTGAGCGGCACATTTGAAGAGTTGAAAAAGGAGCTTATCAAAAGAGAGTGCAGAACAGAAAGCAGATAAGACTGGAAATCGGGCGTTAAACACGATATGCCCTTCCTGCCAGAAGGGCATATCGTGTTCATTCTTCCACTGCCATATTATCCATCCTCATGGCAATGGTGCCTACCCCTATCAATACGCCTGACTGATCGACCAGAGGATAGCCGATGAAGCAATAATTATAAGATTCTCCGTTGTGGAAACAGCTGTCATAGACGGAGACGGTCTTTTGAGTATCGATGACCTTCTGTTTCAGATCGAGTATTTTCTTTGCATCAATCGTGTAATTAAGCTCATCATCCCTGGCACCGATAAAATGCTGGACCTTCTCCATGCCGGTCGGGTTATAGACCCATGTATAGCGGAGGTCGAGGTCGCTGTGGGCAAGGATGCTTTGGGTCTGGAAAAATGCATCCTGAAAGGCATTGGTATCTGAGAAAAGGAGCAAAGGATCAATGTTGAGGACCCTGCCGATCGATCGGCTGATTTCTTCGCTCGGATTTCTCAAGCCTGATTCAATTTGTGAATAATAGGCTCTGTCTATATGAATAAGCTCTGCAATTTCTGCCTGGGTCAGATTCCTGTTTTTCCTGAGTCTCACAAGCCAATACCTTTTCATTTCATTTCGCCTCCTTTTCTATCATATAGAAAGCCCTTCCTCTGTGGGAAGGGCTTTCTGCCGGATTTCATAAAACTGTTAAAATATAGGTAAGACATGACAGAACTACATGACTCTTTTAAACATCTTTTCCATTTCATAGGTAGAATAATGGATGATAATCGGACGGCCGTGCGGGCATGTAAACGGGTCTGATGATTTGCGGAGCATATCAAGCAGAGCCTGTATCTCATCATTGCGCAAATGGTGGTTGGCCTTGATAGAAGCTTTGCAGCTCATCATGATGGCTGCTTCTTCCCTCAGCTTTTTCACATCGGCCTTTTTCATGGAAAGCACTTGTTCAATCATATCCTCTATGATCTGCTGCTCTTCTCCCTTAGGAAACCACTGGGGGTGGGACCTGACAATGAATGTGTTCTGCCCGAAGTGTTCCAGGAAGATCCCGACCTTTTCAAGCTCAGCAATATGCTCATTGATCTTAATATATTCATCTGCAGGGTACTCAAATGTCAGTGGAACGAGCATTTCCTGCAGCTCGCTTTCCACCTGGCCGACTTTGTCCCTGAAATACTCGTACTTGATCCGCTCCTGGGCAGCATGCTGGTCAATGATATAGAGTCCGCGGTCATTTTGGGCGAGAATATAGGTGCCATGCATCTGGCCGATCGGATATAATGGCGGCACCCTGTGAACGGCAGCAGCTTCCGGCTCTGCTGTCCCCTCGATCACCTCTTCTTCATCATCTTCCAAAAAGGCTTGGCTTTCCGCAGGCTGTTCTGCCTTGAATGGAAATGCCATGCTGTCAGTCCGCAGTAAATCCTGCGGCTTAAATGCCGGTGCTTCCTCATGTTGCCGGACAGCTATTTCCTCTTTAATGAACATCGGCTGTCCGGATTCAGATGGGGCCTGCCTGCTGTCATTCTGCCTGTTCTGAGCCTGTTCCTTATATTCCATCTCCTTTTCCGGAAGATGGTCAAGTTCAAAAAAGGTCTGCTCAGACTTCGGTTTTTCAGCCCTTGCCGGGGCAAAGCCGGCAGGAATCAGTTCCTGTGACTTGAAGACCTCTTTAATGGTACCGGCTACAAGCTCATTCAGTTCATGCTCCTTACTCAGCCTGACCTCCATTTTGGAAGGGTGGACATTGACATCCACAAGCAGCGGATCCATCTGTACATTCAAAAGCACAATCGGATAACGCCCGATCGGCAGCAGGGTATGATATCCTTCCTGGATCGCTTTAACCAGCGGATAATTCTTGATGAACCGGCCGTTGATCATTGTTGAAATATAATTGCGCGAAGCGCGGGTGATTTCCGGGAGCGCGATATAGCCATGAACATGGAAATCGAGCGAGCTTGCTTCGACGGGAATCATTTTCTTGACAATATTCATGCCATAAATGGAAGCCAGCACCTGCTGGACATTTCCGTTCCCGGCTGTATGCAGGAGCTTCCGGCCATTATGGACAAGGCGGAAGGACACCTCGGGATGGGCAAGTGCGAGGCGGTTGACCACGTCGGTAATATTGCCAAGCTCCGTGTGGATCGTCTTCATATATTTCAGCCGGGCCGGTGTATTATAAAACAGATCGGAAATGGTGATATCTGTCCCTTTCCGGCTGGCGGACTTTTCAAATTCTGCAACCTTTCCGCCTTCAATCAGGATCCTTGTGCCTGCATCTCCTGTCGAGGTCTTCAGCTCCAGCCTGGAGACAGAGGCGATGCTGGGCAGCGCCTCCCCTCTGAAGCCGAGTGTCCGGATGCGGAACAGATCATTTTCATCTTTGATCTTGCTTGTGGCATGGCGCTGGAAGGCCGTCATCACATCGTCTTCTTCAATGCCTTCCCCGTTGTCAATGATGCGGATTTTTGCGAGGCCCGCCTCTTCTGCATCAATTTCGATTATGGTGCTTCCCGCATCAATGGAATTCTCCACCAGCTCTTTTACGACAGATGCCGGCCGTTCGACCACCTCACCTGCGGCAATTTTATTGGAAAGGGCATCATCGAGCTGAACTATCTTTCCCACGAGCAACACCTCCTCTTACTATTTCTTTGTGCTTTTTGCCGTTTTTTGCAGTTCATATAAAGTATTCATCGCATCAAGCGGTGTCATTTCAAGAATATCCATCTTGGCCAGCTTGTCCAGGATTTTCTTTTCGGCCGGGCTCAAGCTTGCTTTCTTCGGCTCTGCCGGACCATCAAAGAATGACAGCTGGGCATCGTGAACTTCTGGAGCTGGAGCTGGGGCCGGGTCAGCTGCAGTGAGCTCAGGCATGCCTGCTGCTACTTTTTCGCGGACGGGCTTTTCAGCGGGTTCTCCCTCTTTCTTTTCAAGCTTCTCCAGTATTTCATTTGCCCGGTCAATCAGTTCTGCCGGCAGCTCTGCCAGCTGGGCGACGTGAATTCCATAGCTCTTGTCTGCTGCTCCTTCTTTAATTTTATGAAGGAACACGACCTTGCCATTTTGCTCAATGGCACTGACATGGATATTCTGCAGATCAGGGAGCTCTTCTGCAAGCACGGTCAGCTCATGATAATGGGTCGAGAACAGGGTCTTTGCCCCGATCCGTGAATGGATATACTCAATGATCGCCTGGGCCAGCGCCATTCCATCATAGGTGGAAGTCCCGCGCCCGATTTCATCAAAAAGGATGAGGCTGTTCTGTGTGGCATTGGCAATCGCATTCTTCGCTTCCAGCATTTCAACCATAAAGGTACTCTGGCCGGAGATCAGATCATCCGCTGCCCCGATCCTCGTGAACACCTGGTCAAAAATCGGCAGCACCGCCTCTGAAGCCGGAACATAGCAGCCAATCTGTGCAAGGATGCTAGTCAGGGCAACCTGGCGCATATAGGTGCTCTTACCGGACATATTCGGTCCTGTGATCAGGAGCAGTTCGCGTCCGTCACCCATCACACAGTCATTCGGGACATATTCCTGGCTGTCCATCACTTTTTCCACGACAGGATGGCGCCCTTCCTTCACGCTGATTTCCCGATTACCGGAAAAAACAGGTCGGACATAGTGGCGGTCCTCGCTGATCTGCGCAAAGCACTGGAGCACATCAAGCTCGCTGACCGTCCTAGCGAGTGACTGCAGCCTCGGGATGTATTCCTTCACATGGTCGCGGACATGGCAAAACAGCTCATACTCAAGCTCGGTAATGCGCTCTTCCGCTTCAAGGATCAATGTTTCCTTCTCCTTCAGCTCAGGGGTGATATACCGCTCGGCATTGGCCAAAGTCTGCTTCCGGTCATACCGCCCTTCCTCAAGAAGATGGATATTAGCCTTCGTAACTTCAATATAATAGCCAAATACCCGGTTATAGCCAATTTTTAAAGACTTGATGCCCGTACGTTCCCGCTCCTGGGCCTCAAGCTGGGCAATCCAGGTCTTGCCGTTCCTGCTCGCGTCGCGGTACTGATCCAGCTCATCATGGTAGCCATCCCGGATCATATTCCCGTCCTTCACGGAAATCGGCGGATTATCAACAATCGCGCTTTCAAGAAGATCCGTGATTTCCTCACATGCATCGAGCTTTTCCGCCAGCGCTTTCGCATCCTCATTCTGAAGGCCGCCCACAAGCTCCTTCAGCAATGGCACCTGGAGGAGCGAGCTTTTCAGCTGGATCAGATCGCGGGCATTAACATTCCCGAATGCGACACGTCCGGCAAGGCGCTCAAGATCGTAAACCTCTTTCAGTTTTTCACGCAGATCCTGCCTGGCAAAATAATCATCCAGAAGGGACTGGACAAGCGAATGGCGCCGCCCGATCGCCTCTTTATCGATCAGCGGACGGTCAATCCACTGCTTCAGCATCCTTGCCCCCATTGCTGTCTTTGTTTCATCCAGAAGCCATAAAAGCGAACCTTTTTTCCCTTTCGATCTGATGGTTTCAGTCAGCTCCAGATTCCTTTTGGAAAAATAGTCAATCTTCATGAATTGGTGCACCTGGTATGTGGCAAACGGCTGAAGGTGGTCAAGGCTCCGTTTCTGTGTCCTGAACAGATAATTCAGCAGTCTTGCCGCTGTCTCCCTGAGCTTGTCCTGATTAAGGTCATCCAATAAGGGAGCGCTCATCTCTGATATGCCTGCGTCCTGTTCATAAGACACGGCCGCGACAGAACGCTCCCTGAATTTGCGCTCCATTTCCGGGTCGAAGCCGGAGGAAACAACCACTTCCTTTGCACCTGACATCGAGAGCTCATTCAGAACTTCTTCCTGGCCGGCAAGTAAGGTGATTTTGTTCTCTCCTGTGGAAAGGTCATTGCAGGCAAATCCAAACGAACCGTCTGAAAATGCGGAAATGGATGCAATATAGTTATTTTCCTTTTCATTGAGCCCGCGCCCTTCCATCAGGGTACCGGGCGTGACGAGCTGCACCACTTCCCTTTTCACGACGCCCTTGGCCTGGCGGGGGTCCTCTGTCTGTTCGCAGATGGCTACTTTATAGCCTCTTTCCACCAGCTGCTCTATATATTGCTGGGCAGAGTGGTAGGGAACCCCGCACATCGGGATTTTCTCTTCCACTCCGCCATTCTTGCCTGTTAAGGTAATCTCAAGCTCCTGGGACGCCCTGATGGCATCCTCAAAAAACATTTCATAGAAATCCCCGAGCCTGAAAAATAAAAAGGCATCAGGATAGTCTGCTTTTACTCGTAAATACTGCTGTATCATCGGCGTGTAAGCTGCCATAATATCCTCCAAACAACATCTCTCATTATTTCTCTTCAGCTATCTATTATAGCATAAGCGAAGCTCCCGTTGTTTGCTGAGGGACATGATGACAGCAGGCAGAAATACGAGTTAGAGGGGATATCTGGCATTACTTTTTTTCTGGCAAAATATAAACTTATCTCAAATCCCTGCTGTATTCATCAGCACAATCCTCCAGCCGTCAGGATCTTCAATGGTAATACCGCCCCTTCCCCAGTAGGGATTCTCCGGCTCGACTTCCTGATAGCCCAAGGCTGAAAGCCGGGCAGCAGCCGCATTGAGTTTGTGAAGGTCAGGGATGTAAAGGACGAGCAAATGGTCTTTTGCAGGTGCAGGGAGTTCCTGTTTTTCATCCGTCTGGGTGAATTCAAGATGATATTGCCTGTCCGGAAGCCCGTACATAATCCCTTTATATCCTTCATGGTGGAATCCCCCCAGCTCTATAAGGCCAAGGCCTTCTCCATAAAAATGCTTTATTTTTTCCAGCTGGTTTGTCGGCCTGGCAATCCTGACTTGAACGGCAGATACTGGCTGCTGCCATTCCCCTCTGACCTGTATCTCGTACGGAAGGCCATCGTCCATATAATGGGCATCCCTGCTGCCTGAGACGATTAATTTAATCGGATGGATCTCGGCTCTCCGGTCTGTGGGGTACCAGCAGCGCCCTTCTTTTACAAGGACAAGGACACCTGCATCATCACCATAAAACGCGAATGAACTGTTATCTGCCCCTTGCTTATCAGCAAGAATCGGCTGCAGCTTCGCCTGCATTCCGGCAACGTCAGCCGAAGGGAAACCAACTTCCCCGACATCATGCCAGCCCCCTGCCTGGCAACGCAATGCTGGCCGCTCAAGGCATTCAAGGATGTTGCCGTCCGGATCGGTGAAATAGGCCTGCTTTCCCTCCCAAAACATGCTGTATTCGCCATCTTCGTTGGCAAGCAGGCAGCTTTCTGCTCCAAGCCTGCTGAAAATATGTTCAAAATAAGCTGCATCTGTCCGGAAGCAAAGATGATAATAAGGGACTGTTTCCCCTTTTTCAAAAAACAGCTTGGTGCTTCCTGCCCTGACGGAAAACCATCTCTCAGTCTGGTGAATCAGCTCCATCTCAAGCACTTCTGTATAAAAGGCGCACATCTCTTCCAGATGGAAGCACTGCAGGTTAACCTGGTAAATCTGCATAAAAATCTCTCCTTTGTCTGCCAGTCTTGCTTCAGATTCATTATAAGAGAAACACTATGCAGAAGATTCAGCCTAAGGACGGAGGCCGCCTTCGTCTTTTTGACTGGCTGATTCCGGAGAAAACAAAAGAAAACTAGGAAGCGGAACCTTCCTAGTTTACGATTATTCCTCTTCTGTTCCGACCAGGAAGTGGGGATTCAAATCCTCAAATTCCTCATCCTCGACATCGAGACCCCATACTTCGTCATCATCGCAATCGCATTCGCCGTGGTACACAGCTACACAGACTTTCGTCTCTCCGATTACTTCCACAAGGAATTCCCTTTCCACGTGGACGATGATTTTGTTTCCGTTCGGGGAAATGACTGCTTCAACACAATTCGGCTGCTGCAGTACTTTGGCAATGACATCCTGATCATCTAAGCAGTCATGATCACGGTATTTAAGTTTGATGACATCTTTATATTCAACCCGTTCAGTAACGACTTCCGTCTTTGTGTTATCGTTATAGGAATACCAAACGTTAATGTCATAATAGCCGCAGATTTCAACTGTCTTGCCGACCTTTTTCGCCTCATACTTGTGGTTGATGATCCAACAGCCAAGGATGCTTGACGGGTGGTGTGCCGGGCATATCGTATGATTGGACTGGGTGAATTTGCGTCCCTTCGCTACGACGGCTTTTGTAATTATCTCTCTGTATTCTCCCATTGCGAGCGAACCCTCCTCATTCATTTTCAATTCATCCTATGCGGGATATTAGACTAGTGTGATTACAATTTTAAGGGTGCATGCAAAGCTTCTTGTAGGGTGCGATATACGGTATTCTATGCGGATACCCATGGTTTGGTGCCATGGAAACGGACCGGGGAGCACCGGCTTAGGGAGACTGATGCCATTCGAATGAAAATAGGCAAAAAAAAGACCCCTGCACCCAAAAGGGATGCAGGGATCTGAGCATTAATGCTGGCAGCTGTTTTTGTTTTGCAGTTCTGCTCCTGTTTCACCGCTCAGGATATTGCCTCCTGTTGAAACGAGGATTTCATCTGTGACTTTATTGCTGATGGTGTTCGCAACAAGCTGAAGAAGCTCATTCACTTCCACCTGGGATTGCTTGAATTCCTGGACAACCGGAATCTCATCAAGCTGGCGCTCAAGCTCCTCGATTTTGGCTTCGGTCTTTTTTAAAGCTTCTTCTTTGCCAAAATGCTGCAGATTGACTGCCTGCTTCTGCAGTCCTTTAATGCTGGTGATCGCAGTGCGGACCTTTTCATTGCTGTGGATCTGAGCTTCCGCTCTTTTGAAGAAGTCCACTTCTTCTGTTTCTGCTATGATTTGTGCAAGCTCCCTTGCACGTGCGATAATATCGTCTTTAGTATATTTTCCCATTATTTCACCTCAGCTGGTTGAAGCTCTTCAACCATTTCTCCATTTAATGACCATGTTTTTGCATCTGTTATTTTAACAGAAACAATCTTTCCAATCGCTGACTTTGGCCCTTTAAAGTTAACAAGCTTATTCTTTCTTGTATACCCTGCCAGAACTTCAGGATTGTTTTTGCTTTCGCCTTCAACCAGGACTTCAACAGTCTGGCCGTGATATTTCTTCATCGCTTCTGCCGACATTTCATTAACGAGGGCATTCAGGCGCTGAAGGCGCTCTTTCTTGACCTCCATCGGCACATTATCCTTCATCTTGGCCGCTGGTGTGCCTTCACGCGGAGAGTAGATGAAAGTATAGGCAGACTCGTATCCGACTTCCTTATAGAGGGAGAGAGTTTCCTCAAACTGCTCATCCGTCTCATTCGGATAGCCGACAATAATATCCGTTGTAAAAGTGGCATTCGGAATGGCGGCCCTGATTTTCCTTACCAGCTCCAAATACTGTTCGCGTGTATATTTCCTTGCCATGATTTTCAGGACATCTGTTGAGCCTGACTGGACTGGAAGGTGGATATGTTCAAGAAGGTTGCCGCCTTTGGCAAGCACTTCAATCAAATGATCATCAAAATCACGCGGATGGCTTGTAGTGAAGCGGATTCTCGGAATATCAATCTTTCTGATTTCATCCATCAGATCGCCAAGCCCGTACTGAAGGTCTGTAAAGTCCTTGCCGTACGCATTGACATTCTGGCCAAGAAGGGTAATTTCCTGATACCCCTGGGCGGCAAGCTGGCGCACCTCCTGGATGATTTCTTCAGGACGGCGGCTCCGCTCCTTGCCCCTTGTGTAAGGAACAATGCAGTAGGTGCAGAATTTATCGCAGCCGTACATGATGTTGACCCAGGCCTTGATATTGCCTTTGCGGACTTTAGGAAGATTTTCAATGACATCTCCCTCTTTGGACCACACTTCAACGACCATCTCTTTAGACATATAAGCTTCCTGCAGAATGTTCGGAAGTCTGTGGATATTATGCGTGCCAAAGATCATATCCACCTGGTCATATGTCTTGAGGATTTTATTCACGACAGATTCTTCCTGGGACATGCAGCCGCATACGCCGAGCAGCAGGTCAGGGCGTTCTTTCTTCAGGTGCTTCAAATGGCCGAGCTCGCCGAATACTTTGTTTTCCGCATTTTCACGGATTGCACAAGTGTTCAGGAGAATGACATTTGCATCCTCGACAGTATCAGTCGGCTCATATCCGAGACTGAGGAAGATGCCGGCCATGACTTCGGTATCATGCTCGTTCATCTGGCAGCCGAATGTTCTGATATAGAATTTGCGGTTATTCCCCATGCCTTGGAATTCAGCCGGAATATTGAAATCTTTATGATAGCGGACCTCTTCTTTCCCGCGTTTTTTTGCATCTTTCAAGGAAGGAGGCGCATATACGGTTTCAAAGTATCGGCTGTAGTCCTTTTCGGATTTTTTGTCCGAAGGATTGGCAGCAGCCGCCAGCTGGCCTTCCATCCGCTGTTTTTCGTTCATAGAAAGTACCCCTTTCTTCTGTCTATCCAAACGCTAATCGCTATTTTCATTTCTATCATGTAAGCGCAGTTAAAATGTTGTACACATTATAATAGTATAAGGGTTTAAAACGCTGAAAACAATAGAAATCCTGTAAGGATACTGACTCTATTGGTACTTTGGCAGCTGGGGATGGGATGGATGGATAAAAAGGCATGGGCTTTGCAGGCAAGTAATTCACTTTCCGTGGAGAATCACTGAAAATGGCATATGAGACCGCTTTGAGTGCATACTTGCTCTTAGCAGATACAGCAGATGGAAAGCTGAAGAGTGAGTAACCAGGGATAGAAAATAAGGGGAGATTTTACTTCAAATCGCAGATTAGAGCGGGTTTTTGAGTAAAATAAGGGGAGTTTTTCCCTCTATTAAAAGAAAAGCCCTCTATTTTCATACTTCCAAGTCCAATAAGAGGAATCTCTCCCTCTATTTAAGGGGGTTTCAGTGCTATTTTTCATATTAGGGGAATTTCTCCCTCTATTTTTCTCCATCAGCAGAGAACCTGGTTTTACTAAAAATAACTCGGCAGTTCAATTATCCAGCGATGGGGCATAAGAACTACCTATTCAAAATAGCCCGGGATATCCCAGGCTATTTTGGTTTATTAATTTCCATGCTATTTCCATTACAAAACGTGTGTGGTTCAGGCTGTTGGCTCCATATTATCTGAACTATTTTCTTTGCAGGGCCCCTGCCTTTCACATGAAGTCTGTTGTTTTCCGTTCCAGGAGCTTCGCTTTCCGCGGGGCGGCCCAGCGTTTTTTCAACTCACATAAATTCTGCAGTCAGTTTGCCGAAATGCTCTTCATCGAGCTTCAGGTCTGCATGGGCAAGCGGTGTTTCGGAATAGCCAGGGAGCATTTCCTGATAGGATTTGCGCTCTGTATCCTGGTAGATCAAGCCTGTCACAAGTCCGTCATGCTTCATCAGCGTCTGCATGGCCATGGAGCGGTCTGAAGAGTCATAGCCTTCCACATCGGCGAGCTTTGTCAGGTTTTCTTTGAACCAGTCGTACGTATTCACTTTATTATAAGTCACGCACGGGCTGAAAACGTTGATGAGCGAGAAGCCTTTATGCTTGATGCCTGCTTCGATCAGCGCTGTCAGGTCCTTCAGGTCAGTTGAAAAGCTTTGGGCCACAAACGTTGCCCCCGCTGTCAGCGCCATTTCCATCGGTGAAATGGCTTGCTCGACAGAGCCGTGCGGCGTGGACTTTGTTTTGAATCCGGCAGCAGACCTTGGTGAAGTCTGCCCTTTTGTCAGTCCGTAAATCTGATTGTCCATTACAATATAGGTAATATCGACATTACGGCGGATGGAATGGACGGTATGCCCCATCCCGATCGCAAAGCCGTCACCGTCACCGCCGGAAGCGATGACTGTCAGATCGCGGTTTGCCATTTTAAGGCCTTGGGCAATCGGGAGTGCGCGCCCGTGGATGCCGTGGAATCCATATGAGTTGATATAGCCGGAAATCCTGCCGGAACATCCAATGCCTGAGACGACTGCAAGGCTGTCCGGCTCGAGCCCTACATTGGCAGCTGCCCGCTGGATGGCGGCCTGGACAGAGAAGTCTCCGCATCCAGGGCACCAGTTTGGCTTGACGTTATTGCGAAAATCTTTAAATGTGGCCATTTAGAACAGCTCCTTGCAAGTGGTATGGATTTCATTAGGCAGGAATGGATTCCCGTCATATTTCAGGATTTTATTGATTTTTTGATGCTGGCCGACATTCATTTTGATGATGTTTGCCAGCTGGCCTGTTGCATTGTTTTCAATCACAGCCACCTTTTTGGCAGACTCCATCAGAGGTCTGAGCTCTTCTGCCGGGAACGGGTGAATCAGGCGGATGTGAGCATGATTAACCTTCAGGCCATCCTTTTCAAGGCGGCCCATAGCCTCTTCTATCGCTCCCCTTGTGGAGTTGAAGCCGACAATCAGGAGGTCTGCTTCCTCATGCGGCGCATTTTTATGGATCGGATTGCTGAATTTAATATTTTCGACTTTCCGGAAACGCTTGTTCATCTGATCTCTGCGGTTTGCTGCGGATTCAGAAGGCTTTCCAGTTTCGTCATGTTCTACGCCGGTTACGTGGTGGATGCCGTTCTTCATGCCTGGCACCACGCGCGGGGATACCCCGTCTTCTGTCACTTCATAGCGCTTGAAATAACCTTTGTTTTCGATTTCAGGCAGCTCTTCATCCACTAGCTTGCCCCTGCGGATTTCAACTTTGCTGAAGTCCAGCGGTTCGACTGTCTGTTTGCCGAGAGACAGCTGCAGGTCAGAAAGCATGATGACAGGGCACTGGTATTCTTCTGCCAGATTGAAAGCTTCTGCTGCATCATAGAAAGCTTCCTGGACCGTGCTTGGCGCAAACACGATCTTAGGGATTTCCCCGTGGGTTCCATAGATCATCGCCATCAGGTCAGACTGCTCCTGCTTTGTAGGCAGTCCTGTAGAAGGTCCTCCGCGCTGTGTGTCTACAATCACAAGCGGCGTTTCGGTAATGCCGGAAAGACCGATCGCTTCCATCTTCAATGAAAGCCCGGGTCCTGCTGAAGCAGTCATTGCACGGATACCGCCATAGTTGGCGCCGATCGCCATGGTAACAGCCGCAATTTCATCTTCTGTCTGGATAACGCTCCCGCCAAGCGGTGGAAGCTTCTTGATCAGGTACTCCATGATCTCGGATGCAGGAGTAATCGGATAGGCCGCCATGAAGCGGCAGCCGCCGGCAAGAGCACCAAGTGCGATGGCGTCATTCCCGATCATGAACATGCGCTTTTTCCCATCAGCTTTTTCAAGCTCCATAAGTTCTGCGCCTTCGCCAGCCAGTTCCTTCATCCGGTCAAATCCGGCTTTGATGGCTTCCATATTTTTATCGACAACCTGCTGCCCTTTTCTGCCGAAAATCTCCTGGACAACTTCCTCAAAAACTTTGATATCCAGGTTAAGAATGGCACAGGTCGCGCCGACAGCGACCATATTTTTCATCAAAGAAGTCCCCAGCTCAGTGGCAAGCTCGGTAAAAGGTACAGCAAACAGCGATGCATTCGTATCCTCTGGCTTCTTCGGATCAAATTTCGCATCGGCAATGATAACGCCTTTATCATGAAGCTCTTTATAGTTCACATCAATCGTTTCCTGGTCAAAAGCTACTAAAATATCAAGATCATCGGAAATGGAGCGGATCTGGGACGTGCTGACCCGGATCTTATTATTCGTATGCCCTCCTTTGATCCTCGAAGAAAAATGCCGGTACCCATATAAATAATAGCCGAGGCGGTTAAGAGCTATAGAGAAGATTTCCCCTGTACTCTCAATTCCTTCCCCCTGCTGTCCGCCTACTTTCCAAGAAAGCTGCTTTAACATTCATTACACCCCTTCGGATTGTTCTATATATGTATAATTGTATGTTCTATTAATTAACCCCTGCAGCCTATCAAACAATGGAAAACAGCTTCAAAAAAGGTGCAAAAGGGTACTAAACGATTTCAATTCTAGACCGAACCCCCGAAAAAAGCAACCCTTTCCAAAGAATAAATCCCTTGTAGGAATGGCTTGCACAGTCCTGTCCTGAGCCCCTGAGCGAAAGGTTTTCTTAAAGGAAGTCCTTCATCCGCCAATCTCGTTTCTTCAGGCAGGAGGCAGCCTTTTTTCCATATTGCGAAAAAGGAATTTTTCTACTTGTATCTCAGAATAATGTTTTTGAAGTTCGTTTACTAGGTTCCCATAATATTGGAAAGAAGACAGCCCTTTTACTGTATCATCAATGCCGTCAAAATCTGATCCAAAACCGGTATGGTCTTCTCCTCCCAGGGAACAGAGATGTTCTACATGCTTAAGGATGTCAGAAATCGCGGATTCTTTGGTTCCTGTCAAAAATTCCGGAACAAATGTCAGTCCGATGACGCTGTCCCGCTCAATCAGCGCCTTCAGCTGATTGTCGTTCAAATTCCTTGGCACAGGGCAGAGGGCATGGCAGTTGGAATGGGAGGCAAAAGGTAATTCTGCCAGCTCCATCACATCCCAGAACCCTTTCTCAGAGAGGTGGGATACATCGCATAAGCACTGCTTTTCATTCAGGATCCCGACCGCTTTTTTTCCAAATGAAGATAGTCCTGCCCCCCTTTCCTCAAGGGCGCCGTCTGCTGCATAATTGCTGTAATTCCAGGTGAGCCCGACAGAAGATACGCCAAGCCTTATCAGGGTTTTCAGCTTAAGAAGGTCATCTCCGATGCAGTCGCACCCTTCAAGAGTCAGGACTGCGCCGATTTCGTCCTCCTTCAGCTGGTATGCCTGCCCTCTATCCCTGATGTGCTTCATCTTCGGGAACGGCTTCAGCACCCTATCGTAAAAAAGCTCAATCATATACAGCGCAGCATGAAACTTCATGTTCGGATGGACCGATTCCGGGACATAGACGGCAAAGCATTGAACCTTGGAGCCTGCTTTTACAAGCTTCTCGTAATCAATATGCAGCCGGCTGCTGCTCCTGAAATCAATTGAAGGATCAATAAACATTTTATAAAGGACGTCGCAGTGAGAATCAAAAATGTTCATGTTTTCCTCCCCTTTCAATATATCTGGATAGCAACTATATTCGATGGATGCTATTCCAATTCCTTTATTCAGACTGCACTGATCATAAAATAAAAATGGAGCAGCACATGCATGAATGGAAAAAAGCCTGTTTGCTCTTTTTAAGCAAACAGGCAAAAATGATGTACTGCCGGCTATTTATTGCCCAAAGCAAAGGGCCGCTATATTTTGTATGCCTCTACTTTTCCCTTTTGTTATCTTGGCTCAACAATCAGCTTGATCGCTGTCCGCTCTTCACCGTCAATCTTAATATCGGTGAAAGCAGGAATGCAGATCAAATCCACTCCGCTAGGCGCTACGAATCCTCGGGCGATCGCTACTGCTTTAACCGCTTGGTTCAATGCACCCGCACCAATTGCCTGGATCTCTGCGCCGCCTCTTTCACGCAGAACACCAGCAAGCGCACCAGCTACAGAATTAGGATTAGACTTTGCTGAAACTTTTAATATTTCCATTCCTAGCTCCTCCTTGTTTATCCCCTCCTGCATGCCCTCGGGATTAATGCCCCGGGCACATCAGGTATATCATTCCATTGCTACTATATTCAGAGGATAAAAAACATATTCCAGCTTGGACAAAATATTGGAAAATTCCGTACTTTACGGGTTCACATAAACAAAAAGAGACTGCCCATGGAAAGGCAGCCCCTGTTATTCAGCTGAAAAAAGGATGATCTTCGTTGATCAGAATTCTTTCTATTTTCCTGGCAAGCCCTGTTTTCCGGTCCAGTTCGACCGATACAGCGCTAAGCTGGTCCCTGCCTTCCTTCGGCACCTCAAAACGGACAGGAAGGTTTGTCATGAACCTTTTCAATACGGCTTCCTTCTCAACGCCCAGGATTCCGTCATAAGGGCCGGTCATGCCTACATCAGTTATGAAGGCAGTCCCGTCAGGAAGGATCCGGTTATCTGCCGTCTGGACATGTGTGTGCGTACCAACGACAGCAGATGCCTTTCCATCAAGATACCAGCCCATGGCCTGCTTTTCGCTTGTCGCTTCCGCATGAAAATCGACAAAGATGAAGGGAGTGCGCTGCCGGGCTTCCTCGATGAGCTCATCCGCTTTTTTAAACGGACAGTCGGACGGCTGCAAAAAGGTCCTGCCCTGAAGGTTAATAACAGCCACTTCATCATTGTTCACCTTTAAATAGACAATGCCTTTGCCAGGGTTATTATCCGGGAAGTTCGCAGGCCTGATCAGATATTTCGCACTCTCAATAAACTCAAAAATCTCTCTGTTATCCCATGTATGATTGCCAAGGGTCACCGCCTGCGCGCCTGCTTCCAAAAACCCCCGGTAAATCTTTTCAGTAATTCCTTTTCCGCCTGCAGCATTTTCACCATTAATAATGGTCACCTGTGGACGGTACTTATCTTTCAGTTTGGGCAGATATTCTTTTACCATATCACGCCCGGGAGAACCAACTACATCTCCAACAAACAAAATATTCATTCAGCAAACCCTTTCTAACTTCAATTTCTTCACTTTTATCATTGTAACACAAAAAGGAGGATTCCCATTCGTATTGTAATGCCAAAAAAATAAAGCAGCGCCGAAGCACTGCTTTATTTTGCGTATTCAACGGCTCTCGTTTCACGGATGACCGTAACCTTGATATGTCCTGGATAATCAAGCTCTTCTTCAATCTTTTTGCGTATATCCCTTGCGAGCCTGTGTGACTCAAGGTCATCAATCTGATCTGGCTTAACCATGATCCTGATTTCCCTTCCGGCCTGGATGGCAAATGATTTCTCGACCCCATCATAGGATTCGGAAATCTCCTCCAGTTTTTCCAGACGGCGGATATAATTTTCAAGCGTTTCCCTTCTCGCTCCAGGCCTTGCTGCTGATAAAGCATCTGCTGCAGCAACAAGTACAGCGATAATGGATGTAGGCTCAGTATCGCCATGGTGGGAAGCAATGCTGTTGATGACAACCGGATGCTCTTTGTACTTAGTCGCAAGCTCAACACCGATTTCAACATGGCTTCCTTCTACTTCATGGTCGATTGCTTTACCGATATCATGAAGCAGGCCGGCGCGGCGGGCAAGCGTTTCATCTTCGCCAAGCTCAGCAGCCAGCAGCCCTGAAAGCTGGGCAACTTCCATTGAGTGTTTCAGCACATTCTGTCCGTAGCTGGTACGGAACTTCAGGCGGCCGAGAATTTTGATAAGGTCCGGGTGAAGTCCGTGTACGCCGACCTCAAAGGTCGTCTGCTCACCGATTTCACGGATATGCTCGTCCACTTCGCGGCGCGCTTTATCCACCATTTCCTCAATCCTCGCCGGGTGAATGCGTCCATCCTGAACTAATTTTTCGAGAGCAAGCCTTGCTGTCTCACGGCGGATTGGATCAAACCCGGATAAAATGACTGCTTCCGGAGTATCATCGATGATAAGATCAATTCCGGTAAGCGTTTCAAGTGTACGTATATTCCGTCCTTCACGGCCGATGATACGTCCCTTCATTTCATCGTTAGGCAGATTGACCACTGATACGGTCGTTTCTGCAACATGGTCTGCAGCGCAGCGCTGAATGGCCAATGACAATACTTCCTTCGCCTTCTTGTCTGCCTCTTCCTTCGCGCGGTTTTCCGTTTCCTTCACCATTATGGCAATATCGTGAGCAACTTCCTGCTCGACCCGATCTAAAATGATGGATTTTGCCTCTTCACGAGTTAAGCCTGAGATGCGTTCCAGCTCAGATTGCTGTGCTCGTACCATCTCGTCCACTTTGCTTTCCATCTCTTCAATATGCTGTTGTTTTTTGTTAAGAGAATCGTCTCTTTTCTCCAGGATTGATTCACGCTTATCAAGCGATTCATCTTTCCGGTCAAGATTCTCCTCTTTTTGCAGTAAACGATTTTCTTGTTTTTGCAGCTCATTTCTTCGATCACGAACTTCTTGTTCAGCTTCAGTCCGAAGCTTGTGAATTTCATCTTTTGCTTCCAGCAGGGCTTCCTTCTTTGAAGCATCAGCTTCACGCCTTGCATCCTCAAGGATTTGCTCAGCAGCGTTCTTAGCTCCTGCAATTTTTGCTTCGGCAATCGATTTGCGAATAAAATAGCCAACAACTGCACCGACGACTAGGGCAAGCAAAATGGAGATGACTAATAAAATATCCATCATTTCACCTCCTCTTGCTATGAACTTTTTTGTGTTACGTTTCTAAAGTGTCGGCATGTACATTGTTTAGGATCAACATACAGCACTAAGGCTTTAAACGTTTTCAAATACTCATAAAAATGTAAAATATACAATATAATTGTAAAGCTGTGGATTTTTATTGTCAAGGGTTTGTCCTTGCGGCTTTTTTTAATATTTCGGACAAGTCTGGCAACTGCGCCGGATGTATCCCCCATTTGACGTATTCCATGCCAAATGAGCTGCCCTTTGTTTCATTCTAACCTCCATAAAAGCAAAAGGCAAAGCCTGTGGCTTTGCCTCAAGTGATCAGTCAATCAGTTCGAAATGCTCCTGATCCTGATCCTGGTTTTCATCTAATAACTTCTCCTCATCAAGACCATAGTGGTCGCGGATCTGCTTTTGGATAGTCAGCCTTAAATCAGGGTTCTCCTTAAGGAACTGTTTCGCATTCTCACGCCCTTGGCCCAGTCTCTCTTCATTGTATGAATACCAGGAGCCGCTCTTCTGGACAATATCCAGTTCAGAGCCCATATCAATGATTTCGCCTTCTTTTGAAATGCCTTCCCCGTACATGATGTCAACTTCTGCGACACGGAATGGAGGAGCAACCTTGTTTTTGACGACCTTGATTTTTGTCTTGTTTCCGACCATTTCATTGCCCTGCTTTAACGTTTCAGCACGGCGCACTTCCAGACGTACGGAAGAGTAGAACTTAAGAGCACGGCCGCCTGGAGTGGTTTCAGGATTTCCGAACATGACTCCGACTTTTTCACGGATCTGGTTGATAAAGATGGCGAGCGTCCTTGATTTATTGATCGCACCAGATAATTTACGAAGGGCCTGGGACATAAGGCGGGCCTGGAGACCGACATGGGAGTCACCCATTTCTCCTTCAATCTCTGCTTTCGGTACAAGTGCCGCTACTGAGTCGATGACAAGGATATCAATGGCACCGCTTCGCACAAGGGCTTCAGCAATTTCTAGCGCCTGTTCCCCGGTATCAGGCTGGGAAAGCAGCAATTCATCAATGTTTACGCCCAGCTTTTGGGCATATACAGGATCAAGGGCATGCTCAGCATCGATAAAGGCAGCTTGTCCGCCATTTGCCTGCACCTCAGCAATCGCATGAAGGGCAACAGTCGTTTTACCTGAGCTTTCCGGACCATAGATTTCGACTATGCGCCCCTTAGGGTAGCCTCCGACACCAAGCGCAACATCCAGCGCCAGGGAGCCGCTCGGAGAAGTTGAAATTTTGCGGTCTGTCTGCTCTCCAAGCTTCATGATCGAACCTTTACCAAATTGTTTTTCTATTTGCTTTAAAGCCATATCTAATGCAGCTTGACGTTCACTCACTAGTGATTTCCTCCTTTATATATAAAGAAAAATATGCATTGCATATTACAAAATCTATCTCAAAGAACCTATCTTTACTATATACTTTTTCCGCTTGTTTGTCGAGCAAAAAGTCGAACATTCATTCGTTTTTTTTGAGAGGGATATTGATGGGTAAATACCCCGATTCCCTCAAGAGAAAACTCTTTTCAGCCGCCTCCTTTAATACTGAAACGGCAAAACGGAAAGCTTTCTGAATATTGAAAGGGAAGTTACGGAGTTTCGCAGTTTGCCAAATTGCCAGATCAGTTATCTGACTAGCGGGGAGATCGTAAAGGAATGGTTTTAATAACAGGCAGTCTTATCCTTTATTTGAGTGGCCGGCAAGCCATAAAATAAACGGAGTTTCTCAAATTTACTGCTGAATATGGCCCGGCTGGGTGTAAATAAGCGGAAAATTTCCGGTTAAGCAGATTGAAGTTGGCCATTTTCCTGTTTTTTAGCCGGACATTCTCCGTCTCTTTGATCTGTTTTAGAGTGTTTATGAAAATTGGGGAATTTCTCCGCTTATTTTCAACCTGTCACGGATTCCCTCATAAAGATCCGGGATGGTCCTCCGCTCTTTTATGGATGGGAGAGAAGAAAAAACTTGCTCTTAAACTGCTTTTCTTAATGTTGCTTTAATTGAATATGAACAGGACCGTCCAAAGTAGATCTTTATGCCAGAAAAATAGAAAACAGGCCATAGTCCAACGGCCCGTTTCCTTTATATCTCTTCCAGCTCTTTCATTAAGAAATGGCAGCCGTACTTCACTGATCGTGATCGGTTGGCTGCACGCGATCCGCCCAGGTTCAGCTTCTCCACATGTACCGGCCTGCCTTTGATGGCTATCCCGATGTAGACCGTGCCGACAGGTTTGCCTTCAAGCTCATCCGGTCCGGCAACCCCGGTAAAGCTGATCCCAATGTCGGCGCCTGTCAGGGAAGCAGCATTTTCAGCCAGTTCTGCGGCACAGGCTTTGCTGACAACGCCATCTTTTTCAATTGTTTCCTTTTTTACCTTCAGGACTTTTTCCTTCACTTCGTTCGTATAGCAGACAACTCCGCCCTTAAGAAGGCTTCCCGCTCCAGGTATGGAAGTGAATTCCTGCTGGAACATCCCGCCTGTCAGACTTTCCGCACAGCCGATCGTCAGCCCTTTTTCCTTCAGACGCTTTGTCAGCTCATTCATTAAGGAGGTTTCATCATACCCATAGAAGAATTCACCTGTCCTGCTGAGTATCTTCTCTTCTGCCTCTTCTATCAGCCGCAGTGCCGCGTCAAGGCTTTGATGCTTGGCTGTCAGCCTCAGGGTCACTTCCCCGTCTGCAGCGAGGGGCGCTATCGTTGGATTGGACTGGCTGTCAATCAGGTCCTCGATTTCTGTCTCAAGCATAGCTTCCCCGATCCCGAAGAACCGGAGCACCCTGGAGAGGATTTTGTCCTGAGAATCCATCCTGGCAAGCAGTGCGGGGTGGCCGTATGCGAGGAACATCGGCTCCATTTCCTTTGGAGGGCCGGGAAGGAGCATATACGTTTTAGTACCTTTTGTATATACCATTCCAGGTGCCATGCCATGGTCATTCGGAAGCACTTCAGAGCCTTTAAGTACAATCGCCTGCTTCCGGTTGTTCTCTGTCATCACCCGGCCGGTCCTTTCGAAATAAAGCTCGATTTGGCGGAGCGCCTCTTCATTGTGGACAAGCTCGGCGCCCAGATGCTCTGCAATGGCCTCTTTTGTCAGATCATCCTTGGTCGGGCCGAGGCCCCCTGTGAAGATGACCAGGTCAGAGCGCTCCTCGGCTATCCCGATCGCCGCTTTGAGCCTGGAAGGATTGTCTCCAACAACCGTATGGTAAAACACATTGATGCCGATATCCGCCAGCTGCCTGGAGAGGAATCTGGCGTTTGTATTGTTGATTTGTCCTAGCAAAAGCTCTGAACCCACCGCAATGATTTCTGCATTCATTTCCTTTGTCCCCTCCTGTTGACGCCTCATCTTACATCACTTGCCTATTACTTGGAATTGATGAAAGCTGCTCTATTTTTATAAAAATAATCCCAGCCTGACCAGATTGTAAAGATCATCGCCACCCAAAGCGCAATGTCATCGAATGGCACAGAAATCAATTCAAAGATGATGTTATGCAGCAAGAGTGCCGAAATGGCGACGATCTGCGCCCATGTTTTCACCTTGCCAAGCATATTGGCTGCCACAACTTCCCCTTCGCCTGCAAGGACAAGCCTTAGGCCTGTAACCGCGAACTCACGGCTGATAATCACAATGACAATCCAGGAAGCTGCCAGTTCAAGGTCGACCAGGACAATCAAGGCTGCTGATACAAGCAGCTTATCTGCGAGCGGATCAAGGAACTTTCCGAGATTGGTGACCATGTTCAGCTTCCTTGCGTAATAGCCATCAACCCAGTCTGTCGCAGAAGCAATGATGAAAATCAAGGCCCCGACAAGATGCGTGACAGGCATTTCAGCTCCTAAAAAGGCTGCCTCCCCCCATGAGAAGGGAACAAGCATCACAATTAAAAAAAGCGGAATCAAGAAGATCCTTGATACGGTAATTTTATTAGGCAAGTTCATTATGTACCTCCAAAAAGCTATGTAGTTTCGGCAGACTTGCGCTAAAGGCGGAGAAAACATCCATGCCCCCAGAAAAGTCTTACTCTATAGTTTTACAGCAAAAAAATAAATATAGCAATTTTTTCACTTTTTTATCGGGCTGAACCTTCTTTCTTTGGCCGCCGGGAGAAAAAATAGCCATCACACGGATGGCTATTCTGTCGTTTTTGTGTAGCGGATGGTAATATCCTGCTTTACACTCTGGGAAGAAGGAATAGCATATTCCAGCTTCTGGTCATTGATATACAATTCAGTCTGGGAGGTGTTTCCTACTACGAGTACAGCCTCAGGCTCTTTCGACAAATCAATTGTCTGGCTTTCGGCAGAACCTTTTAAAAGCATTCCCTCGAAGAAAGAATAGCCTTTGCCATTCTTGATGCTCACCCAGGTTTCGCCCGTGCTGACCACTTTCAGCACGAATTGATCAGCATTTTTCACTTCATATACGGTATCATTGCCAGCTGACTCGACGACAGCGACTTCCTGTGCAGGCGGTTCCGGCTTTTCTTCTTCAGCCGGCTCTTCTTCCTCAGCAGCACCGCCGCCTTCTTCCTGGCCTTCCTCTTCCTTAGGCTCTTCTTTTGCAAGATCATCCGACTGGCCATACTCAACACCCTGCGTATTGCCATTATCGGCCGGCTCACCCTCATCTTTCCCGTTGTTTGCCATAACGATGAAATAATAGAGAAGCGCAATAACGCCGACAACAAAGACGCCAATCAGTATTTTCGGGAGCAGGTCCGCCAGCTTGGAGCTGCTGCCTGAAATATTTTTCCTGGTCTGAACCCTTGATAGCTTTTCCGGTATGTCATCACTTGCAGCGGTGACAGGGATGTCATCCTTATACTGCTCAAAAAGTTCTTCCGGGTCTATGCCGACAGCCTCGGCATATTGCTTGATGAATGCCCGGACATAGAATTTGCCCGGCATCATGCTGTAGTTTCCTTCTTCAATGCCTACGAGATAGCGCTTCTGAATCTTTGTCGCTGTCTGAAGATCATCAAGGCTCATGCCTCTTTCGATCCTCGCCTCTTTTAAATGATTGCCTAGTTCTGTCAATACAAACACCTTCCACCTTACTAAAAATCAAATCCTCCAAAATCAGTCCCGGAGAACATATCATTATTCTCAACCACATCATACTTGATCTCTTCATTGTGATCATGGCGCAGTTCAATAATATAATCAAAATCCTCCATCGAATATTCTGTATTCTGCACAAAAATATCCGGATGCTCAACGACCTTGACTGCCGGAAGGCGCATGATCTCCCTCACCAGCTGCCAATGCCTTTCATTTGCCCTTCTGGTTGAAACGATCCCATCAATGATAAACAGATTATTTTCGTTGTATTCATCCTGAATCAGCTGATTCCGGATCGTCTGCTTAAGCAATGTCGATGACATAAACAGCCATCTCTTGTTGGCGCAGACACTTGATGCCACGATCGATTCTGTTTTGCCGACGCGGGGCATGCCCCTGATGCCAATCAGCTTATGTCCTTCCTGCTTGAACAGCTCTGCCAGGAAATCGACGAGCAGCCCCAGCTCATCCCGGACGAAACGGAACGTTTTCTTATCGTCTGCGTCCCTCTGTATGTATCGGCCATGGCGTACCGCCAGCCTGTCCCTCAGCTTCGGTTCCCTGAGCTTTATTACCTTTATTGTGTCCATTGTATGTAAAATAGACTCTAGTCTTTGGATTTGTTCATGATCTTTTGCAAGGATCAGCAATCCCCTTCGCCCTTCATCCACTCCATTGATGGTGACGATATTAATGGAAAGCATTCCAAGGAGCGAAGAAATGTCACCAAGCAGCCCAGGCCGGTTTTTTTGAATTTCATATTCCAGGTACCATTCCGTTTTTTCCATAGGTAAACCTCCCAGATCGTGCCAAATCCGACATTTTCCTGCATAATTTTGTCTAGCTTCTATAATAAATGATTTTCCCTGAAGATGAAAGAAAAAACCAATGTCTTTCGAATCATTCCTCAATTTTTTCATTGACTGCAAAGAAAAAAAGAGAGGGTTGGCCTCTCTTTGGAATGAACCTGTATGGAAAGTTCTATTGCTGCTGTGTTCCGTCGTTCTGAACAAGCTTGACCATCATATTGGCAATGGCATGCTGCTCTTCCTGGCTTGCCACTGACCATAGATCAGCCAACACCTTTTCCTGATCATTTTGCGGATCAACCTGTTTTGCAAGATAGTCGCCAATCTGATAAGCAAGGTCATTGACTACATCTTTGTTCATGCCTTCATTCTGGGCATGGTGAAGACGGTCTCCCAAGAAATCCTTCCAATGATTCCAGTTATCCAATACAGACATTGTTCGTACCTCCTTGTAGTATAGTACAAAGTTATTTTGCTTACAGGAGGGGCAAAATATGCATCTGTCTGTAATTTTACGTGTACCAGCCGCCATTGATTCCCAGCACCTGGCCAGTGATATAGGAAGACCCTTCAGAAAGCAGGAAAGCTGCTGCATTCGCAACCTCTTCTGGTGCTGCCATCCGCCCCATCGGTATTTCTTCCTCTATCTCCATTATTTCTGATTCACTGAATGATTCCATCATCGGTGTTTTTACAGCACCAGGGGCTATCGCATTCACTCTCACCCCATTTAGGGCGACCTCCTTGCTCAAGGCTTTCACAAACGCGATCTGCGCACCTTTTGCTGCTGAATAGGCTGTTTCACAGGCGGCACCTGCCTGGCCCCAGATGGACGAAACCATGATTATGCTGCCCTGGCGCTTTTGGATCAATTTGGGCAGCAGCTCCCTGGTAAGCGCATAAGGAGACAGCACATGCACCCGCATCAGCTGTTCGAGAATCTGGTCGTCTGTATCTTCCAGTAATCCATAAAAGCCTGCCCCGGAATTATGGATAATCGCATCCAGGGAAAAGATGCTGCCGGCGATTTTCTTATAGCCGAGAGGACCTGCCAGATCACCCTGGACCGGGATATATTCCCCTTCGAATTGTGCAAGCTCTCCCAGCAGCTTCTCTATGGCCTCTATGTTCCTGTTATAATGCAGGTAAAGCGAGTGCCCCTCTTCAGCAAGCTTGAGGGCAATTGCCCTTCCTATGCCTCCGCTCGCACCGGTCACCAACGTAAATTTCTTCATTTTCTGTTCCGCTCCCTTTTCCACAATGACAGAAAGCGCCGGAAACCGGCGCTTTCCTTTTTATTTGGGAACAACCTGGCAGACAGTAAATCTGTCCTCGGACAGAAAAACATTTGCTGTCTCTTTCAGCTGTTCTAAACTGATTTTCTCGATTTCAGGCACCACTTCGAACAGGTCCATTTCATTGAAAGCATAACGGGTGAACTGGTTGGCGATATATTCGGGCGAATTGACGGAACGGAGGAATGCTCCGATTTTTTTCTTTTTCGTTCTGTCCAGCGCTTCCTGGCTGAATACATCGCCAGTCTTTGCTTCAAGCAGCATGCTCCTCAATGTGCCGGCAAGCTGATCCGGATCGCTTGTGTCCCCTCCAAGCATCGCAAAGCCGAATCCCTGCTCTTGTGTATAATCATACGAGAAGGTTTCATCAATAAGCCCTTCCCTGTACAGCGTTTCGTAATTTTTGGAGCTTTTGCCGAACAGGATATCCAGCATAACATTCAGCGTCAGCTCATTCTTCAGCATTTCAGCGCCTTCCTGCTTCACATTAAGCGCTTTGACGCCCAATAAGCATTTAGAGCTTTGCACATTCATCTTCAGAACCTGCTTCTTCTCCACAACACCGGTCATTTCCTGCTCAAACCTGCGTTCGATTGCCGGCTGGTCACTATATTCCTTTTTCTCCTGGTTGCTCCTGATCTGCCCCATAATCGCTTCAGGATCAACCGGACCGGTAACAAACAGCAGCATATTGCTCGGGTGGTAGAAGGTGTTATAGCATTCATACAATAGATCCTTGGTAATATGGGAGATTGATTCCACTGTTCCGGCAATATCAATTTTTACAGGATGATTCTGATACATATTCTGGATGAGGCCGAAATAAAGGCGCCAGTCCGGATTGTCATCATACATGGTGATTTCCTGCCCGATGATGCCTTTCTCCTTTTCTACGGTCTTTTCCGTAAAATAAGGATCCTGGACAAAGTCAATCAGTGTCTCCAGGTTCCGTTCAACGTCTGAGGTGCTGGAAAACAGATATGCTGTCCTTGTGAAAGAGGTAAAAGCATTGGCAGAAGCGCCCTGTTTGCTGAACTGCTGGAAAACGTCGCCGTCCTCTTTTTCAAACAATTTATGCTCAAGGAAGTGGGCGATGCCATCAGGAACCTTCACAAACTCCTCCTGTCCAAGCGGGACAAAGTGATTGTCCACTGAGCCGTATTTGGTTGTAAAGGTGGCATAAGTTTTGTTAAAGCCCTGCTTTGGCAGTATATAGACATCAAGGCCATTGGCCATTTTTTCGTAATATAATTTTTCTTTCAATTGGTCAAAAACGATCGTTTCCATTTATTCGCCCGCCTCCGTTCCTGTTAAGAAATATACGGTATCCATGCTGATTTTTTTTGCTGCGGCGACAATATCTTCTTTCGTGGCTTTGTCCATCTCATCCATCCACAGGTCAAGGGAAATTTCCTGGCCGGCAACTACGTTATGATAAAGGATCTCTGTCATCCCCCTGGCAGTGTCGATCGTTTCAAGCAGCTGATTCTTGATCACTGCCTTTGTCTGTGCCATTTCTTCTTCCGTAAAGTCGCCGTTTACCATGGCTTCCATCTGGTCTTTTATTATGCCGACTGCCTGGTCATAGTTTTTATTATCGATGCCGGACATGACCATCATCAATCCTTTATGACTTTCAAGCCTGCTGGCGACGTAATAGGCAAGGCTTGCTTTTTCCCTGACATTGATAAACAGCTTCGAATGTGAAAAGCCGCCGAAAATGCCGTTGAAAACCTGGAGGGCGTAGTAATCTTTATCTCCATAGAGGATATTGGTCCGGTAGCCTATGTTGAGCTTCCCTTGTTTTACATCCTGGATTTCTTTGACTTCATTTACATCCCCAGCTTCAGCGGAAGAACCGCGCGGAAGCTGCTTAGGCTCTCTCGGAGAGAACTTGAGATACTCCCCTGCCATCGCTTCAACTTCGCCAGGATCAACGTCACCGATCACATAAAAATCGAGCTGATCTTCTGCAAATGCCCGTTCATAATATTGATAAAGCTTTTCAGGGGTGATGCTGTCGACTTCGTCCATTTCTCCGTTTACATGGAGGGCATAAGGCTCCCCTTTGCACATTTCTTCAACAAGCCTGAAATTGGAATATCTCATTTTATCATCAAACACAGATTGAATCCGCTGCTTTTGCGTCCTTTTTTCCTGTCTGACTGTTTCCTCATTGAATCTCCCATCCTGCGCATTTGGCTTCAGCAGGATTTCAGCAAGGAATTCAAAAGCCTTCCTTAACAATGGTGCAGGATCCGAAAGAAATTTCTCATTGGCGATATCCATTGAAAAAGTAACAACATGGTACTCGCCCTTTTTTGCCAAATCCACATACAGACTGGCGCCGTATAAATCATCAAGATGCGAGCGGAGAAGCCCTGTGGCTGGAAATCTGCTTGAACTGCTCTGCAGGACATACGGGAAAAGTGCTCTTAGAGTCGCATCTTCTTTTTGAAGAGGAGCTTTCATTTTCCAAATCAGTGTATTGGTTTTGAATTTGCCGGTCTTGACTATATGGAGGTCATACCCTTCCATCTTTTTTACGATTTCATCCATAACGGCCATATACATCCTCCTAAATTCCTGCTTTTCCAAAAGATAAGATAGTATATTTTTTTCTAATTTGATTACTGTCTAGCTCCAGCGCCTACCCCCTCGAGGTCACAAGCCAATCCTCCCAAAAAGGCAAAGAACGCCTTTCCGGGAGGATCGTCTTGTGCTTGTCGGGGGTGAGCAAGGCGCTTGCGCTTTTCTTATCTTATGTAGACGCTGCTCAGGTTATTTTTTAATCTTCTCCATAAAAATAAAACATATTCTAACTATAACGTTTCCTTAATTGAGATAGCAAATGATTGATGCGCTGGGAAGGTATGCCAAAGAGGGTATTTTTGTGATAAACAAAGCAGCCCCTTTTATGGAGACTGCTCTTTGATTATACTTATCCGCTATTGGCACTCATGATTTTTTTTGATGGCAGCGTATTCTTCATGATAAGGCCGCTGCTGAAAATGGCCCTGCTTTTCCCGCTGGTTTTGGCCTGGTAAAGCAGGGCATCGGCTTCTTCAAGTGCAAGCTTTGTATTTCCGCTGCTTAAGAAACTGGCGCCAAAGCTCATTGTGACAGGCTGTTTCCCTCCGGCCATAACCTCCTGAGCCACACTGTCCAGAAGGCCCGTCAGGATGTTGATGACCTTTTCCTCGCGGTTCCCAGGGATAAGGAAGGCAAATTCTTCTCCTCCATAGCGGTAAATTCTGCAGCCGTTCAGCTTTTCAGCCCTCATGAAAGTGCGGCCCAGCTTTTTCAGCACTTCATCGCCTTCAAGATGGCCGTAATAGTCGTTGATACCTTTGAAATTATCTACATCAGCTAAAAGGATGAAGCAGGGTTCCGCTGTTTTTTCTATAAGGTTCAGGTGCTCATGGAATGCTCTTCTATTGGCAAGCCCGGTTAGGAAATCTGTGTACACCATTCTTTTTAATTTTTCGATCTGAGACTTTTGCCTCGTTTCCCTGACAGCGGCACCACCGGCCAGAATTCCGGTTATCCAGAGGCTCCCCAATGGAAGAAGAAGGTGTTCTGCATCTTGCCCTAAATCTGTCCCGGCCAGAATAGAAGCTGAAAAGAACAATGCTGAAAACAGTGCACCTTTAGTGCGCATCCTGATGGCTGCAGTCACGGTAAGCAGGATGGCCAGTGGATAAAAGACGGCAGCCCCGTCTCCAGAAATCATAAACAGGACAGCTGCAGCAATATGGTCGCAGCCAGTCCATACAGCCGCAAGGCGCCTGCTTGCTTTTCCGTTTTTCATAAAGCTTGTACATATATGGGCAGCTGTAATATAGATGAAGGAAAATACGGCAAGGACTGCAGGAAGCGCTGTCTTCTCTGCCTGAAATGGAGCAGCTGGTGAATGGCTTATGAAGAGGACCAGAAGGAGAAAGAACCATCTGCTATAGGAAACAATCTTATCTGTATGATAATCATAGAATAACAAGGATTTTGGCATATGACGGCCCCGATCAGAAATGATAGAATATTAACTATTTAATTTTAAGGCAGGTTTTTCCAAGAGTCAATCTATTCAGTTAATTTTTTCCTTAAATGGCAATCTATCAAAACAATTGAAAAACCCGGCCTGCATGACCGGGTTCAGTATGATTATCTTTTTCCTTTTATATATGGAGTACCGAGTGCCTTCGGTGCATCTGCGCGGCCGATGAAGCCTGTCAATGCCAGGATGGTCAGGACATAAGGCGCAATCAGCAGATAAACATTCGGAATGTTCTCAAGCAGCGGCAGGCTGGAGCCTACAATGCTCAAGCTCTGGGCAAAGCCGAAGAACAAAGCAGCGCCCATTGCTCCAAGCGGATGCCATTTACCGAAGATCAGTGCTGCCAAAGCCATAAAGCCCTGCCCGCTGATGGTAGCGTGCCCGAAGTCAGAAGAAATCGACTGTGCATAAACTCCGCCGCCGACACCTGCAAGCGCACCTGAGATGACTACGCCGATATAACGCATTCTTGTTACATTGATGCCCATCGTATCAGCAGCCATCGGATGTTCACCGACTGATCTCAGACGGAGGCCGAATGGCGTTTTGAACATCACATACCATGCAATGAAAGCGATGATGATAGCAACAAAGGATGTATAATAGGTATTGGAGAAAAGGATTTCCCCTATGATTGGTATATCGCTTAATAATGGTATATCGACCTTGCTGAAGCCCACCTGGATGATATCTGTCTGGCCTTTATCATAGATGAACTTGACAAGGAATAATGCAAGTCCGATTGCCAGCAGGTTGATGGCTACCCCGGAAACAGTCTGATCAGCCCGGAATGTGATGGAAGCTACCGCATGGATGAGGGCGAACAGTCCGCCGACAACCAGCGCTGCGACCAAAGCGAGCCATGGAGTTGCTTTTCCCAGTGAATCAACAAATGTCAGGTTAAATACGATTGCAGTGAACGCTCCTATAACCATTAATCCTTCGAGTCCGATGTTGACAACACCGGAGCGCTCAGAGAAATTTCCGCCCAATGCAGTGAAAATAAGCGGTGCCGCCCATAATAGCGTGGAAGGAACAATGATCAGCAAAATTTCCATAAAGCCCACTTATTTCACCCCCTTCTTGCCAAACTTATCAATGACGATGCGAATCATGTAGCTGGCTGCTACAAAGAATACAATCAGCGCGATGATGATATCTACCAGTTCATTCGGCACTCCGGCCTCAAGAGGCATATTCAGTGCCCCTACTTTAAGGCCGCCGAACAGGATAGCGGCAAACACGATTCCGATCGGACCGTTTGCCCCTAGGAGCGCAACTGCGATTCCATCAAAACCGACGCCGGTGAACCCGCCTTTGATTGCTGCATAGCCAAAGGTGCCCAGACCTTCCATTGCACCGGCAAGTCCTGCAAAAGCACCTGAAATGACCATTGATAAAATAATATTAGAGCTTACATTCATTCCGGCATACTGGGATGCATGCTGGTTAAAGCCTACTGCCTTCAGTTCATATCCTTTGGAAGTCTTCTCCAGCAGGAACCACATGATGAACACACAAACGAGTGCAATCAAAATTCCCCAGTGAAGCCTTGAATAGTCAGTGATGCTTTCAAAGAATGGTGATCTCAGAGAAGCTGACTCTGCGATATTTTCAGTTCTGTCCGCATTGTCAGTCAATACTGAACGAACAATATAGTTTGTTACATGCAAGGCAATATAGTTCATCATGATGGTCACGATAACTTCGTGAACCTTGAACTTAGCCTTCAGCAAGCCAGGGATGAATGCCCAAAGTGCACCTGCTGCCGCTGCTGCCAGTACAGCAAGCGGAAGATGAATGAACTTAGGGAGGTCATCGAAGGCAAGCCCGACCCAGACAGCCGCAAGCCATCCGACAATCAGCTGCCCTTCGACACCTATATTGAACAGCCCTGTCCTGAATGCAAACGCTACAGCCAAACCGGCCAATATATATGGCGTTACCTGGCGGACGACCTCACCAGTGTAATACACTTCGCCAAATGCTCCGTTCCACAATGCTGTATAACCGGCAACCGCATCATAGCCTGTCGCAATCATGATGATGGTGCCGACAATAACTCCCAGCAGAACCGCTATTAAAGGAATCATTATATTTTTCAAACGACTAGACATTAGACTTTTCACCCGCTTCCTTTCTTTTCGACCCTGCCATCAGCAGCCCCAGTTCCTGCTCTGTCGTTTCAGCCGGATCTACGACCGCTACAATCTCACCTTCATAAATAACGGCAATCCGGTCGCTGACATTCATGATTTCATCCAGCTCGAAAGAAAGAAGCAGAACGGCTTTGCCGTTATCACGCTGCTCAATCAGGCGCTTATGGATGAATTCAATGGCCCCTACATCAAGGCCCCTTGTCGGCTGGGCAGCGATGAGCAAATCAGGGTCGCGGTCAATTTCACGGCCGATGATCGCTTTTTGCTGGTTTCCGCCTGACAATGCCCTTGCCTCTGTATACTCAGTCGGCGTTCTGACATCATATTCTTTTATCAGCTTGCGGGCCTTATCGTAAATCTCTTTAAAGTTTAATACACCATACCTGGAGAAAGGCTTTTTGTAGTATGTCTGCAGCACGATATTATCGCCAATCGGAAAATCCAGCACCAGTCCGTGCTTATGCCTGTCCTGAGGAATATGGCCGATCCCGCTTTCAGTGATTTTCCTTGGAGACAGATTTCTGATATTTTTTCCGTTCAGGCTGATGGTGCCGTCCTCTGCTTTTCTCAGTCCGGTGATCGCTTCGATCAGCTCTGTTTGTCCATTGCCGTCAACACCGGCAATTCCGACAATTTCGCCTGCTTTTATCTTTAAATTGAGATTGTTTACAACAGGGACGCCCCTCGAATCTTTAACCGTAAGCCCATTGATTTCAAATGCAACCTCTTTTGGATCTGCAGCCTTCTTATCTGTCTTGAACGTGACTTCACGTCCGACCATCAGGCTTGCCAGCGCATTCGGGTCTGTCTCGCTTACGTTGACTGTTCCGATGCCGACACCTTTGCGGATGACTGTAACCCTGTCGCAGACCTCCATGATCTCTTTCAGCTTGTGCGTGATCAGGATAATAGATTTGCCTTCTTTGATCAATGTCCGGAAAATCTGGATCAGCTCGCCGATTTCCTGCGGAGTCAGAACAGCGGTCGGCTCATCAAAAATCAGGATTTCAGCTCCCCTGTATAACGTCTTCAGGATTTCAACACGCTGCTGCATCCCTACAGAAATATCGGATATCTTTGCCTGGGGATCTACGGATAAGCCGTAGCGCTCAGAGATTTCCCTTACTTCCTGTTCAGCTTTTTTAATATCGATTCTCCCGGCGGTTGTTGTTTCTTTTCCGAGAATGATATTTTCAGTGACAGTAAACGTGTCGACCAGCATGAAGTGCTGATGGACCATGCCGATGCCAAGGTCATTGGCTATGTTCGGGTTAGTGATGCTGACCGGCTTTCCGTTGACGCGGATTTCACCTTTTTCAGGCTGATACAGGCCAAACAGCACGTTCATCAGCGTTGATTTTCCTGCCCCGTTCTCACCTAAGAGAGCGTGGATCTCACCCTTCTTCAATTGAAGAGTAATATTGTCGTTTGCGACGATGCCCGGAAATTCTTTGCGGATATTGAGCATTTCAATAACGTATTCCATTCTTCCACTCCTCGCACAAATTAATAGAAAATATAGTAGTAAGAGGTCATACCTTAGAAGCTGTAAAAAAATCCGGCAGGTGCCGATTCCTCCGGCCTGCGGCTTTGCATTCCGGTTTTCAAGGTTTCTTAAACATCTATATTTCAGAGAAGATATCTAAAACACTAAGTGAAAGGCAGAATCATTCTGCTCTTCAATTAATGTTCCAGCCTGCAATTTGCATTAAAAAGGAATAAGTGGGCCTTACAACCCCCTTATTCCCTTTTTGTATTATTCAGCCTTGAAGTTTTCAAGCTCAGCTCTTGTACCAGGTACAACAACATCGCCGCTCTTGATTTTATCCTGCCACTCAGTTACAGCAGCTTCGATGTCGGATTTCACAGAAACTTCGTCATTGATTTCTGCAAGGCCTACACCGTCTTCAGCTAAACCGTAAGTAGTGATTTCGCCGCCAGGGAAGTTGCCTTCCATAGCTTTTGTTGAAAGGTCTTTCACTGCATTGTCAACGCGCTTAAGTGCAGAAGTGATGATGACGTTATGGTCGCCGACAACACCTTCAGCTGTCTGGTCGGAGTCAACGCCGATTGCCCAGATTTCTTTAGAAGGATCTTTCTGCTTAAGGTCGCGTGCTTCTTTGAATAGTCCGTTACCAGTTCCTCCGGCAGCGTGGAAAATAACATCTGCTCCAGAAGAGTACATCTTAGCAGCAATTGTCTGGCCAAGTTCAGCTTTATCAAATGCGCCAGCGTACTGTACATCTACTTGTGCTTCAGGGTTGATCGCCTGTACACCTGCAAGGAAGCCGGATTCGAAGCGCTCGATAACTGCTCCTTCAATACCGCCGATGAAGCCGATTTTGTTTGATTTAGTTGTTAGACCAGCTGCAATCCCAGCAAGGAAAGAAGCTTCCTGCTCTTTGAAAAGGATGCTTGCAACGTTAGGCTGCTGTACTTCTGCATCAACGATCGCGAAGTGGGCATCTTTCTGCTGCTGAGCGATTTCATCAACAGCTCCCTGCATCATGAATCCAATACCGAACACAACATCAAAGTCCTGGCGAACAAGGTTGTTCAGGTTTGTTGCGTAGTCAGCGTCTGATTGTGACTGAAGATAGTCAAAGCCGCCTTTGCCTTTTTCCAGGCCGTTTTCTTCACCAAATGCCTGAAGACCTTCCCAGGCAGATTGGTTGAATGATTTATCATCAACACCGCCGACATCAGTTACCATTGCAACAGAGAATGCTTTTTCTTTGTCTGTGCCGCCTTCACCAGCTGCATCGTCTTTTTCTTCACTGTTTCCGCAAGCACCAAGAATCGTGCCGGCTGCAAGAACAAGTGACAGCGCCAAACCAAATTTACGCTTTTTCAAGGTTTGTACCCCCCAAGGAATTTGTTTGAAATTTTAGCAGGAATATTCTGAAAAACAGATTTGTTTTCGCTTTCACTTCCGCAAAAAAATTATATTCTCCTGCGAAGGACATGGAAGCTGAACTTGTCGGCCTTAAAATAATTCACCGAGTAAAGGACTGGTTCATCCATTTCGTCGTAATGCATCTGCTTTAACACAAGCAGTGCAGTTTCCGGTTCACATTCAAGAATCGGGGAAATCTTCTCGTGGTAGCCGATCGGTTCAATCTGGGCAACGGCATAGGTGATTTTTTTATTGGCTTCTTCTTCGAGCACATTAAAAATCGATTCCTGGTCATGCGTGAAGCTTTCCGGGAGTATCTTTTCCGGCAGCTTGTCCACACAGTAGACTACAGGCTCCCCATTCGCTGTCCTGACCCTTTCGATAACCACAATCCCTTCCTCCGCGGAACATGAGAAACGGCGCACATCCTCTTCGGTCGGCCCCTGAGTGACTGAGCTTAAGAATACGGTTCCTGGTTTCATCCCTGCCTGCAGAATCATATTGGTCACGCTGTTAAGCTGCTCGATTCCTGAAGTGAAGAGAGGCTTTGCATTCACAAAGGTTCCTACACCATGCCTGCGGATAATCACGTTTTCTTCTTCAAGAATACGGAGCGCTTCACGCAGTGTAGCTCTGCTTACTCCAAGCTGCTTTGCAAGGTCAAATTCAGAAGGAAGCTTTTCTCTTTCTTTATAGAGCCCTTCTTCAATGTCCTGCTTTAATCGATCGATGACTTGCAGGTATAGATGCCGGTTATCTGACTTAATTGACATGCAGGGTTCCTCCAACCTTTTTTCTCAAGACATCAGACCTCTGATGTTTAATGATTCCTACTAATCGAAAATACTATAACACTTTTTATTTAATAAATAAATAGAATTTCGAGAATTTGTCGAAAAAAGGTGGTTTAGATCCCTTTATCAGAAAACACTTAAAAATCACCCGATTCAGAAACGGAAATACTAGGGAAAACCATTCTTTTTTAAGCGCTTTCCTGTTATTTATTCCCTAACTAAATTGAAAATCCTTCCATAACGCAAGACTCGCTGACTATAAAAATAGTGCCGGCCCTCCAATACTATGAAAGCGCTTTTAATAGTATAACCTTATTCACTTCTGTTCTGCTATCTTTTTTTCAGCTCAAAAAAAAACCGGTCTCCCTGGACCGGTTTTCTTCCGATTATGAACTTGCTTCCTCTGATGCCTTGGCAACCAGGACCGCCCTAGGCTTGCTGCCTTCGTATGGTCCTACAATCCCCCTCAGCTCCATTTCATCAATGAGCCTTGCCGCCCGGGTATAGCCGATCCTGAAGCGCCTCTGAAGCATGCTGACGGATGCAGTCTGCATCTCCACTATTAGCTCCACCGCTTCTTCGTAAAGGTCGTCATCAACCTCTGACGCCGTTTCCGGCACATCATCGGGGATCATCTCTTCCTGATACTGCGCTTTCTGCTGGGAAATGACGAAATCGACTACCTCTTCAACTTCTTCGTCGGAAAGAAAAGCGCCCTGGACCCTGACCGGCTTAGAAGCGCCGACAGGAAGGAACAGCATATCCCCCCGTCCAAGGAGCTTTTCTGCTCCTCCCATGTCCAGGATGGTCCTGGAATCAGTCATGGAGGATACTGCAAAAGCGATCCTTGAAGGAATATTCGCCTTGATGACACCAGTGATGACATCTACAGATGGACGCTGGGTCGCGATGATCAAATGGATCCCTGCGGCCCTCGCCATCTGTGCGAGCCTTGTAATGGCATCCTCAACGTCCGAGGATGCCACCATCATCAGGTCTGCCAGCTCGTCCACAATGACGACGATATAAGGCAGGAGGGGCTGCTGTGCCTCTTCTTCTGCATTATGCCGTTTAACATGCTCATTATAGCCTTCAATGTTCCGGGTCCCTGTATGGGAAAATAATTCGTAGCGCCTTTCCATCTCACTTACCACTTTTTTCAGCGCCTGTGACGCTTTCTTTGGATCGGTGACAACAGGTGCCAGCAGATGGGGCGCACCGTTATACACATTTAGCTCGACCATTTTCGGGTCGATCATCATCAATTTCACTTCATGCGGCTTGGCGCGCATCAGGATGCTTGTGATAATGCCATTGATGCAGACACTTTTCCCGCTGCCCGTTGCCCCGGCAACAAGCAGATGGGGCATCTTATTCAGCTCAGCCAGGACAGCTTCACCTGTGATATCGCGGCCAAGGCCGATCATCAGCTTGCTGTCCGGCCTGTCGTTCTGTTTGGACTCCAGCACTTCACGCAGAGACACCATGGCAACCTCTGTATTCGGCACTTCAATCCCCACCGCCGATTTGCCAGGGATCGGGGCCTCGATCCTGATTCCCTTTGCTGCAAGGGCAAGGGCCAGGTCATCACTTAAACTTACGATTTTGCTTACCTTCACGCCCACATCGGGATGGACCTCATACTTGGTTACTGCCGGCCCCAAATGGACCTGAGTAACCCGGGCCTTGACCCCGAAGCTCTGGAAGGTGCGCTCAAGCTTGGCGGCATTGGCATGTATCTGTTCATACTCACCGCTTTGATCCGCCTGCCTCGGCAGAGTAAGAAGGCTCAGCGGAGGAAGCTCATAGTCCACATTTTCCACCTCTGTAAAAGTGATGGCTGGTGCAGACTCTTCCTCTGCTGCCTCTTCGCCGCCCGGCTTGGACTTCCGTTTTGCTGCTTCCGGCACGGGTTCGGGCTGCTGCTGGTAAGCCCGCTCAGCGAAGCTTGAAATGATCGGTTCAGGCGAAGGCTCTTCTTCAGCCGGCAGCGGCGGCTGGGAAATATTGACGGACGGTTCAGGCTCCCGCTCTTCGGCTGACTGGCGCAGCTCTTCCTGCCTCTGCCTCCGCTCATCGCTTCTTTCACGGAATTTACGCTTCGATTCCTTCATATCTTCCAAAAACGCTTCCCATTGCTTTTTGATGAAGCCCCAAATGGAGATAAACAGCTTGCCTGCGGCTTCCCCAAAGGTCTTTCCGGTCAGCAGCACAAGCCCGATTATAATCAGTAAAGCAGCAATCAGCTTTGTGCCGGCTTCATCAAACAAGAAGTAAGACATCGCAAACAGCACCGAGCCAACCATGCCGCCGCCGAGATCGGTCGTGCTCGTTTCGCCGCCTGCCTCCATCCAGAATAGCTCCCATGTGTTGCCGATGACACTTGGATCTTCAAACTTGCCGCCGTTTGAAAGCAGCTGGAAAAGTGTCACATGGCTGAGAAGCAGCATGGACGCGATGACCAGGTACAGCCCCATCAGCTTAGTATGGAAAAGATACGGCCGTTCCCTTTTCCACATCAGATATCCTCCATACACAGCCATCCCCAGAAGTCCCAGTATGTACCATTCGCCCATGAAAAAACGGAAGAACATGACGATCGATGTCCCGACCGCACCGAGTTTTGCTATTGAAATCACTGACAGAGCAATCATTATCAATCCAGTCAGTTCATATTGCACAGTTTTTTTCAGCTTTTCTTTGCTCTTCGATTGCCTTCTTTTTCTTTTTGCCATTTCATCACCCTGTACTGCAGATTTCTATCCTGATTCATTATTGCCTCAGCCGGCATGCGGCAGACGCCCGCCACTCATCTTAAAACAAAGAAAACCCGGCAGACTGCCGAGCCCTAAAAAGGCGGAGCATAAACGGAACTGCCCTTTCTCCATCCCGGCAATCAGGCCGCAACGCTGCTTCCTTGAAAGCCGCAGCATGACAAGGAAAGCAGCCATATGGCTGCTCTTAGTAGTATAACAATATTATAGCATATAGCCCGGATTTTGGGTTATACTATTGTAATTTTAGAACCGGGCATGCATCTATCATCCAGGAAATGATTCGGGTCTGTGCTCATGACCCTTATCACTGTATATTGCTGAGGCATATCACCGACAGCTTCGGCAAGCACAGGTATCCCTTCAAAAGAAAGGAATTTTTGTCTGGCAAATGCGCTTTCTTCCGGCTGGAAAATCAGCTCCTGGGGCATCGATGTGTATAAAATCATTGCACCAGCCCCTCTTCCTTGCCTTTGTTCAGGTCAATCAGCTCATTCAGCTTCTTAAGGGCCGGCCCGACACCGCCGACTGCATCAATCAAGCCATAGGATACCGCATCTGCACCGACTACATTCGTTCCAATATCCCTGGTCAGATTTCCTTTTGCAAACATCAGGTCCTTGAATTGCTGCTCAGACACCTTTGAATGCCCTGTCACAAAATTGATGACCCTATCCTGCATCTTGTCCAGATATTCAAAAGTCTGCGGGACCCCGATGACCAATCCAGTCAGGCGGATCGGATGGATCGTCATTGTTGCCGTTTCCGCTATAAAACTATAGTCACAGGATACAGCAATCGGAACACCGATGCTATGCCCGCCTCCAAGTACGATTGATACGGTCGGCTTAGAAAGGGAAGCAAGCATTTCAGAAATGGCCAGCCCGGCCTCTACGTCTCCCCCCACTGTATTCAGGATCACCAGCAGCCCTTCAATTTTTGGGTTTTGCTCTATTGCTACAATCTGGGGGATCAGATGCTCATATTTCGTCGTTTTATTTTGCGGCGGCAGCTGAAGATGCCCTTCGATTTGTCCGACGATCGTCAAACAATGAATGGTTGTATCCTGTGAAAGCTGGGGCACATTCGTCTGGCCCAGCTGCTGTATTTTTTCCATCAGTGCAGATGGTTTATCTTCCTTGGGCTGTTCCGGGCTTCCTCCGCCCTCATTGGCATTTTGAAAAAAATTCTCATCCATCCTGTATTCTCCTTTCAAGGCTTAATATCGTTAGTATGGACGCCAATGCCTTTTTCATTCCGGCACAGCCAAAAAACGGGCAATTCTTTCGCGCGGGAAGATTTACAGTTTTAATCAAAATAAAGGCCATGAAGCAGCTGCTTCATAGCCTCTTAACATATGCTGTAATCTATTGCTTCACTTCCATGATGATCGGCAGGATCATCGGACGGCGCTTTGTTTTTTCGTAGAAGAATTGATTGAGCTCATCGCGCATATCCTGTTTGACAGCAGCCCAGTCAAAACTTTCTTTCTGGGAGCCGCGATGGACGATTTCCTTGACCATATCGGCTGCCTGAACCAGCAGCTTTTCAGATTCCCGCACGTATACAAAACCGCGTGAAATGATTTCAGGCCCTGCCGCTATCTGCTTATCATGGCGGTTCAGCGTCACGACAACAATCAAGATCCCGTCCTGTGAAAGCAGCCTTCTGTCCCTCAGGACGATATTCCCGACATCACCAACGCCGATCCCGTCAATGAGTACATTTCCAGCCGGCACCCGGCCGCTTTGCTTGATTCTGCCATCCTTGATTTCAAAGACATCCCCTTTTTCAGGAATGAGGATCGAGTCCTGGCTGATTCCGCATTCTGCTGCTAGCTTTCCATGCGATTTCAAGGTTTTATATTCTCCATGCACAGGGATGAAATGTTTCGGCTTCATCAGATTGATCATGAATTTCAATTCTTCCTGGCTTCCATGGCTTGATGCAGTGGCACTGTTCTTTCCGGTGATCACGGTCGCTCCGGCCCTGTAAAGCATATCCATCGTCTTATAGATGAACACTTCTCCCCCTCTGATCGGGGCAGCAGCGAGGTAGACGGTGTCACCTTCCTGGATCGTCACCTGCCTGTGGGTCCTTTTCGCCATTTTCTGCAGCGCCTCGATCGGCTCGCCCTGGGAGCCGGCCGTCAGGATGACCACTTCATGGTCCCTGAAGCTGCCAAGCTCTGATAAAGGTATGAGGATATCATCTTTGACAGCCAAATAACCGAGCTGGACTGCCAGGTCATATACCTTTTGGATGCTCTTCCCTGCCACGGCAACTTTCCTGCCGCTTTCCTCTGCCGCATCGAATATATGCTGGATCTGAATTAAATCAGAAGCAAAGCAGGCTGCGATGACCCTTCCTTTTGCGCTGTAGAATGCATGTGCCATCGCTTTTTGCACGACTGCCTCGGATGTTGAGTATCCGGGCCTTTCTGCATCTGTACTGTCTGACAGAAGGCATAATACCCCATTGTCGCCGATTCCGGCCATTTTTCCAATCTCCGCTTTGTACAATTCAGGAGCAGCCTGGTCAAACTTAAAGTCGCCGGTGTAGACGATGCTTCCCTCTGAAGTATGGATGCATATTCCGACTGAATCAGGGATGCTGTGATTGGTCCGGAAAAAAGATACACTCGAATGTTCAAATTCAAGCACTGAATCGGAATTGATTTCAATCAGTTCTGCTTTGCCCCTGTAGTCCTGCTCCTTCATCTTCGCCTTGGCCAAAGCAAGGGTCAGCTTTGTGCCATAGACAGGGACAGATACCTTTTTAAGCACATAAGAAAGAGCCCCAATGTGGTCCTCATGTCCATGTGTCAGGAAAATGCCCCGGATTCTGTCTTTATTCTGTACCAGATAGGAAACATCGGGAATCACAATATCAATCCCAAGCATTTCGTTCTCCGGAAACATTAGCCCTGCGTCGATGACATACAGATCTTCATCCACTTCTGCAAGGTACATATTTTTGCCGATTTCCCCGACGCCGCCGAGGGCGATCAGCCTGATGCTTTCATTTTTTCTAATATTCACCTAAAAGCTCCTCCAATGCTGTTTCGGCTGTGCCCCGGACAGGGGCGAGCCTTTTTAATATATATAGCTGTATAGCTTAACACGCTTATAAACAGAAAACGTCCTCAAAACTTTTATGTATACTGACTGCATGGTTCAGCAAAAAAGCATGATGGCGGCCTAAAGCCGGGACCGGCTTAGGAACGGATCTGACAGGCAAACCTATTTCCTAGGATAAGCCATCACTCTTCCTTCCTGAATCCGGAGCAGCCCACACTGGTTTCTGGCCTTCCTCACAGCTGGCCTGCTTTATGGCAAAGCAGCCCCTATTCAAGGCCGCTTTTATCTATGAAAGAATATTCAAAAAATGTATTGCATAATCGGACGAGTTCAGTTACACCCATTATACTTGATTAATGAATTTTATGACAACCAATTTTATTTATTCGTATTGGGGGCAGCGGTCATCTCTATAGGAAAAGACCGGGAGCAATGCTCTCCGGCCTGATAGAAATCGTTTTATTTAGTTTTGGAACAAGTTGAGCAGTGCGGCTCTTTCCTGTTCTGTAAGAGGAACAAGCGGCAGCCTTACTGAACCTGTGTCGATGCCCTTCAGCTGAAGCGCAGTCTTGACTGGGACCGGACTTGGTGCGGCAAAGAGGCCTTCCATGAGCGGAAGGAGCTTCTGATGCTTGGCAGCAGCTTCTCCGACATTTCCCTCAAGGAAAGAAGAGATCATGCTCTGCATTTCAATCCCGATCACATGAGAAGCTACAGAAACCACTCCTGCTGCGCCTATCGCCATCGCTGGAAGCGTCAATCCATCGTCTCCAGAATAAAGAAGGAAGTCTTCATCAGTGCCGGCAATGATCGCTGTCATGCTGTTCAAATCGCCGCTCGCTTCTTTGACAGCCTTGATGTTAGGAATCTGTGATAATCTGATCACTGTTTCCGGCGCGATATTGACTACAGACCTTCCCGGGATATTGTAAACCATGACAGGCAGGGATGTGCTTTCAGCAACCGTTTTGAAGTGCTGGTACAATCCTTCCTGGTTTGGTTTATTATAATACGGAGCAACGACCATAACGGCATCCACACCGATCTGCTCCGCTTTCTTTGTCATCTCAACAGAAGCATACGTATCATTGCTGCCTGTTCCTGCAATGATAGGGATTCTTTTGTCGACCACTTTAACGACATGCTTGAACAGAGCCAGCTTTTCTTCTTTTGTCAGTGTCGGCGATTCCCCTGTTGTGCCGGCAACCACGAGGGAATCTGTTCCGTTCTCGATTAAATGGTTGATAAGCTGCGTTGTTTTTGTAAAATCCACATGGCCTTTTTTATCAAAAGGCGTCACCATTGCTGTAGAAACTCTTCCAAATAGAACCATTCTTTACAACTCCCTGCCTATATATCTGTCTGTTCGAATTCTAAGGACTCATGCTCAAGCTGAAAGGCATCATGAAGGGCATTGACTGCCTTGACAAGATCCTTCTGCTTGACCAGCACCCAGATGGTTGTATGGCTGTCCGCTGACTGGAGGATCCTGATGCTTTCCTCTGAAAGTGCCGTGACAATCTTTGAAGTGACACCCGGTACTCCCGCCATTCCTGCTCCCACAACGGAAACCTTGGCACAATGCCGCTCAAGCACCGGCTCATGGCCCAGCTGCTCAAGCGTTTTGACCGCTTTGTCAGCCATATCCTCAGAAACGGTATATACAACGCCATTCGGCGAAATATTGATAAAATCGACGCTGATCTGTTCATTGGCCATTGCTTTGAAGACCTCTGCCTGCAGGTTGTACTGGTCCTTTTTGGCAAAGACCTTGATCTGCGTCACATTGGACAAATGCGCGATGCCGGTTACAGGGCGCTCTTTAATATCGCTGCCGCGGCTGTTTTTATTGATGCTTGTGACCAGTGTTCCAAGTCCGTCGGAATAAGTGGATCTGATTCTGATCGGCACCTTGGCCTGCATGGCGATCTCCACCGCACGGGGATGGATGACCTTGGCTCCCTGATAGGCAAGATTGCAGACCTCTGTATAGGTGACCACTGAAAGCGCCCTTGCATTTTCGGCGATGCGCGGGTCGGCCGTCATGATGCCTTCTACATCTGTAAAGATATCAATCCACTCTGCCTGAAGCGCAGCCCCGAGAGCAGCGGCTGATGTATCGCTCCCGCCTCTGCCGATGGTCGTGATATCGCCATTCTTGGCTGCTCCCTGGAAGCCTGCCACTACGACGACATCGGATTCCTCAAGCTCCCTGAGCAATCTGTCGCATTTCATTTCAATGATCTTCGCGTTCGTGAAATCGCTGTTGGTCCTGAAGCCGGCCTGTGCACCCGTCAATGCGGATGCCTCGATGCCTTCTTCCTTCAGCATATTGGTGAACACAATGCTCGAAATGGTTTCGCCGCATGATAAAAGAAGATCATTTTCCCGTTTGCTGATTTTGCTGCCGCTCCCGCCGATCAGCGATAAGAGGGTATCAGTTGCGTACGGATCTCCCTGCCGCCCCATTGCGGAAACGACAGCCACTACTTTATAGCCTTCCGACAAAGCTTTTTTAATATGCCTTTTTGCGTGCGCCCGGCTGCTGTCATCCCGTACGGATGTGCCTCCGAACTTCTGGACGATTATCTTCATCGTAACACCTCAAAAATATCCGTTTCCACTTATTTCACCAATTCCAGTTTGATTAAGCTTTCAGCGATCTGCACAGAATTCCAGGCAGCGCCTTTCAACAGGTTATCAGAGACTACCCACATGTGGAAGCCTTTGTCATTGTCAAGGTCCTTGCGGATCCGGCCGACAAAGATATCGTTTTTGCCTACACAATCTGCAGGCATCGGGTAGATTTGGTTTTCAGGATCATCCTGAAGCACAACACCAGGGGCATCCTTAAGGATGTCTTTGATTTCCTGTGCATCCACACCTCCGGCTTCCAGCTCAAAGTATACTGACTCCGAGTGGCCGGTTGCTACAGGCAGGCGGACACAGGTAGCCGCCACCTGAAGATCAGGCATATCCATGATTTTTTTTGTTTCGTTGATCATTTTCATTTCTTCAAATGTAAATCCATTATCCTGGAACATATCAATTTGAGGGATGGCATTAAAGGCAATCTGATAATGCTTTTTGTCGCCTTTGACCGGAAGGATCTTCGGCTCATGCTCTTCATTATTAATGATCGCCTTAGTCTGGCTGTACAGCTCTTCAACTGCCGCAGCGCCAGAACCGGAAACAGCCTGATACGTAGAAACAATGACCTTGCTCAAGCCATGCTTCTTCCGCAGCGGTTCAAGGGCTGCAACCATCTGAATGGTAGAGCAGTTCGGATTGGCGATAATCCCATTATGCTTCTTAAGGTCTTCTTCATTCACCTCAGGGACAACGAGCGGCACGTTTTCCGACATGCGGAATGCGCTTGTATTATCAACCACAATGGCGCCATGCTCAACAGCATGCGGAGCGAGCTCTTTTGAAACGCCGCCGCCTGCTGAGAATAATGCGATATCTACACCGGCAAAGCTCTCCGGCTTCGCTTCTTCCACTATATATTCATTTCCTTTATAACTTACCTTTGTGCCGGCTGAGCGGGCAGAAGATAGTAAAGTTAATTTCGATACAGGGAAATCTCTGCTTTCTAAAGTCTGCAGCATCTGCTGTCCAACAGCTCCGGTAGCTCCGACGACTGCAACGTGAAATCCTTTTTTGTTCTCCATCCAAAACTTCCCCTTCCAGCATACAAAATGATTAATCGATTTTAGGCTGCTTTTTCTTTTACAGGCAATATAAGAGGACGGCAGCTGTTGATTTCTTCGCCACCGCCATTCTTATTGTAGTATAGCATTCACTATGCTTCCAGTATATGAGATGATGGTCCAATGATTGAATAGCTGGACAAACTCATATTTAATATTTTCATTTTAACATATTCACCCGTTAAAGAAATAAACTTTTTTATGATGGAAGGTGCAGAGATCAGTTGCCGTCTTTATAGCGTTCAACAATGACCGGCTGGAGCTGTTTTCCCGTGATGGCCGCTTCAATCGTTTCTGAAAGCAGGGTCATTCTGGCAACCATGGAATTGGGCTTCTTAACTGGATCATCCTGTCCGAATGGGATGAAGTAAATATTCTTCACTGCCATCAGCCTCATCAGATTCATTCCGTTCAGCCCAAGGGCATCATTTGTGGAGATGCCGACTACAACAGGACTCTGGTTCCTGAGCGTTGCCTTTGCCGCCATCAGGACCGGGGAATCTGTCATCGCATTGGCGAACTTGCTCATGGAGTTTCCTGTCAATGGCGCAATGACCATGCAGTCCAGCGGTATCTTCGGTCCGAGGGGTTCTGCCTTTACAATCGAATCGATCACCTTATTGCCAGTCAGGTTCTCGATTCTCGCAATCCAATCCTCCCCCGCACCAAATCTCGTTTCAGTATTCTGAACAGTGCCGGTGACAACCGGGAGCACCTCTGCTCCTGCATTGACAAGCTTTTCAATCTCAGGGAATACAGCATCATAAGTACAATGTGAACCAGTAAGGCCAAACCCGATCTTTTTACCTTTAAGCGTCATGGTATTGCCCCCTTTTATTTTGAAAGTCATCGGCCAGCAGAAGGGCCAGCACATTGGCCAGAATCTGCCCTGCTGTTTTCGGGGCAACAATTCCTGGAAGTCCCGGGGCCAGCAATGCCTTGATGCCCCTCTTTTCGGCATAGCGGAAATCTGTCCCGCCAGGCTTTGATGCCAGATCAATGATCAAGGTATGGACCGGCATCTTGCTGATGACCGAAGCACTGACAATCAGATGCGGTATGGTGTTAATGCAAATGTCCGTATCTTTGACAAATGACTGAATATCATCCAAATGGAACGGAGTGAGCCCCATTTCAGTAATTCTCGCAATATGCTCGCTTTTTCTTGCGCCAACCTTTACCTTTGCCCCTAAAGAGTGAAAGGTTCTTGCCACACTCATACCGACTCTGCCCAGGCCAAGCACCACCACATTGGATCCGTGAATGGTAAAATCAGTGTGCTGGATGGCCATCATGATCGTCCCTTCAACAGTCGGAATCGAATTATAGATGGCAATGTCGTCCCTCTCAAACAGCTGCACCAGCCTTCTGTCATTCTGACTGGTGATAGCATCCAGATAGGAATTTGTAATGCCGGAATATATGGTGCAGTGCGGCTGTGTTTGGGCGATCATATCTTCTGTTAAAAACACTTTCTCATTTGAAAATATAGTCTCAACCTGCCCTTCCAGATTGGTGCCTGGCACAGGCAGGATTATGCTATCCAGAGCTGAAAAATCTACTTCATCCACTTTCTCCTTCGATGCTCCGGTAAAAGCATGATCCAGCTGCTCAAAGCCAATCAGCAAGAGCCTGGCATCCAGTTCTGTCAGCTTCCTGATGATCTCCAGCTGCCGGGCATCCCCGCCCATCACTGCTATTTGCATCCCTGTCAGCATGAAATATTCACCTTCTTCTAAAGAATCTTACAGGAATCTAAAGTCTCATACATAACTACTCCAACATCCTATGACAGCAACCCAGATAAGGTGAGTTTTTTAAGGCAGAAATATGGGCGGACAGATAATGCTGAACATAAACCTAAACCAATGCGGAGGACGCTTGTCTGAGAGAACACTATCAAAAGTCCATAATGGCAAAACAAAAGGGGTGCAGAATGAAAGATCATTCCGCACCCCTTTTGCCAGCAGCCGCATGCTTCACTAACGGCCGCCACGCCTTGTTCTGCTGATCAGCTGTCATCATCAGGCATATCAATGATAATCATATCATTGCCGATTTTCTTGATATGCTGCCAGGGCACTGTAATTTCCCCTCCCTGACGCTTCAGGCCGAACCATTTCAGCGACGGAATGAGGAGGGCCTTGATTTGTCCGTCCTTTTCATTTATTTCAAGGTCAGTCTGGCCCAGCACTCCGAGGCGCTCAGCTTTTTTCGCATCAACTATTTCCTTCCCGCTCAGCTCACTGAGTCTCACGCAAATCCCCCCAGTCTTTGTCCTCAATATATATTTACGGCAGGAAATTGATTTTAGAAGCATTCCATCTTTTCGATTGATAAAAACATAGGGGGGCAAGGTTGAGGGTTTTTGCTGGAGGCACTGGCACCCTCTATTCTGAAAAATGACTTTCAGAGGGGGTTAGTTGGATGGACTAACACCCTCTATTTTGTAAATTGACTTTTAGAGGGTCTTAGTTGGATGGACTAACACCCTCTATCAGGCATTCTGGCTCTCAGAAGGCCTTAGTCGGCCGGACTAACACCCTCTATCCAGCCAAACTGGCTCTCATAGGGCCTTAGTTGACCGCACTAACACCCTCTATCAGGCATTGTGGCTCTCAGAAGGCCTTAGTCGGCCGGACTAACACCCTCTATCAGGCATTCTGGCTCTCAGAAGGCCTTAGTCAACCGCACTAATACCCTCTATCAGGCATTCTGGCTCTCAGAAGGCCTTAGTCAGCCGCACTAACACCCTCTATCAGGCATTCTGGCTCTCAGAAGGCCTTAGTCAACCGCACTAACACCCTCTATCCAGTCAAACTGGCTCTCAGAGGGCCTTAGTTGACCGCGCACTAACACCCTCTATTCCGCAAAATGACTTTCAGAAGGCCATAGTCGGTCCCACTAACACCCTCTATCCAGCCAAACTGGCTCTCAGAGGGCCTTAGTTGACCGCGCACTGGCACCCTCTATTCCACCACACACTCATAGGGGCTCAGCTGCAGCAGTTGATGCCTCCTCTATCCAGTTTCCCCAAAGTTCCATCTGAGCTTTGGCCAAAACATAACAAAAACCCGGCACTCACGCCGGGTTCAAGTCACTTCTCTATTTAAGCCAGATTCTTTGGCAGTACGCCGTCAGGGCTGATCAATGAAACAGAGAATTGGTCTGAGAAGATGGAGTTTGCCATTTCGTTGACTCCCGCTTCTGAGACTTTATCAATTTGTTCGACTATCTCATCGAGTGAACGGTGCCTTCCGAGCAGCAGTTCGTTCTTGCCATTGCGGCTCATGCGGCTGTTTGTGCTTTCAAGGCTCAGCATCAGGCTTCCCTTCATCTGTTCCTTGCTGTTTTTCAGCTCTTTCTCAGTGATGCCGTCCCTCTTCAATGTAGCAAGCGTTTCCTGGATTGTTTCAAACAGTACATCCAGCTGCTTGGCTCCGGTTCCGCCGTAAATCGTAACCATTCCCGTATCCTGGAATGAAGAGTGATAAGAAAAGACAGAGTATGCCAGTCCTCTTTGTTCTCTAACGTCCTGGAACAGGCGGCTGCTCATGCTTCCGCCAAGGATATTGTTCAGAAGAATCAGACTGTACATATCTTTATGGCCGACTGGAAGCCCTTCATAGCCTAAGCATAGATGAGCCTGTTCAGTCTCTTTTTTCCGTGAGACCCGGTTTGAATGAAAAACAGGCATTTCCTGATTTCTTTCCTGCTTCCCGGCTTCATAGGAGCCGAACAGCTTCTCCACTTCCTGGATGAAAGAATCGGAGATATTGCCGGCAATGGAGATGACAACATTTTCAGGCGTATAAGTTTCATGCATGTACTCCCTTAATGTGTCCCCTTTAAAGGTCTCCAATGTTTCCTCAGTCCCGAGGATCGGGTAGCCAAGCGGATGGCTCTCATATATAGCCTTGCCGAGAAGATCATGGACGATATCATCTGGCGTATCTTCATACATCTTGATTTCCTCGAGCACAACATTTTTCTCTTTATTTAATTCTTCATCCACAAAGGTGGAATTAAAGAACATATCTGCCAGTACATCAAGTGCAAATTTTGAGTGTGTATCAAGGACCTTGGCATAATAGCATGTGTATTCCTTTGATGTGAATGCATTAACCTGGCCGCCAATGCTGTCAAAGGATTCTGCTATCTCCCTGGCTGTCCTTGTTTTTGTCCCTTTAAAGAACATATGCTCCAGAAAATGAGAAACTCCGTTATTGCCGGGATGCTCATTCCTTGAACCGGTCCCGATCCAGACACCGATTGCAACTGAACGGACCGTCGGTATATTTTCCAGAACTACTCTTACACCATTTTGGCATGTATATTTCTTTATCAAAGCAACTCCTCCTGTTCTCTATCCTGGTGCATTTAGCGCGGTTTAGTTAGTATAGCTCATTATTGTTATTTTTTCCAAAATCCTGTTTATCTATCACTTTTTATCCATAATACGCTCTTCGCTTAACAATCTTGAAACTGAGGCAATTTCAAAGTCTTTTCCTTTGATTTGCGTGATCATACTGTCGAGTGACTTAGCTGTAGAATCGGTTGGATGCATTAAAATGATTGCTCCATTATGCACCTTTGGGACCACTCTGTTCAGCAGCTCTTCCGGGGAAGGCTTCCGCCAGTCGACTGTATCGAGGCTCCACATGACCGTCTTCAGTTTCTTTTCAGCTGCAATCCTGACCGTTTCATCCCGGTAGCTTCCGCTTGGGGGAGCAAACCAGGTGACTTCCTGTCCGGTTGTTGCTTTAATGACCTGGTTGGTCTTTTCAATCTCTTCCCTGATGCGGGCCGAGGATATGGTTTTCATATCCGGATGGGTAAAGGAATGATTCCCGGCTTCATGCCCTGCTTCGGTAATCATCTTGGCAAGCTCAGGATTCTGCTGGACCCATCTTCCTTCAAGAAAAAAAGTGGCTGTTACCTTATGTTTCTTCAAAGTGGCAAGCATCCCCGATAAGTACTCGTTTCCCCATGCAACGTTTATGATGAAAGATACCATAGGTTTGTCGGGATTTCCTTTATAAATGGGGGCAGGAGGCAAATCACCCAGTTTCTTTTCTGGTTCAATCTGCTCCAGCACCAATTTGTCGGGATCGAATTTCTTCTCGCCCTTCATTTTTTTATACGATGCCTCTACATCAACCTTTACCCCATTGTAGCCGGGTATAGCCTTCCAGACCGGGTCGATCCTGGCATCTTGTGGAGCTATGTAATAGTTCTCAGATTCCTTCTCTATCCTTTGTATAAGAGAATCTGACTCTGCTGTGACAGCAAGGCTATCCATTTTCAGCTGCGATACATAAAGATCTGTAAAAGGGTTATTGACCAGCATCAGTGAAAAAGCACCGATCAGCAGCATACCAGCTAATTTCTTCATTTTCTCAGCCCTCCTTCACTAATTTTTATGTGAAGGGTGGACAGGGTAGAACAGCGGCTGGAAATATACTGAGGGCTTCAGATGCCATGGTTCTGTATGTATAGAAAAAGCCAGGGATCTCCCTGGCTTTAAAATCCGGCTGAAGCCAAAGCCGGCAGGAAGCTGCAATTCGTCTGCGTCCCCGGCATGCCGGCCAAGCCTTCATCTTATAATGAACCGGTAAAAATTAATCCTGTGCCTTCTCCTGCTTTTCGCGCTGTTCCTTCAGAACTGCTTTGCGGGAAAGGTTGACTCTGCCCTGCTTGTCGATTTCTGTTACTTTTACAAGCAATTCGTCTCCAAGTGACAGGACGTCCTCCACTTTGCCTACGCGCTCTTCGGCAAGCTCGGAAATATGAACCAGTCCATCTTTTCCGTTGAAGATTTCAACAAAGGCACCGAACTTTTCAATTCTCTTGACCTTACCAAGGTACATCTGGCCGACTTCAACCTCGCGGACAATGTCTTCGATGATCTTCTTGGCCTTGTCGTTCATTTCCTGGTCTACAGAAGAAATGAAGACAGTTCCATCCTGCTCGATGTCGATCTTAACGCCAGTTTCTTCAATGATCTTATTGATCTGCTTTCCGCTTGGCCCGATAACATCGCGGATTTTGTCCGGATTGATTGTCATCGTCAGGATCTTAGGTGCATATCTGGAAAGTTCCTTCTTCGGCTCTGCAATGGTTGCAAGCATAGAGTCGAGGATTTGCATCCTGCCTGCTTTCGCCTGCTGGAGCGCTTCTTCAAGGATTTCGCGGGAAAGCCCCTCAATCTTGATATCCATCTGCAGAGCTGTTACACCCTTGGATGTACCTGCCACCTTAAAGTCCATGTCTCCAAGATGGTCTTCCATCCCCTGGATATCAGTAAGGATTGAGTAATAGTCGCCTGACTTGATAAGCCCCATGGCGATGCCTGCTACAGGAGCCTTAATCGGAACACCGGCATCCATCATCGCAAGTGTGCTCGCACAGATGCTTGCCTGGGAAGTAGAGCCGTTCGATTCAAGAACCTCTGAAACCAGGCGGACTGTATAAGGGAAATCCTTTTCATTCGGGATAACCGGCTCAAGAGCACGTTCACCAAGAGCTCCATGCCCGATTTCACGGCGTCCCGGACCTCTCATCGGCCCAGTTTCCCCTACGCTGAAGTTAGGGAAATTATAGTGGTGCATAAAGCGTTTCTCTTCTTCGATGCCAAGTCCGTCAAGGATCTGGACATCACCGAGTGCGCCAAGCGTACAGATGCTCAGAGCCTGTGTCTGTCCCCTTGTAAACAGCCCTGAACCGTGTGTGCGCGGCAGCAGGCCGATTTCAGAAGACAGAGGACGGATTACATCAAGGCCGCGGCCGTCCGGGCGAACCTTTTCTTCAGTGATCAGTCTGCGGACTTCAGCTTTGACAAGCTTGTCCAGCACCTTTTTCACCTGTTTGATGGTCTCATCGTCTGCTTCCTGCTCTTCATATTGTGCCAATACTGCATCTTTCACCGTTTTAATGGCCGCTTCACGCGCATGCTTTTCCTGCACCTGAATCGCTGAAACCATGTCCTTCTCGGCTGCTTCGCGAACCTTGGATTCAATGTCAGCATCTATTTCATATAATTTGATTTCTGTTTTTTCTTTTCCGACTTCGGAAACGATCTGTTCCTGGAAGGAAATCAGGCGTTTGATTTCTTCATGGCCATACATAATGGCTTCAAGCATTGTTTCTTCCGGAACTTCATCTGCACCGGCTTCAACCATGTTGATGGCATCCTTTGTACCTGCTACAACAAGATGCATATCGCTCTCATTCTGCTGCTCCACAGTCGGGTTAATGACAAACTCGCCATTGATGCGCCCTACTGTGACACCCGCAATCGGGCCGCCGAACGGGATATCAGAAACACTCAGTGCCAAAGATGAACCAAACATAGCGGCCATCTCGGAAGAGCAGTCCTGATCAACGCTCATTACCATACTTACAACCTGGACCTCATTGCGGAAACCGTCAGCAAACAGCGGGCGGATCGGCCTGTCGATCAGGCGGCTGGCCAGAATGGCCTTTTCACTTGGGCGGCCTTCACGTTTAATGAAGCCTCCAGGTATTTTCCCAACTGCATACAAGCGTTCTTCGTAATTGACTGTCAGCGGGAAGAAGTCAAGGTTTTTTGGCTCTTTTGATGCTGTTGCTGTACTGAGGACTGCTGTATCTCCATAACGGATCAGCGCTGCTCCATTGGCCTGCTTTGCAAGCTGCCCGATTTCCACTGTAAGCGTACGTCCGGCCCAGTCCAAGGAATAAATCTTCTTATCTTGTCCCATTGCTTTATAAACCCCTCTCTGCGTGTAAACTTTTTAGAGGTTTAGCGAATTATTGTATTAGCCTAAACCATCGTAAAATTCTTTTATAAATCAAAAAAAGACATAGTTGTATTTAGTATGCACAATTTCTATGTAAAAAATCAATCTATGTATACAGAAAGCCTGCTTTTTTATAAGCCGGCTTTCTGTAAATATCACTTAAAGACGATAAAAAAGCGGGAAAAAATCCCGCTTTCAATACTATCGGCGTAAACCAAGCTTAGTGATTAACTCACGGTAACGAGTAACATCCTTGTTACGCAGGTAAGTCAATAGGTTACGGCGTCTACCTACCATCTTAAGAAGACCGCGGCGTGAATGGTGGTCTTTCTTGTGAGTGCGTAAGTGATCGTTTAAGTTGTTGATTGATTCTGTAAGGACAGCGATTTGAACTTCTGGAGATCCAGTATCGTTCTCATGAGTTTTGTACTCATTGATCAGTTCATTTTTACGTTCTTGAGTGATTGCCATCCTGTTCACCTCCTAATGTTTATCCCCTGTCACTGAGCAAGCGTCGGTGACTCGACTTGCCAAGCAAAGGTTCTTATTTTTGGTACGTTTATAAGAATACAGCTTTTCAGGACAAAAATCAAGTTAAACCTTCATTATTTTCAAAGTAGCCGACAGCTGCGTCTTTATCCCTCGAAATTTGGGCAACCAGTTCATCTACGCCTGAGAACTTCCTCTCTGAACGCAAATAGCGGTGCCATTCTATCTCTACTTCAGAGCCGTAAATTTCCCTGCTGAAATCGAAGAGGTGGACCTCTATTGAGGGCCGGTCGGCAGCCGGCTTATTGAATGTCGGTTTATAGCCGACATTGCAGACGCCTTCTACCCAGCTCCCATCAACGCGCATCCTGGCGGCATACACCCCTGTCGGCGGATAGATATAGCTGGTTCCGATGTCGATGTTTGCGGTTGGAAAGCCGATCGTCCTGCCCCGCTTATCTCCATGGATGACAGTGCCGCGCGTGGTATAATATCTGCCCAGCAGTCCCGGAAGTTCTTCTGTATGCCCCTCTCTGATTTTCTGGCGGATGAGGGTGGAACTGATTTTTTCCGTGCCGTCTGTGAGCTTGTCGACCACGGTGTATGTAAATTCTTCCCTTGAATGAAACGGAAGGGTCTCCATCGTGCCTTTGCCCATCCTGCCATAGCTGTAGTCGAAACCAGCCACTATATGCCTGGCATTGAGGCCGATCAGGTATTGGTCAGCAAACTCCTGGGGAAGCAGGCTGGCAAAGCTGCTGCTGAATTCGACGACAAATAAATAATCGGCGCCAAGCTTCGATATCTCTTTGATTTTATCTTCAAGAGGCGTTATATACTCTATATGCTGTACGCTTTTCCCCAGTACGACAGAAGGGTGGGGATCAAAGGTCATGACTGCGCTTTTCAGCCCTTTTTGCTCTGCCGCTTTTTTCGCTTCAAGAATGACTTTCTGATGTCCGAGATGAACCCCGTCAAAATAACCCAGGGCCATGGACAGCCCGGGAAAATCCGTTCTGGCAAATTGATGGGGATGTTTAATAGCAATGACTTCCATTGATGATACTCACCTTTTTCTATTGCTGGATACTATGCTTCGTTTCTAAGCACTTTTGACGGCTTCATAAGTCCGGGCTTTGCCGGATGGTGAAGATAGATGGCCAGGGCAGTCCCTGCCTCTGTCTGGACGACAATCGGGCCTGTTTCTTTCTCCAGGAAATCCGGTATATTCAGAAGTGCTCCATTTTTTACTTTCTCTGCAACTGTATCACTAATCGTGTATTTCGGCAAATGAGAAATCCCCTCTTCGAGCGGCCTGATTTTTGCTGCAAGCTCACCGCTTTCCTGTAGAGCTTCAATGTCTTCGAATGTCAGGCACTCTTCTTTCGTAAAAGAGGCTGAGCGGATTCTTTCAAGGCCCGACATATGGGCAGGATAACCCAGCGCTTCACCGATCATTACAGCAAGCGTACGGATGTAAGTCCCTTTGCTGCATTCGACCCGGAAGCGGAAAGAAGGATTGGGCCCTTCAAATTCCTGCTCCTCGCTCAGCAGCTCGATTGAGTAGATGCTGACCTTTCGTGTCGGCCTCTCTACCTCGATTCCTTTTCTGGCATATTCATAAAGCCTTTTGCCATTCACCTTTACAGCAGAGTACATAGGCGGCGTCTGTGTGATCTCACCCTTTAGATTCTCAAGGACATCGATGACTTGTGCTCTTGTAACTCTACCGGCAACAGGTTTTTCTTCAATTTTTTCACCAGATGCGTCTTCTGTTGAAGTGGAAAAGCCTAGTGTGACTTCGCCCTCATAAGCCTTTCCGGCATCGGTGATATATTCCGCGACTTTTGTGGCCCTGCCAATGCAGATGGGAAGGACTCCCGTCACATCCGGATCAAGTGTGCCGGTGTGGCCGATCCTTTTCATCCTCAGGATTTTGCGCAGCTTGAATACACAATCATGGGATGTCATCCCTTTAGGTTTAAATAACGGTATGATTCCTTCCATTTCCATACCCCTCCAATACTATATGTACGCTGGCTCCCCGGCCTGGACAGCCAAAAAAAGGATAGACCAGAGTCTATCCTTTTCCGGAAGCTTATTCTTTATCCTGTTCTTCTTTAGATTGGCCTTCTTCCTGGATTTTATGAAGAAGTGTATCAATGCGATTTCCATAATCGATTGATTCATCAAACTCAAAGATGATTTCAGGTGTTTTGCGAAGCCGGATGCGCTGTCCAATTTCTGAACGGATGAACCCTTTTGCTTTGGCAAGTCCTTTGAGCGTGTTTTCCCTTTTCTCTTCATCGCCGAGAACCGAGATATACACGGTTGCCTGCTGCAGGTCTCCGGTAACAGCAACATCAGTTACAGTCACAAAGCCAATGCGGGGATCCTTGATCTTTCGGCCAATGATCTCGCCAAGCTCTTTCTTCATTTGTTCTCCAACTCTGTTTGCTCTATGGCTCATATGATCACCTCTTGTTAAAGCCACTCTATATCTGTGATTGTCCGTTCTATTTCCGGAAACGAATCGATTAGCTTGAGAGCGTTCTGCAGCTCCGCTTCAGCGGAGACACGGGCAGAAGCAACTGCCGCAACGGCAATTTTGGTCCTCTGCCACGTATCCTGGAAATCAACTTCAGCAACAGACAGATTATGCCTCTGCCTGAGCCGCATGATGATTCTCTGCAGAACAGCCCTTTTTTCTTTTAAAGAATGTGCATCATAAATCATGCATTCGCAGGCTGCAAGGCCAACTACCATTAACGTTCCACTTCTTCCATGATATATGCTTCGACAACGTCGCCTTCTTTTACATCATTGAAGTTTTTGATGGTAATTCCGCACTCGTAACCCTGGCTGACTTCTTTCGCGTCATCCTTAAAGCGTTTGAGGGCATCGATTTCGCCTTCAAAAATGACCACTCCGTCTCGGATGAGGCGAATGCCGCTGTCACGTGTGATTTTTCCATCTGTAACATAGGAGCCGGCAATCGTTCCAACCTTTGATACCTTGAAGGTTTGGCGGATCTCAGCCTGGCCGATGACTTTCTCTTCGAATTCCGGATCAAGCATGCCTTTCATGGCTGATTCGATCTCGTCGATCACTTTGTAGATGATTCTGTGGAGGCGAACATCCACTTCCTCAGTATCTGCTGCACGCTTCGCATTATTATCAGGCCTTACGTTAAAGCCGATGACAATGGCATTTGAAGCAGCGGCAAGGGTGATGTCTGATTCATTGATCGCACCGACTGCTGTATGAATGATCCTTACATTGACACCTTCAACATCTATCTTATTCAAGGCAGCTGCAAGCGCCTCGGCGGACCCTTGAACATCCGCTTTGATAATGATGTTTAGATCTTTCATTTCCCCTTGTTTCATATGTTCAAACAAGTTATCAAGGCTGACGCGCGTCTTTTCGCTTCTCTGGGCCTGGATCGCCTGCTGTGAACGCACTTCGCCGACCTGGCGGGCTGTTTTTTCATCCTTGAATACGACAAAGCGGTCGCCTGCAAGCGGCACATCATTCAGACCAGTGATTTCAACCGGTGTGGATGGACCTGCTTCTTTGACGCGGCGGCCAAGATCATTGACCATTGCACGCACACGTCCAAACGTCGTGCCGACTACGATTGGATCGCCGACCTTAAGTGTTCCATTCTGGACAAGAAGGGTAGCAACTGAACCCCTGCCTTTGTCAAGCTGTGCTTCAATGACCGTTCCGACTGCATTGCGGTCAGGGTTGGCTTTGTATTCTTCAACCTCGCTGACAAGAAGGATCATCTCAAGCAGGGAGTCGATTCCATCTCCTGTCAGGGCTGAAAGCGGAACAAAGATCGTTTCTCCGCCCCACGCTTCAGGCACAAGTCCGTGCTCTGTCAGTTCCTGCATCACGCGGTCAGGATTGGCAGCAGGCTTATCCATTTTGTTGACGGCAACGATGATCGGCACCTCGGCTGCCTTTGCATGGTTGATTGCTTCTACAGTCTGAGGCATAACTCCGTCGTCAGCTGCAACAACCAGGATTGTAATATCCGTGATCTTTGCTCCACGGGCACGCATAGTCGTAAACGCGGCGTGTCCCGGTGTATCAAGGAAAGTGATCTTCTTGCCGTTTTCTTCTACCTGATAAGCACCGATATGCTGGGTGATTCCGCCGGCCTCGCCTGCAGTCACCTTTGTGTTCCTGATGCTATCAAGAAGAGTCGTTTTACCATGGTCAACGTGGCCCATGATCGTTACGACAGACGGCCTTTCAGACAGTTCAGCACTTTCATCTTCTGTGAAGTAAACCTCAAGGTCAGTTGTATCGATGAGGATTTCTTCCTCTACTTCCACGCCGTATTCACCGGCAATCAGCTCGATGGCATCTTTGTCAAGATCCTGGTTGATCGTAGCCATTACGCCAAGCATAAAGAGCTTTTTGATGATTTCTGAAGGTTCACGGTGAAGCTTCTTAGCGAGCTCCGCCACAGTCAATGAATCACTGAAGGTGATTTTAGCCGGAAGTTCTTTTTCTTTGCGGGGCTGAGGAGCATGGTTAGTATGCTGCTTCCCTTTATTCTGGTTATTGCGGTTGTTGCGGTTTTTATTATTGTTATTGTTGTTGTTCTTATTGCGGTTATTGTTGTTATTGCCGCGGCTGCTGTTATTGTTGTTATTGTTTCCAAATGACTTGGATTGATTGCCGCCGCCTGAACGGTTTGCCGGTGCAGATGGCCTTGCTTTGTCGCGGCTGCCGCTATTGCTGTTCTGCTCGCCTGAAGCTTTTGGCCTTGGCTGGCTGTTCTGCTGCGGCTTTTGATTTCCTGCTGACTGATTAGGCCTGGCTGGTTTAGTGTCGGCCTTTTTGCCGAAAATTTCATCCAGCTTTTTAACAGCATCGTTTTCAATCGTTGTCATATGGTTTGAAACTTCCACGTTCATGTCTTTCAATTTTGTAATAACGTCTTTGCTTGAAATATTGAATTTCTTTGCATATTCATAGACGCGCATTTTACTCATATTTTCACCCCCGGTAGAATTAATCGAGCAGCGTCAACAGTTTTTTTGCAAACCCGCTGTCAAGGACAGCCACAACTACACGTGCTTCTTTTCCGATCGCTTGACCAAGAAGGTGACGATTTTCCACTATTTTATATGGAACGTTATAGGATTTACATTTGTCTGTCACTTTTTTTGCTGTATTCGCAGACGCATCTGCTGACAGCAGCACGAGCTTCGCCTTGCCGCCCCTTATTTCTTTGACGGAGAGCTCTTCACCCGATATGATCTTGCGTGCTCGATTGGCCAAGCCAAGCAATGACATCCATTGATTTGAGTTCATCAGGATAGTCGTTTCTCCTTCTCTATGAGCTCTAAAAGCTCTTCATATATAGAATCATCCACTGCTGCATCCAGATGATTTGAGAGTATGTTTTTCTTTTGTGCTGATAAGACTGCTTCTTTATCTCTGGAAAGATAAGCTCCCCGGCCTGACTTTTTCCCGGTCAGATCCAAAGAGACCTCGCCTTCCTTAGAGCGAACGATGCGAACCAGTTCTTTTTTCGGCTTCATTTCACCGGTAGCGACACATTTACGCATGGGAACCTTTTTATTCTTGTTCACGATCATTCACCCTTTCTTACTCCCTGTCTTCATCTGCGTCATAATCAGATTCAAAATCTGCCTCTTCTTCCGCAGTGAAGTCTGTATCAGTATCATAATCCGCATCATCAGCGTAATCTTCTTCATCAAAAGTAAGAAGTGACTCTTCACGAGGGAAAATGCCTGATTCACGGGCTTCAGTCTCAGATTTAATGTCGATTTTCCAGCCGGTCAGCTTGGCAGCAAGGCGCGCATTCTGCCCGCGCTTCCCGATTGCAAGCGAAAGCTGGTAATCCGGCACGATTACCGTTGTTGCCTTATCTTCTTCATTCACAATAACATCCAGCACCTTGGAAGGGCTCAATGCATTGGCTACAAAGACAACCGGATCCGGCGACCATTTAACAATGTCGATCTTCTCGCCTTTCAGCTCATTGACGACTGCCTGTACACGAGTCCCTTTTGGACCTACACAGGATCCAACCGGATCGACTTCGCTGTTGTCAGCATGAACTGAGATCTTGGAACGGTCTCCCGCTTCCCTTGAAACCGATTTAATTTCAACAGTGCCGTCATAAATTTCAGGCACTTCAATTTCAAACAGGCGCTTCAATAAGCCAGGATGCGTCCGGGAAACAAAAATCTGCGGCCCTTTAGTCGTTTTCTCAACTTTCGTGATAAAAACCTTGATCCTGTCATGAGGCTTATATTGTTCATTCGGCATCTGCTCATTGGCCGGAAGGATGGCTTCGATCTTGCCGAGGCTGACGTAAATGAATTTAGGGTCCTGCCTCTGTACGATCCCGGTCATGATGTCTTCTTCGCGGTCGATGAATTCTGAATAGATGATCCCGCGCTCTGCCTCACGGACACGCTGTGTTACAACCTGCTTGGCAGTCTGTGCAGCGATTCGGCCGAAGTCCTTCGGAGTGACTTCTAATTCAACCACATCTTCAACCTGATAATTCGGGTTGATGCCCTTGGCTTCATCAAGGCTGATTTCAAGACGCGGGTCAAAGACCTGCTCTACTACTTCCTTGCGGGCAAAAACCCTCATCGTTCCGCTTCCAAGGTTCAAATCGATGCGGACATTTTGCGCCTGGTTGAAGTTTCGGCGGTAAGCTGAAATCAAGGCTGCTTCAATGGCCTCAATAATGATATCCCGAGAAATTCCTTTTTCTTTTTCCAGCAACGTCAGAGCATCCAGCAATTCACTGCTCATGAGATTGTATCCCCCTTTAATCTCCTAAATCTCGTTTCTTCCTTATGAGAAAGTAACTGCCAAACGGGCATTGGCCACTTTTTCATAAGGAATGGAAATTGTTTTTATTCTTGTTTTGACCCTGACTTCCACAGTCACTGTCTCACCATCAAATTGAGTGAGCTTACCTTCAAACGTTTTTTCGCCATCTATTGGTTCATACGTTTTAATGAGGACATTTTTTCCGATTGCACTTTTATAGTCCTTCTCTTTTTTCAGAGGGCGTTCAGCACCCGGCGATGAGACTTCCAGGAAATAGTTATAAGGAATAGGATCGAGTTCGTCGAGCTTTTCGCTGAGCCTTTCGCTGACAAGGCCGCATTCTTCAATGTCGACACCCTGCTCCTTATCAATAAATACGCGAAGGAACCACTCTTTTCCTTCTTTCACATATTCAATATCAACCAGCTCCAGATTGAGTTCATCCACAATAGGGGTGACCAGCTCTTCGACGGTTTCAGTCACTTTGCTCATAATTTCCCTCCTTTGGTGTTAAGGCATCCTTAAACCCGTATGTAATATCCCGGGATGCTCAGGCCCATGCCTGTAAAAAGCCCGGCCCCGGCATTTAAAGAGACCCCCCTCTAAGGGGGGGCTTTCAGCCGGAACATGCTTCTTTCACAGAGCAGATGCCTGGAGAAGCGTTCAGAAATTAGCGTACACAACACGAAAGAGTGGGTTGCCCCACTCTTTTTCGAGAGTTATCCTTAGTATTTCCAATAAAACTATACCATAACCAAATTTTTTATGCAAATGGAATAGCCGTGCTGGCAAGGGTTTGCCATGCCAGCAGAGTCAGCAGCCAAACGTCTGGTTTAGAATAATGACAGCTGGTTTTGATCAGGGAGCGACTCCAGGCAGCCGTGATTATCCAGGTACTCAAGGATTGTCTTGGAAATCCTTCCTCTTTGCTGGAGATCTTCTTTAGAAAGAAACTCCCCTTCTCCCCTTGCCTTTACAATGTTAAGGGCTGCATTTGTGCCAAGCCCCGGTATTGCATTGAATGGCGGGATGAGAGAATCGCCGTCGATGATGAAATCAGTTGCATCCGAACGGTATAAGTCCACTTTCGAGAATTTATAGCCGCGTTCGTTCATTTCCAGGGCAAGCTCCATGACGGTAAGAAGGTTCTTTTCCTTTGGAGATGCGTCAAGTCCTTTTGCGTTGATTTCCTCGATTTTCGCCCTGATCGCCTGGGATCCGCGGACCATTGCTTCCACATCAAAGTCTTCAGCCCTGACCGTAAAGTAGGCCGCATAGTAAAGGAGGGCATGGTGGACTTTGAAATAAGCGATCCGTACAGCCATCAGCACATAGGCGGCAGCATGTGCTTTCGGGAACATATATTTAATCTTTTTGCAGGAATCAATATACCATTCCGGCACTTCATTTTTTCGCATTTCTTCTTCCATATCATCAGAGAGTCCCTTTCCTTTACGGACCGACTCCATGATCTTAAAGGCGAAGGCAGGCTCCAGCCCCTGATAGATCAGATAGACCATGATGTCATCACGGCAGCCTATTACTTCACTCAGAGTACAGATGCTGTTATGGATAAGCTCCTGTGCATTGCCGAGCCATACATCCGTCCCGTGCGACAGGCCTGATATCTGGACAAGCTCAGAGAAGGTGGTCGGCTTTGTATCCTCAAGCATCTGGCGGACAAAGCGCGTCCCGAATTCCGGTATGCCAAGCGTCCCTGTTTTACACATGATCTGATCTTGAGTAACGCCCAATGATTCAGTCCCGGAGAAAATCTTCATGACCTCGGGATCATCAGTCGGTATTGTCTTAGGGTCGATCCCGCTCAGATCCTGGAGCATCCTGATGACAGTCGGGTCATCATGGCCGAGTATATCGAGCTTCAGGAGATTATCATGAATTGAATGGAAGTCAAAATGGGTCGTCTTCCATTCAGATGTTCTGTCATCGGCCGGAAACTGGATCGGCGAGAAATCGAAGATATCCATATAGTCAGGGACAACGATGATACCCCCCGGATGCTGGCCGGTCGTTCTTTTTACGCCTGTGCATCCTGATGCAAGGCGGTCAATCTCTGCACCGCGGATCTGCAGGTTGTTGTCCTGCTGATATGCCTTAACATATCCGTAAGCTGTTTTATCTGCTACAGTGCCGATCGTTCCAGCACGGTAAACATTGTCTTCACCGAACAATACCTTTGTGTAATTATGTGCCCTCGGCTGATATTCGCCTGAGAAGTTCAAGTCAATATCAGGGACTTTGTCCCCTTTGAATCCAAGGAACGTTTCAAACGGGATGTCATGGCCGTCTTTGCGGTAGGGTATATCGCAGGTCGGGCAGTTTTTGTCAGGAAGATCAAAGCCCGATCCGACAGAGCCGTCGTTAAAGAACTCGGAATGCTTGCAGGCCGGGCAGACATAATGCGGCGGCAGCGGGTTTACTTCCGTAATCTCGGTCATGGTTGCGACAAAAGAAGAACCGACCGATCCCCGCGAACCAACGAGATACCCATCATTCAGCGATTTTTTTACTAGCTTATGAGAGATGAGATAAATAACGGCAAATCCATGTCCAATGATGCTCTTAAGCTCTTTTTCAAGCCTGGCCTCGACGATTTCCGGCAGTTCATCCCCGTAAATCCGCCTTGCCATGTCATAGCTCATATTGCGCATTTCTTCATCCGCACCATCGATTTTCGGAGTGTACAAGTCGTCCTTGATCGGTTTAATGGAATCTATCATGTCGGCAACTTTATTCGTGTTTTCGACAACAATTTCCTTTGCCTTTTCCTTGCCGAGGAAGGAGAAGGCGTCGAGCATTTCATTGGTTGTCCGGAAATGTACATCCGGGAGCTGGTGGCGGTTCAGCGGATTGGCGCCGCCCTGTGAATTGATCAGGATCTTCCTGTATATTTTATCAACAGGATTCAAGTAATGGACATTCCCGGTAGCTGCGACAGGGATGTCCAGTTTTTCACCAAGCTTCACGATATTCGAAATGATTTCTTCCAGTGCTTTTTCATCCCTGACCAGCTCCAATTCAATCAGGTGTGCATAGACAGCTTTTGGATGGACTTCAAGATAGTCGTAAAAGGAAGCCAGATCTTCAGCTTCTTCCGGCCCCTTCTGCATCATCGCTTCAAAAACCTCGCCGCGGTCGCAGCCAGAGCCGACAAGGATACCTTCCCTGTACTTCTCAAGCAATGAACGGGGAACCCTCGGAACCCGGTAAAAATAGTTCATATGTGAAATGGATACAAGTTTAAATAAATTCTTAAGGCCCGCCTCTGTTTGGGCCAGCAGTGTGCAATGGTACGGACGCGCCCTTTGGTAGGCATTGCCCTTGCCCATATTGTCATTAAGCTGATTATGATATTCAATGCCTTTTTGCATAACCTCTTTGAGCATCTTGATCAATAGATAACCTGTAGCTTCAGCATCATAAATGGCTCTGTGATGCTGTGTGAGCTCAACATCGAATTTCTTTGCCAATGTGTTCAGGCGGTGGTTCTTCATCTCAGGAAGCAGGAATCTTGCTAGTTCCAGAGTGTCGATGACAGGGTTTGCGGCTTTGCCGAGACCATATCTTTTATACCCTGTATTCAAAAAGCCCATATCAAATGAAGCGTTATGGGCAACCAGGATATCATTCTGGGACCACTCTTTAAACCTGCGGAGCACCTCTTCTACCTCTGGGGCATTCCTGACATCGTCATCCGTGATGCCTGTTAAATCTATCGTTGTCGCTGACAGAGGATGATGCGGGTTCGCAAATGATTCGAATCTGTCTATGATTTCGCCGTCATGTATTTTGACAGCCGCAAGCTCGATGATCGTGTCATAAACAGCGGAAAGCCCTGTTGTTTCGACGTCAAAGACGATATACGTACCTTCTGCCAGAGGGATCGGGGCAGAATTATAGGCAATCGGAACGCCGTCATCAATCAGATTGATTTCGACTCCGTAAAGGATTTTAATATCATTTTTCTTTCCTGCACCAAATGCCTCAGGGAATGACTGCGCCACGGCATGGTCTGTAATGGCAATCGCCTTATGGCCCCATTTTTTCGCCTGTGATACCAGCGCACTTACCGATGAAACTGCGTCCATCTGGCTCATAGGCGTATGAAGGTGAAGCTCGACCCGTTTCTCGTCTTCCGGTGCCGTGTCTTTTCTCAGGACCGGCTTAATCTCATTAATGTCGTTTCCGATCATGACCAGGTCACGAACAAAAGTATCGTTCTGAATGCTTCCGCGCACCTTCACCCACATGCCTTTTTGGACATGCTGGAACAGGGCTGCATCTTCTTTATCGCGCGAGAACATTTTGACCATGATGGAGCTTGTATAGTCTGTGACCTTAAAGGTCAGCAAGGTCCTGCCGCTTCGGAGCTCCTTCGTTTCAGCTGCAAAAATAAAGCCTTCAACCGCAACCCTGCGCTCTTCATCGACAATTTCCTCAAGACGCCTGAAGTCGGCATCGTCCTTGATGGTAAGGCCGATAGAAAGCGGTCCCTGCAGTTCGCCGGAGCCTGAGTCTCCCTCGGCTTCTTTTTTCTGCATATCGATCATTGCCTGGCGGCCCCGTTCCTGATCTTCCTGCTGCTTTGCCTTCAGGAATTGCTCATATTCGGCGTTTGATGAGGAATCGGCATTTATTTCTGTATCGATTGTCAGCATGGGAAAGCCAAACGTCTGGAAGACATTCGCTATCATGCCGGCATACTTCCGCTTGATCGCCAGCCCTTCCATTTCATTGCGGACATTCAATATGACTTTCGTTCCCTGAACCTTCGGCGTCTGTTCATTCAGAAGCTTGATCAGCGGAGGTGATATCCCCTCGATTTCCTGGATGCAGCTTTTCCAGTAATCCAGGAGAAGCTCTTGTGTGAAGTTCTGGTCTGCCACTTCTATCGTAAAAGATGTGTTTGCTATATGTGAAAATGTTTTTTCCAGCTGGACAGAAAACCGGCTGAAGACACTGCATGGCAGGATGCTGTCAAACATGAAGTAGAAATGCCATTTCTTCGCTTGCTTTTCTATTACTACTTTGTCTATTTGTGCATTTTCGAAATGCTTTACAAAGGCATCTTCTGTGAGTTGAAGCTGCTGGAGCAAGAGGTGGAATCGCTCTTTTTTGCCTGTGGCATCGCTCATCGTTCTCTCTCCTATCCTTAAAATCTATTTTCTATTTGTGATTGTTTTTGGGTTAGAAACATTAGTCATTATACCATAAAGAGTGGGTGTGCTTTGAAAAAGAAATAGTGTGAAAATGAAGTTGGTTTTAATTTGGCATGTCTACTTTTTAAAGTGTTTTACATTATCAATTAGAACAATGATATCTAACCCCTGGAGTAATTTGGTTGTGATTTGCAGAATAATATTCTGCTGTAAATGAGCCTGTTGATTTCCGTTGCAGGCACTTCGCTTTCCGTGGGGCGACGCTGAGCCTCCTCACGCTTGCGCGCTGCGGGGTCTCAGCCTTGCCGCTATTTCCCACAGGAGTCTTCGTGCCTTCCACTCCAATCAACAGGGGCTTTGAATTTTTTTTTGCGTATTAAATTTCTAAAAACCAAATTCCTATGCTCTTTTCCTGCAAATTATTTCTGCTTTTATATGGGGTGTTGATTTCCGTTCCAGGCACTTCGCTTTCCGTGGGGCGACGCTGAGTCTCCTCATGCTTGCGCGCTGCGGGGTCTCAGCCTTGCCGCTATTTCCCACAGGAGTCTTCGTGCCTTCCACTCCAATCAACAGGGGCTTTGAACTTTTTTTGCGTATTAAATTTCTAAAAACCAAATTCCTATGCTCTATTCCTGCAAATTGTTTCTGCTTTTATATGGGGTGTTGATTTGCGTTGCAGGCACTTCTCTTTCCGTGGGGCGGAGTTTGAGCCTCCTCGCGCTTGCGCGCTGCGGGGTCTCAGCCTTGCCGCTATTTCCCACAGGAGTCTTCGTGCCTTCCACTCCAATCAACAGGCTTTTATATTTTTTTTTAGTTCTAATAACTTTTTAAATATCCTACATAGAAATGAATCTTTCACTAACTGTTTTCCCCAAATGAAAACGGACCCCGCAGCGGGATCCGTTTTTAGTCTAAATTACTTTTGTGAAGTAAGGATGGACGCAATATGCTCTAATAGCTGATCTTTGTGGATTTCTTCCATTTCGCCTGTGCTTCTTACTTTTACTTCGACGATGCCTTCGGAGGCTTTTTTGCCGGCTGTTATTCTGACTGGAAGTCCGATGAGGTCGGCGTCGGCAAATTTTACGCCGGCTCTTTCGGGCCTGTCGTCAAAGAGTACTTCATAGCCATTTCCACGGAGTTCTTTGTAAAGCTCTTCTCCGAGGCCTGCCTGAGCTTCGTCCTTCATGTTTACGGCAATGACGTGAACCTTGAATGGCGCGAGATCTGCCGGCCATATGAAGCCTTTGTCATCGTTGTACTGTTCGGCGATTGCTGCAAGGATACGGGATACCCCGATGCCATAGCAGCCCATGATCATCGGCTGGGTACGGCCGTTCTCGTCAAGGTAAACGGCATTCATTGCTTCACTGTAGCGGGTGCCAAGTTTGAAGACATGGCCGACTTCAATGCCCTTTGCAAAAAGGATTTTGCCGTTTCCATCCGGCGAGAGGTCGCCTTCCTGGATAAAGCGGAGATCGGCAAATTGAGAGACTTCAAAATCGCGTCCGGCATTGACATTGATATAGTGGAATCCTTCTTCATTCGCACCGCATACGCCGTTCACTACTGCTTCCACAGCATGGTCTGCAACAATTTCAACATCTTTAGCGCCGATTGGGCCCAGTGATCCTACAGAACAGCCAAGGATGCTGCGTGTTTCTTCCGGAGAAGCCAATTCAGCCGAAGCAGCTGAGAAGAGGTTCTTCAGTTTAATATCGTTTACCTCGTGGTCACCGCGGACAAGAACCAGCACATATTTGTCATCAACCTTGAAAAGAAGGGATTTAATGCATTCCTCGCTTGACACATTCAGGAATGAAGACACTTCTTCAATCGACCTTTGATTTTCCGTCTGGACCTTTTCCAATTCCTTTGGAGCGGCATCACTTTTCGCATATGCGTTGATGACTGGTGCCATTTCAACATTGGCAGCATAATCCGAAGCATCGGAATAAGCAATCGTATCTTCCCCGATATCGGAAAGCACCATGAATTCATGGGTATCTTTTCCGCCCATAGCGCCAGAATCAGCAATAACTGCCCTGAAGTTCAGTCCGCAGCGTGTAAAGATATTAGAGTAGGCTGTAAAGAGCCTGCTGTAAACTTCATCAAGGCTTTCCTGTGAAGAATGGAAAGAGTACGCATCTTTCATGATGAATTCGCGCCCGCGCAGAATTCCGAAACGCGGCCTCTGTTCATCCCTGAATTTTGTCTGGATCTGATAAAGCGTCAATGGCAGTCTTTTATATGATTTTACTTCGTCACGTACCAGGCTGGTGATTACTTCTTCATGGGTTGCACCCAAAGCAAACTCCCGGTCATTACGATCCTTTAATCTCATAAGCTCTGGCCCGTATGTATACCATCTTCCTGATTCCTGCCACAGCTCAGCCTGCTGGAGCGCAGGCATCAACAGTTCGCTCGCCCCTGCGTCATCCATTTCTTCCCGGACGATTGCCTCGATTTTCTGCAGCACTTTTCGTGCCATTGGCAGATAGCTGTATACACCCGCTGCGTTCTGGCGGATGAATCCTGCCCTGAGGAGAAGCTGGTGGCTTCTGACCTCGGCATCTGCCGGTACTTCTCTTAAAGTTGGGATAAGTGTCATGCTTTGCTTCATAATCAGCACCTCTTCGTTTCATATATTGATTCTTAATCAGTGTAAGGGCTTGTCCTGTTTCCCGGGTATCCGGAGAAAAAACTGGGCTATCGCCGGTTCTGGAGATAGCCGCAGATGTTTATTTTATTCTATTGCAGGAAGAAACGCTGGATATCATTCCATGTGACAACAAGCATCAGCAGCATAAGGAGGGCGAATCCGATAAAATGGACCATCCCTTCCTTGTTGCGGTCGATCGGCTTGCCCCGCAATGCTTCCACTGCAAAAAACATAAGCCTTCCGCCATCAAGTGCCGGAATTGGGAGCAGATTCATGATTCCAAGGTTGATGCTCAGTATTCCTGCCCATTTCATCAGATAATAGATGCCTGATTTAGCCACTGTATCTGTTGATACATAAATGCCGACAGGGCCTGATAAAGCATCAATGGAGAACTGGCCTGTGACAAGCTTACCAAGCATGACGAAAATTTCTTTCGTCCATGTGTATGTTTCTTCTGCACCATAAGCGATGGCTTTCAGCGGAGATTTCTCCATCGGGCTGTAGACGCCGATTATGCCAATGGTTTCTTTGCCTTTTTCCCCTTCAACTTCCCTTGCCTCAGGAGTTACAGGGATTTCAAGCTCTTCTCCGTCGCGGCTCAGGATGAAATCCAGCTCTTTACCTGGACTCTTCTGGATGATTTCCACCACATCGTTCCAGCTAGAGATTTCAGCGCCATTGATGCTCTGGACCTGATCTCCTTCAAGGAGGCCAGATTCCTTCGCAGCTCCATCAGGCGTCAGCCGGCCAAGCTCAGGTTCGTTTGTCGGCATCCCCTGAAGAAGACCGATCAGTACAAATACGACAAATGCAAGGATGAAGTTCATCATCGGTCCGGCAAATATGGCCATGGTCCTCTGTCCGAGCGTCTTGGAAGCAAACTGCCTGTCATACGGGGCGATGAGCGTTTCCACACCATCCTCGACAAGGAGAGCATCCTTGTTGATCGGATATGAAACAAGCCTTTCTTCCTCTTCACCCTCGGCATAGCCGCGGATGACAAGATCATGCTCGATGTCGGCATATTCCACTTCAATCGGCCTTGCATCCGGATATTTATCTTTATTATTAAGGATGATTTTGCTGACCCGTTCGTCATTATCCAAAATCAAACCAACACGATAGCCCGGTTTGATTTCCACCATTTCAGGATCTTCCCCTGCCATCCTGACAAATCCCCCAATCGGAAGCAGACGGATGGTGTAGACAGTTTCTCCTTTTTTATGGGAGAACACCTTGGGGCCGAAACCTATGGCAAATTCACGGCAAAGAATGCCGGCCCTTTTGGCGAATACAAAGTGCCCCAACTCATGGAAAAAAACAAGGGCTCCGAAAATGATAATAAAGGCTATCACAGTATCCAAAAATATAACCACCTTTTTTTAGAGGTTGTTCAGTAAGAAAAGCGAAAGCTGCCCGCGCCGTGCGGGATAGTCTGCCTGGCCCTCATCCTGCAGGCTTCAAGGGTAACAGGCTGATAGGTTTTTATTTGACTTTTCGCCAGCCGGCTTTCCCGCAAGCGGATGGCGCATGGAGCCGGAAAGCCGGCAATCTTCAAGCGCCAAAACCCTCTTTGGATCTACTCTTTCCTGTACTGAACACCAGCTTATAGAAGCGAGTTTACCAGCTGCCTTGTCTGACGATCAACTTCCTGGATTTCCTCGAGGCCCGGGTTATCTGAAACAGCATGCTTTTCCATAGCCTTTTCGACTAAATCCTCTATCTGGAGGAAAGTGATTTTACCTTCCAGGAAAGCTGCAACCGCCGCTTCGTTAGCTGCGTTCAGGACAGCAGGAAGTGTGCCTCCCCGCCTGCCGGCATCAAATGCGAATTGCAGGCAGCGGAATCGGCTGTAATCCATCTCCTGGAAATGAAGCTGTCCGATTTCTGCCAGATTAAGCTTCTTGCCGGTCCGGTGGGGAAGGCGGTCCGGATATGTCAGGGCGTACTGTATCGGCACCCTCATATCAGGCGTCCCCAGCTGGGCGATGACAGAGCTGTCATGGAATTCCACCATAGAATGGATGATGCTTTCCTTATGAAGAAGGACCTCAATTTTTTCATATGCTATAGAAAACAGCCAATGGGCCTCTATCACTTCAAGACCTTTATTCATCATTGTTGCAGAATCAATGGTTATTTTAGCTCCCATAGACCAGTTTGGATGGTTTAAAGCCTGTTCAACAGTCACATCTTTGAGTTCTTCCCTTGTTTTATCGCGGAAGCTTCCCCCGGACGCTGTAAGGATGAGTTTATCGATATTCTTCTCTTTTTCCCCCTGAAGCGCCTGGAAGATAGCGGAGTGCTCACTGTCGACAGGAAGAAGCTCCACACCGTTTCTCCTGGCTGCATCCATGACGATATGGCCTGCAGTGACAAGTGTTTCCTTGTTGGCAATCGCAATTGTTTTCTTTGCTTCAATGGCCTGAAGTGTCGGCTGAAGGCCGACGCTGCCAAGGACAGCGTTAACGAGGACATCTGCTTTTGGATGTACGGCTGTTTCTATAAGCCCTTCCTGGCCATAAGCAAACTTAATTCCCGGGAACTCGCCTGCGAGTGTGTCTGCATCATTCTTCTCTGCAGCCGCTACCAGCTCAGGTTTGAATTCCGACATAATTTTCCTGCCAAGTTCAAGGTTTCTGCCGATGCTCATGCTGGCCAGCCTGAATTGCTCTGGATGCTCCCTTATAACATCAAGGGTCTGGGTGCCGATAGAACCGGTTGCCCCCATTAAACTAATATATTTCACTATTGTTCAACTCCTATTGTTTCAACAAGCTAGACTCTCCCGGCTAGTTAAGCAGCTGGAAGAAATGCAGAAGCGGCCATACGAATAAAAGGCTGTCAAACCTGTCCAGGATGCCGCCGTGCCCGGGAAGGATTGTCCCGGAATCTTTCACTTCATAATGCCTTTTAAGCGCCGATTCTGCCAGATCTCCTATTTGGCCGAAGATAGACAGAACAATCGTGATGAAAGTAAGCTGCATCAGTGTCGCGTCTATATCAGTCAGCAGGACGAACAGAACTGCAACGGCGACCGCACATACGACCCCGCCTATAAAGCCTTCCACCGTTTTATTCGGACTGATTTCAGGCCACAGCTTGTTTTTCCCCATGGCTTTCCCGATAAAATAGGCACCGGAATCTGTTGCCCATACAATGAATAAAGAGAAAAAGATAAATAAAATGCCTGCTTCACGTGTTTCAATAAAATAGTAAAAGCCAATCCCCACATATATCGATGCAAGAATTGAAAAGGCTGCATCATCAAAAGTAAATCTGTTCTTTGATGCCACGGTATAGGTCAGCAAAAGCAGGACAGCAAGCATCCCGATTTCTGTCTTTGATCCGGCAGCAAACTGCAATGCCGGCCATTCCTGTGCACCATCAGGAAGCATCAGCCCCCATAATAGAGCAAGTGTAATAATGCCGGGCACTGATAACATCTTAAGCCTGCGCATTTTCAATACTTCAAATAAAGCCGCTGCGGCAAGCACATAGGCAAGCAGCACAACCGGTGTCCCTCCGTATATGACAACAGGGATTAGTATAGCTCCAAATATGATCGCTGTTATGATTCTTTGCTTCATCTAGTTTTCAACACCTTTATTATACTCCTCCGAACCGCCTCTGACGGTTTTGGAACACCTCAATGGCCTCGAGCAATTCTCCCTCAGTGAAGTCCGGCCATAATACATCTGTGAACCAGAACTCCGTATAAGCCAGCTGCCACAGCATGAAATTGCTCAGGCGGATTTCTCCGCTTGTCCGGATCAGAAGATCGGGATCTTCCAGCCCTTCAGTCATTAGGTAGGCTGAAAAAACTTCTTCATTCAGTTCACTTTCTTCCATTATGCCACTTTGGCAATCATTTAAGACCCGTTTGACGGCTTCGAGTATTTCTGCCCGGCTGCCGTAATTGAGAGCAAAGTTCAGAATGAGGCCATCATTGTCCTTTGTTTCTTCCATTGCCTTTTCAATCGCTCTGAGTGTATGGCCCGGAAGCTTATCTTTATAGCCTATCATCTGGACACGGACATTTTCCTCAACCAGCTCTGGAAGGAAAGTTCCCAGGAATTCTTCCGGAAGCTTCATGAGATAATCGACTTCAAGCTTCGGCCGTTTCCAGTTCTCAGTCGAAAAAGCGTAAAGGGTCAGAGTCTTGATTCCGAGCTCGTTGGCAAGCTTAGTCGTCCTCCTGACCACCTTCATCCCTTCATGGTGCCCTGCTATTCTCGGCAGGGCCCGCTTTTTGGCCCAGCGGCCATTCCCATCCATTATTATCGCTACATGAGAAGGTACTTTTTGTTCCCTTATTTTTATTATGCGCTCTCGGAGATCGGAAGAAGGTGCTTGGTTCTTCCATTTTTTAATTTTATTTAACATAAGACGGCTCCTTCAAAATGCGTTTCTCTTATCCTCCGAAAAAAGATCTTTCCCCAAAATGTACGATTTGCCTGTTCCCAAAATCCGCACGTTCTTATCATACCAAAAATAAATGAAGATATCTCTATAAAAAAGAATATGTAAACATAATAAAAATAAGAATACAAGAAGCAGCACATTATGGCAGGATGCCATAATTATGCTCCATATCGCCATATGAGCAAAAAAACCCCCTATATACATAGAGGGTTCTTGTATATTTAGCTGATATAACACCGGAAAAAGAATTAAACCTCAAGAATTTCTTTTTCTTTGTCTTTTGTGATGCTGTCGACCTTTGTGATATGCTCATCTGTCATCTTCTGGATGTCATCTGAGTAGCCGCGAAGGTCATCTTCAGTAATCTCGCCGTTTTTCTCCAGCTTCTTCAGATCATCGTTGGCATCGCGGCGGATGTTGCGGATTGCGACCTTTGCATCTTCTGATTCTTTTTTGACTACCTTCACAAGCTCTTTCCTGCGTTCCTCAGTCAGGGCAGGGATGGCAAGGCGAAGCAGATTCCCGTCATTCGTAGGATTCAGGCCAAGGTCAGATTTAATGATCGCCTTTTCGATTTCTCCAAGAATGCTCTTATCATAAGGCTGGATGACGAGAAGGCGGGCCTCAGGCACGGAAATTCCAGCAAGCTGGTTGACCGGTGTAGGCGCCCCATAATAATCCACAGTGATTCTGTCAAGCAGCGAAGCGCTTGCCCGGCCTGCGCGGATGCTTGCAAGCTCCCGTGAATACGCCTGGATTGCTTTTGTCATACGTTCCTTCGAGTTTGAAATAACTTGTTTTGGCATTATTTATTCCCCCTGACGATCGTTCCGATTTTTTCACCGCATACGGCACGCTTAATATTGCCGTTATCCATAATTGAGAATACAATAAGCGGAATATTATTGTCCATGCATAAGGAGGAAGCTGTTGAATCCATTACGGCAAGCCCCTCTTTCAGGACATCCAGATAAGACAATTCTTCATATTTAACCGCATTTACATCTAGCCGAGGATCTGCGGAGTATACCCCATCTACATTATTTTTCGCCATTAAGATAACTTCTGCTTCGATTTCAGCAGCACGCAGTGCTGCTGTAGTATCTGTTGAAAAATACGGGTTGCCAGTACCGGCTGCGAAGATTACGACACGCTTTTTTTCCAGATGGCGGATTGCACGCCTGCGGATATAAGGCTCTGCAACCTGGCGCATTTCGATGGATGTCTGAACGCGTGATTCAACATCCAGCATTTCAAGGCTGTCCTGAAGGGCAAGGGAATTCATGACAGTTGCAAGCATGCCCATATAGTCTGCATTCGCCCTGTCCATCCCCATCTCTTCCCCGATCTTCCCGCGCCAGATGTTGCCGCCGCCTACGACGACCGCCACTTCGACCCCAAGATCGGAAACTTCCTTCACCTGCTGTGCAACCGACTTGATGACAGAAGGATTAATGCCGAAGCCCTGCTCTCCTGCTAAAGCTTCACCGCTTAATTTTAAGACAACTCGTTTGTATTTAGGGCTGCTCATAAGAACCTCCATATGTATTGGAATTACATGATTTCTTGAAAAAGAGGGAACACAATGTGTTCCCCGATTACCTTCATAAAAGCAGATTCAACGGCTTTTATCTATTATTTTTTCACCTGGTTCATAACTTCTTCCGCAAAGTTGTCTTCGCGCTTTTCAATGCCTTCTCCTACTTCATAGCGAACGAATTCGCTAAGAGTTCCGCCAGTTGATTTTACGAAGTCGCGAACCTTTTGGTCAGGATTCTTAACGAATGCCTGGTCAAGGACACAAACGTCTTCAAAATATTTGCTCAAACGGCCTTCTACCATTTTTGCAACAATGTTTTCAGGCTTGCCTTCGTTTAAAGCCTGCTGAGTCAGAACCTGGCGCTCGCGCTCTACTTCTTCAGCAGAAACTTCATCGCGTGACACATATTTAGGGTTCAATGCAGCAATGTGCATAGCTACGTCTTTAGCAGCCTGCTCATCAGTTGAACCTTCAAGAACAGTCAGAACGCCAATGCGTCCGCCCATGTGCAGGTAAGCACCGAATGCGTCGCTGTCAGTCTTGCTTTTCACTTCAAAACGGCGGAGGGAAAGCTTTTCTCCGATCTTAGCGATTGCAGCATTGATGTGCGCTTCTACAGTCGCACCGTTTTCCATTGTTTGTGAAGCAGCTTCTTCAGCAGAAGCAGGCTTGTTTTTTAGCAGGTGCTCTGCCAATTCTTTTACAAGAACCTGGAAGCCTTCGTTTTTTGCAACGAAATCTGTTTCAGAGTTCACTTCAAGGATGACAGCTTCATTGCCTTGTGCAAGGATGTAAGTTGTCCCTTCTGCCGCGATGCGGTCAGATTTTTTAGCAGCTTTAGCGATACCTTTTTCGCGAAGGAAATCGATTGCTTTTTCCATATCACCATCTGTTTCTTGAAGCGCCTTTTTGCAGTCCATCATTCCAGCGCCAGTCTTTTCACGCAATTCTTTAACGAGTTGAGCAGTAATTGCCATAGTGAAATCCTCCTTAAATATATGTAATTTTCATATTTTCTTTAAAAAAAGGTGATAAAGGGTGCTCCCTATTATCACCTTTACAGACATTAAGCAGTTGTTACTTCTTCCCCTTGCTTAGCTTCAAGGATAGCATCAGCCATTTTACCTGTCAGAAGCTTAACAGCGCGGATAGCATCATCGTTTGCAGGGATAACAACATCGATTTCGTCCGGATCGCAGTTTGTATCAACGATGCCGACGATAGGGATGTTCAGCTTGTGAGCTTCTGCAACTGCAATGCGCTCTTTGCGCGGGTCAATGATGAATAGAGCGTCTGGAAGAGTCTTCATATCTTTAATTCCGCCAAGGAATTTTTCAAGACGTTCTTGTTCTTTTCTTAACTGTACAACTTCTTTCTTAGGAAGCACTTCGAAAGTTCCGTCTTCAGACATTCTTTCGATGTCCTTCAAGCGAGTGATACGCTTCTGGATTGTTTCAAAGTTAGTTAAAGTTCCGCCTAACCAGCGCTGGTTTACAAAGTACATACCAGAACGGAGAGCTTCTTCCTTAACAGAATCCTGAGCTTGCTTCTTTGTACCAACGAAAAGGATTGTTCCGCCGTTACCAGCAAGTTCTTTCACGTAGTTATAAGCTTCTTCTACTTTCTTGACCGTCTTCTGAAGGTCGATGATGTAGATGCCGTTACGCTCAGTGAAGATATATTTCTTCATCTTAGGGTTCCAGCGGCGAGTCTGGTGACCGAAGTGTACACCAGCTTCAAGCAGCTGTTTCATTGAAATTACTGACATGTTAGTTCCTCCTAATGGTTTGTTTGCCTCCGCCCATATCATCTTCAGTCAAAAACTGTACAAAACAGCACCAATTGCCTGAATCCATAGGCGTGTGTATTAACACCATGAGTAAATATAGCACAAGTGACTTTTACAATCAAGTTATTCCTGCCGATTTTGACGAAATTTCAATAATAATGATATTTCAGTTTTCCCCCTGCCAAGTTTCCTGGCTATCTCCTCTTCGGCAAACCCCTGATCGTGAAGGGTTTGGGCCTGTTCCAGGATGGATCCGCCTGCCTGTCCGCTTTCTTCAGGTTCTGCCTGGGAAGGTTCAGCCCCGCTCTGGGAGGCTTCTCCGAGCTCGACAATATCCTCGGGGAAAAGCATATAATCCTCCGGCATCGGCTCCTTCTTTTGGCTGTACGCCTGGGCAGCCTTCTTCTGCATCGAGGAACCTTTTCTCAGATGGGGTGCGGGAGGACCTTTCACTCTGCCCGCACCGGCATCTGCAGCTTGGGCAGCCGCAGTCCCATTTGTTTTAGAATGAACATCCCCTGCAGGCTGTGAGCTTTTTTGAATGTTCCTCAGCAGCTTGTCGTTATCTTCTTTTATTTCTACTATGAAAGCGGCTATTGCATCTTCCACTTCCCTGAATGACTGCCCCTGCCTTTTCTCCATTTCAAAAAGGCGATTTTGGCGCATATACAATAGTGCTACTGCAAAAATGAGAATCAGATTGATAATCAAACTGACTGCCAGCAGAAAAATAGTCATTGAATCCCTCTATCTTCTAAAATCAATTGATGTTCCTTTGTAGGGATGAACCTCTTTTACGATTTCATCCTTTTCTTCCTTTTCCTTTTCAGGCAGCGATCCGCCGCTGTTTGGGCTCCGTTCCTTCTGCCAGCCGGCCTGAAGCCGGGAATGCTTCTTCACGACCGACTTCCTGTCCTTCTCCTCCTGCTTCTGCACAGCCCTTGCCGCCTGGTCGTTCATCATTTGTCCTCTCTGCTGCAGCTGCTCCTGGATCTTGGATGCATCCTGCATCCTTGGAAGGGCAACCTGCATTTCAATCAGCTTCAAACTCATATCGGACACTTCCCTTCAGATCGCTCCTGCTGTTATCAGCAGTGCATGATACCCTCGGGCCAAGCCATTTACATGATCTTTTGAAGTGTATGCCTCAAGCTGAATATGGCTTTCGTATGGATCTGGGATATCCTTGAAGTGGAAAGCCCCATCACCTGGCCAATCTCTGTCAGTGTCAGCTCTTCTTTATAGAAAAGGCTGATGACCAATTGTTCTTTTTCATTCAGGCAGGAAACCGCATCGGCCATCTCTGACAGGAGTTCATCTTTTGCCACCTTCTCCTCCGGGACCACTGCGCGATGGTCTTTAAGGATATAGGTTGCTCCATCCTTCTCATCCTGATCCTGAGGCTGTTCATCCATTGAAAGGACATTTGCGAAAAAATGCTCGCTCATGACCGTCTGCACTTCATCTTCGTGCAGGTCCACTTCTTTCCCGATTTCAGCCGCCGTCGCCTTTCTCATTAGATGCTGCTCCAGCCTTTCCGCTGCAGCTTCGATCTTTTTTGCTTTTTCCCTTGTGCTCCTTGGAAGCCAGTCCTCTTTTCTCAGGCCATCTATAATCGATCCTCTGATCCGGAAGGAAGCGTACGTATCAAACTTCAGGTCCCTTGTGGGATCGAACTTTTCAAGCGCATCATACAACCCCATCAAGCCGAGGCTCCTAAGCTCATCCCTGGAAACATTTTTCGGGAGGCCGGCAGAGATTCTCTGAACATGATAGCTCACTAGAGGCATATATCTTTTTACAAGGGAATTGCCGGCCTCAGCATCACGGCTTTGCTGCCATAATGCCCAATATGCTTGTTCATCAGATGATTGTCCATGCATTCGTACGTATACCTCCTTAAGCGCAAGCCCGGTTTAGTATTTGTAAATTATATCAAAATTGCTTTCCTATTAATATTGCAGCAGTTGAAATTCTCAGATTCAGGAAACATTTCCTATATATCCTCAGTCAGCTCATCCCGCTTTTTCACTGGGCCAAAAGCGGAAAAAAATCAGCCCCATTCAAATGGCTGACTTTTTTCTGGAGATGGATTGTGCCCGGGGATGAAGCTATTAGAATTGTTTTCATGTTCGAGCAGGGCTGCCCTACAGCTCAGTGACCCCTTTGTTGACCGTTTTGATCTGCAGCATGGACGTCTTCGTGTTGAATTCTATTGTCCTTCCGCTGTTTCCTCCGACATCCTCTGCAATCAGCCTGATATTATGCACTTGCAGGGCTATTTTGACTGCTTCCACATTTCTCGGCCCGATTCTCATAAGGTCGCTTCCTGAAGAAAATTGGAACATCTGCGCCCCTCCGGCAATCTTGGCCCTGAGAAATCCCGGACTTGCCCCGTGCCGGACCATCTGCCTTACAAGTTCTTCGATCGCTGTATCGGCGTACTTCAGCTTATTGATTGAACCGGCTCGCGCAAGGGAAGAATCAGGAAGCATGATATGTGCCATTCCCGCGAGGCCTGATGACTGGTCATATACCGCTGCTCCTACGCAGGAGCCAAGTCCCGAGGTGCGCAGTATGTCAGGCATAGATGCGATTTTTAAATCTGCTATACCGACCTTGATGATGCTGGCAATTTCATTCATCGCCCGATACTCCCAAAGAGCTGAAAATCACTTCAAAGGAGCAGGGGTCGGGCAGCAGAAAAAAATGGCCTTTTAATGTATGCGTGACAGCCGGTGCCACTTCAGTCAAAGTTGTCTCGATGACAATTGCACTGTCGCTCACCTGGGAAAGCTCTATAAGGCCGAAGCTGATGATCGCTCCTGCCATATCGATTCCGAGTGCAGGCACTGAAGGATAGAGTGAAAGATTTGTAAAATCAGAGAGTGAGGACAAATAGGAGCCTGCCAGAATATTGCCCATTTCCTGCAGAGCTGACAGCCCTATTTCATCAAAAGGCGGTTCTGCCAGCTGAAATCTGTCATCAGCAGTCATCTTCCGGATGAAGGATTCGGCCTGCTCCACCGGAAGGATGAAGAACATGCTTCCGGGGGCATCGCCCTCGATTCTCAGAAAAACGCTGGCCACTACATTTTCCGGGCCCCCGGCCATTTCCATCATTTCATCAAATGAGACGATCTTAACATTCGGGACTCTCATATCAATCTTTTTATCCAGCAAAGTCGACAGAGCGGTTGCTGCATGCCCTGCCCCGATATTGCCGATCTCCTTCAGCAGGTCCAGGTGCAGGGATGAAATGCCGTGCAGGAAGCTGCCGGTCTGCTTACTCATGGCCTGCCAGCTTCATTTCTCCGCCTTCCAGAATCTTTCCAAGGTCGATCAGGATCAGCAGGCGTTTTTCCACTTTGACGACGCCGCTTATGAACTCCGCCTCCTCGGCGCCGATCACGTTCGGCGATGGTTCTATAGAATCTTCTGATACGTCGATCACATCATTGGCCCCGTCAACCACGAGGCCGACTTCCATCTCATCGGCCGAGGCGATGATGACCCTTGTGCTGTCACTATACTCTTTCTGTTCAAGACCGAATCTTGTCCTCAGGTCAATGATCGGGGTAACCACGCCGCGCAGATTGATCACTCCTTTGACAGAGGAGGCTGCCCCGGGCACTCTTGTAATATGCTGTACTTTCTCGATTGATCTTACTTGAGAGACCGGTATCGCATATTCTTTATCTTTTAATAAGAAAATGATCAGTTTTAAATCTGCGGTCATTGTTTCACTCATTTCATACACTCCCTGAATTGGCAGTAGCTTTCATGCCAGTCTATTAATTTATTAAAGCATTGCAGTCAACAATCAATGCAACCTGCCCATCCCCAAGGATCGTAGCTCCGGAAATTGCAAAAATATCATTCAGATAGCCTCCGAGTGATTTAAGCACGATCTCCTGCTGTCCAATAAACGAGTCGACTACCAGTCCAGCCATCTTGTCCCCTTTGCGGACGATGACCACCGAATAATAACCATCTTCCTCCAAATGCACAGGAACATCGAACACATCCTTCAGGAACAGAAGCGGAACGACCTTGCCGCGGAAATCTATGACCTTCTGGTTGTGGGCATTCATGATATCCTCTTTTTTAATGATTGCCGTTTCAATAATAGACGAAAGAGGAATCGCATACTTTTCCTTCTGTACTTCAATCAGCATGACAGAAATGATGGAAAGTGTCAGCGGAAGCTGGATGGAGAAGGTTGAGCCTTTTCCTTCCTGGGAATCAATCGTGACTGTTCCGCCTAATGATTCAATGGTGCTTTTCACTACATCCAGGCCTACGCCCCTGCCGGAAACATCCGAGATTTTGTCTGCAGTGGAAAAACCGGATGCAAAAATGAGCTCGTACACCTGTTTGTCAGTTAATGAAGCGCCTGCCTGCTCCGTTATAATGCCGTTTTTGACAGCTTTTTGCAGGACTTTGTCACGGTTTATGCCAGCTCCGTCATCGATCAGTTCGATGAAGACGTGGTTGCCGCTGTGGTACGCTTTCAGAACGACTGTCCCTTCTTCATTTTTCCCGTTCGCCTTCCGTACTTCCGGAGTTTCAACTCCGTGATCCAGTGCATTGCGGATCAAGTGTACTAAAGGATCGCCGATTTCATCTATGACCGTTCTGTCCAGTTCTGTTTCTGCACCTACAATTTCAAGATTGATTTTCTTATTCAGGTCCCTGGCCAGCTGGCGGACCATCCTAGGGAAGCGGTTAAATACCGTTTCAACAGGCACCATCCTCATATTGAGAATAATATTCTGAAGGTCTCCTGAGATGCGGGACATTCTTTCAACGGTTTCGTGGAGCTCCTGGTTGTTGAGCTCTTTCGAAATCTGCTCAAGTCTTCCCCTGTCGATGACAAGCTCTTCAAACAGATTCATCAATATATCCAGACGCTCTATATTCACCCGGATTGTTTTGCTGCTTGCCTGTTTGGCCGGTGCACCATTCCTGCTTTCTTCTTTTGGTTCTTCCACAGGCTGGATGATGCCGGCTGCAGGCGCCGGTTCTTCTTCAGCCGGATTGGCAGGCATCAGGTCAATGTTTATGATTTCTGCCTTTTCAATTTCTGATACTTTCATGATCTTCGCCTGAATCTCTTCTTTTGGTTCCTTTGTAACCAGCGTGACCGTAAAGGCTGAATCAAATTGCTCTTCCTCCAGCACGTCCACAGGAGGATTGGACTTAATGATTTCACCGGACTTCTCCAATACTTCGAACACCATAAATACTCTCGCAGCCTTCAGGAGGCAATCTTCCCTTAAAGAGATGGATATCTCGAAAACGTCAAAGCCCTGTTCCTTTGACTGGCTGAGCACAGTCCGTTCAAATTCATCATAATCACTTCTCAGCTCTGCAGGAACTTCTGCTTCTGCAGCAGCCGCAGCCGCCGCTTCCTGACGCGATTCCATTAAAGGGGTTTGGCCATTTTCAATCAGCTCCAGCTGCTTTACCGCCGTACCGACATCGCGCTTTCCATCCCCTCCTTCTGAAATGGATAATACCATGGCTTCCAAATCATCGACTGCCAGGAAAACGGTATCCAGGAGTTCAGGCGTGACGCCTATCTTTTGATTTCTAATAGCGTCAAGAACATTCTCCATCTGGTGGGTCAGGCGGGCCAGGTCTTCGTAACCCATTGTGGCAGACATTCCTTTTAACGTATGGGCAGATCTGAATATTTCATTAATTATTTTCAAATCGGCAGGATTCTTTTCAAGTTCAAGCAGATGTTCATTAATCGCTTGCAGATGCTCCCTGCTTTCTTCAATAAATACTTCTAAATATTGGCTCATTTCCATGGCGCTTTCACCCCTCTGAATTAAACATAGCTCTTTATTTTTTCAGCAATTTCTTCTATATTCGCAACTTTATCGACAAGCCCGGTTTCTATTGCCGTCCTCGGCATTCCGAATACAATCGCTGAATCTTTTGATTCTGCAATAGCAGAAGCATTTCCTTTGCTCTTGATTGCTGATAAGCCTTTTGTCCCGTCCGAACCCATGCCAGTCAGGATTACAGCGATTTTATGGCAATTTTCAATCATGCTTGCCGACTCAAACAGTATATCTACTGATGGCCTGTGCCCATTGACCGGCGCAGCTTCACTTAAGACCGCCATCAAGCCGGCTTTCGTCTGCTGTACTGTCAGGTGAAGGCCCCCGGGCGCTATGTAAGCTGTCCCTTTTTTCAGCAATTCGCCGTGCTCGGCTTCTTTTACACACAGCTCCGACAAGAGATCCAGCCTGTCAGCCAATGACTTGGTAAAGCCTGGAGGCATATGCTGGACAACAAGCACTGGTGCATCCAGGGTCCCTGGAAGCTTGGAAAACACCTTTTGAAGCGCTCTCGGCCCGCCGGTTGAGGTACCGATGCACACAAGCTTGTCTGCTGCGGGCAGGCTGCCTGGCTTAAGGGGCGGTCCGAAAGTCTCTGGTTCTATTTTACTATAATTTTCGTATAGCTTAATAGTATTTTTTCCATATAAAGGCTTGTCTGCCAGTTTGGCAGCTGATATCCTGCTTGCAGCAATGACCTTCTCTGCAAGCTCCTGTTTAATTTTGAACAAGTCCAGTGAAATAGAACCTGAAGGCTTTGAGATAAAATCGGCAGCTCCGAGCTGGATGCTGTTCATTGTCTTTTCTGCGCCTTCTTTGGTGGCACTGGCCAGCATGACGACAGGAAGGGGATGAACTTCCATGATTCTCTTTAATGCATCAAGTCCATTAAGCTTCGGCATTTCCACATCCATGGTAACGACATCCGGCTTCAATTCCTCAATCTTCCTTAAAGCATCTTCCCCATCTTTAGCGGTTCCGCATATATTGATTTGTTCATTCTCAGAGAGGAAGTCAGAGATAAGCTTTCTCATAAAAGCAGAGTCATCCACTACGAGTACATTGATCTTGCCCATTTAGCTCCGCCCCTTTTCAAAAAGCAATTGCTTAAGCCGCGACATAAAGGGAACCTTTCCATCAGCCTGCTGCTTCCCGTTCTGCTGCAGGAAAAAATCAGCAATGTCAAGAGTGGCCCTTGAAGCTGCCGAGCTTCTTTTATAAAGCAGATAAGGGGTCTGCTTCCTTACGGCCTGCTGAACGCTGCGGTCATCAGGAACAGCGCCAAGCCTTGTGACCTTTTTTCCCAGGAAGCTTTCCATTACTTGTGATATCCTGTTAAACGACGAGGCTGCTTCCTTCTCTGTTTCTGCTTTATTGACGACTATACTAATCGGCATCTTATTGTCCCTGAGATGGATGAACTTCAAAGCAGCATAAGCATCGGTCAAAGAAGTCGGCTCAGGGGTTGTCACTGCTATCAGTTCATTCACGGATAAAATAAAATGAAGAGATTGGCTGCTGATTCCCGCACCCATATCCAGAATGATATATTCATATTTAGAAAACAGCTCCGAGAAATCCAAGAAAAATTGGTCAAGCACCGGTGCTGAGATCTCGGCCAGCTGAGAAAGGCCTGTTCCCCCTGCTATGTAATGGAGTCCATGCGGTCCCACTGAAATGATTTTCTCGAGTGAAGCATTGCCTGCAAAATAGTCCGCAGCCGAATAAGGAGAAGCAAGGCCAAGCAGGACATCTATATTCCCCATTCCGATATCAAGATCCAGCAGCAGAACATCATGCCCTTTTTCCTGGAGTGAAAGGGAGAAGTTCAGGGAAAAATTCGATTTCCCTACTCCTCCTTTCCCGCTTATTACAGCGATAGTCTTTGCTGAAGCCTTATCTTCCCCGTTCCTCAGTTTCCTTCTAAGCTGTTCTGCCTGGTCATTCATACTTTGATTCTCCCATTATCGCCCCGGCTATTGTTTTCGGGCCGGCGGGCACAAGATCATCCGGAACATTTTGGCCGGTAGTCAGATAGGCTGCCCCTTTTCCTGTTTTATCAATTATGTTGAGCAGCGGTCCAAAGGTCGACGTTTCATCTGCTTTTGTGAATATGAACCTGTTAATGTCCACTACTGAAAATTGTTTGATTGTTTCTTCCATATCCCTTTGCTTGGATGTTAACGATAGGACCAGATAGGTCAGGCTGCTTTCTGCCTCAAGCAGGCTTTTAAGCTCCTGGACATATTTCGGGTTGCGGAAATTGCGTCCCGCTGTATCAATCAAAATGACCTCAAAGTCCTTGAAAGTGTCCACTGCAGCCTTGAAATCTTCCTCTGTATAGCATACTTCCATAGGCACATCGAGAATATCTGCATATGTTTTCAGCTGGTCGATGGCAGCGATTCTATACGTGTCTGTAGTGATGAAGGCCGTTTTTTTCTTTTGCTTTATCACACATTCAGCAGCTATTTTAGCCAGAGTAGTCGTTTTTCCAACGCCTGTAGGTCCGACAAAGTTAATGATTTTGTGATCAAACGCAATTCCGCCATATTGGGCTGTTTCGAGCTTTGCCGTCAAAAGTTCCCTCAGCCAGCTATTAACCTTGTTTAAATCCGGTTCTAAGTCAGATTTATACCATTTTACCAAAAGCTTTTCCATAAGCTCTTCAATGATTGAAGGTTCCACTTCCTGTCCTGCCAGCTCTTCCTGAACTTTCTTGAGCGGAAGCGGCAGGGAAGATAGGGCTCTTAAGCTTCCTCCAGAAGAAGACTGCTGCATTAAACGCTTAAGCTCCCGGATTTCCGCTGCCAGTTCTTCCGAAGAAGGTCCCCCTGCTTTTGGAAAAAATTCAGCTGCCTTTACAGGCGGAGGCTCGATCATTTTTTCTTTTAATACTTCCTTAGGCTGGCTGGGCTCAGGATCTATTGCTGCAATGACTTCAATATTCCTTTTCTTGAAAAACCCTAGGAATCCGTTTGTCTGCACCATTTTGGAATTCAGGATGACTGCATCGCTGCCAAGCTCTTCGCGGATGATTTTCATTGCTTCAGGCATTGAAGGTGCCGTGAATTTTTTTACTTTCAATCGATGTTCACCACCCCTACACTTTGTACTTCTACATTTGCTTCCAATTCATTATAGGAAAGGATCGGCACGAGCGGGAAATACCGTTCTGTCAATTGTCTCACATACATCCTAACGGCTGGCGAGCAAAGAACGATAGGCGACTGGTCCATGATGGAAAGCTGCTCCACCTGGGAAGCGATCGATTCCAGGATGCTTTGTGAAACAGCCGGATCCATTGAAAGATAATTCCCATGCTCAGTCTGCTGGATGCCTTCTGCTATCAGCTTTTCAATTTTCCCTGACAATGTCACAACTTTCAGGGAATCGCCCTGTGCGGAATACTGGTTGGTGATCTGGCGGGCCAGCGCCTGCCTTACATATTCAGTGAGCAGATCTGTATCAGATGTCACTTTTCCAAAATCAGCCAGCGTTTCAAAAATGATCGGCAGGTTGCGGATAGAGACATTCTCCTTAAGCAGCTTGGCCAATACCTTTTGAACTTCGCCAACTGACAATGGATTTGGCGTGACTTCGTCTGCAAGGATCGGGTAGCTTTCCTTCAGATGGTCAATCAGCTGCTTTGTCTCCTGCCTTCCGAGCAGATCATAGGCGTTCGCTTTGATGATTTCAGTAATATGGGTAGAGACGACCGAAGGAGGGTCCACTACCGTGTAGCCAAAAATTTCTGCCTGCTCTTTCGTTTCCTCTGTTATCCATTTGGCTGGAAGCCCAAAGGAAGGCTCGACCGTATCAATCCCGTCGATGCTGTCATCTTCAATCCCGGGGCTCATGGCCAGATAGTGGTCAAGCAGCAGCTCACCGCGGGCCATTTCATTTCCTTTAATCTTCAGCCTGTATTCATTCGGCTGCAGCTGGATATTATCCCTGATTCTCACCACAGGAATGACCAGCCCCAGTTCAATTGCAAGCTGCCTCCGGATCATCACGATCCTGTCAAGAAGGTCTCCGCCCTGATTGGCGTCTGCAAGCGGGATAAGCCCATAGCCAAACTCGAATTCAATGGGGTCCACATTCAGAAGGCTGACCACACTTTCAGGACTCTTCATTTCATCTGTTTCCAGCTCTTCCTCTATCTCCTGAAGCTGCTCTTTATCAGGCTCCTTCACCCTTGATAACATAAATCCGCCAAAAGCAAACAATCCGGCAATCGGGAAAGTAAGGATATTGCTGATAGGCGTAAACAGTCCAAGCAGGAATATTGTCGCTCCGGTTACATACAGCATCTTTGGGTATGCGAGTATCTGTGAAGTAATATCCTTGCCCAGATTCCCTTCGGATGCTGCCCGGGTCACGACAATTCCTGTCGCGGTTGAAATAAGCAATGCAGGGATCTGGCTGACGATCCCGTCACCCACTGTCAGCAGCGAATAGCGGCTGGCCGCATCAGCGAAGCCGAGTCCCTGCTGCATCATGCCAATGACAATCCCGAATATAAGGTTGATCAGGACAATGATGATCCCGGCTATGCTGTCCCCTTTTACAAATTTGCTCGCACCATCCATCGAGCCGTAGAAATCAGCTTCCCGGCTGACCTTTTCCCGTCTTTCCCTTGCTTCATGCTCAGAAATCATCCCCGCATTCAGATCAGCATCGATGCTCATCTGCTTTCCTGGCATTGCATCGAGCGTAAATCTTGCTGCAACCTCTGAAACACGCTCAGAACCTTTTGTTATAACGATAAATTGGATAATAATCAGGATAAGGAAAACAACCATCCCTACTATTACATTCCCGCCGACAACGAATGTCCCGAACGTCTCAACGACACCGCCTGCTTCACCTTTTGATAAAATAGACCGGGTCGTGGATACATTCAGTCCAAGCCTGAATAATGTCAGCAGCAGCAGGAGCGATGGAAAAATGGAAAACTGCAGCGGTTCATTCATATTCATGGATATCAGCAAAACGAGAAGCGCCAGTGATATATTCATGATGATCAGGATGCTTAACAGCCACGATGGAAATGGTATGATAAGCATGGCGACAATCAGGATGACACTGACAACAACCGATAAATCTCTACCAGACATAATCTCTCTCCTAACAGAAATGCGTAAGGCACTTGTTCAGCCCCGACAAGCTTAAGACGCATAAGGATGGGAGGCGTTCTTCCTCCCGTCCTTATGTGGCTTAAGACCTCGAGGGGCTAGTGCCTGGAGCTGGACAATTTAGAAATGCGTAAGGCACTTGGTTGGATGGAACGCAGACGAAGGACTCCGCTCTATTCAGAAGCGTCATCATGGCCGGACTGTTCAGGCCTCTTCGCTGCTGCTTACATTTTGTTCTTGGTGCGGTATACATACGCAAGGATTTCCGCAACCGTTTTAAAAAACTCCTCAGGTATGGTGCTGCCGATTTCGGTCTGGCTGTACAGAGCCCTTGCCAGCGGCCTGTTCTCCACCGTAATTACCTCATTTTCTTTGGCTATATATTTGATTTTCTGTGCAACATAATCTGCGCCTTTTGCCACCACATACGGTGCATCCTGCTTTTCTTCATCATACTTCAGGGCAATGGCAAAGTGGGTAGGATTGGTGATGACGACATCGGCGTTCGGCACTTCCTGCATCATGCGGCTCATCGCCATTTCTCTTTGCTTCTGCTTGATCTTTGACTTGATCAAAGGATCGCCTTCAATGTTTTTATATTCATCTTTTATGTCCTGCTTGGACATCCGGATGTTTTTCTCGAAATCATACTTCTGATAGAGATAATCCAGGACAGATAAAAAGAGAAGCGCAGCTGATGCAAATAAGCCCATCTGCACGGTAAGACTGGCCAAAATGATCAGTGCCGCCCCCGGGGATTTTTGTGAAAGCATCAGGATTTCGTCAATCCGCATCCATAAAACCACAAATGTGACCGCACCGACAAATCCGATCTTTAAGACCGACTTCAGCAGCTCCACAATGGCCCTCATTGAAAAAATTCTTTTAAATCCTTTGATAGGATCGATTTTTTCCAGCTTAAACTGAATGGCTTCGGTTGAAAATAAAAATCCAACCTGCATATAATTGGCTGCTGCCCCGGCAATCATGGCAATCAGCATGACCGGTCCCAGAAACAAAGCCAATTCCTTCATGACTGCAAGGAAAATGGCCTGTACATTGCTCTCGGTCAGTTCCATGAGCATAAATTCCTGAAAAGAGTGCGTCAGCAAATACATGATGATATTTTTTAAATATCCGCCTGCAAAAAGGAGAAACAGGAATACAGCCAGCAGAACCAAGGCTGTATTGACATCCTGGCTTTTGGCAACCTGCCCTTTTTTACGGGAGTCCTGACGCTTCTTGGGGGTGGCCTTTTCTGTCTTCTCCCCGCTGAAAAACTGTAAATCAAGCCTGATCCTATTCATCCAGACGCTCCCCCTATCAGATCCATCAGGCCTTTCATTGTACTGGCCATCGCGCCGAAAAGCTGCGAGACTACATAGAGCAGGACACTCATAACAGCAACAAGAACAATGAAGCTAACGCCGATTTTCAGCGGAATTCCGACTACAAACACATTCAGCTGGGGAACGGTCCTTGCTACAATTCCGAGCGCCACATCCACAAGGAACAGACACCCGACCACCGGCACAGACATCTGGAATGCCGATATGAACATCGAATTAAAGGCCCGCAGCATATATTCAGCCATACCTTCATCCCCGAACGGGATCCACGGCTGGTCGAGCGGTATAGCCTGATAGCTGTAGAAAATACCATCAATGAGCAGATGATGCCCATTGACCATCAGGAGGAAAAACAGAGATATCGTGTATAAATACTGGCCCATGAGCGGGCTTTGCGCACCTGTTTGCGGATCAATTACATTGGCGATGGCGAAACCCATCTGAAAGTCGATCAAACCGCCTGCTATTTGAATGGCCGAAAGGATTAAATATGATATAAAGCCTATGACAAGCCCAACCAGTGCTTCTTTCATAATCAGCAAATAATAGGCACCATTAATTTCAAATGCCGGGGCATCCGCCGCATAAAAGATGATCCAGGCCAGAAAAAAGCCCAAGCCAATTTTATGGGTATTAGGGATTGACCGGTAAGAAAAAAGCGGCATCAGAAGAAAGAAGGAAGTCACTCTTACAAATATCAGTAAAAAAGCAGGAAACGCCGGAAGTAAATCTAGCATGTCATCATCCTACAAATCTAGTCAGATTTGAAAATATTTCATTTGTATAAGAAAGCATATGGCTGAGCATCCAAGGGCCGAAAAAAACAACACCGAGAAGGACAGCAACGATCTTTGGCACAAATGCCAAGGTCTGTTCCTGGATCTGGGTGGTCGCCTGAAAGATGCTGACAATCAGCCCCACGACAAGCGCAAGCACCAAAAGCGGCCCGCTGATATATAAAACACTCATAATCCCTTGCTCTGCGATCGATATAACTGTTTCGGGACTCATTCATTCACCTGCTTAAAAACTTTGTAGTAAAGATTTGACCACGAGATACCATCCATCCACAAGAACGAACAGCAAAATTTTAAACGGAAGTGATATCATGACCGGCGGAAGCATCATCATCCCCATGGACATAAGCACACTGGCCACTATCATATCAATCACTAGGAAAGGGATAAAAATCATAAATCCAATCTGGAAAGCAGTTTTTATCTCACTGATGGCAAATGCCGGAACCAGCGCTGTCAGCGGAATATCCTGTATGGATTCCGGCGTTTCGGCACCGGAATATTCCAGGAACAAAGCTAAATCCTTCTGCCTTGTATGGGCGCTCATAAAGTCCTTGAAAGGGACAGAAGCTTTTTCGTACGCCTGTTCAAGATTGATTTCATCATTAAAAAGCGGGGTCAGCGCCTGTTCATTAACCTCCTGGAAGGTGGGTGCCATGATGAAGAATGTCAAAAAAAGCGAGAGGCCTACAAGCACCTGGTTGGGTGGCATTTGCTGGGTAGCAAGCGCCGTTCTGACAAAAGAAAGAACAATGATGATCCTGGTGAAACATGTCATTAAAATCAATATGCTTGGCGCCAGCGATAAAACCGTCAGCAGCAGGAGCATTTTTACTGAAGTGGATACATTATCAGGGGAGCTCGCATTGAAAAATTCCATAAATTCATTCATTGATCTTTAGGCCCCTTCTGCTCCATTTCCTGGTGAATTTTCCTGCGCTCTCTGCTCAGCTCTTCCAGCTGTCCTTTTAAGACAGACTGAAAATCACCATTGCTGCCTTCAGCGGATTTTGATTTTGCCGCATTTGCCGTTCTGGCTGCCTTTGCTCTTTGAATCACTTTTGTCACAATATCGCTTGGCTGAACAAGCTGTTCCATTTTGTTGTTATAATCATTGATGATCTGATGATATTCTTCTTCATCATCTATTTCTTTCAACAGCTGTATATTATCACCCACACCCACTACAAGAAGCTGCCTGCCTACTTTGATGATCTGAATGCTTTTGCTGGCTCCGAGCGAGGCGCCGCCGAGATTTTCGACAAGCTGGGAAGATTTATAGGTCCGGCTTTTTTTGTTGATGAATTTAAGCAGAAAGTACAGCAGGCCAATGACAAATGCTGTGGCAAAAATCATCTTGGCTATATCCCAGCTGTTAATGCCAACTCCGCCAGATCCTTCTTCCTTTGCAGCCGAGCCGGCTCCATTTGCAGGCTCTGCGCAATCTCCCGCTTTCTGCTCAAAGCAGTCTTTGACGCTGTTATTCAGCTGCTCTGCCTGGGCCACAGTTTGAAGGCCCGGCAAAGCAGCTGCAGCAAGAAGCAGGGTTATGAGCAATTGTTTAACTATTTGCAACATGATGCACCCTCTATTTTTAAAATTGCTTTTAGCCTAAGGTTTTTGAGATAGCTTCCAAGACCCTGTCAGCCTGGAAAGGCTTAACGATAAAATCCTTTGCGCCGGCCTGGATGGCATCGATGACCATCGCCTGCTGACCCATGGCCGAACACATGATGACCTTTGCAGAAGGATTAAGCTTTTTGATTTCTTTCAGTGCAGTGATGCCATCCATCTCCGGCATCGTTATGTCCATTGTCACCAGGTCAGGCTGTGTTTCTTTGTATTTTTCTACAGCCTGGGCCCCATCCGCTGCCTCGCCGACAACGTCGTAGCCATTCTTGGACAGGATGTCCTTAATCATCATTCGCATGAATGCCGCATCGTCCACTATCAAAATCTTCTGTGCCATAATACTTAACCCCCATATTAGTTATCTTAAATTTTTGATCCTGTCGCTCTGGCTGATGATATCTGTGACCCTGACACCAAAGTTCTCTTCAATAACAACCACTTCACCTTTTGCAATCAGGCGGCTGTTGACAAGAATATCTACCGGTTCTCCTGCAAGCTTGTCCAGTTCGATGATAGATCCCGCGGAAAGCTCCAGTATATCTTTAACAGAACGCTTTGTCCTGCCCAGCTCTACTGTCACCTGCAAAGGAATATCCAGGAGCATATTCAGATTCTTTGTTTCAGACTCCTGAAGCTGCTGAGGCTCAAAGTTTGAAAATACAGCAGGCTGAACCTGCGGCGGCTGTCCGCCTGGATAATGGGCCCCAAGATGCTGGGGAGCCGCCTGGGCAGCCGGACGCTGCGTCTGTGTTTCCATGCCGGAGTATTGCGCAGTTCCCTGTCCATAGCCGGGAGGGGCTGCTGCCATATCCGGCACTGGTTCTGCCGGCGGTTGATGGAATGCTGGCTCCTGTGCCTGCACAGGGTCAGGCTTGCTCAAATCTGCAGCCGGGTTTTCAGCCTGCGCCCCCGGATTCATAAGCTCTTCAACCAGCCTTTTAGCAAATTCCAGCGGGACCACCTGCATGATGCTTGAATCAATCAGATCCCCAATTTTCAGCCTGAAAGATACCTTTACAAGCATATCGTCATCTGGAATCCTATCTGTCCCTTCCCCTTGCTGCACATCCAGAAAATCAATGGATGGTGGCGAAATATCAACCCGTTTGCTGAAAATGGTGGACATGGAAGTTGCAGCGGAACCCATCATCTGGTTCATTGCTTCCTGCACGGCGCTCAGCTGGATTTCGCCAAGCAGATCTGCGGGGTTCAATCCGTCTCCGCCCAGCATGAGATCTGCAATGATTGCAGCATCTGATTGTTTAATGACAAGCAGATTGCTTCCTGAGAATCCTTCTGTATAGCTGACCTGGATGGCCACATACGGGTGCGGAAACTCCTCTTGAAGCTTTCTTTTTAATATGACAGAAACAGTCGGGGTTGTTATTTCAACCTTTTGATTCAAAAGTGTAGATAAAGCAGTAGCAGAACTGCCAAAAGAGATATTCCCGATTTCACCAAGCGCATCCTGTTCCATCATGGATAGGTAATCTTCAACTGAAAAAATATCGTCTTCCTCTGTGTCGTCGGTTCCTCTTAAAAGGGCATCTATTTCATCTTGCGAGAGCATATCGTCACTCATCATCGCTGTCTCCCCCCTTCAATGTATCAAGTATTTGAATAGCCAGCTTTTTATTCGCCTTACCGGGCTGTCCTGTAAATTTAGGAATATCCCCGATTTTGATCGTCAGCGGACGGTCAATCGCCTGGTTCAGCTCAATGACATCCCCGAGATCAAGCATAAGGAAGTCCTGGATGGAAATATCGGCAGAGCCCAGTTCTGCTGAAACCGGCACCTGTGCCTTCTGTATGCTGTCCTCAAGCCTGCCGAGCTCCTCTGGCTCCCTTTCCTTTTTCTCTGTCTGCATCCAGTAATGGACAGAAAGCTTGGGAATGATCGGTTCAAGCACAACATGGGGTATGCAGATATTAATCATCCCGCTTGTTTCGCCGATCATGGTGTTCAGCGATATGACGACAACCGTTTCATTTGGGGAGACCATCTGCAGAAACTGCGGATTGATCTCGAATTCGGCAAGGAAAGGATCGATTTCGGTAATCGTGCTCCATGCCTCCCTCAAATGCTCAAATGCCCGTTCAAAAGTATTGGACATGATCTTTGTCTCGATTTCTGTCAATGTATCGACTTTATTGATGCTCGAACCCCTGCCGCCCATCATCCGGTCCATCATCGCATAGGCAATATTAGGATTGACCTCCATCAGGATCCTTCCATCGAGCGGGGGTACCTCGAATACATTCAATATCGTCATTTTCGGAATCGATCTGATAAATTCCTCATATGGTATCTGGTCGGCAGAAGCCACCGAGATCTGGACATAGGTCCTTAATTGCGCTGAGAAGAAGGTCGTCAATAGGCGGGCAAAATTTTCGTGAATCCTGGTCAGGCTCCGAACCTGGTCTTTTGAAAACCGGAGTGCCCTCTTAAAATCATATACTTTCACTTTCTTCTCAGACTGTTCTTTCTTTAATTCATCTGCATCCATTTCCCCTGTTGATATAGCGGAAAGCAGTGCATCGATTTCATTTTGCGATAAAACCTCACCAGACATGAACCCTCACCTCCATCTTCGTAATCTGCCGAGGAAAATCCGGATTATTGGAGGAGAGACTCAGTGATATAGACACTCTCTACTTTTCCGTTTTGCATCAGGCTGTTGATTTTTGATTTAAGGTCCTCCTGCAGGCTGATTTTGCCTTCTTTGCCCTGCAGGTCTTCCGCCTTCTTTTCTGAAAGCTCCTGGATGATAATATTCTTGACCTGGAAATCTCTCTTCTCAAGCTCTTCCTTCGCTTTTTTGCTGTCAGTCTCAACCTTGAAGGAGATGCGGATAAAATCATCGCTGGCCAAATTCGTTGTGATCTGGTTAATGTCCACAGATGCTTCCAGCACTTCTTCAATTGAAGGCTCTTTCTCCTCTGCACCGTCTGTATATTTCATAACAACGACCAATGCCACCGCACCAACCAGAGTGATAGCTATGAGCAAAAACAGCATGATCATTAAGAGTTTATTATTCTTCATTTTCCATTCCCTCCAGCTGTTTGTGCCCAAGCAATCCGATAGACTGATAGAACCCGATAATCTTCCTTTTCACCGTGTCCTCATCATCCTTCACCACATACTTTCTTCCATTGGCCAGTGTAATGGTCGTGTCGGGAAAAGATTCGACCGTTTCAATATAAACAGCATTAATTGTAAATGTCTTTCCATTCAGCCTTGTAACAGTAATCATTGTAAGCGCCAGGACCGAAGGAAGCCTCCAGCCCTGTCCCTCCTCAGCTTAACGTTTTAAGTTTACCAGTTCCTGCAGGATCTCGTCGGAAGTTGTGATGATGCGGGTATTCGCCTGGAATCCGCGCTGAGCCACGATCATTTCAGTGAATTCCTCAGAAAGGTCTACATTGGACATTTCGAGGGAACCTGATACGATTGTTCCGGCACCGTTGTCTCCGGGCTTCGCATCGGTACCACCTTCATTGCTTGGTGGTCCTGAATTTTCAGTATCACGATAAAGGTTATTTCCAACTTTTTCAAGACCGCCATTGTTTGTAAATCTTACTATTCCAATTTGCAAAGGTTGAGTAGGTGGGGTTCCGCCTACGTAAGAAATTGTCCCGTCTGCGCCAATGCTTAAGTTTTCAACTGTACCAATGTTATCAATTTTTATTCGCTCATCGCCAGCAGCATTTAATAGAAATTCTCCCGAAGCTGTTACCATAAAACCGTCATTGTCAAAATAAAAATTCCCGGCTCTCGTATAGTAGGTATTTCCCCCTTTTTCAACTTGGAAATAACCATCTCCCTGAATTCCCAAATCAAGCACCCTACCTGTAGTCTGAAGGCTTCCTTGAGTATCAATTGTGTCGATAGCAGAAAGCTGAGAGCCCAATCCAACCTGTTTCGGATTCATCCCGCCTAGGTTGTCCCCAGATCCAGTTGCCCCCGAAACAGTCTGGCTCACCATATCCTTAAAAGTAACCCGTCCCTTTTTATATCCAAAGGTATTTACATTGGCAATATTATTGCCGATTACATCTAACTTTGTCTGGAAGTTTTTCATTCCGCTAATTCCTGAGTACATTGAACGCAGCATTTTATCTGCTCCTTTCATGTTAAGTCTGCTTCAGTCAGTCGGCAGACGTGGCTTCCTCAATGAGGTCCGGCCCATTTAGTGTTAATCCATCAGTATCGTTCCGTCAATATTCGTAAAAATCTGGCTGTTTGCTTCCTTCCGTTCCATCGCCGTGATCACCGTGTTATTCCGGACGCTTACTATTAAGGCGGCTTCCGGCAGCAGGACAAGTGACTCTGCGATTCCCATTCCCTTTGCTTCTGCCACCTTTGTTTCAACCTGATCCCAGCGGTCAGCAGTGATATGTATATCCCTCTGCTGCAGCCTTTCACTGGCATGCCTGCTGATATTCAGCTTTGCCGGAATATTAATGGCATTCTGCAGATGATCTGAAAAAGAAGCAAGATGTGTATTTCTGTGTGCCTGCGGCTTTCTTGGAACTGCCGGATTTAATTGCGATTGAATTGGAAGATACACTTGCTTGCCCATCCAATCACTTCCTATCCTATTCGATTTCGGTAATTTGCGATGAATTCACAGCTGTACCATTGCCCAGCTGGAAGAGCGTAGTTCCGCCTTTAAGGCTGACAGATTTAACAAAATCCTTTTGCTCAGCCCCATCTTCCCCAACAAAGGTTATCATTCTTCCAATCAGCATGCTCGCCTGCATGAGGCTGTTATCCTGGGATCCTCCCCTGACTTCGGAAATATTGGCTGGTCCCAGTTCTGTCCCATCTTCCAGGATAAAAACAGCATTGCCGTTCTTGAACTGGATGGAGGAAACTCTTCCTGTTCCTTCCTCGATCGAAGGCTGTGCATTTGGATCATCTGATTCTGCGACTTTATGCCATTTGATTTCCTTGCCGGCAAATTCACTATAGGCAATCAGAGAATCCTGTTCCTGCATTTGGACGAGTTTTTGTATGCTTGTGTTCATGTTTGTCATCTGCTCCAGAGATGAGAATGTTGCCATCTGGGCAATAAAATCTTTATCCTGCAAGGGATTTGAAGGATCCTGGTTTTGCAGCTGAACCATCAATATCTTTAAGAAATCATCTTTGCCCAAAATATCTGACCCGGTTTTCCGTTCTTCCTTTTTATAGCTTGAAAGCATTAAAGACGAATCAATTGTATTTGCCATGCTACCACCTATGCTTCTGTATTTAATAGAATTTCTTCAAAAGATTCACCGGCTGATTCTTCATCTCTTCCAGCCTGCTGTTTTTGCCTGTCTGGCTGATTTTGCCCCTGCTGCTGTTGCTGGGCATCACGCTGCGGCATTTTCTCCTGCTGGCTCAGCTGCTGTGAAATTTCAATGCGTTCAACCTGGATATTCTGTGAGTGGAGTGCCTGTTTAAGTCCATTCACCTGGGAATCAAGCATTTCCTTAGCTGCACCTGTTGATGTCAGAATCCTGGCTGTAAGCTGGGAATCCTTTTGAATCAATTCAATCCGCAGCGAGCCTAGATTTTCGGGATTAAGACGCAAAAACATCCGCTGTACTCCGCCTGTTTTTGTGAGCTGGCTTTTTGCCAGGATAGATTCAAATTGTTCGATGAGCTGCTCAGTTGAGACCATTTTCCCCTGGTTAGGCTGCATCAGTGTCAGATGCTCAACTTTCGTCATCTGCGGCATCAGGGTGAACGAAGGTGCACCAGCATCCAGCCTGGAGATGGTTTTTCCGCCATCTGGCAATTGATATTTTCCTTCATTGCTTTTTTGCTGGCCCAGGTTTAAATCATTTGAAAGCTGGGTAAAAGTTTTCTGCAAATATTGGAGTTTTTCTTTGCTTGCCGCTGACATGATAAAAGCGTCAAGTTTTTCAAGCAATTGCCTTGCTCCTTTGGAGAGCGGCTGTTCTCCAGCAAAGTCGGCATTTTTTTGAAGAAGGTCGTATAACTTTACAATTTTGGCTGCATCCATAAATTCTTTTGAAATTGTTCCGGATGCTTTGTTTTCAGGAAGTGTCGTCAATTGAGCAAGGATGTTCAACATGCTTTCCAAAATTTGAACTTGTTCATCACTGTCCGTTAACTCAAAAGGCGAAGCAAAATTTGCTTCTTCTGTCTTAGAAGTACCAGAGTCTCCCGTTTGGAGAGGTTTTACATCCTCTGGTATTGACTCCACCCTATCTGTGAGCAAAGCTTGCAATTGATCGAGTATTTCTTCCATCCTTTCGTCAGACAATCCAAGATAGCTCTGAATCTGTTCAAGCAGACCGGTATCTTTACCGCTCAAAAGCTGGTCGAGCAGCTGATGTCCGCCCTCCAGATCAAGCAGGGAATCAGCAGACATGAATTCAGCCAGTGACATGAGAGCCTCCTGATCAACTTCACGGGGTTTCCCGCTGGACTCCTGCTGGATTTCTCCCTGGCCTGCCAAAAGCATTGCCATCATAGCCGTGAATCCCTGGCCCGCCTCAGTTTTTCCCGCATTTGCAGCGGCCGGACCTGCACTAACGATTGCCCCCAAACCTGTTAGCTGCATTCTTTTCACCCCCTTTCATATCACGCTGAGTCATTCTGAAGCTGACCGGCTGCTTTCATTTGTCAAAAGCTCTGTGAACTTTGCAGCATCTTCCGGCAGCATTTTTTCCATGATGCCCGCCAGCGTGTCAGGCTTTACATTCGAGAGGATCTGAAGGGCCTCATCATCATTCATCTGTGCAAGGATGGGCGCAGCATTTTTGGCTGACATCGTTTCATAGGTTTTTACAATATCCTTGAACGCACGCTTGTTTTCCTCTTGTATGGCCAGGAGTTCGTCTATCTGATTCTGCAGCTGCTGTTTTTCCAGCTCATTTTCCTCAATCTCGCTGTCTTTCGATTCCAGCTGGGACTCCAGCCGCTCAATCTGTGCTTCCCTGTCTTCAATAGCTGCTCCAAGCTCGACGATCCTCTGATCAGCTTCTTTATCAGCAGCTGACTGTTCCTTATCGATCATCTCCGAGATAACAGGGATTTTGCTGCCCAGTTCCCTGCCTGCTTCAAATACGTTGGTCCCATTGACAGTTAATACAATCAATGTAACTGCAATCGCAAAAAGGAGAGGAATCACAACCAATATAAAAAACATTTGAAACTTGCTGTATTTTTTTTCTGTCTCTTCTGCCGTTTTATTCATTGGCCCACCTGGCTTCCCCGATTGGCATACAGCTGAATCGAGATATCATCCATTTGCCTGTTTTCTTCCAGCTTCATAGATTCCGCAAAACGGACAATATCTTTCTCTTTCATCTTTTCGTATTTTTTTACTTCTATATTTTTTTCCGTTAATTTATCCTGATAATAATTCATCTGATTTCTCGCATTGAATACAACCTGCTGGTAGTGTTCGATCGTTTTTTCAAGGCTGTGGATAAAATGCTGATAATGCCTGATTTCCTGGACCGGCAATCCGCTGGCAAGCTTGGAGAACTGGAACTCCTCCAGATCTTCCTTCTTCTTAAGGAGCTCATAAAGCTTTCCTGCCGCTTCTTCAAACCTTCGGACAGATTGGTTATAGCTGTCCAGGGCTTCGTCCTTTTCCCTTTCCCGTATCGACATTACCTTTTCAAATCTGTATTGATATTGCATGAATTATTCACCTGTTTCCATTAAACGGAGCAGGTGCTGTATGCTGTCCTGCATCGTTACTTTTTCTTCTGTTCCCTGTTTTAAAAATGAGATGATTTCCGGATAGAGGCGGACAGCCTGGTCAATCTCCCTTGATGTCCCTTTTTTATATGCTCCAATATTGATAAGATCTTCGGAGTTTATATAAGTGCTCAGCCTTTCGCGCAGCAATTCTGCGCTTTTTTTATGCTCATGCGGTACGATATTGTTCATCACCCTGCTGACGCTTTTTAATACATTGATAGCCGGGTACTGCCCTTTATTGGCCAGGGCCCGGTCAAGGACGAAGTGCCCATCAAGTATTCCCCTGACAGTATCAGCTATCGGCTCATTCATATCGTCGCCGTCCACCAGCACCGTGTAAAAAGCTGTAATCGATCCCTTATGGTTCGTCCCTGTACGTTCAAGCAGCTTTGGCAGCACCGCGAATACAGACGGTGTATAGCCTTTCGTGGTCGGCGGCTCCCCTATCGCAAGGCCTACTTCCCTTTGCGCCATGGCAACCCTTGTCACCGAGTCCATCATCAATACAACATTCAAGCCTTTATCACGAAAATATTCAGCGATTGCGGTGGCTGTATAAGCACCCTTTATCCTCATCAGTGCAGGCTGGTCAGAAGTGGCTGCAATGACGATCGACCTCTTGAGGCCCTCTTCGCCAAGATCATTCTCGATGAATTCCCTGACTTCCCTGCCTCGCTCTCCGATGAGCGCTATCACATTCAGGTCAGCCTTTGTATTTCTGGCGACCATTCCCAGCAGCGTACTCTTTCCGACGCCGCTGCCTGCAAATATGCCAACCCGCTGGCCGTAGCCGACTGTCAGGAGACTGTCGATCGCCCTTACCCCGACCTCCACCGGTGCGGAAATCGGCGGGCGGTTCATCGGGTTTGGGGGGTCCTGCTCAGTCGGTACAGAAGCCAGCCCCTTGGGCAATGCTTTTCCGTCAAGCGGGTGCCCGAGCGCATCTATTACCTCGCCAATAAGGGACGTTCCGATTTTGATTTCCAGAGGCTTTAAAGTCGCTTCCACCAGGCTCCCCGGGGCTATCTCACTGATAGCTGTATATGGCATCAAAATGACATTTTCCTCTTTAAAGCCTACAACCTCAGCCATGATCTTCCGCTTTTTCCCTGAACCCACATGGATGATGCAAACATCTCCGATGGAGCTTTCAGGACCCTGTGACTCAATCATCAGGCCCACTACTTTTTTCACTTTACCGTAGCGTTTGTACGTATCAATCTGCCCTATCTCACTAATCAGATCTGCAGCCTTCAATTATTTTCACTCTCCAGCAGTTCAATCAGCTTCCTTTTCATTTCTTCAAGCTGGCTGTCAACACCGGCATTTATCCTTCCGCCGGGAGATTCAATGACGCAGCTGCACTCTTCCAGCTCTTCGTCAGGATAGATATAAAGATTAGTTTCCCTTGGATAGATGGCCAGCAGCTCATCCTTATGCTCAAGCAGGAAACTGTAGCGGCCGGGATGGACATGGAGCTGGACCTCCCGGTATTCCCGCGATTCCTTGAGGGCTCTTTTGACAACCGGCAGGAATCTGCTGCTGTCTTCTTCAAGCACACTGCTGAGAATTCTTTCAGCCACTTTGATGCCAATATCAAGGATCGTCCCTTCCGAAGACTCAATCGTATTCTGGTAGTCAGCTTTGGATGATTCAACAATTTCTTTTGCAAACCCTATCGTTTCACTGAACTCCATAAGGCCCGATTGCCTTCCTTCTGTCAGGCCTTCCTGGAATCCGTCATGCCTCGCTGACTCTCTTGCCTCTTCTTTCTCCTGCTCGAATCGAACCCGCTCCTGTTCTATATGCTCCAGGAGCTGCCGGGCTTCTTCATTCGCCTGCTGAATGATGGACTCTGCTTCTCTGCGGGCCTCATCTATAAGAAGCTGCTGATTAAATGGCGCTTCTTCCTGCAGCTCGGCGGCTGGCAAATCCTGATTCAGCAGCTTAATGGATATGACTTTTTTCTGCTGCTCTGAAGGCTGGGCCCAATGCGACTTGATAAGCCTAGACAATAATATCATCCCCTCCGCCGCGCGCTACGACGATTTCCCCGGCTTCTTCAAGGCGGCGGATAATGGCTACGATCCTTGACTGGGCTTCCTCTACATCCCTCAGCCTGACAGGGCCCATATATTCCATTTCCTCCTTGAAGGTTTCAACCATCCGGGTAGACATGTTTTTGAAGACAATGTCTTTGACATCATCACTGGAGACCTTCAATGAAAGCATCAGGTCTTCGCTTTCACAGTCCCTGATCACCCGCTGGATTGCACGGCTGTCAAGGGTGACAATATCCTCGAACACAAACATCCTCTTCTTGATTTCCTCTGCGAGTTCAGGATCCTGGATCTCAAGGGCGTCCAGGATTGTCCGTTCTGTTGTTCTGTCGACTCCGTTAAGAACATCGACAACCGCTTCAATACCGCCAGTTTGCGTATAATCCTGAGTGACTGTTGCAGAAAGCTTCCGTTCGAGAATCTGCTCAACTTCATTGATGATCTCAGGCGATGTGCTGTCCATAACCGCTATTCTTCTGGCAATATCCGCCTGCATCTCCTGCGGCAGCTCAGACAATATCTGCCCTGCCTGAGGAGGATCCAGATAGGAAAGAATCAGCGATATTGTCTGGGGATGCTCATTTTGGATGAAATTAAGTATTTGCGCCGGATCTGCCTTCCTGGCAAAATCAAATGGCCGCACCTGAAGGGATGAAGTCAGCCTGTTAATGATCAGGGCTGCCTGCTCCTCTCCTAACGCTTTTTCCAGGACCGTTTTTGCGTAGCCGATGCCTCCCTGGGAGATATAATCCTGCGCGAGGGCAATATTATGGAATTCTTCAAGAATTTCCTCCTTGGAATGGGACTCGACCTTTCTGACCCCTGAAATCTCAAGCGTCAGCTTTTCTACTTCTTCTTCACTTAAATGCTTGTACACCGAAGCGGCAACATCCGGTCCAAGTGAGATCAGCAGTATGGCTGCTTTTTGCTTGCCCGTTAATTCTTTCAATTCTTTTTTTGCCAATTAAAAACCCTCCTAGTCTTCTGCAATCCATGACCGCAGAAGCTTCGCAAAGTCCTCCGGTTTTTCTTTTGCCATCTTTTCAAGCTGCTTCCTTCTCAGGCTGCTTTCTGTTTCCTGTTCTTCGTTCACATCTTTGATGGTGACAGGTTCAACCTGTTCTTCCAGTTCTGCCTGCTCTTCCTGGCTCTTTCTCCTCGCCCTGATAAACAGGAACACCAGCAGAAGAATGATCGCAACCAGAACACCGCCAATGGCGTATACCCACCAAGGAATAACAGCAGCACTTTCTTCAGGGAATTCGGTTTTGCCCTGGAACTGCTGAACAGATACAACCACTTTGTCAGCAATATCTTCATCTGTAAGATCTGCACCGGCAGCTTTCTTATCGATTGTGGTCCTGACAATGGTGCTGAGAATCTGAGTAATATCATCGACCCGCTCCTGCGGAAGGGAAGTCGGATCGTCAGCTGTCGGCGGTTCTACCATTACCTGAATGCCGAGATCTCTTACCTTATAAGGGCTTTCTACAATCTCTTTCCGGATTTTATTGACTTCATTATTGATCGTTTCTTCTATCCGCTCGTAATCGCCATTTGAGCCTTCAGCTGCTCCAGGATAATTAGTAATCTCGTTATCACCGGTGCCTGCAATACCGCCCGCTTCTTCCGCGCTTCCAGTAAAGGTTTCAGTGATTTTCTTGGCGCTGATCGCAATGCCTTCCATATTTTCTTCATCTACAGGCGTAACCAGGTTTTCTTCCCTGTTTTCCTGGGTAAAGTCTATATCAGCAGAAACGGAAACCACTACTTTTTCCGGGCCCATCAGCGTACTGAGCATGCTTTGGACCTGGCGCTGGACATCTCTCTCGATCTGTTTTTTTACATCGAGCTGGGCCGTGATTGTTTTGCCTGAAGTATCATTGCTGTTTTCCAAATCAAAATACTCAAAGAATTGGTTTGTTACGACGATATTATCTGTAGGCAGATTAGGAACACTTTTTGAAATCAGATGATACAGGGATTTGATCTGCTCCGTTTCGAACTGATACCCCGGCTTTGTGTTCAAAACGATGCTCGCAGATGCTTCTTCTGTCTGGTCATTTATAAAAATTCCCTTTTCAGGAAGATTGATCATGACTTTGGCATCATTGACACCTTCTATCCCTTTTATCAGATTGGACAGCTCTGTCTGCATAGCGCCCAGCTTCAGAACGTTAAATTCATTTTCAGTCATTCCTATTCCGGCATTCTGGCTGAAAAACGAATAATCAATGCTGCCTGATTTCGGGATGCCTTCAGCGGCAAGCTCTACCTTCAACGTATCCACTACTTCCTCCGGGACCATGATGGTTGAGCCTCCATCGGCTATTTCGGAAGCAATTCCTCTTCCGTCCAGGCTTTCCTTTATTGCCCCTGTTTCAGAAGGTGACAGATTGCTGTATAAAGGAACCATCGTTGTCCTCCCTGCCAGGAGTACGGCAGCCGAAGCAATCAATATGAGCAAAATAAGAGAGCCAGCCATTAGCCCCTTCTGCTTCTTAGTCCGGCTCTGCCAAAATTCTTTTAATGGGTTGAAAAATTTTTGAAGCTTTTCTTTCATCACAATCCCCCGGTTATCCTGTCTAGCAAGCCGCAGCTAATAACCGCTAAACATCATAATCTTAAATCAGCAATCTATTAAACCTGCATTCTCATGGTTTCCTGATATGCCTCTATCACTTTATTCCTGACTTCAAGCGCAGCCTGCATGGTAATGCTGGCTTTTTGTGACGCAATCATCACTTCGTGGAGGCCGATATCTTCGCCCCGGGCAAGCTTTTCTGTCATAACATCAGATTGCAGTTGGGAGCTGTTTACATTATCAATCGATTGCTTAAGCATGGAAGCAAAGCTTTTATGTCCTTCTGCCGCGCTTCCGGCAGCCGTTCCTGTGATCTTTGCCGGCTGCATGATGCTTGAAACAGGCGAAAAAGAAATATTATTCATCATAGAGTCTCCTTTACTTTCCTATCTCCAAGGCTTTCATCATCATGCTTTTAGAAGCATTGAAGACTGTGACGTTTGCCTCGTAAGAACGTGTTGCGCTTATCAGGTCTACCATTTCCCTGAGGGGATCCACATTCGGCATCTGTACGTATCCTGCTTCATTTGCATCAGGATGACTCGGGTCATAAACAAGCTTGAACGGTGTCTGATCTTCCCTGATTTCCGATACACGCACGCCGCTGCCTGCACTTCCTGCATTCATAGCTGTATTCAGGAATGAAGAAAAGTTTTTTTCCTGCGGCTGCATCACAACTTCTTTCCTTGTATAAGGCTGCCACTCGCCATTGACAAGCTTGCCCCTTGTTGAATCAACGTTTGCCATATTTGACGAAATGACATCCATCCTCAGCCTTTGCGCTGTCAGGGCAGAGGATGTTGTGTTCATGCTATGAAACATGCTCATGATTATCTTCCACCTCTTATCACATTCTGAAGACTGGTGAATTTCCCGCTGATCCTTTCAACCAGGGCATTATAGTAGATTTGGTTCTCTGCCAGCTCTGACATTTCTTTATCCATATCCACATTATTGCCATTATGATTAAAGTCCGTATTTTTATTGATAATGACTCCGGACTGCCCGCTGCCCTCAGCAGCAAAGCTGTAATGGCGGACATCCGTCCGTTTCGCCTCTATCCCGCCTATGGCCATTTCTGACTGAAGAACAGATTTAAAGCTTACATCCTTTGCTTTATAATTCGGGGTGTCTGCATTCGCAATATTCTGCGCTACAACCTTCTGTTTCAAGGACGCTTGATTTAAAGAATTTTCAAGTGTCGATATCGTATTAGAAAAAATATTCAATTTCAGCACCTGCCAGTATAAAGTAGAAAAAATGTTAATTCTTGTTGAAATTTGATGATTATAGGCGAATTTTCAATCTTAATCACTATTGTAATGAATTTGAAATAATATGTCTATGAAGTTAAAGTTAAATTTAATAATTCATAAGTCCTATTTTGATGTTTCATTCTTTGGAACGAACAAAATCCTTTTTTATGCAGAAAGCTTTGTCGCTTCATGCTTTCTTTCCTTACTGAATGCGGGTTTATTAATAAAATTCAAGCTGCGAATCAATTAGTTCCTTTTTCCTATATCCATTATTGACATCTTTCTCATGTTAGCAAAAATACGACTTTTATCATTATTAAGATATAATATTATTTCTATGATTTACCAAGCTTTTACGACGAATTATGTAAAATCCCTGTAATGTCCGTAATAATTCATCATTTAAAACCAAAATAAAAAAACCTGTTTCTTCAGAAACAGGTTTTTTGTGATATATCAGCTTGTTTTCAGTTTTTCCAGTTCGACGAGGAACTTATCGTTCAGGACTTTAATATAGGTTCCCTTCATGCCGAGTGAACGCGATTCAATGACTCCTGCGCTCTCCAGCTTTCTCAATGCGTTTACGATGACAGAACGCGTAATTCCGACTCTGTCGGCAATTTTTGAAGCAACAAGCAGGCCTTCTTTGCCGTTAAGCTCTTCAAAGATATGCTCGATCGCTTCCAGCTCGCTGTATGAAAGGGAGCTGATAGCCATTTGTACAACAGCCTTGCTGCGTGCCTCTTCCTCGATCTCCTCCGCTTTTTCACGCAGGATTTCCATACCGACAACTGTTGCACCGTATTCGCCAAGAATCAGATCATCGTCATGGAACTGCTCCTGAAGCCTTGCGAGGATCAGCGTACCTAGGCGCTCTCCGCCCCCGATGATTGGTACGATCGTTGTCAGACCGTTCTTAAACAGCTCCTTGTTTTCAACAGGGAATGCAGTATAATCGCTTTCTACATCAAGATTTGAAGACGTCTCCTGGATATTGAACAGGCTCTTGGTGTATTCTTCAGGGAATTGACGGTCTTCAAGCATTTTTTTCATACGCTCATTTTCGATCTGCTGGTTTACTGCAAAGCCAAGCAGCTTTCCGCGGCGGCTTACCACAAAGATATTCGCTTCGATCACTTCACTAAGCGTCTCGGCCATTTCTTTGAAGTTTACCGGTTTTCCGGCAGCTTTCTGCAGCATTGCATTAATTTTTCTTGTTTTCGTTAATAAATCCATTGTTCTTCCTCCTATTGGCTGTGACACACTGCTTATTAAATGATATAACCTGTGTTCATCCCTTAGTGGCATTGGTACGTATGTGTTTGTTGTACCCTAACACCTTTTTGTTAAAACTATAAGATAAACTGGCTCAGGTCTTTATTGCGGGAGATGGCACCAAGTTTCTCCTCAACATACTGAGGGGTGATGGTCACCTTGCCCATTGAAATTTCCGGTGCTTCGAAAGACAGATCCTCAAGCAGTTTCTCAAGGATTGTATGAAGTCTTCTTGCGCCGATATTGTCTGTATTCTGATTAACCTCGTATGCCACTTCAGCGATTCTACGAATAGCATCGTCAGAAAATTCAATTTGTATACCTTCTGTTTCCAATAATGCAGTATATTGTTTTGTCAGTGCATTATCAGGTTCAACCAAAATTTTATAAAAATCTTCGACTGTCAGCTTTGTCAGCTCTACCCGGATCGGGAATCTCCCCTGAAGTTCCGGTATCAAGTCAGACGGCTTGGCGATATGGAATGCCCCTGCTGCCATGAAAAGGACATGATCTGTTTTGACAGAGCCGTATTTCGTAACGACCGTTGAGCCTTCAACAATAGGAAGGATATCACGCTGTACGCCTTCCCTTGATACATCGGCATTTGATCCTCCGCTTGATTTGCTGGCGATCTTATCAATTTCGTCAATGAAAATGATGCCGCTCTGCTCTGCCCTGAAGACAGCTTCCTGGGTCACTTCATCCATATCGATAAGCTTTTGTGCTTCTTCATTCGAAAGGACTTTGCGCGCTTCCCGGACAGTCAGCTTGCGCTTCTTCCTTTTCTTTGGCATAAGTCCGCTCAGCGCATCCTGCATATTCATGCCCATCTGCTCCATTCCGGAGCCTTGAAGCATATCAAACATGGACGGCTGCTGCTCTTCGACCTCGACGGTGATCAATTCATTTTCAAGCTCGCCCATAGCGAGCTTTTCCCTGGCGATCTTCCGTTTTTCTGTAAGGCTGTAATCCTCCGCTGGTTCATTTTCCTGATCCTGCTGGCCGCCTCCGCCGCCAAACAGCATTTCCAGCGGATTTTTGTAGGAAGCTGCTTTTTTGCCTGAAGGGACGAGCATATCTACAATGCGGCGGTTCGCATTCTCTTCTGCCCTTTCTTTCACGCTTTGCATTTTTTCTTCCTTCACTAGGCGGACCGATGTCTCCACCAGATCACGCACCATTGACTCTACATCACGGCCAACATAGCCGACTTCTGTAAATTTCGTGGCTTCGACCTTTACAAATGGAGCGCCGACAAGCTTAGCCATCCTGCGGGCAATTTCCGTCTTCCCTACACCGGTCGGTCCGATCATCAGGATATTCTTCGGGCTGATTTCATCGCGGATAGCTTCCTCGAGCAGGCCGCGGCGGTAGCGGTTCCTTAAAGCAACTGCCACTGCTTTCTTTGCATCTTTCTGTCCAATGATATATTGGTCAAGCCGTTCAACAATTTGTCTGGGTGTTAAATTTGTACTTAAGCTCATATTCAGCACTCCTTTGTATTAGCCGGCCAAGACGATCAAGCCTGTGGCGTCAGCCTCAAATTTCAGGCGCCTGCCCCGCAAATGGAATATCCGCTGCAGGGGAGCAGCCTTCTACAGCTCTTCCACTATTATATTTTCGTTCGTATATACACAGATTTCAGCTGCCACCTCAAGCGAAGACCTGGCGATTTCCTTTGCTGTCAGGTGTTCCCCTGCATATTTTTTCAGGGACCTTCCAGCAGCCAGCGCATAGTTGCCGCCTGAACCGATTGCCAATATCCCGTCATCAGGTTCAATCACTTCCCCGGTCCCGGAAATGAGAAGAAGATCTGATTCGTTCATGACAATAAGCATGGCTTCGAGCTTTCTCAGGACCTTATCGCTTCTCCACTCTTTCGCAAGCTCAACGGCCGCCCTTTGCAGGTTTCCATTATACTCTTCAAGCCTGCTTTCAAACAATTCGAACAGGGTGAATGCATCCGCCACCGATCCTGCGAAGCCTGCAATCACTTTTCCGTTGAACAATTTCCTGACTTTTCTTGCTGTATGCTTCATGACGACAGCATTTCCGAATGTGACCTGGCCATCCCCTGCCATGGCGCACTTCCCGTTATGCTGTACGGCAAAAATAGTTGTAGCATGAAATTGAGACATTGATTATTCCTCCTTTTGGAGCTTATGCCCGCGGGTGGGTGTTCAAATAGGTCTTGCGCAAATATTCATTTGTAACATGTGTATATACCTGGGTGGATGAAAGGAAGGCATGCCCCAGGAGCTCCTGTACAGTCCTCATATCAGCACCATTTGATAAAAGATGCGTAGCAAAGGAGTGCCGAAGCATATGCGGGTGAATAGTGCCTTCCAAAGAAGATTTCTGGATCATTTTATTTAATATTTCCCGGATGCCCCGCGGTGTCAGGGGGCCGCCCCGGAAATTGACAAATAGTCTGTCATGGCTTTCCCTGCCTGTTAACAGTTCTTTTCTGCCTTCAGTTATGTATAGCTCCAAAGCATCCTGTGCGAAGCTTCCGAAAGGGATATACCTGTCCTTCTGCCCTTTCCCATGCACCAGCACAGTCGATAAAGCCATATCGATGTCCTTCAGGCTGATCTGGCTGCATTCACTGACCCGCATGCCTGTGGCATACAGAAGTTCAAGGAGAGCCTTATTCCTTTTTCCAAGGGGGCTATCTGTTTCACAGCTTTCAAAAAGGCAGTTCAGTTCTTCTTCATAAAAAAATTCAGGCAGCCTTTTTTCCAGTTTCGGGAGCGAAACGGCAGAAAAAGGGTTGTCATTTGCCAGTTTCTCTCTTGCCAGAAACTTATAAAAGCTTCTGAGGCTGGATATTTTGCGGGCTGCCGATTTCCTGGAAAGCTTTTGCTCGTATAACTTGGTCAAATAAAGCCTGACATCAAAATATTCAACATCATTAACTGATTGAATGGCTTGTTCAGACATGAACAAGAAAAACTCTTTAATATCATGCTGGTAGTGTTCAATAGTATATTGTGAATAATTTCTTTCTATTTGTAAATATTCAATAAATGATTGTAACGAATCGTTCACATTTGGGCTCAAAATGATTCACCTCACAAGAGCTACTAAATAGTATCACAATTTAGTAGCCCATGCAATAAAATTTACATATTTTTCACAAAGTTCTGAATTGTTTCCAGCGCTCTGTTAGCATGCTGTTCATTGCGCTCCTGTTTGCCTTTGATCTTAACCGGCAGTTCAGGGAACAGTCCGAAATTGGCATTCATCGGCTGGAAGTTTTTAGAGTTTGTTGTCGTGATATATCTTGCCATGCTGCCGATGGCCGTTTCATGAGGGAATTCCAGAAGTTCTTTGCCCTCTGCCAGCCTGGCTGCGTTGATGCCTGCGATCAGGCCGCTAGCTGCCGATTCCACATATCCTTCCACACCTGTCATCTGCCCGGCAAAGAACAGGCCGTCACGGTTTCTGAATTGATAGGTTGCCTCGAGCACTTTCGGCGAGTTGATGAAAGTATTGCGGTGCATGACGCCATAGCGTACAATCTCTGCTTCTTCCAATCCCGGAATCAGCCTCAGCACTTCCTTTTGCGGGCCCCATTTCAGATGCGTTTGGAAACCTACTATATTATAAAGAGTTCCTGCCGCATCATCCTGCCTCAGCTGGACAACTGCATACGGGCGCTTGCCTGTCCGCGGGTCTTCCAGGCCTACCGGCTTCATCGGCCCAAACAGCATGGTTTTCTTTCCCCTGTTTGCCATCACCTCGATCGGCATGCATCCTTCAAAGAAAATCTCTTTTTCGAATTCTTTCAATGGGACCGTCTCGGCACTGATCAGGGCGTTATAGAATGTTTCAAACTCTTCTTCTGTCATCGGACAGTTGATATATGCTGCTTCCCCTTTATCATATCTTGATTTAAGGTAAGCCTTTTCCATGTTGATGCTGTCTTTTTCAATGATAGGCGCTGCTGCATCATAAAAATATAAATGATCCTCGCCTGTCAGCTCCTTCAGCTGCTTGGACAGTGACTCACTCGTTAGAGGACCGGTTGCAATGACAGTGATCCCCTCTGGAATTTCAGTCACTTCTTCATTCATCACGGTTACATTCGGATGGTTCCTGACCTGCTCTGTTACCTTTCCGGCGAATTCATGCCGGTCGACTGCCAGTGCTCCTCCTGCCGGTACGGCACATGCATCAGCCGAATTGATGATAACAGAGTCAAGCATCCTCATTTCCTCTTTCAGTACGCCAACCGCGTTTGTCAGGTTGTTGGCCCGGAGAGAATTGCTGCAGACCAGCTCGGCAAATTTATCTGTATGATGGGCCGGGGTCTGTTTTACAGGCCTCATTTCATACAAATTTACCTTTATTCCTCTTTTCGCGATCTGCCAGGCTGCTTCACTTCCGGCAAGCCCCGCCCCGATAACATTGATTGCTGCTTCTTTCATTTTACGAACCTCCAGGTATACTTATGAATAGTTAAACTGGTTTATTGATCCAGCCGGACTTCTTATCTCTTTTAAAGGGCCTGTCCAATCTTTAATTTTGTTCCCAAAATGGACGGCATTCATTCATATCCAATCTGCATTGTACAATACGTATGAAAAATAAAAAAGTTTCAAGCATTGCACTGCCATATTTTCCCGCGAAACAGAAAAGAGTGAGCATAAAGCCCACCCTTAGCCTTGCTTTTCTTCTTTATAGTCACATTCAATGCATTGAACCTGGACGCCCTTTTTAAGCTTTTTCTCAACCAGGACATTATCGCATTTCGGACACTGTCTGGCAAGCGGTTTATCCCATGAGATGAATTCGCATTCCGGGAACCGGTCGCAGCCGTAGAAGATGCGGCGTTTTTTACTTTTTCTTTCTATTATATTCCCCTCTTTGCAGTTCGGGCATTTCACACCGATTTCTTTCACAATCGCTTTTGTGTTCCTGCATTCAGGGAAATTCGAGCAGGCCATAAACTTGCCGTAGCGCCCCATTTTATAAACCATTTCATGTCCGCATTTTTCACAATCTTCTCCTGCGGGCTCATCCTTTATTTCTACTTCCTGCATTTCTTTTTCGGCTTTGTCCAGATGCTTCTCGAAATCTTTGTAGAATTCTTCGATGATATTCTTCCAATTTTCTTTGCCGTCTTCTACATCATCAAGATCCTGCTCCATCTTGGCCGTAAACTCGACATCCAATATTTCCGGGAAAAATTCGAGAATCAGTTCCAGGACTATTTCTCCAAGTTCTGTAGGGATGAAGCGTTTATTATCAAGCGCTACATAGCCGCGTTTCTGAATTGTATCCAGTGTCGGGGCAAAGGTTGACGGCCTTCCGATCCCGAGCTCTTCCAGTGTCTTTACCAGCCTTGCCTCTGTATAGCGTGGCGGCGGCTGGGTGAAATGCTGCTTCGGCTCAATGTCCTTTTTCAGGACCTCATCGCCTTCCTTCAGGTCGGGGAGCATATTATCTTTTTCTTCAGCCTGATCATCACTGCCTTCGACATAAACCTTCATAAAGCCGGGGAACTTCACTTTTGAGCCGGTGGCCCGGAAGACAACTTCCCCGTTCTTCAGATCCACACTCATTGTATCCATGATTGCGGATGCCATCTGGCTTGCCACAAAGCGTTCCCATATCAGTTTATACAGACGGAGCTGGTCTCTTGATAAAAACTCTTTAAGACTTGCCGGCTCCCGCAGGGTGCTTGTCGGCCTGATGGCTTCGTGCGCATCCTGTGCATTGGATTTCTTGGTTTCTTTCTTTTTCTCCCCAGGGAGATAGTCCTTGCCATAAGACTCTGTGATATAGCCTGCCGCCTCGGTCTGTGCGATTTCAGAGATCCGGGTCGAGTCTGTTCTCATATAGGTGATGAGACCGACCGTCCCTTCTGAACCAAGATCAATTCCCTCATACAGCTGCTGGGCAAGCATCATTGTTTTCTTAGCCCTGAAGTTTAATTTCCTGGCTGCCTCCTGCTGAAGGGAAGATGTTGTGAAGGGAGCAGCTGGATTCCGTTTCCGTTCCTTCTTCGAGACGGAAGCAACAGTGAACTTGTTCCCCTTCATCATTCCGAGGATCTCTTTTACATCCTGTTCTGATTTTAAGTCCGTCTTCTGTCCCTGCGCACTGTAGAAAGACGCTTCGAACACGGACTTTCCTTTCAGGAATTCACCATCAATTGACCAGTATTCTTCAGGGATAAATTCCTTGATTTCCTTTTCCCGGTCGATGATCAGCCGGACTGCCACTGACTGCACCCTTCCGGCGCTCAATCCTTTTTTTACTTTCTTCCATAATAAAGGGCTTATATTATAGCCGACGAGCCTGTCCAGGATCCTGCGCGCCTGCTGGGCATCCACAAGATCCATATTAATCGGCCGCGGAGTTTTAAATGATTCTTTGATGGCATCCTTTGTGATTTCATTGAAAACCACACGGCAGTCAGAATGGACATCCATGTCCAGGCTGTGCGCCAAATGCCAGGCAATGGCTTCCCCTTCGCGATCGGGGTCAGCTGCAAGATAGATTTTCTTGGCTTTCTTTGCAGCTGTTTTAAGTTCTTTCAACACAGGGCCCTTGCCGCGTATCGTGATGTATTTTGGTTCAAAGCGGTTTTCCACATCAACGCCCATCTGGCTTTTAGGGAGATCTCTTATATGCCCCATCGATGCTCTTACTTTATATTTTTTTCCCAAGTATCTTTCAATCGTCTTCGCCTTGGCAGGCGACTCAACGATCACTAAATAATCTGCCATTAAACATCCTCCTTAAGAGGGATAAGATTGGCCGCCTGCTGTCATTTGCGGGCGGGCGGCGCTGATTTTATTTTATTTTTTGTTTGATAGTCTGCAGAAGCACGGCAGCTGCAGATTCCATTTTTAAATATTTTTCATCCTGCAATCCGGCAGGGGGTGAAATATTCCATTATTATTGTCCATGCTGCTATGGGTTGTCAAATCTCTGATAGCATCATGTATGGATAGCAAAACATAGCCGGCTCGACAAGCAAACGGTTACAGCCTGTTTTGCAGCCTTTACATTGCGTCTGTTGCACAATGTATAACAGATTTTAAATAATTTCAACCTTTTTGACATAAATTTTCTAATTTCAGACTATTTTCAGCAAAAATGCACTGTGATGAATTATACAATTCAAATGCATACTTTTATGCCTTTTTTAAGAAAATCTTTGTTCTGCCTAACGGGATTTTCTTAAAATTTTAGTTCTTCAAGTATCTCACTGGCATCTGCAATCAGCTTTGCGCCCTGCTGAATCAATTCATTCGTGCCTGCGGAAGCCAGGCTGAATATGCTGCCTGGCAGGGCAAACACATCCCTGCCTTCATTGACTGCATAATTTGCCGTAATCAGCGATCCGCTCTTGCTTTTTGCTTCTATTATAAAAGTCCCCTGGGAAAGCCCGCTGATGATTCTGTTCCTCATTGGGAACTGCCATCTGTCAGGCCGTGCATCAGGCGGATATTCAGAAATGACAAGATGATCTTCCATCATCCTTCTTGCCAGCCGTTCATTGGATTTTGGGTAAATATGATTAAGGCCTCCAGCAATGACACCGATCGTCCGGCCGCCGAGCGAAATGGCTGTTTCATGCGCCTCGGCATCCACTCCGGCTGCAAGGCCGCTTACGATGGTCACTCCCTTTCCCACCAAGCCCGGAAATACTTTTTTTATTGCGCTCCTGCCGTATCCTGTTATCTGCCTGGATCCTACAACCGCAAGCTTGGGATCCAGATGCAAAAAGCTGATGTCTCCTTTTGCGTATAGCACCCAGGGAGGCTGATAAATTTCCTTAAGAAGCGGTGGATATTCAGGGTCAAAGATTGTAATGCAGTGAATGCCGTATTTCTCGTATCGTCTGATTTTCTCTATCGTTGTCTCCAGGCTGCTGTTAGTCGGGAAAAAGAGTTTACGATCGGGTTCAGAGAAAGCTGCTGACAGGGAGGTTTTCATGTGGGGATCTTTCTTTAGGAAATGATAAATGCTGCTCCAGGAGCTTTTGTGATGGAGGGAGATAAATTTCAGCTTGAATTCGTCCATTTGCGGACCTCCTGATAGGATTTTTTAGAGAGGGAGTTAAAAAAGAAGGAGAAATAGTCCCCTTGAGGCAAGGGGACCGGAAAGTCTGATCTATATGTTTAGTGCGTTTTGCATTCGTCGAAAAGGCCTTTTTCTTTCAGGACCTTAATCAAAGTTTCACCCATTACGGATGGAGTATCGGCAACCTGGATTCCGCATTCATTCATCACACGGATTTTTTCGTCAGCAGTGCCTTTACCGCCTGAGATGATGGCGCCGGCATGGCCCATGCGCTTCCCTGGAGGTGCAGTGCGGCCGCCGATAAAGCCGACAACAGGCTTTGTCATGTTAGCTTTTACCCACTCTGCTGCTTCTTCTTCAGCCGTTCCGCCGATTTCACCGATCATGATGACCGCTTTGGTTTCCGGATCTTCATTGAATGCTTTTAATACATCGATGAAGTTTGTTCCGTTGACAGGGTCTCCGCCGATTCCAACTGCAGTGGACTGGCCGATTCCAGCCTGTGTGAGCTGGTGGACAGCTTCATATGTCAATGTACCGGAGCGGGACACTACGCCGACATGCCCTTTTGTATGGATATATCCTGGCATGATCCCGATTTTGCACTCATCAGGCGTGATGACGCCAGGGCAGTTAGGACCTACCAGGCGGGTCTTCTTGCCTTCCATATAACGTTTCACTTTAACCATATCAAGAACAGGGATATGCTCTGTAATACAGATGGCCAGGTCAAGCTCTGCATCTACCGCCTCAAGGATGGCATCTGCAGCAAAAGCAGCAGGAACATAAATGACAGAAGCGGTTGCGCCTGTTTCTTTGACAGCTTCCTGAACTGTATTGAATACAGGTACTCCTTCCACTTCCATGCCGCCCTTGCCTGGAGTTGTGCCCCCGACGATTTGTGTGCCGTATTCCAGCATCTGCTTTGTATGGAAAAGGGCAGTTGAACCTGTTATCCCTTGAACTATTACTTTTGTATCTTTATTAATGAATACACTCACGTCAAATTCCCCTTTCTTAACCTACTAGTGAAACGATTTTTTCTGCCCCGTCACTCATGGAATCCGCTGCGATAATATCAATATCGGATTCTGCGAGAATCTTTTTGCCAAGGTCTACGTTCGTGCCTTCAAGGCGTACAACAAGCGGCACTTTCAGGCCAACCTGCTTTGCAGCCTCTACAACGCCTTCTGCAATGACGTCGCATTTCATGATTCCGCCGAAGATATTGACAAAGATTCCTTTTACATTCGGATCAGAAAGGATGATTTTGAATGCTTCCGTTACTTTCTCTGCTGTTGCACCGCCCCCAACATCAAGGAAGTTGGCAGGGTCGCCGCCGTAATGCTTGACAATATCCATTGTCGCCATTGCCAGGCCGGCACCGTTGACCATGCATCCGATGTTTCCGTCAAGAGAAATGTAGCTTAGGTCATATTTTGAAGCTTCGATTTCTTTTGGATCTTCTTCTTCCAAATCACGGTACTCAAGAATATCTTTTTGGCGGTACAGGGCATTTGAATCAAAATTAAGCTTTGCATCAAGTGCCATTACCTTGCCGTCGCCAGTGACTACAAGCGGATTGATTTCTGCAATAGAGCAGTCCTTCTCAATATAGGCATTATAAAGCGCGAGCATGAACTTTGCTGCCTGGTTGACAAGCTTGCCCGGGATATTGATATTGAAAGCGATGCGGCGCGCCTGGAAAGCTGTCAGGCCGATGACCGGATCGATTTCTTCCTTGAAAATCTTTTCTGGTGTTTTTTCAGCAACTTCTTCGATTTCTGTGCCGCCTTCTTCAGACGCCATCAGCACGACACGGGAAGTTGCACGGTCAAGCACAAGGCCGACATAATATTCTTTCTGGATATCACAGCCTTCTTCAATCAGGAGGCGCTTCACTTCTTTCCCTTCAGGGCCTGTCTGGTGCGTGACCAGTGTTTTCCCCAGGATTTCAGATGCATATGTACGTACTTCATCGAGGTTTTTCGCAACCTTGACGCCGCCCGCTTTTCCGCGTCCGCCGGCATGGATCTGCGCTTTAACTACAACTACCTCTGTGCCAAGTTCTTTGGCTGCTTCTACTGCTTCTTCAACTGTAAAAGCGACCTTTCCATTCGGAACCGTTACCCCGTATTTTCTGAGGACTTCTTTTCCCTGGTACTCATGAATATTCATTTCCCATCCTCCTATCAAACTCTTCAAAAAATAGACTGCGCTTTCATTTTATAAAATGAGCACACCCTTGTCTACAATTATGATTAAAATATTATATTTCTTTAAAAATTTTAAAATTTAAATCTATAAAAAACCCTGTAAAGTAAAGCGTTTTCATTTTTTATTTTCAAAAATTGTTTTTTCAGCATAGAAATATATTTAAGAAAGGATGATCAGTTACCGTTCGGGAGCAGATCCTGGCCGCGGCTTTCCAAGTGAGAAAATATGACTTTGGAAAGCGCTCTTTCCTCAAAAGAGCTCTGCTGCCGAATACGAATAAGGACAGGCTATAATCCCTGTCCCCTGCTGTGCTCTCCTGCCCGGCGGTCGGCTTTATAAACAAAGGCGAAAATTTCTGCCACTGCCTGATACAGCTCCTCCGGGATATTTTCATCTATGTTCAGCTTTCCGAGCAATTCAACCAGTGACGCGTCTTCCTGAATGGGAATATTATGCTCTTTCGCTTTTTCGAGGATATTCTCGGCTGTCAGTCCCTTTCCTTTGGCCTTAACCTTAGGTGCTTCATGTCCGTCCCTATAGGATAGGGCGACGGCTTCCTTCCTGATCTTCGGTTCCTGCTGTTTCATATTTTTATATCAACTCCGCTGTATTTCCCTGAGTCGGACAATGGCCGGTACGCCATCCCTTTTGTTTGCGGCTGGACACCGCTGCCTTTCTCGAAGACAATGGCAGAAAGCCTGTAATCCAGCCCTTCCAGCCCTTTTTTCAATCCGTCTGTAAAAGGGGCTGCCCACTCCCTGATGCGGCTGTCCCCGTTAAAGACCTTGATCTGCACGATTCTGTTCTGGAGCTGGACATCGACTATCGTTTCCTTTAAATGGTCCAAGTCCAGGTAGAAAATGACGCGGCAATAGGCAGGATCGATTCTCCCATCGGCCAGCTTCCTTCCGCTCCATTGCATGGTCATTTCCGCTGTCCTGTTCCACAGCGGGACAGGCAGCTGGAATATATACTGCTGCAGCGGTCCTGTTTCTTGAGCCAATAGCTGGTGTCCCGTCAATTTATTCAGCAATTGCTCCGCAGCCTCTTTGTGCTGAATGGGAGGACCTTCCTTCAGAAACTGCAATAGCATCATTTTAAGTGATTCATTCTTCAAGCCGCTGTCATCCCCGCCCGAGAGGAAGCTGAGCACTGCATGATCGTGGGAATAGCCCAGGCTTTTCAGTATGTGCGTTAGCCTGGACTGCAGCAGCCCGTCTCCGGCTGCGGCAGCCGCGGCTGATTTTGCCGAGATTTCGCCAAGCAGTACCTGCCTGGCGTCCATGCTTTTTTCTCCCTGCCCTTCTGGATCGCTTTCAGTAAATAGCTTGATGCTTTCGGACACCTTTTCAAACTCAGGCATTTGCGGATGCAAAATCCGCAGAAGCTGAATGGCTTCTGCCGGCTTCATATCTCTGCCGGCAAGCGCTGAAAAAAGCTGGCCCTTCCATGCTTCTGCAGTTCGTTCCGGCTGCAGGGCAGCCGAAGCTGGGCGGCCTGCAGGATCGATATCTGCATCCGAATTCGACATAGAGGCGTTCTGTGCAGTTTTCGCCCCCTCCATCCCTTCTCCTGACTCGTTAGAGGATCTATGCATATTCCCCTGCAATCTGCCGGCAAAAGCCTTTAAGAGGTCTTCCAGAGATCCTGCAGGCCTCCCAGCCTGTCCACTGGAAACAAGAATCCGCTGAAGAAGGTCGGCCTCCTTCAGCCCTTTTGGCAGGGCGCCGGCTGCTTCCAGCAGGTGCCTGGCCCCTTCGGCACGCTTCCCGTCCTGGCTTCCCAGCCATTCTTTCACTAAGAACAAGAGTGATTCTTCCCCCTGCTTCATCTTTAATGAAGCCCCAAGATCTGCCGCCATATGAAGAAGCGCTTTCCCCGAAGTGCCCACACCAGGCTGATCCAGCAGGTCCACAAGCTCTGTGAGAAGGGCTTGGATGGGCTTTCCTCCCTGTGCAGCCATCAAAGAATCCAAAACCCTGCCTGAAACCGGCAGCTGCCTTGCCAGGGCCTGCTTGATTGCTTCAAGCTGATTCTGTGAAGGCCGGCTGCCGCCGAGCCATTCTGCAATCGCGGTCAAGCCCTCTTTTGTAATCGGCAGCTGCTCTTTTACCAAAAAAGAAACCATATCAATATTCGTCTTGGCGGCTGCAAGTGCCAGCTTATTAAGCAATACTTCTTCGGCGTTCATTCCCTTTTGTGCTTCAGCACCAGGAAGAAGCCTCAGCCGCGGGGCCCCATCTCCCGGCAGGACCTGCAGCCAGTAACGCTCATTTACCGACAATGCTGTTTCAAGCTGCGCTATCACCTTCTGCCCTCCAATCATGACCTCTGCGGTCTGATTGGGATGAAGCTTAATGACCTTTGCGCTTACGATTTGCCCGGGGTTCAAGGCAAGCGGCTTAGGACCGCCGCTGTTTCTGTTCTGCAGTATTGAACCGACAATATTCAGCGGATCCATTCCTCTTCACCTCTAATACATGCCCTTGATGGGGGCAAAGCTTTTTCGATGTTCATTGATGATCCCGTGCTTTTCAATTGCCTCAAGATGCTGCCGGGTGCCGTAGCCCATATTCCGGCCGAAGCCGTAGTGAGGATACTGCTCGTCAAGTTCCCTCATATACCGGTCCCTCGTTACCTTGGCTATCACAGAGGCAGCAGCAATCGTCACACTTTTGCTGTCGCCTTTTATGACTGCCTCTGCCTGATAGGGAACATCCAGATCAACCGCATCTGTCAGTAAATAATCCGGTGTACTGCCCATATCTGCCAAGGCCAGGAGCATTGCTTTCTTTGAAGCTTGAAGGATATTAATCCGGTCGATTTCCCCTGCGCTGATGCGGCCGATTCCGACAGCAGAGGCGCCGGACATGATTTCTTTGTAAAACTCGTCCCTTTTTGCTTCAGACAGCTTCTTGGAGTCATCAAGGCCAGGAAGATAAAATCCCTCCGGCAGTATGACTGCTGCTGCGATGACAGGGCCGGCCAGCGGCCCCCTGCCGGCTTCATCCGTGCCTGCAATCATTGTCCAGCCGCTTTTCTTCAGCCTCCGCTCAAATACAGTCATTTCCTGGTACCGGCCGTAAAGCCTGGCCTCCTCGGCCCTTTGCCTGTCCCATCTCGCAAGCAGCTGCTGCACCCCTTTGCGTCCATCAGATTTGAGCTCCCCAAAAAATGGGTCGTTGTCGTCTTTCAGATCCTTCAGCTTCACGCTGATTTCACTGATTGTAAGCTGTTTCATTCCATCCACCCTTATGCCATTATGTAGAAGGAAGGGCCAGTCATCCTGCCGGGCCCTTCCGGATATATATCAAAAAATAAAGGCCCCATGCAGAGGCCTTTATTTATTGCTGCTATTTTATTTTACCATTTTAAAACGGTATTGCGGACAAAAAAAGCCGATTTACTCTGCAGGTTCGCCTGCTGCAAAATCTGACGGATGTTCAAATGATAAAGGGCCAAGCTTTTCTGTCCGGATTTCACGGATGATCAGCTCTGCGACTTTATCATAATCGACTTCGCCCCCGCCCATTAAGCAGCCTCTCAGCCTTCCGATTTTATCGAAGGCTTCTACTGCTTCCTCAGGGAATTCTTCAAGGCTGTATCTTTCCAGCAGCCTTCCAGGATAGTGTTTTTCAAGAAACTTCAGTGCATAAATGGCGATGTCATGAAGATTTAAAATGGTATCCTTTATCGCTCCGGAAAGAGCCAGCTTGAGGCCCACTTCCTGGTCTTCAAATTTCGGCCATAAAATCCCCGGTGTATCCAGGAGTTCCATTTCCTTGCCGGCCTTTATCCACTGCTGTGCTTTCGTCACCCCGGGCATATTGCCTGTTTTGGCAATATTTTTCTTTGCAAGGCGGTTGATGAGCGTTGACTTGCCGACATTCGGGATTCCTACGATCATTCCCCTGATCGCCCTTGGCTTTACACCTTTGGCTCTCATACGGTCAAACTTTTCCTTCAATATTTCCTGTGCTGCAGAGGAGATATCCTTCATGCCGGACCCTGCCTGTGAATTAATGGCAAGCGCTTTGATCCCTCTATCGCTAAAATAGCGGATCCAGGCCTTTGTGGCTTCTTTATCAGCCATATCAGCCTTATTGAGCAGCACAAGCCTCGGTTTATGCTGGATGATCTCGTCGATCATTGGATTTCTTGAAGACTGCGGCAGGCGCGCGTCGACAAGTTCAAAAATAATATCAACAAGCTTCAGCTTTTCTGTGACCTGCCTGCGGGCTTTTGCCATATGCCCTGGAAACCATTGTATTGTCAAGGCTGCCACCCTTTCTGACTAGAATAATTGCTATTTTACGATGCGGAAGTCCTCAAGGGGCCAATAGATGATATTTGTATCCCCAAGCACCTTTTCCATCGGGATGGTGCCGATATGGCGGCTGTCCTTGCTGTAGCGCCGGTTATCGCCCATTACGAAGAGATGGCCCTCCGGCACGGTCTCCTGCCCGATTTTATCTTCAAGTGTAAAAGGCTCTGTCAGCGGCCCGTCGATGACCTCTTTCTTGTATTCATCAAGATACGGCTCCTCGACCGCTTCGCCATTTACATATAAGATATCATCTTTGTATTCGATCCTGTCACCCGGCAGGCCGATTACCCTTTTTATGTAGTCCTTGTTTTCCGGGGCATGAAAGACGATGATGTCAAATCTCTTTGGGTCGCCAATCTTATACGAGAACTTATTCACGATCATCCTGTCCGTATCGTGGAGCGTCGGCATCATCGACAGTCCATCCACCACAATCGGGGCGAATAAGAAATAGCGGATGACAGCCGCAAGGAGCACAGCGATGATCAGCGCCTTTGTCCATTCCCAGAATTCACTTTTGCTCTTTCCCATGTTAGTTCCCACCAATCTCTGCTAAAAGATATATCCAGCGTCCTACTGATTATCTGCATGATTCATTCTTTACATTTACATTATTTCACTTCAATAAACACGATGGGATGTATAATTCCTAGTATTGGCCTATTTTCTGCCATTTAAGCCCCTGCACCTCCAGAGCCCTGAAAAAATCCGGAAGCCAGGCAAGTGCAGCTGCAAAAGGAGATCGGGTGAAAAAAGCCAAATGAAAAAACCCGGCTGGCGCCGAGTTTGGCCAAGGCCGGATCCGGCTGATTAGCACGTCATACTTAACGCTTTTATGTGAAAAAGGAGCTTGATATACAAGCTCCTTCTTCGCAATTGGCGGTGCAGAGCGCACCGCCGCTTTACTTTTATCGGATTTCTTTGATACGAGCTTTTTTACCGCGCAGGTTACGCAGGTAGTAAAGTTTCGCACGGCGTACTTTACCGCGGCGCATAACTTCAAGCTTCGCAATTTTTGGTGTGTGTACAGGGAATGTACGCTCAACGCCTACACCGTAAGAAACTTTACGTACTGTAAAAGTTTCGCTGATTCCACCACCACGACGCTTAATTACAACACCTTCATACACCTGAACACGTTCGCGTGTACCCTCGATAACTTTAACGTGTACACGTACAGTATCACCAGGACGGAACGCAGGAACATCAGCGCGAAGCTGTTCTTTTGTAATTTCTTCGATTAATTTATGCATCGTTTTCAACTCCTTCCAACAGATGCTCTTGCACAGACTTTCTTTATTGCAGCGGAACATCGTTATAAGACCCGGCCGATCACTCAGCCCAAGCCACAAAAACTATCATAACATAAACAATGCCTGTCATCAATAGCTATTATGCTCTTTTTTTATTTCTTCGAGAAGGCGGACCTGCTCTTTTGTCAGTTCTGCCCCTTCAAAGAGATCCGGGCGGCGGAGATAGGTCCTTTTCAGAGACTCTTTCATCCTCCACTCATCAACAAGGCGGTGGTTGCCTGAGGTCAGGATATCAGGCACTTTCATCCCCCTGAAGTCCGCGGGCCTTGTATAATGCGGATGCTCCAGAAATCCGGTGCTGAACGAATCCTTCATATGGGACTCCTCATTTCCGAGGACACCCGGGAGAAGGCGGACGATGCTGTCAATCAGCACCATGGCCCCAAGCTCCCCTCCGGTAAGCACGAAGTCTCCGATAGAGATCTCATCTGTCACAAGATGCTCCCTTATCCGTTCATCGTAGCCTTCATAATGGCCGCACACAAAAATCAAATGATCGAGGGAAGAAAGCTCCTCCGCCTTTTTCTGGGTATAACGCTCACCCTGGGGGCATAGGAGGACGACTCTCGGCTCTCCGCCGCCTGCCTTCACCTTTAAGTCAGCAACCGCGTCAAATATCGGCTGGGGCTTCAGCACCATGCCGGCTCCCCCGCCGTATGGATAATCATCAACCGTTTTATGCTTATTGTCGGCATAGTCCCTGAAATTGACTACATTGTAGCTGACAGCGTTATTTTCTTCTGCCTTCTTCAGTATGCTATGGCCGAAAACACCGCCAAACATCTCGGGAAACAGAGTAAGTACATCGATCTTCATCATGACAGCAAGCCTTCCATCGGTTCAATGATGATGACTTTTTCTTTCACATCCACTTTTTTGACAACATCTTCAATATAAGGGATCAGTATATCTTTCTCCCCCTTTTTGCTGACCACCCACACATCGTTGGCGCCAGGGGTCAGGATTTCCGTTATTTCCCCTATTTCTTCTTCATCAATTGTTTTCACGGTACAGCCGAGGATTTCATGGAAATAATACTCATTTTCCTCCAGCTGCCCCAGCTGATCTTCAGAGACCTTCAATATTGCGCCTTTAAGCTTTTCCGCCTGATTCAGGCTGTCCAGGCCTTCAAAAGTAAGCAGATCAAACGATTTATGCTGTCTGTGTGTTTTTACAGTCAGCTTCACCGGTTCCTCCGAACCCGCCTGGAATAAGAATAAATGGCTGCCTGCCTTATAGCGCTCTTCCGGAAAATCGGTGCGGGATACGACCCTTACTTCGCCCCTGACACCGTGTGTATTGACAATCTTCCCTACATTGAACCACTTTTCCATCTTTGCCGATCACCTCTAGCGAATTTCTTTAACGACTCCATCTTCAATGATGATGGTTTTGTTTGCGGATACCTCATCCCAGGTGTCGCCAATGCCGATCTCCACGACAGCCTGAACTTCTTTTTCCTTCAGTTCACTGCCTAATGGTAGCATATGTAGTTGTTCAATTTGAAACTCCAGCAGCTTGATCTTTTCTTTCCGCCTGTCTGTTTCTTTTTCAAAATTGGCAGTCAGGCCTGCCTGCTGGAACTTTTTCGATTTCTCTATCTTTCTCGCTTCAAAGCGAAGCTGTTCACATTCTTTCAAAAGCTGTGTTTTTCTTTCCATATAGGTTTCAAGAAGCTTCCTTTTGCTTTTTTCGGTTAAGATCTGTTTAACTGTGGCGGTTTGAAGTATTTTCACCCTTAAGCCTCCTTCAGCGTCCTGGTACCGAACCAACTTCTAAAAGCTTCTGAATGGTAAAAAAAGGAGGGGATCCCCCTCCTTTTTCTAATTCCTCCGGACATGCCTCGGGAAGGTTCATTCAGTTATTTCCAAGAAAATTCTTTTTTGCTGTGATGATCCTGCTGCATACACAACAGTCCGTATCGATTTAGCGACGCGCCCTTGCTTCCCGATCACTTTCCCCATGTCACTCTTGTTGACAGAAAGCTGATAGGTAACGCGGTGGTCATCTTCCCGGACATCCACCCGGACATCATCGGGAAAATCAACCAGGGGCTTAACGATCGTTTCGATAAGCTCTTTCATCACGCGCAGAATTACTTGCCGTTCTTAGCGTTATGGAATTTCTCCATAATGCCTTCTTTAGAGAACAGGTTGCGTACTGTGTCAGAAGGCTTAGCGCCATCGTTCATCCATTTAAGAGCAAGCTCTTCGTTGATTTCAACCTTCGCAGGCTGTGCAACTGGATTGTAAGTTCCAACTGTTTCAATGAAACGTCCGTCACGAGGAGAACGAGAATCTGCTACTACAATACGATAGAAAGGGGATTTTTTAGCTCCCATACGTTTTAAGCGAATTTTTACTGCCATGTTAAATAAGCACCTCCGAATAGTTTCACACAAGATAGTATAATATCAATAGATAAATGGTTTGTAAAGTGTTTTTTCTTTACATGTTATAAAAACTTGATTCCCGCGGCTTTTCAGCCGTGCTTTTGAGCATGCCGGGACATGCTTTCCAGGTGCAGAGGGACAAAAATCAAAACGGATTGAAAGGCAGCTTGAAGCCTTTCTTTTTCCCCTTTTGCTGCATTCCTGTCATCTGCTTCATCATTTTTTTCATATCCTCGAACTGCTTGAGAAGACGGTTCACTTCGGGTACGGTCCTGCCGCTGCCCTTCGCAATCCTCTTCCGGCGGTTCGCGTTGATGATTTCCGGATGTGTCTTCTCTTCCTTTGTCATCGATTTGATGATGGCCTCGACATGCGCGATCTGCTTTTCATCGATCTGCATATTATTAAGCCCCTTGATTTTGTTGGCGCCGGGCATCATTTTCAGAATTTCATCCAGCGGCCCCATATTGCGGACCTGGCCAAGCTGGTCAAGGAAGTCATCAAAGGTAAAGGAAGCAGTCCGCATTTTCTTTTCGAGCTCTTTTGCCTTTTCTTCATCAACATTGGATTGAGCCTTCTCGATCAGGGTGAGGACATCTCCCATGCCGAGTATCCGGGACGCCATTCTTTCCGGATGGAAGGCTTCAATTGCATCCATCTTTTCCCCGAGTCCGACGAATTTGATCGGCGTGCTGGTAACAGAACGGATGGAAAGCGCAGCTCCCCCCCGTGTATCGCCGTCAAGCTTTGTCAGGACAACGCCTGTCAGCCCCAGCTGCTCGTTGAAGCTCTGGGCGACATTCACTGCATCCTGCCCTGTCATTGCATCTACGACAAGGAAGATCTCATCCGGCTTGGAAAGCTCCTTGATCTGTTTGAGCTCATCCATGAGGGCTTCATCCACATGAAGGCGCCCTGCCGTATCGATCAGCACATAATCATGGTGGTCTTCCTTCGCCTTGGCGATGGCCTGCCTGGCTATCTCAACAGGCGAGACCTGGTCGCCGAGAGAGAATACAGGCATATTGATCTGTTTGCCGAGCGTTTCAAGCTGTTTGATGGCAGCCGGACGGTAGATGTCCGCAGCCACCAGCAGCGGATTGCGGTTATGCTTTTTACGGAGCAGGTTCGCAAGCTTCCCTGTGGTGGTCGTTTTACCGGCACCCTGGAGCCCGACCATCATGATCACGGTCGGCGGGCGATTGGATACCGCCACTTTGCTCTGCTCCCCGCCCATCAGTTCGGTAAGCTCCTCTTTAACAACCTTTATAACCTGCTGGCCCGGCGTCAGGCTCTTCAGCACTTCCTGGCCGATTGAACGCTCGCTGACCTTTTTCACAAACTCTTTGACAACCTTAAAGTTGACGTCTGCTTCCAAAAGGGCCAGGCGCACTTCGCGCATCATCTCTTTGACGTCCGCCTCGGATACTTTCCCTTTGCCGCGGATCTTCTGTATCGTATTTTGCAGTCGGTCGGCTAATCCTTCAAATGCCATATATGCCGCCTCCTAATCTAATTTCTCTAGCTCAGCCACTGCTTCCATCAGAAATTGATGGGAAGGACTGCCTTCTTCAAGAAAAGTTCTCATTTCGCGAATAAGTTTGCTGCGCTGTTGAAATTTATGAAATAACAGCAGCTTTTCTTCATATTCCTCCAGCATTGCTTCGGTACGCTTGATGTTATCGTACACTGCCTGCCGGCTGACGTCATATTCCTCGGCAATCTCACCGAGCGAATAATCATCCAGATAATACAGGGACATATAGCTCCGCTGCTTCGGCGTCAACAACGACTGATAAAAGTCATACAGATAGTTCATCCTCGTCGTCTTCTCCAGCATAGCTCATTCCCCCTTGTTAAGTGAAAAGCCTTTACAATAAAACAGTTTACACAGAACCCCAAACTGTGTCAAGGAAATCCGGGCCCGGCGCCGCTTCTTCGGCCTTTGTCAGCATTTCCTCTTTTTGGCTTCCAGCAGGCGTTTCATTCTCTCTTCCCGCTCATCCGGACTGATGCTTGCTCCGGAGCGTCCTTTTGGTTTCCGGACCTCACCCTGCCGCGCGGCGGGCTCTGCTACCTGAGCGCGGGACTCCGGAACCCGGACGCCTTTCTGCCGGTCGGCCGCCAGCACTTTGGCGGCTGTTTTCTCTAATGGCCGGCTTCCACCGGCCGCTGCAGCCTTCCTGGTCCTTCGTCTGTCCGGAATCAGCCTGAGCCCGAACCTCCTGGCCGCTATCTCCGCAAAGAAGAGGAGGAATGCAGCAAGAAGCAGCCATTCACTGATTGATGCCTTTTCAAAACTTCCTGCCTTCAGCGGGCGGAATGCCTCCTTGCCTTCTTCGAGCCGCTCTCCTCCCGTCAAGGCAGAGATCTCCTTAAGGAGTCCTTCATTTTCTTTTTGCATCAAATATTCTTCTGAATACGGGAGAGTAAAGCCGGTTTTATAGGTCCTTGTTTCTCCCGACAGGCTTTGCTGGCTGATATTGACATAAAACATGCCAGGCTCTGAAGGCATTTTAATTTCGTACTTGCCGGGAGCTGCCAGTTTAGTGCTTGCATCAATTTTTTCCCCGCTATCTGAAATAACTGCTATTTCTGCAGGGAGGGCAGCCTTGCTGTTTCCTTCAAGCAAAACGGCAGTTTCTTCGTTTTCTCTTCGGACTGAAAGGCTGTAAGCTTCGCTCTCATATTTTGGAAGTGAAATGCTGGCGAGTTTATTGATGAACTGCGGCCATTTTTCCCAGCGGGCCCAGTCCCCCGACCATTTTCCGCTTATATCCGAAGTAAAGGCGATCGTATGGCCGATGCCATACTGCCATTGAGCCAGGATCGGATCCTCTTTCTCACTGAGAAGGGGGACCTCTGCACCCTGTTTGGCTTCAGAAGCAATATAGGCATTCATCTGCGGAACCCCGCCTGCAAAAAAATCGCCCCATTCCGGATACGGCCGCAAAGATGGATAAAAAGGATTGTCTTCGATATATGTTCTCGTCGCCATAACAGTTTCCCTTGATAGAATGCTCGGAATCACCGATGAATCCGTGACATCGTAGAAGCGCCCGGTACCAAGCCCAGCCAGCTCTTCCAGCAGATTCCGGTCGGCATCGCTTCCAAGCGCCACAGTCGATAGAGTAATATTGTTTTCTTTCCCCGTCTCTATCATGCTTTCATAATCAGTGCTCCTGGCAGACTGCCCGTCTGTCAGGAGGATGATATGCTTCCGCTGGAGCTTAAGGTTCTCCAGCTCTTCGTATGCTTTTTCGAGGGAAGTAAAGATCTCCGTGCCTCCCCCGGGAGTGACTGAGCCAATTTTGTCCACCGCGTCCTTTTTATCTTCAAGCGGTCCGGTTTCCACGATGACCCACGGCCGGTCATCAAATGCTATGAATCCCAAAGTATCTTTCTCTCGCAAGAGTTCAACTGATCTTGCTGCCGCCTCTTTTGCCAGTTCCAGCTTGCTCCCTGCCATGCTTCCAGAACGGTCCATTACAATCATAAGGCCGAGGGAGGGCATTTCCTTCTTCCCTTTAATATCCATGTTGACAGGCAGCAGCTTTTCAATCGGCGTTTTGAAATAGCCGCCAAGACCAAAGCTGTTCTCTCCCCCCGCCATAATGAATCCTGAGCCAAATTCCTTTACAGCCTTTTCGATAAGCATCATCTGATTCTCGGAAACCACCGTTGCCGGTATATTATTGAAAATGATGGACTGATAGGGAAGAAACCCGGAAAGTGAGGTAGGCAGTTTTTCCGGCACGATGGAATCCGCCAGAAGTCCTGACCCGTCCAGTATGTTTTCAAGCTGGCTTTTTTCCTGCTCTACGATCAAAACCTTGGGAGTCCCTTTAATATTGACAGCAGACTGAAGGCTATTGTTTTCTATGAATCCATCCCCTTCAGCGGAAATTTCAGCCTTGATTGCGGATAAGCCTGTTTCATCGATTTTGTGCTTGAAGGTATAGACATTTTTTCCTTCTTTAACCGTGATACTCTCTTTCAGGACTTCCCGGCTGTTTACAGAAAGCCTTAAATCAGCTTCTTTTGAAGAATTGCTGTCTATCGCCATTGTAATGGATGCTTCTTCACCTTCATATAAGGCCGGAGGGACTTCCAGGCTGGAAATGGACATGTCCTCTTTCCTGCTGCTGTCCAGCAGGACATAATCAAGCTCTATCCCCCGGTTCTTCAAAAGCTTTGCCGCTTCACGGCTGCTTCCGGCCGTTTCCCTTCCGTCTGATAAAAGGACAATCCGCCCAGGGTTTTCCTCCGGCATGAGAGTCGAAGCCAGCTGAATGCCTGCCTCGAGATTCGTTTCACCCTTCCCGGTGTCAGTACTGAACTCCCGGAACTCCCCCTTCATACTGGCCAGAGAGCTTTCAGCAGCAGCTGTTTCTCCAGCCGAGATCACGGCATATGAATCTTCCTTTCCTTTGGACTGAATTCCGGCATCGATGAAATCCAGCAGCTCTCCTTCCCTGCCCTGCACACTGGCAGAGCGGTCGGCGATGAAAACCACCGTTTTTCCCGGAGCAGGCAGTCTGATTGAAGGGACAGCCAGCGCAAAGGCAAGCAGAATGAACACGATGGCCCTCATCACAGCTGCTCCCTTCCTATTTCCCCTGCCCTTTGCTGTCTTGATGTACAAGAATACCAGGAGCAGGGAAGGAATGATGAGCAAAAGCATAAAAGGATGTTTAAATTCTATTCCCACGTCTGAACACCTCCCATTCTGCTGCTATCAGGATGAAAGCGAATAATGCGAGCCAAAACCAAAGTCCGTCCTGCTCTTTTTCCTCATAGCCATTTGAAGCACTTTTATCATTCATTGTAAAGGAAGAGGCATGCCTGGCAGCTTTTTCCCTGTCATCAAGCAGGACAGAGAAAAAATAATGTTCTTCCCCTGCGGCAGCCTGGTAGACTCCCGGCTTATAGGGAGCAGCAAAGTTTTCCTTTGCCAGATCCAGTGAATATAGATTTTCGTTTACATCATTGTAAATATCCAGTGAACCAGAGCCAGCCCCTGCATTGAGCCACTTCTCTTCCCCTGGTGAAAAATAGCCAAGAAAATCTGACTGGGCAGCCAGCCATTGATAGGCATTATACAAGAAGACCGGAAAACCGGGCTGCAATGGCCAATCAGAATCTTCCAAAGCGAAATTGATCAGCAAAGCCGGAGTCCCATTCTGTGTTCCCTTCTGGATCAGAGGGCGCCCGCCTGACTGCAGGAGGGTTTCCCAATCACCTTTAAGCGGCTCGTACGAGGAATCAATGAAAATACTCTCGGCCCCCACATGTTCAAGAATCGGATCATCCGCGGCCTCCGGCAGTTCTTCCAGCTTTTCCCTTCCCGTTTCCGCATTGAAGATGATTACAGGCCTTCCCTCTGCGGCTTCAAGGCTGCCGGCATCTGCAAGGTATATGCCTTCTTCCCCGGCTGCAGCTGTTGAAGGATCGGCCTGAACCAGTTCAGCACCCCATGTTTCAAAGCCTTTCAGCACAAATGGACTGATGCTGCCAACGGCAATCACCTTTTGGCTCGGCTCATTATAGATCGCTGTCAGCTCATTGTCGGCTTGATAAGCATCATCCGCCTTTATTTCTGCCTTATAATACGGATGCTCGGGGAGTCCGGGAATCTGGACTACAGTTTGCCCGTTTCCTTCAATCTCCACTTCCTGTTCAAAGAGCACCTGGCCCTCATATAGTATCCGGAAGGAAAAAGCGGCCTCCTCCGCTGACTGGTTCTCAACGGAAGCCCCTCCGGCAATCCCCTCGCCTTCCCGGACAACACCAAAAGATAAAAGCGCAAGATTCTGCCCTTCTTTTCCGAAATTATGGACTTCTGTATAATTTCCTTCATCCAGGGCCGCGGCTGCTTCTTTTTCAAATCCATCAGAAAATATGTATATAGCTGAATTCTCTGCATCTGCCAAAGAATTGGCCAGCTGCAGCGCTTTAGTCATGTTTTCATGCTCATAAGTAATTTCAAGAGCATTGATTGACTTTTTAACAGCAGCTTTCTCCTTTTCCCCCGACAGGAGGATCTCCGGATTCTCCCCGGCTCTTATCAGAGTAACCTCCTGGCCGGCCATGCTGCCGGCAAGCGAAAGCATCTTCTCCCTTGCCTTCTCAAAGACCGGTTCACCATCTCTTTCAGCAAGCATGGATGCAGAGGGATCGACAACAAATATCAAGCGGCTCCCCTTTAATTCTTCTCCTAACCAGTAAGGCCGGACCAGCGCGAACAGCAGCAGCAGCAGGGCGAGAAGCTGCAGCCAGAATAATAGATTCTGCTGAAGCTTCTTCAGCCAGGGCGATGCCTGCCACTCATTCACTGCCTCCACCCAAAGCATATTGGAAGGAATGATTTTCTCATCAAACTGCTTCCGGAAAAAGTAGAATAATATAAAGGCGATGATAAAAAAGCCTAATAAAAAATAGATCGGGCCAAAAAAGAGCATCGTGTTTCACCTCAATTCAACATGCCTTTACCAGGCAGGATGCGCAATAAAATGGTCTGGATGTCTGTGTCAGCTGTAATCGGTACAAACTGCCCCCCATATTTCCTGCAGGCCGCCTCAAGCTGCCTGCCATGCTCTTCCAGCCTCTTCTTATATCCATCAACAATCACGGGATTCATACTGACATTAACAGAAGTACTGCATTCGCTGTCAATCAGCCTGATATCTCCACTGTAATTCGGCTCGGCTTCCTCCTTAGCCAGAATCTGCAGCAGCCAGAAATCCTGCTTCATGGCCCCTATCCTTTTCATTGCAGAATCAAGAACGCTGAGCGGCTCCATAGTGTCGGTAATGAGGATGGACAGCTGCTGGTTTTTTTGCAGGGCACGGCTTAAATGGTCTGAATAACCCTCATTGATTCCGGCACCTTCCAGCTGGAGGATTTCTGCATATACCTGCTTGCTGTAATTGGCTCCTTTTCTTCTGAGAGAGGCTTTACTTCCAGAGGGCAAAGAGGCGAAATAGAGCCTGTCTCCACCTGAAAGGGCGATATAGCAGAGTGAGGCGGCCAATTCTTTAGCCAGCTTCCATTTTTGGTCAATGCTTTGCATGGAAGAGGATGTGTCCAGATAAACAGCAGCTGAAATCTCCTGTTCATCGAGGAACCGCTTTATATAATGCTTTTGGGTGCGACCGAAAACATTCCAGTCGATTTGCCTGACATCGTCTCCCGGCTGATAGAGCCTGAAATCGGAAAATTCAAGAGAAGAACCAAAGCCGCTGGACTGCCTTGTCCCTTTATGGGCGCCGCGCTTCTTCGTTTTGACCTGCAGGCGCTTTTTCTGCAGCCTTGAAAGAAGTCCGCCTCCTTTATGCATGCTGACGGCCATCCCTGGCAGGATTTCTGGATTCGACCAGATCCCGGATGATTTCATCTGCCGAAATGCCGCTGCTGTCAGCTTCAAAGTTTACGATGAGGCGGTGGCGGAGCACCGGGAGCGCTGCCTTCCTTAAATCTCCCATGGAAACATGGTATCTCCCCTGTGACATTGCCCTTGCTTTCGCCATCATGATCAGGCTCTGCAGTCCCCTTGGGCCGCTCCCGAACTGGATGTACTGCCTGACCATCCCCGTTGCATCCGGCGACTCTGGATGTGTGGCTGAAATGATCGATACAGCTGCATCAATCATTTCTTCACTGACCAGAATCTCCTTCGCCAAAGCCTGGATCTCCAATACATCTTTTTTTGCAGCTGCTTTTTGAACGGAGGCAGTCCGGGTCCCTGTCGTCCTTAATACGATCTCTTTCAATTCTTCCTTCGTCGGGTATGAGACCTGAATTTTGCATATGAACCTGTCCAGCTGTGCTTCAGGAAGCGGATAGGTCCCTTCCATATCAATCGGGTTCTGGGTAGCCAGAACAAAGAATGGGCGGTCCATCATTTTTGTCTCACCCATGATTGTGACTGTTTTTTCCCCCATCGCTTCCAGCAGCGAACTTTGTGTTTTCGGCGTCGCACGGTTGATTTCATCTGCGAGAATGATGTTTCCAAATAAAGGCCCTTCATGAAAAACAAAAGCTTGCTTCCCGCTCCCGTCAGGCTGCAGAAGCATGGTTCCTGTTATATCGGATGGCATGAGGTCAGGAGTGAACTGGATCCGCGAAAACTTCAGATCCATGCTTTCCGATATTGTCTTGACCAGCATGGTCTTCCCCATGCCGGGGAGGCCTTCAAGCAGTACATGGCCGCCGGCGATGATGCTCCACAGCACCTGATCGATCACGTCCTCCTGCCCGACGATAAATGACCTGATTTCTTCCTTCACTTTATCCAGGATAGCGGCTGCTTCTTTAAATTGGTTTGCTTTCTCTTCAATTGACGCCATATTTCTCACTCTCCATCAGGATCTATATTTGTAAAATAGTTCTTTACGATTTCTGCCAGTTCATCAGGCAGCTTGTAGCGCTCAGAGCTTTCCCGGTAAGATCTTTCATAAGATTCATAGACTTCGCTGTACGGCCTGGCGCTCCCCCGCAGGATGGGCCCGGCTCCCTCGCTTTGTCCGGCCGGCCCTCCATCGCCTAATTGGCCTGAATCAGTTTCCGTATTCACCTGGCCCGTAATCCTTTCCGGCACAGTCAGGAGCTCCCTCGAGCCTTGGCCAAGTCCGGCACCTGATCCCATTCCGCCTGAGGATGAACCCGATCCGCTTGAGCCTGAGGATGAACCCGATCCGCTTGAGCCTGAACCTGAACCTGAACCTGAACCTGAACCTGAACCTGAACCTGAGCCGGTGCCTGAGCCGGTGCCTGAGCCGCTTCCGGATCCATTCCCGGCGTTTCCTTTGCCAGGCTGCTGGGCGCCCGTGCCTGTGCTCTGGCCAGGACTCTGCCCGGGGGCGGGCTGTCCGGTGGATCCTGAGAGAGCCAGCTGTCCCGGATTCATTCCATTAGCAGACATTTGGCTGTGGAGTTTTGTCCCTGCCTGGCCGACAGCCTGCTGTGCGGCAGCGAGCCTGGACAATGCATCGGAGGAGTTTAAGGCTTGCTCCAGCTGCTGTGCCAGCTTATCGAGCTCTTCATCTGTCAAAGGCCCGTCCTTTTGAGCCAGCTCCTGGAGAGCTTCTTTTTGCTTATCTGAAAGTTCCTCCAGATTTTTCTGCAGTTCCTTCAGCTCATCCATCGCTTTGTTCAGGTCTTTGTTATCCAGTGCAGCCGCAAGGGAGCTTAAGCCGGCATTATCAAGCCGGCTTTTAGTTCTTTCTAGCTTCCTTTGCCTTTCCTGCTCCTTCATTTTCTGCAGCTCCAGCGACTTATTCTTTTTTTCAAGCTCTTTCAAAGCCTCTGCGGCAGAGTCAAGCTTGCTGATTTCTTCTGCCGTTTCCTCTATCAGCTTCCTTGTTTCCGGATTCTTCTCTTTCTCTGCTTTTTCATTGAGCTGTTTTTCAGCGGATTCTACAATTTCTTTTTCTTCGTCAAGCTGGCTTGCTCTTTCCATTTTCGTGCTGGGAAGAAAAGCGGCGGCTGAAACTGCGAGAAGAACAGCCAGCGCTCCGAGGAACCATTTAGGGTAGAAGAACTGCTTTTTGCGTTTCAGGACAGATGCCTGGTCCCTCTTCATATAAGCTAAGGCCTCTTCAAGCTGCAGCAGCTCCATTAGCCCTTCGCTGTTCAATAGTGAGTATGCCGTAAGCACCCTGTCATCAGGTACAAAGCGGTTGTAAACGGCAGCTGCCTCCCGAAAGCCCGGCTTCCGGATCCAGAACCTCCAGAAAGAAAAAGATAGAGACGCAAGAGCAGCTGCAAAAAGATATACCGGCAGATCCGTGATGACCACCGTCCGGGCCAAAAGCAGGACGATAAGTATGGAGGCACCTCCGTAAAAAAGGAGAAGCTGAAGCTCCTTCATTGCAGCTGCAAAGAGAAGCTGGCGCCGGACAGGCTTCAGCAGATTTAAGAACTGCTCCCTGTTTTGTTTGGCCATACGCTGACAACTCCTATCCCTTTTTCATATTTGGCCTGAGCTTTCTTATGCTGATCAGCAGCGCCAGCACAAAAATCACCGAGCTTGCGATCAGGTGGGCGATCCAGAGCGGAAATTCGATTCCTGTCTCATTAGCAAGCTCCCTCAGAAAGTCAGGTGTAAAAATGCCGAGAAGGACCATGGCAGGATTCAGCATGGCGGTAAAATAAGCAAACGGGCTGTCTGTCTGCACATTTGGATTCATATTCCCTAACTGCATCAGAATCATCGTCAGAAATGCCGTTCCACCGACCAGAAAAAGTGTGGCCCCATAGGTTGTAACCATAGAAACGACTGTTTTCCGGATCAGCGTTGAAAACAATACCCCAAGGCTGCCGTAAACCATGATCGTAAAGATGTAGAATCCGAGTGTCAGGGCCACCTGTCCAGGAGATACCCCTCCAAACAGGAATACGATGCTGTAAAGCGGAAGGCTGGCTATGATAAGCAGGAGCAGGAAGGAAATAGCAGATACGAGCTTGCTGATGATGATGCTCGCGGAGCTCTGTGTCGTCGTCAGCATGATATTAAGGGTCTGCCTCTCTCTTTCACTGCTGATGACCCCTGCTGTCAGCCCGGGTGTAATGAACAATATCAGGGCAAGCTGCAAAAAGGACAGGACAATGAACATCTCCCTGCTCTGGTCAGGCTTGAAATACCCCTGGCTGTTCGACATCATATTAATAAAAATGAAACCCAATATAATAACTCCTAATGCCAGGAGATAAAATAATACGCCGAGAAAGCTCTTGAACGAGCGGAACCGCAGTTTTATTTCTTTATTCAGGACGGGATTTACGGCAAAATTTTTCATGAAAGTTCCACTCCTTTCGTAATTTCCATGAATACATCTTCAAGGTCGGTTTCCGCTTCTGCAAAGCTTGCAATTGAAAGACCGGCTTCTATCGCGTTTTTCAGCAGAGCAATCTGGCCGGCATCATCCCCTTTGTAGACAAACTGGAGTAAATTTTCACCTTCCCCGGGTCTTAGCCCGCTCACACCGGGAGTGTCCTCAAAGAATGTAAAGGCTTTGTGCACATCCTTAAGGACTTTGACCATGATCAGTTTCTCTCCGCGCAGTTTTGCCTGTATTTCTGTGACTGACCCTTCTGCTACCAGCATCCCTTGATCGATGATCCCGATCGTGTCGCACATTTCTGCAAGCTCCGGGAGGATATGTGAAGAAATAAGAATGGTCTTGCCCATGTCCTTCAGCTCCTTCAATATCTCCCTCATTTCCACGCGCGCCCGCGGGTCGAGCCCTGATGCAGGTTCATCGAGGATAAGGACTTCCGGGTCATGGATGAGGCTCCTTGCCAGACAGAGCCTCTGTTTCATTCCCCTTGAGAGCAGGTCAACGTAAGAATCGCGTTTGTGCTCAAGGTTGACCAGGTCCAGGAGCTGGGGAATAAGCTTTTCCCTTTCCTTAAAATCGATCCCATAGCTGGCACCGTAAAAATGGAGATACTCTTCTGCCTTCAGCTGATCATAAACACCAAAAAAATCTGGCATATAGCCGATTTGCCGGCGAACCATCTTCGGCTCGTCAGCGACATTATAGCCATTTACATAGGCGGTTCCAGATGTAGGCGCCAACAGTGTCGCCAGAATAGAGAAGGTGGTCGATTTGCCTGCGCCGTTCTGGCCGACAAACCCGAAGACCGAACCTTTTTCTATTTGGAGGTTCAAGCTGTTCAGGGCTGTAAATTTACCATATCTCTTTGTTAAATCAATAATCTCTATCATTAGGATGCCTCCCCTTTAATCGTTATTTTCGGCATCGTGATTTGAGGGTCCTTCGATGTCTTGATAATGCGGACAACCACTTTTCCATCTTTGCCAATATAGCGTCCGATATCTTCCTGGATAGTGAGCTTTGATTCGAACGGCTCCATTTCGCCAGATTCATGGTTCAGGACTGCATATTCAGCAAATTTGGCCTTCGTCGATACGGACAGCTCACTGAATGCCAGGGATTTTCCTTTCACTTGTGCAGGCAGAGATGCAATGAACTGATATTCCCCATCATCAGCCATCATTTGATCTTTGCTGCCATTGACGTTCTTTTCGTAAACCATGCCCTGCACCGCCTCAAGCTCGGTATCAAGCACCTCATTGGACAGGGAAAACTCGCCTGTAAAATCAACCTTCGCTTCAAATGGTTCAAAGATGAGATTCAGGCCCGAAACTTTTTCTTTTTTGGACAGAAGATCCGCCTCAATGACACTGTCCTTCGTAAGTCCGGCCAGCATCGGGCCTTCAGCAGTCCCGCTCCCTGAGAAAAGGAAGGCAGATGCAGCATATTCAAGCCTTTCTTTCTTCATGAGATCCAGATCCTGGTTCGGCCCCGGATAGCCATAGCCGGCGCCCGACATATACGGGGCGGTGAGAAAGTCATTCTTCACTTTTTCGTCGACTTTCAGTGTTTCACCTTTTTTCAGGCTGCCGACATTGATCTTATTCGAGCCGGTCCATATATACAGCTCCTCAAAATCATATGGAAAGCTATTTGTCACAGTGCCTGACAGCCGTTTGTCCTTAAGCGTCAGATCAGCCTCCAGGCCGCCTTCCTTTTCTTTTTGCGATTTGCCGAATATGGTCCTGGATGACCAATACTCTACTGCATTAAAAACAATCCTCGTTTCCTTGCGGCTCTGTTCAATGACACCGCCGCCGGAATGATCTGTCCCCGCTCTGTTCAAAGTGCTGGGAATCGCATTGAATTCCCCGCGGGGAACAGAAAATGCATATTCACCGCTTGTGTTTGAAAGCAGGGTTGCCGCCTGAATACCGATAAGCTGGCTGTTCACTGCTTTATAGACGCCCAGTTGATTGACCTGAGGCTGTCCAAGCCTGTCTTTTGCCCCGATGCCAAAAATGGCCACTGACATCAGCACAGCCAAAGAAGGGATGATCCACCAGGCATGTTCGCGTTTGTCCCGCTTCTTCAAAATAAAATAAAGGATCGGGACAATGACGATTATATAGCCGATGAGCAGCAGCAAGAGCTGACCGATTGAAAAGCTGGAAGCAGGGAAATATTCATTCGCTTCAGCAAATTCATAGGTCAGCGGATCATAAATATCCGGTCCATACTGGCTTCCTGCGGCAGATGGTGCAGGGACTGACTGCAGAATCCCGCCAAACCACCTGCTGTAGCCAGTCCAGGAAGACAGCGGCTCATCGCCGAGTGAAAAGGCAGTCTGCAGGATTGTGCCGCTTCCATAGTCAGCTTTCACTGCTGCAGGGACATTCCCGCTAAGCGAGAGGATTTCCGCCTGATTTTCGACAGGGCCGTAAAACATAGGCAGCTCCTTGAAAGGAGGCTCATTCTCTCCTTTATCCGCAAGAAAGGAGGCAGAAGACTTCCCTTCTTTATCCGGCTTCATCGGCAGAAGTGTATAGAGGACACCCAGGGATTGGCCTGCATCAGGAGCTGCACCGGCAATCAGTATTCCACCATTCCCAACCCAATCCTTAATGGCATTTTGCTGGGCCTCTGTCAGGTCGGAAACAGCAAATTCGTCGAGCAGGAGATAGTCGAGCATTTCAAGCCCGAGCCCTTCTTCAGGCAGCTGTTCTTTTTTCAGCTCAAGTGTCTCCACTGCTGCAGAGGGAAGGATCCTCAGCTCCTTGAGCCGGTCATAGTCCTCGCTCAGGATGCCCATTGTCATTTCTCCGCCTTCTATGTATTTCGCCTTCAGCTTCGTGTCGCCGGAGAACTTGACTTTATTCCCGTCCTTCCAGCTCCCTTTATAAAGGTGGATGGCAGGGAGGTTCTGATATGATGATGGGTGGTCCTCCGAATTGCCCGGTATTGTTATGTGAAAGGATTTCGAAGAATTTTCCGGCAGATTTGCCTTGATGCTCATGGCTCCGCCGGAATTATAGGAAGGGTGAAAATCAATCAGCAGATCCCCGCTGAACGCCTCTCCTGTATTTTCAGCTTTGATAGTCAAGGGAAAGCCTTTTCCCCTTTTAACTTTTCCGTCCAGGCCTGCTTCTACTGAAATGCTGATGTCTGCCGGTGCTGCATAAGCAGGCTGGTTTAAGATAAGAAACAGCAGCAATGCAGCAATCACAGCAATGATTGCTTTTGTATGTTTACGCAAAAAAACTCCCCCCAGATTATTATTCCACTACAATAGACGAACAGGAGCCGGCAAAAGTTTGCAATTCTTAGAAAATATAAATCTATTGCAGGGCTTGCCTTTCCGGCTCATGTATAATAGACGAAATAAATCAGGATTCCCCTACAGGGATTGAGAAAAAAATCCAATTAAAGCGCAAAAAAAACAGCCTGCGTTTTGCAGACTGCCAAATCATTAAAACTAGGATAGTTTGCAGATAAGGAAGGGGGGCTTTCAATATCCTTTCACTAGCTCAGTATTTACCTTTTTAACAAGGGGGATGTTGATTTCCGTTCCAGGCACTTCGCTTTCCGCGGGGCGGCGCTGAGCCTCCTGATATGAACGAAACTGTCAAGATTCCCACTCCACCATCGTTTTGGTTTTATTTTTGGGCAC